>CAXXDR010000001.1:0-1106838 GCA_963665885.2 Bacteroidales bacterium | reverse complement strand
AACCGTTTACCCATCCGATGCTAATTTTTTACTGGTTTAAAACAGATGATGCCTGTGCAGTTTATCATCAGTTAATCAAACAAAAAATAGTGGTGCGCAATCGTTCCAATATCATTCTTTGCGACGGTTGCCTGCGGATTACCGTAGGGTTGCCAGATGAAAACGTAAAACTAATCGAAACAATGAAATTAATGGAATCATTTAAAAACAATTAAAAATTGAAAAAGGTATTATTTATTGATCGCGACGGGACATTAATCCTGGAGCCTTTCGATTTCCAGGTTGATAAAATAGAAAAACTGACGTTTTATCCGGATGTTTTTCGCTTTTTAGGGCAGATCGCCCGGCATCTCGACTATGAACTGGTGATGGTTACCAACCAGGATGGACTGGGTACAGAAAAATTTTCCGAGGATACATTCTTTCCGATACAGGATCTGATTATCCGGACGTTTGAAAATGAAGGAATCCGTTTTTCTGAAGTATTCATTGACCGTTCCTGTCCGGAGGATAATCTGCCTACACGTAAGCCGGGTACAGCTATGCTCAATCATTATATGACTGGGTAATTATAATCTTTCGGATTCTTTTGTGATTGGCGATCGCATAACCGATATAAAGCTGGCAGCTAATTTAGGCTGTAAAGCAATAAGTCTTAGAAATGACCCTTTTGCAGATATAGTGAGTGATGAGTTAAAGCCTGTCTTGGCTTTGGAAACATCCGAATGGCAGCAGATATGGACATTTTTATCGGGGTCAGTTTCGTCGGGCCGAAGTAAACCGCATTACGCGGGAAACGGCTGTTCAAGTCATTCTTTGTCTCGATGGCAATGGGCAAGAGTGCCATCAACACCGGTCTTGGATTTTTTGATCATATGCTGGAGCAACTGGCCTTTCATTCCGGTATTGATTTGACCATGAATGTACAGGGCGATTTGCATGTGGATGAGCAATCACACGATAGAAGACACAGGCTTGGCTTTGGGAGAAGCTTTTTTAAAAGCCGTTGGAGATAAACATGGAATCGGTCGCTATGGCTTTTGTTTGCCGATGGATGATTGTCTGGCACAAGTGGCAATTGATTTTGGCGGGCGTCCCTGGCTGATATGGAAAGCCGATTTTAAAAGAGAAAAAATCGGAGACGTTCCGGCTGAAATGTTTTTATCACTTTTTTAAATCGTTTACTGATACGGCTCATGTAAATCTGAACATTCAGGCTGAAGGTGAAAACGAGCATCATAAAATAGAAGCCATTTTTAAAGCTATTGGCCGGGCTTTGCGGATGGCTGTTAAAGCTGATTTTGAAAATGCAGCGTTGCCTTCAACCAAAGGGGTCCTATGAACAAAATTACGGTGATTGATTATGGGGCCGGCAACCTGGCTTCGGTAAACTATGCTTTGAAGCGTCTTGGGGCAGAAGTAGAGTTGACGGCAAATCGGGATACACTTCTTAAGGCTTCAAAAGTGATTTTTCCTGGTGTAGGACATGCTGCGACAGCAATGGAAACTTTGCGGGCAAACGGACTCGACTGTGTGATTCCAGAGCTAAAAGTACCCGTGCTGGGTATCTGCTTGGGAATGCAACTGATGTGCAGATACAGTGAGGAAGGGGAAGTAAATGGATTAAATATTTTTCCTGAAAGAGTCATTCATTTTGCCCCCGGCTTAAAAGTGCCACACATGGGTTGGAATGCTATTACAAGGCTGAAAGGGCCTTTATTTTCTGGCATGGAAGAAACCGCTAATGTATATTTTGTGCATAGCTATTTTGTACCAGCAATCCGGGAAACTGTTGCTGTTGCTGAATATGGCGTGTCGTTTAGTGCAGCGTTGCAAAAAGACAATTTTTTTGCCGTACAATTTCATCCTGAAAAAAGTGGAGCCATGGGCGAACAAATACTCAGGAACTTTATAAAATTATAAACTTATTGTTACTAACAAATTATGATTCAAATTATTCCGGCTATTGATATTATTGAAGGAAAATGCGTGCGGCTTGAAAAAGGGGTTTTTGCTACCCGAAAAACTTATGCCGGTGATCCGGTAGAAATAGCCAAACGCTTTGCCGATATTGGTTTAAAACGGCTGCATCTTGTTGATCTCGATGGTGCCTGTTCGGGGCATTTGGCGAATCTTAAAGTACTCGAAAGAATTGCGGCATCTACCTGTCTCCATATTGATTTTGGCGGTGGAATCCGTACGCTTAATGATGTAAATTCAGCATTTAGTGCGGGCGCTTCGATGGTCAATATCGGTAGCATGGCTGTTAAAAATCCCGAATGTGTAACTGCTGTACTTGAATGTTTTGGTAACGAGAAAATCATTCTGGTTGCAGATGTAAAAAATGAGAAAATTGCCATCAATGGCTGGATGCAGGATGCGGATCTGGATTTATGGACTTTTCTGAAAAAATGGACTGTCGATGGAATAGATAAAGTTTGTTGTACCGATGTCTTGCGTGATGGCATGCTAAGCGGTCCGGCTTTTGACTTGTATCAGCAAATTAAAGAAAGACATCCGGAACTATTTCTGATTGCGAGTGGAGGAATCAGCAATATAAATGATATTCATAAACTTAACCAAAACGGCATAAATGCTGTAATTATTGGAAAAGCTCTTTATGAGGAACGGATTAGATTAAATGAATTAACACCATTTTTAAGATAAAACAATGTTGTACAAACGAATAATTCCATGTTTGGATGTGATGAACGGACGAACAGTAAAAGGCGTCAATTTCTTCGATTTACGCGATGCCGGCGATCCGGTGGAACTTGCTGCCCGTTATGCCTGTGAAGGAGCGGATGAGTTGGTATTTCTGGATATTACCGCTACACAGGAAAAACGAAAAACCTTGATTGACCTGGCATCGAAAGTAGCTGCGACAATTAATATCCCCTTTACCGTTGGCGGAGGCATAGCTTCCGTAGAAGATGCTTTGGCATTGTTGCATGCCGGGGCGGATAAAATTTCGGTAAATTCTGCGGCAGTCCGACATCCCGGATTGATTGATGAACTAGCATCCCATTTTGGAAGTCAATGTGTGGTTTTAGCAGTGGACGCTTGCTGTATGAATGAAAAGTGGGAAGTTTACCTCAATGGCGGGCGCTTGCCAGCCGGTATCGAACTTTTTACTTGGGTGGCCGAAGCTGTGGATCGTGGTGCCGGTGAAATATTATTTACCTCTATGAATCACGATGGCACGCGTAATGGTTTTGCAGTAGAAACATTGGCAGAGTTGTCTGCCCATTTTACCGTGCCTTTGATTGCTTCAGGTGGCGCTGGTAACATGGCTCATTTTGCCGAAGTATTTCAGCAGGGCAGAGCTGATGCCGCTTTGGCAGCCAGTATTTTTCATTACGGAGAGATCAAAATTCCAGATTTGAAACAATTTCTCAGCGATTGTCATATTCCGGTCAGAATAAAATAACCAATGTTTAACAATAAAAATGATTTATAAAATGAATGCGATAAAATATGATGCTAATGGTTTGGTTCCTGCAATTGTACAAAATACCTATACCGGTCAGGTTTTGATGATGGCTTATATGAATGCAGAATCTTTACAAAAAACAAAGGAAACAAGATTGGTAACCTTTTATAGCCGTTCGCGGCAACAACTGTGGGTAAAAGGCGAAACAAGCGGCAATTTTTTGCATGTTGAAAGTATTTCTGTTGATTGTGACGGAGATACACTGCTGGTGAAAGCTATTCCAGATGGACCTGTATGTCATACTGGTAGTTATACATGTTGGAATGAAAAGTCTGCAGAAGGGTACCAATTGGGCTTCCTTATGCAGTTGGAAAAGGTAATCAAACAACGTCGCATCCAATCACCGGAAAACTCTTATACTGCACATCTGTTCAAAAAAGGAATCAATAAAATAGCTCAGAAAGTAGGGGAGGAAGCGGTAGAAGTTGTGATTGAAGCAAAAGATGACAACGATGAACTGTTTCTGAATGAATGTGCCGATTTACTTTTTCATCTGATGGTTTTGCTTGAAGCAAAAGAGAAAGCTTTAACGAATGTTGTAAGTATTTTAAAAAATAGAGCAAAGCGGAAATAATAAGCATTATAAATAAATTAGGAACTTGCTGATATGCTTTCCATACAACGGAATATTTTTACTTTCTTATTAAATGGATTTACTCTACTTTTGACAATTCAAAAGCAAATCTTCTCGTCATGTCTTTTCATCTCCATAAAAAATTGATAATTTGGGTTGGAAGTATTGTTTTATTGGTAGTTGCTTTGATAATTATTTCCATTTTTTTATTTAAAAATAGCCCATCTGGAAAAGAGCAATACAAATCTGAAAAAAAACAATTATCCGAAATATTTGAAACGTTGGATTCTGCTTATTGGAGAAACGAAGAAAGAAGCTTATTGCTTGTAAAAAAAGCAATTCAGATTTCGAAAAAAATTGCTGATAGTAATGCTTTAGCAGAAGCTTTATATAATAAGGCAAGAATAATACAAAGATTCGAAATTAATGACAGTGGTTTTGCTATTAATAATCAGGCGTTGGCTATGGCTGAAAAGTCTCATGACGATACGTTGATCGCAAAAATTAAAGGTAATATTGGATTTTATTATTTTAGAAAAGGGAATTTTTATTTATCAACGCTTTACTATACTGATGTCGAAAATATTGCAGCGAAAATACATGACGATTATTTAATGGCAAAGGCTTTAGCCGGTTTTGGTAGTATACATACAGAAATGGATGATTATAAAAAAGCCATTGATTATTATGAGCGAGCTATTCAGAAGTTTCAGAAAATGAATGACAAAGGTTATTTATATGATTTTTGTGGAGCCTATTCGGGAATGGGTGTTATATACTTATATAGCAATGACCTTGCCAAAGCAAATTTTTATGAGATGAAGGCTTTGGAAAAGGCAAATCAATTGCAGGATGCGGACCGTTTTTGTAGAATTTTTGTTAATTTAGGATGTATTGATTTACAAAGAGGTAAAAGATCTTCAGCATTGGATTATCTTTTGAAAGCATTGAATTATTCTAAACAAATTAGTGAGCATAGCTTGATGCATGGAACGATTTTTCAGGATTTGGGCGTTTATTATCTTTATGGAAAAGAATATGACGAAGCTGATAAAATGTTAAATCAAAGTTTGGCAGTTTCTTTGGGAAGGGGTTTTAAGAACCTGGAAAGGCAGAATGTGCTTACGTTGTCAGAAGTTAAAAAACAGCAGAAGCAATGGGAAAAAGCGTTTAAATATTATGTCCGATTCAAAGAACTAAGTGATAGCGTTATAAATGTAGAAACGCAGAAAAAAATCTCAGATTATCAATGGGAAATAAAATCTCAGAAAAAAAAGTATGAAGAAGAACTTTTGCTTAAAAAGTATAATATTCAGAAAAAAAGGAATTGGATGTTGATCATCCTTATTATTTCTGTTGTTACGATAGCTTTGGTTGTGAGAAAAAGTTTAAAAAAATCAGTCAAGCTTCAAAAATATCAGAATGCATATTTACAGGGGAAAATGGAATCTGATGAAAAAATTAATGCATTGGAAAAACTACGGTATCAGTCGGAAATAGAAGCTAAGAACAAAGAACTGGCAACTTCATCCATTCAGGTTGTAACCAAAAATGATGTCCTTTTGGCAATTGATGAATTGGCTGATAAATCATATAAAGGCAAACAAATAGATAATACAACCTATAATAATTTAAAGAAAATTCTGAAGGAAAATTTGAATCTGGATAAAGATTGGCAACAGTTTAAAAAAATGTTTGAACAGGTACATCAGGATTTTTTTATAAAACTGAAACAAACATGTCCTGAACTCACAGAAAATGAAATGCGCTTGTGTGCTTACCTAAAAATTAACTTACAAAATAAAGAAATTGCCAAAATTCTTAATGTAAATCCGGCCACCATTGCTACAAACCGGTATCATATCCGGAAAAAACTTAACTTAAATAAAGATACCAGCCTCGAAAATTTTATTCGCGAAATATAACCTCCCCTGAATGGATTCCTTTGTCAAAAATTGATGCCAGAGGAATAATCTATTTGTCTTTTTATACATTTTTATTTATTATTACCCTTTTTGTTGTTGTTATACAATTAATTAACTTTTTGCTGTAAGTTGAAAATTTTTCCGACCATCTATTATTTATCTATTCCCCAATTTTGGTTACGCACCCTTTTTATTCTTCCTTTGCTTTTCCTTTTTGTCCTTTGGAGACATTTTTTAAGTCATGACCTAGCAGTAAATCATATATAATTATGAATAATATTACTGACCGATAAATGATGCATGATTTTATGCAAAATGACGAGGAGAGTTTCAAATGTTAAAAAGGAATGAATCTAATATGCAAAAAATATTTAATAAAATAGTAGTGTTAACCAAGTAGTGAATAAAAAAGAAAGGAGTCTTGTTATGGAGTATGTGTAATATGATCGTGTTAGCTTAATAAATAGTAACTTAGTTATACATTTGTAAATAATTTAAAACAAATTAAAAATACATAATAAATTAAAAAATAAAAAGATGAATTCAAATTTACGACGTTATGTCTTGGATGTGATAATGTTTACGGCTATCTTTTTATGGGGCAATTTTTTATTTGCCCAGCAAGAGGGTTTTCCTGGAAAGGGAAAATTCTTTTCAGATAAAGAGCACAAAATGTCCGGAACAAAGACGATACCCAAGACTTTTACAATGATCCCGGCCGAATCGGGGAAGAATGTAAGCATTTATTCCTCCGATTTTGAGTCGTTTACTGCAGGACAGAAGCTTGCCTGCCAGGATACTACCCATTGGACTACATTAAATTTTACTCCGTGTGGTTCTCAGGATCCTGTTGTGAGTACCGATTATGCCCGCAGTGGTTCCGAGTCGGTTAAGAATTCTTATACACATTCTATTCTTCGTTTGGGAGATAAGACTTCCGGTAAATATTCGCTTTCTTTCTGGTTATATGCTCCTGCTGATTACGGTGGGCGTTACTGGTTTTATCATACATTAACACCTGGTTCTCCAGAAAGTGCCTTTTGGTTTGGCTTTGATGAATATGGTAATGTTATGTTACGTACCGGTGGGGGCGATGTGGAGACTACTTATAATCAAGACCAATGGTTTAAAGTAACCCAGGTCATTGACTTGAATCAGGATTCAGCCTGGTTTTACCTGAATGGTACTTTACTAAAGAATTGGAAATGGAGTCTTCAATTTAATGGACAACCAGGGACAAATCAACTTGCTGCTGCTCATTTTGATGGAAGTGAAAACAATTGGACTGAAAGTCCTTTATTTTATCTTGATGATGTGGAATATGAACAGGTTATTGAAACACCAACCCTTTATTCTACCGATTTTGAACCGTTTGCTGAAGGACAAAAAATTGCCTGTCAGGATACTACCCATTGGACTACGTTTAATTTTACTCCGTGTGGTTATCAGGATCCTGTCATAAGTACTGATTATGCCCGCAGTGGTACTAAGTCTGTTAAAAATTCCTACACTTATTCTGTACTTCGTTTGGGAGATAAGACTTCCGGTAAATATACGCTTTCTTTTTGGTTATATGCTCCTGCTGATTACGGTGGGCGTTACTGGTTGTATCATACTTTAGTGCCTAATTCTCAGGAAAGTGCTTGCTGGTTTGGCTTTGACGAATATGGTAATGTTATGCTATACACCGGTGGAGGCCATATACAGACTACTTATAGTCAAGACCAATGGTTTAAAGTAACCCAGGTCATTGACTTGGATCAGGATTCAGCCTGGTTTTACCTGAACGGTTCGTTGCTCAAGAGCTGGAAATGGAGCCTTAAATTAAATGGACAACCAGGGATAAATCAACTTGCTGCTACCTATTTCGATGGGAGTGAAAACAATTGGACCGAAAGTCCTTTATTTTATCTCGACGATGTGGAATATGGTATTCCGGGGCAGAATGTAAGCCTGGCAGGTAAAGTTACCAAATTGGCAGATGGTTCTCCTGTATCCGGTACAACAATTACCATAAATAATTCTTTGCATGGTTCTTATTCAGCAACAACCGCGGCAAACGGTACTTATGCTATTAATGAAGCGGAAGCCGGTGACTACTCTTTAACTCTTAATAAAGAAGGACTTAATAAAATTACGGATAATGTAACTATTGCCGACGGACAAACGATTACAAAAGACTACCAACTCACAGCTCCGGTAATAGCAAGTGGTACAGATTCTCTGTCTGTGGCTCTTTCCGTGGGCGAAACGGTAACACGTACTGTAACCCTTCACAACACCGGAAATGGTCCTATGGATTGGACAGGTATTTTGCTGAATGCCCCGACACAAAAAATATCTGTTCCGCCAAGCGATGGTAAGTTCGATCACAGCCCTGCGTCCTATGGTATGGCTCCTACATTAAAAAACAGTGAAATAACCACAGCACCAACTGGTTCGTTGCAAGATATGCTAAGAGGCGGTTCTACCGCTTATGTATCCCAATGGATTGCTAAGGATGGGAATGATGGCACCAAAGGCTATGGCGATTCTTATTTCTTATCTATTAATACAGAAGATCCCTATCCTCAGAATGTTTTAGGAATAACCCATTATTGGGCATGGGGGGCCACCTTTGATGCAACCCATACCAATTTTTTATATAATTTAAATGATGAAGGTATATTCAGAAGATTAGACATAGCAACTTGTACTTCAACTTTAATTGGAGAAACAGGTATACCTTTTCCTTATTATGTCCCATCAGGATTAATTTGTGATAAAGCAACAGGAATATTTTATGCATCCATTATGAACCAATATACGGGTGCGACTTCCATTTACACTATTGATACTACTACAGGCGCAGCTACATTAATCGGCACTACAATTGACGGGTTAATAGGTATTGCAATTGACGGAAGCGGCCAAATGTATGGATATAGTATTAACGATGATAATGCATACAGAATCAACAAAAATACTGGTGAAGCTACCTTAATAGGCTCCATCGGGTTTGATGCCAATTATTTACAGGATATAGCATGGGATCCTATTAGTGACAATATTTATCTTGCAGCAACCAATGTTTCATCAGGAAATGCAAAATTTGAACTGCGTATTCTTGATCGTACGACTGGAAATACGACTCTGGTTGGTCCGCTCAAAGGCGAAAATGATGCTTTAGCTTTTCCCGGAGGCGGAGCAACCTGGGCAAGTATAACTCCAGGTTCAGGCACCATTGCTGCGGGAGACAGCGTTTCCATAGCCATTATCTTCAACGGTAATTATGTTCCTCCGCAGGATAATCTTACCGTAAACGGTAACTTAATTTTTAATTCTGATCCCAATGTAGGTACGGCAACCGTTGCTTTGTCCATGATGTTAAACGGAGAACTAAAAGGTAGTCTGAGTGGTACGGTTACCCATGGTAGTGTCACTGAAGGAGGAGTTACCGTAAAAGCTATGCGTCAGGAAAATCCGGTTTATACTTATACTGCCGTTACGGGTGTTGATGGTACCTATGATTTTGATTCTACCATGAATGGTAATTATACGATTACTGCCAAAAAAGAAGGATTTAATCCGTATTCGGCTACAGCATTAGTTAGCGGAGGCCAGTCTACCATTCAAAATATTGCGGTAACGGCTCCTGTGATGGCCATAGATTCCGCTACTCTTTCAGCAACAACTCCTTTTGGTACGGTAATTACCCGTACATTGCACATAACCAATGATGGAGATGGCCCCTTGGTATGGAACGGTTCACTTCAAAGCAATCTCAGCGACCGAGTTTCTATACCTGCAAGTGATGGTAACTTCGAGCACAGTCCAGCCTCTGTAGGACTTGCCCCCCAAATTAATAAAACAAATACTACCAGTACAAAAGGCACAAGCGGTTCAACGGCTTATGGATTTGATGTAAATAATAAAATTTTCATGTCATTTAATACCGATGATCCAGCCAATCCAATTACGATTGCCAATGTAAGTGTTGTTCCATTCGGAGGAACTTTTGATGCTTCCCATACAGGATTTATGTATATAATTGATAACAATGATGGATACATAAAAAAAATAGAGGTTGCAACAGGCAATGTAACTACGGTCGGACCAGCCGGCTTACAGAGCGGAGATACGCCCACCGGTTTAACCTGTGATAAAACAACAGGAATTTTTTATGCATCCTCTTCTGATGGCAATGACTCAAGAATCTATACTATTGACCCGGTAACGGGAGCCAGTACACTTATTAATCTTACCGGAATTCCCTCATTGATTGATATTACTGTTGACGGAAGTGGCCAGATGTATGGTTATGATATTACCGGTGATAATGCCTATGCCATTGATAAGACAACAGGGGTTTCCACATTAATTGGTTCCATTGGGTTCAATGCCAGCTATGCTCAGGGAATGTGCTGGAATCCAGCCACTGATAATATTTATCTTGCATCAGTCAATACTTCATCGGGAAACGCAGAATTACGTATTCTGGATCGGACTACTGGTAATACAACATTAGTGGGCGCATTACCTGATGAAATTGATGCGTTTGCATTTCCGGGTACTTCTTGGTTAAGCATGAATCCGAAAACAGGAACCATTTCTGCCGGTGATTCCGCAGAGATTACCGTAACCATGGACGGAAATTATCTTCCTCCCCAGAGCAAGAACAATACAATGACCGGAAGTCTTACCTTCTCTTCAAATCCTAATGTAGGAACGATTAAAGTTCCGGTTACTTTCACCATAGAAACGGATTACGGAGTTCTTACTGGAACAGTTAGCCACAACGGTAACGGTACGGAAGGCGTGACCCTCGCGGCTACTCGAGAAGAAGTTCCATCGTATACTTATACTGCAGTTTCGGATGCCAACGGAACATATACACTTACCTCTGTTCTTCCCGGGACTTATGATATTACGGCTGCCAAAGAAGGATATAATCCGTATACAGCCATGGCAGGCGCTGTGGTTACCGGTGGCCAGGTTACAACTTACGATATAGAAATGCTTGCACCGGTAATGACGGTTAGTCCGTCAGAGATTGCAGATTCTGCTTCATTTGGTAATATCATTACCCGTACTCTTACCATTAATAATACCGGTAACGGTATACTGAACTGGACCGGAATAGCTATGTCCGGCGAAGGGGATAAAATATCTATACCTGCCAGTGATGGTAATTTCACGCATAGTGTTTCAGTTCTTGGCCTGGCTTCAGTGGTAAACAATTCAATGCCGAAAACCGGGAAGGAAAAAGGTTTGTTGGGAGGCTCGACGGCTTATGCATTTAATATTTATCCAAATAATAATTTCTTTTCATTTAATACTGATAACCCATCCAATGTGACGGTTATTGGCCCGATTTCAAATTACGTTTATGGAGCCACCTTTGATGCTATTCATACTAATTTTATGTATATTATTGATGCTTCAGGTAATTTCAGTAAAATTGATATTATCAGTGGAGAAATCACTCCTATTGGTAGTCTTGGATTTCCGGTAGGTTATACACCTACAGGATTAAGCTGTGATAAGACAACGGGCATAATCTATGCTTCATGTTCGGATGGATCAGGCACGTCAAAGTTATACACTATTGATCCTCTGACAGGAGCAGGAGCGCTTATTGGTGATGCCGGGATTTCGGTACTGATAGATATTGCTATTGATGGTAAAGGCCAGATGTATGGTTTTGACATTAATTCGGATGACGCCTATAAGATAGATAAGACGACGGCAGCGTCGACAAAAATAGGTTCTATTGGCTTTGATGCAGGGTATTCGCAGGGAATGGCATGGGATCCGTCAACAGACGTGATTTATCTTGCAGCATATAATGTTAGTTCCGCAGTCGGAGAATTACGTATCTTCGACCGAAAAACAGGGAATACCACATTAGTAGGTACTTTTGCCGGAGAAACCGATGGATTAGCTTTTCCGGGAGTAGGTCCTGCATGGTTGTCTATCGATCCAAAATTTGGAACAGTAGAACCCGGGACAAGCCAGGAAATTACAGTAACCTTAGATGGAAATTATCCGTTACCATCAAAAGAAAGTGTTCGTACAGGACATGTAGTAATCAGTCCGGAACCCAATGTGGGAACAGTTTCTGTTCCGGTATCCTTTACGATTGAAGGCGATATTTTTGGAACCTTATCGGGAACCGTTACCCATGGTAATGAACCGGTAGAAGGAGTAACCTTAACAATTACTAATGATGAATATCCTTCGTATACCTATTCAGCAGTTACCGGTAGTGATGGCGCTTATGCAATTGGAGCCGTAGGCGGTACATACAAAGTTACAGCAGAAGCTACGGGATACAACGGATATTTAGCCGATGCAATAGAGATTCCCGAAGGTCAGACGACAACGCTGAATATTCCGTTGACAGCACCGGAAATGAGTGTAACTCCTGAATCGGTTAGTATGGAGTTGCCACAGAATGGAACTGGAGAAAGTACCCTTACGATTTCCAATAGCGGTGATGGAGTACTGGAATGGACAGGAGGAATTTCTTATGATAACAAGAGATTAGTGATATCCGTTCCATCAAGCAAGGGAGACTTTCCACGGGGAAGCGATCCTGTATCTTTTGGACCAGCACCAATGAATAATCACGGAATACCATCGGGTCTGACAGATACAAAAACAAATGGATCTATTGGGTATGGATTTGATATTTATAATAAAGAATTTCTTTCATTCAATACTAATAATCCGGCTTCATCCAATACGATAAGTACAATTGCAATTAACCCGGTTGGAGGTAGTTTTGATGCACTTCACACTTCTTATATGTATACAGTTGACAATGAAGGATTCCTTAGAAAGGTAGATATTGCTACCGGTGGTTTTACCAATATCGGAATGTGCAATACAATAAATAGTAATCAACTATGGACTGGAATTTCTGTGGATAAATATTCCAATGTAATGTATGGTGTTAGTTCAGATGGGAATGACTCGTACATTTATACTATTGATATGAATACTACTGTGGCTACACCTATTGGACCTACTGGAATACCTGCCTGTATTGATATTGCCATTGATGGTGGTGGCCAGATGTATGGATACGATGTTGTCGGAAATAAATCATACAAGATAGATAAGACTACGGGAACATCCACTTTGTTAGGGTTCATAGGTTTTGATGCCAATTATGCCGAAGGTATGGGCTGGGATCCGGTAACCGATGTTGTTTACCTTGCCGGTTATAATAATAATACTGGTTTTGCAGAATTACGAGCCCTTGATAAAACTACCGGCAATACCCAGTACATTGGAACATTTAGTGGAACATGGGCTAGTGAAGTAGATGGATTAGCATTCCCGGCAAAATGGTTGACCGCTTCGAAAGGAGAGGGGAGTGTTCTTCCGGGCGAGAATGAAGAGATCACCCTTCATTTTAATGCTATGGATCTTCCGGAAGGAACCTATACTGCCAATGTTGTTTATAATTCCAATGCAGGCGAAGGCGCCATAACCGTTCCAGTAACCTTTACTATTGTCAATCCGGTTCTTTCAGTAACACCGGCTAACCAGAATGTAAACTATGCAACCGGGACAACTTCGTTTGCCGTAGCTAATACCGGAGCCGGAACAATGAATTATACAGCTGCTGTTACCGCCGGAAGCGACTGGTTAACGATAACCAACGGAGCTTCGGGGACAAATAGTGGCACCATTGAAGTATCGTTTACCGAAAACACCACAACCAATCCGAGAGTAGCTACTATTACCGTAACGGCTCCTGGAGCAACGGGAAGTCCGGTAACGGTAACCGTAACTCAGGGAGTAAATTCCGCTTTGTTACCCACATTTACCATCGAAACGCTGAATAATGTACCTGCAGGATCAATTACTGTTCCTGTCCATGCAGCCAATGTTGTAAATATGGGATCGTTCCAGTTTACGATAGAATATGATCCGGCATTGATGACTTATAACAGTGCATCGGATTGGTATACTGGCATAGAAGCCGTTACCATGGGAGAACCAACTCCGGGTCATCTGACCTTTGTATGGGCAGCCGATCTGCAAGGGATTAATATTGCCGACGGAACTTTCTTTAATCTGAATTTCAACTGGCTTGGAAGCACATCCACTTCTTCGTTAACCTGGAGTGATAATCCAACGCCAAGAGAATTTACCGATTATGATGGAAACGTATTTGTTTCTGTATATAATAATGGTTCAGTAACAGGCTCGGCAAGTCAGCCGATATTGACAGTAACACCAACCAATCAGGAAGTAACCTCAACAGCCGGTACAACCACTTTTGCCGTGACTAATACTGGCATCGGGACAATGAATTATACGGCAGCTGTTACCACCGGAAATGACTGGCTGACGATAACCAGTGGCGGAAGCGGAGTAAATACAGGCACTATCAATGTAGCGTATACTGAAAACACTTCAACTTCACCAAGGACAGGAACAATAACCGTTACCGCTCCCGGAGCTACCGGAAGCCCGGTAAACGTTACCATATCGCAAGCCGCAGCATTTGTTCCGGCAGCCATTGTAACCATTACCGATACAACTACGCTGGTATCAGGTCTGTTTGTCGTTCCGGTTAGTGCTCAGAATATTACCAACATGGGTTCCTTCCAGTTTACCATAGAATACGATCCGTCGATTATTTTATTCGACAGTATCACCAATTGGTATACCGGAATTGATGCAGTAACCACCGGTAATCCTTCGGCAGGTCATATCACATTTGTATGGGCAGCCGATTTGAATGGAATCAACATTGCCGATGGTAAATTCTTTGATATTAATTTTGATTGGATAGCTTCCGATGTAATCCAGACCCAAGTTAACTGGAGTGACAATCCGACTCCACGTGAATTTGCCGATTACAACGGGAACATCTTTGTGCCTGTTTACAACAACGGTACGGAAACCGGACCAGACGGTATACCCGAAGTCGGAACTTCATCCATCAAGGTATTCCCGAATCCGGCTACCGATGTTGTTAATATCACAGTATCTAACGACATCAGCACAGTTCAGGTTATGAATTATTTAGGTATGATTGTTTATTCTGAAAATATTACTCAGGAGAAGACCATTACGCTGAATACTTCCCGTTACAGCGCTGGTAACTACCTTGTACGGTTTGTTACCAACAATGGACAAACGTTGATTAAGAAAATGGTGATAATTAAATAACTGATTTTGTAAGTAAATTAAGTTTGTTTGAAAAGGGGCTCATGGGAGCCCCTTTTTTATTATTCTGCCTTATTTCATGGAATAGATCAAGAATAAATATCGCTTATGGTTTGTTTGATAGTAATCCAGAGATAAACCGTAGATAACCCTGAAAAAGATAATTCAAATCGGTTTATATCCGGCTTATCTTTGAATCACATACGAATAAGCTGCGGAGCGAAAATATACGAACCAATGTTAATTACGGCAACAATCAATAAAACATTTAACTCTGTAAACAGAACAATCCCTATTGGAGAATCTGGGTTTATGATACATTTTCGGGAATAAACGGATCCGATGGCTAAGAAATATTCAGCTTATGTGTGTTTTAATTGGGTCAAAACAGTTAGTTAACAGCTATTTTTAACTGCGTTAAGCGATTCCAAAAATCAGGACACCTAACAGTGAAAGGTTGGTTTTATCTTAATGGGTCAACAATCGTAAAGATGCAAAGGTTTTGCCCTTTTACTTTATCCAGAAATACTTTAGGGTATTCACAGTTTGTGGTTTTATCTTGGTTCTTTTGTAATTTTACCCATACCTTCCTGTATTATCATCCCATCCATGCCAGGGTGTAAGCCTGTCCGGTTTGTACTCTCACCCTGCCGTGCTTGTATTATAACCATAATATGTTTGTACTAACAGAGCAAACCGGTTGTACCTTCACCCTAGCATATTAGCCCTCATAGGGCAAAGCCTTTGTATCATTACCCTGCCCATGTCAGAGGTTGTGTAAAAAATGTTTTTCAAAAGAGTTCTTTGAAATATTGTTAAAATGGAAATTTAAATCACAAACATACATTTATTGATGTTTTGATAAGTATATTTTGGTAAGTGAATAAGAAAGGGGAAGTTTTACCCCAATTCTGTACTTTTAATAGCAATAAGTCCATAGGTTCGAGATTTATGAGCCGTTTAAGGTTATAGCAGGTGGCATACAGATCCATTTCGACTTGTATTTTTCTTTACCTCGAAGCAGTAATGGAATTGGTCCTATCCAATATTTTATTGTCCCGAAGGGATGTTCAACGTAGTTTTTTCGTAGCTTAATCAACTCTTTGATTTTTTTTTGTTTTAAGTTTTTATTTGTACTTAACCAACCATTCATTATTTAATCGTCTGTAAATTATTCTGCCGATTTTGGATTTTGTGCAAGAAGTTTTCAGAGGACAGGCATTACAGTTTTTGCCCTGATATCTATTATGTAGCTTATTCCGTTTGATTACATTTTTTTCTTTTAAAGTTAACAATTGCCCTTGCGAGCAACGATAACAATCGTTATCGGAGGGTGCAATAGATTCACGGCCTAACTTTTAGAGCAGTTGTTTTTGTTGTTCCAACTTTTGAACCTGTTCTTGTAATTTGGCTATTTTTTCAAGCAAAGCTGGTTCTGCCCCTAATTCATCAGACAGTTCTGACAATTGTTCTTCGACAGTTTCGACCTTGTCGTTTTCTTGCAATTGCGTAAGATGTTTTTCCAACTGCGTTTCCAGTTGTTCCATACGACGAGTAATGAATTGTAAAGAAACCGTATTTTTGCTTGCATAGGCTTTTATTTTTGTACCGTCGGTTACAACCTCCCGGAGATATAATCTTCCGAAACAAGAAATTTTCGGAAAGAAATTGTTACTTGACGAATGGATTCTTTGTTATCTTTACGAAAATCAGATATGGTTTTATGATCAGATTGAAGGTTGCCTAATAACCAAATCAGTTTCATGTTCCGATAGGTTTCTCTTTCTAACTTGCAGGAAGAACTTATTGAATTCAAGTAACCGTAAATATACAGTTTAAGAAGAGTGGTAAACTGATAAGCAAACCGGCCAACTTCCGCATTTCCTTTGTTTGTATGCAATTCCGGCTGAATTTGGACAATTTTATCCACAAAGGCATCAATAAATCGCACGCAGTTATCTAATGAAACGTAGTCGTCAATTACTGACGGCATCATTAACTGAACTCTCGAATTTGGTTGTATATAGCTCATAATATCGTTCTTATGTGCCATAAAATTACTCATTTATTCCATTTGTACGATATTTTAAAGAACCTTTTTATTTTAAATTTTACACAATCTCTTATTGTTGAGGAAGTTTGCGACGAAGTTAACAACCCCGATTCTATTTTATCCAGGCCCTTCATAAAAGAAACTCAACAATTTTTTAAGGAATGGTATGAAAAATATAAAGGAGCGTTATTATTTTAATTGTATATTTGCTAAGGTTAATTTTTAATCTGCAATAATCCAGTTTTCCGGCAAACGTTCCCCTGAGTGTTCCCCCCCCTAAAATAAAAAGCCTCATAATCCAATGAATTACAAGGCTTTTTATTTTATTCGTGTACCCAAGACAGGACTTGAACCTGCACAGCCGTACGGCCACTAGTCCCTGAAACTAGCGTGTCTACCAATTCCACCACTTGGGCAAATGTATTTTGTTGAAAATTTATGATTTGCGATTATTCTCGTAATTGAGAATTTTAATATCTCATTTACATTTAAAACTGCAAAACATCAATTGGTTGTGCCCAGGACAAGAGTCGAACTTGCACGTCCTTGCGAACACCAGCCCCTCAAGCTGGCGTGTCTACCAATTTCACCACCTGGGCAAAAAACACGCACTTAACTTTTCAAAATGCATTTTCAGATATACTCATGCGTTTGTAAAAGTGTCAGTAAAATGGTTTGCAAAGGTAAAATTATTTTTGAAAAAATTATATTTCATTGTTAATATTTATAAATGACACAAAATAAGGTAAATGTAAAAATGTCATTAAAAAAGAGTTTTTTATTTTTTTAAAATAAGTAATTGTAATTCAAAAGAGTTTATCTTTGCATAAATTTTAAAAGAAAGTTCCTCCCTTCTACTGTTTTTGTCAAGCCTCAGAACTTCACGTCAGTTTAAGTTTATAACACTTTTAAATTTAACCAAAAAGTATTAATTATCAAATTTCAAGTATGAACATTTACGTTAGTAATCTTAGCGATAAGATTAAAGAAGAAAATCTTCGCCAAATTTTTGAAGAATTTGGACAAGTAAGCTCAGCCAATGTAATTACCGATAAATATTCGGGAGAAAGCAAAGGTTTTGGGTTTGTAGAAATGAATGATTCCACAGAAGCAAACACAGCTATTGAAGAACTAAACGGAGCCGAATTTTTGGGGAAAAAACTGATTGTTAACGAGGCAAAACCCCGGACAAATAATAACAATAATAACAGATCACGCAATAATTTTAAAAGTGATTATAAAAGTGATTATAAAAGAAGATCATATTAAAATTTTTAAAGAAAAGTAAAATGAACGGAAAAGTAAAATGGTTTAACAACCAAAAAGGTTATGGATTTATCGAAGATGAAAACGGAAAAGATATTTTTGTACATCATTCAGGTATAATCAATGCAGGTTATCATAGTTTAGAAGAAGGTGAAGAAGTTACCTTTGAAGTAACCGACGGACAAAGAGGTCCTCAAGCAATAAATGTAAAGCTTAGATAAGCTGAAGCATCCTAACATGAAAATCCTTCCTGAGTAAATCAGGAAGGATTTTTTTTTGATTTTTAAAAATATAGAATGTTTGTGCAGAAATTTTATATTTTTGACTTGTTTGAATTTCTTTAATTTATCAGATCATGGTTTAATCAAATAGTCAAAAATATGCTTACCGATAACGATTTGCAACAAATACAAAATAAGGGTATTAGTAAAAAAGAAATTGAAAGTCAATTAGCTAATTTTAAGAATGGTTTCCCTTTCATCAACCTTATCAAACCGGCAACTACCGGCGATGGGATCATCCGGTATGATGAAGAAACGGTTAAGGAAATGGCTTCCTTTTATGATGATGCGTCAAAAGACAGACAAATATTAAAATTTGTTCCGGCATCTGGCGCTGCAAGCCGAATGTTCAAGCAGTTATTTGAATTCCGCGAAAAATACAAAGCAAGCCTTCCTCTGGATGAAAATTACCTGAATAATAAAGAATTTCAATCGGTTAACCAATTTATTACTGAAATACAAAATTTTGCATTTTATGAAGATTTAAAATCGGTAATGAATAAAAATGGTATTGATATTGAATCCTGTATCAATGAAAAAAAAATCACATTAGTCATTGATTATCTGCTTGAAGAAAAGGGGCTTGGATATGCAAATCTTCCCAAAGGTTTGCTGAAATTTCACCGGTATTCCAACGGCTCACGAACTTCGGTTGAAGAGCATTTAGTGGAAGGCGCTAATTATTGCAGGCAATCCGACGGACAGGTGTTTGTTCATTTTACTGTTTCTCCCGAGCACCGTGAAAAATTTGAGCAAAAAATTACTGAAACAAAACACATCTATGAGTCTCTGTTTCATTGCAAATATACCATTTGCTTTTCGGAACAAAAATCGTCAACCGATATCATTGCCGTTGACATGAATAATGAACCTTTCCGCGAAGACGATGGACGTTTGCTTTTTCGTCCGGGCGGTCATGGCGCTCTTATTGAGAATTTGAATGATTTACAGGGTGATATTATTTTTATCAAAAACATTGATAACATTGTTCCCGACCATTTAAAAGAACAGACATACCTTTACAAGAAAGTGATTGGTGGTACATTACTCCGGCTTCAGGAGCAAACGTTTAACTATCTTGGAATGCTCGATGATGGAAATGTATCGGATGCAGAACTCGAAGAGATAGCGCGATTTGCTAAAAATCAATTAACTCTGAAAATCAATGAACTGGAAGGTCTTTCTGACATCGAAAAAATAGATTATCTTTATAATACACTCAACCGGCCTATGCGGGTTTGTGGTATGGTAAAAAATGAAGGCGAACCCGGAGGCGGTCCTTTTTGGGTTGAAAATGAAGATGGTGAAATATCGTTGCAAATTGTTGAATCATCACAGGTTGATTTGAACGACACCAAACAAAAAGAAATTTTAAATAAATCCACACATTTCAATCCTGTTGACCTGGTATGCGGGGTGCAAAATTATAAAGGAGAAAAATTTGATCTTACCCAATTTGTTGATGCTTCCACTGGTTTTATTTCCGTTAAATCGAAGGACGGACGAAGCCTGAAAGCCCAAGAACTTCCGGGACTATGGAACGGTGCAATGGCTGATTGGATAACTATTTTTGTAGAAACTCCGATTATCACATTTAATCCGGTAAAAACGGTGAATGACTTGTTACGTAAAGAGCATCAATAGTTAACCTGGGACAGATTTTTATACGTCGTTTTTTTATTTCAAAAAATTTAAACCGTTTTTCGCTTTTGCTTGATCCAGATTAAAATACCGATACCCAACAAAATCAATGGGATACTCAATAATTGTCCCATATTCAGCACCATTTTACTTTCAAATCCAACTTGTGGCTCTTTCAGAAACTCGATTAAAAAACGCATGGTAAATGTGGCAATAAGGAATATCCCAAAACAAACGCCTTGTGTCGGAGCGCCGTTTTTCCGGTAATAATAATTGAGCAGAAAAAGAAAAATAGCAAGATATGAAAAGCCTTCATAGATTTGCGTTGGATGACGCGGCACTTCGTCATAATGTTCAAAGATAAAGCCCCATGGTAGCGAAGTTGGCTTGCCAAAAATTTCAGAATTCATCAGATTGCCTGTTCGGATAAGTAATCCCGAAAGTGCAACCACAATCACAATCCGGTCTATTGTCCAAAGGAATGGCCTTTTGCTTTTTTTGGAAAAAACCCACAATGCCAATAAGATACCAATTGCGGCGCCGTGACTGGCTAAACCACCTTCCCAAATTTTCAAAATATCCAACGGATGGCTAAAATACCAGGCGGGTTCATAAAACAATACATGTCCCAGGCGGGCGCCAATAACGGTGCCTATGAGCATATAGGTTGTCAACTGATCGAGCACTTTCTGCGGAACGCCCTCTTTTTTAAACATCTGATTAATTATAAGATATCCAAAATAGAACGAAAGTGCGAATAGCAAACCGTACCAGCGGATGGCAAAATGTCCGATGTGAAATATCTCAGGATTTACATGCCAGGAAATAAAATTCAGAAGCATAAATTATTTTTTTGCAAAAGTATAAAAGTTTGGCATTCAAATTTGGGTTGTCAAAATGGCAAGCCGGTGTTTAAGCAAATCGAAATCAGGTTTTAATTCTATGCCCTGAAATCCGGCGGACTGGGCAATGGCTTCAGGAATGGAGAGATTTTTTTGTGCTATTGAATAAAAATACTGATTTTCAAGATGATATTTAGCAAGATATTCCTGTTCCGTTTGTCCGGGAGTTGGGATAAAAATCGCTTTTCCCCCCAAAGTTGCCAAGTCCATAATGGTGGAATAGCCAGAACGACATAAAATTATTTTTGACTCCGTCATAAATTTTTGGAGCAATCTGGTTTCCAAATGAGAATACACTTTAACTTTTGGATTTAAATCAAAAGCCATTTCTTTATCGGTAATTCCTTGTACGACAATCGTTTTTAAATCTGAAGTTTTAAGCTGATCAAAAACTTTTTCTTCCAGAATACTTCGTTGAGGTTCGGGACCCGAAAGCATAACCAACAGGTCGTAAGAATATTCTGCATCTAAACCTTTTCCGCCGGAACCAAATCGTGATAATGAACCAATATAAAAAGTGTTTTTACCGACAGTTCGTCCGTGAGATAATTCTCCCGAAAGATTTTCCGCCCCTTCAAAATCAGGAATCCAGCATTCATCATAGCGGTTTACAAAAAAACGGGTAACGCAACGTGCTAAAGGAGAAGCAAATCGCAAATGCGTCGGGGTTTTAATAAAAAGCTGATGCGTCATAAAAACGCAAGGTATTTTCCGGGTAAACAAACCATAACGATTGTCAGAAATAACAGCGTCTATCTCAAAATCATCTATTATTTGTTGCAACCTGCGATGTTCTTTATAAATTCCTTTTATAATTAATGGTGTGGATAACAACATTTTAAAAGTCAGACTTCCTTTTTTCTGGTATCGGATTTTGTAACCTTCAAACGGGATAAAGGTAAGTTGTGTAAACTCTTTTTGAAGAAAAGCCAAAGAACGTCCTGAAGCAGCGATAATAACATTGAAATTGTACTCAAATAATTGATAAATAACAGGTACACACCGGGTCGCATGTCCAATACCCCAGTCGAGCGGGCAAACTAATATGTTTTTTCTGGTTTCCAGTGAAATATTTTTTCAAAATTAGGAATAATTCCATATTTTTGATCATTAATTTTTAAGACATTGTTACTGTATCAAATAGCATTGACATTAATTTCCGGGATCGGTGATATAACCGCCAAAAAGCTGATTGCTTATTGCGGGAGTGCAGAAGCTGTGTTTAAAGAAAAAAAGAAAAATTTTGAAAAAATACCAGGAATTGGAGAAACACTGGCTGGGGCTATTGTAAATCAAAATGTTCTGAAACATGCGGAAGATGAACTGAAATTTATTGAAAAATATAAAATCAAAACCTTTTATTTTTTAGATGTAAATTATCCTTCACGCTTAAAGCAATGCGTTGACAGTCCGGTAATGCTTTATTTCAAGGGTGATGCCAATATGAATGTTGAAAAGGTAATTGCTGTTGTAGGTACCCGGAGTGCAAGTGATTATGGTAAAGGATTTACCAATCAATTAATTGTAGATTTGACAGAACAACAGGTCCTTGTAGTCAGCGGATTGGCTTATGGTATTGATACGGCAGCGCATAAAGCCGCTTTGAAAAATAATTTGCCAACCATCGCTGTTTTGGCTCATGGATTGGACCGGATTTATCCACCGCTCAACAAAACACTGGCAGAGCAAATGGTAAAAAATGGGGGTTTGCTCACCGATTTTATAAGTCAAACCAATCCCGACCGTGAAAATTTTCCTAAACGAAATCGCATCATTGCAGGCATGGCAGATGCAGTGGTAGTGGTTGAAGCCGGGAGAAAAGGCGGCGCCCTGATTACTGCCGATATTGCCAATTCCTATAACCGGGATGTGTTTGCCGTTCCCGGCAGGTTGGGTGACACCTATTCCGAAGGCTGTAATAATCTTATAAAGACTAATCGTGCTGCGCTTATTCAATCGGCTGACGATATAAAATATATCATGGGATGGGAAAAACAGACTGCTTCTGAAAAACCCCGGCAACGCGAACTGTTTATCCAGCTTACTCCGGATGAAGAATTGATAATTAATATATTAAAAGAAAAAGGGGTTACGGGTATTGATGCGATTTGTTCCGAAAGCCGGCTCAGCCCGTCAAAAGTAGCTTCCGTATTGCTTAATCTTGAATTTGAACAAATTGTAAAATGCCTTCCGGGGAAAATTTACAATCTGGTTTGAGGTTCTTCGAACGATTTGCTATTGCGGTAATTGTTTAATGCCTTTACATACAATGAAATAGCAATTGCAACAGAACCTGTTCCAAAGATTCCGAGAAGAAGATGGTCGTTGCTGAAAAGACAAAAATCATAGATCCCGTTAAAAAAAGAAGCTGCCCCTAAACCTAAAAAACAATCCCACCATTTAAATTTTTTAAATCGGCTTTGTCCTACAAAAAAACCCATAAGAACAGCAAAAATGATACTTCCTGGTATTGAGGTAAATGCCCGTATAAGCGTAAAATTTTGCCCGCCATTGTTAAATACGTAATAGACATTTTCAGCGGATACACAACCTAAAGCAATCATAATGGTAAAAATGATGCCGTGAAAGGATCGTGAAAAACCTTTATGATAAAGAACCATAACCGACAAAAGAAGCATTATGCAGAATTGTTTAGCCGAGCCTTGTACTACAAATGCAGTAAAAAGCGTTCGGTTGAAACTCCGGGTAGTATTCAGATCGTAATATCCGGCAAGAGAATCAATCAAATAAAAAAGTACATAGGATAGAATACCATAAAAGAAGCACATTTTTAATAAAAAGCTGGAATCGCTGTCCAACCCCGGCCTGTAAATTAAGTAGGCAAATAATGCAATTACCGGCGCTAAAAATAGTATTAGAAATGGAATGTAATTCATAATAAAACTATTCGTAAATTTGTTTGTAAATTTATAAATAAAATTATCAGTATTTAAAAATTTGTAAAATAATGGATCAATTAATTATAGAAAAATTATCAGAATCGGAAATTGAAACCCGAAAGATCAGGCATTGGCCGGTATGGGAAAAGGAAATTTCAAGATTTCCATATACTTATGATGGTGATGAGGAATGTCTGATTTTGGATGGCGAAGTAGTGATAGAAACAAAAGAAGGACATTTTACCATCAAACCGGGCGATTTTGTAACCTTTAAAAATGGTTTGGAATGTGTTTGGGATATCAAAAAACCGGTTCGCAAGCATTATAATTTTCGGTAATCCTCAGAATTTTGAAAGGAATAGTAACCAAATCAACCGGAAGCTGGTTCACCGTGAAACCAGAAACCGGGCCGCGCGTGGAATGCAAATTAAAAGGTCGTTTTCGCATTCAGGGACTAAAGGCAACCAACCCGGTGGCGGTAGGCGACAGGGTTTTATTTGAATTTATGGAAACGGAAGGCATTGGCGTCATTTACGACATTCTGCCAAGGAATAATTATATTATTCGGCGAGCAACCAAGTTGTCGAAAGTATTCCACATCCTTGCAACGAATATTGACAGGGCTTATTTAATTGTAACCGTGGTAAGTCCACGTACTTCTACTGGTTTTATTGACCGGTTTTTAGTAACAACCGAAGCTTATCATATTCCGGTAACCCTTGTCTTTAATAAAATTGACATTTATGACCAATTTTTGCAAGAATATCACAATCAAATGGCAAAAGTTTATGAAACAATTGGTTATAAGTGTATTGCTGTTTCAGCCTTAAGAGGCGATAATATCGGTGATTTTATAAATGGCTTGAAAGACAAAGTAAATTTATTTGCCGGACATTCCGGCGTAGGAAAAACGGCTTTGCTCAATGCCATTGAACCGGATTTAAATTTAAAAATTGGCAAAATTTCATCGGTTCATCAAAAAGGAATGCACACCACTACTTTTGCTGAAATGCATGAACTTTCGTCGGGTGGATTTATTATTGATACCCCGGGTATTAAAGAAATGGGACTGATTGATTTGGATAAAATAACCATCGCGGAACGTTTTCCAGAGATGCGTGCATTGATGCATCAATGCCATTTTAGTAATTGTACGCATATTCACGAACCCGGATGTGCCGTAAAACAAGCGGTGGAAGATGGAAAAATCGATGCTCAACGCTATTCAAATTATCTTGGAATACTAAATGACGAAGGTTTGGAAATTGCGGACTGGAGCCTGTAAAAAATTTGTAAATATCATAAAAACAAATTATAAATCACTGTTTATTAAATGCGTGTAGTAATACAAAGAGTATCACAGGCTTCGGTTAAAATTGATGATCAGATAAAAGGAGAAATCAACACCGGGTTATTGGTTTTGCTTGGCATAGAGGAGGCTGATACCGATGAAGATATCATCTGGCTTAGCGGAAAAATTGTACGGCTGCGTATTTTTCCCGATCGCAATGGCGTAATGAATCTTTCAATTACTGAAGCGGGTGGTGATATTTTGCTTATCAGCCAGTTTACGCTTCATGCCAGTACCCGGAAGGGAAACCGGCCTTCGTATATCCGTGCCGCAAAACCCGAAACAGCCATCCCGCTGTATGAAAAATTTATTCATCAGTTGGAAAAGGATTTGGGAAAAACCGTTCAACCCGGCGAATTTGGCGCTATGATGCAGATTTCGCTCATCAACGATGGGCCGGTAACCATCGTGATGGATACGAAAAACAAAGAATAAAAAAATCCGAAAAAAATTTAAGCATACTTACCTGGCTGAAAGATATTGTATTATTTTTGTCATCCAATTTTGTAAACATGCAGTCCGGAAAATTTCAATTATTCCTTTACCACAAATTCGGCCGTGGCTTGTACGAATGCTGGATTTGTTAGTCTGAGCCATTCTTTCCTGTGGTAACCATTTCGCCATCCGGCGAGTGTTTTTATTTTTCTTTTCAAAATTTAAATTTATGTCTGAAAAAGGATTGATTTATGATATCCGAAGATATTGCGTTCACGACGGGCCTGGTATTCGTACCACGGTTTTCATGAAAGGCTGTCCTTTGCATTGCTGGTGGTGTCATAATCCTGAAAGTCAATCGCCGGAGATGCAAAGCCAGACGAAAGAAGACAAGCTTGACGAACGGACATTTTCCTATTCTGCGACCATAGGCGAACCAATGACGGTTGCTGAACTTATGCAAAAGCTGGAAAAAGATGCTGTGTTTTTTGAAGAATCGGGAGGAGGAATCACTTTTTCGGGAGGCGAACCGCTGATGCAGCCTGATTTTTTGATAAATGCCATAACAGCCTGTAAAAATTATCATTATCATGTTGCTGTTGATACCTGTGGTTTTGCAAAACCGGAAATAATTGAAAAAATTGCCGCCCAAACCGATCTCTTTCTTTACGATTTAAAAATGATGGATGAGGAAAGTCATAAAAAATACACCGGCGTTTCCAACAGGCTGATCCTCGAAAACCTGAAATTACTGGTTAAATTAAACGCTCCCGTTATCATCCGTTTTCCGGTCGTTCCGGGGATAAACGATACCGAAGCAAATATCAGTCAAATGCTTGATTTTTTTAATGTTATTAACAAGTCTCTTGAAATTCACCTTCTTCCTTATCACAGCATCGCAAAAAATAAATATCAGAATTTAGGTATGGAAAATAAGCTGAACGAACTTCAGGATTTAAAAAATGAAGACGTTAACCGGATAAAAACCGCATTTGAATCTGCCGGATTTATGGTTAAAATTGGAGGATAGGCATTTTTATACCAAACAATTAGTAAAAATAATCGTTAATATTAAACTACCATGAACCAACGTATAAAACAACTCAGGGAACAAAGTCTGGCGGCAGTCAACCGAATTTCGACGGAACGGGCGTTGCTGGTAACCGAATTTTATAAAACCGGAGTTGCCCAGAAATATTCCTATCCGGTGCAACGGGCAATGTGTTTTAAGTATATACTTGAGAATAAATACATTTGTATCCTTGACAATGAACTGATTGTAGGCGAACGCGGACCCGCCCCCAAAGCCACGCCCACCTATCCTGAGGTGAATCTTCATTCGCTGCACGATCTGGATATTCTCAATTCAAGAGCCAAAGTTTCCTTTAAAGTAGATGCAGAAACCCGCAAGGCCTACGAAGACATCATCATACCCTTCTGGAAAGGAAAAAGTCAGCGGGAACGTATTTTCAAGAATATGACTGCGGAATGGTTAAATGCTTATGATGCCGGATTGTTTACCGAATTTCAGGAACAACGCGCTCCGGGACATACGGTTTTGGGCAATAAAATTTATGCAAAAGGGATGAATGATATCCGTAAGGATATTGCCGATGCCATCGCAAAACTGGATTTCTTCAACGATGCCGAAGCTTTGGATAAAAAAGAAGAACTGACGGCTATGGATATTTCGGCTCAGGCCATTATTCAATTTGCAGAACGTCACGCCGGAAAGTTAAAGGAATTAGCTGATTTGGAAAAAAATCCGATGCGTAAAGCCGAACTGGAAGAAATGGCTCAGGTTTGCGAAAACGTTCCAGCCCATGCGCCGCAAACGTTCCACGAAGCCCTGCAGTATTACTGGTTTGTCCATCTGGGAGTCATCACCGAAGTAAATCCCTGGGATTCCTTTAACCCGGGACGGCTCGACCAGCATCTTTATTCTTTTTACCAGAAAGGCATAGCCGACGGAACCCTGACGAAAGAACGAGCCTTCGAGCTTTTGGAAGCTTTCTGGATAAAATTTAACAATCATCCGGCGCCACCAAAAGTCGGCGTTACCGCCGAAGAAAGCAATACGTACACCGATTTTTCCCTGATCAATCTGGGCGGAGTCAAGCCCGACGGTTCCGACGGAGTAAATGAACTTTCGTACATCATTCTCGATGTGATTGAAGAAATGCGGTTGCTTCAGCCCAGTTCCATGGTTCAGTTGAGCAAGAAAAATCCCGACCGTTTTCTCCATCGTGCTTTCCATATTATCAAAACCGGCTTTGGACAACCTTCTGTTTTTAACACCGATGCCATCATTCAGGAGCTTCTGCGTCAGGGAAAAGACATCGTGGATGCCCGCAACGGAGGCGCCAGCGGTTGTGTGGAAACAGGGGCTTTCGGCACCGAAAGTTACATCCTTACCGGATATTTTAACCTCACGAAAATACTGGAACTCGTCCTTCATAATGGTTTGGATCCCCTTACGGGAAAACAGTCAGGCATAAAAACGGGCAATCCGGAAGATTTTAAAACTTTCGATCAGCTTGCGGAAGCTTTTCAGAAACAGCTTCGATATTTTATTGATATTAAGATAAAAGGAAATAATATCATCGAAAAGCTGTTTGCCACCTACATTCCCGTGCCGTTTCTTTCCATTTTGATTGACGATTGCGTTGCCAAAGGGAATGATTACAATGCAGGTGGAACGCGTTATAACACCAACTACATCCAGGGTGTTGGCCTGGGAAGTCTGACCGACAATCTCACATCGCTTAAATATCACGTATTTGATAAAAAAACGCTGACTATGAGCGAAATGGTTAAAGCTGTGGACGCTAATTTTGACGGATGGGAAAATTTGCGCTATCAGTTGGTTTACCATACGCCAAAATACGGCAACGATGAGGATTATGCCGATGAGCAGGCAAAACTTATCTTTGAGATGTATTACCAGGCAGTTAACGGAAGGCCAACGGCAAGAGGCGGCACTTACCGGATTAACATGCTGCCAACCACCTGCCATGTGTATTTTGGAAGCAAAATCAACGCGATGCCCGACGGGCGAAAAGCAAAAGAACCTTTATCTGAAGGCATTTCTCCGGTTCAGGGAGCCGATCACAACGGGCCGACGGCAGTATTGAAATCTGCATCCAAAATAGACCATCTCAGAACCGGCGGAACTTTGCTGAATCAGAAATTTTCTCCCAAATTTTTTGAAAATGATGATAATATTGCCCGTTTGGTTAGTCTTGTCCGCAGCTATTTCCGCCTCGACGGGCATCATATTCAGTTCAATGTGGTGTCGGCAGAAACGCTTCGCGAAGCGCAGAAACATCCGGAGAAATACCGCGACATGATTGTCCGCGTTGCCGGTTACAGCGACTATTTCAACGACCTTGGCACCGACCTTCAAAACGAAATAATTTGCCGGACGGAACATTCGGGGACATAATCCTTTTTGGATTATTTTGTTTATCTTTGAATACTAATTTTTAAAAACAAATAGTTATGAACACACAAGAAAAAATTACCGCTTTACGAAAGCTGATGGCTTCCGAAGGTATCGATGCTTACATTATTCCTTCCAACGATCCGCACATGGGCGAATATATACCCGCACATTGGCAGGCGCGTCAATGGATTTCAGGATTTACCGGTTCGGCAGGGACGGTGGTTGTAACCCGCGACTATGCCGGTTTATGGACAGATTCCCGATATTTTCTTCAGGCTGAAGATCAGCTAAAAGGGTCGGGTATTGAACTTCAGAAACTAAAAATTCCGCATACTCCCGAGCACATTGAATGGATTGCTCATAATCTGAATGTCGGAAATACCGTAGGCATAGATGGAAAACTGCTGTCGCCGGATATGAAACGCCGGATGGAAAAGTCTTTTTCTGCCAAAGAAATTCAGCTTTGCCTGAAACATGATTTTATCGGCCAGCTCTGGAACGATCGTACTGCTTTACCCGATTGTCCCGTATTTATTCACAACGTGGAATATACCGGTAAATCAACGAAAGAAAAATTAGCCGAATTACGTTCGGGTATGGCTGCTGCCGGCGTCAGCCATCATCTTTTTGCAACGCTGGATGACATTGCCTGGCTGTTCAATATTCGTTCTGCCGACGTGGATTTTAGTCCGTTGGCCGTTTCGTACGCTCTTGTTTCCATGACGGATGCCTGTTTATTTATCAATCCTGCAAAGATTGCTGCTGAAGTCCGGACGGCTCTCGAATCGGAAGGCGTAAGCCTGTATCCATACGAGCAAATAAGCGACGCGCTTGCCAAGCTAAGCAAAGATGATAGCGTAATGCTTGATCCATCCAACGTAAACATGTGGCTGATGGAAAGTATTCCGCAGGATACAAAAATTGTGGCAGGCGCTGCCCTTACCTCGCTGATGAAAGCCATAAAAAATGCTACCGAACTTGCCAATATCCGCCAAACAATGATTAATGATGGAATTGCAATGGTAAAATTCTTGATATGGCTCGAAGAAAACATTGGTCAGAAGAAGATTACCGAAATTTCGGCAAGTGAAAAACTGCATGAATTTCGCAGCAAGCAACCCGGCTTTATGGGCGAAAGCTTCGGAACCATAGCCGGATATAAAGGACATGGAGCCATTGTTCATTATGAAGCTACCCCCGAAACGGATGCAGAACTTCATCCCGAAGGGCTGTTTCTTCTCGATTCCGGTGGACAGTACCTTGGCGGAACCACTGACATTACCCGTGTGATTGCTTTGGGAGATCCTTCGCCACAGGAAAAACGCGATTTTACCCTTGCTTTAAAAGGAACCATCGCTTTATCAATGGCGGTATTTCCCGAAGGGACAAAAGGGTTCCAACTGGAAGCTTTTGCACGTATGCCTCTATGGAAGTGCGGATTGAATTATGGTCATGGCACCGGACATGGCGTCGGATTTTTTCTTAATGTCCACGAAGGACCGCAGAGCATAGGCTCGTCGGCAAGCGGAGCTGCCGCAGTTCCTTTGCAGCCCGGAATGATCACTTCCATCGAGCCCGGATTGTATTTGGAAGATAAATATGGCATACGTACCGAGAATATGGCGGAAGTTGTCGAAAAAACCACTTCCGTTTATGGCAGGTTCTTTACTTTTGAGCCGCTTTCTCTTTGTCCGATTGACCGAAAATTGATAGATGTAGACCTGCTTACCATTGAGGAAAAAGCCTGGCTTAACGATTATCATGTAAAAGTATTTTGGAAGCTTTCGCAAAAGTTGACCGTGGAAGAAACTACATGGCTTCAGGCCAGGACGCATAGGGTTAGGTAATGTAATTATGATTTACGGTATGTTAAAACGATTTATAAAATATTTATTGTTCTTCCTGCTGGCTCTTGCCCTTTCGGGCAGCCTGGTTGCACAAAATCTTTATGAACTGCTTAAGGTTCTGCCCGGAGTTACGGATGTGCAAAAGATGGAAACCAACACTAATTTCAAAGAGGCGTATATAATTATGCTTACCCAGCCGGTGGATCATCATAACCCGGCAGGGCCTAAGTTTCAGCAACGGATATTCCTTTCGCATGATGGGTACGATAAACCCACCGTGATGGTTACCGAAGGCTATAATGCCGATTACGCTGCCAATCCCAGATATTCTGAAGAACTTGCCCGCCTGCTCGATGCAAACCAGATCGTGGTGGAACACCGGTATTTCGGTAAGTCGGTTCCTAATCCTAAGGACTGGAAATATATGACCGTGGAAGAAGCCGCTGCCGACCATCATGCCGTGGTCGAACTTTTCAAAAAACTGTATACCGGCAAATGGATTACCACCGGCATCAGCAAGGGCGGACAAACGTCCATTTACCATCATTATTTCTATCCTAACGATATGGATGCCACGGTGGCTTATGTGGCGCCCATTAATTTTGCCCAGGAAGATCCGCGTGAAGATACCTTTTTGCAAAAGGTTGGCGATAAATCATGCCGTGCACGTATTTTCGCTTTTCAGCAAAATGTGTTTAAAAATAAGAGCAAACTTCTACCATTAATGATAAAAGATTCGGAAAAGAAGAATCTGCATTTTACCCGTTTATCACCGGATAAAGCCTTTAATTATATGGTATTGGAATATCCTTTTTCGTTCTGGCAATGGGGAAGCGACTGCGATAAAATTCCGGCAAAGAACATTTCGCCGGAGAAACTTTACGATTATTTTTCAAACATCGTTCAGCCCTATTATTACAGCGATGAAGGCATGACAGCTTTCGAACCCTTCTTTTACCAGGCAAATACCGAACTGGGCTATTACGGATATGATGAAAAACCTTTCCGGAAATGGTTGAAAAATGATGATTATCCCAATACTATTTTTGCACCCCAGGGAGTAACTACGGTTTATCATCCTGAAAGCATGCGAAAGGTGGACGAATGGTTGCAAAACAAAGCGACGAACCTCATTTGCATTTATGGTGGCGACGATCCCTGGGAAGCTTCTGCTGCCAGGATAGATAAAAATGCAAATACTTTGAAAATGATTGGCAAAGGCGGAAGCCATGCTACCCGCATAGCCACGCTTACAAAAGAACAACAGGAACAAATCTATTCTACGCTTGAGAAATGGCTGGATGTGAAAGTAAAACACCCCAAATAATAAATCCAGTACGGTAGATGATTTTCGTTTTAGGCCGACAGTTAATCCCGCTTTAACTGAAGCCTTGGACCCGGTAGCTTTACAGCGCCGGGTTTTTATTTTATGCTAACAGGTAAATCCCGGCAGGTTTTTAAAATCTATCGGAACTATTATGTTATTTTTATTTGATAAAAGTTTATCGGATAATTTAACTATTTAATATTTATTGTATGTTTGCAATACAGAATAATATCGTTTAACTAAAAACAGTTGCCATAATTATAATTATAAAAATTTATCCGCAAGTCGGAGAGAAAATGAAAATAATTAATCTTAAAAATTAATATAAAAATCAATTTTTTCTTATGAAATCATTTATTGTATTTTTAAATAGTAGAATAACATTGCTTCAATGCATTATCTTTCTTTTTCTTTGTACCAATGTTTTAAAAGCACAAGAAAACGAATCGGAAGATAAAACGCTTTCACCTTATTTTGTTGTAATAAGCGAGCATTCCGAAACTGATAATTTGCCTTTAAAAGAAACTTCTGCAAAAGTTAATATTGTCGGAGTAATTGCGGATGTTACTGTAAAACAAATTTATATTAATACAGGTAAAAATACTTTAGAGGCAATTTATACATTTCCTTTATCAACCAAAGCTGCAGTTTATGCTATGCAAATGACCATAGGCAAGCGTATCATTACAGCTAAAATAGATGAAAAAGAAAAAGCACGAAAAGATTATGAAGCTGCAAAAGCCCAAGGAAAACGTGCTTCGTTGCTTGAGCAAAGCCGACCAAATGTTTTTACAATGAATGTTGCAAACATAGCCGTAAACGATACAATTATAGTTGAATTAAAATATACTGAATTATTAGTGCCAGAAAATGGGGAATATTCATTTATTTATCCAACAGTAGTTGGCCCGAGGTATTCTAATAAATCTAAAGAAAGGATTAATCCTGATGATAATTTTGTTAATACACCATATACAAAATCTGGAATTATGCTTGCATATAAATATGGTATTGAAATAGAGATACATTCAGGAATTCCAATTCAAGATATTGTTTGTCCAACGCATAAAGTAATAGTTTCGCAAATTGATTTAGAATCAGCTTTAATAAAACTTGATTCTGTTGAATCTAATGGTGGTAATCGCGATTTAATAGTCAATTATTCATTAAAAGGAGATAAAATTGAATCCGGTTTAATGTTGTATGAAAATGGAGACGAGAACTTCTTTTTATTAATGGTACAACCTCCAAAAAAAATTATTAAAGAAGAAATCCCTCCACGAGAATACATTTTTATAGTAGATATATCAGGATCAATGACAGGTTTCCCCCTCGATATTTCAAAGAAGCTTTTTCGAAATTTAATATTAAACTTAAATCCTGACGATAAATTTAATGTGGTTCTTTTTGCAGGAAATACAGGTCTATTAAGTAATACATCATTAGATGCAAACCAGACCAATATAGATAAAGCAATCAGTTTTATTGATAAGACATCAGGAGGTGGAGGAACTGAATTACTTCCGGCATTAAAAGTTGCATTTTCTCTTCCCCAATCTGATCCTGATATGTCACGATTATTTGTAATAGCTACAGATGGCTATGTTGATATAGAAAAAGAAGCATTTGATTTTATCCGTAACAATAGTGGCACTTCTAACTTTTTTTGTTTTGGTATTGGAACCAGCGTTAACAGGTATTTACTTGAAGGAATGGCTTTAATGGGGAATGGTGAACCGATGATAATAACAAATAAGGATATAGCAGACAAGCAGGCAGATAAATTCAGGAAATATATTAACACGCCGGTATTAACAAGAATAAAATCTGATTTTAATACTTTACAAGTGTATGATGTGGAACCAACTTCAGTACCCGATATGTTAGCTGAACGCCCTATCATTATTTTTGGTAAATACAAAGGTAATGCAGAGGGTATAATTACTCTTAAAGGTAAAACAGGCAGAAAATTGTTTAAACAAACAGTTAATGTTTCCTCAATTAAGCCAAACCCTGCATTTTCAGCTATAAATTACTTATGGGCCAGGAATAAAATAAAATTACTTGACTATTATACAAGCGATAATTCAACGTCAGCTTCCATTATAAAAGAAATTACCAACCTTGGTTTAAAGTATAATCTGATGACAAATTATACATCTTTTGTCGCAATAGATGAACAGGTTGTCAGGGATGCTACAGGCAAATTAGTAAAAGTAAAACAACCTTTACCCTTGCCACAGGATGTATCAGATTATGCTGTTGGCCATAATGAAGGGTCGCTTAATGGAGGAAATTCGACTTGTATGCAGATGAGTGTTGAAGGTGAACTTTCAACTCAAGAGATATTTACAGTTGTGGAAGAATCGCCCTCATTCCCCGGCGGAGCTGATTCACTTTATAGTTTTATCAAAAGAAACATTAAATATCCTGAAGAAGCCATAAATAATGGTATAAGCGGAACAGTATTTATTTCATTTGTTGTGGAGACTGATGGAACATTATCAAATATTAAGGTTATAAGAGGTGTTCATCCAGCACTGGATGCAGAAGCAATCAGGGTAATTAAATTAATGCCAAAGTGGATTCCCGGAAAGCAGAGAGGGATTGTTGTCAGTACTTCATTTAATATTCCCATTAAGTTTAATCCAATCTAAAATTGAACAGAGTATTTTTCTTTTTTACTGTTATTTGCTGCATTTTATTCCTTTCATGTTTACATAGGAAATCAGATAAAACAACAAGTAATCCAACTGCCGATAGTCCGAATAATATATCGGCAGATACAGTTCCCCGCACATCTATAACTTTTATTCTAGGCAGGGATGATGGCGAAAGGAATCCGTATTATTCACTAGCAAACGATTACTATCGTTTAAACAAATCGGATAAAACAGAGATAGTCATAGATACTATTTTTTCTTTGCTGGGGGTTCGTAATTATTTGGAAAAGTATCCTCCGAACAATGGTAGCCCCTGGGGTTTAATAAATTTAGTGAGTCATGGAAATGAATTTATTGATTTGAGTGTTGATGTTTTTAAAGGCGGACCACGTACTTCGGCGGAAAGTTTATTAAAAGCCATTCATGATACTATTTTTAAACCATTGAGTGCAAAGATTATTGATTCAAAATCACTCTTATATTTACATGGTTGTTCGGTCGGGCAGAATAAAGATTTATTAAAAGTCTTGGGATTTGCTTTTGGTGGACCCCAAACTCCAATTCCTGTAAAAGCCTCAAAACTTTTTGAGTATTATGCATTCCTGTCAAAAAATAAAAACCCCCAGATGATCCGACACTATTTTGCAAAAGTTTGGTATGGGTTTTATAAATATGATTCCATACCTGATGAAAAAGGGCTGGTTGCACAATTCCAATCCTCCTATCCACAAGATAAGGTAAACTGGCTTGAGGCTGTGCGTAGGCAATATCCTGCCAATCCTTCAGAAATATACCATATCACATTCGGAATTCCTGTGATATGGGAGGATTTTTATGCCCGGAAAGAATTAATGCCTGTTTTAAATACCAAGACAAAACAAGCCAATTGGTTTGCAAATAATAGAAGGTTCCAAGCATTAATTAAAAAGACAAAAGTGCCACTTAATTATTTTAATATAAAATATTATAACTCGGTTTATAAATCTAAGTCAGCCATTATCTATTCTTTGAAAGTGAAGGCAAGAGTTGGAGTAATATGTATAATAAAACCATTAATAACGGATGGTGATAAGTTCACACCATTCAATCCACCTGAAAATGATACATTGTATTTTAGTTTTGGAACCCCATTTATGGATAATCAGAAGCCCAAATTGTAATTATTTAAGATTTTTGTCCATTGAGAACTGCTGAATTTTTCTTAGTTAAGAACCGCAAGGTTATTGCTTATTTACAAAATCTTTTTAAGCCTTTAAGATCAAACAATCGAATATTATTTTCTGTTTAAGCTTAACACATGAAGCTTTTTTTTCGTCAATTTGGTTCGGGTAAGCCCATCATTATTTTGCATGGCTTGTTCGGCATGTCCGACAATTGGGTAAGCATAGGAAAGCAATTATCGGAACATTTTGCGGTATATATTCCCGATATGCGAAACCACGGGCAATCGATTCACGATGATGTTTTCAGTTTTTCCGCTATGGCGGATGATGTTTTGGAATTGATCGATGATAATCATCTTGGAAATGTAACGCTTATCGGCCATTCCATGGGCGGAAAAGTGGCCATGCAGTTGGCGTTGAATCATGGCGACAAGGTTGATCGGCTAATGGTAATTGATATCAGCCCTGGAAAGTATCCGGTACGTCATAGTCAGCAGCAGGTGGTGGAAGCTATGCAACGTGTTTCACTTACCGGCATAACTTCACGCAAAGGGATAGAGGATCAGCTTTTATATTCCAATCTCGATTTCCGCACCCGGCAACTGGCAATGAAAAATCTTTTCCGTACCGGTGATGATTCGTTTGCCTGGCGGCTTAATCTCAAAGCGATTCATTGCAATATGGATATGCTTTTCGACAGCGTGGAAAGTGATTCAACCTTTGGCAAACCGGTACTTTTTATACGTGGCGGTCAATCGGATTATATAAATAATGACGATCGGGAAAAAATCCTGGAACTTTTTCCCGATGCTGCATTGGAAACCATCCCCCAGGCTGGACATTGGGTTCATGCCGATGCTCCCGTGGAACTTCTAAAAATAATGAACGGTTTTATGATCCTGAAATAGCTTGACAGTTTTTTGTCGAATTTCAAAACGAAAGAATTAAAATAAAAAGAATGAAACGGCGAATTAACTTTAATCGCTCCAAACGTTAGACATTTTAGGCGTTTGAACCATAAAATGTCTTTTAAATCGTAATTCGTAATTCGTAATTAGAATTAAATCGTTCCCTCGTCTAACTTTTTGCCCCATTCCTTAAACTGACGTTTTTTCCAATCGCCCTTATGGTAAATATAGCTTGCGATTAATGGCAGAACGGTAGTGGCTTCGGCATATACCATTTGTTCGTAAACAGTATTTACCTTGCCCCAGGATGCGGCTTCTTTAAGCGTAGAACTTGAACAGGCTCCATCGCGTACGTCGGCAACGGTAAGCTGAACGGCATATTTATGTTTTGGGATGTCTTCATATCCTAAGATTTCGGCGCAAACAACCGTGTCCTGTGCAAAATTCTTGGGAACGCCTCCGCCGATCATAAACAAACCGGTGGTATGGGCGGCTATTTTTATTTTTGTCAGTTCCAGAAAATCTTTAACAGAGTCAATGCTAATATGCTTATCGGGATGTTCAACCTGATGCTTCACCAATCCGAATCCGGCGCTGCTGTCGCTGAAAGCAGGACAGAAAATGGGTACATTATTTTCAAAAGCTACCTGTACCAGCGAATCCTTTTTAACGGAATGTTTGGTCAGATACCTTCCCATTTCGCGGATGAATTCCCGGGATGAATATGGGCGTGGTTCCAAAGATTCGGCAACGGCTTTGATACCCATATCGCAATGCTGAAGTTCTTCTTCATCAATAAACGTATCGTAGATGCGGTCGATATAAAGGCTACGCAATAGGTTGTCGTCGCTGAAAGGAGTGCCTTTGTAATGTTTAAAGCCAAGGGCTTCAAAAAAGTCCATATCCACAATGGATGCTCCGGTGGCAACAACCACATCAATCATTTTATTTTTAACCATATCAACATACACCTGCATACAGCCACCGGCGCTGGTGCTTCCGGCGAGGGTAAGTATGTTGGTACAACCTTCTTCGTTCACCATCATCCCGTATATGTCGGCGGCAATAGCGGTATCTCTCGATGTAAAAGACATGCCACTCATAGCATTTATTATTTGAGTGGAATCAAACGACTTAATATCAATGTGCTTAATGGTTTCCTTTAGTAAATCACTTTTTTTCATCCGTAAATAATTTTTTAGTTATAGGTTGGATGAAACTCGTTTTCCCAGATGCTCGGAAGGACGAATTCCATGACAAAAATGTTTGGCAAAATTAATGAATTTATTCAACGTGATTAATAAACTTATAGGTAAGCATCTGATAAAGCAGCTTAGCAGCCAGAAAATCGGGGGCTTTGTTATGCCTGTTGGGGCAAAGTTCGACAATATCAAAGCCGACTACGTTTGTTTTCTGATTAACTGAACGCAAAAAGTCCAATATCTGAAACCATAACATTCCGCCAGGTTCGGGAGTGCCGGTAGATGGCATAATGCTGGGATCAAGTACATCCAGATCAAAGGTAATGTACACATTTTTAGTCAGTTTGTTTAGCAGATCGAACATCCAGTTGTTGGACTCATAAATTTTATCTGCATAAAAAATACGATCGGTATCAATATGCTCACGTTCCTCGGCGCTCATGCTCCGGATACCTACCTGCAGGAAGGGTCCCATTTCCTTAACCCTGGCCATAACGCAGGCATGGCTGTAGGGCGAGCCTTCATATTCGGGACGCATGTCGGCATGTGCATCAAGCTGAATCACGGTTAAATCGTCATATTTTTCAAAATATGCTTTTATGGCTCCGATGCTTACGGAATGTTCGCCACCGATAGTTACCGTAAACTTATTTTTTTTAAGGTACATATGGACTTGTTCATACACCTTCTGAACCATTTTTTCGGGTTTCTTTTCCGATTTCAGAAATGGAGCAGTGAAAATACCTTTTTTATGAACTTCACTGTCGGTTTCAATGTCGTATATTTCCATGTTTTCCGAAGCTTCGAGCAGAGCTTCCGGTCCTTTATCCGAGCCTTTTATCCAGGTACTCGTTCCATCGTAAGGAACGGGTAAAATCACAATTTTGGAAGATTCTAATTTACAGAATTCTTCCGGCAGACCACCAAAATTCATTTTTTTAGGGTTTAAATTTTAAAATTATAAAGTAAAAATACTACAAAAAATCGGAATGATGAGCTAATATCCCAAAATTTTTAACATTGATTTGTGACTTTGTTCTTTAGCAAAGAGTTTGGTGGTATATTCCCCTTCCTCATCAATGTCTATAATAATATGTTTAGGAGCCGGTATTAGGCAATGTTGTATTCCTCCAAACCCGCCAATGGATTCCTGATAGGCTCCGGTATGAAACAATCCGATATACAAAGGTTCATTAATATCCTTAATTTTAGGCAAAAAGATGGCATTGGCATGAGCCTCGGCATTATAATAATCTTCACTGTCGCAGGTAAGACCGCCTAAAAATATTCGTTCATATTCAGCATCCCAATTATTTACGGCAAGCAGGATAAACTTTTGATTTACAGCCCATGTATCAGGTAATGTGGTCATGAATGAACTGTCTATCATATCCCACAACTCCCGGTCGTTTTGTTGTTTCTGGTCAATTATCGAATAAAGGGTTGCGCCACTTTCGCCCACAGTAAACGATCCAAACTCGGAAAAAATATCAGGATCGGGTACTTTGTTTCGTTCACAAATATTTTTAATTTGTGCAATAATCTCTTCCGACATGTATTCATAATCATAATCGAAGTTCAATGAATTCTTTATTGGGAACCCTCCGCCAATGTTTAATGAGTCGAGTTCGGGGCATACTTGTTTCAATTCACAATAAAGATTTACGCATCGCGAAAGTTCATTCCAATAATAAGCCGAATCACGTATCCCTGTATTAATAAAGAAATGAAGCATTTTCAGTTCAAAACGGGGATCGTTTTTAATTTTCTCAAGATAATAGGGAATAATATCGTTGTAGCGGATGCCTAAACGGGAAGTATAAAATTCAAATTTGGGTTCTTCTTCCGCAGCCACACGGATACCAATTTTACATTTTTCCTTCATCAGGTCGTCGTATTTATCCAACTCAAACTTATTATCAAGTATCGGAATGACATTGGTAAACCCATTGTTAACTAGATTGCATATATTTTCAATGTATTGCGGGCGTTTAAAGCCATTACATATAATATAATTATCCTTTGCAAACAAACCTGATTCGTTGAGTTGTTCGATAATCGGAATATCAAAAGCCGATGATGTTTCGAGATGTACATCGTTTTTAAGCACTTCTTCGATGACAAAAGAAAAGTGGGAACTCTTGGTGCAATAACAATAATGATATTCACCATTGTAGTCGGCTTTGGCTATGGCTACATTGAACATTTTCTTAGCCTTTTGAATTTGGTGGGATATCTTTGGCAAATAGGATATCTTTAAAGGCGTTCCATATTGCTTAATGATGTCCATTAGGGGGATATTGTTAAAGTATAATTCATTATCAACAACATGAAATTCCTCCTGCGGAAAATCAAATGTTTGTTCAATAAGGTCAATATATTTGTTTTTCATGACATAAAGTGCTTAATTGATTTGAGGGCTGCAAAAATAATCTATTTGTGGTAACAATAAAGTAAAAATTTAATGTAAGTCATTTACTTTAGCAAAAATTAATCAATCCGGCAACGTTGGATATTTTAATTAATACGAAATTTTAGTAACCCATTGTTTTTGATTTTTTTTAATGACCATAAATTTTTTTATTTTACTTTTGAAAAGATTTTAACGCTTACAATCATTGATGCCTAAAATACCGTTTAATCCTTTTTCTGACAAGAAATTCTGCATTATCATTCCTACGTACAATAACTCGCAAACGCTTGAAAACATTTTGCTTGGTGTTATTGAATACACAGAGAATGTTATTGTTGTCAACGATGGTTCTACGGACGATACTTCGGATATTCTTAAAAAATTTCCTCAACTACCCGTTATAAATCAGAAAAAAAACTTTGGTAAAGGATATGCCCTGCGTACGGGTTTTAAATATGCTGCTGAAAGAGGATTTGATTATGCGATTACGATTGATTCGGACGGACAGCATTTACCCGAAGATATTCCTGAATTTTTAAAGGCAGCCAAAGAAAATGAAAATGCAATTATTATTGGCTCACGCAACATGGAACAGGAAGGTGTACCACGGAAGAGTAGTTTTGGGCATAAATTTTCCAATTTCTGGTTCCGGATTGAAACCGGCATTAAACTATCCGATACTCAGTCGGGATACCGTTTGTATCCGTTAAAGGAGTTACAAAAAATACATTTTTTTACACGTAAGTTCGAATTTGAAATTGAAGCCATTGTTCGTGCTGCCTGGAGAGGAATCCCTGTAATTTCGGTGCCGGTAAACGTTGTTTATGCCCCAAAAGAAACCCGCGTTTCACATTTTCGTCCTATAAGAGACTTTACGCGCATAAGTATTCTGAATACATTTTTGGTTTTTATTGCCGTATTTTGGGAAAAACCTTTTTCATTTATAAGAGGCCTGAACCGGGAAAATATCCGGAAATTTTTCGACAATCAGTTGTTCAATCCTGCGGAATCGCGCAGGACGAAAGTTTTTTCGGTGATGCTGGGTGTATTTATGGGCGTTTCTCCTTTCTGGGGATATCAGATGGCTCTGGCGCTTTTTTTGGCTTATGTATTTAAAATTAATAAGATGATAACGCTCATTGCATCCAACATCAGCATACCGCCCATGATTCCATTTATTATCTGGGCGAGCTATGCTATAGGTGGCTTGACATTGGGAGATAAAGCAACACATCTGGATTTGAGCAACGGAATTAATCTTGAGTTTGTAAAGGTAAATTTACTTCAATATATCATTGGTAGCCTTTGTCTTGGAATAATATTGGCTGTTTTTTTTGGAATAGTTACGTATTTAAGTTTAGTGTTTTACAAAAAAATCAAGACAATAACTGAATAACAGGATAATATGGCAAAAATATTTTTATTTTTATATAATTTTTTTAAAAAACACCGGGTAATATTTGTCCTTCTTATTGCTGCTTCATTTTTGTTTGTTGGCTATTACGCATCAAAAATAAGATTGGAAGAAGATATTTCCAAATTCATTCCACAAAACCAGAAGACTGAAAAATTCAATTTTGTCTATCGGAATTTGAAGCTGTCAGATAAGTTGATGGTCAACATCTATTTTGCTGATTCCAATGCAAAACAGGATCCCGAAAGATTGATAGCCATATCTAATGATTTGGTAACCAGTTTGACTAAAGAGTTTAAAAATGAATATATTAAAGAAATCACCCATCAAATTGTCGATGATGATCTTTATGGCGTTTATGATTCCTTTTATCAATACCTGCCCATTTTTCTTGATTCCACCGATTATCCCAAAATTGACAGTATAATCTCGGAGAAAAATCTTCAAAAGAGAATCGAAGGAAATTATAAAACATTGATTTCGCCGACAAGCATAGTGCTGAAAAAATTCATCAGCCGGGATCCGCTTGGCTTAACTTCGCTGGCATTAAATAAGTTGAAAGGCCTTCAGGTTGATAATAATTTTGATGTTGTTGACGGGCATATTTTTTCGAAAAATCATCAAAATTTATTGTTGTTTATCGTTCCGGCTAATCCGGTAAATGAAACTTCAAAAAACGGTAAATTATTAAAAGGTTTAGATAAAATCATTGATAGCCTTACTCTTGCTTCTGACAAAAAAATAAACATTGAATATTATGGCGCGGTTGCCGTGAGTGTGGGCAACGCCAATCAATTGAAAAAGGATACTATTCTTACGCTTACACTGGCGATCATTATTATTGTATTGTTTATCAGTATTTATTTCAGAAAGAAATTTGTTTCCTTAATTATTTTATTGCCGGTGGCTTTTGGAGCGGCTTTTTCGTTGGCTATCATTTATTTAATAAAAAACTCTGTTTCAACCATTGCCATTGGAGCCGGTTCTATCGTTTTAGGAATTGCCATTAATTACTCGCTTCACGTCTTCAGTCATTTTCGTCATAAAGGGAATGTAAAAACGGTTCTTAAAGATTTGAGCAACCCGATGACGCTTGGAAGTTTTACCACCATTGGCGCTTTTCTGGGATTGCTTTTTGTGAAATCGGATACTCTCCGCGATTTTGGCCTGTTTTCGGCTTTATCCCTTGTGGGTGCAATCATTTTTTCACTCGTGGTTCTGCCTCACATGCTTGGAAAGGATGAAACAGAGGAAGATCAGCCATATCACCCGAAGGAAACTTTTATTGACCGGATTTCGGAATACCGGATAAAACGACATACCGGTTATTTTGCTTTCATTATTTTCCTCTTAACGATTTTTTTCTTCTTTTTTTCACAAAAAGTTGGTTTTGATGGCGATATGATGAAACTGAATTTTGAATCCAAGAAAATTAAAAACGCCGAAAATAATCTTAACAAAATCAGCGACATTTCGGTAAAATCAATGTATCTGGTTTCGACCGGTAAAACGCTGGATGAAGCATTGGAAAATGGTGAAAAGATTCAAAATGATTTGCAAAAGCTTAAAAAGCAACATGTAATAACAAATTTTGCCAATATTTCTTTCCTGTTTCCGTCCGAATCGCTTCAGAAAAAAAGAATAGCAAGCTGGACTCGGTACTGGACTAATGAAAAGAAGATAAAGTTACTTCATTCATTGACTGCCGTTGGCAAGGAATATCATTTTAGCGACCAGGCTTTTGATGGTTTCGACCAATGGTTGCACAGTGATTTCAAACCTATGGCTGCGGAACAATCCGATAAAATCCACCGGTTGTTTCTTGATAATTGGATAACGCAAACTCCAACACAAAGTTTGGTGGTTACCATGTTGAAAATTAGTCAGGAGAATAAAAAGATTATTCATAAGTCCTTCGAGAAAAATCCCGATATCATCGTTTTCGATAAATCCTTTCTCACCACTCAGTTTGTGGATGTCATAAATAAGGATTTTAATTTAATTTTTTACATCACTACTTTTCTTGTATTTTTCACTTTATTGATTTCGTATGGCCGTATTGAACTGGCAGTAATTGTTTTTATTCCCATGTTAGTAACCTGGTTCTGGATTATGGGTATTATGTATTTATTGGGAATGAATTTCAACATTGTTAATATTATCATTTCAACCTTCATTTTCGGTTTGGGCGACGATTATGCGATTTTTGTGATGGATGGGTTGCTACAGGAATATAAAACCGGGAAAAAGAATCTTTCATCCTACAAAACGGCAATTTTCCTGTCGGCTTTTACCACAATTATTGGAGTGGGCGTTCTGATTTTTGCCCGGCATCCCGCCCTGAAATCCATAGCCTTAATTTCGATCATCGGAATGTTTTCGGTGGTTTTTATTTCCTACACCTTCGAACCGATTATGTTTCGCTGGCTTATTTATAAAAAAACGAAACGGCGTTCGGTTCCCATTACCTGGTTTTGGATTATTTATACACCACTTTTTTATGCTTTTTATTATCTGAATTGCTTAGGCACGCTTCTGTTTGGATTAACCGTTTTGAAAGTATTGCCTTTAAAACGGAAATACCGGAATCTGCTTTTCAGAAATGCGATGATGATTGCTTCGCGAATGACCATTTATGTCATGTTTCTGGTAAAAAAACGTTTTATCAACTGGAATAAAGATACTTTTGCCAAACCGGCAGTGATAATCTGTAATCATCAGAGTATAATTGACATTCCTTTGTCAATGATGTTTACGCCCAAAATGATCATTCTCACAACCGATTGGGTCTGGAATAATGCATTTATTGGCAAAATAGCCCGCATGGCCGATTTTTACCCGGTTTCTTCAGGACTTGATGCTTTGCTTCCGCAATTACAGGCGAAAGTGAACGAAGGCTATTCCATTTTTGTATTTCCCGAAGGTCATCGTTCTCAAGATCTTAAAATTCACCGTTTTCATAAAGGTGCTTTTTATATTGCCGAAAAATTGCAATTGGATATTTTACCGATGGTGATGCACGGCACCGGCGATTATGTTTCTAAAAATGAACTGTTTGGGAAAAAGAGCCGGATTACCGTCAAATTTCTTGATAGAATAACTCCTTCCGATCAACGGTTTGGAAAAGACTATTCGGAACGAACCAAAAAAATTAAAGAATATTTTAAAAATGAATTTGAAGAAATAAGAGAAACCTATAACACGCCTGAATATTTTAAAAACAGGCTTTTAAAAAATTACATTTACAAAGGTCCTGTGCTTGAATGGTATGTTCGTGTAAAACTAAAACTTGAAAATAATTATAATTCCTATTTGGAATACATTCCTAAAACAGGCAATATTGTTGATTTGGGTTGCGGATACGGATATTTCACGTTTTTGCTGGCTTTTTTGTCGGAAAACCGGAAAATCACAGGTGTTGATTATGATGCCGATAAAATAGCTCTTGCGTCTCATTGTCAATGCAAAAATTCAAACACTCAATTTGTTTGTTGCGATGTGATGGCATATGGTTTTGAACCGGCCGATGCCTTTATTTTAAATGATGTTCTGCATTATTTGCCGGAAAAAGATCAGGAAAAATTATTGAGAATCTGCATCAAAAATCTTAATGCCGGAGGAAGTATTATCATACGCGATGCCGACAGCGAACTTTCCGAAAGACATCGCGGTACCCGTTTTACTGAATTCTTTTCGACGAAAACAGGTTTCAACAAAACGGTGGATAAACACTTGCATTTTACACCCGGCAGCCTTATTGAAAATATAGCATCGGAATATGCATTGAAAACGCAAAGGATTGATAATTCGAAGCTGACGTCCAACATGTTGTATATCATTAAAAAACCAATCCTACAGTAGAAATGCAAACATACGACGTGGTTATCATCGGAAGTGGATTGGGCGGATTGCTTTGCGGATATATGTTAGGTAAAGAAGGTCTTAATGTTTGTATTGTAGAGAAAAACAAACAGTTGGGAGGTTGTCTGCAGGTTTTTAAACGAAACGGAAGCGTTTTCGATACCGGAGTCCATTATATCGGCAGCCTCGATAAAGGACAAATTCTGCATCGGTATTTTAGCTATTGCGGCTTGATGGATAAGCTGAAAATGAAAAAACTTGATGCGAACGGTTTCGATTTGATTGGATTCCGTGGCGACGATAAAAATTATGCTTTTGCCCAGGGACACGATCATTTTTTAGATACCCTATTGACTTTTTTTCCTGAAGAAAAACAAGGACTTACGCTTTACGTAAATAAAATCAGTGAGATAGCCAAGGCTTTTCCATTAAACAATCTCCGGTATTCGGAAGAAAATGAAATGGATTTAAGTTATTTTAAAGAAAATACCCGCGACTTTCTCCGGTCGATAACTTCCAACAAAAAATTGCAAAATGTGCTTGCGGGTGGAAATTTTTTGTACGGCGGAGATGCTGAAAAATCACCGTTATATGTTCATGCACTGATAACCAATTCGTTTATCGAAAGTTCCTGGCGTTTGGTTGATGGAAGCGCACAGATTGCCGATTTGCTTGCCCAAGGAATCATCAGCCAGGGGGGCACTATTCGTAAAAATGGTGAAGCGCAAAAATTTATCTGTAAAGAAAATATTCTGAAATGCGTTCAACTTTTGGATAATGAATGTATTGAAGGAAAATATTTTATTTCGAATATTCATCCTGCACTTACGCTTGATATGCTCGAAACATCAGTAATCCGTAAAACATATCGCGAACGCATCGCCACTTTGGAGAACAGCCTATCGGCGTTTATTTTATATATCAATCTGAAAAAGAGTTCATTTCCAAAATTAAATCATAATTATTATTATTTCCGTGATGATGATGTGTGGAAAGCCTCAAAATATCAAACCAATGACTGGCCATTGCAATACATGCTTCTGACTCCTGAAAATTCTGCGTCAAGCGAATATGCCGATACCATGATAATAATGAGCTATATGCGTTTTGATGAGGTGAAACGATGGGAAAATACGAGCGTTGAACAAAGAGGCCTTGATTATCTGAATTTTAAACAGGAGAAAGCCGAATTATTGCTCGACCTCGTCAACCAAAAATTTCCGGGAATAAGAAAGCACATTTCCGCCTATCATACATCCACACCGCTGACATTGAGAGATTATACGGGTAGCAGGGAAGGTTCCATGTTTGGGGTTTTGCGCCAAAGCGACGATCCGTATAAAACAAGAATTTCGGCCAGAACCCGTATCCCTAATTTATTTTTCACAGGCCAGAATACGATTATGCATGGTATACTTGGAGTTACCATCGGTTCGGTAGCTACCTGCGGAGAAATTATCGGGCTAAAATATTTGATTGAAAGGATTAACCAATGTCAATAAATAAAAGAAAGATTAAAAAACGGTTGTTGATTGCCGGCGCAACTTTAGTGATAGCGATTGGGCTGCTGGCGATTTATTTTAAATACGTAATTCCGCTTTCGCCTCCCCAATGGAACGATTTGCATGCGCTGAAAACAGAAAGAGTAAAAGCGGGAGATAATTTTTATGTGCTGGGGAATAACTGGCTCAAAAAAAATAAACAGGGACTCTGGGAAATGTATGTGGAAGGCAATGCTTTCGACCGCGGGGTAGTGAATGGCAAGCTTAGTCAGGATCTTCTGATAAATCAGGAAAATACATTTGTGGATCAAATAAATACGCTTATACCTTCAAAATTTTACCTTGGTTTTCTCAACAACTTTGTTGCCCTGTTCAACCGGAACATCGATAAGTATGTAAGCCCAGAATATATTTTGGAAATTTATGGTGTTTCGCAGTCGGCGTCAGACAGGTACGAAAAATATGGTTCAAAATATCAACGGATACTGAATTATCATGCGGCACACGATATTGGTCATGCGCTACAGAATCTGCATATGGTTGGCTGTACTTCATTTTCGACCTGGGGAAAGAAATCTTCCGACGGTAATTTGCTTATAGGCCGGAATTTTGATTTTTATTTTGGCGATGACTTTGCAAAAGATAAAATCGTGTGTTTTTACCATCCTGACAAAGGTTACCCGTTTATGATGATTACCTGGGGCGGCATGATAGGCGCCGTTTCGGGAATGAACGAAAAAGGATTAACCGTAACTATCAATGCTGCCAAATCGGAAATTCCGTTGGGAGCGCGAACGCCCATTTCCATCGTTACCCGCGAAATCCTGCAATATGCCGGAAACATCCGCGAAGCCTATGCCATAGCAAGTAAGCGCCGGACTTTTGTTTCGGAATCCATCATGATAGGTTCGGCGGCGGATAATAAAACCGTAATTATTGAGAAAACTCCTTCACAAACGGTACTTTATTCTACCGCCAACGATTATATTATAAGTACCAATCATTTCCAAAGCAAAACGCTTGGAAAAAGCAAACCCAATGTGGAATTTATGAATCAGGGTTCATCGGTATACCGTTATCAGCGGGTGGAGGAATTGTTGAATCGTTATCCTCAAATAAATTACCTCAATGCCGCGGAAATTCTGCGGAACCAAAAAGGACTTGGCGACCGGAATATCGGTATGGGCAACGAAAAAGCAATAAATCAATTAATTGCACATCATTCGATAATTTTTGAACCGTCGAAACTGTTGGTTTGGGTTTCGGGCAATCCTTACCAGCTTGGCGAGTACGTTTGTTACGATTTGAAAAAAGTTTTTTCAAAATTCAGGGGCTTAAAACATAATATTGACATCAGCGAAACGGGTTTAACCATTCCTGCAGACACTTTTTTGGCTTCCAAAGACTATCAAAATTATCAGTTTTACCGGAAATATTATCAGAAAATAAAAGAATTTAAAGGCTTCAGACAAGAAATTTTACAAAATCCGGGAATTATAAATCAGTTTATTTCTTCAAATCCAGAATATTATGCAGTATACGCAGTTTTAGGTGATTATTATAGTAAAACAAAAGCGTATGAACAATCCATAAAATATTATAATTTAGCCCTCTCGAAAGAAATTCCGAGCCGTAACGAACGGGATGAAATTATTAAGTTAAAAAACAAATGTTTATCGCACTGCCGTAAATAGATTTAAATTAAATACAAAAAAAATATCGGATAAACAACATAGTATAAATTAACGACATGCCATGAAATTCAAACTCATTTACCCTAAATGGGAAAAGTTGGAAGGTCAGACAACCTTTAATCTGCCGCCACACGGTCCGGTAGTATTTGCCGCTACTCTTCCTGAATATGTTGATATAGATTTTGTTGATGAAAATGTGGAGCCATTGAATCTGGATGATCCCTGTGATTTTGTCGGGATTTCGATGATGCTGACCACACAAATAAAACGGGGTTGGGAAATAGCCGACCATTACCGCCAACAGGGTATTAAAGTAATGTTTGGAGGTATTTCCACCATGCTTCATGCCGAAGAAACGCTTCAGCATGCTGATGCCATATTTTTGGGCGAATCGGAAGGCCGGATGGAAAAAGTGTTGGACGATTGGCGGAACAACCGTTTGCAAAAGGTTTATAATTTCATGAACAATCGCCCGGATATTGCCCTGGTCGGCCCTGCCCGCCGCGATATTCTTAACCGCGACCTTTATTACCATAAGGGTGTGCAAATGGTTGATTTGTTTCATGCTTCGCGGGGTTGTCAATTCAGTTGTTATCCATGTGCCGTTTCGTATCTCGGAGGCAGGGATTTCCGTCCGCGCCCCATACATAAAGCCATCGAAGAATTAGAAACCATTGAAAATAACCGTCTTTTTATTGTAGATAATTCGCTGGCACAAAATACCGAATGGGAAAAAGAGCTTTTCAAAGCCATGATTCCGCTGAAAAAGAAATGGTGTAGCCATACAATAGAAGATAAACCCGAAGTGCTCGAACTGGCTGCCAAAGCCGGCGCCTGGTATGTATATCAGGCTGTTTTCGATACGTCGGATTATATCAAAAATCGTATCAAACAATACCATGATTTCGGAATCGGCGTGGAAGGTACCATTCTTCTTGGCCTTGACAATCAAACGGAAGATGATATTTTACGATTGATAGATTTTCTTTTGGAAATTAATCTTGACCTTGCCGAATTTACCGTACTTACTCCTTTTCCGCACACCAAAGCCTGGGATGATATGGTGAAAGAAAAACGCATTTTTAATTTCAACTGGAACGATTACAATGCCGGTAAGGTGGTTTTTCAACCCAAAAATATGTCAGCCGAACGTTTACAGGAACTTTATCATTATGCCTGGGATACGTTTTATAAAGATGAAACGCAAAACCAGAAGATGTTCAATTTATTCCGTAAAGTGGTTGATAAGGAATTAGAGGAAGGAACTTATCGTTCGCGACGTATGGACCTGGCAAATACCAGTTTTGGACGTAAAGTGGAGCGAAAAGTTGCAAATTTGTAAAAGTTTATGTTTTTGTTACTAACATGTTGAATAATAGTAAATATTTGGATAAGATTTATCATTATAAAGGAGAATGGGATGTTGATTCCCAGTGTGGATTGAAAATAAGTCCGGCCAAAGACGGGAAGATAGTAGTTATTGCTACCGAGCTTTACGATAAAAATCCGGGAACATCGGTTACACAATGGAATACCAACCTGGCTACCGTATTATGCAGGGAAAATGGAATAGCGCCCGATAAATTGATTTTTATTGAGCATACTCCGGATAAAGGATCCAAACTGGCGTTTTATAATGAAACTTTTTATAAAGTAGATTTTGAGTGGGATGGCGATAAATTTATCAACCCCAATTGGAAAAAAATTTCGAAAGACACGGTTGAAAATCTACTCAAAGAATAACCGATAAAGGATTTCTATGGGCGAAAAAATTCATTTCCGTAAACTGCCGCCTGCTTTTATGATGCAGTTTGTTAGCGAATTTCGCCATTACCTTTATCGTTTACGCATGTTGCTTAATCCTCCTGGCATTACTCTTTTTGAAATGATTCAGGATTTTTGGGTAGCAAAAGCCCTGGGCGTAGCTACCGAACTGAATATTGCAGAAATCCTTTTTAACGGAGATCAATCAATAAGTGAACTTGCTGCCCAAACCCAAACCCATGAAAACTCTTTATACCGTTTGCTTCGGGTTTTGGCAAGCCGCGGTATTTTTAAGGAAAAAAAAGGAAAAATATTTTCAAATACCTATTTTTCCAAAGCGTTATCAGACGGAAAGGGCTCGATGAAATATATGATTCAGAGCCATATTACTTCCAACCAGCTTGAATTGTTCGGCGAGTTATTTTATTGTATTAAAACCGGTGAAAATGCTTTTAAAAAAGTAAACTCCCAAAACACCTTCGATTATTTATCAGCCCATCCTGAAGAAGCTGAGATTTTTAACCGTGGCATGAGCAATGCTTCCGAACTGATGACCGAAGCCATCCTTTCGGCCTATTCGTTCAAACGGTTTAAAAAAATAGCAGATATTGGCGGAGGTGAAGGGAATCTGCTTGCCGCGATAATTTTTAAAAATCCAAAATTAACGGGAATATTGTTTGATTTACCGAATGTAGTAGAAAGCTCTGCCGTTAATTTTAATAGATTAGATGTTGCTGACAGGATAGAAATTGTAAAAGGAAGTTTTTTTGAAGGCGTACCTGCGGGAGCCGATGCTTATTTGATGAAAAATATTCTTCATGATTGGAATGATGAGGACTGTCTATGTATTTTGGAAAAAATATATCAATCCATGCCTGCAAACGGAACGTTGTTGCTTATTGAAGCCGTGATAGGCGAGGATAATAAGCCTTCGTTTGGTAAACTGATGGATTTGTTGATGCTGGTGGGTTCAACCGACGGGAGGGAGCGTACACGCAACGAATACAAAAATTTACTTCAAAAATCAGGTTTTAGGTTTAGGCGGGTGATAGCTACCGTGGCTCCTTTTTCTATTATTGAAGCTGTAAAAGCAGACTGATTATTGATTCAGTTCATTTATAGCAATCCATGCCATAAATCCTATGCCGGTTTCAAGGCACTGCTCATCCACATCAAAAGTGGAAGTATGAGCGTTAGCAACGATTCCCTTAGATTCATTTCTGATGCCAAGCCGATAAAGACTCGCCGGAATTTGCTGCGAATAATAAGCAAAATCTTCGGCAGCCATGCGCAAATCGAGTTGTTCCACATTTTCCTTCCCAAGATAATCAATGGCATAAGCTTGTATCCGATTTGTCAATGCTTCGTTATTAATGAGATAAGGATAACCGTTGTCAATAAAAACATTACAGCTTCCACCCATACCTTCGGCAATTGATTGAGCCATTTTTGTAATTTTCTGATGGGCTTCAGCCCGCCATTTTTCATCAAAAGTACGTATGGTGCCTTCGATAATCACTTCGTCAGGAATGATATTGGTACGGCCGTTAGCCGCTATTTTACCAAAGGAAAGCACAGTGGGAATAACAGGCGAAGCATTTCGGCTTACAATTTGCTGAAGGGCTATGATGATGTGTGCTGCAATTACAACAGGATCAACGTTTAATTCAGGTGTGGCTCCATGGCCGCCTTTACCTTTTACGGTAAGGTAAATCTCGTCGGTAGAAGCCATATATTTTCCGCTGTGTACTCCAATTTTTCCAACGTCAAGACTGGATAAAACATGCTGGGCTATAATATTAGCAGGCTCCGGATTTTTAAGCACTCCTTCATTTATCATCATAAAAGCGCCCCCGGGAAATTTTTCTTCAGAAGGTTGAAAAATAAGACGGATGCTCCCGCTGAATTGTTGTTTCATCCCGTTAAGTATCTTTGCCGTACCTAATAGCGAAGCGATATGCACGTCGTGTCCGCAGGCATGCATTACTCCGGGGTTGGCGGAAGTATATTCTGTTTTATTTATTTCGGTGATAGGGAGGGCATCCATGTCGGCACGGAGAGCAATGGTTTTCAGGGAAGGATTTTTACCTTCGATAGTTGCTATAATACCCGTTTTGGCAATGCCTTTTTGATAGGGAATGTGATATTCGTCCAGTTTACTTGCGATGAAAGCGGCTGTTTCCACTTCCTCCATTGATAATTCGGGATGTTGATGGAGATGCCGCCTGATGGCTATAAATTCAGCAAGATATTCCGCCGAAAGTTTTTTGATGGTCTGTTTTAGTTCCGCAATGTTCATTGTTAATTAATCAATAACATCTTTTTTACCTGTTTTGTTTTTTCGGTATTTAATACCAGATAATAGATTCCTGAAGATAAATTTCGGGGTTGCCAGTCTATCTGGTAACTTCCCCCGTTTTTTGAGCCGTTGAGTAAAGTAGCCACGGTGCTTCCCGACATATCGTTTATCTGTAAAATTACGTTGGATTTTTCGTTAAGGGTAAAACTTATCCGGGTTGAATTGGTAAATGGATTCGGTATATTTTGTTCCAAATAAACCTGATTTTTGCCAATGGGCGATAGGATGGAAGATGAGGCTATTTGTGGGCTTCCTGCCTGTACCCAGGCGGTATAAATCAATTCGGCCAACGAATGAGAAGCGTTTTTAAACAAAAGAATGGTAAAATTTTTAGTTTTATTCCAAAGGGCTGCTTTATATTCGGAGGAATGAGTGTTGCTGTTGATGCTTTTGGCGTAATCGTCGGCTAAAAGCACCGAATCGACGTAGGTATAATTGGTGTACAGATAATTAAAAATATACTGGTTTACATTGGGTATTACTGAAATAGAATCGCCCAAATAATTAATCTCTGAAATGTGATCACCAACCATGTTTGATTCGTAACGTGAGTGAATTCCATCGTTACCGGTATCGTAGCCGTTGTAATTTTTGGTGATATGCAATGGCATGTGCCCGTCGCCCACATAATGTCCAAGGTCGGCAGCGAAGAGTTCCGCTTTATTCCAGTCGTGGCGCTGGAAACAATTTCTGAGTGAATCGAAAGTAGTCATGGTTGCCCAGGGCAGAATTCCGTTTTCATAGACAAACGATTCGCCATAGATGGCTATAATGGAATCGAACGTCTGTGGTATCCTGCCATTATAAATAAACTGGTTGTAGCTGTCAATATCAATATAATGCTTTGGCGCTTCGGTTGGATCGTCATTTTTACGGGTGTCGGCATCGGAAGCATGGAGGGCAAGCGTGGGAATCCACGCATTAAACTGACTCATTTGCTGGTTAAATGATAGTCCGGCATTTGTATTTATTTTGTTATGACCTTCCCATCCCCAACTCATAAGAGTTATGGAAAAACCAACTAATCCTATAAGTAAAATGATTCGTTTTTTCAAGATATCTTTTTTGATGAAATTTTTTCCAAAAGTAGTTATTATTCACTTATCATGGCAAATGCTGTGAAAAAACCCAACCAAACAAGTCATAATCGAATTTCCTGATCATATTACAAAATCAATCTGCAAACTCCTTTCTGAGCATATTAAGGGCTGTAACTGCCGTACGGACTATGTTGCGGTTACGTTCGTCGCCAAAATGAAACTGTCTGGCGATGGTTTTAGTGGGTGTTGCAATGGCTATCCAAATCGTTCCCACGGGTTTTTCGGCCGTTCCTCCATCGGGACCGGCTATTCCGCTGGTGGCGATGGCATAATCCGTATGAAATTGTTTTTTAATATGATCTGCCATTTCTGTTACGGTCTGTTCGCTTACAGCGCCAAATTGCAACAATGTTTCATGAGCGACTCCCAAAATCTCTTCTTTAATTTCGTTGGCATAAGCCACCACCGAACCTTTAAAATAGGCGGAACTTCCGGCTATGCTGGTGATGCGGTGGGCTATGTATCCTCCGGTGCAACTTTCGGCAGTGGCAAGGGTTTGTCCTTTTTCCTTCAGCAAAGTTCCAACGATTTCTTCCAGCGAATCTTCGTCATAACCATAAATGAGGTCTGCAATTAAAAGCTGAAGCTGATGTAAATGGTAATTCACTTCGGTCTGAAGTTCATGTTTGTTGTTTCCTCTGGCGGTAAGTCTCAGCCGGACGATACCAGGCTGTGGAAGGTAAGCCAATTTGATGTGGGATGGAAGAGCATCTTCCCATGATTTTATTTTTTCGGCAAGAAAGGATTCGCCTATTCCTTGGGTGAGTATGGTTTTGTGAACGATGGCATCGGCCGAAAAACGTTGGGTGAGCTTTGGGATAACATAATCGCTCATCATGGGTTTCATCTCGAAAGGAACGCCAGGCATGGAAACGTATATTTTACCTTCTTTTTCGAACCACATTCCGGGCGCTGTGCCGTTAGGATTGGGGATGACAGTACAATTTTCGGGTACTTCGGCTTGCTTACGGTTGACTTCGGTAACTTTAAATCCACGGAGATTAAAAATATTCTGAACATTTTTAAAAACAATTTCGTTGAAAATCAACTTGGTGTTAAAATAATTGCAAAGCGTTTGTTTGGTAATGTCATCGTTGGTAGGTCCCAATCCGCCTGTGATAAGAATAATATCAGCACGTTTTGCCGCTTCGGTAAGGGCGATGATGATATTTTCTCTGTCGTCGGAAGTAACGGTAATCTGGACAACGTTTAATCCGATATTATTCAGCTGTTGTGCCATCCACGAAGCGTTGGTATTTACCACCTGTCCGATGAGCAATTCGTCGCCTATGCTAATGAGTTCTGTTTTCATGATGAAAAATTTTTACAAAATTTGTAACGATATTATATTGAGGTGTAAACCTATAACTCTTTTTTTCAGTTATATATAAAATTTTATTTATTTTTGCGTTATTAATTAGGCTACAAAAGTAAAACTTTGATTGGGAAATAATGGAAAAGATTAAAGAGTCGGAATTAGTATTGCAACCAAACGGGAATATTTATCATCTAAACCTGAATCCTGAAAATCTGGCACATGATATTATTGTTGTTGGCGATCCGGGAAGAGTGCCTGTGGTTTCAAAATATTTCGACAAGATAGAATTTCGAACGCATAACCGTGAAATATACACACATACCGGAATTTTTAACAATAAACGCATCACGGTACTTTCCACCGGAATGGGAACGGATAATCTTGATATTGTGATCAACGAGCTGGATGCTCTGGTAAATATTGATTTGAAAGAACGGACGATCAAGGAAAAACATACCTCGTTGAATATTGTTCGTTTGGGAACATCCGGCGCATTACAGGCTGATATTCCTGTGGATTCGTTGATGATGTCAACGCACGGGCTGGGACTTGACGGTTTGCTCAATTTTTACAAGGTTGAAAATGGAATTATTGACGAAGCATTAACCGAAGCCTTTATCCGGCAAACCGGCTGGGATGCCAATCTGGCGAAACCTTATGTGGTTAAATGTTCCGAAGCTTTGGAAAACAAAATGGGAGATGGTTTGTTAAAAGGAATAACAGCGACAGCTTCGGGGTTTTATGGTCCGCAGGGCAGAGAACTCCGTTTGAAACTCGCTCATCCCGACATGAATGAAAAAATTGAAAATTTTGAATTCGAGGGTCAGAGAATAGTTAATTTTGAAATGGAAACATCTGCATTGTATGGTTTATCTGCATTGCTGGGGCATCAGGCGCTCACCATTTGTGCCATTATTGCCAATAGGGTGATCAAACAATTCAGCAGCGACCATGAAAAAGTGATGGAAAATTTGATTCAACTGGTTTTGCAACGATTAACTAAATAATTACCAATGCCCGATTTACCTGAAAATACGGAATATTCAGCTCTGGTCAGCCTGATGGATGAGCCTGATGATGGTATTTTTAGCCAAATCAGAAATAAAATTATTTCCCTTGGCCCGGGAGTGGTGCCTTATCTCGAAAATTCGTGGGAAAATTCCTTCGATGATACTGTTCAGCAACGTATTCAGGAGATTATTCATACCATACACTATAAATCGCTTCACCATGAACTTATTCAATGGAAAAACTCCGAATCGCCCGACTTGCTGAAAGGCTTTATGTTAATCAACCGTTTCCAGTTTCCTGAAACTGACGAAAGCAAAATTACCCGTCAGATTGGCAGAATTTCACAGGATATCTGGCTTGAACTGAACGATGGATTGACGGCTCTGGAGAAAATTAAAGTGTTCAATCATGTTTTTTATGAGATACTTGGTTTCAGTGGGAATATTGAAAAACTAAGCGCTCCCGAAAATACTTATCTCAATGTTTTACTGGAGACTAAAAAAGGAAATCCATTGTCTTTAGGTGTGTTTTACAGTATTCTGGCTCAAAGCCTGAAAATGCCGGTTTATGGTGTTCCTTTGCCCGAACATTACATCCTTGCTTATCTTGCAGAGCCGTATAAAAATAACAAAATTACCGACGAACAAAAAGAAGTATTGTTCTATATCAATCCCTTCAGCAAAGGGGAGGTGTTTACCAAATTAGAAATTTCACGCTATCTGAAACAGCTTAAGATTGAAAGCCAATCTTCCTATTTTCATCCTTGCGATAACCTGTTTATTATCAAAATTATCTTTTTTACGCTCATCGCCATGTATCAAAATGCGGGAGCTAATGATAAAGCTGACGAATTAGAAGAATTGGTAAAAATATTTGAGTAAATTCTTTACCGGTAATAGGTTGAAAGAAATTTTCCGATGTTTTTTTCTACACGCTCCAACAGGTTCGGTTCGTCCGATTTATGGAATTTTTCTCCGGTAATGCCTTCGTAAAGTTCGATATACCTTTCGGATACTGAATTTACAAATTCATCGCCCATCAAAGGAACAGCCTGACCATCTTTTCCCTGAAACCCGTTTTCCATCAACCATTCACGGAGAAATTCCTTGGATAATTGTTTCTGGGGTTTGCCTGTCTTCTGGCGTTCGTCGTAGCCTTCTTTATAAAAATACCGGGACGAATCGGGCGTATGAATTTCATCAATCAGGAAAATGCTGCCGTTGGCTTTACCAAACTCATATTTGGTGTCAACCAGTATTAATCCCATTTGTTCAGCCATTTCCGTTCCCCGGCGGAAAAGAGCCTGGGTATATTTTTCGAGTTGTTCATAATCCTCGGCGCTGACCAGCCCAAGCCTGATAATTTCTTCTTTTGAAATATCTTCATCGTGGCCTATCACTGCTTTGGTGGTTGGTGTGATGAGTGGCGTGGGAAATTTGTCGTTTTCTTTTAGCCCTTCAGGCATTATTTCGCCGCAAAGGCTGCGCTTGCCTTCTTTATATTCCCGCCAGGCATGCCCCGAAAGGTATCCGCGAATCACCATTTCAACTTTAAAAGGTTCGCAAAGTCTGCCAATGGTTACCATAGGATCGGGAACAGCTATTTTCCAGTTGGGAACAATGTCTTCGGTTGCATCTAAAAATTTAGCAGCTATCTGATTTAAAACCTGGCCTTTGTTCGGGATGCCACGGGAAAGAACTACATCAAAAGCCGAAATGCGATCAGTAACAATCATCACCATTAATTCATTGTTAATCATGTATACATCACGTACTTTTCCATGGTAAAGGTCTATTTGTCCGGGAAAATGAAAATCGGTTTCAGTCAAAATACGGTTCATAAGTCAGGTTTTATAATTCAGATTTAATTATCAGATAGATGGATTTCTTTTTTACAGTTGGAAACTGCGGGATAAAATTACTAAGTTTTTTATCAGAAAATAATTTGTTTTTGATGAACAGTCGAAAATTTCTGGTATTGAAAAGGATAATCTTACATTTTTGCCGCGAATACCAGGATGGATTTTTGATTTTTTTAAAATTATTTTTTCGGTCAAATACCTGCCCAGAGGCAAAAAGTTCGCGTATTGTTGATCCTGAAATTTTAAAAATAATTTGAATAGATTTCCTTGAATAACAACACATAAATTCGGAAAAGGTAATGGGAAAGAAAAATAAATAATCAAAAATATACGTAATGCACGTAATAAAATTCAGAAAAATGCGTAGATTTTTCAAGGTAATTCTATTAGTTAAATATGGTTACTTGTTCTAAATTTGCCCGCACAAAACCTTTAAAAATATGATATTAGGAATATTAAAAGAAACAAAAGACGAACGCCGGGTTGCTATGTTACCCGAAAGTGTCGCCGCTTTGGTTAAAATGAATGTAACCGTGATGGTTGAGAAAGATGCAGGGCTGAGCGCATATGCCAGCAATGCCGAATACGAAGCCGCCGGAGCAAAAATAGATACCAAAGAAAATGTAATCAATCAATCGGAAGTATTGGTAAAGATTAATCCTCCTACCGACGAAGAAAAAAGTCTGATGAAAGAAGGAAAAGTTTTTCTTGCCGTACTGAATCCATATTTTAACACTGGCCTGGTGAAAGAATTAGCAGCCAAAAACATTACCAGTTTCAGTCTGGATGTTATTCCGCGTACAAGCCGTGCCCAGGCGATGGATATTTTATCGTCGATGGCTACTGTAGCCGGATACAAGGCCGTACTTACCGCAGCCAATACGTTGCCTAAGTTCTTCCCTATGTTTATGACTGCTGCCGGAACCATTACTCCTTCCAAGATGTTGATTCTGGGAGCCGGAGTTGCCGGATTGCAGGCAGTAGCTACCGCCCGTAAGCTTGGTGCCGTGGTGGAAGTATTTGATGTACGTGCTGCTGTTAAGGAACAGGTCATCGGACTTGGAGCCAAATTTGTTGACGTAGAAGGTGCAGTTGACGACAAAGCCGCTGGAGGTTATGCCGTTGAACAAACCGACGAGTTTAAACAACGTCAGGCACAAGCCGTACACGATCATGCCGTTAAATCCGACGTGATTATTTGTACCGCCCAGATTCCTGGTAAAAAAGCTCCCATTCTGCTGAAAAAAGCTACCGTGGAAGCCATGAAACCCGGTTCGGTGGTTATTGACATTGCTGCCTCTACCGGTGGTAACTGCGAATATACCCAGGACAACAAAACGGTGGTTCAGAATGGAGTTACCATTATTGGTAATTCATTCTTTGCTGTGGATATGCCTTCGGATGCCAGCAAGATGTTTGGTAAAAATGTTATCAATTTCCTGAAACTGATGGTTACCAAGGAAGGTGCACTGAATCTGAACTGGGACGACGATATTGTAAAAGGTACTGCCGTAACTCATAACAAGGAAATCGTTCACGAAAGAGTAAAATCAATTATTAATCAATAAAAAACATACTTTATGGAAGATGTATTAAAATTTTTCCTCGAATACAAAGACTTGATCTTTATCATCATCTTGTCGGTATTCCTTGGAATTGAAGTTATATCGCACGTGCCGGCCGTTTTGCACACTCCGCTGATGTCGGGTGCCAATGCAATTCACGGGGTTGTAATCATTGGAGCCATCGTTGTGATGGGTCATGCCAAAGATACCTTACCGATGGTGCTTGGCTTTATTGCCGTTATTTTAGGAACGCTTAACGTAGTCGGTGGTTTTGTTGTTACCGACCGTATGCTCGAAATGTTCAAGAAAAAGAAACCTAATAAATAAGCAAAGCTATGGATACAATTCAAAAAGTCATTCAATTTTCGTCCGAAATTTCTATACTTGAAATTTCTTATATTATTGCTTCTATTTTATTTATTCTTGGTTTAAAAAAACTAAGCCATCCCGATACCGCACGTAGCGGTAACCTTTGGGCTGCTGCCGGTATGATTGCCGCCATCCTCTTTACTATTCTTTTTCATAAAATAAATGGAGAAAATATTGGAAATATACCCTGGATTTTAGGTGCGTTAGCTATTGGAACTATTGTTGGCTGGTATGCAGCACGCAAAGTGAAAATGACGGCTATGCCTCAGATGGTTTCCCTGTTTAACGGAATGGGTGGCGCCTGTGCCGCTTTGATTTCCCTGATGGAATTCCCAAAGATGCAAAACATGCTGGCCGCAGAAGGTGTTTCCAATATGTTTAACGGCGAAGCCATTGCCATCCTCCTCGGACTGATGATCGGTGGTGTTTCTTTTGCTGGTAGTATGATCGCTTTCGCTAAACTGGATGGCCGTATCGGCGATATCAAACATCCTGTTTTACGGGTTATCAACCTTAGTTTTCTTGCAGTTTTGCTGATTGCTCTGGTGCTCATCATGACGCTTACTCCGGTTGCAGATAACAACCTTGTTATTTATCTGTTTGCTGCCGCTGCACTCATCTATGGTGTTACTTTTGTAATGCCTATCGGTGGAGCCGATATGCCGGTTGTAATCTCCCTGCTAAACTCCTTTACTGGTGTGGCTGCTGCCATGGGCGGTTTTCTTTACAACAACCAGGCCATGCTTACCGGTGGTATCCTTGTAGGATCATCGGGAACCATCCTTACCATACTGATGTGTAAAGCCATGAACCGTTCGCTGCTCAATGTAATCATTGGCGCCTTTGGCGGAAGCGCTGCCGGTGCTGCTACTTCAGGCGACAAAACCGTGAAGGAAATTTCCCTTAGCGATGCTTCCATCCTGCTCAGTTACTCACAAAAAGTGTATATTATCCCCGGTTACGGACTTGCTGTTGCTCAGGCTCAGCATCTGTGCCACGAACTGGATGTATTGCTCGAAAGCAAAGGTGTAGAAGTAAAATATGGTATCCATCCCGTTGCCGGACGTATGCCCGGACACATGAACGTTCTGCTTGCCGAAGCCGATGTTCCTTACGAAAAACTCGTGGAAATGGATGACGTTAACAACGAAATCGGTAATACCGATGTAGTAATGGTGATTGGCGCCAATGACGTGGTGAATCCCGCCGCTGAAAATGATCCCGCCAGCCCGATTTATGGCATGCCCGTTATCAAAGCATGGGAAGCCAAAAACATCATCGTGATGAAACGTTCGATGGCAAAAGGTTATGCAGCTATCGAAAACGACCTTTTCTATCATCCGAAAAACCGTATGCTCTTTGGCGATGCCAAAGCTACCTTACAAAAACTGATTGCCGAAATCAAGGCTCTATAAATAAGAAAACACACATTTTTGAAAAAGGCCACTCCGCAAGGGTGGTCTTTTTTTATGGATTGGTGTTAAAAGAAGGAATTTCCTTCTGAAAGAGTCGGCGTTGGCTCTTTTAGAACCAATGTTCCTTCTCAAAGAGGGATTAATGGTTCTCCGGGAAGGAACATTCCCTGAAAAAGAAAGAATATTCCCTGAAAAAGAGAGATCGTTCCTTCCAAAAGATCCAATGTTCCCTCAAAAAGAGGAATCATTCCTGCTAAAAGACCCAAAATTGCTTCTAAAAGAAGGAACGCCGGTTCTAAAAGAACCAAAAGGTTGTTCTTAGAACAAATTTTTGGGTCTGGATAAAGAATATTTCGCCGTGAAATTGCGACATCGCACCGCCATGGTGAATTACTCCACCTCTACGGTGGAAATTCCACTTCCACGGTGAATTGTTTCACCTCAGCGGTGATCTGATCCACCTCTACGGTGGAAATTTCACCTCAACGGTAGGTTATCGCACCTTTACGGTGAAAAAATGCTGAGATTTGATTTCTTACGTTTAGAGAGTCGGTCTTTTATGGCATAAAAAAAGCCCCATAAATGATGGAGCTTTTTGTACCCGGAGCCGGACTGCCGATATTGGTTCAATAACTTCCTTTTTGTCCTACTTTTATTGATTATCAGCACTATTTATTTTTCATTGGTACCATTATTTTCCTTTTGTACCATTTATTCGTTCCCCTGTGCGTTCCCCTATTATTTTTGTTTTATCTTTGTAGAAAAATTCAGGGTATGCAAATCAAATTTTTTTTAAAGGACAAAAATTCTGAACAAACTTCCATTGTTGCAATTATTCGGAATAAAGGGCAGCGTTATAAAATTTACACGGTTGATAAAGTAAAAACGCTATACTGGAACCCTAATACCTATCGCTGCCGGCTTCAAAGAGAGTATCTCGAAGCAAAATCTATTAACGAGCAGTTGGATGAGTGGGAAAAACTATTAAATGATGCTCTCAATTATTTTAATCGTGAACTTGTTATACCGGATAACAAAGCATTCAGGGCAAAGGTGGAAGAGTTGCTAAGTCAGAAGAAAAAAGATGCTGGCTTTGCTGAACCGGAATCCGAGATGCTATATTTCACCGATTATATCGAACAATTTATAAAAGACGTTGAGCGAAAACCAAATACCTTGAAAAGGTATGTTACAACACTAAACCTGCTGAAACGATACGAAGGAAAGAAGAAACTTCGATTCGAGGATATAGACATGAAATTTTATAACAGCTTTCAAAAATGGATGAATCAACAGGGCTATTCTGTTAACTATTTTGGTGATCTGATAAAAAATATTAAAGTTTTCCTAAATGCTGCTGCCGAGGATCATCTAAACAATAATACTGAATATCTTTCAAAGAAATTCAAAACTGTGGACGAGGAAACCGACGCCATTTATTTAACCGTTGACGAACTTATACAAATGAACAGGCTGGTTATTGACGAGAAACTCATTTTGGCGAGCTGTGGCAACGACATACTCAAAGTTAAAGGAAACCTTCATCGGAAGATTGAAAGTTTAACGGATGCACGGGATCGATTTCTGATAGGTGCGTTCACGGCTATGAGGTTTTCGGATTACGGCGACATAGATGGACTTAAGTCAACCGATGATTTTATTTCCAAGCGAACGGAAAAAACCGGTACTAAGGTTGTCATCCCGATGCACCATGTAATCAGGGAAATTTTAGAGCGACGGAATAACCAACTTCCCCGTCCGGTAACTAATCAGAAATTAAACGATAGTTTAAAAGAACTTGGAAGGCTGGCTGGGATTGACGATGATGTTGCTATTACCATGACCAAAGGAGGAATGCGCGTTACCGAAACATTCAAAAAGTGGGAACTAATCACTACTCATACGGCAAGACGTTCCGGCTGTACTAACATGTACCTGGCGGGTATTGATGCCATTGCTATCATGGGATTCAGTGGCCACCGGACAGTTAAAAGTTTTATGAAATACATCCGTGTTAAGCAGGAACAAAATGCAATCCGGCTTAAGGATCATGCTTTCTTTAAATGAAAATGAAGAATAATAGACAAAAGTAATGGTTTTTATAACCAGCTTTTTTCTTATTTTACCACAACCAATTTCGTCTCCGCCACCTGTTTCTTATCTGCCACCAGACGCACCATATATACCCCGGCGGGTAACGAAGAAATGTTAAGCGTTAATTGCTTTTCATCTTTCTGCAACGTACGGCTGAGCTGAAGCCTGCCGTTGAGGTCGTAGATTTCCAGTTCCGGCTTGTCGTTGTAGCGGTAGGTAGCCGTAACAACCGTAAAGCCTCCGGTTTGGGTTTCCTCTACCGTATACTGCGGCAGGGTGATGGTAACATTATCGGTTGCAGGATTAGGCGAAAGCAGGAATTGTTGGGCTTCCGTATTCTTTTCCGGTTCGTCTATTCCAACGATAATGTCCCACTGGGGATCAATGACCGAGGAGGTGATGGGATGACCACACAGGGAATCGTAGGTAAATATGGCAGGGTTAAGGGTATCGTTCTCTAAATCCGGGGTAAGTTTAAATAAGTAGGGTATAAAACCTTCCGGTACTTCAAAACTGCCAAAACATAAATATTTCTTATCATACGTTACACACGAACCCCAAAAGGTGTAAAAATTAGTAAAAAGCGACTTTTGTTTTAATACATTTCCTAAAGTATCTGTAATGAAAATACCCTCTTGACATTGACTATTATTTCCCCAACCTGCAGCTAAAATTATCGTAGTGTCATTTAAAAAATCAACTGTAGTAGCAATACCCAACGGAGAATCTGGTATCAAATCTTTAGCCATTAAGGGTTCTCCTGAAGGAGACAATTTTAATATACAAGGAGAATCCGGGTACCCTGTTTCGTTCCTTGTATGCCTTGCTGCCGTATAGATCATTCCGCTACTGCTTTGTACCGAACGAGATGCATCCGAGTAATGATATTTTTTTATACCCCATACGATATCCCAGTTAGTAGTCAGATTCTGGCCGTAATTAATAAAATAGGAACGGCTGAACCAACGTAGAGAATCTTCCGGATCGGGATAATCAGCATATCCTGTAATTAATGCCGTTCCATTACTAAGCGAAAGTAAACTAATGCCGTCATCGTTATGAATTTTAGGGTCACTCTTTATAAAGGTTTTGGTGGCTAAGGTATTCCCTTCCGGATCAAGCCGGATAATGAAAATCCGTTTATCATCAAATGGATTATAAGTATAATAGAGAACCATAAGATCATAGTTCCCTTCCGGAGTTTGTATCACATCGTAACTTTGATTTAGAGTACCCTGAACAGGAAACCATTTAGCCCATTCAATTTCACCACAGGCATTCATCTTGATAATACAGGGATCATAATCCCAGTCGTTCGATCCGCTATTCTGTCTTGAACCGGCAATTATTAATCCTCCGTCCTGTGTTTGCTTAAAACTGCTACTTCCTATTCCATACAGACCAGTTCCTATTTTTTTATCCCATAAAATATTTCCGTTGATGTCGGTCTTGGTTACCCAAATATAGGCAGAATAAGAACTGTATAAACTTTCTGAAATATCTGAAAGCAATAAATAGCCCTTATCATAGGACTCTATCATATCCCGGGCATACACATTATCATAAATCCCCTGATAAGTCTTAGGCCAAAGCTGGGCAAAGGTTTTGGATAACGGAAAAACAGAAAAAACTGTTGCTATTATTGCTATACGTATTGTATTATTCATAGTGTGCGATTTAAAATACGCCGGAGAACGTATTTTCTCCGGCGTAAAGATAATTAAAATTATTGGGCAATGCTCAGCTTTTCTGAAGCAATAGCCTTATTGCTTAGGAATAGCTGGATGATATAAGTGCCCGGTTGCATATCGCTCAGCGGAAGAATTACCTGATCCTTCTTTGCTGAAATCTGCAACTGTTTCACCATTCTTCCGGTGGCATCTGTCATCATAATGGTGGCATTTGCCGGCTCTTCTTCTAAGCTGTATGCTATGGTTACATAATGTTTAGCCGGATTGGGGAACAGGTTAAGTGTTTTTTCAGTTGCACTTAATCCTTTATGCTCCTTCCGGGCAATCTCCGTCTTCAATCCATCATCGTTCAGGATAGGTTCCTCATAGGCAAGCTTACCGGCAGCAATCAACAGGTCGCGGGCATATGCTCCGGCAACTAAGTTGTCGTTTTGGGCAAGAGTCATCAGGCTGTTTGTTTCCGTCGAATCAGGCCAAAGCGTATTACCGCCTCTGGTGGCAATAGTTTGCAGTATTCCTGCATAGTCTATCCATGCATTGTATTCTGACAGTTGAGCATCATTTAAGGTAAAGTCAGACGGAATGGCATTTAATACCGTAATGGCGTTGCCAATTTCTCCTTTGGCAACAAAGGCTTCCGCCTTTATATACCTTGCTTCCAGACTGGGTTCTCCATCCAGCAAAAGCATCAGGCTGTCGCTTGTTTCGGGAGAAGCATAGTTGCGGTAGAGGTTAAAGAAGGCACGGTTACGTTCGTGTTGCCAAACGCTCAACTGAGCTTCCAGGTTTTCCTTGGCTCCTGTGGTGTTTTGTCCTTCCAAAATCTGATCTATCATATAATCAGGCATAGGATTTACACGGTTGTCCACGGCTTCCAGTACCTGATCCGATTTGGCCGATTGCGGATTGGCAACCAGCACATCGCGTATCATAGCATTGGTCAACACATCCTCTTTTTCAACAGCAGTTTTCATTACATCATTACTCAGGTATGGCGATACGGTAAGCAGTTCATCACGGGTCTCTATGGCCTCCGATGGTGTACTGGTTGCCACTTCCGTCGTAAGTGCTGCAGTATTTCCACCATCCACCAAAGTTGTAAGCTGGGTCTCTGTAGTAGCTGCATTATTTTCCGCAGCATTCATTAGGCTTAAATTATCCGTACTGCCCCCGTTATTGATCAATGAAGGGCAACTGGTCACTTTAACATAATTATAAGAAGTATTGGAATTAGAAACATTAAAAACAGGGGATGGAACAACTTTCAATGGCGTTGATGCCTTTCTATGATGGTAATATATTATACTGTTTGGCCCACTATATATTGAATAGGTAGCGGAAGTAGAAAAAGTATTTCCGGCAGGAGAAGAAGCTGTTCCTTGATAATAAGCAATACCATTGGTAGAAACAGTTCCCTGTACATTTATATCATAAGTACAATTAGTAAAGTCATTACATGTAATACACAAACCGGTTGAAGTACCTCCACGGTTGATTCCCTGAGATTGAATACCCTTGCTAAGACCCGAAAAAGTATTATTGTAAATCGAATTATTGACAGTACCCGAGTTATTAACAATAATACCATAATTAGGATAACCTGCCAATGTTCTTGCAAAAGCATTGGCCTCCACATGGTATCCTGTTGACCCGTTAAGATATAAACCATAGGTATCTTCCGGAAGTCCTGTACCCGAACCTGCATCCGTTGTCGTAATATTATTGGAAAGTACTTCGGCACCTGTCGAACTACTCAGGTAAATACCACGCTGGCAGTTAATGTTACTGTTGTCTATCGATATAACACCTCCTGCTATTGTTCCTATTCCGTAAAAACCATATATTCCATAATATAACCTGCCGAAAACAGAGCGTTGACTGTTGTTGCAGGGAGTAGAGTTATCCAGGCATTGTTCATCCACCCTGAATGATGAGTTTGATCCATAGATACCACTACCGCGGTTTTGTACACTACAAGCATTATCGGGACGGGTATTTAAGAATGAACACCCTTTGATAGATATTCCATTAATTCCATTAAATTTTACAAAATAGTCGGGATTATTAGTGCCGTTTAAAGCATTATCCGTAATGAAATTGCATTGGGTAAAATAACCATGGTTAGTATAACTATAAGGCATATACTCAATAGCTGTTTTATTGTTTTTAAAGATAGCGCCTGTTGCATGGATAATACCGCCATTATATCCAGCGATATAACTACCCGATGTTCCTGAAGGATTGGGTTTGTAGGCTTTTATGGCAACCTGTGCGTTCTCTATAGTAGCGCCATTGATCAGTTCAACTATTCCCTGATTGGAATTGGGTAACTGGCTTTGGTTTGAATTGCCCCAAACTTCGATGCCTTGCCATAGATCGTTGCTACATTCTGAATTAGTTAATTGACAACCATCTAATGTTAATTTAGCTCCGGGTTCTACGATAATCTTACAATCTTTCTGTAATTTTACAGTCCCCTTTATGACTAGTGTCTTATTTGGTTTAATATCAATACTTTGATTTAGTGTCTTATCATCATACCATGTTGTAATTGCAGGATATGATGAACCAATTTCATAAAGTGATGACGAAAATTGACATTTGTTAATATAAACACCCGTATTTTGAGCATCATGCCTGTAACAAAGCCAACCATAAATATTATTGCTTGCATCACCCTGTGTATTCCATACATAAAACTTTGTAGGTGTAGTAATGATTAACTCATTCTTTCCATCATTATTTATGTCATCAACGCATGGCGTATTATAAATTTTATCGGTAGAAATGTGAAAATTTAGAATAGATTGAACTGTATAACTACCATTTTCTTCTTTAATTTTAAATGCATAAGCATTGTTTCCAATAATTGTATTGGTGACAATTATTTCCAGATCACTATTGTCATTATCAATATCTGCGATAATTGGTGCATTTTCCGATTGAGGAAAATAATTATCTATCGGTATGTTAACAATGTAGTTACCACCATTTTTATTCCATACATACAAGTGGCCACTATCCCCACATACGACTTCGGAAAAACCATCTTTATCAATATCGCCAATAGAAAACGATGGACAATACTGAGCAGAAAATAAATCATCGGAAACAGAATAATGGAGAGTAAAACTCGGATAACTCCCATTGGGATTCCAACCATTTAAAAAGGCACCATCTGGTTTCATGGCATAAATATGGGCTTCCTTATCTTTTGCACAAATAAAAATTATTTCAAATGTTCCATCATTATCTAAATCCGCAATTACAGGCGGAAAATCTGTTCTCCACCCTGATGGGGCTATATAAACAGGATTTGTCGAATTATAGTTACTACCATCCTCTTTAAATATGTAAATTCCTGCGGCTTTTGAAAAATTAGGATCGACAGATGCGCTCGTACCAAAAATAATTTCCTTTTCATTATTATTATCAAAGTCAAAAGCTACCGGCATACTATATCCGCAAACATACCCTGTTGTGTTAGTCCAATTACTATAAGGTAATCCATTATAAGTATATATTTTTACTCCTCCCAATTGAGTAGCTAACAAACTCTCTAATTTTCCGTCATTGTTAATATCCGAAAATACGTTCCCTTTAACGATATTTTCACCAACTGGAATACTATATTTCATATCTGGTAACTGATCTTCCGGATTGATATCCACCGTTGGTTCGTAAACTAAAAACTTTTGACTGTTAGGTGAATTAGGTACATTATTAGTAGTTATCCCCATTTCCGCTATTCCGTCATCGTCCATATCTCCTAATGCAGGAGTTGCAATATTGTAGCACCCAAGATTTATAAATCCACCAATATTATTAGGATCTATTGAAAACCATCTTGACCCGTCTTCCTTAAACGCCCATACGCCACCATATATATTATCTGCACTTCCCGTTGTAAAAAATATTTCTTTTTTACCATCACCATCAACATCCCAAACGGTCGGCGAACCATCAGCTCTATTACCCAAATTGATTGATGACGTTGGAGTAATAGGCCATCCGGTATGTGATTCCGGAAAAGTAAATGCAAAATACCCAGATGATGGATAATAATCGCTTTCATTACCATTTGCATCAACTGCCGTAAGTTTATAATAATAACCCGCGAGACTTTGTAACCCCTCATCAATATATGCTTTGTAATTAATCAATTGATTATTAACTTTTGCATAAGAACCATCCTGACTCGTACTTCTGTATAAATTATATCCTTTAATTGACACTGAGGTTGTTAAGGAAACTTCCCAATCTAAATTAATTGATTTCAAATGTCCAATATGATTAATTTTCGAATTGCTTGCATTCACAATTAGTTGCTTAGATAAAATAAAATCATTAAAATTCCATATTTTACCATGTACGTTGGTTACGGTTAAATCAAATTTTTCATTATTAGTATATCCATTGCTTCCTACATTAAAATTAAAAGTACTCGTATTTATACAACTACTTGTTGTTGTATTTACCCCATTAATATTGGGATAGGTACTGCTCCCATTAGTTATCGTAATGTTCAATGGATCTTTAGTTGACAATATAGCTGTAAGTCCTGTCACCTGCGAAAGACCATTATTATATAACCTTATTGTTAACTGATTCGAACTATTGGCCGCCAATGTCCCTGTCACCGAACTTTCACCTTTGACTATATTGGGTTCTATGATCTGCAATTCAACTAACTTCGAAGAATTTTCAACTCCATTTACATAAATTTTTAATGTAAAATTTATATATTGTGCTAATAGTCTTGGAATGTTATCAATATCAAAGGCTTTTTTGTTTATTGTAAAAATAAAAGGGCTACTATTATTATTTCCGGTTCCACCGGCAGCAATAGTTCCAAAATTAGATGATGCGGTACTTATTGTAATGGTAGCATTAGTACCGGTTTGCGTTTGATATTTTTTTGCTGTCCAGCTTAATGTTGCGGTAACATTTGAAGCAGATGTATTACCTGAATTCGTGAGAGTAACTGGCAAGGCAATAGTTTCTCCAGCGTCGGCTTGCTGGTCATTATTTCCGTTCGCACCACTATCATTAATAGTATAACTTGTCATATACGGATGGGCTCCAGTTATAGATGGCACATTAATAGTATCTACTTTGGGAACATAATTGTGTGCTATAACGGTTACAATTATGTTCCCGGGAGTATCAGCAAGAATATTATCAAATGTAAATGATATACTGGCTGTTGTGGCAGCAATGTCTTTTGTGCTATATATTTCATTCCCTTTCCACACACATACCGTTACAATCACTTGTGAAGTTGCAGTAAAGGTCAGTCCTGAAATAGTACCTATTATTTGCTTATTTGCGCTTGAGTAATTCAAATTTGATACGGTTAAATTCTGAGGGGCGTCTGTCCATACCATCATTTCCGGATCTCCAAGCAAATTTCGATTTTTTAATCTTTGAGCAGTTACTGCTGAATATTGATTTGCATAACCAATATGATAATTTATATTTTCCCATGGATCAGGTTTAGTCATATCATAAAGTGCTTTACAAAAAAAGTTTTTAAAATAAGACTCTCCACCCCAAGAACCCTCAGAAGAATTACCAATAAATGCTACCCCTCCACCGTTGGGATTATTGATAAAATGTTCGGAAATGGCATCAAGAGAAAATCGATTTGCATTACAACCTTCCGAATATAATATTTGTGGGTAATATTTTCCATTGGTCATATTAGTTAAAGAATTTACATCTTCTATAGAAATATGTTGATCTAAATAACAATCAGAAGTTCCCATACTACCATTACCCGAATGGTCTTCATGAAAAATTAAATGTATATTACCATATTCTTGTCCAAAATGCTCCCATCCAGTATTCATTGAATGCATTACATTTTCATAATTAATTTGCGCATTACCATGAGGAACTGAATAATGATAGGCATCATAAAGTTTTAAAACATGAAAATATGCTGGGTCTAAATAACCTCCATTGGATGGATCATCAATTATGTCCAATGTTTCATAAGGGCGAAATTGATAAGTACAGTGCCCGCCCTGATTAGGTGGAGATACAAAATCCCAATTATCTCCCGCCCAAAATGATAAATTCTTGACATAATTTTTATTTGACGTACTATCAAGTGTTTCATATTTTTTAATTTTATTAATAAAATGAGCCACTTCTTCTGTATTATGTATAGGAGCTCTTCCAACATAGAATACCGGCAACAAACATGGATAGTCAAGATTTTCACCAAATATAGTATCTCTATCAGCATTCCAGTTTCCTTGTACTGTTGCATAATAGAAGTTCGTTTCGAAAATGTCTGAACCTATTGGCGTAAATCTTGTCGGAACAATATCAATATCGCCACCGAGTAGAACATATGAACTTCCGAAGTTTACATAAACATCTTTAAGGTAATTCCTTATTTTCTCCGCATTGTCATAACCCGAATAATTACTATAAATATCTTCTGTTGTAACTATCAAGGAATAAACTCCTTTTTGGGTTTTCCAGTCAGCCAACGGTTGAAAACTGCTTGCTAAATCACTACTTGTAATTATAATATAATCGGGAATAGTGAGGCTGGCTGGGGGTATTCCCTTTATGTTTGATGTAGCCGTACCATTGCTTACAACCTCTCTTGCACCTCCGGTTACAAAACTCAAATCTCTGGGATTTTCAACCATATTTTTTATATACCCTTTCGATAAATCATTCGAGTATTTACTCTGCCTGTCCGGTAATAAAACATCTTCTGTATTGTTTTCATAAACAATCGTAAAATTAATACTTGTATAAAGCTTTAATATTTTACTCGCAGGGATGTACTCAACAGGATAAAATTTAATGGTAACAACATGATAACCCATAGGGTAACCATCTTCAGTTATTTCAAATCGTTCACCAGGATACGGATCATTGGAATTATAAATATCAGAATTCGGATCATCAAAATCCATTAAATTTGGTGACATGTTCGTAGGTATAGGCGTTTGTGCCGGATAAATATTATACGTACCTGACAATTGCTGAATAGTTGTGCTGTTGATTGTTATGCTACCTACTTTCTTATCAGCAGGAATTAAAAAACTCAGAATTTTTACCGGTAACTGAGGTGCACCGATTTCTTCGGTATAAAATCCATTTTTCAGCGAAACAACATTGTAACCGTTGTTTGTTGAAAAACTCAGATCGCTCTGGCTTGTTGTTACAGTGCCAGTATAATCGGCAAAACTGAACAACGCTGCAAAAAGCAGTATAGTCAAAAAGAATATTTTTTTCATGGTGTGTTAAATTAAAATTTTATAAGTTTTTTTGTCTATTAATAATATGTTTTTTTAAAGGTCAGATGGAATACACCATGATTAAGCATTATTACCATTTATTGTTGGTAATTTAATTATTCATATGTATTTCATAGTTAATATTTTTAAATTAATTTATTAAAATTTTTATTTGAGTGATACTGGAATATATGAAGCATTGGCATCGCCATAGCAAATCCCGCTGAAATTATAAAGGAAAATACATCCATTATAATTTATCGTTGTATTGTCAAACAACCAGTCGCCGACAGCAAATTCGGAGATGATATGGGCAATACGTTTTTTAAGTAACAGGACATCCCCTGCCGTAAGGCTACCCGAAGCGTTTACATCGCCCGAAGCTAAGAAAATACCGGTTAAGGGAGCTATACCGGCGATGTGCTTTCTATAAAGCAATATATCTGCTGCCGTTACTCCGCCCCAGGGTTTAGTTGTATATGGTGTAAGCGTATAATTGCCGGGAATATCCCACGAAAAGTAATAATTCCCTTCGGAATCTGTAGTAGTACTTTCAACCACAACTCCCTGATCGTTTCTAAGCTCGATATTTATTCCTGCGAGGGGAGTATTGGACGAAGAGGGATAGGTAACTTTACCGTAGATGGAAATTTCAGGCGGGTAGAAGTCGATAAAAGCAGAAAGATTCCGGATGGAATTATCGCCAGGTGTACCTGACAATCCTGGTTCATTATCGGCCTGGTAGATACAATGAATATTTTCATCAACTTTTGTGGCAATGGAGGGGAAAACACATTCATCATAGGCATGGAGAACATCGCCGGTAAGATCCATGAAATCACTAAAGGTATGTTGCCAGTTATCACAACTGGATGTTCCCCAGATATGACGATAGTTCAGCGCGCCGTTATCAAACGTTTCAGTAATTCCGGAATATATCAGAAATATACAGTTGTAATTATTTACAACTAACTGTGGCATACTGGTAGGTCCTAAATGATTGTAGGAATCGGGTAACCCCACGATGTCCAATTGTCCGTTACCATTGATATCCTGCATCCAGGCAATAAGGCTGCCTTGTTCTTCAAGGGTGTTGGGATCAAGGCAGTAGCATTGTTCATAATGAGTTCCGCCCGTCCATGTAGGATAATTTTCGTTCCAGTAGGCAATCCCATCCACCCAGGGGAAATATTGAATGGTAGTTCCATCGGAACCCAGGCGGGTTAGCCCGAAAGCCACGTGCAGCAGACCATCGTTGTCGAACACACCATGAGCCGAACCGTCGGGACAATAAAAAGAATCGGCGGCAGAGATTCCATTCCAATGCGGATATGGATGTTCCCAAATCACCGTCTTCTGCCAGGTAGCTCCGGCATCGGCAGATCTCATCACAAACAAATCATTCTGGTTATCACAAACGATAAAAGCTAAGTTGTCTCCTTTTGGTTCCACCCAGGAATATTTATCGGGATGGAAGTTAACGTAGTCGGCTGAACCCATACCGTTGAGGATAACGTTGCCTTGTGTCCAGGTGGTGCCACCATTGGTGGAACGGGAATAGACTAAAGCGCCGTCCTGTCCCTGGTAGGGCGTGCCGCCTTCGGCAACCGGAGCCGTCAAGGCAAAAAGATGAACGATATTATGATCGTTTCCGCCGGTAACTAATCGCGGGTACATTAGCTGATGGCCGTCGGGACCGTTGAACGTAGTTTGTGTCCAGTCGCCGCTTCCCTTGGCGCTGCGTGTACTTATCACCAGCGGTTGCGTGGCGCTGCGGTGGGCAGCGATGATTTCGCCGTTGGCTCCCAAAGCGGCATAACTTGGCCATCCGGCATTGATTGTACCTACGTCGCCTGACGCCTGCCACGATGTACCGTCGAAATAACTATAACCGGTACCTAAGGTTGTGGAGTTAACGGATTTTGTCCAGACAGCACCCATGGTTCCGTCGTCATAAAAAAAGTAGCGCCCATAGGGTGTACACGACTTCGACTGGAGGTCGTAAGTGGTCTGCCCGATTTGCTCTTCATCCACCGAACGCGAAGCCTTGGCGTTTGCCGGAAGAGCCGTTGAGGATTTGGAATGAGTGGCAGATGTTGTAGCTTTTACCTGCGAAAAGTTAACGGTTTTGTTTTTAAGGGAAGCCGGCAGGGTAACCCTTTTTTTCTGTGAATAGCCCAGGCAAACGATGCCGGTGAGCAGACAAAGAAGTAGAAGTTTTTTCATGATGATTGTTTTACATTTTTATTAATTTTATAATAGTTTAATTAAGGACGCTTTTATTTTTTTACTATTCCCTTCCACCGTTACTCCATACCATGTACTCACTGGTCCGGTAAGCCATCCTGAGTGATTAGTCCGTCCCTCCAGTGTTATTATAAAAAGCCACCAGAGCAATGGAATCCTGAGGCAGTACCTGGGCGCGGAGGCAAGGCATCCATATACAGAATATTATAACTGTTATGGCTAAGTGTGTTTTTCGTTTCATCGTTGTGCATAATTAAATAATTATGATTTTTATAAATTTATTTTGTGATCTCTACCCATAAGGTCTGGTAAGCCTACTCCCGTCTTCTTTTGAGAAAATAAACGACTAACATGTGGATGGTAAATAGTATTCTGCTATCGCAGTATACTTTGCGGTTCTATAATTTTGTGTATCTTTGCAGTGCTTCCTCCTTTTTTGGTTTATACTTAATTTAATTTCGTAGTTGATTGTAGTTATGCCTCCACAGGGGGAAGCTTTTTTTAACCAAAAATGTTCCGGTTAAAATTATTTTTCTCAATCAGATCTTCTTTTTTTCTTCCTTAATTTCCTTTCAAAAAAAGATCGAAACAAAACTATATATTTTTTTAATTAAGTATTCACATTTTACATTGTTTTTTTTAAATTTTTTATTACTGCCGTCCGAAGGTTGCTTTGAAGGCTAAAACTTAACATAAACAATGTTTTAATAAACCTAATTTATCGGGTTGCAAGTTGTTACAACTTGCAAAAATTTAGTTTTAATACCTTAATGAGGCCGTTGATAGCTCCTAATTTTATTCCCGGATAGTTGCAAAATTCTCTGACAATTTCACTGTATCTTCTATTGGAATCACCGTATTTTCACTCTTGACTCTTGTTGCCCCGAAATATTGCTTCAACTTCTTTGTTGTGTGTCCACTAAGGATATTCGACTTTTCCCATTATAAGCTTCTTCTTCGCCAAATATAAAAAAATAGATTCCGAAGCCTTTGATGTGGCGATATTTCGGATTTTTGCAGTGTGCTACTGTGCTATCGTTTTTATTGTCCAAAAAGTTTCAGGAAAACAATGAAAAGACCAAGGAAAATTGATGCTTAATTACCACTCTTTTGATGTTTCCATTACATCAAAATTAGGGGAGATACCCCCTAATTTTTAAAAAAGTCAGTCAAATTCTATCAATTCTATTCAGTAATTAACATTCAAAATGCATATATTGCATTCTATATCAATAACATGAAATGATAATGACAGAAATGCTTATCGTAATAAGTTGTAATACAGCACATACCAACTAATCTGAGAATTAAAAATTCTAATTTTCAATTTATATTTTTGATAATACTCTGTTACAAAAACGGGGTACAAAACACTTCTTACCATAAGAAGTTACCAATACCGGGCAGCCTCTATGATTTTCTGATTAAGTTCATTTATTAAATCATTACCCTTTTCATCAATTGGAGTTTTACTCAAATGCTTTATGACCGTTCTTAAATCATAAGCCTGTTTTTTACTTATATTTCCCCTTTCCTGTCACTCTTTTATTGTATTTAATACTTGGGGCTGTCCCAGCCCTAAAATGGTATACAGTGCCAAATCTTCAACAAGTTTCTTTTTGCTTCCTGTCGGTTTCATACTGTTAAGTTTTGAGTTAATTTTTTGTATTGCTAAATATTCATTTTTCCATCGGGCAACAAGGTCGCCATAAAAAACCTCATCATAAAGTAACCCGGCTGTAATTTCAGTTTGGTTTAGTTGCTTTCTTAATTGCTTTCTAAACCTCAGTTCATACCTTAATACATTTCTGCCTTTATACAGTTCCGGTATTGGTTGCCTTTTTATCCTTTGTTCATGCTCTTTGCCATAAAACACCAATTGCCTTAACTGATTATTATAATACAGTCCATTGTTTTGCTCCAATCGGCTGTAATATCGAGCCTCTCCCAAATAAGGATAATAAATCTTTTCATCATATTGCATGATGAGGTTATTAGCAAAGTCAATCCGGGTAACGTTGGCAAGGTGAAAAGGTAAATGCAAACTATCACTTATTTTATCAATTGCCAGCTTTGTATCCCCTCTGGTTAATGTTTTAAAATTATCCCCAAAATAGTATTTGCAAAGGCTACAATCATAAATTTTTACTCTGCTGTCTGATATGCTTACTTTCAGGCTGTCTAAATATCCGGTAACATACTCCCCAAACTGATTTGCTCCATGATTTGAAACTATGCTTAAATGCTGGGGAATGGTCTGCAAAAAATCAGTTCCTGGGCTTTGCTCTTTGGTTATTGTCAACTCTAAATTATCATACATCGGTTACAAATTTGGGGTACAAAACATTTCTTAACATAAGGAGTAAGGGGGAAAATTGACGCCCCTTTCTCTAATCCTTTCCGGTTACTTTTTTTGTAACCGCTTTTTTCGTTATTGCCTAAATATCACCATTCAACTCCCCATAGGTGAATAACTGCCAAAGTCCATCAGTATCATTTTTCAATAATTGGTTGTTGATTAATAATTGCTCCTGGTGTTTCATTACGGGGTTGCACAGGCGAGAATGTATTAATAAAGGTTTTGTCCATTATAGTTGGAGCTTCTGACATGAAGCATTCAGGGTCATAGCAGAGGAAGCATGCCCTACTCACGTCTTTACATTTCTCATCAATTTCAATGTTAAATTCATTTCTGAAAAAGGTTTGAAAGGCTGAGAAAAATTGTTCATGGCTGGCTTGCCCTGTGTCAATCTGATACACAATCTTAAGCCCATCGCCCGAAGGGCTAACAAACATTAATGCGGGTTTGTAAACTTTTAATACTCTCTGTTTCATTGCTTCTATAGCATCTTTGTCGCCAACATGATCTATATCGACACAGAAGTAATTTGAATGCTGTATCAAACCTGTGTTTTCTCTTTTCGTGAATGTTCCCGAAAAAGTTGCGTAATCTAGCTTATTTTGTTTTCATAAGTCTCGCCCTGCCTTATTAGTTTTCGACCGAAGTTCAGCAGTTACATTTTTATACTTTCCCGACCTTAAAACTTTGAAGACGTCGGCAAGGCTCACATTTACTGAAGGAACAGTATTTTTGATTGGAGCCCGAAAAATTGAAATTTTATTTACCATATTATTATAATTTAAGTTTAAAATTTTTACTTGTATTTTAAGATGAGCGTTTTGGCTTTGTCATTAATAATTGTACGCTCGACTTGGGAATAGGGAGCCTTATCGCTTTTTTCCCTTTGAGCGATAGGCATTAATACTTTTAAAAACTTTGCTAATTCATTAATCCCAGAAATTCAAGATTCTGATTCTTGATTGATGGGTTGTTGCTTAGGTTTTGAAATAATCTTTTCAATATCAGGTACTTTTGCCAATATCTTGGATACTGTAAAAGGTTGCTGGTCAAATGTTGAATTTATTTGTTCCATAATTTATTTGATGCCACAAAAATAATACATGTTTATGACTGCTTTATTTTTATTTGTTAACAAAATATAAATATTTTTAGCTAACTGCTTTTAAATAAATTGCATGTATGATAATAAGTTTTTTCCTTGATGATTTTTTATATGGCTCCATCGTTTTATTGTCTTAGGCATACAGTCCAATTTCTAATAACATTGGGCTGTATGTCTAAGTATAGAGTATTAATAATAAATATGTTCTGACTAATTGAATTTTTTTCATTATTCTGAAATTTTCTATAATCAAAATGAATGAAAATTTGGAGTGAACTGCTTAAAATACAAGAGCAGTTTTTTTAATTCGGAATTTCAAGCGAATTGAAGTGGCAGAAGCGAAGAAGAGTTAACGGAAGTCTGAACATATCTTTTCATCCATTTTTAAGTACTAATTGAAAGGAGTATACTTCCAATTTTTGAAAAAAGTTAGATGAATCTATTGAATTTTTCACCCTTCATTCCGACATAATATTTTATACCATGCTCTATTTTAAGACACTTTATTTATCGAATCGTCAATTTTTAGGCATTTTGTCATTACTATCTACAAATTAACATGTTGCATTTAAACAATGTTAATACTATATTTTACAGTTAAATACGTTATTTTATAACGTAAAGAATTAGAAACAGAGTATTCTATCTAACAATTTATGCATCTTTTACATCACACCATTATAGAAAACATCAAATTTGTAGCAAAATTTAGCCCTTTTCCAGAATGTATAACAAAATAAATAATTATCATGCATGAAACAATGCCGTAAATGTTTTAAATAGAGCTATTTTATAATGTTTATTTTTAAAAAATAAATTTGTTTTGAGTTTACAAATATGTTCTACCTTGATTCATAATCAAACTATTAACGACGAAAATAAGTGAAAAAAATTTTATTGTAAAAGTTAAATTTACCATTATTTGGTGAATTTAGTATAGAGGTGGAGGGCAGAGAAAAAGCTAACAAATTTATTTGAGATCATAGTGAAATGACCGAAAAAAAGATTAAATCCTCATTGAAGAATGGAACTATAAATTGGTACTTTCCAGATAAAAATTAGATAATCAATAATGACAATCAAATAAGTATATGACAAATAAAGAGGAAATTAAAAAAGTCAGCAAAGAATTTCATGCAGATTTTTAAAGCAGAAGCAGAAAAGCAGAAGCAGACAAGAGGAAATTTATGCCGATTATAGTTTGGTTGATGATAAAATTGACAAGTCGGAAAGTTTTATCAGACATTCATTTTCAGGTAAACATGTTTCACTGCTTAAAACGCTTTTGAGTATTAGTAAAGTTATGGAATAGAATTTTTTCTGCTGTTTATTGCACCACAGGAACCGATGGGTTAGTCTGCATTCATTTTTGTAGTAATTCGGTAAAGTATGAGTTTTATATCCTGCACAAGGAAAATTCTGCCTGTTGTGTGGTAAGGCAATCGGAATTCCTCCGATTTATTGTTGAAGAAGTTTACGACGAAGTTGATTCCATTCCATTCTATTCTATCCATGCCTTTTTATAAAGGAGGCGTAGAAATTTTTAAAGAAAGAATGGTATGAAAAATATAAAGGAGCGTTATCATTTTAATCGTATATTTGCTAAGGTTGATTTTTAATCTGAAACAAACCAGTTTTCCGGCAAATGTTCCCCCGAGCGTTCCCCTTTAAAATAAAAAATCTCATAATTCAATGAATTACAAGACTTTTTATTTTATTCATGTACCCGGAGCCGGAATCGAACCGGCACGAGAATTACCTCATTGGTTTTTGAGACCAACGCGTCTACCTATTCCGCCATCCGGGCGTATAGCATGAACATTGACAGGGCAAAGATACAGCTTTTTTGAACTTACAAAGAAAAATTTTCATGGGCGTCATTCCAGCCTCATTATTTTCGGTATATGTTTTTGGGTTGGTGGAGAAAATTTATATCTTTGCAGCCGCAAATAAAAGTACTCTTGTCTTATAATTTATTTCCATGTATCCTTTGGTAAACATAGTCTGCGGGCGTGGTTCCCGTTATTTAGCCGAAAAGATAGCCGACTGTTATGGTCAAAAGTTAGGTGATGTACGATTCACCGATTTCGCCGACGGCGAATTTCAACCTTCATTTGAAGATAATATTCGTGGAAATGAAGTTTTTATTGTGCAGTCTACCTTTGCTCCATCCGACAACCTGTTTGAATTATTGTTGATGATAGATGCCGCCAAACGGGCATCGGCACGACATATCATTGCCGTTATTCCTTATTTTGGTTTTGCCCGTCAGGATCGCAAGGATAAACCCCGCGTTTCCATCGCCGCCAAATTGGTTGCCAATTTATTGACTGCTGCCGGCGTTCACCGCATCATCACCATTGACCTTCATGCCGACCAGATCCAGGGCTTCTTTGATTTGCCCGTTGACCATCTTTTCGCTTCGTCCATATTTATCCCATATCTTCAGAAGCTTAATTTACCTAACCTGATTATGGCTTCACCCGACACCGGTGGAACCCGCCGTGCCGCTGCCTATGCCAAAATTATGCATACCGGTTTTGCCATCTGCTATAAACAACGCTCTAAACCCAACCAGGTAGAGAATATGGCTTTGATTGGTGATGTAACAAATAAAAATGTGGTATTGGTGGACGATATCATTGATACCGGTGGTACACTTACCAAATCCGCCAAACTTATTATGGAAAACGGAGCGGCAAGTGTACGCGCCTTTTGTACCCATCCGGTTTTATCCAAAGATGCTTACGAAAACATCAATAATTCGGTTTTTGCCGAAATTTTTGTTACCGATACCATTCCTCTTCGTCAGCAAAACGATAAAATTAAGGTACTATCCTGTGCCAGTCTGTTATCGGATGTGATACGCAAGGTTCAAAATTGCGAATCCATCAGTTCGTTATTTAAATTTTAAATCAGAAATCAATTTTTAATTCAATATTATATTAATCTTAAAATTCAATTATCATGAAAAAAGTATCTATTAGCGGTTCTCTACGTGAGAACGTAGGGAAAAAGGATGCTAAATTGACTCGCGTTCAAGGAAAAGTTCCCTGTGTACTTTACGGCGGAAAAGAACAAGTTCATTTTGCAGTTGAAGAAAAAAGCTTTAAAAAATTAATCTTTACCCCTCATTCCTATTTGGTAAATTTAAACATTGATGGCAAAGAATATGATGCCACTCTTCAGGATGCACAATACCACCCTGTAACCGATAGTTTACTCCATGTTGACTTCATGGAACTGGTACCGGGAAAACCCATTATCATCAGTGTTCCTGTTGCATTTGAAGGAACTGCTGTCGGAGTATTTAAAGGCGGCCGTTTGATAAAAAAGTTCAGGAAATTAAAAGTAAAAGCGTTAGCTGAACATTTACCCGACGAAATAAAAATCAATATCGAAAAACTTGACATTAACGATTCCATAAAAATAAGCGATATTACATTGGAAAACATCGAATTGTTAGAGCCACCAACAGCAATAGTTGTTGGAGTCAGGGTTACACGTGCTGTTGAACCTACTCCTGCCGAAGCTGCTGCTGCCGCAAAAACCGAATAAATTTTTATTAATTTAACAAATAAGGGACATGCTTCGGTATGTCCCTCTTTTTTTTATTTTCGCAGACAAATTATTGGTGAAGTGAAATATTTAATTGCCGGACTCGGAAATATAGGTGAGGAATATGCCAACACACGGCATAACATTGGCTTTATTGTGCTCGATGCTTTAGCCGCCGCCTTAGATGCAAAATTTACCATCGACCGGCATGCTTTTAAAGCCGAAGCGAAGTTTAAAGGACGGACGCTGATTTTAATTAAGCCGACCACCTACATGAATCTTAGTGGTAAAGCCGTGAAATATTGGCTGGATAAAGAAAAAATTCCTCTCGAAAACAGCCTGGTTATTTCGGATGATCTCGATTTACCTTTAGGTGTCCTGCGCCTGAAAGTTCGTGGTAGCGGTGGCAGCCACAACGGATTAAACCACATCATCGAAACCCTGCTTACCAACGAATTTCCACGCCTTCGGATAGGTATTGGCGACGATTTTGCCCGTGGTTACCAGGTGGAATATGTGCTTAGCCGGTGGTCGAAAACGGAAGAAAAGATATTGATCCCAAGGATAGAAATGGCAGTGGAAGCCATTAAAAGTTTTGTAACCGTTGGTATAAACCGTACCATGAATGATTTTAACAAAAAATAAAAATGAAGAAATTTCACCTTTTGCTATTATCGCTTCTAAGCGCTCTTCTTCTCAGTGCTGGTTGGCCTGCCCGCGGTTTTCCGTTGTTGCTTCTTACCGGATTTGTGCCTCTTTTGTTTGTTGAAGATTATTTCTATCAAAATAAAAAAGACTTTAGCCGTTTCGCTATTATTTTTTACAGCTTTATCGCTTTTGCCTTCTGGAACTTACTCACCACCTGGTGGATTTACAATTCAACATTCATCGGAGCGCTTTTAGCCGTCGTGTTGAATTCCTTTTTTATGTCCGTCGTTTTTACCCTTTTTCATATTACCCGGAGAAATATCAGGCAAACTCCTCTGGCGTATCTTTCTCTTATTTTTTATTGGATAGCCTTTGAATTCATCCATCTCGACTGGGATCTTTCCTGGCCCTGGCTTCAGCTGGGAAACGGCTTTGCCAATTATCCGCAATGGATACAATGGTATGAATATACCGGCATCTTTGGCGGAAGTTTATGGATATTGTCGGTAAACATTTTGATTTTTACCTGCATAAAAAGATATCTGGCCGTCAAAACAATTTCACGTTCCTGGTTATGGATGTGCCTGGGAACGCTTACCCTGATCATCCTTCCTGTTTTTTTATCCCTTGTCAGATATTATACCTACACCGAAAAAACCAATCCGGTGGATGTAGTCGTAGTTCAGCCCAATGTTGATCCCTATACCGAAGAATACGAACTCGAACCTTCCGTGATTTGCCAGCGGATCATTGATCTGGCTTCGCAGAAAGTTGATCAAAAAACCGATTTTGTGGTTTGTCCCGAAAGCGCCTTGCAGGAATATGCCTGGGAGAATATGATGAACCGTTGTCAGAGTTTCGATCGTCTGAGAACGTTTATGAAAAATTATCCCAAGCTGAAAATGGTAGTGGGAATATCTTCCCGCAGAGCCTATCAGCAAGGGGATACCATTCCACATACTGCCCGTAAGTTTTCTGATGCCGACATGTATTATGATTCCTACAACACTGCCGTTTTGCTCGACACTTCTGCCAATATACAAAAGCATCACAAATCGAAACTGACTCCCGGTGTGGAAGAAATGCCGTTTGCCGATTATATGAAGTTTATCGAAAAATATGCCATTGATCTCGGCGGAACCGTGGGCAGCCTGGGTACCGATGCCGTACATTATCCGTTTGCCGCCTGTAATAACCTTAAAATCGGAACGGCTATCTGCTACGAATCGGCTTATGGCGAGTATCTCGGAGATTTTGTCCGCAAAGGTGCCAATCTTTTATTTGTGATTACCAACGACGGATGGTGGGGCAATACTGCAGGACACCGCCAACATCTTACCTTTTCCTCGCTTCGCGCTATCGAATCGCGCCGTAGCATTGCCCGTTCGGCTAATACCGGCACTTCGGCCTTCGTTAACCAACGCGGTGATGTATTTCAGGCTACTGAATACTGGAAACGGGCAGTGATTCGCCAACGGCTGAACGCCAATGATGAAATTACTTTTTATACCCGATACGGTGATTATATCGGAAGAATATGTTTTTACGGAAGTCCGGTTTTATTGCTGCTTGTCATTGCTTTCTGGCTGAAACGAAAAAAAAGGATTTAAAACACGTCAGATCATTGCTCTATCCGGTGTTTTAACTTTTCGTACCAGGGCTTGCCATAATACCTGATAAGCGGTTCCTTTAGAAATTCGTATAGGGGAACACCAAGCCGCCTGCCCTTTACCAAAGCTATCTCGCATACATCCCAACGATGATAATTTACTGCATCATAATCCTTACATTTCTGTATTCTTACCGGATATAAATGACAGGAGACCGGTTTCTGAAACGTTATTTTACCTTCGTTAAATGCCTTTTCGATGGCACAAAGGGCAATTCCGTCTTCAAAACAGATAAAGGCGCAGTCTTTATCCCCGATTAAAGGAGTTACAAAGTTGCCATCGGCATCGTAATCAAATACTCCGTTTTTCAAAACCACTTCTAATCCTTGTGGGGTCATAAACGGTTTGATGTCGTCGAGGTAGTCTTCAATAATTGAAATTTCTTCCGTTTCCAAGGGAGCGCCGGCATCGCCATAAACACAACAAGCGCCTTTGCATTTTTTTGGATTGCACACAAAATGAACATCCCGCAGATCGTCCGAAACGATGGTATTATCTATCACTATCATGCGGCAAAAGTAAACTTATTTTTAAAAACTATCCCGGACAACTTATTTTGACGCAGGGAAAGCCGGTATTTTTATCATAACTTCACGGTTACAATCTCATAAGCCATCACGCGGTTATCGTTAAAAGTCGGTACCAGCAAGAGCTTTTTTTCTTTAATGAATTCAATATCGGTGGCTTTAATATTCTGTGCTGTGGTATTATTCAAGATGTGATAGGGTTGCGGAGGACGAACCCAACAAATTTTGCCATTGAAATCCGAGAAGAAATAATCGCTTTCATTCACATCTACAAGCCCGTCAATATTCCCGGATTCAGGAACCAGGGTTTTAATTTTTTTCGATTTTAAATCCACACTTTGAACGGCATAGGCTGTACCCACCAACAATTTTTCGCCGGCAATGCGCACGCCGTTGGCTTCTTTCAGTTTGTCCGAGCTAAGCCAGGAGTCAATCTTTCCGTTTTTTATAAAATAAATTCTGTCGTTGCCAGTATCTGAAATATAGATTATTCCATTTTTGTCCACCGTTACATCATTCAGAAAGATGGCATCTTTGGGCTTGAAAAACTGAAGAATTTTTCCGGAAGCAAGGTCAATTTCGGCTACACGGTCAATGTCGGCAACATACAATTTATCCTGGCAGATGATCATACCTTTAGGTCCGTTAAGTCCATTGATCCATTCCAATTGAATTAGCTTTCCGTCCGGAGAAAGTTTTGATATAAATCCGTTACCATCGCGGGCAGCCGGATTACCGTTAACGTTGCTCACGTAGCAAATGTCGCGCGAAGCATCATAAATTACAGATTCGGGTGTTTTAAACTGCTGAGGCGTTTCCCATTTTTTTATGGCTTTATATTCTATCGGAGTCTGAATCTCTTGCGAAAAGCCAAAGTGATTAAAAACAAATAAAAAAGCGAATAAACAAAGGTATATGTTGGTTCTCATGGCTGATTTTTTAAAATTTTGTTCAAAAATACAATTTTAAGGAACAATCTTTCAAAATGAATTAAATTTTTGTATTCCGAATTATCCTAATTTTGCGAAAAATTATAACAATTTCAATCACTCAATAAAAATTACGTTATGACAGCAAAGTTGACTTCAGAACAAGCGATAGCGCTTGAGAACAAATACGGCGCACACAATTACCATCCATTGCCGGTTGTTCTTACCAAAGGCCAGGGAGCCTTAGTTTGGGATGTGGACGGAAAAAAATATTATGATTTTCTTTCGGCATACTCGGCAGTAAATCAGGGACACTGCCATCCCAAGATTATTAATGCCATGATAGAACAGGCCCGGACGCTTACCTTAACTTCACGCGCTTTTTACAACGATTGCCTCGGCGTTTACGAAAAATACGTTACCGAATATTTTGGTTACGATAAAATGTTACCGATGAATAGCGGCGCCGAAGCCGATGAAACAGCATTAAAGCTTTGTCGTAAGTGGGCTTACCTTAAAAAAGGCGTTCCCGAGAATCAGGCAAAAATTATCGTTTGCGACGGTAATTTCCATGGACGTACCATCACCATCATTTCCCTGTCGTCCGACCCGGATGCTTATAAAGATTATGGTCCGTTTACTCCGGGCTTTGTATCCATTCCTTACAACGATATTCCTGCCCTGGAAAAAGCGCTGGAAGATCCCAATGTTGCTGGTTTCCTTGTAGAACCTATTCAGGGCGAAGCTGGTGTTTACGTTCCTGATGATGGTTATTTAGCCAAATCATACCAGCTTTGTAAATCGAAAAATGTTTTATTTATAGCCGATGAAGTTCAGACCGGTATTGCCCGCACGGGAAAATTGCTTGCCTGCGATCACGAAAACGTTCATCCCGATATTCTTATCCTTGGGAAAGCCCTTTCGGGCGGTACCATGCCGATTTCGGCTGTGTTGGCTAACGACGATATTATGCTTACCATCAAACCAGGCGAGCACGGTTCTACCTTTGGAGGAAATCCGATAGCTGCCCGGGTTGCCGTAGCTGCGTTGGAAGTGGTAAAGGACGAAAAATTAGCCGAAAAAGCCGAATATCTTGGTAATATTTTCCGTGATGAAATCCGCAAGATCAATTCTCCGATGATCGAATTAGTCAGAGGAAAAGGATTGCTCAATGCCGTTATTATCAGACCTAAGGATGGCAAAGAAGCCTGGGACGTTTGTCTGAAGATGAGAGATAACGGTGTTTTGGCAAAACCAACGCATCAGCATATTATCCGCTTTGCGCCTCCTTTGGTTATCACCGAAGAACAACTTCGCGATGCTATCAGCTTGATTAAGAAATCTATTGTATCGTTTGAATAATAAAAAATAACCTCTAATCAACACCTGATTCTTTGAGGTGTCAATTAAAAGTTATTCCGGAAAAATTAACGAAATATCTTAACAGCTTATTTCGTTAATTTTTTTTCTCTTTTTTCAGCTTTTTTTTCTTTCGCAGTCTTAAGAGGTTTCTTTTTTTCCTCCTTTTTAACAGCATCTTTTGATTTCGACATAGCACAAAATTTTAAGGATTTTTCAGCCAACTAAAATACAAAAAATCATTTTACCGAATTTAGTTTTAAATTTATTATTTTAAAAATAGTTACTTTTGCACCTCGTTTTTTAAAAAGCAGTTAATATCAATTAATTAATGAAAGTCAAATACAACGAATACAAGCATCTCAATCTGACAGCCATTGGGAAAGACATTAGAAAGGAATGGGAGTCGAAGGATATCTTTCAAAAAAGTCTTGAAAACCGTAAAGATAATCCACGATATATTTTTTATGAAGGACCGCCTTCTGCTAATGGTATGCCAGGAATACATCATGTGATGGCGCGGACGATCAAGGATATTTTCTGCCGTTATAAAACGCTGAAAGGTTTTTATGTCAAGCGCAAAGCCGGCTGGGATACTCACGGGCTTCCAATCGAAATTGCTGTGGAAAAAACCTTAGGCATTACCAAAGAGGACATCGGAAAGAAAATTTCCGTAAAGGAATATAACGACGCCTGCCGCAAGGAAGTAATGAAATACAAAGATTTATGGGACGAACTCACCCTGAATATCGGTTATTGGGTTGACCTGGACGATCCGTATATCACTTTTGATAATACATATATCGAATCGGTTTGGTATTTGCTTTCCAAACTCTATGAAAAAGGCTTGCTCTACAAAGGCTACACCATTCAGCCCTATTCGCCTGCTGCCGGTACCGGTTTGAGTACTCACGAACTGAATCAGCCCGGCTGCTATCGCATGGTAAAAGACAATACGGTAGTTGCACAGTTTAAAGTGATTCGTAACGATAAGTCTGAATTTCTGTTTAAAAATGCCTTTGGAGATGTTTTTTTTATTGCCTGGACAACTACTCCATGGACTTTGCCATCAAATACTGCTTTGGCTGTCGGGAAAAAGATTGAGTATGTAAAGGTTAAAACATATAACCCTTATACTTTTCAACCGGTTAGTGTTGTATTGGCTAAAGAATTGCTCGGGAATTTCTTCCCCGAAAAAAATGCGGGCTTGAAACTCGACGAATATGAAGCCGGGCAAAAAAGTATTCCTTTTGAAGTTACGGAAACTTATCAGGGAAAAGATCTGGAAGGAATCCGTTACGAACAATTACTGCCTTATGCCCAGCCCGACGACGGCGATGCTTTTAGGGTTGTGATAGGCGATTTCGTAACCACCGAAGATGGAACCGGTATTGTTCATATTGCTCCGAGTTTTGGAGCCGACGACTTTCGTGTTGGCAAGCAAAACGGCATAGGTTCGCTTACGCTGGTTAATAAGCAAGGGAAATTTATAGACGTCATGGGCGAATTTGCCGGACGATATGTTAAACCGGAGTATGCATCCGATTTCGATCCCAAAAATCCTAACAATGTTGATATTGATATCATTGTTAAACTCAAAAAAGAAAATAAGGCTTTCAAGACCGAAAAATACGAACACTCGTACCCGCATTGCTGGCGTACGGATAAGCCCATTTTATATTATCCGCTCGATTCATGGTTTGTCAAGACTACCGCTTTGAAGGAAAAGATGATAGAGCTGAATAAAACCATCAACTGGAAGCCCGAAGCTACCGGTACGGGACGTTTCGGCAACTGGCTCGAAAACCTGGTTGACTGGAACCTTTCGCGTTCACGCTTCTGGGGCACACCGTTGCCCATTTGGGTTACCAACGACCGTAGCGAGGAAATCTGCATCGGTTCGGTGGCACAGTTAAAACAAGAAATTGATAAATCCATCGAAGCCGGGTTTATGACCAAAAATCCTTTTGCTGATTATCAGCCCGGTGATAATGTAAAAGAAAATTATCAAAAGTTTGATTTACACCGTCCATACGTTGACGATATTTTTCTGGTTTCCCCTTCCGGGAAAAAAATGTTCCGCGAACCCGATCTTATTGATGTATGGTTCGATTCCGGTTCCATGCCTTTCGCTCAGTATCATTATCCTTTCGAAAATAAGGAAACACTGAACGAATATTTTCCTGCCGATTTCATCGCCGAAGGTGTTGACCAGACCCGTGGATGGTTTTTTACCCTTCATGCCATAGCCACCATGCTTTTTGACAGTGTATCTTTTAAAACAGTGGTATCCAATGGATTGGTTTTAGATAAAAACGGCAATAAAATGTCGAAACGCCTTGGCAATGCCGTGGATCCGTTTGAAACGCTTGAAAAATATGGACCTGATGCTACTCGCTGGTATATGATAACCAATGCGCAGCCCTGGGATAATCTAAAATTTGACCTGGAAGGCATAGCCGAAGTTCAGCGCAAATTTTTTGGAACATTGTATAATACCTACAATTTCTTTGCTTTGTATGCAAATATTGACGGATTTACATTTTCCGAACCGGAAGTTCCCAACGAACATCGCCCCGAAATTGATCGGTGGATATTATCGGAACTCAATTCTTTAGTTAAAAATGTTGACGATTATTTTTCCGATTACGAACCAACCAAAGCCGGAAGAGCCATCTCCGATTTCGTTGATGAGCATCTGAGCAACTGGTACGTTCGTTTGTGCCGCCGCCGTTTCTGGAAAGGCGATTATACCGAGGACAAAATTTCGGCTTACCAAACGTTATATACTTGCTTAGTTACGGTAGCTCAACTTTCAGCTCCCATTGCTCCATTTTTTGCCGACCGTTTATTTACCGATCTGAATAATATTACCGGTAAGGATAAAGCTGAATCGGTTCACCTTACCAATTTTCCTGCCTGCAATAACTCGTTTATCGACAAAGATTTGGAAGAACGTATGGAACTGGCTCAGAAAATTTCATCTATGGTGCTTTCGCTTCGTAAACGCACCAACAACCGTGTACGCCAGCCGCTGAACAAGCTGATGATACCTGTGTTGGATGAGCATTTTAAACAGCAGATCGAAAAAGTCAGAAGTCTTATCTTGTCGGAAGTTAATGTTAAGGAAATAGAATATATTGACGAATCGGCTGGTATTCTGGTTAAAAAAATAAAGCCAAACTTTAAAACGCTTGGCCCCCGATACGGTAAACTGATGAAACAGATTGCCGCCGCCGTTGATGCTTTCACACCCAATGAAATTACTACCATCGAGAATTTAGGCAAAATAGAACTCACCGTAGAGAATCAACCGGTAGAAATTTTGATTACTGATGTGGAAATCATTACCGAAGACATTCCGGGTTGGGTAGTATCCAATATGGGAAATCTCACGGTTGCCCTTGATATTACCATTACCGAAACCCTGCGTCAGGAGGGCATAGCCCGTGAATTGGTTAACCGCATTCAAAACCTTCGTAAGGATAAAGGTTTTGAGGTTACCGATAAAATTAAGCTACAAATTGAAAAAAAATCTGAAATAAATACACCTATCGAAAACAATTTTGCATACATTTGTTCGGAAACTTTAGCCGACTCCCTCGACCTCGTTCAAGTACTTGACGGTGAGGAAAAAATCGAAATTGAGATCATTGAAGGACTAAAAACTTTTATCACCATTCAAAAAATGGTTTAAAGGATAAAGGTAAAATTACTAATTACTAATAATTATTGCCATGAAAAAGCAAGTATTACAAGAGGAAAAAGAAATCCAGGAAAAAAATAGATATTCTGATGAGGAACTTGAAGAATTCAGGCAAATCATTGTTGAAAAACTGGAAAAAGCCCGCCGGGATCTTAAAATGCTCACTGAGGCATATACCAATAATAATGAGCACGATATAAATGACACTTCTCCAACCTTCAAAGTTTTGGAAGAAGGTTATCAGGTTTTATCAAAAGAAGAAAACAGCAAGCTGGCTGTGCGACAGGATAAATTTATCAAAGCTCTGGAAAATGCACTGGTTCGTATCGAAAATAAAACCTATGGCATTTGCCGGGTTACAGGAAAGTTGATTTCCAAGGAACGTTTGCGTATTGTGCCTCATGCCACTTTGAGCATTGATGCCAAATTGAATCAGGGGAAAAATTAATTTCCGGTGCTTAAGAAGTCGCTTTTTATCATCTTTCTGGTTCTGCTTGTTGATCAGACATTGAAGTTTTGGATAAAAACTCATATGCTGCTGGGCCAGGATATTCCAATTTTTGGTCATTGGTTTATCATCAACTTTACCGAAAACTATGGTATGGCTTTCGGACTTAAATTTGGTGGCGATTACGGTAAACTCATGTTGAGTTTGTTTCGAATTTTAGCCGTAGGAGCTATCGGATATTATCTCTATACGCTTATCCGCGAAAAAGCCAATTTTGGCTTTGTTGCCTGCATCTCACTGATTTTTGCCGGAGCTATGGGCAATATCATTGATAGCGCTTTTTATGGGTTACTTTTTAGCGAAAGCACCTTTATGCAAACCGCCACGTTCTTACCTGCCGGCGGTGGTTATGGAAACTTTCTGCACGGTAAAGTGGTTGATATGCTTTACTTTCCACTTATTTCGGGTAATTACCCTGCCTGGGTTCCTTTTTTGGGAGGGCAGGACTTTTTATTCTTCCGTCCTGTTTTTAATGTTGCAGATTCAGCCATTACAACTGGTGTTCTGGCGATAATAATCTTTCAAAAAAGTCTTTTCAAAAAAACTGTTTAGTACTATAGTTTTTAGTAATTTTGCCGCCTTATTTAAATTTTAAACTAAAGTTATGTCAACAAATGTTGTTGGTCGCATTTCGCAGATTATTGGTCCTGTGATTGATGTTGCCTTTGAACAGGATGTTAAGCTTCCGAATATTTATGATGCTCTGGAAGTTAAAAGTGACGAAGGTCATGTCATCGTTCTTGAATGTCAGCAGGATATTGGAGAAAATACCGTACGCACCATTGCCATGGATTCAACCGACGGATTACGCCGGGGAATGGAAGTTGTTTCTACCGGACAAACCATTACCATGCCTACCACCAATCTGGTTAAAGGACGCTTATTCAATGTTATCGGAGAAGCTATTGACGGTTTGGGTGAAGTCCCGAAGACGAAAGCCCAAAGCATTCATCGAGATCCTCCTAAATTTGAGAATCTTACGACTCAAAGAGAAATGTTATTCACTGGTATTAAGGTGATTGATTTGATTGAACCTTATGCCAAAGGTGGTAAAATTGGTCTTTTTGGTGGTGCCGGAGTTGGTAAAACGGTTACCATCATGGAACTGATTAACAATATCGCTAAAAAATATTCCGGTATCTCTGTTTTTGCCGGAGTAGGTGAACGTACCCGTGAAGGAAACGACCTGCTAAGGGATATGATAGAATACGGAGTTATTAAATACGGAAAAGAATTTGAAGAAGGGATGAAAAAAGGCGGTTGGGATCTGAGCAAAGTTGATCGCAATGAATTAGCCAAATCACAAGCCACTCTGGTTTTTGGTCAGATGAATGAACCCCCAGGAGCACGTGCCCGTGTAGCCTTATCAGGATTGACCATGGCTGAATATTTCCGTGATGGTGACGAAGAATCCGGCGGACGTGATATTTTGTTCTTTATCGATAACATTTTCCGTTTCACCCAGGCCGGCTCCGAAGTATCAGCTTTGCTTGGACGTATGCCTTCAGCCGTTGGTTACCAGCCAACACTGGCTACCGAAATGGGAATTATGCAGGAACGTATTACTTCTACCAAACGTGGTTCCATTACTTCTGTTCAGGCCGTTTATGTACCTGCCGATGACCTTACCGATCCGGCTCCGGCTACAACCTTTGCCCACCTTGATGCTACGACTGTTCTCGACCGTAAAATCTCGGCTATGGGAATTTATCCAGCCGTTAGCCCGTTGGATTCTACTTCACGTATTCTTACGCCCGATGTTGTTGGTGAAGAACATTACAATACCGCACAACGTGTTAAAAGGATCATTCAGCGATATACCGAACTTCAGGATATTATTGCCATTCTTGGTATGGACGAATTGTCGGAAGAAGATAAACTGGTGGTTCACCGCGCACGTCGTGTTCAACGTTTCTTGTCGCAACCTTTCCATGTTGCCGAACAATTTACCGGAATCCCTGGAGTGTTCGTTTCTATCGAAGATACTATCAAGGGTTTCAATATGATTATAGACGGCGAAGTAGATGAATATCCCGAATCGGCTTTCAATTTGGTGGGAACCATAGAAGAAGCTATCGAAAAGGGTAAGAAAATGCTTGCAAACGCGCAGTAGTTAATTCAGTATGAAAGTACAAACCGATCATGAATATTGAAATAGTAACTCCGGATACCGTCATTTTCGAAGGAGAAGCCAATCTGGTGCAATTGCCGGGCATTGACGGTTCTTTCGAGATATTAAACAATCATGCCCCGTTAATTTCTGTATTAAAAGCAGGAACTATCAAAATTATACTTGCCGATAAAAATGCCAAAACCTTCGACATTAAAGGGGGTGTGGTAGAAATAAATCACAATAAACTAATGATATTGGCCGAATAGCCCTTTTAGCTCTTTTCCGGTTGGTGGAAACCAAAACCGGAAAAGAGCCTCTCATCGGATTCGAACCGACGACCTGCTCATTACGAATGAGCTGCTCTACCAGCTGAGCTAAAGAGGCAATAAAAAAATTGAAGAGTCGGGATGACTGGATTCGAACCAGCGGCCTCTTCGTCCCGAACGAAGCGCGCTACCAGGCTGCGCTACATCCCGATCTTAAAATTCAAATTAAGGAACACTTTTTTAAGATATTACAGGTTTGTTCCCCGTTTCCGGTTTTCCATCCTGTTTAGAGGGTGCAAAAATAGTAAATTCTTCCACTCCTGCAAATATTATATTGTACTAATTTACAAATCTCCTTTTTATATTCCTGATACAATGAGTGCTTTATAACAACAATTAAAAAAAATAAAAAAATCACCAATAATTTAAAAATTTGTATACCTTTGCAAATCCAAACAGGGGACATGATATAAAATATATTATGCTTGAATTTCTGGATTTTTAGGAAACCTGTTGTTAGTTTGATATTGAATTTTTTTTGAAAATATATTGCGGGGTGGAGCAGTGGTAGCTCGTTGGGCTCATAACCCAAAGGCCGTAGGTTCGAATCCTGCCCCCGCTACATAATCCCTGTAAAATTCACTTTTTGCAGGGATTTTTTTAATTTTGCACCCTTCATCCACTATCAGCTTTTAATTTCTTTAATTATGACCCATAAATCAGGATTTATCAATATCATTGGCAATCCCAACGTTGGAAAGTCAACCCTGATGAATGCTTTGGTAGGCGAAAAACTTTCGATCATCACATCCAAGGCACAAACTACCCGTCATCGTATCATGGGCATCGTTAACGGTGAGGACTTTCAGATGATATATTCCGATACCCCCGGCATCGTGAAACCTCATTACCTGCTTCATAAATCAATGATGAAGTTTGTGGAAACGGCCATGCTCGACGCCGATATCTTCCTTTTTGTTACCGAAATGGGGGAGACATTTGATCATGAAGATATCCTGAAAAAGCTGCAAACCACCGAAGTTCCGGTGCTTTTATTGATAAACAAAATTGATCTTTCCGACCAGCCAAAGGTTGAAGCTAAGATAAATGAATGGAAAGAGCTTCTGCCCAAAGCAGAAATCTTTCCGATTTCGGCTTTGCTAAAATTTAATACAGACACTGTTTTTCAAAATATTATCAGGCTGCTTCCCGAAAACCCGCCGTATTTTCCCAAAGACGAACTGACTAATCGCTCTCAGCGTTTCTTCGTTTCGGAAATCATACGCGAAAAAATCCTGCTAAATTACCATAAAGAAATTCCCTATTCTACTGAAGTTGCCATCGACACCTTTACCGAAGAAGAAAAGCTGATCCGCATTTCGGCCATGATTTATGTGGCCCGCGAATCACAAAAGGCAATCATCATCGGTGCCAAGGGAAGTTCCATCAAAAAATTGGGCACAGATGCCCGCAAGGATATCGAAGAATTTCTCGACAAACATGTCTTTCTCGAACTTCGCGTAAAAGTAGACAAGGACTGGCGTGAGAACGAACGCGAACTGAAAAGATTCGGGTACGAAATTTAACCAATCAAAAAAACCATGAGTAATATTGTAGCCATCATAGGCCGACCCAATGTAGGCAAATCCACTTTGTTCAACCGGCTAACCGGAGAACGAAAAGCCATTGTTGATCCCACCAGCGGTGTTACCCGCGATCGTCATTATGGAATAAGCGACTGGAATGGTTATACCTTTTCGGTGATTGATACCGGAGGCTATGCCATGCGTTCGGAAGATGTTTTTGAAGAAGAAATACGGAAACAGGTGTCGCTTGCGGTGGATGAAGCCGATGTTATTCTTTTTATGGTTGATGCAAAAGAAGGCATCACACCTATGGATGAAGAAGTGTCGCAATTGGTTCGCAAAAGCCATAAAAAAGTTTTTTTAGTGGCCAACAAAGTGGATAATTTTAACCATGCTGACGATGCCAACGAGTTTTACAGCCTTGGTTTAGGTAACATTTATTGCATTTCGTCCATCAGCGGTTCAGGTACCGGCGATTTACTGGACGAAGTGGTAAAAGAATTTATTATTATTCCTCAGGAAGAAACGCCCGAGCTTCCTAAATTTGCCGTTATCGGCAGACCCAATGTCGGAAAATCGTCGCTCATCAATGCTTTGCTTGGCGACGAACGTAATATTGTAACATCCATTCCCGGTACTACCCGCGATTCTCTATACACGCATTACAACAACTTCGGGTTCGACTTTTTATTAGTAGATACCGCCGGAATCCGTAAAAAAGGCAAAGTTCACGAAAATATTGAGTTCTATTCGGTCATGCGTTCGATACGTGCACTCGAAAACAGCGATGTTTGTTTGGTGATGATTGATGCTACCCAGGGTTTTGAAAGTCAGGATCTGAATATTTTCGGGCTGGCACAACGTAATCACAAAGGGATAGTCGTGGTGGTTAACAAATGGGATTTGATAGAAAAGGAAACCAATACTCATAAGCTTTTTGAACAGCAAATTCACGAAAACATCGCTCCTTTTACCGATGTTCCTATCATTTTTACCTCGGTTACTACCAAGCAACGGGTTATAAAAGCGTTGGAAATGGCGCGTCAGGTGTATGAAAACCGCGTACAACGAATCAGTACTTCCAAACTCAACGACGTTCTTTTACCTATTATTCAGGATAATCCCCCACCGGCAAATAAAGGGAAGTATATCAAAATAAAATACATCACGCAGCTTCCGCTGGCTTATCCGGCATTTGTGTTCTTTTGCAACCTTCCGCAATACATCAAAGAGCCCTATCAACGTTTTATCGAAAACAAACTGCGGGAGAATTTTGATTTCTCGGGTGTTCCCATGGAAATCTTTTTCCGTCAGAAATAAACGTAAGCGATGCCTGATTCTAAAGAAACATCCGTTAGAATTGATAAATGGCTTTGGGCCGTATGGGTTTTTAAGACACGCAACCAGGCTACCGAGGCTTGTAAAGGTGGTAAAGTAAAAATCGGAGGGCAACATGTGAAAGCTTCACGCGAAGTGAAACCCGGAGAAATTTTTACGATTCAGGGAGGCCAGATTATCAAAACGATTCAGGTAAAAACCTTGCTGCACAACAGGGTTTCCGCCAAATTAGTTCCCGATTATGCCCTTGACCTTACGCCTGCCGAAGAATATGAAAAATTAAAAGTCCAAAAGGAAAGCTTTTTCTTCCGTCGCGACCGGGGATTGGGTCGTCCTACCAAAAAAGAACGGCGGGACATCGAAAATTTTACCACTGATTTTTAATACCGATTATGCTTCTCTCAGATAGGTGTAAGCGCCTTGACAAAATAGATTAGCGCCTACCCAAAATGCTTTAGCGCCTTGACAAAATAGATTAGCGCCTGCCCAAAATGCTTTAGCGCCTTGACAAAATAGATTAGCGCCTGCCCAAAAATCATTAGCGCCTTGACAAAATAGATTAGCACCTGCCCGAAATGCTTTAGCGCCTTGGCCAAATGAGTTAGCGCCTGCCCGAAAATCATTAGCGCCTTGACAAAATGAGTTAGCGCCTACCCAAAATGCTTTAGCGCCTTGGCCAAATGAGTTAGCGCCTGCCCAAAAATCATTAGCGCCTTGACAAAATAGATTAGCACCTGCCCGAAATGCTTTAGCGCCTTGGCCAAATGAGTTAGCGCCTGCCCAAAAATCATTAGCGCCTTGACAAAATGAATGAGCGCCTCGTCCAAATGGATGAGCAATAGGATACGAATGACGCAGATTAAACGGATAGTTACGAATATGGTTATCATTGAACCCTTTCAGGGTTCCTGACAATAAAATTGACTCATCCCCCGAAGGGCTATTCAAATTAAATCCTTTCAGGATTTTAGGAATGTATATTCCGTATAAATTCCAGATATATAGTACAACAAAACGACTGACGTTTTTCCAAAGGATGCAAATCCTTTATACGCAGGGTAACGTCCCGAAGTATTAGCAGGTTGTAGCGAATGATTGGGATGGTGTGAAAGGCTTTTCCTGTCAGCTAATTACTGGCTGGGCAGCCTCATATATAACGTGACAAATAAAATACAAATATAAGGATTCCTATAGATCTTTTTAATCTATTATTTAAAGCAGCAAAAAATCAAGTATTATTATACTTTAAAAAGATAATTCGTTTTGTCTTATTCCAAACTCAATGATAGCTTTTTGAATGTTTTTCATTTTCTTAATACGGAATAATTCTTCATTTTTAGCAGTTACAAAAGGGCTATATTCTTCTTTATTTGAAAGCATTTTCCAAACAATTATTGCAATTTTTCTTGCAGTTGCAGTAATTGCAACTGAACGACCTTTCTTTACTGCAATTCGAATAAAAAATGCTTTTAAAGGGTTTTGGATAACAATTCTTTCAATTGAATTTGCTGCATCACGAAAGGCTAATGCTACCCTATTCTTTTTAGAATCTGTGTGCGAAGAAATAACTTTTCCACCTGTTATTTTATTGTTTGGTGATAATCCAAGCCATGATGTAAAGTGCTTTGCCGTTTTGAATTTTGATAGATCAGTACCAACTTCGGAAATAAGAGTTAAGATTGTGCCTGTGTTTATTCCTGGAATTTTTAGTAGATCAACATCATAAAGGTGATAAGCATATTCCGCTATTTGTAGTGGGGGACAATTTTTGTAAGTAATATTCTTTGGTGGTTTGTAATTTTTAGTTAGAGAACAATCATCTAAATGAATAATTTCTTTCATTTTGACCCTCTGTTTAAGCAAAAGATTGATTTTTTCATCACACTGAGTAATTTGTTGTTGAAAATGATTGTAACTATCATAGCTTTGTTGAAGTTCAAATAGATACTCATCACGATAATTACCTTCAAGAGCTTTAACAAATTCTTCTGGAGAGTGCTTGCAATTAGGATGTATAAGTGTAACAAGTTCAATCGGGTCTCTTTTTCCTATTAAAATAGATTCAATTAATCTACGACCAGTTAACCCAACCAAATCACGCAAAATAGGCTTTAGCTGCAAGTTCATTAAAGTCAGATTTTTATTCATTTTCAATACTTGCTGCGATGCATGCTGAATAAGGTATTGACGTTGTCTGGTGTAAATTCGAAGTTCTTCTGTAATTAGGTCAGGCTGAAAACTAGCTGATAATAAACCTAAACTATGCAAAAGTTGTATCCATCTACTATCAACAACATCTGTTTTTCTTCCTTTAACATTTTTAATATGCCGTGCATTAACAAGAATTGTTTCAAAACCATAGTCTTGTAGTAATACAAAGAGTTGTTTCCAATAAAATCCAGTAGATTCCATTGCTACAGTCTCTATCCCCATATTTTTAAGGTATGTGGCTATTTCATGGAGATTACAGGTAAAAATGCCAAATTCATTAACATCATTTGAACCTTGACCTACACAGACAAAGTAAGATCGGCTACCAACATCAATCCCTGCTGCTTTGAGATTTACTATAGGCATTTCCATAAATATTTTTGATGTATCCTGATTTACATTTTTTTTAGTACCTGTAAGATGTGTTTTTTGTTTTTTCATAACTTCTAATTTTTAAGTTTAAAAAATAGGAAGTGCAAAACAAAAATGCAAAAAACATATAGTCTCATATTCGGGTTCTATAGTGTGTAGCTATTGACCCAATTAAGTTTTCACTGCATTTTCAATCCAGGCTACTCAAGGGGTTTATAAAACTCCATTGACTGCAACGGACTAAGAATTGCACTTCATAGACATAAAAGTACAAATTATTTGTTATTTATGGTAGTTTTCTTTTTTGTTGAAGGGGGGCTACTCATATATAACGTGACAAATAAAATACAAATATAAGGATTCCTATAGATCTTTTTAATCTATTATTTAAAGCAGCAAAAAATCAAGTATTATTATACTTTAAAAAGATAATTCGTTTTGTCTTATTCCAAACTCAATGATAGCTTTTTGAATGTTTTTCATTTTCTTAATACGGAATAATTCTTCATTTTTAGCAGTTACAAAAGGGCTATATTCTTCTTTATTTGAAAGCATTTTCCAAACAATTATTGCAATTTTTCTTGCAGTTGCAGTAATTGCAACTGAACGACCTTTCTTTACTGCAATTCGAATAAAAAATGCTTTTAAAGGGTTTTGGATAACAATTCTTTCAATTGAATTTGCTGCATCACGAAAGGCTAATGCTACCCTATTCTTTTTAGAATCTGTGTGCGAAGAAATAACTTTTCCACCTGTTATTTTATTGTTTGGTGATAATCCAAGCCATGATGTAAAGTGCTTTGCCGTTTTGAATTTTGATAGATCAGTACCAACTTCGGAAATAAGAGTTAAGATTGTGCCTGTGTTTATTCCTGGAATTTTTAGTAGATCAACATCATAAAGGTGATAAGCATATTCCGCTATTTGTAGTGGGGGACAATTTTTGTAAGTAATATTCTTTGGTGGTTTGTAATTTTTAGTTAGAGAACAATCATCTAAATGAATAATTTCTTTCATTTTGACCCTCTGTTTAAGCAAAAGATTGATTTTTTCATCACACTGAGTAATTTGTTGTTGAAAATGATTGTAACTATCATAGCTTTGTTGAAGTTCAAATAGATACTCATCACGATAATTACCTTCAAGAGCTTTAACAAATTCTTCTGGAGAGTGCTTGCAATTAGGATGTATAAGTGTAACAAGTTCAATCGGGTCTCTTTTTCCTATTAAAATAGATTCAATTAATCTACGACCAGTTAACCCAACCAAATCACGCAAAATAGGCTTTAGCTGCAAGTTCATTAAAGTCAGATTTTTATTCATTTTCAATACTTGCTGCGATGCATGCTGAATAAGGTATTGACGTTGTCTGGTGTAAATTCGAAGTTCTTCTGTAATTAGGTCAGGCTGAAAACTAGCTGATAATAAACCTAAACTATGCAAAAGTTGTATCCATCTACTATCAACAACATCTGTTTTTCTTCCTTTAACATTTTTAATATGCCGTGCATTAACAAGAATTGTTTCAAAACCATAGTCTTGTAGTAATACAAAGAGTTGTTTCCAATAAAATCCAGTAGATTCCATTGCTACAGTCTCTATCCCCATATTTTTAAGGTATGTGGCTATTTCATGGAGATTACAGGTAAAAATGCCAAATTCATTAACATCATTTGAACCTTGACCTACACAGACAAAGTAAGATCGGCTACCAACATCAATCCCTGCTGCTTTGAGATTTACTATAGGCATTTCCATAAATATTTTTGATGTATCCTGATTTACATTTTTTTTAGTACCTGTAAGATGTGTTTTTTGTTTTTTCATAACTTCTAATTTTTAAGTTTAAAAAATAGGAAGTGCAAAACAAAAATGCAAAAAACATATAGTCTCATATTCGGGTTCTATAGTGTGTAGCTATTGACCCAATTAAGTTTTCACTGCATTTTCAATCCAGGCTACTCAAGGGGTTTATAAAACTCCATTGACTGCAACGGACTAAGAATTGCACTTCATAGACATAAAAGTACAAATTATTTGTTATTTATGGTAGTTTTCTTTTTTGTTGAAGGGGGGCTACTCAATTGGCGGCTGGGCTTTATTTTTTATTAATGTTTCTAGTCTTAATTGTATCTTTTTTAAGAAATTCTATTAATTGACTTTGATTTACCTTATCAATTGAATCTAACTTATTTTGTTGTTTTACAGGCTCGGTCAATGCTTTAATAGATTTGTTGTCAATTGTTGTTGGGGGTAAACTTTTATAACTAAAGATTAAACCTATCCCACTTAAAGTTGCAGTTATTATCAATGAAATTAAAGCTATTTTGATATTTCTTCGATTGTTTAAGTCTTCTTTTGATTGATAACCATCTTTTGCAAAATCAATCAATGATTGACCAACTAAAATTGTTTTTAATGAATAATCAAGCAATAAGTCAATCAATTTGGGGTCAACGAAATTGTAATTTACAAAATTATGACCCTGTACTAATTGTCCAAATCTCTGTTGTCCAGTCGTTGAACTTTCAAGATAAGTTGTAACGTATCCATTTTTCTCAAGGTAATCCAGCAAATTTACTGTCGTTACTAATTCTGCTGTAATTTGTCGTACAACATCTGTTATGTTTCCTTGATTATAAAATTGAATATCAGCTTTTAGTTCAACACTCTTGTTTTGATAATCCAGCACAATGTCCTTGTCATGAAGTAAAGGGTCAATTACTGATGCAATATTAGGAGTAATACCACTTTCATGATACTGAAGTATTCGGTTAATTATACTTCTTTCAAAATTGTTAATAGCTCTCATATATGTTTTGTTTTTGTTGTTTTAGCCTTGCCGCCAACGTCCGTATAACCACCATATGGCGGTTATTTCGTAAGTAGTTATTATTTTCCGTTCACAAATATAAAAATATTTTAAATATCCAAATTATCCAGAGTATTTTTTATTTTATCAAATCCTTGGGATGTTATGTTTTAAAATTAGCCCGGTCAGGGTTTAAAACGCTGACCGGGCTATTGGCCAAATCCCGCTTTGTTCCGGGCAGCCCCGAGTACTCGGAGCCGCTCAGCCGGGTAACTGATATTTAAAAAAAAGATACAACAAAACAATCGTTATAGAAATTAACTGATGGTAAACAAAAAGGGAAACCTTATTTTTTATCCTTGAACCTTAATAGAAATAATAACCGCCACAACCCACGGCCTTATTACCTTATTATAGCGGCTATAAGGGAATAAGGTAATTTTTCGTTTGTGTAATTTTTCTACTAAGGTTAAAAAAATAAGGAAAATAAGGTTTAGCGTAATGTCAGAAATTAGAAAACGACAAAACAATCAAATCCCAAAGGATGATATTTTTATTTCATCCCAGCTGAATGGTTCAGCGTACAGGGACTCGCTTTGTTCCGGGCAACCCAAGTACTCGGGGCCGCTTAGCCGGGTAACTGATATTTAAAAAAAAGATACAACAAAACAATCGTTATAGAAATTAACTGATGGTAAACAAAAAGGGAAACCTTATTTTTTATCCTTGAACCTTAATAGAAATAATAACCGCCACAACCCACGGCCTTATTACCTTATTTTAACGGTAATAAGGTTATTTTTCGCTTGTGTAATTTTTCTACTAAGGTTAAAAAAATAAGGAAAATAAGGTTTAGCGTAATGTCAGAAATTAGAAAACGACAAAACAATCAAATCCCGAAAGGATGATATTTTTATTTCATCCCAGCTGAATGGTTCAGCGTATCGGGACTCAATTTGTTCCGGGCTACAAAGCATTTACCGCTCAGCCGGGTAGATTTTGTTTGCACACAAATGGACTGCTGGGAAAATTTTAGTTGATTTGTTTGCACACAAATGGACTGCTGGGAAAATTTTAGTTGATTTGTTTGCGCACAAATGGACTGCTGGGAAAATTTTAGTTGATTTGTTTGCGCACAAATGGACTGCTGGAAAAATTTTAGTTGATTTGTTTGCTCACAAATGGACTGCTGGAAAAATTTTAGTTGATTTGTTTGCTCACAAATGGACTGCTGGAAAAATTTTAGTTGATTTGTTTGCGCACAAATGGACTATTGGAAAAAATTTTAGTTGATTTGGTTTTTGTACAAATCGGGTATTTGAAAAAATGTAGTTGATTTATTTTAACAGTCTTTGCGACGGTTTATTTGGTAGCCGTGTCGTAATTTATTTCCTTCATCGGTTTGCCGGTTTCGTCCCAGAACTTCCAAATTCCTATGCGTTCGTTATTTTTATATTCGCAATCGTAAAATTTCTTGCCGTTTTCATAATAAACGCTTCCTTTGCCGTCCCTGAGACCTTTTTTGAAATAACCTTCGCTCCATAGTTTACCGTCCTCGCGCCAGTAGGTCCATTTACCATCGCGCAAGCTGTCCTTATATTCGCCTTCGTCCTGTTTCTGGTGATTCTGATAAAACTTTATTTCTTTAACCAATTTCTGGTTAGCGCCTTCTCCTTTGTAGAACAATTCCGTTTTTGGCGAACCGTCGGGGTAAGTTTCGGTAACCTTTTTATGTAATCTTCCGCGGCAGGCGGTAAATGTTATAATGATGATGATTAAGAAAAATGCTGTCTTCTTCATTTTTGTATGTACTTTTTTTCTTTAAATATAATCTTATAATTTCTTTCTGAGGAAGTTTTACCTGTCGAACAACAGCCTTTGGCCGCTGTCCGCCTCATTAAAAACTCCGTTATGGAACACTAAATTTCCGTTGACAAAAGTATGGGTAATTTTTGATTTAAAAATATTTCCTTCCATCGCCGACCAGCCACATTTGGATAAGATGTTCGTTTTAGAGACTTTCCATGGCAAATCGGGATTAATAATAGTTAGATCGGCATGGTAGCCCTGGCGGATAAATCCTCTTTTTTGTATCCGGAAACATAGGGCAGGGGCGTGGCACATCTTTTCCACTATGGTTTCGATGGATATTTTTCCGTTATGATAAAATTCGAGCATGGCAACCAGGGCATGTTGCACCATAGGTCCGCCCGAAGGCGCTTTAAAATAGGTCCGGCTTTTTTCTTCCAGCGTATGGGGTGCATGATCAGTGGAAATCACGTCTATGACTCCGGATAAAACGCCATGAAGCAAAGCTTCGCGATCGTTTTCGGTTTTAATTGACGGGTTAACTTTTATCAGGTTGTTCCATCGGGCATAATCGCGGTCGCTAAACCAGAGGTGATGCAGGCATACTTCAGCTGTGATGCGTTTTTGTGCCGGGGGAAGGGCATTGTCAAACAAAGCCAGTTCGCGGGCTGTGGAAACGTGAAGCACATGCAGGCGGGTATTGTTTTTTTGCGCCAATGCCACAGCTTTGGCCGTGGAACGGTAACATGCTTCTTCGCTTCGGATAAGGGAATGGCATTGTGCCGGAACGTCTTCACCGTATTTCAGTCGGAACAAACGGTTGTTTTCGCTGATGATGTTTTCGTCTTCCGAATGTATGGCAACCAGCAAACCCCGGCTATTGGAAAACAATTTTTCGAGCGCCTGCGAATCGTCCACCAGCATATTCCCTGTGGAAGAACCCATAAAAACTTTCACTCCGCAGACTTCCGTAGGATTGATTTTAGCTACTTCGGCGGTATTTTCATTGGTGGCTCCCAGGTAGAACGAATAGTTGGCTAATGATTTCGCGGAAGCGATACGGTATTTTTCCTCTAATATATCAATGGTGGTGGCGGCAGGCAGGGTATTGGGCATTTCCATAAAAGAAGTAATGCCTCCGGCAATGGCGGCACGGCTTTCGGTAAAAATATCACTTTTATGGGTCAAGCCGGGTTCGCGAAAATGAGCATGATCGTCTATTACTCCAGGGATAACAAAACATCCCAGGCAATCAATAATCTCAGCATCCGGATTAACCGGAAGCGGTTCATTGTCGCAGGCAATTTTTTGAATTAATCCTTCGGAAATTTCGATGCTTCCGCGGAAGGTTTTGCCTTCGTTCACTATCAAAGCATTAGTCAGATGATACGTAAGGCTCATCAGAAGAATTAAATCTAAAAGAAGCGGTTAATTAACTTTTTTGTATTTTTTGAAAAAACTGGCAATTTTCATTCGCATCACACCGATAAAGGCTTCTTTGAAAATACCTCTGTTCATTTTGGAAGTACCTTCGGAACGGTCGGTAAAGATAATGGGCACTTCAACAATTTTGAATCCCATTTTCCAGGCTGTAAATTTCATTTCTATCTGGAAAGCATAGCCTACAAATTTTATCTTGTCGAGGTTGATTGTCTTCAGCACCCGCGAATGATAGCATACAAAACCGGCAGTAGTATCCATGATTTGCATCCGGGTAACCGTGCGCACGTAGGACGAAGCAAAATAAGACATCAGCATCCGGCTCATGGGCCAGTTTACCACATTTACACCCTTGATATAACGGGAACCTATGGCCACATCAGCGCCTTGTTCGCAGGCTTCGTACAGCCGTAGCAAGTCGCTGGGGTTGTGCGAAAAATCGGCATCCATCTCAAAGATATATTCGTAACCACGTTTTAAAGCCCATTTAAAACCGTGGATATAGGCGGTGCCAAGTCCCATTTTTCCGCGTCTTTCTTCAATAAAAAGACTGCCCGGATATTGCAGCATGAGTTCTTTTACAATATCAGCGGTACCGTCCGGAGAATTATCTTCAATAATAAGGATATCAAAATTCTTTGGAAGAGAAAAAACTTTACGGATGATTTTGGCAATGTTTTCTTTCTCGTTGTATGTTGGTATGATTACTAAACTATCGTTCACGGTTTTAAAAATTTAATTTGCGAAAGTACTCAAAATTTTCATATCAGAAAAATATTTTAAATCGAAACGTTAATATTTAACGAATATTATGAATTTGTTAAATTATGGTAGCGGCTGTTGAGAAGTTACGAATCCATGTTTCTCACGATTTAATCTATAACCTCATATTTGTTTACCTTTGCCACTCAATTAATTCTTGCTATGAACGAAATTACCGAAAAACGTACCGAACTTTCCGAGTTAGGAGAGTTTGGATTGATCGATTATCTGACGAAAAACATTAAAATAGTGAATAAAAGTACGGTTAAAGGTGTTGGCGACGATGCTGCCGTGCTCGATTATCCCGGGAGCAAGATCCTTGTATCTACCGATTTAATGATAGAAGGTGTACATTTTGATCTCGTTTATACTCCCCTGAAACATCTTGGTTACAAAGCTGCCGTTTCCAATTTTTCGGATATTGCTGCCATGAACGGGACGCCGCGGCAAATTACTGTAAGCATAGCCGTTTCCAACCGTTTTTCGGTGGAAGCTATTGACGAAATTTATACCGGAATACGTTTAGCCTGTCAGAAATACAAGGTGGATATGATTGGTGGCGACACCACTTCCAGTGTTCACGGATTGTTTATTTCCATTACCGTTATCGGCGAAGCCGATGAAAAGGATATTGTTTATCGCCATACCGCCGGACTCCATGATTTGGTTTGTGTTTCCGGTGATTTAGGCGGCGCATACATGGGACTGCTTTTGCTCGAACGCGAAAAACAAGTGTTTAAAGATGATCCTGCCATGCAACCTGATCTCAGCGGCAACGACTACATCCTTCAGCGTCAGTTGAAACCCGAAGCCCGTACCGACATCGTTGAATTATTGAAAAAAAACGGCATCAAGCCCACTGCAATGATTGATATCAGCGATGGACTGGCTTCCGAAATATTGCATATTTGCCATGACTCCAGCATGGGTTGTAATCTTTATGAAGAAAAAATTCCAGTTGATACCCTGACCGGCATGATGTCCGCGGAATTCAATATTGCTCCTGTTACAGCTGCTTTAAACGGCGGAGAGGATTACGAACTGCTTTTCACCGTTGCCCAAAGTGATTATGAAAAAATAAAAGAAATGGAAGGAATAAGTATTATCGGTCATATTACCGACGCCAGCGAAGGTGTCAACCTGATTTTAAACTCCGGAACACTTGTCCCCATCACCGCCCAGGGCTGGAATCACATGAGAAAATGATTGCCAATACTTTTTGTTAAAAAATGACCATAAATTATTCCCATATAGAATCTATTGTAAAAACGCTACCCGGTAAACCGGGAGTTTATCAGTATTTTGATAAGGACGGTAAGATAATTTATGTGGGCAAAGCCAAGAACCTTAAAAAACGGGTCTCTTCGTATTTCAATAAAAACGAATCGCTTAGCGGAAAGGTCAGGGTGTTGGTTTCCAAAATAGAAGATATCCGTTTTATCGTAGTGGATACGGAATTTGACGCCTTGTTGCTTGAAAACAACCTGATCAAGGAACATCAGCCGCGCTACAACGTGATGCTGAAAGATGACAAAACCTATCCGTGGATATGCATAAAAAACGAACCTTTTCCAAGAGTTTTTCCGACAAGGAACGTGATAAAGGATGGTTCCGTTTATTTCGGGCCCTATGCTTCTGTACCAATGATGCGAACACTGCTCGACCTGATCAGGCATATCTATCCGTTGCGTAATTGTAATCTCAATCTTTCCGAAGCGAGCATCGGGAGCAAAAAATATAAAGTTTGCCTCGAATACCATATTGGTAATTGTAAAGGCCCCTGCGAAGGATTACAATCGCTGGAAGATTATCTTGACGCCATCCGGGTGATACGTGAAATCCTTAAAGGTAATATTACAAACGTAAAGCAGCAATTAGTCAGCCTGATGAATTCTTTTGCCGAAACACTTGAATTTGAAAAGGCTCAGATGGTAAAGGAAAAAATCGAACTGCTCGACCGCTATCGGAGTAAATCCACCGTAGTCAATCCCTCCATACAAAATGTGGATGTTTTTTCGATAGTTTCCGACGAAAATGCGGCTTTTGTTAATTACATGAAAGTGATGAGCGGTTCTGTTGTTCAGTCGCATACCATTGAGCTTCGCAAAAAACTCGACGAAAGTCCCGAAGAATTACTCGCCATTGCCATCATGGATTTCCGTCAACGGTTTGCCAGTGAATCGAACGAGATTATTGTTCCGTTTGAAATAGATATCGATATACCGAAAACCACATTTACCGTTCCGCAACGGGGCGACAAAAAACAATTGCTTGAACTTTCGGAACGCAATGTTAAATATTACCGTTTAGATAAAGAAAAACAAAAAGAACTGGTTGATCCCGAACGCCACAGCCGCCGGATACTCAGCCAGATGATGAAGGATTTGCGTTTAAAGGAACCCCCGGTTCGCATCGAATGTTTTGATAATTCCAACATCCAGGGCGAATTTCCGGTAGCCGCCATGGTTTGTTTTGTTAATGCCAAACCCAACAAAAAAGAATACCGGCACTTCAATATCAAAACAGTACAAGGTCCTGACGATTTTGCATCCATGGAAGAAGTGATTTATCGCCGCTATAAACGCCTGCTCGAAGAAGAGAAACCCCTTCCGCAACTCATCATTGTTGACGGCGGAAAAGGACAGTTAAGTTCGGCGCTTACCAGCCTCGAAAAACTTGGGTTGCGGGGGAAAATCAACATTATTGGCATTGCCAAAAAGTTGGAGGAGATTTATTATCCTGGCGATTCGTTTCCGATGTATCTCGATAAAAAATCGGAAACCCTGAAAATTATTCAACAATGTCGCGATGAAGCCCACCGTTTCGGTATTACACATCACCGGAAAAAGCGCGGGAAAGCGGCTATTAAATCAATACTTACAGATATTGAAGGAATTGGCGAAACAATTACGCAACAACTTCTCATTAAATTTAAATCGGTAAAAAATATCAAAAGCGCTACCCTTGAAGAGCTTCAACAAGCCATTGGCACAGCCAAAGGGAAAATTGTTTTCGATTTTTTCCAAAAAAATAATCCCGGCAACTAATTCGTTTTGCCCAATCTGCGATATTTTAAAAATTTGCCAAGTTATATTAATGTTTTACAGGTAGTTATCCGGTAATAAAATTTTATAAATTTTTGGAACAATCAATTTAAAATAGATTTACTTTCGTGCTCCTTTTTAAAACAAAATAAAATTGGATCTGATTAGCCTAAAATATTTAATATCATGAGTTTTACTAAATTTTCTTTTCAAAGGAAATTCCTTGTTTTTGCCATTGTTTTCACTTTCATCCTTCAACCTATCATTTCACAGGAAATTAAGGAGCAGCAATTGCCTTTACCGGTTCGGAATGCTTTTAACAAAAAGTATATTGATAACCAGGATGTGGAATGGGTAAAAAAAGGCAGCTATTTTAAAGCATCTTTCACTTATGGAGGAATTTATTATTTCGCTTATTTTACTTCTTCCGGTAAATGGGCTTGGTCGGAATATTCTGTTGAGGAAAGCGAACTCCCAGCCATCGTTAAAAATTCGCTACAGAAAAGTCAGTTTAAAGACTGGCAAACCGGCAATGCCAATGTAATAATTACACCAACTAAAGGTAAACAATATCAGGTGTTTATTTATGATCAGGACTGGAACGAACTGGAATTACTTTTCGATTCCAAGGGCCATCTGATCATTAAAAACTAAAAACATGTTAATTCCCAAAACAAATTTCTAAAACATACGTTAAAACTGCCAATAAATTTTTTTAATAATGGAAAAAATCATTGAAACGGCGTTTTGTACTACTGAAAACGAATGCATAGGGGATGAGGAACCTCCAAGTGCGGGCTTATCCCTGAAAAACTTACAAATTAATCAATTAAATGTAAAACAGAATATTGTTGCTGATTCTGAAGAAAAATTTATCCAAAGCAGCAAATCACTCGAGTTCCGAAAACATTATTTTCCGAATACTTCCGAAAAAGAATGGAACGACTGGCACTGGCAGTTGGCTAACGCCATCACATCTTTTGAACGGCTTAACGATTTTCTGTCGCTTACGGAAAGGGAAAGCAGTACTTGCCAGGGAAATCAAAATGTATTGCCTTTTAAAATTACACCATATTATCTGAGTCTGCTCGAAAGAGATAATATTTGTCAGCCTCTGCGAAAGACCGTCATTCCCCGCCTCGACGAATTTATTGTCAGCGATGGCGAAGCTTCCGACCCGCTTTTCGAATTGCACGACAGCCCTTGTCCAAACCTTGTCCACCGTTATCCCGACAGGGTTTTATTTTTAGTAACAGGTTTTTGTTCAACGTATTGTCGCTATTGTACACGTTCGCATCTTGTTGCTAAAAAAGATACTTGTCATTATTCCATGCAGCATCTGGAACCGGCTTTTAAATATATTGAAGAACATACTGAAATCCGGGATGTCCTTCTTTCGGGTGGCGACCCATTGACAATGCCTGACGCTACCTTGGAACAAATACTGATGCGTTTACATAACATTCCGCATGTGGAATTTATCCGTATAGGAACAAAGGTTCCCGTGGTATTGCCTCAGCGTATTACGCACCGTTTGTGCAATATGCTTAAAAAATATCATCCCCTTTGGATCAGTATTCATTTTACCCATCCCCAGGAACTTTCTCCCGAAACTTCCCTTGCCTGTAGCCGTCTGGCGGATGCGGGGATTCCTTTAGGCAGTCAGACTGTACTGCTGAAGGATGTGAACGACAACGTGGAAACCATGACCCGTTTGGTTCACGGCTTACTGAAAATAAGGGTTCGTCCTTATTATCTTTATCAATGTGATCCCATTCTTGGTTCGGCTCATTTTCGTACTCCGGTGGAGAAGGGCCTTGAAATTATTCATGGATTACGTGGATTTACCACCGGCTATGCCGTTCCCAACTATGTAATTGATGCCCCCGGTGGCGGCGGTAAAATTCCGCTTTTGCCCGAATATTTTATGGGCAGAGAAGGAAATAATGTAATCCTGAAAAATTACGAAGGTAAAATCTTCCGTTATCCCGACGATTGTAAAACTATCGAAACATGTTAGTTGGCATCACTTATGACTTAAAATCCGATTACCTTGCCGAAGGCTATTCTGAAGAAAAAGCTGCCGAATTTGATAAAGAAGAAACCATTGCCGGCATTGAGCGGGCATTGATCAGTCTGGGTTATCAAACGGTGAGAATAGGCAATGTAAAAAGCCTTCTCGGAAAATTGGTCAAAGGTGAAAGCTGGGATTTGGTTTTCAATATTTGTGAAGGATTGAGCGGTATAGGACGAGAAGCCCAGGTTCCGGCTTTGCTCGATATTTACCAGATTCCTTATGTTTTTTCCGATCCTATGGTACTTGCTCTTGCACTTCATAAAGGAATGACAAAGCACATTATCCGCGATTTGGGAATTCCAACTCCGGATTTTTGTCTTGTTCAATCGCCCGAGGATATCGGGAAAGTAAAATTGCCCTATCCGCTTTTTGCCAAGCCCGTAGCCGAAGGAACCGGAAAAGGCATCAATGCCAATTCCAAAATAAATAATGCGCGGGAATTGAAACAGGCTTGCCTTGAATTACTCCAGAAATATCATCAGGATGTTTTGGTGGAAACTTTTTTACCGGGCCGGGAATTTACCGTCGGTATCGTCGGAACCGGTAAAGAAGCCCGTGCCATAGGCGCCATGGAAGTGATTTTTAAGCCTGTGGCTAAGGATTTTTATTCTTACGAAAACAAATCCAATTATCAGGAACTGATGGATTATTCTGTTCCTGAAAAAGAAATAGAAGAAAAATGCGGGCAGCTTGCCGTAGAAGCTTGGCGGGTATTGCAATGCCGCGACGGCGGAAGGGTGGATGTGAGGATGGATGATAAAGGAATTGTCAATTTTATCGAAGTCAACCCGCTTGCCGGACTTCATCCCATAGATTCCGACCTACCAATCATCGGTTATAAACACAACATCAGCTACCAGCAATTGATTTCCTGGATAATGGAATCGGCATTAAAACGACAGAAATAGTTTGTATGGAAAAACCACGGGTCATCATTTTCCATAGCGAAGTTCCTCCAGATGCACCTCCCGATGAACAGGATGTGCTTCAGCAGGCCGGTTTTGTGTCGCAAGGTCTTCAAACAGCAGGTTTCGAAACTTTTTCGTTGCCGTTTGTTTTTTCCATACCCGAAAATATAGCCAAAATCCATGAAATAAAGCCTGCTTTTATCTTTAATCTGGTGGAAACCATACAAGGCTCGGGCAGTCTTATTCATTTTGCCCCGGCAGTGTTCGAGCATCTTAAAATTCCTTTTACCGGTTGTGGGGCAGAAGCTACGTATGTTACTTCCAATAAAATTATTGCCAAAAAACTGTTCCGCTTTCATGGGATACCCACTCCGCCGTGGATAGATTCGGAAAATATTGATGATATTGAGATCGAAAACGGTGAACAATTTCTGATCAAATCCCTGATGGAACATGCTTCGGCAGGTATGGATGAAAAAGAGGTGGTTTTATTTTCGGAAAAGGAAAAAATAAGGGAAATCCTGCAAAAGAATCAACATAATGGCACTCCGGTTTTTGCGGAACAATATATCGGTGGGCGGGAATTTAATATTTCCATGCTTGGCGGAACAACCCTTCCGCTGATACTTCCCGTTGCCGAAATCAGGTTTACCGATTTTCCGGAAGATAAATTAAAAATTGTAGGCTACCGTTCAAAATGGGATGAATCTTCCTTCGAATTTCAGCATACCGTCCGGACTTTTGATACCCTTGATAAAAACGAGCCGTTACATCAAAAACTCAGTAAAATATGCCTGCTTTGCTGGAAGGCTTTTTGCCTGAAAGGATATGTCAGGGTTGATTTTCGCGTGGATGAAAACGGGAATCCATGGGTTTTGGAGATAAACACCAATCCCTGCATTGCTCCCGACAGTGGTTTTGTTGCCGCTACGCAAAAGGCAGGAATTAATTTTGAGGAAGTTTTGGCCCGTATCGTTTCCGATGCAAATACAAAAAGCTGATATGGAAAATCTGACATTTCGTTTTGAAGTCCGGGAAAAAGACATCCGACGGGTAAGGGAACTTGCCGAATCTTCCGGCTTTTTTTATCCCGATGAGGTGGACGTAGCGGTGGAACTGGTGGAAGAACGTCTGGCCAAAGGCGATGCCAGCGGGTATTTCTTTGTCTTTGCCGAGATTGACGGAACAACGGTAGGTTATACCTGCTTCGGCCCCATTCCCTGTACCAAAACCAGTTTCGATCTGTACTGGATAGTTACCCATAACGATTTTCGCGGAAAAGGTATAGGTAAACAGCTTCTTGCTCTGACATACCAGAATATCCGTGAAATGAAAGGCCTTAAATTATATGCCGAAACGTCTTCGCGTCAGCAATATTTGCCGACACAGAAATTTTACGAAAAAAATGATTTTGAAAAAGAAGCCCAAATCAGGGATTTTTATGATTCGGGCGATGATAAAATTATTTATGGGCGGAAGGTCTGAACCGTTTAAAGTAAAACAACCGGAATAAAAATAATCCGACAAGCGTTCCAAAACAATCGGCAAGGAAATCATGAATATCTCCCGATCTGCCGACAAAAACATAGGCTTGAAGTATTTCCGTCATCCCGCCATAGAACATACAAATTGCAAAGGACAAGCCAATATACACATTTCCAAGAGCCGGTTTTATTCCTTTATAATTAAAACCGGCTATCAGAAACATGCTTAAAAACGACCATAAAAAAATATGCACTAACTTATCGGGATGCAATCGAAGCCAAAAATGACCAATCCGCGGGAAATCATTTCCCGGAAGCCCGATAAGCAACAGAATAAATCCAAACCAGAGAATGGCTGGAATAAAATTCTGAAATTTATGCACCTATAAGTTTTTTGTATCCGGCAGCATCCAATAAATCATTGGCTTCAGCAGTATTGCTCATGCTGATTTTAATGATCCAGCCTTTGCCGTAAGGATCCTGGTTAACCAATTCCGGTTCGGCTTCTAACTCTTCGTTAAATTCCAACACTTTGCCCGAAACAGGCATAAACATATCCGAAACAGTTTTTACAGCTTCTATTGTTCCGAAGGATTCGCCCATTGCCAGCGTTTCGTCTACGGTAGTTACGTCTAAAAAGACAATATCGCCCAATTCGCTTTGTGCAAAATCGGTAACACCGATAAAAGCTTCGTTACCTTCCACCCGAAGCCATTCATGATCTTTGGTATACTTTAAATTTTCAGGAACTTGCATGATAATGATTTTATGTTTTAAATTTTCTTCAAAACTACAATTTTTTTCAAAATACAGATATAAAATCTGAAACTTTAGTTTCTAACGTTAACCTGCGTTATTCACAAAGAGTTCCGGTAAGTAAGATTTGCTGAACAACCCCTCGCTGAGCGGAATTTGCAATTCCGCTTTGTTCCAGGCGGCAATGCATTTTTCACTCAGTCGGGTAAACAAAAAGAAAAACCTTATTTTTATCCATAAACCTTAGTAGTAGAAATAATAACTGCCACAACCTGCGACCTTATTACCTTATTTTAACGGTTAGTAAAGGAATAAGTGTTCATTTCAACACCAGATACCCCTCTTGGAAAGATAAATTTGACGATTCCAGACTTGGATTACCCCATTGGAAAGATAAAATCGGCGAATTTAACGTTACGATATCCCTTTACAATGACGAAATCATCGAATTTAATGTTGCAATACCCATTTGGAATGACGAAATCGGTGATTTCAACGTTGCAATACCCCTTTGGAATAATAAAACCGACGAATTTAATATTGCAATACCCCCTTACAATGATAAAATCGGTGAATTTATGATTGAACTCCCCAATCTGAAATCAGCAATCGGTTAATCTAAAATTACCTTCTCTTCATTGATGCTATTATTTTAACGACCTTTGCACCTTTGAAAAAGGAAAAGAAAAAACATGCCGGATAATAACAATCCCAATATATTAGGAACCGAAAAGATTGGCAGGTTGCTGATGAAATATTCCATCCCGGCTATCATTGCTACGGCTGCTTCTTCGCTTTACAACATCATCGACCGTATTTTTATCGGTCATGGTGTTGGTCCGATGGCTATTTCGGGACTGGCGTTAACTTTTCCGCTGATGAACCTCGCCGCCGCCTTCGGTTCGCTGATAGGGGTAGGCGCTGCCACCATGGTTTCCATCCGGCTTGGCCAGCGCAACCGCGAAAGTGCTACGGCTTTTCTTTGTAATGCTTTTGTCCTGAATATAACCATAAGCATCGTTTACGCTGTCGTTATGTTCATTTTTCTGGACGACGTTTTATATGCCTTCGGGGCAAGTAAAGTTACGCTTCCCTATGCCAGAAATTTTATGCAGGTGATCCTGTGCGGTAATATTTTCACACATCTGTATTTTGGATTGAACAATATTATGAGGGCGTCCGGCTATCCTACCAAAGCAATGATCACTACGTTGCTTACCGTCGGGGTCAACCTGGCGCTTGCCCCTTTATTTATCTTTGCCTTTAAATGGGGAATCCGTGGAGCGGCTTTGGCTACCGTTTTTGCTCAAATCGTTGGGACTACCTGGGTTCTTATTCATTTTATGAGCAAAAGCAGCTATGTTCATTTCACAAAAGGCTATTTTAAGCTCAAAATCCAGATCTTCCGCGATATTTTTTTGATAGGCATGTCGAACTTTCTGATGCTTATCTGTGCCACCCTTGTTACCATCATCATCAATATACGCCTGGCAAAGTATGGCGGCGATTTTGCCATAGGTGCTTATGGAATTATCAACAGCATTGGGAGTCTTTTTGCCATGATTGTACTGGGATTTAACCAGGGAATGCAACCCATTGCCGGGTATAATTTTGGCGCTCGCCAGTTCGACAGGGTGATACGGGTTTTTAAAGTTACCCTGGTAGCCGGAACCAGTGTTACGATTTTTGGGTTTTTATTAGCCGAAATTATTCCGCATTTTCTTGCTAATGCCTTTACCAGCGATCGGCAGTTGATCCATCTGGCTACGGTGGGTATGCGAATTTCGATGGTGATGTTTCCTATTGTTGGCTTCCAGATGGTAACCACCAACTTTTTCCAATCCATTGGCAAAGCAAAGATTTCCATTTTTCTTTCTTTGTCGCGCCAAGTGTTATTCCTGATTCCGGCATTGCTTATTTTACCTCATTTTTTTGGTTTGCATGGCGTTTGGGCAGCTTCACCCACTGCCGATTTTATTTCCTCGCTTATCACGCTGATGGTATTGCAATATCAGATCAAAAAAATCAGGTTGGCTTAGGATAAATACACACCTTGCTGCTGGAATCGTCAATTGCCAATCATCAAGGAAATTACTGCCTGTTTAAAAAGTAATCGGCAGAATTAAAATTTAATTCGCCATTTCCTTTCGATATTGGCAGATAATATATACTTTTGAAGCCATTTTATAAAAATTGCAAATCATTTATTTTCAAATAAAATGTCAAAACAAAGCGGTACAACTTTAGCGAAAACAAAAAATAAATTCGATCCTAAATCCAATTATAATCAAACGAAAAAGGCTGTGGGCTACATTCCCCGTGCCAAAGCTACCCAGGAAACGTACGATAAATTAGGTTTCATGTCAGGATTGGAAGTTCACCAGCAGTTAAAGACAAAAAAGAAGCTTTTCTGTCATTGTCCTGCCGGTATTTTTCAGAAAGCCGACGACTGGGATGCCGAAATCATCCGGCACATGCGTCCTACCCTGAGCGAACTTGGCGAATATGACGGCACGGCGCTGATGGAATTCAAGACTCGTAAAAAGATCATTTATCATATCAAAAACGAAACGGCCTGTACTTACGAAGTGGACGATACTCCTCCTTTTAAGGTTGACCGCGAAGCCCTGGGTTATGCCATTGAAATTTCCCTGCTATCCAAACTGAATATCGTGGGTGAAGTTCACATCACCCGTAAACAGTATCTTGACGGAAGTATCCCCACCGGATTTCAGCGGACAGCAATCATCGGTGTGGAAGGCGAAATTCCGTTAAAAAATAAAAAGATCAGACTTATCCAGCTCAGTCTCGAAGAAGATGCCTGCCGCGAAGTTTCCGATATTGGTCATACCCGCATTTACCGTACCGACCGTCTTGGTATGCCGTTGATAGAAACGGTTACCTATCCCGAATGTACAAATCCCGACGAGGTGAAAGAAGCTGGTAATTACATCCGCTTTCTCAATCGTAGCACCGGCCGCGTTCGTACTGGAATTGGCGCCGGACGCGAAGATGTAAACGTGAGTTGCAAAGGAGGTACGCGCGTTGAAATAAAAGGCGTGTCGCATATCAAATGGATACCCGAACTTACCCATAACGAATGTTTCCGCCAGTGGGCTTTATTAAAAATTAAAGATATTCTGAACCAACGGGTAAAAAGTCCCAAAGACTGGAAACCTTCCCACCTCAGCATTGAATATAACGGATTCTCTTCAAAATATCTGCCTTTGAAGGAAGCCCGCAACAAGAAATACAAACTTATCGCCGTCAATCTGCCCGAATTTAAAGGCATCCTTTCCCATTTTATACTGCCGGGAAAAATGTTTGCCGATGATTTTGCCGAACGTTTAAAAGTGGTTGCCTGCCTGGAACTGCCTAATATGACGCATTCCGAAGCCCTGAAGCCCGTAATTTCGGAAACGGAGATGACAAAAATCAGGACGGAACTTAATGCCGGAGAAAACGATGCTCAGGTTATTTTCTGGGGACCGGAAGAAGACGTAAAAACGGCTCTCGAAACCATAGAAGAACGTTGCCGTATGGCATTTGAAGGCGTTCCCAAAGAGACCCGTAAATCATTAAAGGACGGTATTACGATTTTCGAAAGAGTGCTTCCGGGCGCCGACCGTATGTATCCCGATACCGATTCTGCTCCCATTCCGTTGGAAAATAGTTATATCGAAGAACTAAAGAAAACGATCCCAACGGAGGTCATCGACCGCAACCGTCAGTTGGCTCAATGGAACATACCCGAAGATACCTATACCTACATTCTTAAAAAGAATTTTTACCCGTTAATCGAAAAAATCATTAACGAATTAGGAATTAATCCTGTTTTTGTCGGGACATTCTTTGGTCATACCCTTAAGTTTGTTGAAGGACATTATACGCCGGCTGCCGAGTTCAACCATAAAATCATCCTCGAGATGTTTAGCTATTTATTGGATAATAGACTCGACCTTGAATTAGCCAAAAAAATGTTGCCCGTTATTTATCTGCATCCCAAAATGGATTTTGAATCGGTGCTCACCAGTATCAACTTCAAAAAAATGCCTAAAGAAGAAATCATTGCCAAGATTCCTTTCCTGAAAAAGAAGTTTGCCGAAATCCGCATTTCTAAACAGGAAGAACATGAAAAAAGCTGGATCATGGGCGAGTTGAGAAGGATAGCCGTAGGCAATATCAGCATGAAAGAACTTAAAGAATTTATAAACTAAAATTGTCAATCAACAATCAAAAATCGTCAATCGAAATGAGTGAAGATATTTTTCAGGGATATAAAGGACGGGCATTGGAAGTGCTTAAAAAATATAATGTACGGGTGTGGGGTCAGGCCGTAGTGGATACTACCCGCGGAAGTTTTAGCGGAACCATCTTGCCGCGTTCCGAAAACGACGACGACCTGCACATCGTGATGAAAATTCCGACAGGCTACAACATCGGTCTGGATATAGAAACCATAACCACAATGAAGGAAACCGGTTATAAAAAGGCAAATTACAAGATTCCCGAAAAGGAATTCCCATATACTGCCGGTTTGCCAAAGGTTAAACTTATCGGAACCGGAGGAACCATCGCTTCCCGCCTCGATTATCGTACCGGAGCCGTTATTCCTGCCTTTTCGCCCGGTGAACTTTATGGAGCCGTTCCCGAATTAGCCGAAATCTGCAACCTGACCACCGAAAAAGTGTTTGCCGTGTTCAGCGAAAACATGGGACCGGAACAATACAAAAAATTAGCCATTGCCATTGGCAAAGAAATCGAAAATGGCATCGAAGGCATCGTTATCGGTCATGGAACCGACACGCTACATCATACCGCTGCCGCTTTGACGTTCATGGTTCAAAACTCGCCTGTCCCTATCATCCTTGTCGGATCGCAACGTTCGAGCGACCGTCCCAGCTCCGATGCCGCGCTTAACCTGATGCACGCCACCACGGCTGCCGGTCATGGCGACATTGCCGAAGTGATGATTTGTATGTTCGGACCTACCAGCGACGAATATGCTTTTCTCCACCGCGGAACCCGCGTTCGCAAGATGCATTCTTCCTATCGTTCCACTTTCCGCACCATAGGCGATACACCCTTAGCCACCGTTACTCGTGCCGGTGTTAAACCCATCAAAACGGAATATAACCATCGCCGCAACGACCGCAATGTTACCATCAAACCTTATTTCGAGGAAATGGTTTCCATCGTTTATTATTATCCTAACATGAAGCCAGATATTATTGATTCGCTGGTTGACAATGGATATAAAGGCATAGTGATAGCCGGAACGGGTCTGGGACACGTGAACAAGCCCATTTATCCCGCTATTGAACGCGCCGTTAAAAAAGGCGTGCATATCTTTATGACGGTTCAAACCCTGTGGGGATATGTCCACATGTTTGTTTACGATACCGGCCGCGACCTGATGGCCAAAGGAATCATCCCCGCCGAAAATATGCTCCCCGAAGTGGCGTATATTAAGTTAGGCTGGGTTTTGGGACAAACCAACGACCCCGAAGAAGTACGCCGGATGATGCTTACGCCCGTAAACGGCGAAATTACCGAACGCGAACCGTATAACGGATACCTGATTTACCAGGGCGGAGTTCCCGAAGTGGAAGAATTTATACGCAAAGTCCACAAGTAGAGCTGTTGCTGGCTATTAGCTGTTAGCTTTTAGCTATTGGCTAATAGCTAACGGCTAAAAGCTAACAGCTATTGAGTCTTTCGCGAGTGCATTCTTCTTTTTTAGAGAAGAGTTTTTTCCTGATTTGATTCGGAAGAGGTAAAATCTATCTGATACCGGGTGTGATTTCATTCATCAACCCGGTTTTTTTATTGTTTTTACGTAAAGTATTGTTGCGGAAGCTTTCCTCAACCGGAAAAGCTATCGCAACGGACGGAAAAGCTATCGCAACGACCCTTTTTTCTATCGCAGGTGTGCGGAAAGCTATCGCAACCACCCTTTTTTCTATCGCAGGTGTGCGGAAAGCTATCGCAACCATCTTTTTTCCTATCGCAGGTATGCGGAAAGTTGCCGCAACAGGGTTTTTCCCTGTCGCAACCTAACGGAAAGCTATCGCCAATGCCGGGAAAGCTATCGCCATTGGGCGCGAATTGCCGCTACCGGCCCGGAGCTATCCGGACTTTCTTCAGAGCCAAAGTAAATGATGCGGATTTCTCCCTTCGGTACCAATGACAAACAAAGCAAATGGTGCGGGTTTTTCCCTTCGGTACCAATGACAGCCAAAGCAAATGGTGCGGGTTTTTCTCTTCGGTACCAATGACAACCAAAGCAAATGGTGCGGATTTCTCCCTTCGGTACCAATGACAACCAAAGCAAATGATGCGGATTTCTCCCTTCGGTACCAATGACAAACAAAGCAAATGGTGCGGGTTTTTCCCTTCGGTACCAATGACAGCCAAAGCAAATGGTGCGGGTTTTTCTCTTCGGTACCAATGACAACCAAAGCAAATGGTGCGGATTTCTCCCTTCGGTACCAATGACAACCAAAGCAAATGATGCGGATTTCTCCCTTCGGTACCAATGACAGATTTACGCAACTGGTACATTTTCTGGTAGTTTAACATTCAGTTCTTTGACAAGTCTGTTTAGTGTTTTTATCTTATTGGCTAACAATTGTTCCTCATAATGGGTGACACCTTGTTCAACAAAATCGACTCCTTTAACCATCATGCGCCAATATAGTATTGCTAATTTTCGAGCCATCGCTTTTATCGCAATACGGGGACCTTTCCGTCCTCTTAGCCTTCGACCAAAGGAGCCGATTGCAATGTTTTTACTGTTTATCAGGCTTTGTGCGATTGTACGGAAAATCTGGCCTGCTGCCGGGTGCCCTTTCTTTTTGGCATTTTTGTGCATTTTCCCAGAGTTATGCTGGCCCGGGGCCAAACCAAGCCAACTTGTAAAATGCTTTTCTGTGGGCCATTTTTGCAGATCAGGTCCTGTTTCTGCCAATAGCTGCATCCATGTGTAATCGGTAATGCCTGATATTACTGTTGCATCTTTGCCCTCGAACACGTTTAAAAGGTTATTTTCCAGTTTTTCAACACATGGTCTATGATGACGGATTGCTTTTCGTTTTTTTTTAGATTCTGGCCCTTGCCTGATTGTCCAATCCGATTGATCACCGTATTGATCTGTTTGTCACATTCAGCAATTTGTTGCAAATAGAACATGTATCCATCATATGCCTGTTTTAATGCAAAAAGTCCGGCTTGAGTGTATTTCCCCTCCAAAGCTTTCAACACGAAGTCTTTTTTGGTTTTCAATACACTTTGATGGCACAAGCCCACAAGAACATGTTTATTCCTTTCTCCTTTGAGGATTGCTTCAATTATAGCCATACCACTTGCTCCGTGTATTTGACTCAACACTTCCTTAAGTCTGATATTCATCAAAGTTAAGGCTTTTTGCATGTGATTGATGTGCATGGCCGAGCTTTGAATGTGATCTTCTCTGAGGCGAAGATAACTTCTTAGTTCTTTTATATCGGCATCGACAACCAGACACCTATTTAGCAATCCAAAGCTATGAAGTTCTTGTATCCATTGACAATCTTTAACATCGGTTTTTCGACCGGGAACCTGTTTGGTTTGGTGTCCATCGACAAGCCAAACATCAATACCGGCCTCTTCCAATATCTCATATAAGATAACCCAGTATACCCCGGTGGCCTCCATAGCTACTGTTTTTACCTTATGTTTCAAAAGATAATTCCGAAGCAGAAGAAAATCTTCTGTAAAGGTAGGGTGACTTACGACGGGTTGTCCTTCAACAGAGGTAAATACTTTTTTTGCCCCCACGTCAATTCCAGCAACATTTGTTCTAATCTTTTCCATTATAATAAAATATTAAGTTAAAAGATCTACACCCAAAAGGGTTTTGTTAACTAAACGTTGGCAGGCTACCAATCGGACATTCCTTTGGAGGAAGTACCATACATTATGCCTCAATCTTTTGGAACTATACTCGAAATCAGGTAAATAACACTAAACACAGGACGGTCAAACTGTGTAGATCGTAGCGCTAAGATAGGCAATTTATTCACTGTCATCTTTGCATTATGCCCCTTTTTCTTAGGGGTAGACTCTCGAAATGACGATTGTTGCTGAAGAGAAGATAAAGAGGGAGAGTGGGCGGCTACGCCGCCCACTCTCCCTCTATTACACTATCTTGTGGGCTGTCATTTCGACCGAAGGGAGAAATCCCTAACAGAGAATATCGTCCTAAAAAAGTTGACGGCATTTTAATAAATCCTGAATGGGGCTGAGTATTTTCTGTTTTTTGTCAACCTATTTTAGGATAAGATAACCTCGTTTTATGTCCGGTGCTTTATCCGGAAAACGGTATATCCAATTCCCATGGTAATGGCAAAAAAGCCGAGAAGTTTAAAGGCATCGGGCAAAATGGCGCTAACGCCGACTCCGCGTACAAAAATATCGTAGAAACCATTCAGTCCCCAGTTTAATGGCGAAAAAACCGCAATATGTTGCATCACCTGGGGCATGAAAAAGACCGGAACCCAGACTCCGCCCAAAGCCGCAAGAATAATAATGGAAACCGACCCGAAGGATGCCGCCTGTTGCTGCGTGTTAAAGATGGTGCCTACCGCTACGCCATAACCCGTAGCTGCCAGCGCCGAAGCAATGGCAATTATAGCTAAGCCTGCAAAATTGCTTCCCAGATCAAGCCGGGGAAGTCCAAGCATAGGTAGGAAAAATATGCCCACCACCAGCATCAGGGCAAACTGGATGAGACAGACAAAAAGGTAGACGATAATTTTACCGGCAAAAATTTTGTAATAACTTCCGGGCATGGTCAACAGGCGGAAGAGGCTTCCGTCGTCGCGCTCCTTTATCATGTTCCCGGCAAGGGGAATAACGAGGAAAAACATGGCAAACATTGTCCATGCGGGCACATTATGCTGCACCGAATTGGGAACAATGGTTTCCTGATCGCCCGAAGCATAACTGCTTTGCACCTTCACCGTTTCCATGTCGTCGAAACCGAAATCGGAAGGATTCTTCCCAAAAACTTTGGCCAATTGTGCCGAAAGTTCACTGAAGGCAATCTTGGCTTCGATCTTGGAAGTGAATTTATCGAGGGTGCTGACGATGGAATTTTTAAATGATTTTTTGATCACCGGGTCAAAAAGGATGTTGACGCGAACCGAATCCCTGGCGGAAGTTACGGGTATGCCCATATCTAATCCTAAATTGATAAAAATCTGCGTAACTTTTATCCGTGCATTCTGCCGGATGGTTTCGGTGGCGCCTTTCGGGATGATAATGCCGATCTGATATTTGCCATTGGCTACCGCTTTGCGGGCTGATTCATCGGTGGCGGGCATTCCGTTGATTTTGTCGGTAAGCACAAAATAATCCGATTTCTTTAACCCGTCGGCGATGGCTGCGCCCAGCGAATCGGCGTCGTTATTGACCAGAACAAGCGAAATCTTAGTTTCTTTCAGATTCTTAAAGGCGCTATCCTGAACCAGCGTGATCACGAAAATCATGATCATTGGCATGATGAACAATATGGCAAGGCCTGCCCGGTCGCGGATAAGAACCAGAATTTCTTTATAAATGGATGATAAAAGTTTGGACATACGTTAATCTCTAAGTGTTCGACCGGTTAACTGCAGGAAGATGCCTTCCAGATTATGACATTTTTCCGAAGCCTTGATCAGCGTTTCCGGATTTCCTTTGGCAATAATTTTACCATGATCAATAATAGCAATCTGGCGGCACAGGTTTTCGGCTTCTTCCATCAGGTGCGAAGTATAAATGATGGTGGTTCCGTTTTTATTCATTTGGCGCAGAAATTCAAGAATAACCGTCCGGCTTTGCACATCAATACCTACGGTAGGTTCGTCCAGAAAAAGGATTTTCGGATCATGGAGAATGCCGGCAATAAGATTGACCCGCCGTTTCATGCCACCCGAATAGGTTCCGGTTAAGCGGGAAGCATTTTTTTCGAGTCCGAAAAGATGAAGATAATGATTGATTTTTTCGGTGAGTTGTTTGCCGCGGAGTCCATACATTTTTCCGAAGAAGCGAAGATTTTCCCTTGCCGAAAGGGTAGGATACAGCGCAATTTCCTGGGGAACCACGCCAATAATTTTTTTAATGCCTTCGGATTCTTTGCCCATTTCCATACCATCAACCACAATTTTGCCTGAATCGGGGCGGCTATATCCGCAAAGGATGGAAAGCGTTGTTGTTTTTCCGGCTCCGTTGGGTCCCAGCAAACCGAAGATATCGTTACGGTTTATTTTAAAAGAAAGAGCATTTACCGCCGGCACATCCATACCTTTGTAAACCCGCGTGAGCTTTTCAACTTCGATGATGGCTGTATTTTCGGGCATTATCGTTTAATGGTAAGCAGTTGATTGAAAATTTTGTCTTCGCGGTCGGCGCAATCGAGCAATATTTCCGACAGATCGGGGAAAGATACTTCGATATTGCTGCGATTTTTACAGTTTTTGGCGCCCAGAAAAGAGAATTCGCGCCAGCGGTTGGCATTGCGTCCCATATCCATTGCCAGTTCCGATAGCTTTTCGCTTTGCAGGGTTTCGGCAGCTTCCTGCAAAAAAGCGCCGTAAATAAACCGGAAACCCGCGCCACCAGTACCTATTTCTTCTTCCATGCGAAGCACCTGTCCTAAATAATACGAAGCCTTTTTATCTCCGAATTTTTCGGGCCAGTTGGCCATTCGTTTAGCCAGATACCGGATTCCTTTAACACCCACAACGGGAACAGGCAGTTTGATCATATCATGGGAGGTTTTTTTGATGCCATCGTAAATGGCTTTGTGCAAATCTTTCTTTTTGACAACACCCATGGGATAATACATTCTGCCATGGGGAGCAAAAACACCTTTGGGAAAGCGAACGCGCATCAGATCGTCGTACGAAATTTCCTGAACCTGTGGCAACACTGTATCGCTGACATGATAGGTTCCGTTTTCCCTTCCATACACCACCATGTTGTGCATGTTATAATGCATGCGGTATTCGGGAGGGAAAAAGGGAAGATGATAAGTGCCAACCTGCAAGCCTACGGGATGTCCCTGTTCGAGGGCGCGATCAAGAGCGTCCATGGAAGCTTTGGGATTTTTAAAAGTATTTTTATAGATGCTTACACCAAGCGCTTTGGTGGCACGATTAAAGATCATGCCGGGCAGAATCCTGAAAGTCGTTAGCGGAGCATACTGAAATTTGACAAAGGGCAGATAAGCAAAAAACAAACCGGCACCAATACCCAACACCATCGGCTCGCTAATTTCCATTCCCATATCATGCAGCAAATTTGAGGTTACCCCACTTTCGCAATGTCCTGCCTGCCGGTGTTCAAATGAATTTATCATGTTTAATCGTGAATTGCTTTTTAAAATTAATTGTTTTTTGTCTTTATTCGTTTGTTCTTCTTAGTTATCCACATCATTGAGTTCTTCCGGTTTTATACCGAAAACGTCAGCGTATTTTTGAAGAACTGCGGGTTTGAGCCGTTTATAAATTCTTGGTTTGAAGTGCCGCCGAACTTTCCATTTAGGAAAGCCAACCATTTTTGCCAACATTCCTAATTCTAATGTTTTTCGTTCCATGTAGTATTCAAGGGGACTGGTTTTTCCGATTTTTACCCGCTGGCGTGCATCGAGGGTACGCTCATTGGAAACATTCCACAATTGCTGAATAATGGTTTGTTCGGCTTCGCTATGAACATCTACCCGTTTTTGAAACTTTCCGTCTTCCGAAAAGGAATAAAAAAGTTCATGCGGTTTTTGTTCGGGAGGCAACTTATCAAACTCAGGGAAAAGGTTTTCTTTCATACACGCAGTAATAAATTTTATTTATGGTTGCAAAAATAACTCAAATTATGTTAATTACTATGCCATTTCAGATTTTTAAATAAAGTCCATGTCTCCTGATTTTCTGGAAATTTCCGGATAGTTTAATTTTCCGGTAACGGTTATTTCAAAAAAATCTTCATTTCACATTCCACAGCAAGGTTGTTTCCCGACCGGATTTTTCCGGTAATAATGGTGGCATTCATCACCTGATGTTCTATCTGCACTTCGGTTTGAATCTCATGACCGACAGGCGGAAGGAAATGTATTTTCAGGTTTTTTACCGCGCCGATGTAGCCGATGGGAATTTCCGCATCGGCGGCATGAGCCGACATAAGCTGGTAGCCTACGCCTGCGGCAGCCGTCTGAGCGATATTTTCGATTAAGCCGGGTTCGGTAAATACTCCGTTTTCACAAAAAATGTTTTCTTTATCGACCATGAAAGTCGAAACCGTTTTGCCATCGCAGCACGAAATAAGTTTATTCACCATAACCATCGGCGGCTGTTGGGGAATAAGCTTCTGAATTTCTGTAGCGTTACAAATTATTTTCTCAGATGTTGCCATAAGGGACCTTTTTTATTACGTTCACGCATTTTATCCATGATTCCCGAAATGTCGCTATCTGGAAATTGCCAGCTTTTGCCTGTTGCCATCGCTTTTTCTTTGATGGTTTGCAAGTTGATGTTTTTAGAAACATAGTATTTCGGCTCCATCAAATCATCGTCAGGAGCAATTATACCTTCGTTTAATGATAACTGGTACAGTTTAGTGTTAGGATAAATTCGAATGCCGACAAATGGAAAAAATACCGTATTGTTGATTTTTCTCGAATTCTCGAAAGTTTCGTTCAGTGTTTCTTCCGTTTCGCCATAGCCGCCAAGTATCATGGAATGGCAGAAAAAAATGTTATATTTATTACATAGCTCTGATTTTTCGAGTATGTCGTTTACCGTAAAATGTTTACCGTAGTTTTGAAGCTGGGTGTCGGAAAGCGATTCCGTACCAAATTCAATATGTGTAAGCCCGGCTTCCTTAAAAAGTTTAAGATGGTCGGGTTCGAGATTGTGTGGCGAAAAATAAGCTCCCCAATGAATATTTATTCCGCTTTCAATAATTTTTTTAGAGAGTTCGATGTTGTAATCATTGCACATATTAAAAACCGAATCGGTAAAAAATACATAATTGATTCCTTTATCGTAATACAAGGTTTTTAAGATTTCCACAATTTTATCGGGATCAAGCGTCCTGACGGTGGAGCCTTCAATTAATGGATAGGTGCAGTAAATGCAATGATAAGGGCAGCCACGTTTGGTCTGGATGTTGAGCATACCCGAATTTTTCCAGTAATAATCAATTAATTCCGGTTCAAAATCAAGATCTAAATCGTGGAAATAATGTTGATGCTTATTAATGTGCGTGCCGTTTTTGTCGGAAAACACCAAACCTTCAACGTGTGAGAAATCCAGTTTGTTTTCGAGGCAATGGATAAGTTTACCAATGCTATCTTCACCTTCGCCATAGATGCCGAAATCGGGCCGAAGATAATCGAAGAGGTGTTTGGGAAAAATGGAAAAACCGGCGCCACCTGCAATCACAACAGCTTTGCTCAAATTCCGGGTGGTATTAATAATTTTTTGATAACCGGAAATAAAATATTCTTTTTCCAGAAAATTGACATTGTCGATGTTGCGGAGGGATATGCCGATATAATCGGGCTGAAATTCGGAAAGGAGTTTTTGGTAATCGTCTAAATTGTTTAAAATAAAGTCGAAAATACGTATGTCGAATTCAGGGTATTGCTTGCGCAGATGAGTAGCAATACAGGATACGCCGATGGGATACACCGGATAGGGAACGGCAAACTGATTGGCAGAAACAAAGAGTATTTTTTTTGGAATCATGATAGGGTAGCCTCCCAGAAATTGTAATAGTTAAACCATTGTTCGGGATATTTTTTCAGAATTTTCTCCAATTCCAAGACATAATCGTTGAGTATCGTTTTGATGATAAGTTCACTGTTTTTTCGTTGCCAGGGATAGGTTTTGGGCTTGCTTGCGTAAAAATGATAATGATTCCGGCTGTCTTTCATGGCAAAAGCAAACGAAACGGGTACGCCAAAACGGGCAGCCAGATAAAACGGGCCATAAGGAAATGCCGCTTCTTTACCTAAAAAATTTGTTTTAAGCACTTTCATGCCCGGCAAAAACCTGTCGGCGTGTAAACCAAGGATTTCGTTGTGTTTGAACAGTTGATTGAGCTCAAACAGGTGCGACATATCGTCCTTTTCCACAATAATATGTACTTGCCGGTTTTCGGTTTTACCAACCATTACTTCCGATAAAAATTTTTTAATCCTTTGATGTTCGGCATCAAGCAGCAGAATATTGATTGGGCAATCAATGCGGCTGAGAAGCTGACCGGCAATTTCCCAGTTGCCTGCGTGAGCGCTCATTAAAATACCTCCGGTTTTATCGGAAGCAATCTGGTGAATGTATTCTTCGCCTTCGAAATCAAATGTAAACTTGTCGGTCAATCCGGAAAGCAAAGCCACTTTATCAATCAATACCTGCCCGAAGACGTAAAAATTGCGGTAGGTGAAAATAAATGATTTTACCGGCGGGTATCCCTTGATAATGTGAAAGTAATAATATATTGAACGGTAGGCTTTTGGAGCGAATAAAACATAGTAAAGTGAAACTACACGAAGCAAAAAATAGGCAGAACGCATCCCAACCTTGCGAAGCAGGAAGACAAAAATTTTATATCCTAAAATTCCGCCGCGGGTTTTTCCGCTCCATGATTTCATCCGTAAATAATTTGTTTTTTAAAGGTCGGATGGAACTCGCGGTGAATTCTCATCCGTGTTTGTGTTTAACGAACCGGCTCGTTTCATAGTAACCTTTTTTTTAGGGTTAATGCTGCAAATTACATGGCTGGAGTTTGTTGCATGCGGTTTATGATATAATCGTAGAAGTCCTGTAATAATTTTATAGAAGCAAATTCTTCAGCTTTTACTTTAAAACCAAAATTTTTCTCAATCAGAACAACTAAATCCACCAAATCGAGGCTGTCGATTTCGAGTGTTTTCATCAGGTTAGCCTCCGGTTTTATCTGTTCAGGTTCAATCTCAAACTCGTCAATCAAAATTTCGTTTATCTTATTGATAATCTCAAGATTTTGCATAGGTAGTCTCCCAGTATTAGTGTTTAATTTTTTTAACGATTAGTGTTGAATTCGTTCCGCCAAAGCCAAAGGAATTGGAAAGGAAGATGTCAATATTTTTATGAATGGTTTTATTAATAATGTTCAGTTTAGCTGAATGTTCGTCCGGGTTATCAAAGTTGATGTTCGGAGCGATAAAATTGTTTTGCATCATCAACATGGAATATACTATTTCGCTGGCTCCGGCCATCCAGCATTCGTGTCCGGTCATTGATTTGGTGGAACTGATCGGTGTTTTTTCTTTTCCAAAAACCTGGGCTAAGGCGAGGGCTTCGTTCATATCGCCAATGGGAGTGGCCGTGGCGTGGGCATTTACATAATCAATTTGTGCGGCAGTGAGTTTTGCTTCGCGCAGAGCCATTTCAATAGAGCGAACTGCGCCTATCACATTGGGCTGGGAAATATGTTCGCCATTGGACGAAAAGCCGTAGCCCACCAGTTCGGCGAGAATAGGAGCGCCGCGTCGTACAGCCGATTCATAACTTTCCAAAATGACTGTGGCTGCTCCACCGCTGGGAACCAAGCCGTCGCGGTCGTGGTCGAAAGGCCGGGAAGCCTTTTCTGGGTAATCGTCTTTGACAGAAAAAGCATTAAGCGCATCAAAGCTTGCCATGGCAAAAGGATTGATTTCCTGTGCCCCTCCGCAGATGATACAATCCTGCAAACCGTTTTTTATCATTACATATCCCATACCTATGGCGTGTGAACCACTGGCACAAGCTCCACTAATCGTAAAGTTTATCCCCTTCAGTTTAAAAATCACCGAAAGGTTCATCGTAACGGTGGAATTCATGGATTGGAAAATAGAACCAGAACCCAGCAATGCCGTATCTTTTTTATCGCGAACAATATCGTTTGCCATCACTACGGCTTCAGCAGTGCTGTCGTTTCCATATAAAATGCCAACTTCATTATTTTCCAGAAAATCCTCAGCGATTTGTGCATTGTTAAGTGCATCATGTGTAGCCATATAAGCGTACTCGGCGGGTTCAGCCATTCCTACACGCATTCGGCGATCGAGTTTCCCCTTTAGGTTGGGACGTTCTACTATCCCGGTTAATCCCGAACGAAATCCCATTTGCTTTCGCAGCGGATCGATACCAATACCGGATTTGCCAGCAAATAAAGAATCTTTTACCTCTTCCAGATTCTTACCTATGCAGGAATAAATTCCTAATCCAGTAATAACTACACGTCTCATAATCAATAAAAACTTTATTTAGTATTGCAATATAGACAATCAGGTATACATACCTCCATTTACCGATATTACTTCTCCTGTGATGTAGGAGGCTTTTTCGGAAGCGAGAAATCCAACTACCTCCGCCACTTCTTCGGGTGTGCCGAAACGTTCGACCGGGATGATGGATTTATACATTTTTTCATCCAAATCTTTCGTCATGTCGGTACGGATAAATCCGGGAGCAACGGCATTTACCGTGATGCGTTTTTTTCCAACTTCCTGTGCAAGCGCTTTGGTGGCGCCAATAATGCCGGCTTTGGCCGCCGAATAATTGGTCTGCCCGGGCAATCCTTTTATTCCCGAAAGGGAAACCACGTTAACGATGCGTCCATACTTTTTGATAAGCATATTTTTGATCAGCAGTCGGGTTACATAAAAAAAACCTCCGAGATTGGTAGAAATTACGTCCGACCATTCTTCGTTTTTCATCCACATCAGCAAGGCGTCACGGCGTATTCCGGCATTGTTTACCAATACTTCGATATATTCTTCGGGATGGGTTTGCATCCAATCGTCCAAAGCTTTTTCCACTTCCTGCTGACTGGCTACATTAAATTTCATCAGTTCGCCGCTTCCGCCATGCTGCTGAATCATGGCAAGGGTAAGTTGGGCATCGTCAACGCCTGAACAATAGTTTATTAAAATATGATAACCCATTTCGGTTAATTTCAGGCATATTGCTCTGCCTATTCCCCTTGAACCACCTGTGACCAATGCATTTTTCGCCATATTAGGTAAGTATGTTTAATTTCTGGACATGATAAAATCAGGCAAATATAGAAAAATGTTTTTAATTCTTTGACAGGAAAGATGCAAATTGAAAAAATACTGTTACCTGTTCCGGCAGTTTATACAAAATATCTGGAGAATGATTTCCTCTCAGAAGTACATTTCGAAAAGCTGAAAAGTTTAAAAAGTGAGAGAGAATACGCTTCCTTCGCCAGGTTTTGATTTTACGGTTATCGTGCCCTTGTGAAGATGCATAATCTGGCGCGAGAGGCTTAAACCGATACCGCTGCCTTCTTTTTTGGATGTAAAGAATGGCATAAATATCTTGTCCATAATATCGGGTTTTATACCATAGCCATTATCGGCAAAATCAATCGTAATTCTTCCGTTGAGATTGGTTGATGCGAGGATTGAAATGATTGGGTTTTCGGTATCTTTCACCGCATCAATGGCATTAAGCATAAGGTTAATAACCACCTGATCAATAAGATCGGGATCGGCGGTAACCATAAGATTTTCGGGGATGATACGGTACGAAGAGTTGATTTTGAATTTATCCAATTTGGGCTGGAGTAGCATTTGAGCACGATCGCAAATATCTTTAACTTGAAAATAACGGAAATTGGGTTTTGGAATTCGGGTAAGATTGCGGTATATTTCTACAAAATTCAATAATCCCTGGCTGCGATTTTCAATGGTAAGAAGAGCGCTATTCACGCTCTCCAGATCTTCAGTATCCAATTCGCGTTGTTGTGGCATCCCGTTCACTTCTTCCATCAGCATTTCCCTTACGGTTGATGCCAGGGAAGAAATAGGCGTAATGGAATTCATAATTTCGTGGGTAAGCACGCGGATTAGCATTTGCCACGATTCTATTTCTTTTTCTTCCAGTTCGGTGCTGATATTTTGTAAAGAAACTAAGATAAATTCTTCACCACGCATCCGGAATTCAGTGGCATAAATCAGCAATTGCATGAGCTCGTCGCAGCAAACCAATTTGATCAGGGTTTTATCACCGGCTTTCAGTTTAAGAAGTATTTCAGGTAGTTCGGGTTTTACTTCCGCCAGATCATTGATGTTTTTCAGATGATTAATTCGCAGAAGCCGTTTTACAGCATTGTTAAAAATATCGACTTTGCCATCCTTGCGATAAGCAATAATACCAATGCTTACATGCTGAACTACTGTTTGCAGGTAATTGAAATGTTCTTCCTTTTCCGCTCTGTTTTTCCTGAATTCGTTGATGACCGCGTTAAAGGAAGTGTTTAGTTCTTCAAAACTTTTGCCCATATCCTTGTCGGAAAATGAGGATGCGAAGTCGGAATGACGGATACTTTCAAGAAACTGGGACAGCTTGCGATTGGTACGTTCTACATAGCGTATCAGACTTATAATCTGAAAGATTGTTAATGCTGCTAAAATTATTCCGGTAACGGTATGTTTTTCCTGACCGAAGGCAAACAACATCAGAAAAATTGATGTTGCAATCAACAGTATTCTGAAAATAACAAGAAACCGGAATTTTTTATAAACCATGTTTTTCTATCCTCCGGTAAAGTGAAGCACGGGTTAACCCTAATTCTTTAGCTGCCTTGCTGATATTTCCGCCGTGTTTATCAATTACTTTACGGACAAGCAATTTTTCAGTTTCTTCAAGATTGGTCAAATTGGGCAGATTATTCTCGGTGTTGTCGTCAATGGATGACATGAAAAAATCCTGGGGTTGAAGAATATGAGATTCGCTCATGATGACGGCTCTTTCCACCGAATGCTGAAGTTCGCGGATATTTCCGGGCCAATTGTGTTTTTCAAGTCTTTTTAATGTTGAAGAATGAAGCGTTTTCATGGGTATTTTGTATTTTTTGCAATAAATTCCCAGAAAATGATTAACCAGCAGCGCAATATCATCGGTACGTTCGCGCAGGGGCGGAAGTTGAATTTCCACGGTGTTGATACGGTAAAGCAGATCCTGACGGAATTTTCCTTCTTTTACCATCTGATACAACGGCATATTGGTTGCGCAAACCAAGCGAATATCTATGGGTATATCTCGGTTGGTTCCAAGCCTTACCACCGTACGGTTTTGTAAAACACTCAGTAATTTCGATTGAAGGGGAAGGGTGAGATTACCAATTTCATCAAGAAAAATTGTGCCTTTGTTAGCCGCTTCAAAACGTCCTGCACGATCTTCTTTGGCATCGGTAAAAGCTCCTTTTTTAAAACCAAACAATTCGCTTTCGAACAACGATTCGCTGATGGCGCCTAAATCTACGTTTACGAAAATTTCGTTATTACGGCTCGACGAACGATGGATAGCGCGGGCAATGAGTTCCTTGCCGGTTCCATTTTCGCCAAGGATCAGTACGTTGGCATCGGTTTTGGCCACTTTTTCTACGGTATACATCACCTTTTGCATACCGGCGGAGTTACCGATAAGATTCCCGTAAGCCTGATCCTGATTAGCAATCAATACTTTTTGCTTGGAACGGAGTTCTTCCAGTTCCTGTTTGGAATGCCGTACTTTCAGATTGGCAGTGATGGTTGCAAGTAATTTCTGGTTATCCCATGGCTTAAGGATAAAGTTTGTTGCTCCTTCTTTTATTCCCTGGACGGCAAGTTCCACATCGCCATAGCCTGTGATAAAGATAACCACAGCTACAGGATCAATTTCGAGAATTTTGTTCAGCCAATGAAACCCTTCCTTGCCGCTGGTGGCATCACGCGAAAAATTCATGTCGAGCAAAACCACATCATAACATTCACTTTTGAAAAGTGTTGGGATATTTTCGGGATTTTTTTCGGTATGCACTATGGTAAAGTGTTGCTTTAGAAATAGCCGGGCGGCTAATAATACATCCACATCGTCGTCGACGATCATTATCTTTGCCTCTATTTTACTCATGATCCAAGGATTGATTACGTTTTATTTGTTCAAGTGCTTTTTCTATTTCATATTTTTTTTGAGTTCCGATAAGAAGCTTCTTCCGGTTTTTTAGTTCAAGTTGCAAGCCGATGTTTCCGTAAACGTTAAAAGCTTGTCCGCTACCAAAAACTCCGCTTCGTAGTCCCCATCCGCCATATTCCACAATGGGTTTATACGTTCTCACATAACTTTTTTCAATATCTTCCCAGGCAATTTTATGAAATTTCCAGTGAAACGGAAAATACTGGTAATAAATGCCATCGGTACAGATTTTTGTAATAAGTTTTACTTTCCAAAACAGCCAAAGTATTCCGAAAGGAACGAGTAAAAGAAGTGTAACTCCGAGATCGGAAACGGGATGATCGCCGAAAGGCTTGCCGATAAATATCTGTTGTACAAATCCATAGATAAAATACAAAGCTACGGCTATTAAAATTAACCAAAGCCACCACTGCCTAAACCGCTGCTCTTCATTAAACAACACTTTTGCTTCCATAAAACAGATTTTTTGAATGGGCTAATTTATACAAAATTGTTCGAAATTGAACAAGACTTGAAAAAATAATTATTGCGATAATAAAAATTATCAATACCTTTGCAATCAGTATTTTATTATGTAATATTTTTTCTTTTATCTCAGAATATTTTAGATGTATGCTGACCAAAGACCAGTTTGACGCCATGCCACTAATCGTTCGAGTTCAAAAAATATTTGAATCGGGTGTGGAAATTATGAGCAGAACCGATAAATTACATGATATCAAATTATATGCTTTTTCAGATTTTTTCGTTGAAATATGGTACCAGCAAACAATCAATCGCATTGAAAAAGTTGTTACTCAAGATTTGGACGAAGTAATTCAATTATACGAAAACCAGATAGATATTCATGAATTGTTTAAAAAATAGCAACTAATTGATGATTAACCCCCGCACAATTTCAATACTCGATTATACCTATTCATTACCTCCCGAACGCATTGCCCAGTTTCCTCTTCCTGAACGCGACCAGTCAAAATTGCTTATATATCAAGATGGTACAATTATGGAAAGTATCTTTACGAAACTTGCTGACTTTATACCCGGAAATAGTCTGCTTGTTTTTAATGATACCAAAGTTATCCATGCCCGTCTCGAATTTCGAAAAGAAACCGGAGCAGCTATCGAAATTTTTTGCCTCGAACCGGTGGAACCCACGGCCGAAATACAATCAGCTTTTCTTCAAAAAGGATATTCGATTTGGAAATGCCTGGTTGGTAATGCCAAACGCTGGAAAAACGGGAATCTTGAAAAAATATTGAATCACAATGATCTCCATTTTCGGCTTAATGCCGAAAAAATAGGACAAGCAAATGAAGATTTCTTAATCCGTTTTTCATGGGAACCTCAGGATATGACCTTCGCCGAAGTGCTTGAATTAGCCGGTTTGGTTCCTCTGCCGCCTTACATTTCCCGCAAGGCAGACGAAACGGATACCACACGTTATCAAACTATTTATGCACATTATGACGGTTCGGTAGCCGCTCCTACCGCTGGATTGCATTTCACGGAAAAAGTTTTCAGCGAAATGGAAAGGAAAAGTATTAAAAAAGAATATGTTACCTTGCATGTAGGGGCGGGCACTTTTAAACCGGTTACCGTAGATATACTTGCTAACCATTCCATGCATACTGAACAGATTTTGTTAACAAAACAAATGATTCAGAACCTTATTCAGCACAAGGATGGTAAAATTGTTGCTGTTGGAACCACAACCATGCGAACACTCGAAAGCTTATACTGGTTTGGTGTAAAGCTAATAAAAAATCATGGACAATGCTCTTCTTTTGAAATTAATCAATGGGAACCTTACGAGAAATCGGGGCCTGATGATATTTTGTACCGTGATTCACTGGCAGCAATAATCAATTACATGGATAAAAATAAACTTACAACACTTTCGGGGAGTACACAATTAATAATAGTGCCTGGCTATCGTTTCCGTATCGCTCAGGGAATTATTACCAATTTTCATCAGCCCCAAAGTACTTTACTCCTTCTGATTGCTGCTTTTATCGGCCAGGAATGGGAAAGGGCATATCGCTATGCCCTTGATCACCAGTTTCGTTTTTTAAGCTATGGTGATAGTTGTTTGTTTTACCGGTAATTACGAGCGTTTAAACATTTTTTTCCACGAAGATTCTGTTTCTTTTTCCTTGTCGTCGGAATAATAACCGTATCCATAACCGTATCCATAGCCGTAACCGTATCCATAACCATAGCCGTATCCATAGCCGTATCCATAGCCGTATCCGTAACCGTAGGAACCCTTGGTTAACTTCACGTCATTGATAAGGATGTTTACATTGGGGATATTGCGTAACTCAACATCTTTGATAATAGAAGCAAAGACTTTTTTATTTGTATAATTCTGGCGAACAACAAAAATATTGGCATCGGTATATTTCATCAGCAAAAATGCGTCAGTAACCAAGCCAACAGGCGGAGTGTCAATAATAACATAATCATATTTTTCCTTAATCAATCTGAATAGTTCGTCGGTTTTTTCAGAAGCAATTAATTCCGAAGGATTGGGCGGAACCGGACCAGCCATCATGATGTCAAGATTTTCGATAGGGGAAACCTGAGCGATATTTTCAAATTTACTTTTGTTAATCAGGAATGAACTGATACCTTCGGTATTAGTAAGCCGGAAATCCTGATAAATTTTAGGTTTGCGAAGGTCGAAACCCATCAGCAGGGTTTTTTTGCCATAAAGGGCAAAAATAGTAGCAAGGTTCATGGAAGTAAACGTTTTACCTTCACTTACCATGTCGGAGGTAACGAGAATAGTTACTTTTTCTTTTCCTTTGGTTACAAACTGCAGATTGGTTCTGACGGAACGGAAAGACTCGGCAATGGACGATTTGGGTGATTCGGCAACTACAATTTTGCTTTCCTTAGTGTTGTGAATAATATGTCCAAGGATGGGAATATTGGTGATATCTTCGATATCCTTGCGTTCAACTACCGTATCGTTGAAATAGTCTTTTCCGAGAATATACAGTATGGGCAAAACAACTCCCAGGATCAATGCAATAATATAATTTAATGATTTCTTGGGAAATACAGGTTCTGCTTTATCACCAGATTTTGCCTGATCAATGACTTCATTATCCGGAAGGTTGGAAGCTTTGGCTATAGCAGCCTCCGAACGTTTTTGCATCAGATAGGTATAAATTTCATCGTTAAGTTTAAACTTACGTTGGATACCTAAAAGCTGACGCTGCGTTCCCGGCAATTTATTTATTTCGGCAGTCAGGGTGTTAATACGTCCGTCAATATCCTTGATGGCAATGTTTGACGTATTAACAATGTTTTTAATATTTTCTAAAATAGTTGATTTAGTAGAATTTATTTTTTGATCTAACGCTTTGATATATGGATTTTTAGTGCTCGATTGAGCAAGCATTTCGCTACGTTCATCATAGGTTTTGGTAAGTTCCAGGATCATTTGACCCAAACTCGGATCTTCAATTCCCATGGCAGACGGAACTAATAAGTCATCAATTTTTTCGGTTTTTTTCGACAGATAATTCTTTAAATAATCGTAATACTTTCCTTTTACCACCAACTCTGCTTTCTGATCCTGAAGCTCTTTCATATAATCAACCACTTTCTGGGTTTGATAATCAAAATCCATTACAACATTTTGAGTACGAAACGACTGTAGAGATTTTTCTGTGGAGGTAAGTGAATCGGTCATTCCCTTTAACTGGTCATCAATAAAGAGAATGGTATTGATTGCAATCTGATTTTTCCGTTCAAGCCCCCGGTTGATGTAAACGCTTGCCAGTTTGTTTAAAAAATCAACGGATTTTGTTACATTACTTCCTTTGAGTGATATTTCAATGACGGTGGCTTCTTTATTAATAGGTTCGATGGAAAAGTTTTTAAATTCAGAAACCAATGATTCCAAATCGTTGAAAACGAAAGACATTCTTTTGGAAGTCAAGGTGTGTTTCAAATAATTATCATTTAAAACCACTTTAAATTTAAAATACTTATTTACAACTTGGTCACCAAAGTTATAGGTTTGATTCAGACTAATTTTTTCAATTTTTTTGTCAGTTGTTTTTTTATACTCTTTAAAATCATATAAATCAACATTTTCTCCATCAACCTCTAATTTATATTTTTGGTTTGAAACGAAGGTTATATTAAACCGTAGATTTACTGCCTGTGGTTGTATACTATCCAAAATCACAGTAATCGGCGATTCTTTGTATAATTCACGGGTTATGAAATTATCTTCAGCGTAATAAGAAACATTAAAATTCAATTCCTTTACTGCCCGGCTGGTAAGGGTATATGATTTTAGGACTCCGATTTCATTTTCCAGGTTCTTCTTTGAACTGAAAAGGCCAAATCCCTGCATGAAACTGCTCGGATCCATAGTAGCATTTTTCTTTTCGTCCTGTACCAAAACAGTAGTTGAAACCTTATAAATCGGCTTAGTATATTTGTTGAACAAAAAAGCAATTAACAGGGCTATAAATATGGTTATAATAAAGAAATACCAATATCTGTAAAATTTAAAGAATAGTGCTTTATAGTCAACTGATTCTTCCTTTTGTTGATTTATATCTGTTAAGTTATCCATGGAAAAGTATTATCTTAAATCGGTAATTAAATTGCTTGTTGATAAATTGGTCTATCTGAAGTATTGTAAAATAATAATTGTAGTTGTGATTGACGAAAAAATCAATTCATAGGGGAAAGCAGTCCTAGCCCATGTTTTTTCCTTAAGTGGTTCAACATAAATAATATCATTGGGTTTAAGGTAGTAATATGGAGAAGCAAGAATATTGCGCTTTGAAATATCAAGTACATGAATTTCGGAGCCTTTATCTGTTTCGCGGACTAAAGTTATCTTTCGGCGGTTAGCAAAATCGGTAGCATCGCCGGCAAGTCCAAGGGCTTCAAAAATATTGATATTGTCCTGGTAAACATAATATTTACCGGGTCGTACAACCTGCCCAAGCATGGTAATTTTAAAGTTTACCAGCTTCACCTGAACATTGGTTTCCTTGAGATATTCATCTACAGCTATTTGGATTTTATCTTTTATTTGATTAATGGTCTGATCTTGAACGAGTATTTTGCCAATGATTGGGAAATCAATGTATCCGGTATCGTTAATCATATAACTGTTCAGATAGATGCTGGCTTCGTTAGTCAGGTATTGAGCGCTGGAATATCCTCCGGTAGCTTCGTTATTAAAAAAGGTATAAGTCTTTGGATCAAGACTTGAAATTCGGATATATAAATTATCTCCAGGTTTAACCTTATAATTTGAGATCTTAGCATTTCTGAACTCCTGAAATGAAGAAGTGTCATTTTTTGTTAATCCCTGAAGATATTTTTGCTTTTGTATCGGCACACAGGAGGTAAAAAAAGCAATTGTAATAAGTAATATTAACGAAAATAAAAAGGCAGAAGGCTTACGGGTTTTCATTAATTTCATCGTTAAGTTTTTTTTTAATAAGTAGCCAAATGAATAAAATCGTTGTGGCAAAAATAATAAAATTACTTCAAATGCCACATGTTTAATATCTCAATTATCATATAAAAAAGTAAATGAGGACTTTTTTAAAAAGTTTGCAAATATACAAAAACTGATATTGTTAAATTACATTATTTATTAAACGTAGGAGTTCTAATAAAATTCGTCTGAAAAATTCAGATATTTGCAAAAAAATATGGCTTTTATGAAAAAACAACATTTTCCGTTTGAATATTTATTGATTTCTATTATTTGTTTGTGTTTCACATCAATAACAAAGGCACAGAAGGAAACCAAAATTCCTAAAATTTATTCAAATATTTACAGCGATAAAACTGGTAATTTACTATTTAAGGACGGTAATCTGCCGGAGGTTTATGTTTATCAGCAACCGCAATTAGAGCATAGTACAAAAAATTTCCGTATCATTCCAACAGGAAATACCAACGGTTTGTTTTTTAATTTTAATGAACCCAATTTGGGTGGTTATTTATGTGTAGGACTTTTCCCCTATGGAAAAGCAAAGTTTCCCTTACCAGTTTATAAAAGCGATGTTTTTAAAATTGAAAAAGGAAAAGTCTTTGTTGATTTAAAGCATACTTTTAAAAAACCGGAAACGGATAGTTCCCTGTTGAGAATAGGCTATCGCATTATTAATCAAAGAGGAGATATGCTTTATGATGGTAAAGCAAATATTGGTTTTAACAATAAATATTTCTCCGACCTTTGTTTAAGCGAAGGACCGTTTGTAACCAATTTAACTTCAACCGGAGCGACGATATGTTTCCGATCCGATCGCATAGCTTTTACAAAGATAGTAATAGATGGAAAAGATTTCACCGACCGCCGAGCCGCCTGGTTGCATAAAATTGAAATTAGCGGACTGAAACCGGACACAAAATACAAATATTCAGTTGAATACGGAAAATATAAGGATGAGTATGAGTTGCAAACGGCGCCTGAGCCAAAATCGGGAAAACCGTTTGGATTTGCATATGCAAGCGACAGCCGTAATGGCTCTGGAGGAGGCGAACGTAATATTTATGGTGTTAATGCTTATATAATGAAGAAGATAGCAGCGTTGTCGCAATTTAAAAATGCCCGGTTTGTTCAGTTTACAGGTGATTTGATAAGTGGTTATACTAATACACGTGAAGAATCGGAATTAGAATTACTGAACTGGAAGAATTCTATTTCCCCTTTTGCAGCTTGTATTCCGTTTTATGTAGGGATGGGAAATCATGAAATTATTCAAAGTACATTCAGTAGTAAATCAGGAAAAGAAATATCAGTTGATTGTTTTCCTTTTGCAACTCATTCCACAGAGGCTTGTTTTGCAGATGCTTTTAACAACCCATCGAACGGACCTAAAAGCGAGGACGGATCCGTTTATGACCCGGATTCTTCGGCCATAGATTTTCCAACATATAATCAATCCGTATACTATTATACCTATGGAAATGTGGGCATGATCGTTTTAAACTCCGATTATTGGTACAATCCGTCGGAAGAAAATATTCCTAAAATCGGAGGGAATCTTCATGGCTACATCATGGATAATCAGCTTGCCTGGTTAAAGAAAACTATTGAAATGTTTGAAAAAGACAGTACCATCAATCACGTATTTGTAACGCTGCATACGCCAGCTTTTCCTAACGGTGGTCATTCCGGTAACGATATGTGGTATAACGGGAACAATGATTTTCGGCCGTATATCGCCGGGAAACCGGTTAAAAAAGGCATCATTGAGCGACGCGATGAATTTCTTGATATTTTATCAAATAAAAGCAGCAAGGTGGTAGCCATACTTTGTGGCGATGAACATAATTACAGCCGTATGAAACTAACCAATGCAACACCGATTTACCCTGAAAAATATAAGGGAGAAAAGATTAGTATTTCACGACCTATCTGGCAGATTACCAATGGTTCTGCCGGTGCACCGAATTATGAACAGGAGAAAATGCCCTGGAGCCGTTTTGTAGAGAAATTTACTACTCAATTTGCTTTAGCTTTTTTCCATATAGATGGCGGAAAAGTTACCCTGGAGGTAATTAATCCCGACACACTGGAAACTATAGAAGAAGTGGAATTGAAGTAATTAAACAGGGATTCCTTTCAGCGTAGCAGCCGTACAATCGGTGATGGTTACATCGACGTAATCGCCAGGTTTATAGTCGTTTTTTGGAAAAACGACCACTTTATTCTGAGATGTTCTGCCAAATAAATAGTCGTTCGAACGTTTTGAGAAACCTTCCACCAAAACAGTAAACTGTTTATGAACATCCCGACGATAACTTGTTAGCGATAATGTTTGCTGCAAAGCAATAACTTCTTCCAGGCGACGACTTTTAATTTCTTCCGGAATATTGTCTTCTAACTTTTTAGCAGCCATAGTATCCGGCCTTTCCGAATATTTAAACATGAACGCGTAATCAAACCCGGCCCATTCCATCAGCGAAAGCGTTTGTTGATGATCGTCCTCTGTTTCATTGCAAAAACCACTGATAATATCGGTGGAAATGGCACAATCAGGAATAATTTTCCTGATGGCTTCAATACGGTTCATATACCATTCGCGGGTGTATTTACGGTTCATCAGTTTTAGAATCCGGCTACTTCCCGACTGTACCGGAAGGTGGATGGATTTACAGATATTTTCGTAACGGGCAATGGTCTGCAACAATTCGTCGGAAATATCTTTGGGATGGGACGTTGCAAAACGTATTCGCAACAAAGGATTTTGCATGGCAATTTTTTCGAGCAGGTTTGCAAAATTTGTTGTTTCCACATCAGAATTCCATTGATAGGAATTCACATTTTGCCCAAGCAAAGTAATCTCACGATAACCGGTTTCAAATAAAGTTTTTGCTTCGTTGACAATCGTTTCCGGATTACGACTGCGTTCTTTACCACGCGTATAGGGCACCACGCAATAGGAACAAAAATTCTGACAACCGCGCATAATGGAAATAAAAGCGGAAATACCGTTGCTTGCTAAACGCACAGGATTAATATCGGCATAGGTTTCTTCGGTGGAAAGCAGCACATTAATGGCTTTTTGGCCATTTTCAACCGTTTGGAGAAGATTGGGCAAGTCGCGGTAAACATCGGGACCGGCAATTAAATCAACAAGCTGTTCCTCTTCAAGCAATTGATTTTTCAGTCTTTCGGCCATGCAGCCTAAAATACCAATTTCCAGACCGGGTTTTTTCTTTTTCAGATGTTGGAGTTCGTGCAAACGTTTTCTGATCCGTTGTTCGGCATGATCGCGTATGGAACAGGTATTAATGAAAATTACATCGGCTTGATTTTGGTCGTCCACTATCTGGCAACCCGACTTGAGCATTATGGAGCCTACAATTTCGCTATCCGAAAAGTTCATCTGGCAGCCATAGGTTTCGATGTAAATATTTTTGGTTTCCTTCACAGGTAAGTTATTTTATTATCAGATTTTTACAAAAAAATATAGAATTGGCAAAATTAATAAAATACCCGTTAGCCCATAAAAAAATCCACGCCGGTATGGCGTGGATCAGGAAGATATTATAGTAATGGCTTAATATTTTTCAATTTTCAGACTCGAAACGCCGACATCCACTTTAATGTAAATTTTATTTGGGTTTTTATCAAAGCCTGGGGTTTGATAGGTGTGATCAGAAGTTTTAACCATATCCTGAAATTCCTTGGAAGTTAAAAATGAATCTGTGTTAACCTGGCAAGCCGACTTTGAAGGGATTTTTATATGGATGGACGAAGCTCCGGCATCTACTTTGATGTTGGTAGACGGATATTTATCACCAATGGTTAATTTGATATCCGAGGCTCCGCAACCAATTTTCACATCGCGGGTTTTATACGGACTCAGATCGAAATTAATATTGGCTGCTCCTATGTCGAAATCAAAATCCCAAACGGGAACAACATTTAATTTCAAATTAACGGTATTTCCATTATGGTGCCAGCGAAAATGACCTTCTTCTAACTTTAAAGTGATCACTTTTGCGCTGTCAATATCTTCGGTATTAAGCTGATAATTTCCAACATTACCCTTTTTATCAAATTCTACCAGCTTATCGGTAGCCGAGTTTATTGTAAAATCTCCGGCTGCAGCTTCAAACTTTAACACCGCTTTTTGAGTTAAACTATCGAAAGGAACAGTAAAATTCTGATCCTTGCCGCTTATGGTAATTTCATCATCATTAAATTCCACTCCGTTGTGATTCCAATTCCACATTCCAAACCGGCAGCCTGCGTTATTATCGTATTTCCACAGGAATATTACGGCAACAAGAAGAGCAACAAACGATAAGATAAGTTTCAGATAATTTTTGATGGGTATTACCGAAATTCCCCAGAGGATAAGAAGTACCGGCCACAGGCGGAAAACGCCCCACCAGCTAAAGTCAACCCAACCCAGATTACGAATAATGAAAAGGATGCCTATGATTATTAAAACCACGCCCCAAAATACTTTTTTATAGCTCATAACTGTTATTTTTTAGTGTGTTTGTAAATAATAACGGCGCCAATTACAATCAGTAACACCGGCCATAAATCACCGAAATCGAGCCAGTTAAAAAAAGTGGGTAAAAGGAACAATATCCCAAGAGTAATTAATATTAATCCACCCATCAGGCCACCTTCTTTATTCGATTTCTTTTCTTGTTGTTGTGGTGTGGCATCATTGCTTCCCACATTGTTTTTTTCTTCTTGCATGTTTTTAGGATTAGTGTTTAAAAAAAAATCAGGATTTTGAGGTATAAATATCCACATAATAACATAAAGCAGTAAGCCTCCGCCTCCTGCCAGAATAAGCAATACAAATAATACCCTTAGTAGTACCGGGTCAATATTGAAATACTCACCCAGTCCGCCGGCAACTCCGCCAATTACTTTTTGGGTATTGCTTCGGTATAATTTCTTTGTCTCTTCCATTTTTATAATGATTTATGATTTAAAACTTAGACGTTGGTTATAGAAAAAGGTTACACTTTTTATGCAGAAGGTCATAAACTGTACTAATCTATTCATTGTTCGTTTTTTGTGGCTACGACCCGTTTAGCTATTAATATACTGAATTCGTATAAAATAAGCATCGGAATACTCACCAAAATCTGGCTTACCACGTCGGGTGGAGTAATAATGGCTGCAACTATTAAAATGGCGATGATCATATATTTGCGGTTTACAATTAGAAACCTGGGAGTTAAAATCCCGACTTTAGTCAGAAAAAAAACTAAAACAGGTAGTTCAAACACAACCCCCACGGAAAATGATAAAGAAACCACCGTATTGATATAGGAACTGAGTGTTATTTGATTTTCAACGTTTGGACTTACCTGGTATGTACCAAAAAAATTCACCGAAAAAGGAACGATAAGATAATAGCCACAGAGTATTCCAAGAAAAAACAGCAATGAAATAATGACTACGGCGCCCCGCGAATGTTTTCTTTCTTTCGGATGCAAAGCCGGTTTAATAAATCGCCAGATTTCCCAAATAACATACGGAGTTGCAATGATTAGCCCGGCAAAAAAAGAAATATACATGTGGGTAAGAAATTGCCCCGAAAGATTGATGTTAATGATTTTGAGATGTAATTGATCCATACAGAGCGTAGGCATGGAAAGAAAATCGCCTAAACGGCACAGAAGTCGGTTAGTGATGAAATTGGAATCCTTAGGAGCTAAAATAATGCCATCAAAGATAATTCCACGGTTCAAAAATGCCAACGTGGTAGAAACGGCAATGGCAATTAAAATACGAATAAGATGCCAACGTAATTCTTCCAAATGATCCCAAAACGACATCTCTGCCTGTGGATTACGTTTTTTTTTCTTTTTAGTTGATACCTCTTCCTTCAATTTCTTTTATTTTAAAATCAAACGTACACATTTTTTTCAAAGATAAAATTGTAATTTTGATTCCAGATAAAAAAATCAAAATTACGTACACATTTTATGGCTTTAATTAATTCCGTTTTGGCATGGTTGATGAAAAAACGCATGCACCAGATAGAACTTTTTATTAAATATCCAATTGAGGTACAGAATGAATGGCTTAAAAAGCTTCTTTCTTCGGCCAAAGATACGGAATGGGGTAAAACCTATGATTATAAATCCATAGCCAATGCCGAAAAATTTAAGGAGCGGGTGCCATTAAATGATTATGAAAGCCTGAAACCATTCATCATTCGTATGCAAAAGGGCGAACAGAATATTCTTTGGAATTCTGATATAAAATGGTTTGCCAAATCTTCGGGGACTACGGGAGATAAAAGTAAATTTATCCCGGTAAGCGAAGAAGCGCTGGAGGAATGCCATTATAAAGGAGGAAAAGATTTGCTTTCCATCTATTGTAATAATAATCCGGATACCCATCTTTTTGATGGCCGGGGCTTGGCTATGGGTGGCAGTCATCATATCAGCGAAGTGAACAACGAAGCATATTACGGCGATGTATCGGCTATCATTATTCAAAATCTTCCGTTTTGGGCTGAATTTATCCGGGTGCCCGATATTTCTATTGCCCTGATGGACGAATGGGAAAGCAAAATTGAAAAAATGGCCGAATCTACAATCAATCATAATGTTACCAGCATTTCGGGAGTGCCTTCCTGGACGCTCCTGCTCATCAAGCGGATACTCGAAATTACCGGAAAAAAAAATCTGCTTGAAGTTTGGCCTAATCTGGAGCTTTATTTCCATGGCGGTGTGAGTTTTACTCCCTATCGCGATCATTTTAAACAGTTTATACCTTCAGATACGATGCATTATGTTGAAACGTACAATGCTTCTGAAGGATTTTTCGGTATACAGGATAGAAATGATGCCAACGATATGTTATTAATGCTCGATTATGGGATTTTTTATGAATTTATTCCGTATGAACAGCTTGGGGGAGATAATCCTCAAGCCCTGCAACTTGATCAGGTTCAAACGGGAGTAAATTATGCAATTGTTATTTCGACCAATGCCGGTTTATGGCGATATATGATAGGTGATACAGTGGAATTTACGTCCCTCTATCCGTTTCGGATAAGAATTACCGGTCGTACCCGGAATTTTATCAATGCTGTGGGTGAAGAACTGATTATTGAAAATGCCGAAAAAGCTTTCGCCATCGCCTGTGAAAAAACAAACGCTGTAATAAATGAATATACAGCAGCTCCCATATATTTTGAAGGCAATCAGAATGCTGCTCATGAATGGCTTATCGAGTTTGAAAATCCGCCACTTAACCTTGATTATTTTATTGAAACTTTTGACAATGCTTTAAAATCCATCAATTCCGATTATGAAGCCAAACGATATCATAACATGGTACTTCGTCCGCCTGTGGTTAAAACTTTACCCCGGGGCACATTTTATAAATGGTTGAAATCTAAGGATAAATTGGGTGGACAAAACAAAGTTCCCCGGTTGTCGAACGAACGAAAATATGTGGATGAAATCCTTAAATTCATTTAATTATTTTACTGGCTGACTATTAATTTTTTCAAAAACTATTTACCGTTTCAATAAATTGGCGTTTTAAAAAATCTTAATTTTGACAATTCATATTTAAACACATTCCAACTATGCACATAGCCATCGCAGGAAATATCGGCTCAGGAAAAACGACGCTTACCGGTTTACTCTCAAAACATTTCGGCTGGGAAGCCCATTACGAAGATGTGGACACCAATCCATATTTGTCTAGTTTTTACGAAGATATGCAACGTTGGTCGTTCAACCTGCAGATTTATTTTCTTAACAGCCGTTTCCGGCAAATAGTAGAAATCCGCAAAAGCGGCAAAACCGTTATCCAGGATCGCACTATTTACGAAGATGCCCATATATTTGCACCTAATCTGCATGACATGGGATTGATGACCTCACGCGATTTTCAAAATTACAGATCCTTGTTTGAATTAATGAGTTCGTTTATACAACCTCCCGATCTGTTGATTTATCTAAGAGCCAGTGTTCCAACCCTCGTCAGGCAAATCCAGAAACGAGGCAGGGATTATGAAAACTCCATACGCCTCGATTATTTAAAAAGTCTCAACGACCGTTACGAGGAATGGATATCTTCGTATAATAATGGTAAACTATTGATTGTGGATGTGGACAACATCAATTTCTCCGATAACCCCGAAGATCTTGGAAATATTATCGAAAAAGTTACGGCTGAAATTCATGGACTTTTTTAATTTCAGATGTACAAAATTTAACTTCATGCCGGTTGTTTTTTCCATTGCAAGTCAGGTTTTGGTATCCGGAACAAGTTGCAATTAATCGTAATTTAAAATTTATTCACGAATGAAAATTGTTGGTATTATTCCTGCACGTTATGCTTCAACCCGCTTTCCAGGGAAGCCTTTGGCTATGATTGATGGCAAAAGCATGATTCAACGGGTTTACGAGCAATCGTGCAAGGCTAACGTTTTATCTGAGGTATGGATTGCCACCGATGACAATCGTATCGAAAGTCACATCAAAAGTTTTGGCGGAAAAGTGATGTTGACTTCTTCCAACCATAAAAGCGGTACCGAGCGTTGTAACGAAGTAATCCATCGGCTTCAAGCAGATACGCCATCTCGTTTATTTGATGTGGCTATAAATATTCAGGGTGACGAACCGTTTATTCAACCCGAGCAAATTGAAAAGGTGGCTTCTTGTTTTTTGAATCCCGAAGTTGAAATAGCTACCTTGATAAAAAAGATTTCTGATAAAACAGAACTTTTTAACCCTAATGTGGTGAAAGTGATTACGGCAAATGATAAAAAAGCATTGTATTTCAGCCGGCAACCTATCCCGTTTTTAAGGGGAATGCCCGAAAATGACTGGCTTAAGCATCACACTTATTTTAAACATATTGGAATTTATGCCTACCGAACCGAAACGCTACGGAAATTAACAATGCTTGAGCCCTCGCCTCTCGAGATTGCCGAATCGTTGGAACAATTGCGATGGCTCGAAAATGCTTACCACATTTACACTAAACAAACCGATTTTGAGAGTTTTTCGATAGATACGCCTGATGATTTATCAAAACTTATCAACAATCGTTGAAAAATTGGTCTTTTTAATCTAAATTAGCACCTTCAAATTAGTACGGCAATGAAACTCGAAAAATACATAAGTGAGCTGCTTTATAAGCATGACTGTGTGATCATTCCCGGCCTTGGTGGATTCGTAGCCAACCCATCGCCAGCACGAATATTACCGTTTAACAATACCTTCCTGCCCCCATCCAAAGACATTCTTTTTAATGTCGATTTGAAAAAAAATGACGGGCTGTTAGCCAATTATGTGTCGTATACCGAAAATATTTCGTTCACCGAATCGCTTAATCTGATTCATCGTGAGGTGGAAGTATTTTTAATCCGGCTAAAAAATGGCAATAAACTTCAACTGAAAAATATCGGTACATTAACCATGAACCGGGAAGGAAGCATACAGTTTGAACCTGACAATACTATAAATTATCTCGAAGACTCTTTTGGACTTACATCTTTTATTTCGCCAGCTATTTGTCGCCAAACCGAACGCGAACGTTTGAGTAGTCTTTTTGTCGATCGCAAACCGGCCTCACACCGCAGAATTTTACCACAAACATTACGTTGGGCTGCCATTGTAACTCCTTTATTAGCCATTTCTTTATGGGGTGCATTTAACACCAATAACATTAAGGATTTCTATATTAGCCATTCAAATTTATTACCCTCTTTTTCATCCAAAACAGAAATTGTTTCTCCCAAATTAATAAGCAAAACAAAAATATCCGAAGCTTCCATTCTGCCTTTGGCTTCTTTAAAAAAATTAGTTGAAACGCCCGCTGAACCCGAGCTAAAATATTTTATCATCGGAGGCGCTTTTCAGATAAAAGAAAATGCCGAAAAATTTGTTGACCGGCTCAATGCCAATGGCCATCATGCTGCGATCCTTGACCAGACAAAAACGGGTTTATACCGTGTGAGTGTTGATGGTTTTAGCACTATAGATGAAGCTTCAGGCAAACTAAATGACATCAGTTCCGAAATTCATGCCTCAGCCTGGATTTTAACAAAATAAATTAAATCCATAACTTACTGTGGCTAAAAGAAAACTTCAGCGCTTTGCCGAAAACGCCACCTTCGACCATTTTTTCCAGCCTTCGTTTGATGAACTCCGCGAGGGTTTCCCCTTAAAAAGCAATTGGGCTAAGGATTTCTTTGGTAATACCAACGACATTATCATCGAACTGGGTTGCGGAAAAGGTGAATATACCGTGGCTCTTGCGCAAAAACATCCCGACCGGAATTACATCGGTATTGATAAAAAAGGCGCCCGCATGTGGCGTGGCGGCAAAACCAGCCAGGAACAACAGCTTAAAAACGTTGCTTTTGTCCGTACCCGTTCCGAAATGATAGAGCTTTTGTTCGGTAAAGATGAAATAAGTGAAATATGGATTACTTTTCCCGAGCCGCAACCGAATAAATTCAAACGAAGATTTACTTCCCCGGAGTATATCGAACGCTACCGCAACCTATTGAAACCTGACGGTATCATCCATCTGAAAACCGATAATGCAGATTTATTCAATTATTCCCTGGGTGTAATTTCGAAGGATAACCACCGGCTTTTGTATTCCACCGCCGACCTTTATCATACCGAAATGAATAAGGATATTGAAGAAGTTCTTTCGGTGCAGACGTTTTACGAACAGATGTGGCTTGAAAAAGGATTGAATATCCATTATCTGAAATTTCAAATGAACCGGGAAAATGAAAACGGATGAGTCGTTTTTTGAAAAAGTATATGAAGTAGTAAGACTGATTCCTTACGGGAGGGTAACTTCATATGGCGCCATAGCCAACTTTCTTGCCACCCGGGGTTCTGCACGCATGGTTGGCTGGGCGATGAACAAAGCGCATACTCCGTTGCAAAATGTTCCGGCTCACCGTGTGGTAAACCGCAACGGGCAACTTACCGGCAAGCATTATTTCGGAGGCGAAGAGGTGATGCAACAACTGCTCGAAAGCGAAGGCATAGAAGTGGCCGACGACCAGATTATTCATTTTGACCGGGTGTTTTGGGATCCGGCTAAGGAACTGGAATAAACTCCATTTTTTTTAACTCTTTTGCAGTCTTTACTTTTGCATTTTTAAATTCATCAAAAGCCTTATCAATACGCTGTTCGTATTGCTGCATTGTCATGGGTTTTATTTCATCGCTGTATTTTTTTTCCCGCTCCTGGGCTAACATTTTCTCGAATTTATCTAAGATATTATCGTTTGCAAGCCGTAGAAAATCCTGTATAAAATGTAGTTTTCTTGTCTGGATGTCCATATCAATGTTTTTTACAAAAATACAAAATTAATAAAAACAGTATTCTCTGAAGAAGCAACTATTTTAGTCGGGCTTATCGAAGTAAATTAAGGCTTATCATAATTTTAATTGTGGCTTTAGCCCTTAATGCTTATGCTATTTCCGTATTCTTAGCATTTTGAGATAGTGATGCAAGAGGCTCTTCCCGTCAGTCTATTCGGAGGAGATGCTTAATCGATTATGGATTTGGCTTCTTTTTGCTTTGTCGTCTTAAAGTTGTTTAAAAGTTCTTTCCTTCCCATTTTAATAAAGCTATTCATAAATTCTTTTAAACTCTCGTCTTTTTGTTTTTGTTTAATCGCCATTAAAATTCCGTTTGCTTCATTTTCCCGTCCTAAAAATTTCAAATTAATTGCTCTGTTTATCAAAATTGTTTGAAAAGTATCAGTCGTTGAATTCAAAGTGTCAAGTATGGATTTATAAATTTTCTCTGCTTCTATAAATTTTTCTCTTGCTTTAATACTGTCAAAATTAGTTTCCATAAAAATGCCTGCTGTTACTTTCAAGTCTGGGTTTTTCGGTCTTAATTCTTCAAGTTTTTTTAATGTCTCAAAAGCATCATTTGCTAATCCGAGTTGGTTTTGATAAACCATTTTATTCCAATATGCCACATAATAGTTGGGTTGAATTTTTGTCGCTTGGTCAAATAGTTTGATAGCCTCTAAAATCTTGTTATTGTCAAATGTATTAGCAAGTCCAATTGCACTGTCATTTAGTTGTTTTGCTTTTTCGTCAATTTGAAATTTACCTTCTTTCTTATCAATTTGGCCGCACGAAATAAAAACAATGAAAGCCAATATGTACATTAAATTTTTCATTAGTTCAGTTTTTTTCCTTACCCCATGATTCATTTATTTCCCCTGTTTTTTTTAGGTATGCTCATTCACTTCTAATGAATTCCCCTGATAAATTCAGATTTATTCACAAAAATAAATTAATTCTGTTACGAAAGGTCATCATATGGCAATTATATTTTTTATCTTTTCTTCGTAAAACAACTCCCCATTACAAAATTTTAAAAGGAACCTCCGGCAACGTCGCCCCAGCCTGCCCAGTAAATCCTGACGGATATAGATGCTTTTGTTGGAGTTCCCGATGTCTTAGTTGAGGTTTCCGATGCTTTAGTTGGGCTTATAGATAAACGTTTCGGGCTTATCGGAGCAATTTTGAGCTTATAGAAACCTTAGTCGAGCTTATCGGAACTTTAGTCGGGCTTATCGTAGCGTTTTTGAGCGTATCGAAACTTTAGTCGGGCTTATCGGAACTTCAGTCGAGCCTATCGAAGCATTTTCGGGCTTATCGAAACTTTAGTCGAGCTTATAGATAAACGTTTCGAGCCTATCGTAGCGTTTTCGGGCTTATCGGAACTTTAGTCGGGCTTATAGATAAACGTTTCGAGCTTATCGTAGCATTTTCGAGCTTATCGATGAACATTTCGAGCCTATCGGAACTTTAGTCGGGCTTATCGATGACAATTTCTACGTATCGTAAACCCAATCGAGCCGTTGGCAATAAATGCAACATTAATCGGAATACTGTTTCCGGTTTTTCCTTTAGCGGGTAGGGCAGTGGAGAAAGCGTTTGCTCCGCTGGCGGCTTAATTCTTCTTTAGCGCATTGGCTCCGCTCACAATCTCGAGTATCTCGTTGGTGATGGCGGTCTGCCGTGCATTGTTGTAGGCAATGGTAAGCGATTTGAGAAGTTCGGATGCGTTGTCGGTGGCCTGGTGCATGGCTGTCATGCGTGCTCCCTGTTCCGAAGCAAAGGAATCGAGCAAAGCCTTATAGAGCTGTATCCTCAGCGATTTAGGGATGAGTTGTTCCACGATCTCTTTTTTGCTTGGCTCAAAAATATAGTCGGCTTTACTGTTGGTTTTTACCATTGCCGTAGGTTCTGCCTGTGCAATGGGCAGGTATTGTTCGTTGATCATCCGTTGAACGGCGGCATTTTTAAACTGGTTATACACTAATTCTATCCGATCGTATTCCCCCGCGGTGAAATACTTCATAAGTTGTTCGGCAACGGGAGCCACATTATCGAAAGTGAGGTTATCAAAAAGTTGATCGAGCACGGCGATCACTTTAATGTTCTTTTTTTTGTAGAAGTCGGAAGCCTTGCGGCCGATGCAGATCAGTTCGAGGTTGCCGCTGTGGGAGAGTGTGGCATACTTTTCGTTGATCAGGGTATTGGCCATCTTGATGATGTTGGAATTAAAAGCGCCGCACATGCCTCGGTTGGAAGCAATAACCACCAGCAACACTTTGCGGGGTTCGCGCATTTGTGAGTAGGGGCTGTCGTCGCCGTTTTCGAGACTTGAATTGAGATTTTTTAAAATCTCATTCATCTTGTTGGCATAAGGACGCAGTTTCAGAATGGCATTCTGGGCGCGGCGCAACTTGGATGCAGCCACCATTTTCATGGCGCTGGTAATTTGCTGCGTTGACTTCACCGAAGCTATCCTGGTGCGGACTTCTTTTAAGTTTGGCATTTCTTTAGTATTTCAAATATTCTCCCAAAAATTTGTAAGAAGCATCAAAGGGCTGGTAAAACGTATTTTTCCTTTTCTCTTAGTGCTCTTTGCGTTCTTAGTGGTTTATTATTTTTTAGAAACTAACCACTAAGAACACTTAAGATACACAACGGTATTTCGATCAGCCCCTTTGGCTACTTTTCGTATTTACGTGAAATTTCACTTGCTGTTTTTTCCATAATCTTTATGGCTTCATCGGTAAGCTTGCCTTCCCTTAGCGGAGTTAGCACGTCGTTTTGATGATTCACTTCCAAAAAATGGAGATATTCCACTTCAAAATCTTTAATTTTATTTATGGGTATTTTCTGAAGTAGTCCCTTGGTTCCGCAATAGATGATGGCGATTTGCTCTTCCACCTTCATGGGCGAATACTGTGCCTGTTTTAAAATTTCCACGTTACGAGCGCCTTTATCGAGTACGGCTTTGGTAGCAGCGTCAAGGTCGGAACCAAACTTGGAAAAGGCTTCCAGACTACGGAATTCCGCCTGATCGAGTTTAAGGGTACCGGCAACTTTTTTCATGGATTTGATCTGGGCATTACCTCCCACGCGCGATACCGAAATCCCTACATCAATAGCCGGACGTATACCGGAATTGAACAGGTTCGACTGAAGGAATATCTGACCGTCGGTGATAGAAATCACATTGGTAGGTATGTAAGCCGAAACGTCGCCGGCCTGGGTTTCGATGATAGGCAATGCGGTAAGCGAGCCGCCACCTTTTACCATCGGACGTATGCTTTCGGGCAGGTCGTTCATTTGTTTTGCCACTTCGTCGGACGAGATGATACGAGCTGCACGTTCGAGCAAACGGCTATGCAGATAGAAAACGTCGCCCGGGTATGCTTCACGCCCTGGCGGACGACGGAGCAATAGCGAAACTTCGCGGTAAGCCACAGCCTGTTTCGACAAATCGTCGAAAATAATCAGCGCCGAACGCCCGGTATCGCGGAAAAACTCACCGATAGCGGCTCCGGTAAACGGTGCATAAAACTGCATGGCTGCCGGGTCGGAAGCCGTAGCCGATACAATAACTGTATATGCCATGGCGCCTTTAGTTTCTAAAGTTTGCAGTATGTTGGCAATGGTAGAGCCTTTCTGGCCAATACCTACATAAATACAATATACCGGTTCGCCTTTTTCAAAAAATTCTTTCTGGTTGATGATGGTATCAATGGCAATAGCCGTTTTCCCCGTCTGGCGGTCGCCAATAATCAGTTCGCGCTGACCACGACCAATAGGAATCATGGCGTCGATAGGTTTGATACCTGTTTGCAGAGGCTGGTTCACCGGCTGACGGTAGATTACTCCCGGAGCTTTGCGCTCAAGGGGCATTTTGTAGGTCTTGCCTTTGATTTCGCCTTTTCCGTCTATAGGTTCACCAAGCATATTGATAACACGTCCCAGCATGCCTTCTCCCACATTAACGGAAGCAATACGTCCGGTGCGTTTCACAACGTCGCCTTCCTTTATTTCGTAGGATTCGCCCAAAAGCACGGCGCCCACGTTGTCTTCTTCAAGGTTGAGCACGATAGCCATCAGCGATGATTTTTCAAACTCGAGTAGTTCACCCGACTGGGCATTGGTCAACCCGTAGATACGGGCGATACCGTCGCCAATAGTCAGAACGGTTCCTATTTCTTCAAGCTCTTTCTGGTTTTTAAATCCTGCCAGTTGCTGCCGCAATATTGCCGACACTTCGGCGGGTTTAATTTCTGCCATAATCTTTATATTTATTAAAATCCTTTAATGTATAAATTAACATCGAAATCCTTGTGCAGTTCTTTCACCTGTTTAAGCAGGCTTGCATCGTACTGTTTATCGTCGATGCTAAGCACAAAACCTCCGATGAGATCTTTCTTTATAATTTCCACCAGTTCGATTTCGCAACCTGTCTGGGTACGGAGCATTTCAATAATCCGGTTGCGAAGCGTAGCGTCAACAGGCATGGCTGTCTTAAGGTAAGCTGTTTTGATGCCTTTGTGCTCCTTGTACAATTCAATAAAAGCTTCGGCTATACCGGAAATAAACTCTTCGCGTCGTTTGCGGATGATGATCTTTAAATATTCAAGCGTAACGGCATTAAATTCTTTGCCGAAGAGTTCGTTGATGATTGCCGTCTTTTTTTCCGACTTGATGATGGGGCTGAAAAGAACATGCACAAAATCGCGGTTCGACACGCAAACCTTACGGATGGTGTTCATGTCGGCATATACTTCCTCCAGGAGGTTATGCTCCAGGGCAATTTCAAAAAGTGCTTTCGCGTACCGTTTATCTATTCGTGTATCTTGCATTGTCTGGTTTTTGAAGAACAGTCAATTAATTTATTTTGACGTCTTTCAACCATTTTTCGATGGTAGATTTCTGTTTATTGGGTTCGGATAATTCCTGTTGCAGCAATTTCTCGGCTATTTCGATGGAAAGGTCGGCTACCTGGTTTTTCAGTTCCGTGATGGCGGCCATTTTTTCATTTTGTATGCTTTCCCTTGCATTTTCAATCATCCGTTGACCTTCCTGGCTGGCTTTCAGCCTGGCTTCTTCAATGATGCTATCTCTCACCTTGCGGGCATCGCGCATCAAGGCGTCGCGTTCGTCCTTGGCATCGCGGAGCAATTGCTCGTTGCTGAATTGCAGGGCAGCCATCTCCTGGCGTGCCTTATCGGCTGAATGCAGGGCATTGTCAATGGCTTTTTCTCTTTCGTTTAAAGCATTCACTATGGGTTTCCATGCGAATTTTTTTAAAACAAAAAACAGGATGAGAAACGATATCGTCATCCAGAAAATTAAACCGAGTCCCGGGCTAACTATTTGCATATCCTTTAATTTATAATGTTCATTTCAACATTTCGCTCTTCCCGACCAACCGTCGGGAAAGGCGAAACGATGGGTTAATGTTTGTTATAAGAATAATATAAGCAAACAAATAACGATAGCAAAGAATGCAACCCCTTCGATAAGGGCGGCAGCAACAATCATATTTGAACGAATGTCGCCTACGGCTTCCGGCTGACGTGCAATGGATTCCATGGCTCCGCGACCGATATTACCGATGCCAACGCCTGCGCCTATGGCTGCTATTCCTGCGCCAATTCCAGCACCCATTTTTGCGATGGGAACCAAACTGACGGCTGCTTGTAATAAAATGGCTAATAATGACATGTTTTTAAGTATTTAGTTATTGGTGTTTATTTGAAAAATCTAAAATCTGCAATTAAAAAATTTGAATTCTACAATCTAAAATCTGCAATCTAAAATTACCCATGGTGTTCTTCCATTGCCATACCGAAATACAGCGCCGACAAAAGTGTGAATACATATGCCTGGATGAGGGCAACCAACAGTTCGAGCAGACTCATGAACAGTGTAAAAGCAACTGATACTACCGATACGCTTAACCCGAGTCCCCAGTGCATTTTTCCGAAAATAAAGATCAGACTCATAAATCCGAGGATAATGATATGCCCTGCGCTTATGTTAGCAAAGAGACGGACCATCAATACAAAAGGTTTGGTGAAAACGCCAACTAATTCTACAATCGGCATCAGCGGAATGGGAAACTTGAGCCACCAGGGAACGCCCGGGGCATTAAAAATATGTTTCCAATAAGCCTTATTCCCGTTAACGGTGGTGATGATAAACGTAAAAACTGCAAGCACAAGGGTAACGGCAATATTGCCGGTAACATTGGCGCCGCCAGGGAAAAAGGGAAGAAGTCCCATTAAATTATTCATTAAAATGAATGTGAACAAGGTAAGCAGGTAGGGCATGAAGCGTTCATATTTTTTTTCTCCGATGGAAGGGATGGCAATGTCGTCGCGGATAAACAGGACAACAGGTTCCAGCCAAAGCTGTAATTTTTTAGGCGCCTGATTGGGGCGACGTTTGTATGCATTTGCCACTGAAATAAACAATGCCATTAAAAGAATCATGCTGAAGAACATAGCAAGCACCGTTTTTGTGATTGAAAAATCTAACGGAATAGCTGCTGCTTTATCGGTTTCCATCGTTCCAGGCAAAACTTTAACGATTTTACCTTTGTTGTTTCCTTCCGTTTCCAGTTTGTAGCCTTCATAGGATGCTGTTCCGTGATGAAAACGGCTGGAAAAAAAAGTATGAATAGTTCCGTTATCCAGTAAAATGACAGGCAGGGGAACGGAAACAGCGGTTTCGCCCCATTCGAGAATATGCCATTCGTGGTTATCTACCACGTGGTCAATAATCATTTCACCCGGATTGAACTCTTTGGCCGTTTTTTCTGTCTTCACCGAATCAGTCGCGGAGGCTGCTGTCAGATTTTGCACCGGATACAGCCAGGCAAAGAGAAAAAACAATAAAATAAAAAAATGTATATGCTTGATAATGAAATTTTTCATCAAAAAAACAGGCTTTTAGAAACGAACTGCAATTTTACAAATTATTACGTTATCTTAGCGGGATTATTGTGAATAATAATTAAAATGATAAGTTTGCATCGTATTTTATTGTTTTATTGTAAAATTGCTCTGTTTATCAATTAAAAAAAATATGCCACTCACCGCTTTTTCCGACGAAACCTTTATGAAGGAAGCTTTGAAAGAAGCAGCCAAAGCTTTAGCAAAGAATGAAGTACCTATCGGCGCGGTGATTGTTTGCCAAAACCGCATTATTGCCCGTGCCCACAATCTTACGGAAACGCTTAACGATCCTACCGCTCATGCCGAAATGCTTGCTTTTACGGCTGCAACCAGTTTTATTGGTGCTAAATATCTTACAGATTGTACATTATATGTTAGTGTGGAACCCTGCGTGATGTGTGCCGGCGCTTCTTTTTGGACGCAAATTTCGCGTATCGTTTTTGGAACCAAAGATCCCAAACGGGGATATTCGCTGATTAACCAGAACTTGCTTCATCCCAAAACGGTAGTTACCTCCGGAATTATGGAAAAAGAATGTGCGGCGTTGATAAAAATTTTTTTTAAAACAAAAAGATAATTGTCATGAAAACCATTGAAGATCTGAATCAAATTAGTTTTAATGTGCAGAAAGAGATGGCGGAAGTTGCCGGTTTTCTTTGGCAAAGGGGCTGGGCCGAGCGCAATGCCGGCAACATGTCTGTAAACATAACCGGTAAACTTGGTGAATATGAGCTGGAATGGCTCAATTATCCACAGAAAAAGCTTGAAAAACGCTATCCTGAACTGAACGATAATTTTTTACTGGTAACCACTTCCGGAAGCCGGATGAGAGATGTTTCAAAAAATCCTTCCGAAAATATCCGCTTGCTGCAAATTGTTGATAACGGAAGCCAGTTCCAGATATATCAGGAAAAAAACGGCAAAGTTCTTCCCACTTCCGAACTGCCGACCCATCTTGCCGTTCACCAGTTTTTGGTTCAGCAAAAGGCAGAAGAAAAGGCCATTCTGCACACTCATGTCAATGAATTAATTGCGCTTACCCATATTGCCGGTTATCAATCGGAAGCAGCCATCAACGACCTGATTTGGAAAATGCACCCCGAAACTCAGATGTTTCTTCCGGAAGGCATTGGTTATGTACCCTTTGAAGCTCCTGGCACCGAAGATCTTGCCCAGGCAACCGTTAAGGCTCTTGAAAAACACCGCGTAGTGATTTGGGAAAAACATGGTTGCTTTGCCACAGGGAAAGATATAAATCAGGCATTTGATAATATAGACCTGGTAGTAAAGTCGATACGCATATTTTTCATGTGCAGGATGGCCGGCTATCACCCTGAAGGATGTCCCTCTCTTTCAGACATAGATAAATAAAATTAAAACAGCGTATTACAAGATTTTATTTTTTTTTAAATCTTTCGGTATTGTCTTAAAATTTTATTTAAGTTTGTGGGCTAAAATTAGAAACTTATTTTATAACTAAATAATTATTAACATGAAAATTTTAAACTCTCAATGCAAATTATTCAAAAAGCAATTTTTTTGGATTGCTTTTTGTATTCTCTTCACTTCGTTAAGCGCCCTGGCTGGAGAAATCCGGATAAAAGAGGGCAAAACGAATTTAAAAATCACCGAAAATTCGTATTATAAACTGCAAGTAAACAATGCAATAACACAGTTTGATGCAACAGAGGTGCAAACTTCAACCGGAACTTTTTCCACGCTTACCGCCGAAGGGTATGGTTTCAGCGAAAGATTTGGCGATCCTAACTTGCCTGTTATGAAAAAACTTATCGAGGTTCCCCTTGGGGCAAGTTTTGACATTAACATTCTGAGTCAAAGTTATAAAGAATATGATTTAAAGGATTTGAATATCAATTTCCCGATCATGCCGACTCAGCTTCCTATTTCCAAAAGTGTTAAAGACCCAAGTCAAATTAAGTTTGCCTATAATCAGGAAACGTATCAAAAAAATGAATTTTTCAAAAATCAGTTAGTTAGCGTTTCTCCGGTTGGAATTATGCGTGGTGTAAATATGGCACGTCTCGAAATTTCTCCGGTTGAATATAATCCTGTTACCAAAAAAATCAGGGTTTATGACCAACTTGAAGTGGAGGTTGTATTTACCAATGGCGACATCAATAAAACCATTAATCTGAAAAATAAAACGTATTCTCCTTATTTTGAAGGAACTTACCAGATGTTGGCCAATTACAAAGCCGTTGATTCCAAAGCTTTGATTACTTCCTCGCCGGTAACTTATGTTATAGTTTCTGATCCTATGTTCCAGGCAGCTCTTCAGCCTTTTATCCAATGGAAAACTAAAAAAGGTTTCAAGGTTATTGAAGCGTATACCAACAATCCATTGGTTGGAACCACCACGACGTCTATCAAAAATTATTTGCAGGGATTATATAATAATCCACCTACTGGGTACAATGCACCCAGTTTTGTTCTTTTTGTAGGAGATGTTGCTCAGATTCCCGCTTTCAATGGAACGTCCGGTTCGCATGTTACCGACTTGTATTATTGTGAATATACTGGAGATAAAATTCCGGAAGTATTTTACGGAAGATTTTCAGCTACCAATGTGGCACAACTTCAACCACAGATTGATAAAACGCTTGAATATGAACAATATCTGATGCCTGATCCTTCATTTTTGAATGAAGATGTTATGATAGCCGGAGCAGATGCTTCCCACGCACCAACTTACGGCAATGGCCAAATTAATTATGGTACCACCTATTATTTTAATGCGGCTCATGGTCTAACCTCGCATACTTATCTCTATCCACAATCGGAAAGCAGTAGCGCACAAATTATTCAAAATGTGAGCAATGGCGTTGGTTATGCCAACTATACCGCACACGGTAGCCCTGACGGTTGGTACAGTCCGTCGTTCTTAATTTCTGATATCGCCGGTTTGCAGAATGCACATAAATATCCGTTGATGGTTGGTAATTGTTGTGAAACCAGCACATATAACGTAAATTGTTTTGGAGAAGAATTATTACGGGCTGCCAACAAAGGAGCCTTAGGATACATCGGAGGTTCAAACAGTTCCTATTGGGACGAAGATTACTGGTGGGGTTGCGGATTTAAAACCGTAGTTGTAAACCCAACCTATAATGCAGCACATTTGGGCGCTTATGATGTAACCTTCCACGATCATGGCGAACCGACTTCAGCATGGTATGTAACCCAGGGACAAATGGTTGTTGGTGGAAACATGGCTGTTGAAGAATCAAGCTCTACCATGAAAACTTATTATTGGGAAATTTACTGCCTGATGGGCGATCCTTCATTATCTGTTTATTTCTCTGTTCCTCAACCGGTAACAGCCAACTATTCTTCAGCATTGTTGGTTGGCATGAGCTCCTTTACCGTAAATACCGAAGCCAACGCTTATGTTGCTCTTTCGATGAACGGTACATTATTGGCTGCTCACATTGCTGATGAAACCGGCGTTGTAACTCTGAATTTTGATCCTATCAATGCTCCGGGTACTGCCGACATCGTAATTACCAAACAAAATCGTCAGCCACACATTGCACAAATTACCGTGGCTCCTGCTTCAGGACCATATATTACCCTCGACAGTTATACCATTAACGACGCTGCCGGAAATAATAACGGCTTAGCCGACTATGGCGAATCGGTTCAACTGAATGTTAAAGTAAATAACGTAGGTGTTGAAACGGCAACTAATGTTACCGGAACGATTACTACTTCCGATCCAACCATAAACATCACCGGCTCTACCTTTAATTTTGGAAATATTGCTGCCGGCGAAAGCACCATTGGTAACAATGCTTTTGCATTGACCGTTGCCAATTCTGTTCCCGATCAGCACAATGTAATGTGTGACTTAACGTTAACGGATGGAACCAATACCTGGAATTCCACGTTGGCTTTAAAACTGAATGCTCCTGTTTTAACCGTTGGCGGAATGACTATTTCGGATCCCACCGGAAATGGAAATGGCAGAATTGATCCAGGTGAAACTTTTGACGTAACGATTGCTTCGTCAAATACCGGTCATAGTGCAGCATTGAATACTGCAGCTTCAATAACGACTACCAGTCCATACCTGACCATCAATAGCGCTACTTATCAGCTTGATACGCTTTCAGCAAATCAGACAAAGACTGCTACATTTAATATTACAGCTGCTGCCGATGCTCCTATAGGTGCAGTAGCCGATATAAACTATAACGTAACATCTTATGGCGATTACAATGCTCAGAAGACTTTTAACTCTAAAATTGGGTTAGTTCTCGAAGATTTTGAATCGGGTGACTTTACTCATTTTGCCTGGACACAAGGTGGAACACAACCCTGGTTAGTTTCGAATGATAGTCCTTATGAAGGCGTGTACAGTGGTAAATCGGGTGATATAAACGACAACCAAAATTCAACTCTTTCGCTTCAAATGAACGTGCTTACAGCCGATTCTATTTCTTTTTATTATAAAACTTCCTCCGAAAGTGGATGGGATTATCTGAAATTCTATATTGATAACACCAAGCTTTCACAATGGTCGGGCGAAACTCCTTGGACAAAAGCATCTTATCCGGTAACTGCTGGTAATCATACTTTTAAATGGGAATATATGAAAGATGGTAGCCAATCAAGTGGTGGCGACTGTGCATGGATTGATTATATTGTTTTCCCTGCAGTTACAATCATCACCCCACCTTCTGTAAACGGAACTGTTTCCTATGCTAATACTGCCAATACTCCGTTAAGCGGACTTACCGTTAAATTGAAAAATGCTTCCGGTAATGTTGTAGGAACTTCAGTTACCAATGCCACAGGAAACTATACATTTCCAAATGTTACCGCAGGCACCTATACAATGGAAGTTACCTGTACCAAACCCTGGAACGGAGTTACGGCCACCGATGTACTTCTTTATAGAAAACATATTGCCAATGTTACGCTTTTATCCGGTATTTATCTTGCTTCCGGCGACGTGAATGCTTCGGGCAGCCTTACCGCTTCCGACGTACTTCTCATTAGAAAACGTATTGCCGCAGTTATCAGTTCTTTCCAAACCGGCGACTGGATGTTTAATAATACTCAGGTTATTGTTGGGTCTACTAATGTTACACAGAATTTCAAGGGTATTGTTTATGGCGATGCCAATGGTTCCAACATTCCTACCGATCTTAAGTCGGTGATTAATCCGGTTTATGCCCAGGGAAATATTTCCATAGGCACGGTTAATTCATTACAGGGTACCGTTAGTGTTCCGGTTCATGCTTCAGGAATTCAGGATATGGGTTCATTCCAGTTTACAGTTCAATACGATGCCAATAAATTGCGTTTTGATAATGTTACTGATTTTTATCCTGGCATTCAGGATGTAACTATCGGAACCAATGTTCCCGGCGCTATTACTTTTGTTTGGGCTGCTGAAACCAACGGCGTATCCATCAGCGATGCTACATTATTCAATATGAATTTCACTTCGTTGACCAATGATGAATCAACCCTGACATGGAGCAACCAACCAACGGCTATTGAATTCAGTGATTATGAAGGTAATGTTTTTGCACCTGCTTTTGTTAATGGCGCTACTACCGGAATCAATGAACTTGCCGGTTCGGCTTTGAATATTTATCCTAATCCGGTAAATAACCAGTCGACAATTATTTATTCTACCAATGCTACAAGCAACGTCAGAGTTTCCATATTTAACACCATGGGACAGGAAGTTTCTGTTTTAGCCAATGCCTCTAACCAGGTTGCCGGAAATTACAGTTTGCAATTCAATGCTTCCGATCTTAATGCCGGTGTTTATTTCTGTAAACTAAAAATCAACAATAATACTATCGTTAAAAAACTGATAGTAACTAAATAAGTTAATTATTGAAAGGCTGTTCTTAAAAGCGAAAACTGATGCTTTTAAGAACAGCCTTTTTTATTATTTTATCATTAAAATCATTTTTATGAAAAAACTAATTACCACACTACTCATTCTGCTGAGCTTTATGGTTAGTTTCGGTTCCAACTGGGTAACTCTCAAATCGGGCACACAGCAACCGGCTAACATACAGCTTGTATCATCCAGTATTCAAACATCAACCATACATTTTTCGCTTCAGGGATTTGAAATGGTTCCTGTTTCAACGCCCAAAGGAACTTCTTATGTTATTGGCGTTGGAGGATCCACGCCTATGCTTATCGGAGGAGCTCCCGACTTAGCTAAACTGACTGCTTCCGTCATAATCCCCGACAGGGAAAAAATGAATGTTGAAGTGGTTTATTCCAATTATAAGGATTTTACCAATATCGAAGTAGCACCTTCCAAGGGAAATCTTTACCGGAATATTGATCCTGCCAATGTGCCGTTTAACTATGGAAAAGCATACAGCGAAAATAAATTTTTCCCCGAAAATATTGTTGAACTCCGCAATCCCTATATCATCCGCGATTACCGTGGACAAACCGTAGTGGTTTATCCATTTCAGTATAATGCGGTTACTAAAACGCTTCGGGTGTATTCCGACATCGAAGTTAAAGTTTGCAGCACCGGCGAACAGGGAATAAATCCACTTGATCGCAAGGGAAATTTGACAAAAGTCAATTCCGAATTCAATAAAATTTATAACCGTCAATTCCTGAATGCCGGAAATTCAAGATACACTCCGTTAGATGAACAAGGTAAAATGCTTATCATCAGCTACGGACAGTTCATGAGCGCTATGCAGCCATTGGTTGACTGGAAAAACCAGGAAGGTATCTCCACAGAAATTGTGAATGTTTCCACTATCGGAAGCACGGCTACCGCCATCAAAAATTATATAGCCAATTATTATAATACTAACGATTTAGCCTTTGTACTGTTGGTTGGCGACGGTCCTCAGATTCCTACCAATACCGGTGGTAACTTAGGCGGACCTTCCGACAATGCGTATGGCTATATCGTAGGAAATGATCATTATCCCGACCTATTTGTAGGCCGTTTTTCGGCTGAAAATGTTCAGCAGGTTGAAACACAGGTTGCTAAAGTTATAAATTATGAAAAAAATCCTTTAACAACTTCTGACTGGTTTTCCACAGGTATTGGCATTGGTTCCGACCAGGGACCGGGCGATGATAACGAATACGATTATCAGCATATCCGCAACATCAGGACAAAACTTATGGGCTACAATTATACGGCTGTAGCCGAATTATACGACGGTAGTCAGGGTGGCCTGGATGCTCCGGGAAGTCCAACCCCGGCTATGGTAACTACAAATGTAAACGCTGGCGCAAGTATCATCAATTATACCGGACACGGAAGTCAGACATCCTGGGGAACCACCGGATTTTCAAATTCCAATGTTACCGCACTTACCAACGATAACATGCTGCCTTTCATTTGGTCGGTAGCTTGTGTGAATGGTGATTTTGTAAGCGGAACCTGTTTTGCCGAAGCCTGGTTACGGGCAACGCACAACGGTCAGCCTTCGGGAGCCTTGGCTACCCTGATGTCGACAATAAACCAAAGCTGGAATCCGCCTATGGAAGGTTCCGACGAGTTTAACGATATTCTTACCGAAACCTATACCAATAATATCAAACGCACTTTTGGCGGTATCTCTATGAACGGATGCATGGGAATGAATGACGCTTTCGGTGCAGATGGCAATGAAATGACGGATACCTGGAATTTGTTTGGCGACCCATCGGTGATGGTTCGTACTGCCATGCCTCAAGCCATTACAGCTTCACACATGCCAACCATTTTCCTTGGCGCTTCAGAATTTAGCGTTAATGCTGACGCAGAAGGCGGATTGGCAGCTTTAACCATCAACAACCAGGTGATTGCCACCGGAAACATTACCGGCGGAATAGCAACCCTTACGTTTGATGCTCTATCAGCAATTGATACTCTTCATTTGGTCATTACAGCTTATAATCACCTTCCTTATATTGCCGATATACCTGTTATTCCTGCTGAAGGACCCTTTGTTACCTATAACAGCAATTCCATCAACGATGCCACCGGAAACAATAACGGCTTAGTTGATTTTGGTGAAAACATTCTTCTGGGCGTATCCCTGAAAAATGTAGGTGTTGAAACAGCAAACAATGTGTCGGTTATTTTAAGATCAACCGATGCTTATGTTACCTTGACGGATTCCACTCAAAACGTTGGTAATATTCCTGCCGGCGAAATCCTGACGACTGCTGATGCTTTTGCTTTTCAGGTTTCCAATGCTATACCCGACGGACATAGCGTGTTGTTCAGCCTGATTATGACTGATGGAACCGATACATGGACTGGTGGCTTTTCTATCCCGGTTAATGCTCCGGTACTTAGTGCTGGAAGTATGACCATTTCCGACCCCAGTGGTAACGGAAACGGACGTCTTGACCCGGGCGAAACGGTGGATGTGATGATCACTTCTACCAATGCCGGACACAGCAAAGCTCCCAATACCATAGGCGCCATTGCTACTTCTAATCCTTACATCACCATCAACAGCTCTACCTTTAGCTTTGATACCTTAGCGGTAAACCAAACGGCTACCGCTACATTTAATATTACAGTTTCTGATAACGCACCCATAGGTTCGGTAGTAGATGTAAATTATACCCTTACGTCAGGAGAATACAATGCTCAAAAAACCTTTATCTCCAAAGTGGGTATAATACTCGAAGATTTTGAAACAGGCGATTTTACTCATTTTGCCTGGACTCAAAGCGGAAATCAACCCTGGACAATCACCAATGTTGGTCCTTACGAAGGTGCTTACAGCGCCAAATCGGGTACAATTACTAACAGTCAGAAATCTGACCTTTCATTACAAATGAATGTTACCAGCGCCGACAGCATCTCTTTCTATTTAAAAACCTCATCCGAAAGTGGCTGGGATTATCTTAAATTTTATATTGATAATACCAGTATCGGACAGTGGTCGGGAGAAACCGCATGGACAAAAGCTTCATTCCCGGTTGTTGCCGGTAACCATACCTTTAAATGGGAGTATATGAAAGACGGTAGCCAGGCAAGCGGTAGCGATTGTGCATGGCTCGATTATATTGTTTTTCCGGCTGTCGCACCTATCGGGATGACGGTTAGCGGCAACCTTACGTATGCTAACACAGCTAATACTGCCTTGAGCAATGTAACCATTAAACTGAAAAATGCTTCGGGTACGGTTTTAGGTACTACCACAACCAATGCTACTGGTAATTATTCATTTACGGCTGTTCCGGCTGGTAACTACACTTTTGAAATCACAGCAACAAAACCCTGGGGTGGTGTTACCGCAACCGATATTCTATTATACAGAAAGCACATTGCAAACGTTGCCTTTTTATCAGGAATTTATCTGGCTTCCGGCGATGTGAATGCTTCCGGTAGCTTAACCGCTTCCGATGTACTTTTGATTAAAAAACGCATTGCTGCCCTCATTACTTCTTTCCAAACGGGTGATTGGCTATTTAACAATGTTCCGTTTACCGTAGGAAGTACCAACGTAACTCAAAACATCAACGGTATTGTTTATGGCGACGCCAATGGTTCCTATGCCCCCGCAGCAAAATCACGTGAAGTTGCTCAGCAGGGTATTTTGCATATAGAATCTGTAGCTACCGCCAAGGGTGAAGTTGCCGTTCCTGTTCATCTGACAGGTGTGCAGAATCTGGGTTCATTCCAGTTCACTATTCAATACGATGCCAACAAGCTACAATTATCAGACATTACTAACTGGTATCCCGGAATTGATCAGGTAACCGTAGGTACTCCTGCTCCCGGACTCATTACGTTTGTTTGGGCTGCCGATGTTAATGGAATTGATATGACCGATGCTTCTTTATGCACGCTTCACTTTATTGCTAATTCAGCAGAGGCTTCATCAATAACACTTGCTAATGCTCCAACATCTATGGAATTCAGCGATTTTGAAGGTAATATCTTCCAACCTGAATTTATTAATGGTTCGGTTGGCTCGATTACCAGCATAAACGAAAACAGCCTCACCGGCTTCAACGTTTATCCTAATCCGAACAACGGTAAATTTGCACTTATTCTTAACACTGTCCCACAGGAACCGATTACCATCAGGGTAACAAACCTGTTAGGCAAGGTGATGTTTGAAGAAAGAAACGTTACGATTAATGCTGACTTTTCCAAAAACATTGATTTGAGCAATCTTCCCGAAGGAATTTATATCCTGAGTGTTGACAACAATCATAAAGTTGCTATGCAAAAGGTGGTTATCAGCAAATAACCTCTTTAACTAAAGAATTTCAAAATAAAAAACCGTCTCCATTTAATTGGGGACGGTTTTTTTAATTGATAGAAATTCTGTTATATAAGGAATAGTTAAACCCCGATTTCGTATTAGATAATTCTAATGCATGGTCTGGTTAAAAAATAAACCTATCCAAATCACGTTTTTATATCATGAAGAATTAATAATGGCTTATTTAAGAAAAAAAGATAATTTTGCCGCTTCACGATGTCCTTTGATTCATATACCTGCTTATAGTTTTCTATGACAGGGGACAAAGCATCCGGATATCTGGGACATAAAACCTGCATTCGGATGAAGTTACGATGATAAATAATTTTACGATTGTTTACTGCGAAATTGATCCTGCGAATAACGGGATGCGATGGAATAGTATTTAAAAACAAATGAATTACTACGGATGAAGGTATTATTTATAGAAGATGCCGATGCCAAAACAAACGCATCGCTCGATATGGAAACACAGTTGAATAAACTGTTCGAAACCAAAGGCTACGAAACCACAACCATTGAAATAAAAAAAGGCGCGCTGGCAAGCTGTACGGGTTGTTTCGGTTGTTGGACCAAAACTCCCGGCGAATGCGTCAGCAACGATTTGATGAAAGTCATACATAAAAACTATTTAAGCAGCGACAAGGTTGTCTTTTTAACTCCCGTCGTCTTTGGACAGTACGGCACAAACATCAAGGACGTGCTCGACCGGCTTTTGGCTAATGCGTTGCCCTTCGTTAAATTAGTCAATGGACACTCGGTTCATCCCCGCAGATACGAAAAGTATCCTGAGGAAATAATGATCGGTTATAACAACGACATCAGCCCTGACGAAAAAGAAACATTTCTTGATATGATTGCCCAATATCGGAAACAGGTAAAACAGGCATTTGTTATCAGAAAACAGGACGAGAATAAAAAAATAATTGAGAATATCAGCAAAGCAATATAACTAAGGTACGAAATGAAGAATATTTGTTTATTAAACGGCAGTCCCAAAGGCAAGAACGGAGTTTCACTGCACTTTCTGGAAAAACTGAATCAATCCATCGACAGCAAAAAATATGCTACCACTTTTATAAATGCGAAAGGCAGCAGGCAGGAAGCCGATTTTAAAATCATCGAAAATGCCGATGTTCTGGTCATTTCTTTTCCATTGTATATTTATTGTTTACCCGGGATGCTGATGCGATATCTCGAAGATTATTCTCAGTATGCCAACAGCAAAGAAAAATCTGAAAAGACAACAGAAGTTTATGCCATCGTCAATTGTGGATTTCCCAATCCGGAGATTTGTAACAATGCCCTGAGGGTAATAAAAAACTTCTGTCAACGGATGAACTTCCACTGGCGATTCGGGATTGCCATTGGGATGGGTGGCATTTTAGCTGCCGGGGGAAATAGTTTTCTTATCAATAAATTAAGTTCCACGGTATACCGGAGTATTGGTAAAATTAAAAAAGATATCGAAAAGCCTGACGAAGACAAAAAGGAAGATTTTTATGTTTCTCCCCATATCTCCAAAGGATTAGTGCGATTCTTAATAAATAAAGCATGGAGCAGCAAGGCAAAGGAAAATGGGTTAACCCGTAAAGATTTGTATGGCAAGCCTTATTATAATTATACATGCTACAACAAGCTTCAGCAGGTTTCAAAATTTCATAATGCGCTTTTAATAGACTATAAGAAAGTGGGCTAATAGCCGCGACGGGCTAACATAAAGTGCCAGTATTGTTTCCGGTAGCACTTATTACCCATTGATCAATAAAAAAACCCGGCTATGCCGGGCTTTCCATCCATCAAATTAACTAACTATAATTAATTAAGAGCAAAACAGTCAAATCTCCGAAACTGCATCAGTGAAGTCAGCTTCAACCGGCAGCTCCGGAGTCAGGGAATATATAATGTTCATGGTTTTGGTTTCATCATTTACTGCTTCATCAAAGGTTGCCTGAGCAGGTATGGCAGGAGCAAGCGTATTATACCTTAAATTATCAATTTCCAACATTTCATTTTCATTCATACCGGCTTCGGTTGGTAATTCCGGTGCTAAAATTTGATATTCTGGCATATAATCTTCAAAAGTCGCTTCCATTGGTATTTCGGGAGCAAGTTTTGAAAATTTTATCACAGGATATAAATTGTTTCCTAAAAATTCTTCATCAAAAGTGGCTTCGCACGGAGTAAGTGGAGTCAGCCAAACCAGTTGAGGAGGAATATGTGCTTTTGCAAATTGAAAGATCATCATCGACACAATTGCAAGGGTTAAAATTTTTGTTTTCATGGTTCTTATATTTTTTAAATTTCTTAATTTCTCAGTTACATTATTGTTATTGCCAATCCTGTGCCAAACTTTGTATTAATCTGTTTTAACGTCGTTTAAATTGAGAGCGTTTAATTTAGAAGTCAATTTATGTTCGGCTGCAAACAACTTTGTCCGGTTTCGTACACAGTAAGCAATGAACTTTTGTTTTCTGGTTACAATGGTTAGACGGCGGGATAATAAAAAGGTTACAAACGGACAGAATAATCCAGTAATGGTAGAAATAAAACGCTTGAAAACAAATTTTTAGATGAAGGTATTTATTTTTTGCCTTCCACCACAATGACTATTTCGCCTTTGACAGTTTTGGTTTTAAACCAGGCAATAATCTCTTCCAGGGTGCCACGGTAGGTTTCTTCGTATATTTTAGTAAGTTCCCTCGAAACGGAAGCCCGGCGGTCGGATCCGAAAGTGATGGCAAATTGTTCGAGGGTTTTCACCAGGCGGAAAGGCGATTCGTAAAATATCATCGTACAATCCTGTTCCGATAATTGCTTTAATTTGGTTTGACGACCTTTTTTATGAGGAAGGAAGCCTTCAAAAATAAAACGGTCGGCTGGCAGTCCGGAATTGACTAATGCCGGAACAAAAGCCGTAGCTCCCGGCAAACATTCTACGTCTATTCCAACATTCAGGCATTCCCTCACCAGTAAAAAGCCCGGATCGGAAATGGCAGGAGTACCGGCATCGCTGACTAAGGCTATATTTTCGCCTCCGAGAATACGTTCGGCAATAGATGCTACCGTTTTATGCTCGTTAAACAGATGATGAGGGATCAGTTTGTTTTCAATTTGATAATGTTTCAGCAAATTCCCGGTAGTTCGCGTATCTTCGGCAAGGATTACATTCACCTCTTTCAGTATGCGGATGGCACGAAGCGTCATGTCTTCCAGATTGCCTATAGGCGTCGGTATGATATAAAGTTTTGCCATAAATTTTAAAAAACGGTTACAAAATCGGTAATAAGTTTAAATAAATTATTATAAGCGGTTAACGGTAAAGCTTCAGGACGATCGTATAAATTGTGATAATCGGTGTAATCTTTTCCACCGGTAATGATAAAAATGGCCGGAACGCCGTTTTTATAAAAATAATAATGATCGCTGCTGCGAGAAACACCTCCCATGGTCAGCTTTTTCAAATAATTGTTTGAAGTGTTGATCTGTTCGAAACGACGGAAGATACTTTCACTCGGTTTCCCGTTTAAAATAGTTGCCCCGTCGCTTCCGGTGCCCACCATATCGAGATTAATAAGTAATTTGATGTTCTTTAAAGGGAAAAGTGGATGCTCGGCATAATATTGCGAACCTAACAATCCTGTTTCTTCGCCGCTGAAAGTCATAAAAGCGATGGAATACCTGGGTTGGTTTTCGGGTTTTGAATAATATTTTGCCAAATCGAGAACCATAGCCGTACCACTTGCATTATCGTTAGCACCCGGGAAATAAACGTCCTTTCCCATTTTTCCCAAATGATCGTAATGGGCGCAAAAGACCAGAAAAGTATCCGGTTGTACTTTTCCTTTAACGAAAGCAATAACATTTTGAGTAGAATAATCCTTAAGAAAGCTGGCTTCAATATCAAGACTTATTTGTTTTGCCCTGCGAGGCATCTTTTCCTTTTTAATATCAATTCCGGTGAACGAAGCTATTTTTCTCGCACCCGATGCTCCCCATGTTAGCTTTGCATCTTTGATTGCTATAATTCCTTTTGCATGCCATGGATTATAATTCCGGATAGAATCAAGAAATGCGATACTTTTTTTGTCCTTGGGTTTTATTTTTGAACGGTCGATTACAATGAATTTGTCGGAAAAATTCTTTTTAACAAACCTATTTAATGCATGGCGGTGTTTGATTATATATTTAGTAACGGGAATCAAATTAAATTTCCCATTAATAGATGGTGAAGAACCGGAAATTAAGAAATCGTAAGCGGGAACAAGTTTTTTTCCATCAATCATCACATCTGTTTTCCCGGAAAAAGTATTAATAGATAAGGTATAATGCTGGTAATAATCGTTACCGAAAGAATTGAGCTTATCGGCAATAAATTCATTTTTAATGAAGGCTGCCGCCGATTTATCGCCGTTATTTGTATAGCCCCGGCCCTGCATTGTGGGCGAAGCAAGTGTATCTATAACTTTGCGGGAATAGCCGGGAGTTTGAGCAAACAAACCCTGGCTCAAAAAAAATATTGCTAAAACAATAATCAGCCTTTTCATCAAAATAATTGCTTTAAAATAGAAAGTTCACAAAAGTAACAAAGATTACTTCTGATTTTAACGTGAGAATGAATTATTCCGGTTCATAATTGCTTTTTACTTTCAATGTTTTGAATTAAAGTATGCCCCTAGTCTTTTCCGGAAAGCTTGTCTGCCGCTTAATTATTCAGTTGTAATAAATGAAAAAGAAGTAAACAAACGATACTTTTAAAAAAAGCATACCTTTCCCTTCGCATCCGTTGGAATACCGGCGCTGAAAGCAAAAACAAGCCCGTATTTTCCGGGTAAAGGTTACTTCCCCTCGGGATTGCTGCCCTGACCGCGATGCGGGCCACTGCTTTCACTTATCTGAACATTAAAGCCCCATTCTTCGATGAGCTCTTCGCGTCCCTTGTAAGCAATCAGAAGCTGATCGCGGATTAATGCCAGATAATAATAAATAGTATCCGGGGTTTGTAACGTTTGCCCTTTGGCTATGCCCAATGCCAGATCACTTTCGGCAAAAGCCTTATCGGCTATTTTTTTATGTTCGTTACCTATTGCAAGATTATCTGCCGCTACTTGCTTGACCGTAGTAAAACCTTGCATATTGATCGTTTTTAAAGGAGAATTATCTCCCAATTCCGTATGTTTCTTTATTATGGATTCGCTGGTTTCAATCATAGGTACAGGCTGTCCATAACGAAGATCAACTTTTACATTTCTTTTGGCCATAATTATGAATTTTAAGAAAAAACATTACAAATATACGCAAATTTTAGCCTTTTTTTACATTTTAATGAAAAATTTTTTCAATTTCATGGGAATGCCCGTCAATATTACATTCCGGCAAAAATTCTTTTTTAAAATCTCATGTCATTTTATAAAAATCAGCATTATTCAAATAAAAAAATAATGTTTGTTTTTAAAAAAGTAACGCTTATTTTCAGAATGAGACGTTACTTTTCAGAAAAAGGATGTTTATTTTTTCTTACCAAACATATGTTTCGGAAAAAGGATGTTTATTTTCTCTTATCAGACGTTTGTTTTTACAAAAGAGACGTTCAATTTTTAAAAACAGATATCTGTTTCCGAAAACATAGGCTTATTTATAAAAAACAAACGCTTATTTCAGAAAACATAGGCTTGTTTTATGAAAAGAGAGGCTTATTTCCTATAGTTAGCTCTCCTTCTTCCATAATCAGGGCAAAGGAGAAGGAATAGTATCCACCACCGGCATTTGCATCTCTGTATTTTCGATACGATCGGTAGTGATTGGCATAATATATGTAATCTTATGGCCAGGACTGTCGTAAATTTCAATAATAGGCTGCATCTGAAATCGTTTCATTTTACAGTAACGTTTAATAGACGGATAAACCCTGAACATTCCCGAAAGCATTGAAAAATTGTTTTGATAAGGAAACTCGGAGACTACCGCCAATTGTTCTTCAATGTTCAGCACTTTATATTTTAGCAAATAATCCTTCAACCGTGTAGTATCTTCTCCTTCGATGACACAACCGGTTCGACTATGATACTTTTTTCCGCTTTTATCGTTCGAATTATCAAAATAAATGCACATTCCTTTCTGTGGTTTGAATCCGTCGCTGCGAAGCGAAGAAAAAAGCTGGTTCATTACTTCACTGGAATTGGTTTTGTCGCCTATTACTTCGCGGTAAACCATGGTATAGGGGCCGACAATCTTCTCCACAACAACAAACCTGGCAAAAAAACCAATATACCACAACAAACCTGCAGCAATAAGGGCAATTACCAGTAAAGTAGATGCTATGTACTTGATTACTTTCATGGGTTTTTTAAAATACAAGCCCGGATTTCCTCTTTGTGCGTAGAGGTTTCGACATAAAATAAAAAGCTACGGAAAGTAGCATAAAATACATGGCTAAATCACTGTGAAGCCCATGGGTAAATAATATATAAAGAATTTTATAAGCGCTTCCTATAAAAACAAGGAAGAAACCAAACAATTCAAAGTTGCTGTGATCGAGGGAAAGGATGATGACGATGATTCCTAAGAACAATGCGCTCAAAGCAATTTCAAAAAAGCCATTCCAGAAGGGAATTTCAAATTTTGTTTGTTGAATAAAAGTGAAAAAAAACGAAAAGATAAAAATCAGAACAGCTATCCTTAAAAGCCAATCGGTAAAAGTTATTAATGATTTTCTTGTGCTCATGATTTTATTGTTTTGGTTAAAAATTTCTGAATCCAATAATCTCCCTCACCTCTTTTATTGTTTTGGAAGCGCTTTCGTGTGCTTTTTCGGCTCCAAGTTTTATCACTTTTCGCAAATAATCGTTGTCGGCATTTAATTGCGCTATCCGTTCACGAATAGGAGCAGTAAAGATGATCATATCTTCGGCGAGTTGTTTCTTTAAATCGCCATATCGTATCTGGCAATTATTATAAAGCTCTTCAAAATGCTGAACAGTGTCATTATTCGAAACGACGTTAAGTAATGTAAACAGATTTTCCACCGGTTCCGATTTAGGTTGATTCGGTTGTGTAGGACCGGCATCGCTTACGGCACGCATTACCTTTTTGCGGATAGCTTCGGGCGTATCGCCCAGGAAAATGGCATTGTTTTCGTTGTCCGATTTACTCATCTTGCCGGTTCCGTCCAATCCCGGAATTTTAGTGAGTTGTTCACCAAAATTATAAGCTACCGGTTCGGGGAAATATTCAACATGATACATCCGGTTAAAACGGTTGGAAAAAGTACGCGTCATTTCCAGATGTTGTTCCTGATCTTTGCCCACGGGAACCTTAGTTGCCTTATGAATGATGATGTCGGCAGCCATTAATGTAGGATAAGTAAGCAATCCGGCATTTATATTTTCGGGTTGGCGACGTATTTTCTCCTTGAAGGAAGAAACTCTTTCCAATTCGCCCAAATAGGCATTCATATTTAACAAAAGATAAAGTTCGGCTGTTTCCGGCAAGTCACTTTGGATATATAAAACCGCCTTTTCGGGATCTAATCCTGAAGCCAGATAATCCACAAGCACACTTTTTACATTTCCATGCAAATCGGCAGGGGTAGGATGGGTGGTTAAGGAATGATAGTCGGCAATAAAAAAGTAACACAAATTTTCGTGCTGCATTTTTATAAAATTTCTGATTGCACCAAAGTAATTACCAAGATGCAGGTTACCCGTAGGTCTGATTCCACTTACAACAATTTCCATAAGGCTAAATTACAAAAAATATTATTTTCCGAACATTTATTAACTAAAAAATTTAGTGTCCGTTATTTTATCCCGTTTCCGGGAACAGCAAACGGACGCCGGAATTAAACAATATGTTTCCTTCCTGTGCTGAATGGGTTTAAATAATGATAAATCTGAAATAATAAACAACCAACTTTGTTCAAATAAATTCCAATTTCAAACCTTACATTTTAATTTCGTTACCATTATTATTAAAGAAATGGTATTCAAGGAAATTATATGCCGCCATGTGTTTAATCTTGATAAATTTCCCATATTTAAGAAACCATTTCCAATGGATAGAGAATAAACCTTTGGTAAGATAAGCATAAATATAGGGATGAACGGTTAAGGTCAGGTGGGTTTCGTTTTGGTCGCGGATAAGATAATTGAGGTTGTTCTCAATTTCATCGATAAAGATGATACTTGGTTTTATTTCGCCGGTACCTTCGCATACCGGGCATTTTTCGAGTATCTGAATGGTCATTTCGGGGCGTACCCGTTGACGGGTAATCTGTACCAGCCCGAATTTGCTTGGGGGAAGTATGGTATGCTTGGCATGATCTTTTGCCATCTCATCTTTCAGCTTTTGGAAAAGCTTACGGCGGTTAGCTGCGTCGTGCATATCAATAAAATCGATCACAATAATGCCGCCCATATCTCTTAAACGTAACTGGCGCGCAATTTCTATGGCCGATTCAATGTTAACATCCAACGCATTTGTCTCTTGTGTATTTTCGGCTTTAACGCGATGCCCGCTGTTCACATCTATTACGTGAAGGGCTTCTGTATGTTCAATAATAAGATAAACACCGCTTTTTATGGTTACAATTTTTCCGAAAGAATTTTTTATTTGTTTATCTACTCCAAAAAATTCAAAAATGGGTACTTTCCCTTTATAAAGTTTAACAATTTCTAATTTATCGGGTGCAATGGTCTTGATAAAACTTCTTGTTTCTTCAAAAAGAGAAGGATCCGAAACATGAATGTTGTTAAACGATTCGTTAAGATAGTCCCTCAGAATAGCCGATGTCCGGGCAATTTCGCTCACAATCTTAGAAGGAGCTTTGGCTGCCGGTAATTTTGAACTCAGGCTTTCCCATTTGATCAACAGATTTTTCAAGTCGGTATCCAGATCTGCCACTTTCTTATTTTCGGCAACGGTACGGATAATGACGCCAAAATTTCTGGGTTTAATGCTTGTAATAAGTCTTTTTAAACGGTTTCTTTCTTCCGGACTCTTAATTTTTTGAGAAACGGAAATCCGGTTTGAAAAAGGTACTAATACAAGATATCTTCCGGCAAATGAGATTTCGGAAGAAATTCTCGGACCTTTGGTCGAAATAGGTTCTTTCGCTATTTGAACCAGTATAAGCTGATTAGGGCTAAGAACACTGGATATCTTCCCTGATTTTTCAATATCGGGTTCCAGTGTAAAATTAGCAGCCGATAGCTGAGGTTTCTGATTATTGAGCGAAAGTTTAGTAAATTTATAAAACGAGTTGAATTGTGGTCCCAAGTCAAGGTAGTGCAGAAATGCATCTTTTTCGTGACCCACATCAACAAAAGCGGCGTTTAGCCCGGGCATGGTTTTTTTGACCCTGCCAAGGTATACATCGCCAACAGCAAAACTATTATCAGTTTTTTCTTTATTAAGTTCAACGAGGCTTTTATCCTCTAATAAGGCAATAGTAACCTCCGATAATCTTGAATCTATAATTAATTCCCTGTTCAAAACTTTATTTTTAATTGTTTGGAAAATAAATCATCAATAAATACAGCAAAATAAGAAAATTGATGATATAACCCCGAAAATTGCAGGAATTGTTAAATTAGGAGGAAACAAAGAGGTTGCTCTATCAATTAATTCAGGAGCAACCTCTATCAGATTTTGATTAGTCGGCACTACTTCTTCTTGTGTCTATTCTTCCGCAAACGCTTTTTACGTTTGTGGGTAGACATTTTATGTCTCTTTCTCTTTTTACCGCTAGGCATGATTTACAAATTAGAAAATCTTAAATTATTTTACTTTAGTTTTAACTTCGCTTACAAAGGTTTTGGCAGGTTTGAATGCTGGAATGTTGTGAGCAGGAATAATGATAGTAGTATTTTTTGAAATATTTCTACCAGTTTTTTTAGCTCTTTTTTTAATTGTGAAGCTGCCAAAGCCTCTCAGATAAACATTTTCTCCGTGGACCAGAGATTCTTTAACTGAATCCATTAAAGATTCTACAACTGCTTGAACTGCAATCTTTTCAATTCCGGTTTTGTTAGCAATTTCTGCTACGATTTCTGCTTTAGTCATATTTCTTGTTTTTTAATGGTTTGAAAATAAATTTTTTAAAGAATTTGCAAATATAAATCATTTTATTTCAACGGTAAAAAAAAAATAAAAAAATTTACTTAATTTTTCATTTTTTTACTTTTGTTCAATGGTAGCAATCAATTTTAAAGACATTCTTTTACAATGGTATACTCTGAATAAGAGGGATTTACCTTGGCGAAAAACAACCGATCCCTATAAAATATGGATCTCTGAAATTATTTTTCAACAAACTCGTATTGAACAAGGTAAAGCTTATTACGAACGTTTTATTGCAACCTTTCCAACAATAATTGAATTAGCTGATAGTAAGGAAGATAAAGTTCTTAAACTTTGGCAGGGCTTAGGATATTATTCCCGGGCACGCAATCTTTATTTTATAGCTAAAATAATTGTAAATCAATATAATGGTGTGTTTCCAACTAAAATTGAAGATATTATTAAACTTAAAGGTATAGGCGGCTATACGGCTGCCGCCATTGCTTCCATTGCCTTTAACCAACCTTATCCGGCCATAGATGGAAATGTGATGCGCTTTATTACCCGCTTTTGCGGAATTGAAACTGCTATAAATAAAGCAATTACTGTTAATGAGGTACAACGTTTTGTTTCAGCAAATATGGATACCCATAATCCTGGTATTTTTAATTCGGCAATGATGGAATTCGGAGCTTTGTACTGCAAACCAAAAAATCCTGACTGTAAAAATTGTTGCTTTAATAATCAATGCGTTGCTTTTATTAAAAATCTTGTCGGCAAACTTCCTGTAAAAGCCAAAGCAGTTGATCAGCGTCAGCGATTTTTTAATTATCTGGTTATTACTTTAGGGGAAATCGATGAGAAAAAGTTTTATGTTAACAAACGTACCGAAAAAGACATATGGCGAAATTTATATGATTTTCCACACATTGAAACTAACCATTTCGTGAATCAGGATAAGTTGATCGAAACCGAAGAATGGAAAAATATTTTTGGCAACAATGAATATACAATTATTGAAAAAACGCCTGTTTACCGTCATATTTTAAGCCATCAGATTATTTCGGCTGTTTTCTGGAAAATACAATTAAGAAAATGTTTAATTTCTCAACCCAACGAAAAACTGGTTTCTGCCGACCAGTTCAATGGACTTCCCATTTCAAAGCTTATTGATAATTTCCGCATCGATTTCCCTGACTGGTTACAGTAATTTTGGAAGTTTTCATTATTTTCAAAAAAAGGTAAATAAAAATATTTTTCATTTAATTTTTTTTGTATTATATTTGTAGCTTAGATAACCAATATAAAAACAACTAAAATTTGACAATCATGGCTGGAATCAACAAAGTTATTTTATTAGGGAATCTGGGAAGAGACCCGGAAATTCAGAATTTTGAAAATGGTGTTAAAAAAGCATCTTTTTCGTTAGCCACATCCGAAACATACAAAAATAAGGATGGAAATAAAACAACTCAAACAGAATGGCACAATATCGTACTATGGCGTGGGTTGGCCGATATTGCCGAAAAATATCTTGTAAAAGGCAAACAGGTTTATCTTGAAGGCAAAATCCGTACCCGTACCTGGGAAGATAAAGAAGGCAAAAAACGCTATACTACAGAAATAATTGCCGACAATCTACTTTTGTTGGGTGGTGGTCGCGAACATGCACAAGGAGACATGCCTCCTCATGAAGAAGAAAATATTCATTATACCGAACCTCAACCAGCTCCGGATGATGATTTGCCGTTTTAAACTTCAGATTTAATTTGGCGCTTCAAATATAATTATACATTTCTTTTCCAAAGTCTTGCATTAAAAAGCAGGAGCGTTTATTTGCCTGCTGTTTAATGCACAATACTTTTTATTATGGTACGGAAGGATTGCTTAACCAATAAGCAATCCTTCAATTCTTACCTTATAACTTCCGTCTTTTAGATGGGTTACGGCGTTTACCAATCCGCTGTGTCGCCATTGAAGCATACAACGACGTGGTAAAAACCAATGACGTGTTCCAAGTTGAACGGGAACCTTTGATTCTTTTATTATTCCTTCGTAGGCCTGCGATACATAATAACCTATATCTTTAAAACCTTCGCTACGCGGCCGTAACGGGCCCGTAACACACCAATGGATTAGACCGTTTCTTGGGTCGGAATCCGTAACGATACCGCAATGGGTAATGGGGCATCCGCACGACATTCCCATCGGACGACCGATCAGAATATCTCCTTTTTTAATTTCCAGTTCTTTTACCAGTGCCGGATTGTACGGCAAAATAGTTTCTTTGGGGCCGGGTTCATTTTCAAAACAGTCCAAAATAAAATCAAAATCGCGTTTTAGATTGTCCTTCCACCCTAATTTATCGCCTAATGAATGTGTTGCACATCCGTGGCAACCTATTACACTCTGCAATTTTTGAGTTTTTCCGTTCAGATGAATGCAACGTTTCATTTCATCAGGATTTTTTTCTACAAAACCGGCAAACAAAGCACACGATTTGTACCCACAAGCGCCACAATCCAATTGCGGCAACAACCCGAGGATTTCTTCGGCTTTTGATGTTACTTCTATGTTCATACGACTGAAAATATTGAGTTTAAATTTTTAATCTTATTTGTTATTGTCTTTAAAAAGATATCTGTTTCTGCTTCGGTGGTATACCGGCCTAAACTTACACGGATAGAACCGCGAGCCTCAAATGGATTTAAACCAATGGCTTGCAAAACATGAGATGCGGAATTGTCACCATTGGACGAACATGCCGAACCGGAAGAAACAGCGATTCCTTCCTGATCGAGCAATAAGAGCAAACGAATACCTTCGCCTTCCAGATTGCTGATGCAAAAATTAATGTTATTTGGCAGGCGTTTTTCCAAATCCCCGTTAAAATAAATTTCTTCGATGGTTTGGGTTAAATGGAAAATAATCTTTTTTTGTAAGCCAGATATCCGTTTTGTTTCATCTTCCATTTCCGAAAAACACAATTCCGCTGCTTTGGCAAAACCGACAATTCCGGCTATGTTTTCGGTAGAAGAACGCAAACCATTTTCCTGGCCTCCGCCATGTAGCAAAGGAGTAATTGTCGTTCCGTTTTTAATCATCAATGCTCCCACTCCTTTCGGACCATAAATTTTATGGGAATTGATAGTAAGCAAATCCACATTTTGAATATCCACGGGAATTTTCCCGAACGACTGGCAGGCATCGGAATGAAATAAAACACCTTGTTCCTTACAGATGCTGCCAATTTCAGAAATGGATTGAATCGTTCCTATTTCGTTGTTAACGTGCATTACTGAAACAAGTATGGTCTTTGAATTAATACAACGTTTGATAAAGTCAGGATCAACAAAACCTTTTTTGTCGACAGACAAATAGGTAACAACAAAACCTTGCGTTTCGAGCCATTTACAGGTATTCAGAATGCAATCATGCTCAATGGACGAAACAATAATATGGTTACCTTTTTCGCGGTTTGCCAGCGCCGCTCCTTTGAGCGCAAAATTATTGGCCTCGGTTCCGCTTGCCGTAAAAATTATTTCTTCGGGTTTACAATGCAGAAAAAGCGCTATTTGTGCCCTTGATTTTTCGATGGCATCTTTGGCTGATGTGCCAAAAGAATGCAAACTGGAAGCATTGCCATAATTTTCGGTGAAATATGGCAACATTGTTTCCAAAACTCTATCGTCCAAGCGGGTTGTGGCAGCATTATCAAGATAAATACGCGGGTTCATTATTCTCCTACATAAAAAAGTTCCTGTTCCATAGTACGCAGCACCCCAAAATGGTTTTTAGCGCCAATTTCTTTTTTACCCACGCAAATGGTACATGTTCCCACAGGTGGATTTCCACGCAAAAACATCGGCAGTTGAATATGCGGGGTGTTTTCAATCTGTTTTACAATCGGGTCGATGCCAATTCCGTAAAGAGCATTGCTTTCCAACACTTTAATTTCTTTGGCGGCTTCCAACACCCGGTATCTGAATACTTCGCGTTCGGCTTGCGAAATCAAATCAATTTTTGTGATCACCGAAATATCGGCCAGGGTGAGCATCGGGCCAATTTTCCGTGGCAAATTCATTCCACTTGTAGCTTCCAGTACCACAATTCCCAACGAATTTTCGATGTATGGCGAACAACGCAAACACAATCCGGCTGTTTCTACAAACAGATAATCGCTGCCAGTGCTTTCGGCCCATTCTACAGCCTCATCGAGCACAACAACATTGCAGTGGTCGGGGCAGAGTTCGCCGGAATATATTTTTTTGGTAGGAATACCAAATTCATTGTGAATGTTTACATCTTCATCGGCATATAAAACATCAATTTTGATAAACGATGGTTTATAATTTTTCTTCAACATCCTGCGAATAACCTGACGAATAACGGTTGTTTTTCCGCAAGTTGGCGGACCGGCAAATATTATTACTTTCATTTTGTATAAGTTAATGATTGGATACTTTCTTTAAAAATACTTTCCGAAATTTCTTCGCCTGCTCTGATAAGCGAACGGAAATGCAATAAAACGTCATCAATTTTGCGCAATTCGTTTGCCGCAAGGCGTTCTTCTGCATTGGTGCATATTAATTTTTGCATAGCACCCTCTTTCATGATAATCCTAAAATCGGAAAGCAAGGCAATAGAGGGATCGTGAGTAACAAAGACAAATATTTTTTTGTAGTTTTTCAGCAATTCCAATGCTTTGGTACGATTGATCCCGGCATTTTCAATTTCATCTAATAAAATAATAGGTGAATTTCCGATAATGACGGCATCGGCGATCAAGAGCGAACGTGTTTGTCCGCCGGAAAGTTCGGTCATGGCTGTTTCCCTCACGATGGCCTCTCCGGTCAACTGATTAGCAAAATCGAGGGTTTCGGCAATGATATGTTCGATGTTTTCGGCGCCACGCACCGTAGCGTGAATTTGCAGAAATTCGCCTACCGGTAAATCGGAAAGGAAATTGGTATGCTGAGAAATCAGCGCAATCGGATGTTTTTTGGGGTCGAAGGAAAAATCTTCAGACATTGGTTTGCCGTTGATTAAAACCTGCCTTCCCGAAGGGGTATTGCAATTGGCAAACAGTTCAACATCATTAATCAGGGTTGTTTTTCCACAGCCCGTCGGGCCAACGATGCTGATAATATCGCCCATCTTTAATTCAAAACGATCCACTTTTTCGCGTTCGCCATTTTTTCCAACGCCACCAATGACAGTTATTTTTTGAATATCCATTTTAAAATTGGTTTAGGACACAAAAATACCCTAACCAAATGTAAATGAACCTAAATTAGCGGTCGGATTATTTATGTTAAAAAGTATAAGAATGTAGGTAAAAAGGTATAAAATTCCATTTTTATACCAATTAAATTATACTACTTTTGACGTTGAAAAAATCTGACCGGGATGGAACCAAAAGAAATATTAGAAGATTGTAAAGAATGCCTTTTTAAATTGGCTTGCGATTATTTTATCAGTCAGTCTGATTTTGAGATGTTGTTTCAGAGCACAGTCCAGCAAAATTATAAAAAAGGGGAGGTGATTTTGAAACAGGGTATGAAAGGCAATCACCTGGTTTATTTGCGGAAAGGTATTGTTAAGTTTAATTATGAAGATGCCAACGGCAAGAATTTAATTCTTACCATATCAAAATCGCCGACCTTGTTAGGATTGGCAAATATTCTGAACGAAGATGTCAACATTTTTTCAATCATAGCCATTGAGGAATGCAGCGGCTGCCTGATTGACCTGGATAATTTGAAGATGCTTGCGTTTAACAACCAGATTTTTATGCTCAACATCCTGAAAATGTCTACCGAGATGTTCAGAAACTCGATATTCAGTTTCATCAGTTTGGCTCACAAACAGGTTTATGGCCGGATAGCTGACATTTTAATTTACCTGTCGAAAGAAATTTATCAAAGCAATCAATTTGTATTATCCCTATCCCGGCAGGAAATCGCTGAATTTGCCGGTTGTTCCAAGGAAAATGTGATTTATACCCTGCATAATTTCGATTCCGACGGCATCATCAAGGTGAGTGGGAAAAAGATTGAAATCATCAGTTTTGAACGATTATTTAAAATCAGCAAGTCGGGCTAATTTATTATCGCCGGGAAATTTTTCAATTCCCTGATGAGCGGTTTCAGGTACCCGGGACCGCTATGTTTCGAGCGGAATTACAAATTCCGCTCAGCCGGGTGGACAAAAAGGAAAACCTTATTTTTTAACCTTTACCCTTAGTAGAATAAATAATAACCGCCACAACCCACGACCTTATTACCTTATTTTAACGGTTATAAGAGAATAAGGTAATTTTTCGTTTGTGTAATTTTTTCTACTAAGGTTAAAAAAAGATAAGGGAAATAAGGTTTAGCGTAATGTCAGAAATGAAGAAACGACGAGACAGACAAATTCCGAAAGGATGACATTGTTATTTCATCCCCGCGGAGTGGAATTACAAATTCCGCTATGTTTTGAACGGCAAAACATTTGCCGCTCAGCCGGGTTGGTGGTATGGTTTGTTGCCGATTTCGAAGCACTTTCCTGTCAAGTTACACCGAACTTTAATAAAAGCAAAAACCTTGAAACAGGCACTGACATGGCAGCTAACTATATCACATGTTACCGCACGTTATTTTTTTCATTTACAATTTTAATCAATCGTTGTGTTAAATCATCATTGTTTTGTTCCGAACTGTTTAACCAAGTTAAAAATTCGTTTTTCATTGGTTCTGCAATTGTCATAAAATCTAAAATGCCATAATAATATCCATTATTGTCAGTGGATACATAACTTTTTAAAAAATCAATCGCTGATTGTATCTCAATAAATCCGCTTTGTATAAAAGATGATTCAAATTCTAATTCTTGGTCTGTTCTTGAATAAATGTGAATATACTGAGAAAGTTTTCCTTTAATATCTTCAGCTTTTTTATAATCATACAGTTTCAAATTCAAATCTGGTCTAACTGCTTTTGAAAATGATTCGGAAAAAGTCTGATATTTAAATTTAAGGGCATTAAATTCTTTATTTGCTTTTTGAATCCCGTGATGTTTCTTAATGTTATCAAAATTATTGATTGTGAACCTTGAATTTGCAGACATAACAATATTTTCAAATTCAATTCGTTCGAGTATATGTCTACTTTCCATGGCAGCATAAATCACAAGAGTTGCATTTTTACTTTCTTTTGACTGTTTTAGCAAATTTTCAATAGTTGTAAAACTCCAACTCAAATTTTGAACTCTCATCCTAAAGTTATACAGGTTATTCATTTTTTATAATTTGCGCCTAACGATTGTGTAACCACCATTATGGCGTTTACTTCATAATTAATTATTACTTTCCGTCCACAAATATAAAAACATTTTAAATATCCAAATTATCCAACGGACTTTTTATTTTATCAAAACTCCGCTGAGCGGAATTTGCAATTCCGCTTTGTCCCGGGAGGCAAAGCATTTGCCGCTCAGCCTTGGAAGTTTAATACACACATTTTTACATGACTTTTGGTTTAAAAATCACCGTCGGTTGTTGTTCGACATTACAAAAATATATATTAGGTTTGGCCTTAGAATTCGATTAGCACACATAATTATTTTTCAATCAATTTTAGCAATCTATTTGCAAATTCCTTATAATAGGATTTTAGTATTACATAATTAACCGGATTAATATTCTTTAAAATACCAATCTCGGAGCCAAAAAAAGAAATTAATTGTTTTCTATCAAAAAAGTCTTTGGGGTCAGTCGTAAAATGTAAAAATGGAGAAGCTAAGTCATGAAAATCTCCATTCATAGTACGATTTATTTCATTTAGAATTTTAGAAGCAAAGTAATTATCAAATATCATACTTTGACTCCTAGAAATAGGAAAATCATACTGTACATTAGATATTGCAGCTGTCATTTGATAGAACGCACGTATCAGATAATCCTTAATCTCAAGACTTGCTAAAGATGTTTCAATTTCTATCAAATCATTAGACACCTTGTCTAAAGACTCTTTTAAGTTTTTTCGAGTAGATTCAATAGTAGTTCTTTCAGAAGAATCTTTACAAAACTGTTCTTTCATCTCAGTAAAATGAAGTTGTTCCTCTAAATCCAACATTTGATTAATCAAACTATTCTCTTGTTCTTTGGTAACCGTTTTCATAGTGAGTAGTGTTTTTATTATGTAAGTTAACGTTTGTACAATCCCCCAATGGCAGTTATTTCATTCACAAATATAAAAATATTTTAACTGTCCGAATTATCCCAAAGGCTTTTTATTTTATCAAATTCATTGGTCGTTATATTTTAAAATTAACTCAGCCGGGCGGAATCCCAACTACCCGTAACCAATCGTCATTCGTCATTCGTAAATCGTAATTGCTTATTCCCCCTTTTCCATCTCTATATCCAATTCAATACTTTCAAGGTTTTCGATTTCAAATTCTTCGTTATAGGTATCGTAGCCTGCCAGTTCAGCTTTTATGGTATAGGTTCCGGCAGCGGCGATTCCAAGCAGGTAACTTCCGGCAGCATCGGTTACGGCAGTCGTTGTTGCTTCATCGTTTAAATACACCTTTACACCGGCTAAGGGTTTTTAGGTTTCAAAATCGCTGACCTTACCCGAGATCTGGGTCTTTCCTTTTTTACCATGTCCCCGGTCGATGATCATGCGGGCGCTTCTGTATTGTTTGTAAAAATCGGGATAGGTGCTACGGAACAAGAATATAATCTTATCGAGTTTTTTGTACAGAAAAATATTGGTTTCGCGTATCAGTTCGTCAAGGTGGTCGGTGGCTGCCGAAGCGACTCCCATAGCCGTCCGTTTTTTAGGCATTAGCAGGCCAAAGGCTTCGCGTTTGGTGTTCAGCAAGGCAACATCTTCGTTGCTTACCATCAGTTCTGCCAGTTGAGGTTGTAGCGGCAATGCCAGGTCGTATATGGTTTTGCCATAGTCATACAACTTTTCTTCGCGCATACGGATAAGTTTGTAGCCGGAAATATCTGTATTGCATATAATTCTTTATTGTCGGTGGCGGCTGCATGAGCCATCAATCCGCCGCCGACTTTCAAAATTGATTCTTCGTATTCGCTACGGGTTTGTTCCTTATCGTCGGTAATACCGGTGGTTATTTTTTGCTGAATCTCATGCTGCGTATGTATTCCAACAATTTGGGTTTTAAGAAAAGCATGTCCATCCTGGGCTGTTTTTACTTTTTTTACGATGTCGGCATTGGCGTCCAAGGTATCATTTACCTCTTCGAACATCGTCAGTTGATTCGTCTGTTTGTCGTTCATGGTTAATGATTTAAAGGTTTACAAGACAAAATTAAACACTTTTTTTAAATAATTAACATTTCGAGAAAAAAAAGTAAAAATATTTTAATTTTTTTCATTGTTGTCCGGTTAAAATCTATTGTGGCTCATGAAAACATTGTATTTGTTGCGTCCCTATGGGACTTAGGAAAACATGGGGTTGTTTTCAATTTCTACCGGTATTTGGTTCCTGACGGAACTATCCCGGAGGGACAGAATATTGGTAGCAAATTGGTTATATATCCATTTAAAGTCCCGTTAGGGACGAAATAAAATTCCCCGGATAATAATGATTATAAAATGATAAAATGTCTGAATGAAAAGGCATTATTGGTAATATAGGAAAGATTTTAACTTAACCGGAGTAAAAGTTGCAATAGTCCAAATTTTCATTGTGAGACCATCAACGGCTATTGTGAGGCAGTTAGCGGTCATTGTGAACCGGTGAGTGGCCATTGTGAGGCAGTCAACGGCCATTGTGAAGCAATTAATCGTCATTGTGAGACCATCAACGGCCATTGTGAAGCAGTCAACTGTCACTGTGAGACCGTCAACTGTCACTGTGAGACCGTCAGCTGTCACTGTGAGACCGTCAACTGTTACTGTGAGACCGTCAATTGCCACTGTGAGACCGTCAATTGCCACTGTGAGACCGTCAATTGCCACTGTGAGACCGTCAACTGTCATTGTGAGACAGTCAGCGGCCGTTGTGAGCTATGGAGTGCGAATTGTGCATCCCTTATTGAAATCCCGGTTGAGCGGAATTTCCGATGCTTTAAAAACATACGGATCAGCTATTCCCGAATTCCATAAGATAGGCCTTGATAAAATCGTTGAGTTCGCCGTCGAGCACTCCCTGAGCATTGGAAGTTTCAAAGCCGGTACGGACATCTTTCACCATTTTGTACGGATGAAGCACATAACTACGGATTTGCGAACCCCATTCAATTTTTTTCTTATTGCCTTCAATCTCGTCTTTGGCTTCCTGCTTTTTACGGAGTTCTATTTCGTACAACTGCGATTTAAGCATTTGCAAAGCTTTATCCCGGTTTTGCAACTGCGAACGGGTAACCTGGCATTCGATAACGATACCTGTCGGCTCGTGTTTCAGACGTACGGCCGTTTCCACCTTGTTCACATTTTGGCCACCGGGGCCGCTGGAGCGGAAAGTATCCCACGAAATGTCGGAAGGATTGATTTCGATATTGATGTTTTCGTCAACCACGGGATAAACATACACCGAAGCAAAAGAAGTATGTCGGCGGTTGTTGGCATCGAAAGGCGAAAGTCGTACCAGTCGGTGAACGCCGTTTTCACCTTTCAGGTAACCAAAAGCATAATCGCCTTCGAATTCGAGGGAGACGGATTTAATACCGGCAACATCGCCTTCGTGGAAATCGAGTTCTCTCACTTTATAATGATTGAGCTCGCCCCAACGGATATACATGCGCATGAGCATTTGAGCCCAGTCCTGGCTTTCGGTGCCGCCAGCCCCGGGATTGATATTGAGGATGGCGCCCATTTTATCTTCCTCGCCGCTGAGCATATTCATGAATTCAAGCTCTTCAACCTTTTCGAGGGTTTCTTTGAATTGCTTGTCGAGATCGGCTTCCGTGCCTTCGCCGACTTCGAAGAAATCGTAAATTACCTGTAAATCTTCAAATTTATCCTGAGCATGCTGATATTTATCGGTCCATCGTTTGATGTCCTGTATGGATCTCATCACCTGTTCCGCCGCTTTGGGATCGTTCCAGAAGCCGGGAGCATGGGTTATTTCTTCTTTTTCGGCTATCGCCGACAGTTTCCCGTCAACGTCAAAGGAACCTCCTCAGCTCGCCGAGCCTTTGATGTAAGTCTTTTATGTTTTCTTTGTTTGTCATAATGCATTAATTGTTTTCCAGACCAGATCCGTTTCGTATCCATGCGAAACGGCATATGCCGCTAATTTATTATTAAAAATAAACGCATCGTCGGTTTTAATTTCTTTGGCTTTCTTACGGAGAAGCTCTTCGAGTAACTTCAGATATTCATCCTGATCAATTTCATTTATAGCCGACCGGATAAACGATTCATCAATCTGCCGTTTGCGAAGTTCGAGACTTATTTTAATTTTTCCCCATTTTTTAATCCTGATTTTTCCGCTGGTATAAATCCGGGCAAACCGCTCGTCGTTTAGATAATTCTCCTCTTTCAGATTAGAAACAATCTTTGCGGCATCTTGTTCGCCGACGTCCCAGTCTTTTAGCTTTGAGCGTATTTCGTATACACAACGTTCCTGATAGCTGCAAAAACGCTGACTTTTGGAAAGCGCCATGGCGTACGATAAACGTTTCATTCCGCAGCGGCTAAGAGTTTATCAACGAGTTCGGGCACGCCTTCGCCGGCTTTTTTACGGATAAAAGTCAGGTTGGGAATGTGACTGACCGAAACGTCCTTGGGATCCACAAGATATTTGGGGCAGGAATTGGATACATAATTGATAAGTCCGGCTGCCGGATAAACGGCAAGCGATGTTCCGATAACCACAAAGATGTCGGCTTGCTGAGCCAATTCAGCAGCTGGCATAATGTTGGGCACGGCTTCACCAAAAAAGACAACATGCGGGCGAAGTTGTGAACCTTTTTCGCATTTCATTCCCATCTTCAGTTCCCAGCCATCAAGGTCGTAAATAAGATCATCATCCACCGAACTGCGGACTTTTTTCAGCTCGCCATGAAGATGCAACACATGTTTAGATTCGGCACGCTCGTGCAGGTCGTCAATGTTTTGGGTGATGATTTGAACATCGTATTTATCCTCCAGCTTTACCAGCGCTTCATGAGCGGCATTGGGCCTGGTATTATATAATTCCTTGCGGCGTTGGTTATAGAAGTCAATAACAACTTTGGTGTTGTGAAGCCAGGCATCATGAGTGCAGACATCTTCGATGCGATAGTTTTCCCATAAACCGTCGCTGTCGCGGAAGGTCTTGATTCCGCTTTCGGCGCTGATTCCGGCACCGGTTAAAACGACTAATCTTTTAAGCATTCTGTAAAATTTCAGCAAAGTTAACAAGAATTGCAGAACCGGAGAGAAACTAAAACCGATTTTGATTTAATAAACTGGCAGAACGGACTGAATTTTTATTGTATTTCCTTTACTTTTGCCTGATAATTTCTATGAATGAAACACCTTGCCATTTTTGCCTCGGGCAGCGGAACCAACGCCCAGAACATCATCGAATTTTTTAACGAAAAGGGTATCGCCGAGGTATCGCTTATCCTGTCCAACGACAAAAATGCGTACGTGCTGGAAAGAGCTATGAAACACAACATCCCAACGGTAACGTTTAACCGCAAAACTTTTTACGAAACGGATATTATTCTTGATTTGCTTCGCGAAAAGCAGATTGACCTGGTGGTTTTAGCCGGTTTTTTATGGAAGATACCGGGCAACCTGCTAAAAGCTTATCCTGACCGCATCGTCAATATCCATCCTGCTTTATTGCCGAAATACGGGGGAAAAGGATTTTATGGGATGAAGGTTCACGAAAGTGTGATTGCTGCCGGTGAAAAAGAAAGCGGCATTACCATTCATTACGTAAATGAGCATTACGATGCAGGGCAGATTATTTTTCAGGCAACCTGTCCCGTGTCGGCTGAGGATACTCCGGAAAGCCTCGCCATAAAAGTGCATGCCCTGGAATATGCCCATTTTCCGGGGGTAATTGCACGGTTAATTTAAGAAACAAAACCCCGAGGGTTTTTAAAACCCTCGGGGTTTGATCGAAACAAACAATCTCATCCGTGATAGCCGCAACCCAATCCGGCATCCTTACAGCCTTTTCCGGGATAACCGCAAGCTTTTCCGGTATCCTTTCAACCATTTCCGGGACAGCCGCAACCTAATCCGGCATTCTTGCAACCTTATCCGTGATAGCCGCAATCCAATCCGGTAGCCTTGCAACCATTTCCGGGACAGCCGCAAGCTAATCCGGCATCCTTACAACCTTTTCCGGGACAGCCGAACAAAAAGTAATAATTCAACAATTCAACAATTTAACAATTTAATCATTACTTCACCGTTTTCAGCGCAACATCCGTAGCGTCAAGCAATGGTTTTATCGAGATTTCGTTGCCGACAGCACCCTTCATCCAAACCTGAGGGATAAGCCGTCCCTGTTTGAACATGCGATCGACTTCCGATGCAAAATTCTTTCCTTTCATAAAACCATCCACCTGGAAATTGATCAAATGACCTACCGGGTAATTGGGCAGGTAAAGCGGATTGTCTATCATGTGCGAATAAACGGCAAGGATAGGTTCGTCCTTCATCCCGAATACCGGTGCATAATATTTGTTCCATACTTCTTTAGCGGAAGCAATAACGGCTGCTTTCAACTGGGCTGGCGTGGCATTGGGGTTGGCATACATCCAGTTCCAGACCTGCATATCAACCAGCGAAACACCCATGATTTCGTAACTCATCCAGATGGCATCGAGGGACGCCAAATGTTCCTTGTCGGGATTATTGTCGTTTATCCCAAGCAGTTCGAGGTCGCGGTTCTGGAAGATGAAAGCGAGGGCTTCGGTAAATGCCGTATTGGGAACGCCCGACATCATATAGTTATCAATATCGTAAAGGTCAATGGTCTGTTCCACATTATGCCCGAATTCATGAACGGCAATGTTGTATCCTTTGTAGTTCATCCCTTTTTCGGTAATGCGGGTACGCAGGCGCGCTTTGTCGCCCTTCATGGCGGCCTGGGCGGCATGGCCTGAACCGCGTGCAGGATCAACCTGAATTTTAGCGGCAATATAGGCAGCACGTTCGGCTGACCAGCCAAGCTTTTTCAGGATGTTGACCGTATTTTTTTCAAAAGCGGCAGTATTGGGATACAGTTTGGACGTTTTGGCCGTCAGATCGTCTTCGTTCAGCGAACTGCGCGATTTAAATCCATCGTACCAGATGTCGAAGGGCTGAAGTTTACGTCCGAGGCGTTTGCTGATGAGATCGGCTACCTGTTTTATTTCGGGAGCGGTAATCAGGCTGGTGAAAAGTTTTTCCACGTCGGCTTCCGGAATTTCCATTCCCAGCTCAAAGGCACGCTGGTTATAGGTAGGATAAACAGGATAATAGGGATCAACGGCTTTCTCGGCTTTGAAATCATTCAGCAGCATTTCATAGCGTTTATCGGGTTCGGAAGTAAATTGAATTTCTTTTCCGTTCTTCATCACTTTGTTGTCGGCCGGATTCCACTGGTAATCCTTGTTATTGATCACCATTTCGGGGATGCTCTGGTCGATGATGCGCTTCATCACGGAATAAATCATTTGTTGCTTAGCCAACCCGTCGGGTTTGCCGTAGTGCGATTTTAATTCATCGCGCAAGCCCCAGTGGGTAATAAGTTTCATATCGGCGGGAAAATATGTCTTTCCGGTTTTGTCCACCAGATTACCCATCATGATATTATATGAGGAGATGTATAAATCACTTTTGGCAAGAGCTTCGGTAACTTTCTGGCTCAATTCCGCGGGAACGCGTGAAGTAAACACATCACCCATGCGGGCATACGCCCATTGGGTGCGGTTCCATTGAGAAGCTAGGTCGGTTTTCTCCTTCAAGGTATAACAGGGAAAATTGAGAATGGTGATAAAAGCAACCTTGTTTTGAAACATGTCGTCGGTAAGATGAGCCGAAGGCGAATAGGAAGCCATCAACTCGTCTATGGGTGTAAGTTCGCCCTGATCGAGATCAACCGGGATGCGAAGATCCAATCCCATTTTGTTGTAGTTGCCCCAGAGGACTTCAAAGGCAGTCTGAAGTTTGCTGAAAAGCACTGTACGCTTAGCGGTATCGGCCATAAAATTATCGGCACAGAATTTTTCAAAATCCTTGTCGTTGCCATCGGCAGAACGCCAGAGTGCAGCAGCCTGGGTAACGCCTTTTTCGAGGCGTGTCTTTACGGATTCCCCATATTTGGCCGTAAGGTCTTTGATTACTTTATCAACGGTAGTTTTCGTAATGGAAGAAGCCTCGCCGGTGGCGGGTTGCGTTCCTTTGTTTTTGCATCCGCCAATGGACATCACCAGCGGAATTGCCATGAGAATCATCATTTTTTTCATCGGGTTGTTTGTTTGGGTGAATATTTTTTTCAAAAATACAAATTTTTATGAAATCATCAGGTTGCATCCTCTCAGGTCGCTGTCGTCGAAGCGTCCCAGGACTTCAAAGGTACCGTCGGGATGACGCTTGCCCAAATCCTGGGTAGCGATAAAGGAACAGCTATGAAAGTTGGCGAGGTCAATCACGTTGATGCCTCCGGTCTTTCCGTCGGTTGCCAGCGAAAGCGGGTCGTGGGTGTCGCGGATCAGGATTTTCATCCAGGGTGGTGTCGAGAAAATGCCGTTGCCGGAAGAATAAGCCTGCGAGAAAAGTTCGGTCATGCCGTATTCGGAATGGATAGTCCCGACGCCGAAACCTTTGCACAGCTTTTCATGAAGCTCATCGCGTATCAGTTCCCTGCGTCTGCCTTTCATGCCCCCGGTTTCCATGATGATCAGTCCGGGGAAATCAATAGAAAAATTTTCAATAAAATCGAGCAAAGCAAAGCTGACGCCGATCAACAAGGTTTTTTGTTTCCGTTTTGCATTATCCGATAGTTTTACAGCCAATTCATCCAGATTATGCAAATAGAAACCGCTGTCGGGATGCCGGCTTTCGGCAATCAGCCGCTTCACCATGTATACCAGCGACGAACCTTCCCGTTCGAGATAGGAGGGAAGAAGGGCAAGGATGCAATAGCCGGAAGGCTGGCCGTAAAACAATTGAAATCCTTTCAGGAAACTTTTTTCGTACACTTCGCCATCAACGATATAATGTTTGCTGAGGCCTGTTGTCGAGGTTCCGCTGCTCGAAAAATAAGCGCTAACAGCCGTCTCGCCGGTTACAATACGATGACTTTTGAAAAAAGAGATAGGCAGGAAGGAAATTTGTGAATAATGATTTATACCGGCCGCAGCTATTTCCAAATGATCAATAAATTGACGATAAATACCATTATGCCGGTATTGAACGTTAAACAATTCGACGGCCAGACGGTTAAACTCATCGTCAGAAGTGATGCTGAAAACTTGTTCTTTAAATTTCTTGAAGTTATCCTTCAGGAAAATATTGACGGTTTGCAATTTTTAGTAATTTTAACCCGTTAAAAATAGGCATGAAATTTTATTCAAAAATAGTATTTTTTATCATAGGCGGTTTAAGTTTGGCATTCTTTTCATGTTCCAAACCTGAAGCTTATCCGGTGATCCCCTTTATCAGTTACCAAGGGTTTACGTTGCTGCTGAATGAGGACAGCATCACCGAAAGAGGGGTCTTACAATTTTCATTTACCGATGGCGACGGAGATATTGGTTTGACTCAGGCCGATACGTTACCACCTTACGATTTCAACCTGTATATTACTTATTTTGAAAAACAAAACGGTGTTTATAAAAAAGTAGATTTACCTTCTACGCTCAACGCCCGTATTCCTGTGCTTACGCCCAGCGGAAACATTAAATCCATCAAGGGAGATATCCAGGATACGCTTTATGTCAACAATCCGACATCAACTTTTGATACCATAAAATTTGAAGTATATATTGTTGACCGGGCGCTTCATCAAAGCAATGTGATTGAAACACCCGATATTGTTATAAAAAAACATTAAACAAATCCTTAAACTGAGTACTTTTGCGGGTTGTAATTTTATTGATTAATACCCCAAAGCATCCCATTCACTATGAAGAATACCTACTTTTCAAACAGACAGTACGTTATTATTGGCGTCTTTCTGTTGGCAGGTATTATTTTTATTTTCCGGCTGTTTTATATCCAGGTAATTGATAAAAGTTATTCATTATCGGCAAATAACAATGTACTTCGTTATGTAACCCAATATCCGGGACGAGGATTGATTTATGACCGTAAGGGCAGGTTGCTTGTTTATAATGAAGCCGTTTACGACCTGATGGTAACGCCCAATCAGGTAAAAAATATTGATACGATGGAGCTTTGCCGTTTGATTGGCATTGATTACGACGGTTTCCTCGAGCGTATTGAAAAAGCAAGAGTATACTCTCCCTATAAAGCATCGCCATTTGAAAAACAAATCTCTAAAGAAACCTATGGTTATCTGGAGGAAAAGCTTTATAAATTTCAGGGATTTTACGTTCAGCCACGAACCATGCGACAATATCCCAAGCCTATAGCTGCACATACCCTTGGTTACATTGGTGAAGCAACCCAGGGAGTGCTCGACAAAGATCCCTATTACAAATCCGGAGATTACATAGGTATAAGCGGGATGGAGAAATCGTATGAAAAGGAATTACGAGGACAAAAAGGAATGAAAATCCGCATGGTAGATGTGTTTAACCGCGAGATGGGCAGTTTCCAAAATGGTAAATACGACACCGCAGCCGTGATGGGCCAGGATTTATATACTTCGTTGGATGCCGATCTGCAAGCTTATGGAGAATTGCTGATGAAAAGCAAACGGGGAAGTATTGTAGCTATCGATCCTGCTACCGGAGAGATTTTAGCTTTTCTTTCCAGCCCTACGTATGACCCAAATCTGTTGATTGGAAGAACAAGAGGTGAAAATTATTTGAAATTAAATGAAGATCCTGTCAAACCTTTGATCAACCGTGCTATCATGGGACAGTACCCGCCGGGTTCTACTTTTAAAATTGTGAACGACCTCATCGGATTGCAGGAAGGCACACTTACACCCGAAACCTATTATTCCTGCCAGGGTCCGACAACCTCTCCTATAAAATGTACGCATCACCATGTGTCGCCTCTCGATTTGAAAGAAGCTATCAAACAATCGTGTAATCCTTACCACTGGCAGGTATTCAGGGCAATCCTCCAAAAGCATTCCTATGGTTCGATAAAAAATGCCTATGATGCCTGGTACCGTCATGTAAAAAGTATGGGATTGGGCGAAAAATTTGGTTCCGATTTACCGTTTGAACTCAATGGGAATATTCCTCCATCGTCGAGATACGATAAAATGTATGGCAAAGGGCACTGGAATGCGATGACGGTGCGTTCGCTTTCCATCGGCCAGGGAGAAATATTATTGACGCCCGTACAATTAGCTAATCTGGCTGCCATTATTGCTAACCGTGGTTTTTATTACACTCCCCATTTGGTTCGCTATATTGGTAAGAAAGGAAATGCAATTCCTCGTTTTCAGGAAAAACACGTTACCACCATTGACAAAAGAAATTATGAAATTATTGCGGAAGCCATGTTCCAGGTAGTTGAACACGGAACTGCCGCATGGTATAAGCTTGATAGCATCCCGATGTGTGGTAAAACCGGCACGGCACAGAATCCGCACGGACGCGACCATTCCCTGTTTATTGCCTTTGCTCCCAAGGATAATCCCAGGATAGCCATTTCGGTAATTGTGGAAAATGCCGGATTTGGCGCCACATGGGCTGTGCCTATCGCCAGCCTGATGATCGAAAAATACCTTACCGGAAAAGTAAAACGAAAGGACGTGGAACAACGCATGATTGATTTTAACCTTTTACCAGAAAAGTGAGAGAGCAAAAAAATATATTCGCCAACATTGACTGGATTTTAGTGCTGATGTACCTTGCCTTGGTACTGATGGGGCTGGCAAATATTTATGCAGCCGTATACAACGATTTGCACAAGAACATCTTTGACATTTCGCAAAGTTATGGCAAGCAACTTATCTGGATAGCCGGATCCTTTGTGTTAGCCCTTTTTCTGCTGATTATTGATGCCAAATTCTTTTCTCAATTTGCCTATTTGATCTATATCATCTTTATTTTTATGCTACTGGTGGTTTTAGGCGTAGGTGATATAATTTCCGGCTCCAAGTCATGGATAAAAATAGGGAGTTTCGCCTTACAGCCGGCAGAGTTTGCTAAATTTGCCACTGCCCTTGCCTTAGCCAAATTTTTAAGCGCTCCCGATATCAATCTCAGACGTTTCAGAGATAAAGCCATTCCGGTAATCATTTTGCTGATACCCATGCTTTTGATTTTTTTGCAAAACGATACCGGATCCGCATTGGTTTTTTTCTCTTTTGCACTGGTTTTGTACCGCAAAGGTTTGCCTGGCAACCTGTTGCTAATCGGAGTAATTGTTACAATACTTTTTTTAATAACCTTACTTTTCAATGCATTAATTGTAACAAGCATTGTAGTGGGTGTTGCCCTGATTCTGTTCTTTTTTATCCGCCGAAACCGGAAAAACATCCTCTCGCTCCTTGGCTTATTGGCGCTGACCATCGGATTTGTGTTTACCGTAAATTATGCCTTCAACAACCTTCTGGAATTGCATCAGAAAACCCGTATCAATGTATTGTTAGGCAAAGAAATAGATTTGAAAGGGGCTGGTTATAATGTAAACCAGTCGAAAATAGCTATAGGTTCCGGAGGTTTTTTAGGGAAAGGATATCTTAACGGAACACAAACCAAATACAATTTTGTACCCGAACAAAGCACCGATTTTATCTTTTGTACCGTAGGCGAGGAATGGGGTTTTGCCGGTAGTCTTATTGTTATTGCTTTATTTATCTGTATGTTTATTCGATTGATTATCGTAGCCGAACGTCAACGTTCGGATTTTAGCAGGTTTTATGGATACGGAGTTGCCTCCGTTCTTTTCTTTCATTTTCTGGTAAATATCGGTATGACTATTGGATTAGCTCCCGTCATCGGTATTCCATTGCCTTTTTTCAGTTACGGAGGTTCATCTTTGTTAGCCTTTACTTTTCTGTTATTTATTTTCATCAAGCAGGATTCAGGTCGGATGCAATTGGTATAGTTTATCCTTTAAAAATGATTTCTATCGTTACCTGCATCCAATTAAAATTAAGCCGAATAGAACAGAATAAAGATCCTTTTTTGGACGTAGTCCGGGTTATTATTATGCAAATTTTTCGCCCCATGAATACAAAATTCATGTAAATTTGTAAAACCATTTGGATACGAAACTTAAAACCATTTTACGAATGAAAGACCTAAAAATGACCTTAGAAAACCTGGATGAGGTTTTTCCGGAGAATTTTACCCAGGAACAAATAGCCAAAGCAAAAACGCTGTTTCTTAAAAAGCTTTCAGAAAGTTCGCACCAATTTTATGGTGGTAAAATTCAAACGGCGCCTAAAGCGCCGGTATTAGGATTTAACTGGTTCAATGTGTGGTATACGCCGGGAGTTTCCAAAGTTTCGACTACTATACGAGATAACAATTTAACTTCCTACGAATTATCCAACCGCGGCAACTTAGTGGCTGTGGTCAGCGATTCCACACGGGTGCTCGGCGACGGCGATTGCACGCCGGCAGGCGGATTGGGTGTGATGGAAGGCAAGGCTTTTCTAATGAAATACCTTGGCGGAGTGGATGCTGTTGCCTTGTGCATCGATAGTAAAGATGAAAAGGGGAAAAACGATCCTGAAAAGATTATTCAGTTTGTAAAAATGGTTCAGCACAGTTTTGGAGCGGTCAACCTGGAGGACATTTCTCAACCCAATTGCTACAAAGTGCTGGATGTGCTTCGCGAAGAATGCGACATCCCTGTGTGGCACGACGACGCTCAGGGTACAGCCTGTGTTACCCTTGCCGGAATTATTAATGCGCTGAAACTGGCAAAAAAGAAAATCTCCGATATAAAAATTGTGTTGTATGGCGCCGGGGCAGCCAACACCACCATAGCCCGTCTCCTCATCGCCGATGGAGCCAATCCTGCCAATATCATTTTATTTGATACAAAAGGTTCTTTGCATTTGGACAGAAGCGACATCCAGACCGATGCACGGTTCTACAGGAAATGGGAACTCTGCCAAACGACTAACCCCAACAAGATAAATAGCGTTGATGAAGCCATAAAAGGTGCAGATGTGTTGATTTCCTTGTCCACGCCCGGTCCCGACACGATAAAACCTCAGTGGGTTGCCTCCATGGCCGAAAAATCCATCGTTTTTGCCTGTGCCAATCCGGTTCCGGAAATTTATCCATACGCTGCAAAAAAAGCCGGAGCTTACATTGTGGCTACCGGTAGGGGCGATTTTCCAAACCAGGTGAACAATTCCATCGGATTTCCAGGTATACTGAAAGGCGCTTTGATGGTCAGGGCTCAAAAAATCACGGATACCATGGCTATACGGGCGGCTCATTCGTTGGCCGATTATGCTGAAAAAAGAGGCATCAGCACCGAAAATATTGTCCCTAAGATGGATGAAGCGGATGTTTTTCCTCAGGAAGCCGCCGATGTGGCTATGCAGGCTATTGAAGATGGGGTTGCCCGAGTTCATTTATCAAGAAAAGAAGCATTTGAGAAAGCAAAAAGCGATATCGAATATTCGCGGAAAATGACCCGGATGCTTCGGGAGCAGCATTTCATTTCGGATCCTCCCCAGCAAATGCTCCAGGAGGCTTTGGAATGGGCTATATTGCAGGTATCCTGATAACTATTCTACGTTAAAGATTTTGCAGTCGAGCAAATATGGTGAATTGAAATGAGTCATTTCACCGGATTCTTTTCCCGGTACTGGCAAAAGTCGTGCCGACAAGGGTTTGTTGAGTTTATTGGCCAGCGATGCCATATCGAGAAGGATAGCTTCCAGTTTGTTTACGCTGATGTTGCCCGGCAGAGGCACGGTATCCAGCCCGCATCCGCAAACAGCGGAATACAACAACAGATTGCTTAGATTATAATTGCCGGCACGGGCTACTAATCCCGCATCTTCACACACCGGTAGCATCAGCCCCGAATAGCCACAGGTTTTTATACTCAGATTTTTTAAAACACGGGTAATCATTGCCGAAATGGCAAGCGTTCCGTGCAAGCCAAACTCTCCCATGCCCAGTTTTTCGTAAGCAAAAGCGATACTTTCCGAAGCCTGCAGCGAAGGAGCGAGCGAGGAATCAATACCCATAAACTCCATGCCGCTTTGCCCGGCTATTTCCATAGCAATGCGGTTTACTTTTCCCAATTCCTCTTCAAAAATTTCTTTCAGAAACCGTTCGGCATCCCTGAAGTTTCCGGCTTCCGAAAAAGCTTTCATTGCCAGGTCGCCGCATTCCAGCCCAATGGCAAAAGCCGGACGAGCGCCTTCGTGATAGCTTACCGGAAAAAAGGGAATACCTGCTTTACAGTTCGACCAGGCACAAAACCGGAAATTTCCGTAACCGTTTTCCGTTTCTTCGGATATCCGCTGGATGATACCGGCAGCCAGTTTAGCATTTTCAAAATCAATACCCTTTTCATGGTTTCCTATTCCGGCCGAACACGACAGAGCCGATGTGCGTTTGATTATTTCAGGAATCAGCTTCAACTTTTCGGGACTTTGGGCAAATCCCATGCTGAAAAAACTGATTTCATGCCGTTGGCAAAAATTATCCAAGCGTTGAATTTCGTCCAGAATTTTAGTATCCGTTAAGCCAACGGTATATTCTTCCCACGAATTGGTAGCAATGCGTGTGGTCTGAACTTCCAGACCGGCTTCTTCAAAAAACTTCTTCGCTTTGTCGTTAAACTGGCCGGCAATCAAAATTGGCTCCCTATCGCTGATGGAATGCAGCGAGATGCCTGTAGTGATGGTTCGAATCTTCATGGAATATTTTGTTTGGACGAATGAAATACAAATTTAGGTATTTTATACGGTTCGGAAGTTAATAAGATACCCGGTTTGAAACATTTATCGGATAAAAACACAAAACCCACCAAAAGGTGGGCTTTGTGCTGGCGGAGAGAATGGGATTCGAACCCATGAACCACTTTTGGCGATTACACACTTTCCAGGCGTGCGCCTTCGACCACTCGGCCATCTCTCCATTAAAAGGGCTGCAAAATTACGAAATTTTGCATAATTACCAAATGATTTTTAATCCGAAATGGGGATTGCTGAAAAATCATTAAAACGATGAAGTGGTTAACGATGATTAGTCCCGAATGCAATTGGGGGCTAAAATGTTTTGCAACCCGGAAATCAAATAGGGGTTCAATATGGTTATCATTGAACCTTTTCGGACCTGGTTTGGGATAAAAACTTTAATTTAAAAGCCCAAAGATTGTTTGATTATAAGGTATATTTATTGCCGTCCCATTTATGGGACGGATAAAAGGAGTCAGTTATTTGGGCTTTAGCCACATTTTCCTGCCTTTTTGTTTGGCTAAAGTCCAAATCTGTTTGTCCCTCTAATTCCGTTGACTAAAGTCAACGGCAATGAATATTGTTTTTCATCTATTAAATCTTCTCTATCTTGTTCAACTTTTGCGTAAACTCTTGATATTTTAATTATTATTCCAATGTTTTTTTCAAAAACATATAGGAATTGTTCCTTAATTTTATTATCCGTCATTATGTTACTTTTGGGTTAATAAATCAATTTGTGTACACTTTATCCAATTAGTAACTTATTATGTCAAAAAATCACAGGTATATGAGTTTTTATGGCTGGCAACGAAAATCTATATTATGTCCTTCATCCACCATTTTAATAGCCTTTATTACCTGCTGGCTTTGTTTTTAATAATCAATTCTATTGCTTTTTCAAAATAGGGATCTTTTCCGGTCAAATAATCTTGAATTGAATATTCAATCCAATAATCGGGTATTTGTTCAATGCCTTTTGATATATCCGGTCTTTCGTTGTATGAAGTAGCCATTATAGCTTTTGTCTTTGTTTCAGGTAAATAAAATTGCGCCCAAGAGAAGGCTCCTGTTGGATTATTTCCCACACTTGTCCCAATCATTGTTCCTATGCCATTGTCTTGAGCTAGTGTTATCAATAAGGCTGCGGCGCTTCCTGTGTTGTAATTTGAAAGAAAGTAAACATTACCTTTAAAGACAGGTCTGTTGAATCCGATATGATATTTTGATGTTGAATCCAAAATATCTGAAAAAGCATTATTGTCTTGAGATATAGGAACCATTTTGCCGTTTTCTAAAACTCCATTATTTTCTTTTTCAATATTTTCATAGGTTTCCGTGAAGTACGATTTAAAAATATCAGATATGTAAGCATATTCAGTAAACCCTTTTATTTGGGTCTTGTCTGTCAGAAAAAACAGCATCTGCTTGCCCAAAATCAAGTTTCCACCCGGGTTGTTTCTAACATCTATTATTAGATTGCTTATACCGGCATTATTCAAACTATCAATTAATTTCCACATAAAATCACGGAATATCGGGTGTTCTTTGTTATATGAATTGGCTAACAGAGGAGACGGTTTCTCTTTTTTGAATTGTCGTTTTACAAAAGCTTTAGCGACAGGCTGTAGCCAGGGTTTTACATAAGTCTGGATTCCATCCAGAATGTCAATTTTATCGTGACAGGAATTGAACTGGAGGTATGCAAAATTCTGATCCGGATAAGTGTTGTAAAAGTAGGTTTTATTTTGTCGCTTTGTTATTTCAAAAGATGGTATTATTTTATTATATAAATTTTGTTCTTTAGCTTTTGCTGGTATTATTTCCATAGAAACACCATCAAATGCCAGATTTAGCGTATCGGTCAAATTCTTAATAACACCAATTTCTTTTAAGTATTCGGGTGTATTAAACATTTGTAGGCTCTGAATTAACTTTTGCTGAGTTATTACGTTTTCTGCAAAAGCGAACTGGAGAAGTTTCTTTTCAATTTCTTTGATGTCAATATTATTGATTTTTAGAATTTTTTCCCCAATCAATGAACTATCTTGTAGTTTGCTAACATCTGATAGATACCAATTGTTTAAACTGAAAAATAGTCTAAAAGGATATTTATTTTTAAAAACTAACTTATCCGGATAAGCAAGTGTATGCTGATTGTGAACATTGGATATGTATTTGCTTGTTTGAATGAAAAAATATTCTTTGCTAATATTCTTTCGTGATAAATCTTTGAGTATAACAATTTTTAAACTATCTCTCCGATTTTCAGGAAAAATACTATCCAATAAAGGAAAACCTGTTTCGAGTAGTTTTGTCAAATAAATGAAATCGTATTGATAATCGTTTAGATTTTCATGCTCAATTTTCGATTTTAGTTTATAGTTCTTTAGTCCCGTGCTTTGCAAAAATATTCCGCATGAGTTCAGTAATAAACCGGCTAATATTAATACTATTATTCTTCTTCTCATTTTTAGGATTGCAGGTAATGTAAGAGCGTTTTATTCATCGTTTTCATTCACAAATATAAACAGAAAGAGACAATAGCCAACACTTTTTTTACCGATGGGCTTCACCCATCGTTTCTGTATGACGTCCCTTCGGGACTGATTCTTTTATACATTATACTTGCTTTCCGGAATATGCCCTGAAGGGGCATCACATCTTAACGCAGGGCAAAGCCCTGTGGATAAAAGACGAAAAGAAACATAGCCCCGAAGGGGTGAGATGGCTTTTCCATTCCGTTTATAGAATGATAAATTCCGCTATGTTCCGGGCGAATACCGGATACTCGGAAGCACCCATTTTTATTTATTTTCGTCAAAGCAATATTTTAACGCTCGCTTTAAAGCTTCATCAAAAAAAGACCAATCATGATTACCATGCCAATCTTCAAAAATTGAATTATACCCCAAATCCTGTAATATGCCATGAAACCTTTTATTATCGTCGTATAAGTAATCTTCAGTACCACAGGCAAGATATAATTGGGGTTTAATTGTTTTATCTTTAGTTTTTTTAGCCAACTCAATTACATCTTCTCGGGCATTCCATTCAATCTTTTCACCAAATACAGCTTGAAAATCTTTAAATAATTGCTCCCCAAATAAGTCCTTAAATTTCTTAGCCCCTTCTGAATATTGAAGATTCTCTTTCAACAGTAAACAGGGAGAAGAAAAAGCACAACAAAAACCATATTGTTCAGGTTTTGATAATGCACATTTTAAAGCTCCATAACCACCCATCGAAGCTCCAATAATTGCTATATCATCTCTTTTCTTCGATATATTTAAGATACTGTTACTCATTAAAGGAACCTCCTCTGTTATAAAACTGAAATAGTTTAAACCATACTTCATGTCAGAATAAAAACTTCTTGCGACTTCTGGCATAATAAATATAGCCTGGTAATCCTTTGAATAATTAGGTAACATCGTATAATCAACCCAATCGCCACTTCTTCCACATAATCCATGCAAAAGATAGACAACCTTATATGGCTGACTATAAAATTTATTTGGAGCAACAATAGTAATACTGGTCTCCATTTCTAGTTTTTGTGAAAAAAAATTCCCTCGTAAAATCATATATCAAAACGAATTATTAGCATGTTTTTAAAATACCCTGTTGAGCGGTTCCGGGTATCTGGAATGCAATTCCGCCGGAACGTTAAAGAATTTGTAATTTTCTATTTTTATACTATTATTTCTGTTTGCAGAATTGCAAATCCCATTAAGCCTGGTTTAAAAATCACCTCAGTTATTGCTCGGCATTACAAAATAAAAAATATTTGGTTGGAGCTTGGGATTCGATTGTGCCTTTGTCCTTCTTTTTCTGTTTTATCTTGTAATTTTATTTTTGTTTGGGCTTGTTGACTTGGGCTAGTATTATTATTAAAACATTAGATAAACCTCTTATTTATTTAACTAATATTTCTGATATTCTTTTCCATTCCATTCCACTCAATGAAGAATTTGATGGTTTTAGACCATCCCAATCTGAATTAGTCAAACTATTTACTTGTTTTCTCAAACTCTTATATGAATATTGATTTAAATTTTTATCCAGAATGTTTTGTAATGAAACAGACAATGCTCTTGGGACACCAATCATTCTAAAAGCCAACGCTTTTTCATTATCTACTCCAAAATAGACCAATGAAGGAATGTGCGAATCTTTTATTTCTTCATTTCCTTTGACAATACCTTCCAGTGCGCTTAGCCCCCAAGAAGCTTTAAATCTAATTTTATTCATTTGTTTAACAAATTCTGTTATCCTTTTTTCAGACTCGTATACATCTGAATTTTGTGTATTAAATGCAGGATGTAATTCGGATATATTTGCTAGTTTTTCACCTTTTACCCAATTAATAATTATCCTTGCATATAAATCAGCATTAAACGGAGTTCGACTTGATTCAAGTCCTAAATTAGTCTCTTTTAATGCTGCTATCACCCTAATCTTCTCAGCCAAATTATCTGAACTATTCATGTTAAATAATTGCTCTTTTGACCAAGAATTTAAATCTTTAATTTCTGGGATTTGAGATGCAGCAGTCATAACACTTATTACCGAAGGAACAGAAAAACCAGTTTTGTCAGCAAAAGTTAATACTCCTCTGTCTTGAAATTTTGTCTGAATATGTAAATAGATTGACTTGCAGATTGAAATAAATTTCCCCTTTTTCTCTGAAGTATCGAGTAAGTAATATTCTAAAGAATCCTTAAAAAGGTCTTCTATTTCAGAAACGTAATATTCGTTTTCACCAACAGTAAGAAGGTGTACAAAATATTGTATCAGTGGAGATAGTGAGTCTGAGTAGTCTCTGAGCAATGCTGAAAATCCATTAGCTTCTTTCAATTTCTGTTCTATATCATCGGCATTTTCGAACAGTTCAGCCAATACACTTGTTAATACATTAGTGCTAACATTAATTAATTTCCGAGCATTATTGATGTTTTCAGGACTATTAAATGGCAGGATAATTTTCCCATAATTATCAACTAAAGTTCTTCCTGCTCTTCCTGCAATATTCCAAAAATCATTAGCATCAAGTTTTTTATATTGACCTTTTCTAAAATCGTCAAAAAAGACGGTTGAAACAGGGAAGTTAACACCTTCCGCTATGGTTGTGGTTGCGCAAACAAATTGTATTTGTTTTTCTCTGATTAAATGTTCTAATAATAATTTGGTCTCATCTGATATACCAGAATGATGAGTTATGATCCCTTTTTCGATGACTTTTGAAAGGGTCGTTTGTCTTCCCACCTCATCATCGATGAATTTTTTAACCAGATTAACATCATCATTAGGAATATAGTGTTCAACTTTATCATAAATAAATTCTGCCCTATTATTCGAGGTCCCTTTTCCATAGCATAAAACCAAAAATGTTTTTTCGGGTTCTGAAAAATGTTTAACAGAAAATTCAAGAATTTTATCTTTTAATCCTGTACTTTTTATCAAGTATGGATTTTCAATTACAGTTTTCCCAATTGGATTGATTGATTCATATGGGGACGGCAGAATCTCAATATGTATTTCGTTTTTTGTTCTATTTATTTGAGTATCTATACCTAAAACCAATTTTTCAGATGGCTTCCAATCTATAACAATGGAATTACCCCCACCAAGCCAATCTGTGATTATTTCGCTCGCATTCTTTATAAACGGCGATAACAACATGTACTTAGCACTTGGTCTTTCCCGCCTCAAAATTGCCAATAATAGTTCCAATTTAGCCCCTCGCTCTCCATTTTGAATAGTGTGGGCTTCATCAAGAATAAACATTGAAACATCTTCTACAGATGGGTGCTTTCTTCTTATTAACAAATCTAACTTTTCAGGTGTTGAGACAAGAATATCTATTTTTTCATTTCCATTTAGAAATGAATCTTCAGTTGGGTCTATTTCAATTGCCGAAGATGTTTTTTCAATTTCAAAATTAAGCGGTTCTAAATCTGATTTTAAATCAAAATATATTTGGTTTACTAATGCTCTAGACGGAACAATGTATACAATCTTTGCATCTGTTCTTAATGCTTTTGTTACAATAATATTGAATTCAGCCAACAATGTTTTACCAGCACTTGTAGGCATTTGGAGAACTGTAACATTTGCTGCAACATCAAGTAGATTTCTTTCTGATAGTGCTTCTCTTTGCGAAGGTAACAATTCCAATATGCCTAGCTCTGCTTTTCTTTTACAAAGCTGTTTAATTTTATCATTGAATTTCGTTTGTGTCCAAATTGCATTTTTATACATTGCATTCAATCCAAATTCAAAAATATTGAAAACACTATACAACCTGGGATGACTCTTTGCAAGTTTTTTAGCAATATCAATGTGTTGCCGAATTACAGCATCTAACCTCTCTTTATAATCATACCCATTTTTCAGATATGTTGCTGTTTCAACAACAGCTTTTGACAAATGGTATAAAGAAAGTAATACATAGGCCTCACTTACTTCGTATGCAGTAGAAAATTGTTTTAAATATATTTCTTCATATTCTTGCTGTTCCTTTTTTAATGTTTCGATAATTGAAAGTGCTTTTTCAACATCTGAAAACCCATTATGCTTGCGAATTAATAGTATATAAGCTTCTAATGCCTTGTTGAGGAACCTGTATTTCCAATTTGAACTTTCATCTGTATTAGGGTTATACTCTTTTAAATCTACCCGGATGCTGATTTGTTTGTCCGCTTTTAATGCGATATTAGCCAAATAGAAATAATAAAGTGTTTTTGAATCAATACCTTCAATACCAAATATTTCAAAAAATTGCTGAGTATTCTCATTAGATTCAATATTAAATGGTTTTAATAATTTATAAGCAATTTCTTTTGTTTGTATTGAAATATCTTGATCAGATGAAAAAATAGTGTTGGATAAAAAGAAGGAAAGACGCAAGAGTTCACCTCCATTTAATTCAGATCGATATGGAAGTTTGAGTTGATCAAAAATGTAACCTTTTTCACTTTCATCAAGAAGTGAAATGATAGTCTCTTTTTGCAATATGGTATTAATAATATTACTCATATTAGCCAGCTATCAGTTCTTGTACCTTTTTATAAAATAAATCAACAGTTTCATTTATACTTTTATCGCTAAAAGAAAGAATGGAAAAATGCACTTTACCTGGTTCAAATTCATTTGCATTTTTTTTCAATTTTCCGAAATCCGAATCTTCATTTACACAAGTATGGTCCCTTATTAATGTACAACCGTATGTAATGCTGACGTTATCTGTAAGATTGTGTTCAATACTAATTATAGCAAAGCCTAAAATCTCGGCATCTTTTGAGTTTAATCTACGAGCATAATCAGAAAGCCTTTGGATGACAAGTGGGGTCTCATTCTTGTGTTTTAATTGTGTTTTAAAAATAGAATCATCTGTAGTATCGACAACTGGAGGAGGCGATTTTTTATCAGCAGAAACTTTAGCTTCCCCTAAAAGTATTTCCACTTTCTCATCATCTACCTTTTTGTATCCAATGGCATCAAGACCTCTGCCGGGTAATTCGGCACGTTCTCTGAATGTGATATTTTTTAATGGAATGATGAATCGTTCTCCAGCGAGTAATTTTTCTTCAAAATAATAGGTCATTAATAATTCGCCCAAATCACTGCGATAAATATCATTCAGCACATTGGGTAGTAGAGCTTGCTCCCTTGTTTTATCAATGGGGGTAGAATTTTTTTTAATTATCTGTTTTAACGCATCAGTACCAAATCCAAGATTTTTATATAGCACCTGTTCATCGATCTCACTGTAGTCAAATTGCGTTTGAGAACGCTGCTCCAAATACATATCCGCGAACTTTTTGATAAAAGCATCAATAACGGGGATGTCTATTTTTTTGTGTTCGTGCATAAGTTAAGAATCAATTACAAAAATACTTTAATCTCATTGAAGCGTTGATAATTCTCTCGTTATTTTGCTGTAGTCATTTTTTAAGATGAGGCAAATTAATTTATATGTCTGACAAAATGCTCCCTATATGCTCCAAATTGGCTGTATTGGTCTCACAACCGTCAGTTTTATTTTTCAAAAATAAATAATAATTTCCTATAAATCGTCATATGGTAATTTTTTTGTAAAATTTTTTCTGTTGCATATAGCTTAGTCAGCCCTTAATCGGTTTAGTCAGTCTTCGGAAACACTTTCCCTGCTTCCTGCAATGCTTTCATTTCGGCATCTCCGGTTTACCCGGCCGCCTTCAAACCCTTGCTGGCTGTCCGGAAACATTAGTTAGCTGCACAAAAATAGTAGTTAGCGGCTCGAAAACATTAGCCGGCTACACAAAAACAGTAGTTAGCGGCTCGAAAACCTTATCCGGCGACCCTCCGGGGGCTTACGGAGTGTTTTACACCTCATAAATTATGTTTTACGGTAGTCTCTGGAAGAATTTCAGTACTTACTGGATGTTTTTCATCGCTCACTGGAAGATTTACAGTATTCACTGGATGTTTTTCAGTGTGTAAGTAGACTTTTGAGCACTTACCGGACGTTTTACACCCCTTACTGGATGTTTTACTACCCTTCCAGTGTGTTTTACGTTAGCCTCAGTACATTTTACACCCCGATTCAGCGTGTTTTTTATTGTTTAAATTTACTCCGGTATTTTCTACTTTATTGTGTTACCTGGTTACAATACAAATCACAGGTATTAAATTAAACGGGTGTTGCAAAAAATTATCCTTTTGAATTTTAATGCCGAATAGTCATCTTTGCAAAAAATCAGAATACAGAAATCGGTAAGGTGATTACTGAAAAAATACCAAACGACGATGAATTTTAAAGAAATAGAAATTATAGGTTTCGACGGCGACGATACGTTGTGGGTAAACGAACCTTTATACCAGGATATTGAAAAGAAACTATGCCAATTGTTGAAAGATTACCTGCCTGCCGGGCAAGTATCGGCCGAACTTTTCAAAACGGAAATGAGCAACCTTGAGCTATATGGCTATGGAGCCAAAGGATTTATGCTTTCGCAGATAGAAACAGCCATACGCATTTCAAAAAAACAAATACCCGCTTCGGTAATCGACCAGATCATTGATATGGGGAAGCAGTTGCTTTCCAATCCGGTGCAGTTGCTCGACGGTGTGGCAGAGGTTTTGAAGGAATTAAAGCAACGCTACAAACTTATTGTCGCCACCAAAGGCGATCTGCTCGACCAGCAGCGTAAACTAACCCAGTCGGGATTGATTGATCATTTCCACCATATCGAAATAATGAGCGACAAGCAGGCCGAAAACTATATGCAATTATTCAGAAACATAGCGGTGGAACCGCAAAGGTTTTTGATGGTTGGAAATTCCATGAAGTCGGACATTCAGCCCATACTCCAGATGGGTGGAAACGCCGTTTATGTTCCGTTTCATACCACCTGGCAGCATGAAACAACGGACGAAGAACCGCAAACCGGCAATAATTATTTAAAAGTAAACAGCATCAGCGAAATTTTGCATTTCCTTTAAGCCGGCAAAACGATTTATCGTCTAAACATATTATTTCCCCGGTTTTTATAGCGAATCACCAATGGTAATTATGAATTTGGTTAAAAAAATCGTCAGCTAATTAAAAACCTGAGCAAGTTTCGGGAGTAAATGGTGTCAAAACAACAACTTTTCATTAAATAAACATAAAGATTGAGCCGCTCCGGAAATCAAAATAGTCAGCAATGCCACACAAATACTAAAACGCCAACACACACCAAAAGTCATTATCAGTAGTTAATCAGTAGTGAAATGATGTTTTTCAGTGTTTTGGTGGCGACATTTTGATTTTTCGGAGTAGTCCCAAGAGTAATAAATAGTAAACCCATACCCTTGAAAAAAATTTACTTTCTCGTTTTTCTCCTGTTCATCCAAACAACTTTTCCGTTCAGCTTTATCCAAGCGCAGAACGCCCGGCTTGGAGGTAAGATAGCCGATAAAAAAACAACCAACCTCATGGCGGGAGTGGATGTCGTACTGACCAATATTTCCGACAGGACGGATAAACATTTTGCCGTAAGCGATAACAATGGTAGCTTTACGGTTACCGGGCTTACGTTGCAGAAAAGCTATGAATTGAAGGCGACGTTAATCGGCTATAACGAAATTAGCCGGACAGTGCTCATCAAAACCAGGACAGAAGATATAGGTTTGCTGCTGATGAGCGAACAGGTAAAATCAATCAAAGGAATAGAAGTTACAGGCCAGGTACCGGCAGCACAACAAAAAGGCGACACCACCGAACTAAATGCCAACGCTTTTAAAACGAATCCCGACGCCGTGGCCGAAGACCTCGTAAAGAAAATGCCGGGCATTACCGTGGAAAACGGAACGGTGAAAGCCCATGGCGAAGAGGTTAAAAAAGTTTATGTGGACGGGAAGAACTTTTTCGGCGACGACCCTACGGTAGCCATGAAAAACCTTCCGGCAGACATCATCGATAAAGTTCAGATATTTAACAAGCTCAGCGATCAGGCCGAGCTTACCGGTTTCGACGACGGACAATCGTCGAAAGCCTTAAACTTCATCACCAAAAAAGACCGCCGGAACGGAATGTTTGGTAAATTCTTTGCCGGACACAGCTACGACGACAAATATAATGTTGGCGGAAATTATAACTGGTTCAATGGCGACCGCCGGATAACCATTCTTGGCCTGAGCAATAATGTGAATCAGCAGAATTTTGCTACCCAGGATTTTCTCGGAGCCATGAACGGTCCCCCGCAGATAGGAATGGGTGGCCGGAACTCAAGAGGAGGCGCAGGTATGCCCAGCTTCATCGGACAACAGAATGGTATCACTTCCAATAATTCCATCGGCATCAACTACAGCGATAACTGGGGGGAAAAGATAAATGTTTCGGGCAGCTATTTCTTCAACAGCAGTAAAAACAATACCAACCAGCTTTTGAACCGGCAATACCTGCTTTCGGCCGATTCCAGTCAGTATTACACCGAAAACAGTAAGTATCACAACAATAATTCCAACCACCGTTTCGATATGCGGATAGAATATACCATTGATTCATCCAACACCATCATGTTTATGCCGCGACTGAACCTGCAGGATAACAGTTCATCCAACATCCTTTCCGGTTCAAATACCTTAGCCGGAGGCGAAATCCTGAACCAGTCGAATACGGTTACTACCACTAAATCTTTTGGATATAATTATGGCAGCGACCTGATGTGCCGTCATAAATTCGGGAAAAAAGGACGTACTTTTTCCATTGGTCTCAGCGCTTCGGGCAATGCAAAGAATCCTAAAACCACTCAGAACGGAAGCACGGTTACCGGCTCGGGGAATACCATCATTCATCAACGCTCCAGCTCGAACAACGACGGAAACACTCTTTCGTCCAACCTTGTCTATACCGAACCTTTCCTGAAAAACGGGCTGATACAGCTTAACTATAATATCTCCTACAACACCAATAACACAAATAAGAAAACCTACTCCATCGACTCCCTGGCAGGGACCGAAGTGCTGGATACGATGCTAACCAACAACTATCAAAACAATTATCTTACTCATCGCGGAGGAATAGGCTACCGGCTGAAAGGCGATAAATACAACCTTATTACCAACATCGGTTTTCAGGAAACAGAGCTGGACGGTAAACAGGTTTTTCCGCTACATTCCACGGTTAACAAAACGTTTGATAATATTCTTCCCTCGTTAATTTTTAATTATAAGTTTTCACAGAAAAATAATTTACGGATAATGTACCGCACGTCTACCAATATTCCTTCGGTGTCGCAACTGCAGGATGTGGTGGATAACAGCAACCTGTTGTTGCTTACCACGGGTAATCCTGAATTAAAGCAGGAATACAGTCATACGCTTATGGCCAATTATTCCTTTGCCAATGTCCAGAAATCAAGGAATTATTTCCTGTTTCTTTATGCCGGATACAAGCAGAACAACATAAGCGATGCAACCTACATTGCCACCCATGATACACTGATCGGGAATATTGCCCTGCAAAAAGGAGCCCAGCTTACACGCCCCGTAAACCTGGATCATTCATGGAATCTCCGTTCAATGATGACCTATGGGTTTCCCATCAACTTTATTAAAAGCAGCCTGAATATAACCGGAGGTTTTACGTATACACAATCGCCGGGTATTATCAACGAGAAATCCAATATTTCGAACGCCTATAATTATAATGGCGGATTGACCCTTAGCAGCAACATCAGCCAGAATGTGGACTTTACACTTTCGTACAATGCAAATTATTACGAAGGGTTCAACTCGCTGCAAACACAAAACAACAGTCATTACTGGAACCAATCGGCAGGTTGCCGTTTCAACTGGATTATCTGGAATGGATTCTTTGTTCAGAATGATGTTACCGGACAATTCTACAACGGATTATCCGGCGGGTATAATACCAATTATGTGCTTTGGAATGCGGGCGTAGGAAAGAAGTTTTTGAAAAATCAGAAAGGGGAACTCAGGCTTAGCGTTTACGACATACTTAATCAGAATACCAACGTAAGCCGTACCTATTCCGAAACGTATATCCAGGATTCCAAAGTCAATACGCTGAAACAATATTTTATGCTTACGTTTACCTTTAGTTTCAGCAAAGGAGCCGTTCCCGAAATGCGTCGCGACCGTCACGGCGACAGGCCCGACCTGAGAGAAGGACCTCCACCCGGTAAAATGGATGGATCCACTCCACCGCCGCCACCTCCGATGGATGGAAACGGACCTCCGCCACAATAAACTTCCGCAAAAAGGAATTCTGTCAGCAGAGAAATTTTGCCGCCCGGCTGAAAACACTTTCAAATGCTTTGTCAACTAACGGAATCAACGTCTGGTTGGTAACAGGAAAGGGTGTTTCGTGGGTATATTCATAAGGAAAATCAAACATTTCGGCATTTCCGTCAAGAGTATAAAAAGTATCCCTGGCGGGAATCACTTTATCGTTTTTAAGCGTGATGGTTGATATCCGTTTACGCATTTCCCGGAAACGTTGATCCCGGAAACGCTGGTGATTTTTAAAATCAATCATAGAATGAAAGCTATAACCTAAGGAATTAGATTTTAAATAATCGGATAAAGGCCCTTTGTGTTCTATTTCCTGATCAATATCGTGCATATAAAACTTATAGATACCATCGAAAGCCTTTTTATCCATAATAAGTTTGGAAACACCATTCATGGAGCTGAAAACCGAACCTCCACAAAACATAAACAGCCTTGTTTCGGAAAATAATCCGTCAGGATTTGCCAGCATAATGATTTCGGAAAGGAAAGCCCCGATGGAATAGGCAAAGATATCGGTTTGGCTACCCTTTTCAAATAAAGGATGTTCGCCATTATGTATCTGCCGGATCAACCGCACAATGTCGTAAGCGCTCTGTCTGCCGGAAGTAAAGAATCGCAGGGGATCGTCCGAAAGTCTTTCGCTTAACGCAACATTTACAAAAGAGGTGGAATCAGCCGTTGGCTGGCTCTTTTTGCGAAAGTTAAGCAGGGGAAGCATTGCCCTTGGGTTAGCCCAGTCGAGCGGCGAGCGGTTGATATGAAAAGCTATCGGAAAAAGAATGACCGGCCTGCCGGTGTGTTCGGCAAGGTAATAAGCCCAAGGAAGATATTTGAGCCAGCTTCGTTCATTCAATCCGTGCAGCAAAAGTATGGGATGATTATATTTTTTCTGGTTTCCCTTTACGAACACCGGGTAGGTGAAACGGCAGTTTTCGCTCACCTCGCTGTCGGGCGAAGGATAATAAATGGGAATGGCCGCTTTGCTATCCGAAGTATCCAAAGATGCAAAATCATCAGAAGAGGAAAATTCCTGCATCCGGATGCTGATATCCGAAAAAGGGATGTCTATCCTGTTTCTTTCGAGATTGAAAAGCGATTTCAATCCGGTGTACATTTCTGTGAAAAGCATTGATAATTGAATTTTAAAATGCAAAGAAAATATAGCCTTTTCATCCTCACAACTAAAAGGGATACCACCGGAAGTGATGGGACGAAAAGGAAAATGATGGGACGAAAAAGGAAATAGCGGGATAAAAACCATCCGGACGAAAGTATAGCGTTACCATAAAAAGTAGGTGGTTTGGGATAAAAAATGTATTTTTGTCCATCAGAAAACAAGGTAAGTTATGTTCGATATCCATCAGCCTGTACCCGCATACCTTCTTGCCAAAAGCAATATCGTTAGGCTAATTATATTTACAGCCGCTTTTGCCTTGTTGTTTATTAATATGTATGCGCCTTTCGATTTGCAGTCGTGGTATAAAGTTACCAAGTGGCAACTGCTGGTATATTCAAGCCTGGTAACGTTAACCGGAGTGCTGGTAGTGGTGGTAAGCCGCATCATCATGTATCATTTATCGCATAAGGTTCAGTTGCAGCTTTGGCATTATCTGGTCTGGGTTTTTGCCGAAGTGTTGTCAATGGCTCTTTTTTATGTGTTGTTCGAAAATATCTTTTTGAACGATCCGCGCTCGTTGCCCGAATGCTTTAAAATAACTGTTCAAAACACGGCTCTCATTCTGTTGCTCCCTTATTCGGCAAGCTGGCTTTATTTCTCGTGGAAGGAAAAGAAACAAAAAATTGATGACCTGACTCACGAACAAAGCACTCCCGACACTTCCAAAAACATGATTCCTTTTCATGATGAAAAAGGCATACTGCGCTTCTCATTAAAATCCAACGATCTGCTTTACCTTGAATCGGCAGATAACTACGTCTCCATTTATTATCTGAATAAAGGAAAAGTATTACATTTTCTGTTGCGCAACACGTTAAAAACGATGGAAGAGCTTTTTAAGGGGAATCCGGTAATTATTCGCTGCCATCGTTCCTACATCATCAATTTTGAAAAAGCCAAACTTCTGCGCAAGGAAAAGGACGGTTTACTCCTTGAACTGGATGCTCCCGAACTTATTGATATTCCTGTATCCAAATCATACGTGGACAAAGTGATGGAAACTTTTTCGCATTTCTGTTCCAACACAGATTGAAGGTGGGAGATGCAATATTCAAATTTCACCGTTTCGGTGGATTAACGCACCATTTTGGTGGAATTTTCACCATTTCGGTGGGTTCACCCACCGTTTTGGTGAATCAACCCACCGTTTTAGTGGATCAACCCGCCATTTCGGTGGAATTTTCACCGTTTCGGTAGATTCACCCACCGTTTTGGTGGATCAACTCACCGTTTTAGTGAATCAACCCACCGTTTTGGTGGATTTACTCACTGTTTTGGTGGATTATTCCATTGAAAAGATGGATTCTTTCGTGGTGGAGATAAAAAATCCACCGGGGAATTGCGAATACCGGAAACTAATAAGTAGGTTTTGCTGAAAAAGCTATAATATTATGTTTTTTATCGGATTAATAATTTTTTTTGTTAAAGAAATACAAGGAAAACTGGATTCATTATACAATATCTGTGCACTTGTAAAACTTTATCCGAATACTTTGTTATTTATAAAATCCGAAAGGATTTAATTTGAATAGCCCCGAATGCAATTCGGGGTATGAGTCAATTTTATTGTCAGGAACCCGGAAAGGGTTCAATGATAGCCATATTGAACCCCTGCCGGGGTTCTTGGTTCGCAGAACTTTTTACCCCGAATTGCATTCGGGGCTAATCATATTTAACCACTGCGTGGTTTAAAGAAGTTTTTCAGCAAATCCTGAGTAAAACTTTTTTCAGGCTTCAATTTGTTTGACAGTAAATTATTTCATCATACGGCATTTTTAAAGCCGGGAAAATGAATAAAACCTGACTTTTGCAACGGTTTCAGAAATATTTTGTAGGTTTGTTTTTTTTAACGTTTCGGATGAAAAAGATACAATTGGCTAATCGTCGTTTGCACTGGGGGCTTACCATTTACGGAAGAGGCCTTCTGTTTTTTATACTGATATTTTTCTTTATTTTATTTATTAAAACGATACATCCTTTTTTGTCGAAAAATGCTCCGGTAAAAGCCGATATTTTAATCGTAGAAGGCTATCTGCCCGATTATGCCATGAAAGATGTACTGAAAGAATATCATCATGGACACTACAAGATGATTATTGTATCGGGCAATCCGGTGGATTTTGGTTTTTATTACAGCCGCTTTGGGTCAACCGCCGATGCCGGACGTGTTACGTTACTAAAATTGGGATTGGATAGTACAAAAGTGGCTGCCGCACCTGCACCATACGAGCAACGCGACCGCACCCATGCCGGAGCCATTGCAGTAAAGCATTATATCGACTCTTTAAAAATCCCATACCGTACCATCAATCTTTATTCGTTTGGCTGCCATGCCAGGCGAAGCTGGATGTTGTTTCAACATACTTTTGGCAAACAATACCAGGTTGGAGTCATACGGACAAATAAAAATTCATACCGACCCGAACGATGGTGGAGGTACAGCGATGGCGTAAGGGAAGTGGTGGATGAATCGGTGGCTTATATTTATGCGCGGTTCTTTTTCAGCTATAAATAAAAAAAGCCACTCCAAAGGAATGGCTTATATTGTTTTGAATGAATTCGAATTTAGTCTTTTACAGCCTCTACAATAGCTTGGAAAGCAACTGGATTATTCATTGCAAGATCTGCTAAAACCTTACGGTCGAGTTTAATGTTCTTTTCATTTAATTTACCAATGAAAACCGAATACGACATTCCGAACTGACGGACACCGGCGTTGATGCGGGTAATCCATAATCCGCGGAAAGTACGTTTTTTAGCTCTACGGTCACGGTATGCATATTGTTGTCCTTTTTCGTATGCATTTTTAGCTACCGTCCATACATTTTTCCTTCTCCCGAACTGTCCTTTGACCTGTTTCAGGAGTTTTTTCCTTCTTTGTCGCGAGGCGACTGCATTTACACTTCTTGGCATTTTTTTACATTTTTGTTACTTCAGCGACCCCTTTTCGGGATACTTTCCGGCTGAAAGCAAGATTAATAATTTATTATTTACTTTGCAAGCAATAGTCTTACGGTATTCATATCTGCTTTATCAACAATAGCGGAGTAAGTTAAATTACGTTTCCGTTTGGTTGTTTTTTTAGTCAGAATATGACTTTTGTAAGCATGCTTTCTTTTGACTTTACCTGTGCCGGTAAAGGAGAACCTTTTTTTGGCAGCAGATTTCGACTTCATCTTAGGCATTACAAAAAATTTATTTGGTTTATATTAAATTAGTTAAAAACTATTTTTTTGGAGTTAATATCATGATCATGCGTTTACCCTCAAGTTTTGGAAGGCTTTCCACTTTGCCAAATTCAGCCAGATCCTGGGCAAATTTCAGTAAAAGAATTTCACCTTTTTCCTTGTATACAATGGAACGTCCTTTAAAAAAAACTTCAACTTTAACTTTGGCCCCTTCCTGAAGAAAATTTTGTGCGTGACGCAGTTTAAAATTAAAATCATGGTCGTCGGTATTCGGTCCAAGCCGTATTTCCTTGACAATAATTTTGGCAGATTTTGCCTTTATTTCCTTCTGCTTACGTTTTTGTTCGTAAAGGAATTTTTTATAATCAATTACTTTACAAACGGGAGGATTTGCACTGGGTGAAATTTCGACTAAGTCGAGTTCGAGATTGTGTGCTATCTCCAACGCTTCCTTGATGTTGTAAATTCCAGGTTCTATATTTTCACCTACAACCCGTACAACCGGCCATTTAATTTTCTCATTAATACAATGAAGATCTTCTTTTTTTTGAGGACCCCTATGATATGTTCTAGGGGTATAAACTGTTGTTGCTATTATTTAATCTCCTTCCTTTTAGTTCGTAATATAGTTATCCCGAAGAAATTATTCTTCGAGTAATTTCTTAATTTCATCATTTATGGTTGCAGCAAACGCTTCAACACTGCACGTTCCCTGGTCGCCTTCGCTTTGTTTACGAACGGAAACGGTATTCTCGGCTTCTTCTTTTTCACCTACAATAAGCATATAGGGAATTTTCTGCAATTCGGCGTCGCGAATTTTTTTGCCGGTCTTTTCGTTACGTTCGTCAATTTGGGCGCGAATATCGTAATTATTTAGCAAATCTAAAACTTTTTTTGCATAATCATGATATTTTTCGCTGATTGGTAGTACGATTGCCTGTTCCGGGGTTAACCAGAGCGGGAATTTGCCAGCGCAATGTTCCAGAAGAACTGCAACGAAACGTTCCATGGAACCAAATGGTGCGCGGTGTATCATCACCGGACGGTGTTTTTGATTATCACTTCCGGTATATTCCAATTCAAAGCGTTCGGGTAGGTTGTAGTCAACCTGTATCGTACCAAGCTGCCATTTACGACCAAGGGCATCTTTTACCATGAAGTCCATTTTAGGTCCATAAAAAGCGGCTTCCCCGTATTCAATAACAACATTTTGAAGTTCTTGTTCTTTTGCAACTTCCAGGATGGCGCTTTCTGCCTTTTCCCAGTTTTCATCGGAACCAATATATTTTTCACGGTTGTTAGGATCGCGAAGGGAAATCTGGGTGGTAAATTCCTTAAAATCGAGTGCGCGAAAGATATGCTTCACAATGTTAAGTACACCTATGAATTCGTCTTTTACCTGGTCGGGGCGGCAAAAGATATGAGCATCGTCCTGCGTAAAACCTCTTACACGTGTCAAACCATGTAATTCGCCGCTCTGTTCGTAGCGATATACCGTTCCGAATTCGGCTATACGAACCGGAAGGTCTTTGTATGAGCGCGGTTTCCAGCTGTATATTTCGCAATGGTGGGGGCAATTCATCGGTTTAAGCATGAATTGTTCGCCTTCCACGGGAGTAGAAATAGGCTGAAACGAATCTTTGCCATATTTTGCATAGTGCCCTGAAGTGATGTATAACTCTTTATTTGCGATATGAGGAGTCATCACTTGTACATAACCTGCTTTTTTCTGATCTTTTTTCAGAAAAGCTTCGAGGCGTTCGCGAAGGGCAGTTCCTTTAGGAAGCCAAAGCGGAAGTCCAAGACCGACTTTTGCAGAAAAAGTAAACAATTCCAGTTCTTTACCTAACTTACGGTGATCTCGTTTTTTGGCTTCTTCAAGCAGAACAAGATATTCGGATAATTCCTTTTGTTTAGGGAAGGAAATTCCGTAAATACGGGTCATCTGTTTACGTTTTTCATCACCTCTCCAGTAAGCTCCGGCAATATTGAGTAATTTAACAGCTTTTATCGGGCTGGTATCCGGAATGTGTGGTCCACGACATAAATCGACAAAATTTCCTGATTCATAAAAGGTTATTTGTCCGTCGGTTAAATCGTTAAGCAATTCCAGTTTATATTCGTCGCCTTTATTGGTAAAATAACTGATCGCTTCGGTTTTTGAAACTTCCTTGCGGATAAATGATTGTTTTTGGCGTGCAAGTTCCAGTATTTTTTCTTCAATTTTAGGCAAATCGTCGGCAGAAATAGTTTGTTCGCCAAGGTCAATATCGTAATAAAAACCGTTATCAATATGAGGTCCTATACCAAATTTCACCCCAGGATAGAAATATTCTATCGCTTCTGCCATAAGATGAGCAGAGGAATGCCACATGGTGGCTTTTCCTTCATCGTCGTTCCAAGTCAGGAGTTTAAGTAGGGCATCATGATGGATGGGGCGGGTTGCGTCCCATAGTTCCCCGTTTACTTTTGCCGAAAGTACGTTACGGGCAAGCCCTTCGCTGATGCTCTTAGCAATATCGAGCGGCGTAGCTCCGCTTTCGTATTGGCGTATCGAATTGTCTGGTAATGTAATATTTATCATTTCTGGATTAAAAGAAGAAAAGTGTGTGCAAAGATAGTAAACAAATATGGAAGAGTAAAGGTTTAATGTATTATTTCAATGAAATAACCAAAAATTAGTTTGCAGAGGGTCTTTCGTGATTGGTAATTTCGTTGACCAATGTGATAATGGCAAGGATTTTCCCACCTGGTTCCCTGATGGTAGTGAGAAACCATTCGCAGGTAATGGTGAGTCCGTCCTTGGTGCGGTTTTTAATGATCCCGTGAAGCGGCTCCTCGCCGGAAATTATTCGTTTCCAGATAGAATCGAATTCCGAAAGGGTATTGTTGAGTATGATTTTATCGAATATTTTTTCACGGAGAGCTTCGGTTTTGGTAAAACCAAAAATTTTTGAAGCCACTGGATTCCAGTCTATCACTTCTTTATTTAAATCCCATTCGATATACCCTATAGGCATTAGCTTGACATGTTGCGACAGCTTTTGCTCGGTTTTTTTCAGAGCCTGTAAGGCAAGTTGTTGTTCCGTAATATCCCTGTCAATACCACGGTATCCCATCAGGTTTCCGTCAGTATCAAAAAACGGAACGCCGGAAGTTTCCATAAAAACGAGCTTCCCGTTTTTATGTATAAGCGTGTTAAACAAATTTTTAAATGGTACATTTGCTTCTAATATATTATTGAAATACTGCTGAGTGTGGGTTTTTTCTTCAGGAATTATGAAATTGAAAGGTGTTTTGCCAAGAATTTCCTGCGGATGATATCCCAATATTTCTTCAATGTTCGGACTGGAAAAAGTATACAATCCATTTTTATCTATTTCCCAAATCCAGTCGCTGGTATTTTCAACCAAAGCCTGATATTGAAGAAAATCTTTTGTTAATTTTTCCTCCGTTTTTTTTCGCAGACGAATTTCCCGTTTCAATAAAAGATTTGTTTTTCTTAGATCATTGGTACGTCCTTTCACTATCTTTTCGAGGGATAATTTATAATTTTCAACGTCGGCAGAATCAAACTTACGCTGTGTAATATCCTCAACAATACCTTCATAATACATTATTTTACCCTTAGCGTTGCGTGCCGCCCTTGCAAATTCTGATACATGAACCATTGTATGATTTTTGCGCAACCACACCGATTCAAAGCCGGTTACTTCGCCTTCGTTTTCGATACGTTCTTTTAACTTCAAACGATCAGCCTGATCTTGAAAAATAACTTTTTCTATATTTCTGTTTTTCAATTCATCAAATGATGAAAAACCCAGCATGGAAACTAAAAACGGATTGGCCATTAAAATTTTACCATCGGCAGAAATACGATAAACACCCACAGGTAATCTATGGAAAATGAAATCTGATGAAAGGAAATCCTCCCGCATTTTAAACGTTATTGAAAATTTTGGCTTATTCAATTACTATCCGGGACGAAATTACAAATTTTAATTTACCAATTAAAAAAATTAATTTTCGATGACTTTGAATTCCGTGCGGCGGTTGGCAGAGCGACCCTGTTCATTCTCATTGGAGGCTATGGGAAGGGTTTTGCCAAAACCTTTAAATGACAATCTGTTGTCGGGGATTCCGGATGAAATAAGATAATCGTAAACCGATTTTGCCCTGTTTTGCGAAAGTTGCAGGTTGTAACTATCGCTTCCGACATTATCGGTATGTCCATCTATTTCAATTTTCATGTTTTTATTGTCTACCAATAATTTAGTGAGTTTGTCAAGTTCAATTTTCGATTCCGGTTTCAGGAGGTAGCTGTCGGTATCAAAGAAAATATTTTTCAGGATAACCGTTTCGCCCAGAGCAATCGGTTGAAGTGGAATATCTTTGATTTGAGGTTGGCGATTGGAGGCATCCGACTGAAAGGCAAATGTTTCGGAATAAAACAAATAGCCTTTTTTTGAAACATTCAGTGCATAGTTTTTACCCGTAGGCAGGCATACCAGGAATAAGCCGGTTTCGGCTTCGGAAAAGGATTCAATGATCGTTTTTCCACTCGATAAATCAATAAGTTCGAACCGGGCTTGCAGTGGACGAAAGGTTTTACTGTCGAAGACTTTTCCTTTGAAATAGGTAACCATGGCCGGCCGGGCTTCGCGATAAAGTTCAAAACGATAGATATCGTAGCGACCCTTACCTCCGTTTTTATCTGAAGAGGCATAGGCATAATCACCGGCAGCATTCACAATAAGATTGATTTCGTTGCCTGCCGTATTGATGGGATAGCCAAGATTTACCGGCGTTTGCCAATGACCGAGGCTATCCTTTCGTGATACGAATATATCCATTCCGCCCATACCGGTATGTCCCCTGGACGAAAAATAAAGCGTTTGATTATCAGGATGAATAAACGGCGACATTTCGTCTTCGGGAGTGTTGATCACATTGCCGAGGTTTACGGCTTTTCCCCAGCTTCCGTCGGATTGCCGCTGGCTCATCCAGAGGTCTGAGTTTCCAAATCCTCCGGCCCGGTTGCTTGCAAAATACAAGGTATTGCCATCCGACGAGACCGAAGGTTGTGATTCCCATTTGGAAGAATTGACATTCGAACCAAGATTAACAGGTTTGCTCCAATGATCGCCCTGACGGTTGGCCATGTAAATATCGCAACTTCCGTAGCCTTCCTCGTTGTAGCATGAGGTGAAATAAATATATTGTCCGTCGGGTGAAAGGCAGGCGGCGCCTTCACCTTCGCTATTTTCCGAAAGGGAAATTTTTTTCGGTTTGGTCCAGAAATCACCTTTATTTTCGGCAAGACATAAGTCTTCACCTGTAATCTTGTCTGGACTTTTCGGTTGGTATTTTCTGACGGTAAGCAACATGGTTTGTTCGTCGGCAGTGATGGCGCTGATATATTCGTCGGCTGGCGAATTGACGCTATCATTTAAGTTAACCGGTTTAAAAGGTACCGGATTAGCTATGGCTTTAATGGCAAAATTACAATCCTTGAGCCTTTTTTCGGAAATTGTTTTATTTTCAGAACTTAGCCCATTATATTTTAAATATCTGGTATAATGAATTTTGGCTCGGCCATAATCGCCTGTTAAAAATTCCATTTGGGCAAGTTTAAAATAAACGGGCGGATAAAATTCAGGAGCAAGTTCAGTAGCACGACGGTAATTGCTAATCGCCTGGGTTGCATTTTCAGCCTTTAAACCAGTTGTTTCGGAATAAAGTTCGCCGAGCATAATATAGGCTTCTACAAAGCGAGGATCGGCCCGGAGCGCTTTTTTTAATTCTTTTTCAGCCGAAGGATAATCGGACGATTTTAAATATTTTTCTGCATCTTTATAAAATCCGGCAGCCTGCTTGGAGTCAGTAGTTAATTTCACTTCTTTCTGCGCAAAGCAGTTGAAAGTTAAAATCAAAAAAACGAAAGCGATGAATTGCCGGAAGTTCATTGTTGTGAATAATGGTACGATTGAAACAGTAAAAATACTTATTTATTGAAAATAACGGCAAGGCTTAAGGAGAATTGTTTGAAAAGATAAGGAGAGCTAAAAATAGCAGAACCATGAAAAGACCAATCGTCGGAAATTTTTCAGGTATGCCTTACGGTATACGCATATACTTGTGAATCTGCAGGGAGATGTTCCAGCGGGGATGATCTTTCACAAAATCAACAATAAGAGGCATAATCTGGTTGCGCCGGCTCCATTCGGGCTGAAGGCAAAGAAAACAATCGGGCGAAACCTGAGCGGCATTTTTTTCAGCCCAGTCAAAATCGGTTTCATCATAAATAATGACCTTCAGCTCATTGGCTTTAAGGAAAATCTCAGGTAGAGGAGGGTTTTGTTTTTTTGGCGAAAGGCAGATCCAATCCCAGGAACCACTGAGAGGATGAAAGCCAGAGGTTTCGAGATAAGTTTTTATTTTGTGCTTTTTCAGTTGATTACAAAAATAATCAAGATTATACAGCAGTGGTTCACCACCGGTAACTACCACCGCTTTGGCAGGGCAAAGAGCAATATGTTCCACCACTTCATCGGCAGAAGTAAGTGGATGAATTTCAGCATTCCACGATTCTTTGACGTCGCACCAGTAGCAACCCACGTCGCAACCGCCGATTCTCACAAAATAAGCAGGCTTTCCGGCATGAAATCCTTCACCCTGTATGGTATAGAATTCTTCCATCAGGGGAAGTTGTTTGCCGGTATTTAAAAGTTCATTGTTCAATTTTTGAAGAAATTAAATTTCTGATGTATCAGAAATCAAAACCCAATTCTAAAATCTCAAATTAAAATATTTCTTTTTTAGCTGCTTTCATGGTGTTTTTCAGCAAGGAAACAATTGTCATCAACCCGACGCCTCCGGGAACCGGAGTGATATAGCTGCATTTGGGAGCAACTTCATCAAATTTTACATCGCCGGTCAGCTTGTAGCCCGATTTGGTTTCAGTAGAAGGAATGCGGTGCATACCCACATCAATTACCACTGCACCCTGTTTTACCATATCGGCAGTAACAAATTCTTTTTGGCCAATGGCGGCAATCAGGATATCGGCCTGGAGGCAAATTTCTTTCAGATTTTCGGTTTTGCTGTGGCAGAGGGTAACGGTGCAATTACCGGGATAGCTTTTACGGCCCATCAGTATACTCATTGGTGTGCCTACGATATTGCTCCTTCCTAAAATCACGCAATGTTTTCCTTCAGTTTCGATGTTGTAGCGTTCTATCAACTGCATGATGCCATAAGGAGTTGCCGACAGGTATGACGGGAGGTTTAAAACCATTCTGCCGATGTTTATCGGATGAAAACCATCTACATCTTTGGCAGGGTTTATTCTTTGGATGATTTTTTCCACAGAGATATGCTTGGGGAGTGGCAGTTGAACGATGAAACCGTCCACATCTTCGTCATTATTCAAAAAATCAATAGCTTCGAGCAATTTAATTTCCGAAACTGTTTCGGTAAAGCGATAAACCGAAGAAACAATTCCCACTTCATGACAGGCTTTTTCCTTGCTGGCAATATATGTTTGACTTGGAGGGTCTTCGCCAACGAGAATGGCAGCCAGATGAGGTGATTTTTCTCCACGATCAATAATTTCAGCCACTTCTTTTGCTATTTCAAATTTTATTTCGGCTGCGATTTTTTTACCGTCAATGAGTTTCATTTGTTATTAATTTTATAATCTATTGGTCAAATGTAATATCCATAAAATGTCATTTTAGGGCTGTTTATACGTTGTCCTTATGGATATTTCATGAATTTATTTTCTTTTAGCGTTTCTCATCATTTTCATCATGTTGCGCGGACCGCCGCCGGCAACCATCTTCATCATTTTTCTTGTTTCGTCAAATTGTTTGAGCAAACGGTTCACATCCTGAATATCTGTTCCGCTACCGAGGGCAATGCGTTTTCGGCGATTACCGTTAATAACCGCTGGATTTTCACGTTCGTAAGGGGTCATCGAAAAAATAATAGCTTCAATTCCTTTAAAAGAATTATCATCAATTTCCACATCTTTCAATGCTTTGCCCATGCCTGGTATCATGCCCATGAGGTCTTTGACGTTACCCATTTTCTTTATTTGCTTTATCTGGCTGATAAAGTCGTTGAAGTTGAACTGATCTTTGGCAATTTTGCGTTGGAGTTTCCGTGATTCTTCTTCATCAAATTGTTCCTGAGCTTTTTCCACCAAAGAAACAATGTCGCCCATGCCTAAGATACGGTCTGCCATACGGTTTGGATGGAATACATCGAGAGCATCCATTTTTTCGCCTATACCAACAAATTTGATAGGTTTGCTAACCACCGCTCTCACGGTAAGCGCAGCGCCACCGCGGGTATCGCCGTCGAGTTTGGTAAGCACCACTCCGTCGTAATCCAAACGGTCGTTGAACGTTTTGGCAGTGTTCACGGCATCCTGACCGGTCATGGAATCTACCACAAACAAGGTTTCCTGCGGATTAACCGCCTTTTTTATGGCGGCAATCTCGTTCATCATTTCTTCGTCGATAGCCAAACGTCCGGCAGTATCAATGATGACTATGTTCCAGCCTTTATCTTTGGCAAAATTAATGGCGTTCTTGGCAATTTTTACCGGTTCTTTACTGCCATCTTCCGTATAAACTTCCACACCCACCTGTTCGCCCAATACTTTTAATTGTTCGATAGCGGCGGGGCGGTAAACGTCGCCGGCAACCAGCAAAGGATTTTTCCCTTTTTTGGTTTTCAGGTAATGGGCAAGTTTGGCAGCAAAAGTAGTTTTACCCGAACCTTGCAACCCGGCAATGAGAATTATAGCCGGAGAACCTTTCAGGTTGAGATCAGTTTTTTCTCCGCCCATCAGCTCGGTGAGCTTGTCGTGGACGATTTTTACCATCAACTGTCCGGGCGAAATGGATGTGAGCACATTTTGTCCGAGGGCGGTTTCTTTAACTTCTTCAGTAAATTGTTTGGCTATTTTATAACTGACATCGGCATCCAAAAGGGCTTTACGCACATCTTTCAGGGTTTCGGCTACATTGATTTCGGTAATGTGTCCGTGTCCTTTCAGCAATTTAAATGCCCGGTCGAGTTTATCGCTCAGATTTTCAAACATAGTATTATTATGATTTTTGTTTGGTTTGCAAAAGTAATCATTTTGCCAATAACTGGAGCCTGCCATTAAAAGGCTTTGCCGGAAGAAATTATTTAAGAACTTCCAGCGCCTTTAAAAATGTGGGATCGGTCTTCAGATAAATGGGATAAAAACCTTTGTCGTCGAATAAGTTGCGGCTAATAAGTGATTTCAGCAGGTTTTTAATTTTTTCATCCGTATCATTTTTAACTGCTGACGTTTTTTTGACGCCTTTTTTAACTGCAAATGATTCAAACTGGGAATAAATAGCCGGAGAAATCCGGAAGTTTTTATCAAACACTTCAAAGGATTTATATTTTGTGAGTTCACCCCGGTTACGGTCGGTATAATCAAAAGCAAACTGATAAATAAGTCCCTTGTTCATCAGCATACTATAATATGAATTGCGGTCATTTTTTTCGAGCGAAACATATACATCGGGCATAATGCCGCCACCGCCATATACCGTTTTGCCTTTTGGTGTTTTGTATTTGAGCGATTTGTCAAGCTTCACACTGTCGGCATTGGTCATTTCGCCGTCGAGATAGCGTTGGTACGATTCGTTGTAATATTGTTCCAGTCCGTCTTTATATGGTTTTTGAATGCAACGTCCGGTAGGCGTATGGTAGCGGGCAATGGTAAGTCTTACGGCAGAACCGTCGGACAAATCGAGTTGCTCCTGAACCAGTCCTTTTCCGAAGGAACGACGCCCGATGATGGTACCGCGGTCGTTGTCCTGAATAGCGCCGGCAAGAATTTCGCTTGCCGAAGCCGAGCCTTCGTCAATAAGCACAGTCAAAGCTCCGTTTTCAAACATTCCTTTATCGGTAGCATAGGCATTTTCGCGGGGATGACGTTGTCCTTCGGTATAAACAATCAGCTTTTTATCTGGCAAAAATTCATCAGCTAATTTGATGGCTGCATCTAAATACCCACCGGAATTACCACGCAAATCGAGAATGAGCTTTTTCATTCCCTGCGATTTAAGCTGATTAAGTGCTTTTTCAAATTCACTGTAAGTAGTAGCCGAAAACTTGCTAAGTTTGATGTATCCTACGGTAGGCTTTGGCATATAAGCCACGTCGATGCTCCAGGTTGGGATTACGTCGCGGGTGATGGTGAAATCAATTAATCCGGCAACGTTGCGACGTAAAATGCTAACTTTAACCTTGGTACTTCTTTTCCCCTTGAGTCGTTTCATTACCTCCTTGTCGGAAATTTTGATTCCTGCAACTTTTTTTCCATCTATTTTTACGATACGGTCGCCGCCAAGGATGCCTAGCTTTTCGGACGGGCCACCGGGAACCGTATTTACTACATAAATGGTATCTTTTTCCATACGGAATTGCACGCCTATGCCTTCAAAATTGCCAAGCAATGGATCGTTGGCTTCTTTAAAATCGGCGGCACTGATGTATTGCGAATGCGGGTCGAGGCTTTGAAGCATGCCTTCAATAGCCGCTTCCTTCAGTTTTTCCTCGCCGACAGTATCTACGTAATCCTGCTTCACATAATTGATTACATCGTTGATTTTATCATGTTGCCTGACTCCGGGCGACAACTTCTGCCCAATGAAAATACCGGCTACAAGTACCAATGCAATAATTATCGGAAGATAAACGGCTAATCTGTTATTTTTCTGTTCCATCATTCGTTGTTTGTCAAAACATCAACAATGCTAACGTTAATTATTCAATAATCTTATCTTTAGTAACTAAAATTTGGAGCGCCTAAAGCGCCTAAATTCTTAGTTTGCTTTCCATTTGCTTATAATGCTCTTTGATTTTACAGTTAAATGCTTTATGAATTCCGAATCGCTTCGCTTCACGATGAAAAATTGCTAAGTCGTTCCTCCTTTAACCACAATAGGCACATTAGAGCACATAGGAAATAAACAATGAATCTGCAACTGTATCCTGGAATCAATACCTAACTGCCTATCCCGATTAAGATTCGCTAAGTCGTTTCTCCTAAGCGATTCTATATCGGGACTTCGCTTTGCTCAACTGCCTACTACTTTCTGCCCACTGCCTACCACCTATCCCAATGAAGAATCGCTAAGTCGTTCCTCCTAAGCAATTCTATACCGGGACTTCGCTCAATTTTATGAACCTTATGAACTTTACAAACTTTATGAACCTTATGAACTTTAATTACTAATCAGTTACCACTAATTTTTTCTGACCTTTTTTAAATAATCTGTTTGATTTTCTTCTTTTAAGTCTGACTTTCATTCCAAAAGCAATAAAATACATTGCCGGAACAAATACCAGCGTCAGGAAAGTAGCAAAACTCAATCCGAAAATGATAGTCCAGCAAAGCGGGCTCCAGAAGGCGACATTATCGCCGCCGAAATAAATCTGGGGATTGAGCTTGGTAAACATGGTAACAAAGTTGATGTTGAAGCCTACAGCAAGCGGAACCAGACCAGAGATACAAGCCATGGCTGTCAGAATTACCGGAGTGATACGGGTTTTCCCGGCTTCTATAATGGCTTCTCTTGTTTTCAGTCCTTTAGCTTTCAAAACGTCGGTAAACTCAACCAACAGGATTCCATTACGAACCACGATACCCGCCAGGGCTACGATGCCCATTCCGGTCATAATAATGGTGATGTTCATATCAAAGATCACAATTCCAAAAAGAACGCCGATGATGCTGAAAATGACTTCGCTCAAAATAATGAAGGCTTTGCTGATGGAATTGAACTGGCTTATCAGGATAAAGAAAATCAAACCAATAGCAATCATCATGGCTTTTCCAAGGAAGTTGGTCGTTTCATCCTGTTTTTCCTGTTCACCACCTGAAAAGGAGATTTGCACATTATCGTCTTTCTTAAAATTTTTGGTTATCCTTTTAATATTGGCAACCACTTCGTTGGCAGTATAGCCCGAAAGCACTTCGGACGAAAGGGTAATCATCCGCTTCATATCCTTACGGTTAATGCCTCCGTAGGTATTTGAATAATCTATTCTGGCAACCGACGAGAGCGGAATCTGGCGGAGAGTACCGGTATTCATATCCCGGTAGGTAATTTTAAGATCAAGCAGCCGATTGATGTTTTCGCGTTGCTCTTTGACATAGCGGATATTTATTTCGTACTCATCTTCATTTTCCTTGTATTTCGAAACTTCCTTTCCGAAAACAGCCGCACGCACCTCCAAGGCAATTTGCCCGGTGGATATGCCTTCGCGGTTAGCACGCTCACGGTCAATATCAATCACTATTTCAGGCTTGTTGAGTTCAAAATCCGATTTCAGTCGTTCCACACCGGGTATTTGCAGCGAATCGAGATACCTTTTATATCGGTTGGCATCATTAACGAGGATAGGCAGATTTTCACCCGAAATTTCAATATTGATGGGTTTTCCGGTAGGAGGACCGTTTTTCTCTTTTTCAACAATAATTTCGGCTCCGGGTATGCCTTTAACGGCTTCGCGAACCTTGTCCATAATCGGATTGGTATTTACGCCGTGACGATATTTGTGTTCAACAAAGTTTACCGTTACCTTTCCCAGGTTGGACTGAGCCTGATTCCCGCCAAAAGTATTGGAACTGGCGCCTACTGAAACATTGGAGATGACAGATTCGACCACGGGGTTATTTTTGCCAAGCACTCCAAAAACCTTGTTTTCAACTACGCTGGTGATGGAATCCGTAACCTTTTGATCGGTTCCGACGGGCATTTTTATGTAAACGAAAAACTCGTTGGGCTGGTTATCGGGGAAGAAAAGTACTTTGGGCGATTTAATCCCTACAAGAATAAAGGAAAAGAAAAATAAACCGATGATGCTCCAAAGCAAATGATAAGGACGGCGACCACGCATAAAATAACGGAGTGTTTTTTCGTAGCCTCGCATGATTTTTGGCCAAAGCTTAGTCTGAAAATTATAAATAGCCCGGCGCAGAATGTAATAATAGAACAGGATAAGCAACAATGCGAATATCATAAAGTTACCCATGCCAACCCATCCTAACAAATAGAATATCAGTGCAGAGGTAATAAATATTACCATTTTGGTCAGAATTTGTTTGCGTTCCACTTTCAGATTTACATCTTCGTATTCGTGTTTCATAAACGTTACGGCAAATACGGGGTTGATGATGTAAGCCACAAAGAGTGAGGCAAAAAGAGTAATAATAATGGTAACCGGCATGAAATACATGAACTTACCAACAATTCCGGGCCAGAAAGCCAGCGGGAAGAATGGCGCAAGGGTGGTAAGCGTACCCGAAAAGATGGGAAGAAATACTTCTCCTGCCGCTTGTTTGGCCGCCTTAACAATATTGGTTTCGTAGCGATGGATGCGGTGGGTGTTTTCGATAACCACAATGGCATCGTCAACAATAATACCCAGGGCAAAAATGAACGAAAACATTACCATCATATTCATGGTGAAGCCAATACCTGGCATTACCATATAGGCAATAAAGATGGAAAGCGGAACCGACAGTCCGACGAAAAAGGCATTTCCAAATCCCATAAAGAACATCAGGATAATGGTAACTAAGATGAACCCAATGATAATGGTGTTATTAAGTTCTTCGAGGGTGCTACGGGTGTAGCGTGACTGATCGCCTGTAAGTGTAACCTTTAGATCGGAAGGAAAAACTTTGTTTCGCAGATCATTATCTACAATATTTTTAATCTTGTCGCTGGCGTCCAAAAGGTTTTTACCACTTTTCTTCACCACGTTGAGCGTAATTACGTTTTGGTTGTTCAAGCGGGCAAAACTTTCCTGTTCTTTAAAGGAATCTACCACCTGAGCCACATCTTTAATATAAACGATAGCGCCACTGGTAGAATGCAGCACAATGTTTTCTATCTGCCGGGGGTCGGTAAACTGTCCACGGACACGAAGCGAGCGTTTCATCCCATCAACTGGCACATTACCAGCCGAAACAGTAACGTTTTCACTGGCTATTGCCCGCTCCAGATCGCTCATTGTAACTCCGGCAGCCTGCATTTTGTACATATCCACATTCACCTGAATTTCGCGTTCCAGGGCGCCGACGATATCCACGCGGGTAATTTCAGGAAGTTCTTCGATGCGATCCTGTGCAGCTTCGGCAAATTTTTTCAGTCGTGCCAAATCATAATTACCGGAAATATTCAGATATACAATAGGAATCTCCGAAAGATCAATATCCATAACGTTAGGCTGGGTAGGAAGATCGTTGGGGAGATTGGTTTTGGCTTTGTCCACAGCATCTTTTACCCTTTGTTTAGCTTCAGTTTTGTCAATGCCGGTATTGAATTCAACGGCAATGGTCGAAAAGTCCTGCACCGAAGTGCTGGTGATATTCTTTACGTCGCTCAGGGCTTTAAGTTCCTTTTCCAGCGGACGGGTTACAAGGTTCTCCATGTCCTCGGGCGAAGTTCCCGGATATGGGGTGGTTACCAGCATGGTAGGAATAACAATTTCGGGAAAAGTTTCCTTTGGCAAACTCTGGTAACTGAATAGCCCCAGCAACGTGATAAATACCGTGATCACATAAACACTTGTACGGCTATCAATGGCCCAACTGGTGGCGAAAAATTCTTTGAATTTGTTCTTTTTCATTAGAAACCCGTTTAAAATTTAATTAATTGTCCATCATTCAAATCCTGATAACCAAAGGTGATAAGATTATCGCCTGCCGACAATCCGGCAGTTACCTCCGTTTGTCCGTTGTAATTCAATCCTAAGGTTATGATTTTTTTCTCGGCTGATTTTTTTCCGTTTACATCCTTTACCACATACACAAATTGTTTGTCGAAGGATTTCTGAACCAGATTAAATGGAATGATAATTGCCTTTTTAGCCGAATAATCATTGATTTTAAGCACGGCAAGCATGTTGGCTTTAAAAGTAATTTCTCCGGAATTTAACCTGGCTTCTACAATAAATGTGCGGTTGACCGGACTGATATATTTACTTACAAAACTGACTTTTGCCGGTATCTCCTTATTGAAATCGGGGAAAAAAATCAGCACTTTATCCCCGGTTCTTACCTTTGGGGCATAGGCTTCGGCAAGTTCGGCCGAAATTTTCACCTTCGAAAGGTTAACTACCCTGAATGCAGGAACGCCGGGTGAAGCCAACTGACCAACTTTTACCGGAATTTCTTCCACGGTTCCGTTAATCGGCGATTTAATTCGGGTCATATCCAACTGATCGTTTAGCGTAGCAAGTTTATCTTCGAGCGCCTGTTTATTGTTTTTTGCCGTCAGAAACTGCATTTCGGAACCAATTTTTTTGTCCCACAAGTTTTTTTGTTTGTTATAAACATCGGTGGCAAACCTGAGCTGAGTCTTCAGTTCTTCGATTCCCTGGCGCATCACCTGAGCATCCATTTCGGCAAGTACTTGTCCTCTTTTTACAACGTCGCCTTCTTTAACTTTTACAGAGATAACTACGCCAGCCGTTTGAGGTGAAACGGCAACATTCTCTTCGCCATCAAGTTTACCCTGAACTTCAACATAATGGTTGAATTCCTTAGGTTGGACGACTGCAACGGCAACATTTTTTACTTCTCCCATCACGGCAGTTCCCGATTCCTTGCGAATTTCATCTTCAAGCGTGGCAATCTGCTGGGCAATTTTATCGTGTTCCTGTTTTAGCGTTGCAAGTTTTTGTTTTTTGTCGGTGGGACGGCTGCAAGCGGCTATCATTACGAGGATGCTGAAAAATAGAATTTTGGTTTTCATTTGTTATTAATTTTATAATTTATTGGTCAAATGGAATATCCATAAAATATCATTTTGGTTTGTATTGGTATTGCCATTATGGATATTTCATGTTGATATTTTTTCGTGGTGTTATTTTGTTGACTGATTAATAATTGTTTAATGCTTTATTTAATGCCGACTTGGCGTTAAGCAATTGAAGAATAGTATTAAAATAGGTTCCCTGAGCATTAAGTAACTGATTATGTGCCTGGGTAAGATCGGAACTGGAACCAACGCCTTCGTTGTATTTCAAAACATTTTTATCATAAATGCGCTGAGCCAAATCCATATTTTCTTTATTGGTAGCATATTGATTGGTATAGCTACGCAGGTTCGAACGCTGGTTTTGCACTTCAAGCTCAAGCCCCTGTTTTACCTGATCCATCAGCACCGTATTTTTTTCCAGTTCTATCCTGTCCATTTTATACTGATATTTCCTGTTTCCTGAACTCCAGATCGGAATGTTCAGATTCAATCCCCATAAGGAAGTTTTAAACCAATCTTTATCTTTATGTGTAAAATCGAAGGTGTTACGTTGGGCATTGTACTGATAGCTATAAATGGCAGCCAGCGATGGCAGGTAAGCATACATATCCTTTTTCAGATTGAGTTTATACAGATCCTGCTGAATGTGCATCAACTTCAGGCTGATGTGCTGTTCGGGGTCAAAACTTTTAGTAAACAGATTCTGACCAATAGCATCGTTTAGCAGTGCGTCGAGCGGATCGGTAAGCGTGATATTTTCATTGATATCCATACCCATCTGATATTTAAGCATATTGTTGGCCAATTCCAACTGCTGATCAACGGTAAGAAGGGTATTGTTCAGCGACGAAACGAGCAACTGAACCTGATCCACATCAGTATTTTCGATAAAACCGTTTTTATAAATTTCCTTCATTTCGCCGAGGTTTTTATTCAGATTTTCGAGGGTTGCAGCCAGCACTTTGCGGTTTTCCTGAGCTACCAAAACCAGATAATAAGCTTGAGCCACATCTTCACGCACATCCTGTTCGGTCTTTTTCAGACTGTTGGTTGAAAGGGAAACATAAATCTTGGCAGCCTGTAGTCCGACGATGTACGAACCATCAAAAATGAGCTGACTCGCCGAAATACCAGCCGTAACGGCGTGTTTGGAACCGAATTGCACTTTAAATTTATCGCTGCCCATACCCGTAAGCGAATCAGCGCTGAGTAACCCATGTTGAACCAGAACCGCTTCTACGGCCGGCGTAAGAAAGTTGGGCATCAACTGGGTGGGGATATTAATAAAATGCTGATAACTGGCGCTTCCACTAATTTGCGGTAAGCCGATGGCGGTAGTTTGCGAAACCCTGAACCGGGCAATGTTAATGTCCTTGGCGGCATTCTGCATTTTGTACGAATTTTGTACGGCATATTCCTGCGCCTGTTTCAGGTTGAAAGCTTTAGCATTGATTTGCTGTGCTGATAGCCATGGCGTGGCAAGCAGAATTAAGACTAACACAGCGATTATTTTGTTCTTCATGATTTAAATATTGTCGTTTAAAAATTGCTTTTGTTTTTCAAAGTATTCTACTCCTTTGGCGTTGGAAATTCCACGTATATGATTTTCAAACATCACGCGAAAGACTTTCTCAAAGGAGAGATTTCCGGAGGCGATGAATTCTGGATTATGGAAATCGACCAAGCGCTGGACATACAATTGGGCAACCAGGTCTACATCCAGGTCGGGACGATAAATTTCTTCGGCTATACCCCGTTCAATATTACATTTTATCTTTTCAAAAATGAATGCCTTTTTTTTGTCGAGCATCGTTTTAAAGATTTCCGGATAAAATTTCTGCAGATCAAAAGTGATCGAAGGGTTAAACCTTTGCATATCTTCACACACATGTTTGCTTACTTCAAGCAGAATATCAATGGCATTCAGATTATCGTGTCTATTTTTATAATCCATTGCCGTTTCATGTTGCTCATGACTATGTTCCAGAATCTTGGCAATAAGATCCGCTTTACTTTCTACATATTGATACATGGTTTTTTTTGAAATACCCATTTCACGACAGATATCGTCCATGGACACACTTCGTATCCCACATTTCTGAAAAAGTTTTGCCGATTCGGTAAGTATCTTTTTAAATCTCTCGTCCATTCTATTTTTTTGAGCCGGCAAAAGTAAACATTAAAACGAAAGAAACAATCGATGTGGAAAATGTTTCCATTTAATAATTGTTAATTTTAATTATTTACTCCATATATCATTTATTATGAGCATTTTTAAATAATTGATGAAAAAATAGATTTAAGGCTCTTAGCTGATTAATTAAAAGAAATGCCGATAGATTTCTCGGTTTGATAGATTTTTTCCGATTTATTTCTGCCCGATTGCAGAACATGAGGTAACAAAACGTAACTTTGTCCGTCATAGTGGAACAAATTTATATTTCATGAGGAATGCCAATTTTTTAATAATTTTTATTTTATGTATTAATATACTGACATTTGCTCAAAACCCGCCTCCCGAAAAGAAAACTTATTATACCCAAAGGATTACCGGAACTTTACCGGTAATTGACGGGCGATTGGATGACGACGCCTGGAAACAGGCAAAATGGGAAGATGGCTTTATTCAGCGCCAGCCTTACGAAAATACCGCTCCATCGCAAAAAACCGCCTTTGAAATTTTATACGACGATAACAACCTTTATGTAGCCATACGAGCTTACGATTCGTTGCCCGATAAAATAGTTACCCGTTTATCCCGGCGCGACAATAACGAAGGCGACATGGTAGGTATTCAATTCGACAGCCATGGCGACAAGCTTACCTGTTATGATTTTTTTGTGAGCGCTTCCGGGGTAAAAAACGACGGTTTTATATCGGATGACGGCAATAACGAAGACATGACGTTTGATCCCATCTGGTATGTCAAAACATCGGTTGACAGTCTGGGCTGGTGTGCCGAGATGAAAATTCCGCTCAGCCAGCTCCGGTTCAGCAAAGCCAATGAACAGGTATGGGGCTTACAGGTTGGAAGATATCTTCATCGCAAAGAGGAGTATTCGTGGTGGCAGCATATACCCAAAGACGCCACAGGCTGGACACATCTTGCTGGCGAATTGCGTGGGATCAGGGATATTAAACCCCAAAAACAATTCGAAATCCAGCCTTACCTTGTCGGAAAATATGAAACCGATCAAAAGGACAATGAAGATCCTTTCAGCAAAGCCGAAAAAACAAAAGCATCGGCAGGCGTGGATGGGAAAATAGGCATTACCAACGATTTAACCCTCGATTTCAGCGTCAATCCCGACTTTGGACAGGTGGAAGCCGACCCTTCGGAAGTAAACCTCTCAGGCTTTGAAACCTATTATCAGGAAAAACGCCCTTTCTTTATTGAAGGGAAGAATATCCTTAGTTTTACTCTTACGCCGGGGAACAACGGCTTTTCGCTCGACAATCTTTTTTATACCCGGAGAATTGGTCGCAATTACCAGCGGGATATGGATGATTACGATTATGTTGATTCGCCGGACAATACAACCATCCTTGGAGCTTTTAAATTAAGCGGAAAAACGAAAAACGGATTGTCCATTGGGATACTCGAAAGCGTTACCCAACGGGAAACGGCAAAAGCCGTCCTTGGAGATGTAAAAAGCACGGAAGTGGTGGAACCTTTTACCAATTATTTCGTCGGCCGCCTTCAAAAGGATATTGATAAAGGCAATACCCGCATTGGTGGGATGTTTACCGCAACCAACCGCGACCTGAACGATCCCAACTTCAAATTTCTTCCCCAATCGGCTTACACCGGAGGGCTTGACTTCGATCACAGCTGGAAAAATAAAACTTATAATCTTAGCCTTAAGGCTGTTTTTAGTCTGGTTCAGGGCGACAGTTCGGCGATTACCCGCCTGCAACGCTCGTCGGTACGCTATTTCCAGCGACCGGATGCTAATTATGTTACCCTCGACAGCAACCGTACCCGCCTTGCCGGAAACGGTGGGATCATTTCTTTCAGTAAATTAGGCAAAGGCCATTGGAAATATCAGACCTGGGTCAACTGGCGTTCACCCGGTCTTGAACTCAATGATGTTGGTTATCTCCGCCGTACCGACGATATTTTCCAGGTAATCTGGGTTGGTTACCATTACTGGAAACCCTTCAGCATTTTCCGCGAAATCAATGTGAACTTCAATCAGTGGACCGGCTGGGATTTTGGCGGGAACAGCACTTACAAGGGTGGAAACGTCAATTTTTCCAACCAGTTTAAAAACTACTGGTATTTTAACTGTGGAGTAAACGTTGATTTAAACAACATCGACAATTCCGTGCTCAGAGGTGGCCCGGCGATGAAAATTCCCGGCGGCTGGAACTATTGGTTTTCGGTGGCAACCGACCAGCGAAAAAAGTTTACTGCCGATGCCTACACCTCTGCTTACTATGGATTCGATGACTGGACAGCCAATTACAATTATGGATTCGACCTTAGCTATAAACCTTGGGATGCCTTAAGCATCACCGTGAATCCGGATTTTAGCATCAACAAATCCGGACTTCAATATATTGATACCGAAGATTTCGGAACCAGCGAACGGTATATCCTGGGTTCCATCGATCAAAAAACATTGCGCCTGTCCCTGCGCCTCGACTATTGCCTTACGCCGAATCTGACCCTGCAATATTATGGACAACCTTTTATAGCCACTGGAAAATACACTTCGTTGAAACGCATTACCGATCCGAAGAATAACAACTACCGGAAAAGCTACCAGTTATATAACAACCGGCAATTATCGTACAATGCCGATGATAACGTTTTTACTATTGACGAAAACGAAGATGGAACGATGGATTACAGTTTCGATAATCCTGATTTTAAATACCTCGATTTCATTTCCAACTTAGTTCTGCGGTGGGAATATATCCCCGGCTCAACAATTTATCTGGTTTGGTCGCAAAACCGGAGCGACAGTTTCGACAACGGCCGGTTTTATCCCGATACCGATATGAACAACGTGTTCAGGTTATTTCCCAAAAACATCTTCCTGATTAAATTCTCGTACCGCTTCCGCGCATGAGTTGGTAAAGGAAAATGCTTACACGCCAATTTATCTGGTTAATTTTGGGATTAAGCCAATATTATGAGAAAATTGCTCCGCATCTTAATGAACCGTCCCGATTTAATCGGAATGGTGTGAAAGGCTCTTTTCAGCATCTCAATTGGCGGGGCAGCCTCATATATAACGTGACAAATAAAATACAAATATAAGGATTCCTATAGATCTTTTTAATCTATTATTTAAAGCAGCAAAAAATCAAGTATTATTATACTTTAAAAAGATAATTCGTTTTGTCTTATTCCAAACTCAATGATAGCTTTTTGAATGTTTTTCATTTTCTTAATACGGAATAATTCTTCATTTTTAGCAGTTACAAAAGGGCTATATTCTTCTTTATTTGAAAGCATTTTCCAAACAATTATTGCAATTTTTCTTGCAGTTGCAGTAATTGCAACTGAACGACCTTTCTTTACTGCAATTCGAATAAAAAATGCTTTTAAAGGGTTTTGGATAACAATTCTTTCAATTGAATTTGCTGCATCACGAAAGGCTAATGCTACCCTATTCTTTTTAGAATCTGTGTGCGAAGAAATAACTTTTCCACCTGTTATTTTATTGTTTGGTGATAATCCAAGCCATGATGTAAAGTGCTTTGCCGTTTTGAATTTTGATAGATCAGTACCAACTTCGGAAATAAGAGTTAAGATTGTGCCTGTGTTTATTCCTGGAATTTTTAGTAGATCAACATCATAAAGGTGATAAGCATATTCCGCTATTTGTAGTGGGGGACAATTTTTGTAAGTAATATTCTTTGGTGGTTTGTAATTTTTAGTTAGAGAACAATCATCTAAATGAATAATTTCTTTCATTTTGACCCTCTGTTTAAGCAAAAGATTGATTTTTTCATCACACTGAGTAATTTGTTGTTGAAAATGATTGTAACTATCATAGCTTTGTTGAAGTTCAAATAGATACTCATCACGATAATTACCTTCAAGAGCTTTAACAAATTCTTCTGGAGAGTGCTTGCAATTAGGATGTATAAGTGTAACAAGTTCAATCGGGTCTCTTTTTCCTATTAAAATAGATTCAATTAATCTACGACCAGTTAACCCAACCAAATCACGCAAAATAGGCTTTAGCTGCAAGTTCATTAAAGTCAGATTTTTATTCATTTTCAATACTTGCTGCGATGCATGCTGAATAAGGTATTGACGTTGTCTGGTGTAAATTCGAAGTTCTTCTGTAATTAGGTCAGGCTGAAAACTAGCTGATAATAAACCTAAACTATGCAAAAGTTGTATCCATCTACTATCAACAACATCTGTTTTTCTTCCTTTAACATTTTTAATATGCCGTGCATTAACAAGAATTGTTTCAAAACCATAGTCTTGTAGTAATACAAAGAGTTGTTTCCAATAAAATCCAGTAGATTCCATTGCTACAGTCTCTATCCCCATATTTTTAAGGTATGTGGCTATTTCATGGAGATTACAGGTAAAAATGCCAAATTCATTAACATCATTTGAACCTTGACCTACACAGACAAAGTAAGATCGGCTACCAACATCAATCCCTGCTGCTTTGAGATTTACTATAGGCATTTCCATAAATATTTTTGATGTATCCTGATTTACATTTTTTTTAGTACCTGTAAGATGTGTTTTTTGTTTTTTCATAACTTCTAATTTTTAAGTTTAAAAAATAGGAAGTGCAAAACAAAAATGCAAAAAACATATAGTCTCATATTCGGGTTCTATAGTGTGTAGCTATTGACCCAATTAAGTTTTCACTGCATTTTCAATCCAGGCTACTCAAGGGGTTTATAAAACTCCATTGACTGCAACGGACTAAGAATTGCACTTCATAGACATAAAAGTACAAATTATTTGTTATTTATGGTAGTTTTCTTTTTTGTTGAAGGGGGGCTACTCAATTATAGGATGTTTTTTATTTATCAATATCTTCAAATGTCAATTCATTTTCGGTTTTGCTTATTGATATTCGTCTAAAAGTCGGTGCATATCCTTCTCGTCCGCTTGGTTCAAAGTATTCTCGAATATAAGACTGTTCAGTTTCGTAGTTCTGCGTCACTTTTTTTCCAAAATATCTGTCTGGTGCTTGTTGATATAGTAAACTTTCAACTGAACCGTTGTCGGATTTAAAATTGTCTGCACTTTTAATTTTTAGAATTGCATTTTTTTTGTCTATGTCTGAAATTTTCAAAGTAAAAGTATGGTAATAGTCACCAATCGCGGACATAGATTTATTCTTTACTAAATCAAATTGGTCTGTCAGTTTAAAACCTTGTTCTTCTACCAACTCTTTTGCATTGTTCTTTGTGAAAAGTTGGTCTTCAAATGCTATAAAAAGTCCAATTGCTAAAACAATCAGTCCGTAGGTAATTGTTAAATATTTTGCTGTCTTGGGATAACCAAGTCTTTTGGGAACGAAATAGAATAAAAATCCTAGTCTGATAGGTATTCCAACGAATATCAGTATAAAAAATCCTATTAAAAAAAATGCGTCCATTTGTTTGTTTCAACCTTTGTCGTCGTCTTTTTAAATTCTGACTAACGTTTTTACAGTACATTATCATTCAGGTTGATAACAAATTCAAATCTTCATTAGTCAATGCAAATTTATCAATTTGTTTTTGAATTCGCTTCACAATTCCAAGTTTTCTTTTTTGATCCAGAAACAGGTAGCCTTCAGGATTGTGATAAGGTGTGCCCTTGACAACCATATTCCAGATTATAACGGCGAGCTTTCTTGCTGTAGCACTGATTGCAGAGGCCCTTCCTTTTCGGAAATTTATTCGTTGAAAGAAGTCACGTAAGGGTGTCGAATCCTTTAAATTACCAATTGCATTGGCTGCATTGCGCAAAGCAATTTTAAGCCGGTTACTTCCCTTTGGGACTTTACTTGACAGGACTTTTCCCCCACTTACTTTGTTGTTGGGGGCAAGCCGTAACCAAGAACAAAAGTGTTTAGCAGACGGAAATTTCCTAATCCCTTCAATACCCACTTCACTCATCAACGCCAATACGGTTGAATAACTCATGCCCTCAATGGCAAGTAAGTCAGTCCCTTCAAACATTTGGTAGGATTTCAGGTTCAGGTCAATGTTTTGCGGAGTGTTTTTGTTAATCCTTTTGTAAGGCTTGGGATCAAGATGGTGCTGGCGTTTTTTATCATCAGAGTTAATAATTTCTTCCAGCATTTTATCTATTTCCACATCACACTGCTGGATTTTCTTTTGTAAATGGTCATACGTATCCAGTTCCTGACCAAGGGCAAACAAATAGTCTTTTCGCCCATTGCTTTGCAAGGCTTTAGCAATTTCTTCTTCGCTTTTGCGGCAGTTTCCATGTCGCAGAGATGCAAGTTTCTCACAATTGGTTTCACCTTCGCATATTGTCCTAATAATTAGCAACCCGGTCAACCCGCAAATATCATTTACCACCACATCCAAGCGCAAGTTTAGCAAACGAAGGTTCTTCTGCATTTTTTTAGATGTAGCCGCAGCCTGATGAAGCAGATTGGCTCTTTGCCGGCAATAAGTGCGAAGTTCCTCTGTTTTTCCTTCGGGCAAAAAACTGCTTGTGAGCAAGCCCAGACTGTGCAACTTTTGTATCCACTGGCAGTCTTTTATATCTGTTTTTTTGCCTTTAATGTTTTTGGTGAATTTTCCATTACACAAAATCACATGAAAACCTTTGGAGATTAGCACCGCATAAAGATTTTGCCAATAAGTCCCCGTACTTTCCATGGCAATGGTTTTGACCTGTTTTTCTTTGAGCCAGTCGGACATTTCAAACAGATTCTCATTAAATACACCAAATTCACGAACATCTTTCTCCTGTTGTCCTATAGCCACCCAGTGTGAACGGCTACCTACATCAATCCCGGCAGCATAAGGGTTGACAATTTCCATTGAAATTTTTTCTTCTTCCATATCCTTTAGTTTTTTAAAAATGCTCTTAGGAGATGTGCTTTTGGCAGAGTAAATATTCTGAACGGGGTTGCCGAAGATTCGACACCACCACTGAAATCATCGCAAACATCTCAACCAGAATGACGCTCGTACTCGTGGTAACAGTTCTTAAATCGGCCTTGCAAAGAGCATTTGTTTTACTACAAAGATATATTGATTCCCGCTTCTTACGTTAGCAGACGAAATCATTTTTGCTGAAAAAGGGGGAATGCCCTATAACATTTATATACCCGCAATTGCCTTTATTTCTTAATTATCTACTGTCTATCCCATTTATTTCTTCTGCTAAAGTACAAATATTTTAAATATCCAAATACCTTTTTATTTTTTTAAAACGAAATCTTTTAAAACTGCGATATTGCACCTCTAAGGTGGTTTATTTCACCTCAGCGGTGAATTGTTTCACCTCCGCGGTGGAAATTCCACCTCTACGGTGGATTGTTCCACCTCCACGGTGAACTGTTCCACCTCCACAGTGAAAATTCCACCTCTACGGTGAATTGTTTCACCTCTACGGTGAATTGTTTCACCTCTACGGTGGATTATCGCACCTCGACGGTGAAAAAATGTGAAGATTCGATTTCTAAAGTCATAAAAAGGACTGTTCTTTTTTATTGGCAAAAAAGCCCCATTATTTTTGTTTATTTATACATAGGTCCTGCTCGCTTTATCACATCCGTTAAAAATTTCCATTTAAAGTAAAATAATTTTACAAACAGGAATATCATCATTAAATAGAATTTTGTACATTTACACAATAAAAAAAACGAAAGCATCTCCAAAACGATGAAAAGCACAATGTATCTGTGCCGTAACTTTTTTAATGAGATGTTTTTGTAGCTTTACTACTAAATTTGAATGACTGGGAATGACTTGATTTAAGAAAAGATTTTTTAACTAACGGGGATACGTTATGATTGTTACAAAGGAAATCCATGTAAGCGGGATGCAATGTACCGGCTGTGTAACAATTATTGAGGAGGCGTTATATCAAATTGACGGCATCCTTTTCGCTAAAGCAGATTATGATAAAGCTACCGTAGAGGTTAGCTTTGATGCTGACAAAACCGGTTGGGACGCCATTCAGCAAGCCAGTGCAGCCAAGGGATACACTTTGGAAGTATCCCCGGTATCCAACTTTCAAAAAATTATAAAAATAATCCTTTCGTTATTGGCTCTGGCGGGCTTGTTTGCCGTGATTATGCTTGCCCGTAAATTCGGGACGCGGTTTAGTTTGCCTGAAATTAATTCACAAACCGGCAACGGAATGATATTCCTGGTGGGTTTGCTTACCGGATTGCATTGTGTGGGCATGTGTGGAAGCTTTATTATAGGCTATACCGCGAGGGATGCCGGACAGAGTCGTTCAGTCATTGGTTTGCATATATGGTATGGCGTAGGAAAAACTTTATCGTATGCCATGTTGGGTGCAATATTTGGCTTTGCAGGCTCGTTTTTCCATATTACCCCTTTGATTAGCGGAATAAGTATCGGCCTTGCCGGCGCTTTTTTGATACTGTACGGGCTGAATATGCTCCATGTTTTTTCAATAGTAAAAGTCATTCGTATCAAACAGCCTTTAGCAATGGCAAGTTACACTACAAAAACAAGGCGGAAATCCAAAAGCCCATTCTTTATCGGCTTTTTCTCCGGTTTTATTCTGGGTTGTGGACCGTTACAGGTGATGTATGTGATGGCGGCCGGCAACGGGGATGCACTGGAAGGCGCAAAATTTTTAACTTTATTTGGTTTGGGTACATTACCCGCTTTGTTTTGCTTTGGCTTGCTTACGCGGATGCTCACCCTTACCATGACGCGCCGTTTTGTTCAGGCATCGGGTATAATTCTGATTGTTTTAGGTTCGATGATGCTTAACAAAGGCGTACTGAAAGCCAGGTCTGGCGACGAGGCGAAGAAAGGTTGTTGCCATGAGCAGGTTGATGAAACGAGCCATTAAAATTTCTTCTCCCACACGGGAATGATTATTGGCGAGTTCCCCCGAGAAATCGGGGCAGGCTATCTGACAAATAAAAAACAGTAGACAAAAGGAACATGTGGGATGTTTGTTATTCAGTAGATAAACAAAGTTTGATAGCACAAAAGATGAGGAGATAAGATGAACAACATAAAAATCATTACCGTGCCGGTTACAGGGATGTCGTGCAGCAATTGTGCTTTGACCGTGGAAACGAATGTGCGCAAACAGCCCGGCGTTGCAGAAGCCAACGTGGACTTTGCCGGCGAAAAGCTGACTGTGGCTTTCGACACGGCACAACTCAGCGAAAAAGACATCATTGCCAGCGTAAAACAGGTGGGCTATGGCGTTGCAACCGGCAAAACGGAACTGCCTATCACCGGAATGCAAGATCATACCGATGCCTTAAAATTAGAGAAAATACTCGTTAAACAGAATGGCGTGCTTTCCGCAAGGGTTGCCTACGGAACCGAACGGGCTACGCTGGAATATATTCCCGGCATGACAAGCATAGCCGAACTTGCCGCTGTCATCCGCAAAGCAGGCTTTGATATTGTGCAGGCAGGCGAAACCGAAGAAATGGAAGATGTGGAGGCCAAAGTTCGTGCTTCGGAGCTTAACAAACAAAAACATTTACTTTGGATTGGACTTCTATTTACCGTTCCATTGATCATCTTCAGCATGTCGCGCGATTTTGGTATCGCCGGTTTCCGGCATGATTTGTATGCCATGCTTTTTGCGGCGACGGTGGTACAGTTTGTCGTTGGCTGGCAGTTTTACGTGGGCGCTTACAAAAGTCTGCGTTTTGGAAGTGCTAACATGGATGTGCTGATTATGTTAGGTTCGTCGGTTGCTTATTTTTCCAGTCTTTGCGTTACGCTTGGGATTATTAACAGTCCCAACGTGTATTTTGAAACCGGGGCAGCCATCATCACCCTGATCAGGCTTGGCAAATACTTGGAAACACGTGCCAAGGGTAAAACATCGCAGGCGTTAAAAGCTTTGATGGGATTACGTGCCCGGACGGCGACGGTGATTCGCGATGGCGTGGAAAAAGAAATCAACATCGAACAAGTGGAAGTTGGCGATACCGTTGTCGTACGACCCGGCGAAAAAGTTCCGGTGGACGGGATTATCAGCGAAGGACGGTCGGCATTTGAAGAATCCATGATCACCGGCGAGTCCATGCCCGTGATCAAAGGTCCCGGCGATGAGGTGATAGGCGCAACCATCAACCGCGAAGGGTTAATCAAATTTGAAGCGGCAAAGGTTGGAAAAAACACCACGCTTTCGCAGATCATACGGCTTGTGCAGGAAGCACAGGGGAGTAAAGCTCCTATCCAGAAACTCACCGATGAGATCGGGAAGTATTTCGTCCCTATCATCATCGGTATTGCCTTGTTTACCTTCCTTGGCTGGATGTTTGTTGCCCAGATCGACTGGACCGGAGCAATGATGAATGCCATTGCCGTGCTCGTTATTGCCTGCCCCTGTGCCATCGGACTGGCAACGCCGACAGCCATCATGGTGGGAACTTCTAAAGGAGCCGAAAATGGTATTCTTTTCAAAAACAGCGAAACGCTGGAACGTGCCGGCAAGGTGAACATCGTTGTACTCGATAAAACCGGAACCATCACCCGCGGCGAGCCTTCGGTAACAGATATTATTCCTTTTCAAAATTATACGACCGATGAAATTCTTCGCCTGGTAGCCAGCGCCGAGCGGGGTTCAGAACATCCGCTGGGACGGGCCATCGTGAAATCGGCACAGGATAAAGGATTGGCTCTTGCCGAACCCAAGCAATTCCGTGCGTTTGGCGGTTTTGGCATCCGGGCTTTGGTAGATGATCAAGCCATTGTTATTGGAAATCCACGGATGATGCAGAATGAAGGTATCGTTATAGAACCATTTCAGACGGATATAACAGGACTGCAAAACGAAGGAAAAACCGTGATGATAGTAGCCGTCGGTTCTGCCGATGGTAGCGAGAAAGCTGTACCCATCGGATTAATAGCCGTTGCCGATACGGTGAAACCCGGGGCAAAAGAAGCTATCGCCGAATTGCGTCAACTGGGCTTGGATGTGGTAATGATTACCGGCGACAATCAAAGCACTGCCGATGCCATTGCCCGTCAGGTTGGCATTGAAAAGGTTGTGGCAGAAGTTTTGCCCGGCGGAAAGGCTGATGCGATAAAAGAAATACAATCTTCCCGCACGTTGGGCAACTATGCCCATCCTGTGGTAGCTATGGTGGGCGATGGCATCAATGATGCACCGGCATTGGCACAAGCCGATGTAGGCATTGCCATCGGAACCGGAACTGATATAGCGATGGCAACCGCCGGCATCACGCTGATAAGCGGCGAACTGGCCGGAATAGGTCGTGCCATTGCCTTGTCGCGCGGCACCTCCCAAACCATAGTTCAGAACCTGATCTGGGCGTTGTTCTATAATGTTGCGCTGATTCCCGTTGCCGCCTATGGTTTGCTAAGCCCGATGTTTGCGGCGGGAGCTATGGCGTTCAGTTCTATTTTTGTGGTAACCAACAGCCTGCGTTTACGGGCATTTAAAATGCAAACGTTCACCCCGAAAAAAACATTGTTGCATCAAGCCCTGGAACTCTTACCCCGTATTATTGCGCCTGCCGTTGCCCTCGCGGTTCTTATCATTGCTCCTATGGTATTTATGCCCGGGAATATGGAAATCAAAGGAGCAAATGCCGGGACGATGACTCCTCTTTTGATGATGGTGATGGCTATAGCCAATGCCCTGATCGCCGTTGCCTATGCTTCCATACCCTTTTTCTTGATTGTTTTTGTGCGAAAACGTAAGGATATGCCTTTTACCTGGGTTATCTTTTTGTTCGGGATGTTTATCCTTGCCTGTGGCACAACTCATATTATGCATGTGATTGGTCTGTGGTGGCCAGTGAACTGGTGGCAGGCAACCGTGGATTCCATTTGTGCCATTATTTCCGTGGCAACGGCTGTAGCCGTATGGCCGATCTTACCCAAACTCTTAGCCATCCCCAGCCCCAATCAGCTACGGATGGTAAACATAGAACTGCAAAAAGAAAAGGATAAGCTTTTGTATACCCAACATGAATTGCAAAAGGCTTACGATGAAGTGGAACACAGGGTAAAAGAACGGACAGCGGAACTGGAGCTTACCAACAAAACCCTTCAGTCTGAATTTAACGAACGCAGGCAGGCCGAAGAAGCCTTGCGCCTAAGCGAAGAGAAATTCAGAAGTATTTTCGAAAATTCGGTGGTTGGAAAATCTATCACTGCTTTAGACGGAAAGATGAAAACGAATAAAGCTTTCTGCCAGATATTGGGTTATTCCGAAACGGAATTGTCAATGTTTAGATGGCAGGAAATAACCCATCGTGATGATGTGGAAAAAAACCAGCAGGTGATTAGCCTATTGCTTTCGGGCAAACAAAATTCCATGCGCTGGGAAAAAAGATACATTCACAAAAACGGGAGCATCGTATGGGTAGATATCAGCACTACTTTGCAAAAAGATAAAGAAGGAAATCCGCTTTATCTTATCACTTCCATTAACGATATTACTGAACGTAAACAAGCTGAAATAGCATTGCAGCAAAGTGAAAAAAAATTCCGTAAACTTTTGGAAAGCGCACCTATGCCTATGGCATATTCTAACGATGAAGGAATTATAATTTTTAGAAATGAACGCTTTGTTTCGGTTTTTGGCTACACCGAAAAAGACATTCCAACCATTAAAGAATGGTGGGAAAAAGCTTATCCTGATGCAACGTATCGTCAATGGGCAATCCAAAAGTGGGAAATAGCTATACAACTTGCTGCCGAAACAGGTTCCGATATTTTATCTGACGAATACAAAGTAACTTGCAAGGATGGTAGTGAACGCGTAATCATCATTTCTGGCGCTTTTATCAATGAAAACATGCTGGTAACTTTTATTGACATCACCGAACGCAAGCAGGCCGAAGAAGCATTGAAAGAAAGTGAAAGCAAACTCAAGGAAGCCCAAAAAATGGCACACATGGGGTACTGGCGTTGGGATGTTCATACAGGCGATGTGGAATGGTCGGATGAAGTGTATAGAATCTTCCAACTTGAACCTGGAAAATTTACTCCCCAAATTGATTCAATCCTCGATCTTTCACCCTGGCCCGAAGATCACGAACGCGATAAAGAATTAATTCAGAAAGCCATTGAAAGTCGCGAAACGGGCGTTTACGAACAGCGTTTTCTTCGTCCCGATGGCAGTATCGGATACTATTTTTCATCATTTCATGGAGTTTATGATGATCAAAATAATTTGACACATATTGTGGGAACCATCCAGGACATCACCGAACGCAAGCATGCCGAGAATGAAATTAAAAAACTCAACGAAACGCTGGAACAGCGAGTGAAAGAACGTACAACTCAATTGGAAGCCGCCAATAAAGAACTGGAAGCATTCAGCTATTCCATTTCCCACGATTTGCGTGCGCCACTGCGACATATCAATGGATTTATCAGCCTTTTCCTCGACAGCAAATCTTCCGAACTTACCGAGGAAGAGATGGGCTATATCAATACGATAATAAATTCTGCCAAGGGAATGAGTACGTTGATAGACGCTTTGCTTTCGTTTTCAAGGCTCAGCCGCTCTGAACTCAGGAAAACATCTATGAATACTTCTCAGATGATTCAAAAAGCGTTACAAATGTTTGAGGAAGAAATTAAAACACGGGCTATTGAAATCAAAATAAACCCACTTCCCGAAACCTATGGCGATACACAACTTATCGGTCAGGTTTGGATCAATCTGCTGTCCAATGCCATCAAATACACCAGTAAAAAAGACAAAGCCGTCATCGAAATAGGAAGTTATGCCGACGATAACAACACTGTTTTCTTTGTCAAAGATAATGGAACCGGATTCAACATGCAATATGCCAATAAATTGTTTGGTGTATTTCAACGTCTTCACAAGGCAAGCGACTTTGAAGGAGTGGGCATCGGCTTGGCCAACGTCAACCGTATCGTAACCCGCCACGGAGGCCGTTGCTGGGCCGAAGGGGAAGAGGATAAAGGAGCCGTTTTTTATTTTAGTTTGCCTGAAGAAAATAATAATTAGGTTTTGCTGAAAAACCATTAAAACCACGAAGTGGTTAACGATGAATAGCCTAAGCTGAGCGGAATTTGCAATTCCGCTCTAAAACGTTAGAAAATTTGTAATTTTCCGCTTTCATTTATTTTATGTTGCTTTCAATGCTTTTTACTTTTCCTTTTTGCGGAATTACATCCCGAGTATTCGGGACCGCTTTGTCCCGGGAGGCAAAGCATTTGCCGCTCAGCCTTGGAAGTTTAATACACACATTTTTACATGACTTTTGGTTTAAAAATCACCGTCGGTTGTTGTTCGACATTACAAAAATATATATTAGGTTTGGCCTTAGAATTCGATTAGCACACATAATTATTTTTCAATCAATTTTAGCAATCTATTTGCAAATTCCTTATAATAGGATTTTAGTATTACATAATTAACCGGATTAATATTCTTTAAAATACCAATCTCGGAGCCAAAAAAAGAAATTAATTGTTTTCTATCAAAAAAGTCTTTGGGGTCAGTCGTAAAATGTAAAAATGGAGAAGCTAAGTCATGAAAATCTCCATTCATAGTACGATTTATTTCATTTAGAATTTTAGAAGCAAAGTAATTATCAAATATCATACTTTGACTCCTAGAAATAGGAAAATCATACTGTACATTAGATATTGCAGCTGTCATTTGATAGAACGCACGTATCAGATAATCCTTAATCTCAAGACTTGCTAAAGATGTTTCAATTTCTATCAAATCATTAGACACCTTGTCTAAAGACTCTTTTAAGTTTTTTCGAGTAGATTCAATAGTAGTTCTTTCAGAAGAATCTTTACAAAACTGTTCTTTCATCTCAGTAAAATGAAGTTGTTCCTCTAAATCCAACATTTGATTAATCAAACTATTCTCTTGTTCTTTGGTAACCGTTTTCATAGTGAGTAGTGTTTTTATTATGTAAGTTAACGTTTGTACAATCCCCCAATGGCAGTTATTTCATTCACAAATATAAAAATATTTTAACTGTCCGAATTATCCCAAAGGCTTTTTATTTTATCAAATTCATTGGTCGTTATATTTTAAAATTAACTCAGCCGGGCGGAATCCCAACTACCCGTAACCAATCGTCATTCGTCATTCGTAAATCGTAATTGCTTATTCCCCCTTTTCCATCTCTATATCCAATTCAATACTTTCAAGGTTTTCGATTTCAAATTCTTCGTTATAGGTATCGTAGCCTGCCAGTTCAGCTTTTATGGTATAGGTTCCGGCAGCGGCGATTCCAAGCAGGTAACTTCCGGCAGCATCGGTTACGGCAGTCGTTGTTGCTTCATCGTTTAAATACACCTTTACACCGGCTAAGGGTTTTTAGGTTTCAAAATCGCTGACCTTACCCGAGATCTGGGTCTTTCCTTTTTTACCATGTCCCCGGTCGATGATCATGCGGGCGCTTCTGTATTGTTTGTAAAAATCGGGATAGGTGCTACGGAACAAGAATATAATCTTATCGAGTTTTTTGTACAGAAAAATATTGGTTTCGCGTATCAGTTCGTCAAGGTGGTCGGTGGCTGCCGAAGCGACTCCCATAGCCGTCCGTTTTTTAGGCATTAGCAGGCCAAAGGCTTCGCGTTTGGTGTTCAGCAAGGCAACATCTTCGTTGCTTACCATCAGTTCTGCCAGTTGAGGTTGTAGCGGCAATGCCAGGTCGTATATGGTTTTGCCATAGTCATACAACTTTTCTTCGCGCATACGGATAAGTTTGTAGCCGGAAATATCTGTATTGCATATAATTCTTTATTGTCGGTGGCGGCTGCATGAGCCATCAATCCGCCGCCGACTTTCAAAATTGATTCTTCGTATTCGCTACGGGTTTGTTCCTTATCGTCGGTAATACCGGTGGTTATTTTTTGCTGAATCTCATGCTGCGTATGTATTCCAACAATTTGGGTTTTAAGAAAAGCATGTCCATCCTGGGCTGTTTTTACTTTTTTTACGATGTCGGCATTGGCGTCCAAGGTATCATTTACCTCTTCGAACATCGTCAGTTGATTCGTCTGTTTGTCGTTCATGGTTAATGATTTAAAGGTTTACAAGACAAAATTAAACACTTTTTTTAAATAATTAACATTTCGAGAAAAAAAAGTAAAAATATTTTAATTTTTTTCATTGTTGTCCGGTTAAAATCTATTGTGGCTCATGAAAACATTGTATTTGTTGCGTCCCTATGGGACTTAGGAAAACATGGGGTTGTTTTCAATTTCTACCGGTATTTGGTTCCTGACGGAACTATCCCGGAGGGACAGAATATTGGTAGCAAATTGGTTATATATCCATTTAAAGTCCCGTTAGGGACGAAATAAAATTCCCCGGATAATAATGATTATAAAATGATAAAATGTCTGAATGAAAAGGCATTATTGGTAATATAGGAAAGATTTTAACTTAACCGGAGTAAAAGTTGCAATAGTCCAAATTTTCATTGTGAGACCATCAACGGCTATTGTGAGGCAGTTAGCGGTCATTGTGAACCGGTGAGTGGCCATTGTGAGGCAGTCAACGGCCATTGTGAAGCAATTAATCGTCATTGTGAGACCATCAACGGCCATTGTGAAGCAGTCAACTGTCACTGTGAGACCGTCAACTGTCACTGTGAGACCGTCAATAGTCATTGTGAGATAGTCAGCGGTCATTGTGAAGCAGTCAACGGTCATTGTGAGATACCGAGCGGTCATTGTGTCAGCCGCAATGGTCATTGAGAACCGGCGGATATACATTTTGTATTCCGGTAGGATGGCCTCAGAATAAAAATAGTCTGGTTTAATGAAAATAACCGGCGGCATTCTTATTTTTTCTAATACTTTTGTAGGCGGTCTCTTTAAAAATATACCCATGCATAAAATCAAAAAAACCTTTATCCTTATTGCGTTACCATTGCTGATGGCTATGATGTTCTACGGTTGCGATGTGGTGCAGCAGGCGCAGAAAATGGTAAACCTTACCCAGTGCCAGTTTAAGATACAATCCGTTGATAATATAAGGCTGGCGGGGATAAACGTTCAGAATATAAAATCGAAAAATGAACTGGGACTGATGGATGTTCAACGGCTGATGACTGCCGTGGCTACCGGCTCGTTTCCGCTTACCTTTACGTTGAATATGGGTGCAAAGAATCCCAATACTTCGCCTGCCGGAATGAACGCTATGGAATGGATACTTTTTATTGATAACATCCAGATGGTAAGCGGCAGAGTTTCACAGGCGGTTACCATACCCGCCAACCAGGGGTCTGCCGTCATTCCTTTAAGCATCAACCTCGATTTAAAGAAAATACTCAAAGGCAAAACGGCGGATGCTATCCTTAATTTCGGACTCAATCTTGCCGGTTCCGGCAACAAGCCCACCCGTTTTATGATGAAAATTAAACCAACCATCATGATTGGGCAATATCCGCTTACCTATCCCGATTATATTTCCGTTGGTACGGAATTTACTTCGCATTAGTTTAAGTGCCTAAAGTACTTGAAGTGCCTAAAGTTTGGAGTACTTTAACAACTTTACAAACCTTAAGAACTTTATAAACTTTACAAACCTTATAAACTTTACAAACCTTATAAACTTTACAAACCTTATAAACTTTAAGAATCCCGAATCGCTTCGCTCGGGACTTCACTTCGTTCAGCCTTACAAACCTTAAGAACTTTACAAACTTTACAAACTTTACAAACTTTACAAACCTTATAAACTTTCCAAACTTTCCTACTTAAAAAACAAATAGAACACCGGAATAACGGAAAATCCGGCGGCAATGCCTATGGAATAAATAGTGCTGATGACTTTGATAGCCGGAGTGTATTTGCTGTGATTCATTCCAAGCGTTTGAAAAGCCGACTGAAAAGCATGATGCAGATGAAACCTGAGAATGATCATAAAGACAATGTACATCACCGAATAGCCCGTGTGGGCAAAAAGCAGGTTGGCCATGGTGTAAAAATCATGCTTTGCCACGCCTTCGGGCGCTGCCACCAGACCTAATTTCACGAAATAGAAATTGCTGAAATGGATAGCTAAGAAAATAAAAATGATGGCTCCGGTATGTATCATGTATTTACTGAAAAACGACTGATGCGAATAGCCTTCCACCTTGTAACGTTTCGGACGCGCCATCCAGTTTTGAATCTGGAGCACGATACCGGTAAAAATATGAATGATAAATCCGCCAAGGAGGACAATCTCAAATACTTTCACAATATAATTTGACGACATAAAGTCGGCGGCGGCCGTAAACCATTTGCCTCCGTCGGAGCGAAGCAGGCAAAGATTGATGCTTAGATGAACCAGCAAAAATACGATCAGGAATAGCCCGGCAAGCGCCATCACTATTTTTTTTGTAATTGAAGAATATCTTATCATAGCGTTAACGATTTTAAAATTTTTGTCTACTTTTACAATCTCAAAAATACAATAAAAAGAATTAAAACCAATAAAATTTTTAACAATGAAACGAGCATGTTCGTTAAACATAATTACGGATGAAAATCTCACATGCGAGTTCCATCCGACCTTAATTTAAAATTATTTACGGATGAAATATCTGCCTATAAATCCCGAGCTTTTTATTAAAAACAGGGAAAACTTTTGCAAGAAAATTAAACGTAATTCCGTTGCAATTTTTAATTCCAACGATGAAATGCCCCGCAACGGTGATCAGAATTTCCTTTACCGTCAGAATTCCGATATGTTTTATCTGAGCGGAATAGATCAGGAAAAGAGTATTTTACTCCTGGCTCCCGATTGTCCGAATCCAAAATGGCGCGAAGCTTTGTTCCTGGTGGAAACCAATGATCTTATTGCTGTGTGGTATGGTCATAAATACACGATGGAAGAAGCTCGTAAAACTTCCGGCGTACAGAACATTTACTGGCTCGATAGTTTTGAAGGCGCTTTGGCCGAAGTGATGGCTACCTGCGATAATGTTTACCTCAACACCAACGAAAATATCCGTTTCTCCTCCGAAGTTCCTTACCGCGATCTGCGTTTTGCCAAAGAATTAAAATGCAGTTATCCCGTTCATAATTACGAACGTTCGGCGCCCATCATGTCGGAATTGCGTGTTGTTAAATCTGCTATTGAAGTGGAATTGATTCAGAAAGCCTGCGATATCACCGAAAAGGGGTTCCGTAGCCTGCTTTCTTTCGTTAAACCCGGTGTGATGGAATATGAAGTGGAAGCCGAAGTTACCCGCGAATTTATCCGCAACCGTGCCACCTGTCATTCCTACAATCCGATTGTTGCCTCCGGTAAAAATGCCTGTGTGTTGCATTATGTCGAAAACGACAAGGAATGCAAGGATGGCGATTTGTTGCTGCTTGATATCGGAGCCGAATATGCCAACTATGCCGGCGACCTCAGCCGTACCATTCCGGTAAACGGAAAATTTTCTCCCCGTCAGAAAGAAGTTTACAACGCCATCCGTCGCGTAATGAAGAAAGCGATCAGTATGCTTGTCGTTGGAAATACTATTGATAAATATCATGCAGAAGTATGCAAACTGTTCGAAAAAGAATTGATAGGCTTAGGTTTATTTACCGAACAGGATGTAAAGAATCAGGATCCCGCCAAACCTTTATATTTTAAATATTATATGCACGGAACCAGCCATTTTATGGGAATGGACGTTCATGATGTAGGTTCCAAACAGGAAGTATTGAAGCCAGGTATGGTTTTCTCGTGCGAACCGGGATTATACATCATGGAAGAAGGCATTGGCATTCGTATCGAGGATGACATTCTGATCACCGAAAACGGTCCCGTTGACCTGATGAAAAATATTCCTATTGAAGTGGAAGAAATTGAAGCTTTGATGAAAAAATAAAATCCATTTCAAAAATTTTATGTATCGTAAATTGTTTTTAACCATAGCCGGAATAGTGTTTTCCGGCTATTTGTTTTCTCAGCCTGTTCCTCAAACGGAAGAATTTGTACGTTATGTCAATCCGTTTATCGGAACGCAGGAGATGGGGCATACTTTTCCGGGAGCCTGTGTCCCTTTCGGGATGGTGCAACTTAGTCCCGATACCGATACCATCCCTTACGAAAAGGATGGAAAGTACAATCCGGATGTTTACCGCTATTGTGCCGGCTATCAGTATAACGATAAAACCATCGTCGGCTTCAGCCATACCCATCTCAGCGGAACAGGGCATTCCGACCTGGGCGATTTTCTTCTGATGCCGACTACCGGCAAACTGAAATTAAATCCCGGCGAGGCTTCCAAACCGGGAAGCGGTTATCGTTCGCATTTCAGTCATGAAAATGAAAAAGCCGAACCCGGATATTACCGTGTTAAACTTGATGATTACGATATCAACGCCGAGCTTACGGCAACTACTCACGTGGGTTTTCATAAATATACTTTTCCCAAAACGGATAATGCTCACCTGATTCTTGATCTCGTTCATGGCATCTATAATTACGATGGCAAAGTCATCTGGTCGTCGGTAAGGGTGGAAAACGATACGCTGATAACCGGTTACCGCATCACCCGCGGCTGGGCACGAACCAATTATCTTTATTTTGCCATGGCGGTATCGAAACCCATCAAAAACTATGGCTGTAAGAACGATGAAAAGCTTGTTTACAAAGGTTTCTGGCGAAAATTCAATCAGGAAGACAACTTTCCGGAAATGGTCGGAAAGAAACTCCGGGTGTTCTTCGATTTCTCCACTAACGCAGGGGAAGCCATCATGGTTAAGTTTGCTTTGTCAGCCGTGAGTACCGAAGGGGCTTTGAAGAATCTTCGGGCAGAAGTTCCTCACTGGGATTTTGGTAAAACCCGCAATGAAGCCAAAGCTGCCTGGCATAATGAACTGAGTAAAATCATCATCAAAGCTCCTGCCGATCGCATGGAAAGCTTTTATACTTCCATGTATCACGCTTTTATCAGTCCTGTGCAATACATGGATGTGGACGGGCAATACCGCGGGCTGGATGCTAACATTCATCATGCTGACGGGTTTACCAATTATACCGTTTTCTCGCTTTGGGATACCTATCGCGCATTGCATCCTTTGTTCACCATTGTTCAACCCCGGCACGATGCCGACATGATCAATTCTATGTTGGCTCATTACGACCAGAGCGTTCATAAACTGTTGCCGGTATGGTCGCATTTCGGCAACGAAAACTGGTGCATGATTGGCTACCATTCTGTATCAGTAATAGCGGATGCTTACCAGAAAGGAATACGCGGTTTTGATGCCGACAAAGCGCTGGAAGCCTGTCTTGCTTCGGCAAACAATACGAAATACTTTGGCGTGGGCGAATATATTAAATACGGTTATGTGCCTTTGGATGTAAATGCCGTAGGCGCTTCGCTTACGCTGGAATATGCTTATGATGACTGGACTATCGCCCAGTTTGCCGGCGCTTTGGGTAAAACCGACATCCAGAAACAGTTTATGCAACGTTCAGGAAACTGGAAGAATCTTTTTGATAAATCAACCGGTTTTATCCGTGCCCGTAAAAGTGATGGAAGCTGGAAGACTCCTTTTGATGCCATGCACACTGACGGTGAAGGCTTTATTGAAGGGAATGCCTGGAATTATTCCCTTTACGTTCCGCAGGATATTCTGGCTTTAATCGGCTTTATGGGAGGCAACCAACGTTTTGCGGCTCATCTCGATTCGCTGTTTACTATGGATATGCCCGATAAATATTTTGCCGAAACCGAAGATATTACTCGCGACGGACTTTTAGGCAGTTATGTTCATGGCAACGAACCCAGCCACCATGTGGCGTACATGTATAATTATGCCGGCATGCCATGGAAAACTCAATATCAGATTCACCGCATTGTAAATACCATGTATAAAAACAAACCCAACGGACTTTGTGGTAACGATGACTGTGGACAGATGTCGGCTTGGTATATTTTCAGTACTCTTGGTTTTTATCCTGTTTGTCCGGGAAGCAATCGTTACGACATCGGCAGCCCCTGCGTTGACGAAGCCAGTATCCGGCTCGAAAACGGAAAGAAATTCATCATCAAAGTAAAATCTTCCGGTGGGAAAGAGACCATTTACATTAAGTCGGTTACCCTTAACGGAAAAGCCTGGAACCATTCGTGGATTACCCACCAGGATATTATCAACGGCGGCGAAATGGTATTTGTGATGAGCGATAAACCCAATAAAAAATGGGGCGTTGAAAATAAATAGTAGATACAGAATCTTAATAAAACGTTATCAATAATTAAATGAACCGAAAAATATTTCTGACTTTTACGTTTGCCTGTCTTTGCGGAGCAGGTTTCGCTCAAGCGCCTTCGGGCAATGATTATGCAAAATTTGTAAATCCTTTTGTGGGAACTCAGGGTGATGGCAACACTTATCCGGGAGCCGTTGTACCCTTTGGCTTTGTACAACTAAGCCCTGATACCGAAAAATGGGACTGGGGCGCTGCTTCCGGATACGAATATTCCGACAGTACGCTTTATGGTTTTAGTATGACACATTTCAATGGAACGGGTGTTCCCGACCTGGGTGATTTTTTGTTTGTCCCTTCCCTTGGGAAAGTAAAATATTTCCCTGGTCGTAAACAAAATCCCGATTCAGGTTATATCACCCGTTTTTCTCATGCCGGCGAAACCGCTTCTCCTGGTTATTATTCCGTTTCCCTGCCAAAGGATAACATCAAAGTAGAGCTTGCCGCCACTGAGCGGGCAGGCATCCTGAAGTTTACTTTTCCAAAGTCGGATAGCGCTAACGTGATGATGGATCTGAGCCATGTGCTTCGCTGGGATGTAGTATGGTCGAATATTCGTTTTGAAAACAACCAGTTGGTTACCGGTATGCACCAGGTGAAAGGCTGGGCAAAGGAACGTTATCTGTATTTTGCCGCAAGGTATTCTAAAGCCTATGACGATTGTGGTATTTACAGCGATGGGAAAAAGATGATTTATAATACATATCGCTTTCGTAGCCGTTACGAATCGGCAGGCAAAAACCTTCAGCATTTTACCTCTTACAAAACCAAGGACAAGGAAGTGATCATGATAAAAGTGGGCATTTCGGCCGTAAGTACCGAAGAAGCCCTGAAAAATCTGGATGCTGAAATCCCTGGCTGGGATTTTGAAAAAGTAATTTCGGATGCCCGCAACAAATGGAATAAAGAACTGCAAAAAATTACCATAGAAGGAACTCAACAGGACAAAGAAACCTTTTATACTTCGATGTATCACGCTTTTCTTACGCCCACACTTTATCAGGATGTGGATGGTAGTTACCGTGGTTTTGATCAAAACATCCATAAAGCAAACAACTTTACCAACTACACCGTTTTCTCGCTTTGGGATACCTACCGGGCTACCCATCCGCTGTTTAATCTTATCCAGGCCGGACGCAACAACGACATGATAAAGTCTATGCTGGCACATTACGACCAAAGCGTGGATCATCTGTTGCCCGAATGGTCGTTTCACAACAATGAAACCTGGTGCATGATCGGTTACCATTCGGTATCGGTGATTGCCGATGCGTATCTGAAAGGTCTCCGTGGCTTTGATTATAAAAAAGCCTACGAAGCCATTAAAACCACGGCTATGAATCCCGATTACGACAATGTGCTCACCTATTCAAAGCTGGGTTATGTCCCCTGCGATCTGGAAAATGAAAGTGTATCCAAAACGCTTGAGTATGCCTATGACGATTATGCCGTTGCATCGATGGCAAAAGCTTTGGGCTACGACGAAGATTACCGTTACTTTTTAAAACGTTCGCAGTCGTACCGCAATATTTTCGATTCATCTGTCGGCTTTATGCGTGGCAAGGATTCCAAAGGTAACTGGCATGCCAATTTTAAGGCCGACAAATACGATGGGTCGCATGATTTTACTGAAGGTTCAAGTTGGCAATATACCTGGTATGTTCCCCAGGATGTACCGGGTTTGATAAGTCTGATGGGCGGTAAAAAGAAGTTCAGCGCTAAACTCGACTCTTTATTTATTGCCAATACCGACGAAAATGAAAAAGGAATAGAAGATATTCACGGTATTATCGGGCAATACTGGCATGGCAATGAGCCCAGCCACCATATCATCTTCTTATATGATTATGCAGGCCAGCCCTGGAAAACTCAGCAAAGGGTGCATCAGATTATGAAAACACAATACGGCAATCGACCCAATTCCCTTTGCGGTAACGATGACTGCGGGCAGATGTCGGCATGGTATATTTTTAATGCTCTTGGATTTTATCCCGTTTGTCCGGTGGATGATTTCTATGCCATCGGAAGTCCGTGTGTAAAACAGGCAACGGTTCAGTTATCCAATGGAAAAACCCTGCAAATGAAAGCCAATAACCTTTCCGATAAAAACATTTATATCCAAAAGATGTTCCTTAACGGAAAACCATGGAACAAAGCTTTTTTGCCTTTCGGCGAAATCAAAGACGGCGGAAGCATCGTTTTTGAAATGGGAAGTAAACCTAATAAAAAATGGGAAATGTAAATTTCAGATTGCAGATTTTAGATTTCAGATTTTAGACTTTAGATTTCAGATTTGCGATTTTATGATCGATAATTTCAAAGGACAGGATTACGATAGGAATTAACAACAGACAGAAGCATCAGCGCGTAGCGCTTTCTTTTCAATTATTCAGAATTAATACGTTTAACAACAAATAATAAACAAATGAACCAAAAAAGATCAGTTTTTTTACTTTCAATTTTTCTTCTGTCTTTGGCCAGTGCCTGTAAAAAGGATGATAACTCCGCACAAGCCAAAACGGATGAGAAAATTATCACCGATTATATTGCGGCACACAATCTCACTGCCCAGCGCACGGCTTCGGGATTGTATTATGTGATTAGTAATCCGGGCACGGGGACACAACCGGTGGCTTCATCCATCGTTACCGTTAGTTATAAAGGTTATTTAACCGATGGCACCGTGTTCGATCACAGCGCTTCTTCCGGGGTAACTTTTTATCTGTCGCAAGTGATCAAAGGCTGGCAGGAAGGCATCCCTAAGTTTAAAAAAGGCGGAAATGGTATTTTGCTTATCCCTTCCGCTTTAGGTTATGGCAAACAATCATCGGGACCAATTCCCGCTAACGCTGTTTTAATATTTGAAGTCAAGCTGATAAGTGTGCGTTAGTCATTGTTTGTTGGCTAAATTGATTTAAAATTGTACTTTTGATTAGTCATTTTATCGGTTCGATTATGCAACGAGGGCTTCTCATTCTTATCTTCATCTCTGCCGTTAATTTTCCGGCCTTTTCGCAATTTACAGCGGCGGATCTGAATTCAAATCTGCAAATGCTGAGGATCAAACGTAATCATATCAAATCGTGCAGCGTGTTCGACTGGGAAAAGTATAAGAAAAAAGATTCCACCGGCTTGCAAATGCAAATATTTTATAATAGCAGGGGACAACGAACTCGGGAAATCATCTTCGATGACTATGGCAAGCCGGATACGCATACGGATTATGGTTACAATGCAAAAGGAAATATCATTGAAGAACGTACATTGATGGATTCAGGCGATTCCTCGTTTATTCAACGGAAAATATTTGAATACGATTCTGCCGGATTTCAAAACCGGATCATTAGTTACGATAATGATGGAAGCGTTCTTCTGGTTACCACCAATAATTTCGACGAAAACGGTATCCTTTCGCAATCATTCTCGTATCTGAACGACAGTACGCGCCAAAACATGATTAATTACGAGTACGACGACCGTGGAAACCTGTCGAAAAAGTTAGTGTATAAATGGTTTGAACTCGATTGGGTACTTATTGCTACCTATCTCCACATTTACGACCAACGAAACAACCTGATTGAAGTCTCGCTGGGAAAGCTTGGCAATGTAATCTGGTCCGATATCTACAAATACGATAGTCGCGGCAATATCATCGAATCCTTTGAACACGATCCGATGAATGTGAAGCTAAAACGGCATCATAAATTTGTTTACGAATACTGAAACCATTCAAAACCCCCAGGGTTTGCGAAACCCTGGGGGTTTAATTTTTCCAAACTGTTTCATCAATTGATGATTTTAAGTCACTAGTGATGCGTTAACTTTTTAAAATTAGTTGTAAATAATTGATATAAAAACAAATATAATCGTTCTTTGATTTTTTGATTTGAATTGACCTGTAGTTTTGCACTTTTTTAAGTGCATGATTATGAATTCAGGTAAGTATGTATTTGCCCAGCTTTTACAATTTGTCAACAGGTATGAGTTTGAAAAATGTGTAAATCGGTATAATGGTGATCACAGGATCAGAAATTTGAATTGTTGGAACCAGTTTTTACAACTTTTCTTTGGTCAACTGACTTCTCTTAATTCATTACGTGATATTTGTTTATGTCTGAAAGTTCACAAGAAGAAGCTCTATCATTTGGGTATTAAGCAACATGTTGAACAATCAACTTTATCGCGGGCAAATGAAAATCGTAATTGGCACATATTTGCTGATTTTGGAGAGTATCTGATAAAACTGGTAAGACCTCTTTATCAAGATACCCCAATCCCCAATATCGATATTGACAATGATGTGTTTGCTTTAGATTCGACGACGATATCGCTTAGCATCAAGTTGTTCCAATGGGCACATGGAAAATACTCACGGGGTGCAATAAAAGTCCATACCTTGCTTGATTTGCGGGGAAGCATACCGACCTTTATCCTTATTACCGATGGTAAATACCATGACAGCAACGCACTTGATGAGATCATTCCAATCCCTAATGCTATTTATTTGATGGATAAGGCTTATGTCGATTTTCTCGCATTGTACAATATCCATAAAGTAGGGGCATATTTTGTAACCAGAGCAAAAATATCGCTCAATTATATTGAAATCGAAAGAAACTTCAATATTGATGACTCATCGGGGTTAAGAAGTGATAAAACCATCAAACTTAATGGGTATAAGTCTAAAAAACTTTACCCGGAGAACTTTCGGCTTGTTGAATATTACGACCAAGAAAAAGCCTTATTGCTCGTGTTTTTAACCAACAATTTTGACATATCAGCCCTTGAAGTTGCACGTTTATACAAAAATCGATGGCAAATAGAAGTGTTTTTCAAATGGATAAAGCAGAATCTCACCATCAAAAGATTATGGGGGCACTCAGAAAATGCAGTAAACATTCATATATGGGTGGCTATCTGCACTTATCTGATTGTAGCATATATCAAGCATTCACTCAAAACCAACTTGTCGGTTTACGAAATAATGCAAATTTTGGGAATATCTGCTTTCGATAAAACTTCAGTTAAGGAACTGCTTACCGAGGTACAAGTCAATCAAAATGTGAAAGAACAATACGATTTATTTTGTGATTAATTTTAACGCATCAGTAGTGATTTTAAGTTATAGATATATTCTATCCGGCCAAAAATTACCTGTTCCTTCCGTTCAGTCCGGTGTCCGAAAGAAAAGGGAATCAGCAGTGAAAATATAAACAGCAGATGTTTCATAATGGCGGTTTGAAAATGGCAGAGATGGTGTGAGAAGATTTCCCCGTAAGTTCATCTGACGGGTAGAGCTACTCGATTGTGCGTTTGTTGTTTATTAGTTGTTTTATTTTTGTTAATTTAATAATCAATACCATTCTTCATCATTCTGTCTCAATCCCAATTGCGTTCTCTGAAATTGTTCAAATCGATACATCCTATTAACTTCATCAATATTTTTATATTTTTTGAAATTGTTGTATTGAAAAAAACGATATTCATTTTTTGTTGCTACTTCGACAGAAACAGTTAGTAAATTATTTCCATAGTCATAATTGTTTTTTCCATTAATCTCGATGTATTTTGGAATCTTCTCAATTGTTGGCAATTTCGTAATTTCAAGTTTTATGAGAGTGTCCATAAATGCAGTCCAACCACATTTTGGAGACATAATTGTGTCAAAATGGCAATTTATTACCTCATATCTTCTTGATGGATTGAAGAAGATCTTAAGCATTGTATATTTTGCAGTAATTAATTTGTTAGAATCTATTCTCAATTCTAGAAGTTCAGCAAATTGGTGATATCCTTCCGGATATGTAAACCACATTCTTATTAACAAACTGTCATAACCATTTTCCGGAACGGATAATCCTAATTGTTTTTCTTTCTGTTTATCCAAAATATAATATGTAAATAATTTACCATTTGGATATCGAGGAATGTCCTTATTTATTTTATTGTTTGGAATTATTGGAGCTTTAGATGGAATATAAAAAGGATAAAGAGTATTGTTGCAACTATTAAACAACAGAACGATTGAAATTAATAAAATTAAAATGCCTAAATATTTTTTCATGTCTTTATTTTTTACAATGACGCATAATGTAATATCATTTTATTCATATTTTTATTTACAAATATAAATAGAAAGATACAATAGCCAACAATTTGTTGAAAAATAATATAAAACCGAAGAAGATGATAATGAGCAAAACCGGGTTGAACTATGCCGTTTTGCTTTAGCGATTCTTTTAGCAATCATTATTATTGCATCATAAATCTATGGATCACTATGTGGTGCTGTTTGCTCTGGAATCATTGGCGCTGGTTCACCGGAATAATTACTTTAGCGCGTTTGCGAAGAAGAGGTTACGAAGCTAAGCTCTAAATGATGATTCTATATTACGCCACTTCGTGGCTTTGTATCATTCGTTCATCTTTTACCGATGGGCTTTACCCATCGTTTTTATATGACGTCCCTTCGGGACTGATTCTTTTACTACATAATATCATTCTTTTCCGGAATATGCCCTGAAAGGGCATCATATCCTAACGCAGGGCAAAGCCCTGTGGATAAAAAACAAAAAGAAACAAAGCCCCGAAGGGGTGAGATAACCTTTCCTTTCCGTTTACAGAATGATAAATCCTGCTATATTCCGGACAAAATCCCGGATACTCGGAAGTACTTCGCCAGAATGGCGTGAAAGGCTCTTTTCAGCATCTCAACTGGCGGAGCAGCCTACTTTATACGTTAAAATACGAAATGCAGGATACTATTTTCGGTTTAAAAATCACCGTCAGTTGTTGTTTGGCATTACAAAAATAAAAAAATATTTAGTTTGAGCTTAGAATTCGATTAGCACCAGAATTATATTTTCCTTTTTTTATAACTTTCCAATTGTACACTTATAACTTGACATAATTGTCCAGAAGGCAAAACCTTAATATAAAGTTCTTCATCATGAATTATAATCTGTGTAAACACTTCATTTATATCATCTCCTTTAGGAATTTTTATTAAATGCACTTGTTTTAGTTTATCTTCAATATCGCTATATACAATATCACCATTTATATCAAAAAATGGAATTTTATTATTATTTCGAAAAAAAGCAAAATTTGGTAAAATCTGATTGTGCCTAAATTTATCTAATTCTTCTTTTGTTTTAAAAAAATATTCAAATCTATATTCTGATGAATAAATTGATGCTAATAATTCATTAAATCTTTTTTTGGTAAATGATTTCATTTTTATGTCATTAATACCAACTATAAAATTATTGTCTAAATATTGAGAATTATTTGATAACAATATTGCTATTGAAAACGCATTAAAAAGATTTACCAAACAGATTAATCCAATATTACGAAGAGAAGCTAATATTAAATAATGCTTCTCCACATTTTCAAAATCAAAGAAAGGAGCTAATGGCTTTAAAATGTCTTTATCAAAACCTGAACCTAAAAACTTAATATCATTTAATTTATCAATACTACAATTTTTAAGAATTTTAGCTATCTTAATGGACATGTCATCCTTGTAATATTCAGGAATACTATCTATTGCAAATTCATACGCTATTTTTAATATCCCGATTTTAAAATCTTTAATGTCAATTGCTTGTTGAATATGAATTATTGGTTTTGATTCATTTTCAATCCATGATTCAGTTTTTACTTTATCTTTAGGAATTCCATGACGAGATAATATTTTATCTATTATTTGTTGCGCTTTATCTTTATCTCTTTTATCAATAACTATTGTAAATCCATTTTCAATTAAATCATCATCCTTTATCTTTGGCAGTAAATATGGTTGAAATACACCATTATTATACTCTAATTTAACCTTTTGCTCTGGCTCATTTTCTAACTGATGTGTACCTTCAAATGGATTTGGGATATGTCCTTTTTTACCTTTTAATTTTAATAAATGCCTTTGAAATTCAATAAATTTATGATTAATCAGTTTTGTATCAACTTTTTCTCCAAGATTTGAATTACATTTTTTACAAACATTATAAATATGATAATATCCACCAATAGAATCAGGAATTACATGCTCATCCTTGAAATCATCTTTTAGTTCTCTACAAATAATACAATATTTCATGATAGCGACATTTTTTAATTTTGGAGCTAACTTGGTTACATGTTCCTCGGCTGAGTGGAATTTATAATTTTCTGTTTTATATTTTCAATTCTTTTTGCAGAATTACAAATTCCCATTGGCTTGATTTAAAAATCATCATCGGTTATTATTCGACAGTATAAAAATAAAAAATATTTAGTTGGGCTTAGAATTCGATTAGCAAATATTTTTTATTTTACATGGTCAACCAACTCCATTTATAGAAAGTTGAGTAAATAATCCAGTTTCTAAATCATATATTACTCCCCAAAAAGAATTTCCACCATCACAGATAATAATTGGACTAGTCTTCCAGTCTTTATAAATAGTTTTTAAGTCTTGCACTGATTCCATTTGAAGGGCATTAATATAAATATATTTTTTATTATTAATAACGAATCCTACATACTGGAAACAATAATTTTTGATATTTTTAATCATACCATTCAATAAGCAACAATCTTTTGCTTTTATTTTTAATACTTTTTTAAAGTTATTCTCTAATTTTTGTACATCATTTGAAGTCAAATTAAAAAAACTATCAACCGTATCGGGAGCTGCACGAGAACATTGTCTTAGCATATCAGCACCTTTATTGGATAAAATTATTGTACTATATTTTGGAACAAACTTATTCTTTTGTGAGTATAAATTCATAATCCCCAAAATCATTATAATTGATACTATAATAATAAATCTAAATCTTTGTATCATAATGCTATATTTTTTTTTAAATGTTTACTAAGATTGTATAACCATCATTATAGCTGTTATCTTATAATTAGTTATTGTTTTTCATTCACAAATGTAAAAATATTTTAAATATCTAAAGGATCTTTTATTTTATTAATATCCTTTATTATAATATTGAGTACTAATCTTTATAGTTTTACTACTTTCCTGCCCATCATTTTTCAAATATACTTTTAATCAATTCCATTTTCAATATAGTGTATAGTAACTGAATGTAATGGCCTGAATTTGAAATAAGATTTTATACATACTGTTGAATAGTCATGTAAATTGCTGTTGACTTTAGTCAACGGAATTAGAAAAATAAATTAATTAAGGCTTTAGCCACATTTTCTTTTCTTTTGTCTGGCTAAAGCCAATTTGATTGTCCACTTTTTATCCGTCCCATAAATGGGACGGCAATAATTCTGCTTAATAATCATGTCATCTTTGTTTTTTAAATTAAGATTTACATCCCGGACATTATTTACTATGCTTTTATATCAGTTAATAAAATCCTTATCTTTCAATCTTTCAAATATTCTGATTTTCATTATCACATTAGCTAATTATCACATTAACTAATTAGCTAATTATCTTCTTCTTTCTTTTCCCATCCGCCGATAATCCTTGCATTGGTATATTCAGTATAAAAATCGGGCTGTGGCATTTTGTAATTAAGCATCATTTTATCAATACGTTCCTCAAGAGTAACCACACAGTCATCAATTTCATTTTTCAATTGCCAGGTAACCGTTTTTAACACTTTCTGTTTTTCACGACTATTTGGAAGCATTGCTTTAAACAGCATAATTGCCGAATAACATTCCGTAATCATTTCCTTAGTAATACCATAAGGAATCAGTGATTCGGCATACGGAGTAATCATGTCGAGAATTCCCAGCAAGCGTTCAACAACCACCATTTCGCGTCCCTTGAGCAGGTTCTTTTTGCTTAAACTAAATTTTTGCTTCAGCTCTTCGTTATTAGTATCTACCGCCCATGCAAAAATAGCTCCGATGATAGGTAACAAAAGGTCGGCAACTAATTTTTTCTGATTCAGTTTTGCATCACCCGAGGGTTGTTTCAGCATTTCCTGCTTTTGGATCAGTTTTTCCACTTTTCCCTTGCCTTTATCCAGTTCCGTTACGGCCGTTTTCATCGGGGCATTAGTTTCCCATAGCTCTTCCCGGTCAGATAGTATTTGTAATACCGTCAGGATCATTTTAAATTTATTTTCCAATCTCTTTCTCATCGCTAAATCATTTTAAATTAAGGTTGGTTTAAACATATCTTTGGCTGAACAAAACCCTTTGAGATCTTAGTATAGTCCTTCGTTTCCTTTATGGTTTAAAATAAATTGCATTGAAACACACATAAATAAAAATAACTACTCAAAATTAATCATTTTTTAAAAAATCTGTTTCCAAAAACATAAAATATTTATTAACAATTGAGTGTGATTTATTAACAATAAACAGATTGGCTAATCCTGGCATGATAATGCGAATTAAGAAATGAACACTTCTCTGTGTAACTCTGTGAATTCTCTGTGGTTCTCTGTGTAATTAATTTATCATTACATCATTTTTATTTTTACAATGAGATTATGATTACGAACTCCGGTTAAGACTACTATTTTAATCCAATCAGGTATTATTCATCGAATTATTTCCGATTAATCACCGGTATTTTCTATTGGAAGCATGGAGATTTCTATTTTTAGAGCGTATATTTTTATTAAAAGGGGAGATATTTTAATTGCAAATGGATATTTCTTTATTACAACTCTTTAAATCCGTATCGTAACTCTTAAAATCTTTATTGTAAATTAATATATCCTTATTGCAATCCTGTATAATTTTATTGGAAGCAGATAATTCCTGATTGTAAATCACTACTGATGCGTTAAAATTAATCACAAAATAAATCGTATTGTTCTTTCACATTTTGATTGACTTGTACCTCGGTAAGCAGTTCCTTAACTGAAGTTTTATCGAAAGCAGATATTCCCAAAATTTGCATTATTTCGTAAACCGACAAGTTGGTTTTGAGTGAATGCTTGATATATGCTACAATCAGATAAGTGCAGATAGCCACCCATATATGAATGTTTACTGCATTTTCTGAGTGCCCCCATAATCTTTTGATGGTGAGATTCTGCTTTATCCATTTGAAAAACACTTCTATTTGCCATCGATTTTTGTATAAACGTGCAACTTCAAGGGCTGATATGTCAAAATTGTTGGTTAAAAACACGAGCAATAAGGCTTTTTCTTGGTCGTAATATTCAACAAGCCGAAAGTTCTCCGGGTAAAGTTTTTTAGACTTATACCCATTAAGTTTGATGGTTTTATCACTTCTTAACCCCGATGAGTCATCAATATTGAAGTTTCTTTCGATTTCAATATAATTGAGCGATATTTTTGCTCTGGTTACAAAATATGCCCCTACTTTATGGATATTGTACAATGCGAGAAAATCGACATAAGCCTTATCCATCAAATAAATAGCATTAGGGATTGGAATGATCTCATCAAGTGTGTTGCTGTCATGGTATTTACCATCGGTAATAAGGATAAAGGTCGGTATGCTACCCCGCAAATCAAGCAAGGTATGGACTTTTATTGCACCCCGTGAGTATTTTCCATGTGCCCATTGGAACAACTTGATGCTAAGCGATATCGTCGTCGAATCTAAAGCAAACACATCATTGTCAATATCGATATTGGGGATTGGGGTATCTTGATAAAGAGGTCTTACCAGTTTTATCAGATACTCTCCAAAATCAGCAAATATGTGCCAATTACGATTTTCATTTGCCCGCGATAAAGTTGATTGTTCAACATGTTGCTTAATACCCAAATGATAGAGCTTCTTCTTGTGAACTTTCAGACATAAACAAATATCACGTAATGAATTAAGAGAAGTCAGTTGACCAAAGAAAAGTTGTAAAAACTGGTTCCAACAATTCAAATTTCTGATCCTGTGATCACCATTATACCGATTTACACATTTTTCAAACTCATACCTGTTGACAAATTGTAAAAGCTGGGCAAATACATACTTACCTGAATTCATAATCATGCACTTAAAAAAGTGCAAAACTACAGGTCAATTCAAATCAAAAAATCAAAGAACGATTATATTTGTTTTTATATCAATTATTTACAACTAATTTTAAAAAGTTAACGCATCACTAGTGATTGTAAATTAATATATTCCTATAGTGACTGTGGATATTCCTATTGTAACCATACATTTTCCGATAGTAAATTGGCAATTTATGGTTGTAACTCCATCATCTCATCCCCATAAAGCACAATTCGGGAGTATAAAACAAATTATATCTGGAGAGATTTACCCTATTCAGTGTATTCTCCCATATTTTCTGAAATGATCAGATGTTAACCGGGCTTAATTTCCAAACAATCCTTCGTGGCTGTTCTCCATTTCCAGTTCAAGCAGCCATTTTTTGCGCCATAAGCCTCCGCCGTAGCCAGTAAGCTTTCCGTTGATACCTATCACGCGATGACAGGGAATAAGAATGTTCAGTTTGTTTTTTCCATTGGCGTTTCCTACGGCGCGGGTACTGTTGGCATCGCCTATGTTGCGCGCAATATCAAGATAACTTACCGTTTTTCCGTAGGGTATCTTTTGCAGTTCAGCCCACACTCTTTTCTGGAAATCGGTCCCCTGCGGATTCAGCGGCAAATCAAAAACTTTTCGTTTACCGGCAAAATATTCATTCAGTTGTTCAATACATTCCTTAAGCAAACCCTGAACAATTGTTACCGTATGATTGCTTCCGGAATCGTATAAAATGGATTCTATCCCGTTTTCATTTCCTGAAATCTCAAGTAAACCAACGGGTGACGAATATTGATAAACAAATGGAATCATAAGCGTGATTTTTAGAAATGCCTTACCGATTTTTTGACTAATTTTGTACTTTCTTTTCAAAAAAATTATTGGTAAAAATAATATAATTTCTTAATCCAAAACCAGCAATGAGCGAACACATTAAACACGAATGTGGCATAGCATTAATACGATTATTAAAACCTCTGGGATTTTATCAGGCAAAATACGGAACCTCCTTATATGGCTTAAACAAACTTCATCTTTTGATGGAAAAGCAACACAATCGTGGTCAGGATGGCGCAGGGATTTCCAATATCAAATTCGATCTGAAGCCGGGAATCAAATACATCAACCGCGTTCGTTCCAATTCTGCCCAGCCCATCGACGATATTTTTAAGGGCGTTTATGATAAGATAAATCTGATAAAAGAAAAGAACCCCCAACGTTTGCAGGATGTTGACTGGCTTAAGGAAAATGTGGAATTTACCGGCGAATTATTCCTTGGACACCTTCGCTATGGAACGTTTGGACGGAATAAAATTGAGAACCTTCACCCGGTGCTTCGCTTCAATAACTGGATGACCAAAAATTTAGCCTTGGCGGGGAACTTTAACCTGACCAATGTGGATGAACTTTTCGAAAAGCTAATCGAATTGGGCCAGCATCCGGTTGAAACCACCGATACGCTTACAGTCCTTGAAAAGATTGGTCATTTTCTCGACGAGGAAAACGAAGATCTTTACCGCAAATTTAAGAATCAGGGGCATGCCAAAAAAGATATTTCGCAACTCATCGCCGACAACCTCGATATTCAGAAAATATTAACCAAAGCATGTTCCTACTGGGATGGAGGCTATGTTATGGCTGGCATGGTTGGTCATGGCGATGCCTTTGTCATTCGCGATCCTTCGGGCATACGCCCCGCTTTTTATTATCACGACGACGAGGTAGCCGTGGTAACTTCGGAACGTCCGGTGATTCAAACGGCTTTCAATATTTCTGAGGAATCGGTAAAAGAAATAAAGCCGGGCTATGCTTTAATAATCAAAAAGAATGGTTCGGTGAATGAAGTGCTTTGCCATCAGCCCAATGAAAAGAAGGCTTGTTCGTTCGAGCGCATCTATTTTTCACGGGGTACGGATGCCGATATTTACAAGGAACGTAAAAAATTGGGTAAACTGCTTTGCCCCTCTATCCTTAAAGCCATTGACTACGACATCGAAAATTCGGTCTTTTCCTATATTCCCAACACGGCTGCCGTGGCTTTTTATGGTATGATGAAGGAAATGGACGTTTTTTGTAACAAAATTAAAAAAGACAAAATATTAGAATCCCAGGGAAAATTAACTCCCGAACTGCTTGATAAAATCCTTTCGCTGACCCCGCGGATGGAAAAAGTGGCGGTTAAGGACATTAAACTCCGAACTTTCATCACTCAGGATAAACAACGCGACGATCTGGTAACCCATGTTTACGATATCACCTACGGCATCGTCCGCCGGGGCGTGGATAACCTGGTGGTGATCGACGATTCCATCGTTCGTGGCACGACTTTAAAACAAAGTATTATACGTATCCTCGACAGGCTGGGACCCGTTAAGATTGTCATTGCCTCGTCGGCTCCTCAGATACGTTATCCCGATTGCTATGGTATTGATATGGCAAAACTCAACGACTTTATTGCTTTTAATGCGGCTATCGAACTGCTGAAGGATACTCACCAGGAAAATATAATCAACGAAGTTTATACGAAGTCGAAGGCTCAGGAAAATCTTCCAAAGGAACAAATTATCAATCATGTAAAAGATATTTACCGTCCCTTTACCGCCGACCAGATTTCCGAAAAAATAGCTCAATTGGTTACCTCAAAAGAGGTGAAAACGAACGTCAGGATAGTGTATCAAACTATAGAAGATCTGCACGAAGCTTGCCCGAATCATCTGGGCGATTGGTATTTTACCGGTAATTATCCGACTCCCGGAGGAAATAAGGTAGTGAACCAGGCTTTTATCAATTATATTGAAGGACGAAACAAAAGAGCCTACTAACAATTACGAATTACGAATTACGATGTACGAATTACGATTTGTGATTGAAAGATGTTCCGTGGTTACAAAAGGCAATTGGCGATTAGCCATTGGTTTGTTTTCTTCAAGATTCTGAATGGTCTGATATTTTATTGACCCTTGGCAAGTTGAAATTTTGCTTCGTTTAACTGCCTACAGCTTCCTGCCTTCTCCACCTTGTCGATAGTCGAGAACCAGCAAGTTTTTGTAACTTTTTATTTGAAGATTCGTCTAACAGGCATCTTTTATTCTTCAATAAAAAGTTAACCCATGATTAAAACACTCAACCTTTCCAAAATTTTCCGTACCGATGAAGTAGAAACCACGGCGCTTAACCAGGTGTCATTCCGTATTGAACCGGGCGAATTTGTAGCCATTATGGGGCCATCGGGATGTGGAAAATCTACATTGCTCAATATCCTTGGATTACTCGACAACCCTTCGTCAGGCCAGTACTTTTTTCTTGATAAAGAAGTCTCCACCTTTTCCGAACGTCAGCGGGCCAATTTGCGTAAGCAGAATATTGGTTTTGTTTTTCAGAGTTTCAACCTGATCGACGAGCTCAATGTATTCGAAAATGTGGAATTGCCATTAATTTATTTGGGCTTTTCAGCGAGCGAACGTCGCAAGAGGGTAGAGGAGGTTTTGGAACAAATGCAGATTGCCCACCGTAAAAAACATTTTCCTTTGCAGTTATCGGGTGGTCAGCAGCAAAGGGTGGCGGTTGCCCGTGCGGTGGTTGCCAGGCCACATCTTATCCTTGCCGACGAACCTACAGGTAACCTCGATTCCGCTAACGGCGAAGAGGTGATGAACCTGCTCGAAAGTCTTAATCATAACAGTACGACCATCATTATGGTTACTCACTCCCAACGCGATGCCGAGTATGCCAAGCGCATCATCCGCCTGTTCGATGGACAGATTGTAACTGAAAATATCAAGGAACGTTTCTTCGTTTAATATCTGCACCCATGATCAATAATTATTTAAAAAGCGCCCTTCGGAATATTACCCGTAATAAGTTTTATTCCGTATTAAACATCCTTGGACTTTCTATCGGGTTGATATCTACCATTTTTATCCTGCTCTATATCCAGGATGAACTCTCCTTTGACAAGTATAATAAAAATTATAAACGCATTTACCGCCTTGAATCCGATTTCAGAATATCCGAAAAACACGACAAGTTTGCCGTTACTTCTGTTCCCATTGCTCCGGCAATGAAAATTGAATATCCGGAAATTGAACAATATGCCCGCATTGTGGATAATGGCAATATGTTTATCAGGTACAAAAACAAGGAGTTTTATGAAAAGAAAATCTACTCAGCTGACTCCTCGTATTTTAAAGTGTTTACCTGTGAATTTCTGAAAGGTTCGCCCGACAACGCACTTACCGAACCCAATACCATGGTGGTTACCGAAAGTTTTGCCAAAAAATATTTTGGTGAAGCCAATCCTTTAGGCGAAGTGCTGCGCGACGGGGACAATATGAATTATAAGGTTACTGCCGTCATTAAAGACCTTCCCGGAAATACTCATCTTACATACGATGCCCTCACCTCTATGGCAACGATAGCTAAGGTATATGGAAAAGACCAATTTAACAGCCTTAAACCGGAAGCATTCTGGAATGTGGGTATTTACAGCTATATCCTGCTGAAGCCAAATGCCGATATCAAAAATATCCATGCCAAGTTTCCTGCTTTTAACAAAAAATACATGGAACCTTTAGGCAAGCAAATCAATGCCGACTTTAAACTGATAACAACCAATCTTGCCGATATACATCTTAGCACCAAAAACCTGGAAGGCGATTTGCCCAGAGGTAGCATGTCGTATGTCTATATTTTTTCTTTTGTCGCCTTGTTTATTCTCCTGATAGCCTCCATCAATTATATGAATATGGCTACCTCGCGTTCCGCCAACCGCGCCAAAGAAGTAGGTATCCGTAAAGTATTGGGCGCCTTTAGGGCACAGTTGAGCCGTCAGTTTTTAAGCGAATCGGTATTACTCGCCTTCATCTCACTGATTATTTCTTTGGCTTTTATCCAGTTGCTCCTTCCTTTGTTCAACGAATTATCCGACAAGCATCTCACCTTTGGAGTTTTTTCCAATCCTTTTATTTTCATAGGGATTATTGCCATCACCTTGGTTGTCGGATTGGTTTCGGGAAGTTATCCCGCATTTTATCTGTCCTCGTTTATGCCGGCGCGTGTTCTTAAAGGAAAAATTGATTCGGGAAGAAACAGTGGCTATCTTCGCAAAACACTGGTCGTGTTTCAGTTTGTTATTTCGATAATGATGATTATCGGCACGCTGACTGTTAGCCGGCAGTTGCGTTATATGAAGACAAAAGATTTAGGCTTTGATAAGGGAAATATAGTAGTGGCGGAAATTCAGGATACGGTTTTTGTAAAAAAGATACCGGCATTCAGGGAGGAATTGCTTCAGAATCCTGCTATTGAAGCGGTAAGCGCTTCCACCGGTGTTCCTGGTAAAATACGTTCAATACAGGTGATGAGAGTAGAAAACGGAAGTAAGATGCAGGAGTTGGCGCTGAATAATTTCCAGATTGACTATGATTATATTCCTCTGATGAAAATGAAACTGGTAAAAGGGCGGAACTTTGATAAAAATATGGGAACCGATCTTAAAGAAGGAGTAATCATTAACGAAACGGCGGCAAAAAAGTTAGGCTGGGGCGATAATGCCTTAGGTAAAAAAATCCAGTATGGTATTGAGTTGGACGGCACGGCCGACCGTAACACAAAAGTGATTGGAGTAGTAAAGGACTTTAATTATGCTTCGCTTCACAATAAAATAGAACCCATTGTTATGTTTTTGACCAAGAGACCTGGTTTTGCGTTAAACATAAGGATTAAACCGGAAAATAAACCGGCTGCACTCGATTTCATCAAGTCGGTGTGGGGAAAATATGGCGTTAAAAATCCCTTTGAATATTATTTCCTGGATCAGAATTTTGACGAATCGTATCAGGCGGAAGCTAAACTTAACAAGATATTTACCGTTTTCTCAGTGATTTCTATTTTTATTGCTTTGTTGGGTTTGCTGGGGCTGGCTTCCTTCACTGCTGAACGCCGGACCAAAGAGATTGGCATCCGTAAAGTATTGGGATCGTCGTTGATGGAGATAGCAAATATGTTCTATAAGGAATTTACCTTGTTGATTGTGGTTGCTTTTATTATTGGAACGCCTATTGCTTTTTATGCGTTAGGTCTCTGGTTGCAACAGTTTGCCTATCATGTGAACCAAACCTGGTTTATCTTTTTCCTTTCGGGCATGCTTGCCTGGATTGTTGCCATGGCCACCATCAGTTTCCATTCCATAAAAGCCGCTTCCGAAAATCCGGTTACGGCTATAAAGTATGAATAAACGGCATTTAATTGTAAGAATAAAAGCCTCGTATAGTTTACGGGGCTTTTTTATTTGTTTATTATTTTTAGTTTTTTAACGAAAATCCCAAAATTAATAGTATATTTACACTGGGAAATGTATAGACATAGTTGCCTTTAAATAGATATTAATTTAAATAATTGATTATGAGAAAAAAACTTACTATTTTATTCATCGTTGCCTTGTTTCCTATGATTTTTGCGGGAATTCAAAGCAATGAATTTTTGATTCTGGCCTGGAACGATCTGGGAATGCATTGTGCCAATAAAGATTTTTCCAATCTGGCAATTCTTCCTCCCTACAACAATCAGAAATCACAGGTTGTTAAAAAAGGAGACGCTACTAATCTGCCTCAACTTATTACCAGTAATGTGAGTATTACTTACGAAATTCCCGGGAATACGTATTCGGTAGGGAAAACTAATTTCTGGACGTTTGCCCAACAATTATTTGGGGTTCCACTTGCACCTAATATCGGATTAACCGGAGCCGGATTAACTGGAAATATGGCTTTGGATGCCGGAAATAATGTTTATCATGTGGACGGAATACCCATTACTCCTTATCAGGATAACAATCTGGTTACAGAAAATCCGTACCAGCTTACCTTAATAAAATTGTATGATGGGTCGAATAATCTTTTAGCTTCTACTCAATCGGTGATACCCGTTTCTAATGAAATTAATTGCTTAAGCTCAGGATGTCATAGTAGCGAAACGTCAATTATCAACGAACATGAAGATGCTAATTTGACTCCTCCGGTGCTTTGTGCCAATTGTCATGCCGATAATGCTCTGGGTTTGCCCGGACAACCGGATGTACCATCATTTTCATTCGTAATGCACGATAAACATAAGAATAAAACCAACGATTGCTATAAATGCCATCCCGGACCAAATACTCAATGTTTTCGCGATACCATGCATACAGCCGGTATGACCTGCCAAAATTGCCATGGCGATGTAGCTAATGTAGCTCAAACTATTGAAAACGGTAGACAACCCTGGTTGCAGGAACCGTCATGCGGGGAGGCTTCCTGCCATGGTGATAATTATGCTCCCGAAACTGGTAAATTATACAGGCAGTCGCATGGACATGCCGGCTTGTATTGTAGCGCCTGTCATGGTTCACCTCATGCTGTTCAGCCAACTACGCAACCTAACGACAATGTTCAGAATATCGCTTTACAAGGATTCAGGGGAACATTACGAAAATGTTCGGTTTGCCATGGCGTAACGCCAACTTCTCCGGGACCTCATGGACTTATGCCATCGGCTATTGAAACAATTTCATCTGATTTTCCATCTCAAAACGAATTGCTTCCTAATTTTCCTAATCCGGTAAATGAATCTACTGCCATTCCTTTTCGTATAGCTAATTCAGGCAAAGTGTTTGTTGATATTTTCTCCTCTACGGGCAGATACATTATGACCGTTGTTAATCAACATTTTGCTCCAGGCGAGTATGTTGTAAAAATTAATGCCCAAAGTTTATTGCCAGGTATTTATTTCTACAGGCTTAAAGTGAAGAATTCAACCGATACCAAAAAGTTTTTAGTGATAAAATAGCAGGTGGAAAAGTCCTAAAAAGAAAGAAGCTCATCTTTACAGGTGAGCTTCTTCAGTTATTGCCTGTAAGGGATTTGCTACTTTAAATTAAGGGCTTGTTTCTTTTGCTCGTAATAAGCTATGCCGGTTGGATTTGCAATTCCTCGTACAAAATTATCGAACATAACGTCGAAAAGAACCGGAAACGAGAATTTATCCGGTGGAAAAAATTCGGGATTGAGCAGGTCGATCAACCGGCTGATGTATAAACGGGCGACTAATTCCACACTTAAATCGTTGCGATACATGCCCTGGCAGATGCCCTTTTCGATATTGATCTTGATTTTTTCATAAATAAAATCGATACGCTTTTCAAAGTGCTTTTGATAAAGCGCTGGATAATACTTTTGAAGCTCATAAGTTACCATAGGATTCACCTGCTTGAACCGTTTGCTGATTTCTTTGCCTACGATCATCAGTATATCGATGGCATTTACGCCTTCAAAATTATATTCCTCAAAAATTATCCTAAAGCCTTCGCGTTCAAAATCCAGAACTTTGTTTACCAGTTCCGCTTTGTTTTTTGCGTATTTATAAAGTGTTTTTTTTGAGACGCCCAGGAAATCTGCAATGTCGTCCATCGACATCTTCCTTATCCCTTTATCGTAAGTAAATTCGCGGGTTTTCTCTAAAATTTTCTCGAATTCGAGTTCCATGAATAATGACTTGATTATATTAAATTTGGATTAAATTTTAAATCCGGTGTAAAAATAGGAAAAAAATCAATAAAGCCTACCAATTTGGTTTTTATATTAAAGGATACATGGGAGATTCTATACGAGAAAAGGAAGGGATAGAAGATATAAACGTTTGTTCTACAAAAAAAGGACGCTACTAAACAAAGCGTCCTTTTTTAATTTAGAAATTGTAAATTAATCATTATGGCAACTATGACCTTCGCCATTGTGATGTTCGTGCTGCATACAGCTTATTCCGCTATCGGTAAGATTGCCCAAAATAAACATTTTTACAACCTCTGTTGCGTCGCCCGAACAGCCACGGATAACTTTTATCCCGAAATTGTCAAGTACGTTAACGGCACCTTCGCCCATTCCTCCGGCAAGCATTACCGTTACGCCATCTCCGGCAAGTTCCATTGCAATGTTTGATTTGCAACCACAACCCTGTGGTGATGGAAGTATTTGCATGTCCGTAATTTCCTTGCTATCTGAGACAGTATAAACTCCGTAATATTCACAATGGCCAAAATGGTCATCAATTTGTTTGTTTTCTGTTAAAGGAACTGCTATTTTCATTTTATTTGAATTTAATTGATTATTTTATTTGTTGTATTTTAATCGTTTACCTTTACCTCCTCCATCTCCGGAATGACGACGTTTTCCCATGCCTTTTCCAAGAACGCCAATTTCGCTTTGTTCTTTTTCCGTTTTATGGCATTTGCCAAGTTTTCGACCTGTTTTGGATCCTTCATTTTCGGGACCGCTTCCGTTTAAATGTGGCATAAGTTTAGAATTATAACTTATCTAAACCATTAGACAAGTCATTTATAATATCATTTACATCTTCTATTCCTACGGAAAAACGAATCAGGTCGTCGGTAATACCTGCTTTAATTTTGCCCTCTTTGGATACTTTGGAATGCGTCATGGAAGCAGGATGCTGAATCAATGTTTCCACCCCACCAAGCGAAACGGCTAATAATGCAAGATGTACATTGTCCATTAGTATTTTAGCAGCATCATAGCCACCTTTCAGCCCAAAACTGATCATTGAACCGCCGGACTCCATCTGGATTTTAGCTAATTCATATTGTGGATGAGAATGTAATCCAGGATATTTTACCCAGGCTACTTTCGAATGTTTTTCCAGAAACAAAGCTATTTTTTCCGCATTGTTGGTAGCGCGTTCCACTCTGATACCTAATGTTTTTACACCTCTCATTACCAGAAATGCCTGGTGAGGATCCATATTGCAACCCAGATTTACCATCATAGCACGAAGCTTTGTATAAATTGTTTTTTCTTTTGCAACAATGATTCCTGCTACAACGTCGGCATGTCCGTTGATAAATTTTGTCATGGAATGGAAAACAATATCGGCGCCAAATTTTAATGGATTTTGCAGGTAAGGACTACAAAAAGTATTATCTACTACCAAAAGTGCATTGTGTTTGTGTGCTATTTCGGCACAGGCAGCCAAATCAGTAATATCCATGGTGGGATTGGCAGGTGTTTCTATGTAGAGTAATTTGGTGTTGGGACGAAATGCTTTTTCTATGTTTTTTATATCTGTGGTGTTAAGATAGGTGCTTTCCACACCATACTTTGGATAATGATTTTCCATGATAGCACGCGAAGGACCATAAACCGCATCAGTACTTACCATGTGATCGCCATGTGCGAGAAATGCCTGATAAATAACATTTACTGCTGCCATTCCCGAACTTACAGCAATGCCTCCGAATCCATTTTCCAATAAAGCTATCTGGCGTTCCAATGCATCGATTGTTGGATTTCCTATCCGGGTATAAATGTATCCATCACTTTCACCGGAAAAACATTTTGCTCCTTCTTCTGCACTCGAAAAGGCAAATGTGGATGTTTGGTAAATGGGTACTGTTGCTGAGCCAAACGGATCTTCAATCTCAGCACCATGAATTAATTTGGTATTGAAACCTGTTTCTTTAATATTCATTGATTTTTAAATTTTTGAAGTGTTAACAGTTATTTTAGGTTGACTTTTAATTGTATTTTTTACTTTACATTGTTCAGCTACATTTACTACAGCGTTGATGTATTTTTCCGGGAAACTTTCCGGTAACTGAATCTCAATTTGTATATTTGTCGGTAAACCAGTTTCCTGATTGTAATCGGCATTTTGAACGATTTTTATGTCTTCGGTTGGTATTTTACGCATGTCGCAAAACGATTTTACATAAATACCAGCACAGGTGCCGATGGCAGCTAAAAAAAGATCAAAAGGTGTAGGTGCAGTATTGGTTCCTCCAATTTTTTCAGGTTGGTCAGTCCTGATGATATGACCATTTATGTGTGCGGTGATTACTTTGCCGCCGTCGAATGTTACTTCCATAGTTGATTTTATTAGATGATTTAATAAACTTTTAAAATTTCAGGTTTTGCCGGCACTCCAAGATATTCTCCATTTTTGCCTTTATATTTATCTTCCGGGTTGTAAGCTATGCCAATTTTATCAAGCAACGGTTCTACCGAAACCTGATGCAGTTGCAGACCGGCATTCCAAGGATTGTACCCGAGCAGTAAAGCGGCAAGCTCTTCGTAGGTAAGCACCGGAATGCCATAGCCATTTTCGCCGTAAGTTTTTCCTTCCATTTCTGCGATGGTATATTGCCAGCGGTCGAGGAAAAAAGTACATCCGGGACAATTGGCAATAATCAGGTCTGGATGATAGGACTGCATGCTTTCCAGCTTACGTTTGGAATTAGCCACCGAATAACCTCGATTTGCCTTTACTAAATATTGGCGAAAGCCGAATCCACAGCAATGCCTTCTTTCAGGATAATCTACTTGTGTGCCACCCCAGGTATCTATCAATCCGGAGAGTACTTCCGGAAATTCGGCACCACCAACCCCCCTTGCAGGAAATATTTTGGCATAATGGCAACCTACATGGTCAACTACTTTTAATGGTTTGCCGCTTTGCTTGTTTACAAGGCGGTATTTCGCCTTGGCTTTTATCTCGTTCCGGAATTTGTATATCAAATCGCTGGCGTGTACCATGTTTTTGGGAATCGCAAATTCTTTTCCCGTAGTTTCTTTTAAAACTTTCCTTGTTTCTTCCAGTTTCTCCGGATTCTTCTCCCATATTTCCAGCATTTCGGAATAAATACCAAAGGATGTTACGCAGGAACAAACGTAGTTTTCATATCCGGCTTCCGTCATCAGGGCAAACTGCCGGGCGACCACGGTCATGATGGTTTCCAACGGAAGAATGCCGGAATGGTAAGCTATGCCGGTGCAGGTAGTCTGAAGAGCATCGTCGTAAATATCTTTTCCAAGTTCGTTTCGGACAATATCAAGGAAAATCCCTTCTGCTGCCGGGAAAAAGTTCTGACGGATGCAACTGCGGGCAAAATAATAATGATCGTCAGCAATTTCTTTCTGATAATCAGCCCAGCCATATTTCGGATCCTTTTTATTCATCTTCTATTCTATCTTCGTAAACAGATTCAAAGTATTTGTTATCCTTGCCTTTTCCGAAAGGAATGCCTAATTGCTTTGCCTTTTCTTCTGAATATTTTTCTATGGTTTCGAACCGCTGACTTGCGCCGGTAGCATCGAAAATCTTTTTCAGATCGGCAAGCGATTCTTCCGGGGTTAACCGCAAAGTACCTGAACCATTTCCTTTATAATTTGCGCCGGTACGTTCCAGTATTTTTTCACGGTTGTTTTTCAGCCAATCCCATACCGGACCTTGCTCAGGATACATTTGGGTATCCACATCGTCAATGTAAACACAATAACCGAATTTCAGGATGCTCTCGCCTACTGTTCTTTTAATTGCCAGTTGCTGCCGGCCCTTTTCGCTTTCGGCAAACAATCCTGTTTCTACAGACAAGGCTCTTAATGCCTGGATGATGTATCCAGGGGTATTTCCGCGCGGACAACGTGTTTTGCAGGAGAGGCATTCACCGCAATACCAAATGGTATCGCTTTTCAGCAATTCTTCTATTTTATTATTATCGCGGGTTTGGACGGTATCGGTAATTATACGCGGATCGTAATCGTAAAACTGGGCTGCCGGACAAATGGCTGTACACGTTCCGCAATCGATGCAGGCATTCAACCCTTCCCTGAAACGGATATCTTTTTGTAACAAAGAAAAATAATCCGAATTATTCATCTTTTTTATGATTTAATTGTACAAGCTCATCGTTACCAAATGCAGAACAATTTTTACACTTGATATGATTTTCTATTCCGCTTATCAGTTTAAAACACTTTTTGCAACGAAACCAATCCTGTTCAAAATACACATTACCTCCTTCAATAACGATTGCTTTCCCTTCAATAAATGCCTGGGCAATGGTTCGTCTTGCACTTTCGTAAATACGGGTAAGTGTAGGGCGAGATACATTCATCTTTTCTGCCGCCTGTTCCTGATTCATTAATTTATAATCCAGCAGGTTTATACTTTCATACTCGTCAAATGTCAGGGTTACGGTTTCTATTTTGTCCATCGGAATGCCGAAAGGACGAAATCCCTGCATCTGAGGTGGGTTACATATTAGTCGTTCTCTTTTTGGTCTTGGCATAATTTATTTTTTTTGCGTATTTTTTTAATATCAAAACACAGCAAAGTAACAAAGAATAGTCCTGTTATTAGTAAAGCTATTTTGCCCGCAATACAATAAGCGCCGCAAAAAAAGCCATCTTTTATTCCGCAAGCGAAGGCTACACACCCAACGATTATAAATATCACATATTCAACAAAAAGTGCAAATGGTATCAGCAACAGGTGAAGCAAGTAACGATTTTCCATCTCCTTTAGTTTTTCATTTACGATGCAAAGATAATGAACATTTGTTCAATTCAAATAATTTTTTTAATATTGCTGAATAATTTTTTAACCTAATGGAAGAAAGAATAAATCAATCAGAAACAAGGCAATGTAAAGTTATTTATCCCGGCGATCTGAATAATCACAACACATTATTTGGAGGGAAAGCGATGCAATGGATGGATGAAGTGGCTTATATTACGGCTACACGTTATACCCGGACAAAAATGGTTACGGCATCCATTGAAAAAATCAGATTTTTAAAACCTGTAAATAGCAATACAATTATCGAACTTATCGGAAAAATTGAAAAAGCCGACCATATTAAACTGATTATAAATGTGGGCATTTTTGCTGAAGAAATGTATGGCGAAAAACGGGAAAAAGTAATTGAGGGCAGATTTGTTTTTGTTGCCGTTTCGGAAGATGACAAGCTGAAAAGAATTGACAATGAACTTAGATAAATTTAGTAAAATAAAAAATACCTGTAAAGGCAAATCAAAACTTAATTTAAATATTCACATTTTATACTTTTATTGTTAATGCCCATCGCAGGCATTGTCCGTTTGATTAAGTACGCTGTTGTTTGAATAAGATGTTTGGTTGCCTGATTTTGCTTCTCAGACATCTGACCCCCTTCCTCAGACGACTGACTTTCTCCCTCAGACGTCTGACTCTCTTCCTTACTCGTCCTTTTTCAAAAATTGACCCCGAAACAAGCTATTTTCACCTGCGAAATAGCGATGAGGACGAGTGACTGACAGATTCAGACGTCAAACTCTCCGGTTCAGACATCAAACTCTCCGATACAGACGTCAAACTCTCCGATTCAAACATCAAACTCTTCAGTTCAGACGTCTGACTTCGAGGCTCAGATGTCTGAGTAAACAAACTGGTTATACAACTTTCAGATTTACTGATAATTTTAAGAAAATCAGAAAAAAATCATCTTTTTTTGGGCTTTTGAATAAAAAAATTGTACGCAAAATCAAAATTTGCATTTTTATGTTGTATATTTGTTTTCATATTCGTTTATAAAAATGCTTTGTTATGTCAAAAAAAACAGTAACTGTTAATTTCTACCTGCGGCAGGCTGAAAAAATGATAGCCTTAGGCAAGCGGATAGAGGAAAAAAGTGCCGAGTTAGGGGACGAAAGCCCTTTAAAAGGTTCTAAAAAGTTAGATGCACTGAGAATAGCTGTAAGCGATGCCGAAACCAAACGCAGAGAAGCAGCTAAACAACGCGATGCCAGCGAAAAGCTGATGCAGGAATCGGAAAGTTTTTTGGGTTATGCCGAAGGACAGACCGCCGAGACACCCGGAACGGTGTACAATTTATTAACTTCTGTTCGTAATATTCTTTTAGAAACCTACCGTGGCAACGAAGAAGCCCTCCAGGAATGGGGATTTGGTGTAGTAGTGGGAACGGCTAAAAATCCGGTACGTAAAAAAGAATAGAAACTTAGCTTTGTCAGGGTTTGAAAAACCCTGACAAAGCTGTTTATTACATTGTTTCATCAACCAAAATTAATTAAAAATGGGAAAACAAGCAATTAAAGTAGCATCGGTAGATGTTGAAAAATTATTAGGAATGCTGAATGCCGCTCTTTCGGAAGAATGGCTTGCTTATTTCCAATACTGGATAGGTGCACGATTAATGGAAGGACCTATGAGAAGTGAAGTGGAACCCGAATTACTGCTTCATGCCAACCAGGAACTTAATCATGCCGTTTTGGTAGTGGGCCGTATCATTCAGTTGGGTGGAACGCCGGTAATAAATCCTAAAGAATGGACCAAACTTGCACGTTGTACGTATGATGAACCGTCCGATCCTTATATCGAAGTTATATTAGAGCAAAACCTGAAAGGAGAAAGATGCGCCATACAACGTTATCAGGAAATTGCCGATTTTACCAATGGCAAGGACTTTACAACGCATCAAATGGCGGTAACTATTCTTAACGAAGAACTGGAACACGAAAACGATATCGAGGACTGGCTTACAGACCTGCAACGGATGAAAGAGGATTATAAAAAATTCAGGGTGTAAAAAATGTTGATTTTTTACACTGACAAGTCAGATAAATAATAAGCTGTTAAAAAGTTTTAAGGATTTTATTGTTGATATAAAAGGGGTGGCATTGACCATCCCTTTTTATTTTCCGGCAAAAGAAACGATATTAACAACCCTTGGTTAATATCTTTATTTTTTTATTGCCGCAACGAAGTAAAAGAAAAATGTATTTTTGCCCTGCATACGGTTCTTAACCGATTAAAAGGGAATCCTGTGGAAAACAGGAGCTATCCCCGTAGCTGTAAGTTCTATATCGTTTTAATCACTCCTCCTGCCACTGTCCCGAGTATTCGGGATGGGAAGGCCATGATTAAAACAGAACAAGCCAGAAGACCTGCCGCATGTAACAATTCGTAGCTTTCGGGTGAAAGGCGAAGGATAAAGGATATATATACCTTGTCATTCTTTATTTTTCTTCTCTTTTTCCCATTTGAGTTACCATTGTGTTGATGGCTATTTGTTAGCTTGTAAACAGCAATGTGATTATGGAAATATTAAAATAAACATAATTAACTTAAATGTATTAGGTATGAAGAAAAGAAAAAATCTGCATCTTCGCAACGGGATGATTGCGCTTATCATTGCGATAACGGCACTATGCCGCTTGTTGCCTCATCCACCCAATTTCTCACCAGTAACAGCCATTGCCTTGTTTGGTGGAATCTATTATTCCAAAAGATATATGGCTTATCTTGTTCCGCTCGCTTCGCTATGGCTAAGCGATATATTGCTAAACTACTCGTATTACCACCAGTTTGTGTTGTTTTACGACGGTTTTTATTTCACTTACGGGACTTTTGCACTCATCGTTTTGTTGTCGGGTCTTCTTATCCGGAAAGTGAAAATGCAGAACATGCTTGTGGCAAGTCTTTCGGCATCGGTACTATTCTTTGTTGTTTCCAATTTCGGCGTATGGTTTTCCACTGCCATGTATCCACATAACCAGGCAGGACTAATGGCTTGTTACGTAGCCGGACTTCCATTCTTTTCCCATACTCTTATCGGCGACCTGGTTTATACCGGGTTGTTATTTGGTTTATTTGAATTTTTGCAAAGCTGGATTCCTGCATTGCAAAGCAGGAATATTGTCTTATAAAAATTATTAATTATTAATCAATACAATTTCGTACAATGAAAAAATTTATGCTATCAATTTTACTGACTTTTTCAGCCATTTTGCTGTTTGCCCAATATCCTCCCGCTGCCGGGCAGGAAGGCTCTACGGCTATCAAATGGGATTCAACAATTTTTAAAGCCTGGGCAACCGGTTGCCAGGTACAGAGAGGTCTTCTCCAGATTGACGACCCTACTGTTACTTACGGAGGCTACAATCATGCTTCTTTTGGAACGCCTTCCATTGTTTTGGGACAGGCAAAGGAAAGTTCTATGGATATAGCAAGTTTAGGTGATGGTGGCTATGCCATACTAACCTTTGACCGTCCCATCGTTAATGGGGATGGATTCGATTTTGCTGTGTTTGAAAATGGTTTCAGCGATACTTTTCTCGAACTTGCTTTTGTGGAAGTAAGCTCCGATGGTACTCATTTCGTAAGGTTCCCATCGGTATCACTGACACAGGAATCTACCCAGATCGGTGGATTTGATGGATTGGATCCTACCAAGATTAATAACCTTGCAGGAAAATATCGTCAGGGTTATGGTACTCCTTTCGATCTGGCCGAATTGGCCGATTCTGCTAACCTTGATATTAATAATGTCCGCTTTGTAAAAATTATTGATGTGGTTGGAAATATTCTTGAACCCTATTGTACTTACGATTCGCAGGGGCATAAAGTCAACGATCCCTGGCCAACACCCTATTATTCCTGCGGTTTTGATTTAGATGCTGTAGGGATTATCCATGCCGGAACACCTTATCTTGTATCTACGTTTAACGATTTGACTTTAGGCGCCAATTCTTACTGGAACGGTTCCGATGGAACCGGCGGATTCAACAACGGGGTTGCCCATTTTTCCAATACTTACGACAATACATATTTCTCATGGAATGGTTTTGCTTACAGTTCGATGAACGATACAGTAACGGCAGGTTCTGCCAACCAGTACAGTGCCTATACAAGGGATGCTCTGGAAACTGCTGGTGTGGATGGCGATTCTACCAATTATGCTGTATGTTATGTTGCCACTGACTGGATGAATAACTATGCATCTATTCCTTCAGTGATTTCTTTTAATGACAATAATACTCACCGTGTCTCCGGTTTTTATGTTACGAATGATACGTATACGGCTCTTTCTATTCTCAACGGAGATGGTTATGCCAAAAAATTTGGAGGAACTACAGGCAACGACCCGGATTGGTACCGTTTGATCGTGCGCGGATATGATAGCCAGAATGCTATTACCGATTCCGTGGTTTATTATCTTGCCGATTATCGTTTTGAGGACAACTCACAGGATTATGTGGTTAAAGACTGGCGGTGGGTAGACCTTTCATCACTGGGAGAAGTAGCCAAGTTGGATTTTTATGTTGAATCAACTGATGCCGGTTTATACGGAATAAATACTCCTGCCTATTTTTGCATGGATAATTTTACTGTGCTTCAGGGAGGCACGTCTGGCATTAAAGATAATCCGCTTGCAAAAACGGATGTTCGTATATATCCCAATCCGTTTACAGATCATTGTTGTCTGGATAATGCCAAAGGATGTGAAATCTTGTTGTTCGATATCAGTGGGAAGCAATTATGGAACCAGAAATGTACCAGCGCATCTTTTATGCTCAATGCTTCTTCATTAAACCCCGGATATTATCTGCTGAAAATAGTAAAGGGAAAAGAGATGAAAACAGTTAAACTGATTAAAAAATAATTCTTTTCCTTGTTGTTCAGAAACTCTGTATATTATACAAATGCCATAAGTACAGAGTTTCTGATTTTTTTGAATACTAACTTATAAACCAATAATTAGAATGAACTGCCGGTTTGTGATTCTTTTATGCATCATTTTGGATTATGGAGTATCTTTTGCTCAAAAACCGAAAAAAGATTCCACATTCCGGTTGAAAGAGGTAGAGGTATTTGGCACGAAGATCCTGAATAAGGATAAGTCGATTATGCCAATGCAGACGCTTACTAAAGTTGAAATTACAAAGCTTAGCGGAAATACGGTTGCCGATGCTGTTAAGACTTTTTCAGGGGTTACACTCAAAGATTATGGTGGTATAGGTGGCTTAAAAACGGTGATGGTACGAAGTTTGGGAGCCAATCATACAGGTGTATTCATGGATGGCGTACCTTTCAGCGACATGGCTACCGGACAAATTGACCTTGGAAAAGTCTCCACGGGAAATTCCGACGATGTGTCTTTGATTATTGGACAGAGTTCTGCCCTTTGTCTGCCTGCACGTTATTACGCATCAGCGAGCATCATCAGCATACAATCAGAAAAACCTGCCTTTATCAATAAAAACATGAATGTAAAAGCAGGAATAAAAGCAGGCTCTTTTGGTCTTTTTAATCCGGTTTTTACCATACAAAATCGTTGGAATAAGACTATTTATTCTGATTTTTCCTTCGATTATACCAGTGCTGCTGGAGATTATCCGGTAAAAATAGACTATGGTAATAATCTTGACTCTACGCAAAAGCGGAAAAATTCTGACATAGAATCCCTGAATATTAACGGAAGTGTGGTTTCTGTGCTTTGCGACAGTTCTAAGCTTTCGCTGAAACTATATTATTACAATTCGGAAAGGGGATTACCGGGTGCAGTAATTTATTACAATCCCTTTGCCTCGCAACGGCTTTGGAACAGCGACTTTTTTGCCGATCTTCAGTTCCGCAGCAATAATAAAAAACACTGGGAATGGCTTACCAACCTAAAGTTTTCGCGTAACTGGCTACGCTATCTTGATCCGGACTACCTGAATACAAGCGGGAAATTGGATAATCATTATCTTCAGCAGGAATATTATTTCTCGCAGGCTGTTGCCTGGAAACCGGTTGACTCGCTTCGTTTATTGTTGGCTTCTGATTTCTTTATAAATAAGCTGGATGCTAATTTGGATGATTTTGTTATTCCGATCCGTTATTCTTTTCTTAATGTTTTTGTCCTGCAATATTTCCGTAACAGAATAGAGTGTAACGGCAACCTGCTTGCTACGTTGGTGCACGACGAAACACAAAAAGGACAATCTGCGCCTTCGCGAAGCATTCTCAGCCCTTCGTTCTCTGCCGGGTACAAGCTGATGGACTTTCCTTCGCTTAGAATACGATTCCTTTACAAAGACATCTTTCGTATGCCTACTTTCAATGATTTATATTATACCCTTGTGGGAAACAATAAACTAAACCCTGAATATGCCAGGGAATACAATCTCGGACTGACAGCTTACTGTAATTTTGGCTTTATTGATTATGTATCGCTGAAAGCGGATGCTTTTTACAATTATGTAAAGGATAAAATTGTGGCTGTTCCTACCAAAAATCTTTTTGTTTGGTCGATGCGGAACATTGGCAAAGTAGATATTCAGGGTGCAGAATTGCAGTGTAACATAAAAACCCGCCCGCTATGGAATATCAGCTATATCCTTTCGTGTAATTATACTTACCAGAAGGCTACCGATATTACAGATAAAAATTCGTCCACCTATAATCAGCAGATCCCGTATATTCCTTATGAAACATTTTCTGCGAGGGCTTCTGCAACCTATCGTTCTTTTTCTTTAAGTTATAACGCTTTGTATAATGGCTATCGCTATGTGCTTGGAGAAAATATTTATGAGAATATGCTTTCTTCCTGGTGGACAGGCGATATATCCCTGCTTTGTGAAATAAAGAGAGCTTTATATTCTGTAAGGCTGAAAGGGGAAATCAGTAATTTGTTTAATAAACAATATGAAGTTATAAGAAGCTTCCCCATGCCGGGACGCGCTTATGCTTTTGCCATAACCGTAGTATATTAAAACAACAACTTTTTGTATGAATATGATAAAGAAATATTTTTTGCTTCTGCTGTTATTGCCGCTCTTGTTTGTCTCGTGCAAAAAAGAACCTTCTGCTCCTGATAATCCGGTTTCCGGTAACAATCCTGCCAAAGCCGTTTATGTACTTAATGAAGGACTTTTCAATATGAATAATTCCTCCCTTACTTTTTTCAATCTTACCGATTCAACGGCTCAAACGGATTATTTCCTTGCTAAAAACGGTCGCAAACTTGGCGATACAGGTAATGACATTGCCATTTACGGAAGTAAAATGTATATCGTGGTTAATGTCTCGAGCCAGTTGGAAGTGGTGGATGCTGCTTCAGGTGTGAGTATAAAAAGAATTCCTTTTTTCAATGAAGATACACCACGCCAGCCGCGGTACATCGCTTTCGATAAAAACAAAGCCTATGTTTGTAGTTTCGACGGAACGGTAGCCGTGGTGGATACGGCAACACTCGAAATAGAAAATTACATTACTGCAGGAAATAATCCTGACGGAATCGCTATAACCAACGGTAAAATTTATGTTTCCAATTCCGGTGGCCTGGATGCTCCGGATTACGATAGTACTGTTTCGGTGATAGATATTGCCACACAATCTGAAGTTAAGAAAATTACTGTTCGCATCAATCCTTACCGCATCGTTGCCGATGATTATGGTGATTTATACGTAATCTCACGTGGTAATTACGGAAAAATAAAAATGTGCCTCCAGGTAATTGACAGCAAAACCGACCAGTTGAAATATACCTTTCCCGACCTGGAAGCACTTAATCTCGCCATTAACGGCGATACGGCTTATGTTTACTATTATGATTACATTACTGGCTCCGGCTCAAAAATCATGTTGATTGATGTTAAAAACGAGAAACTTATCGGTAATCAGTTTATCAGCGATGGTACTGAAATAGAAACCGTGTATAGCATAGCAGTGGATAAGTATTCAGGTGATGTATTCATTAGCGATGCGCACGGATTTATCAATACAGGTGAAGTATATTGTTTTGATAAACAAGGGAAGAAAAAATATTCATTTCGTGCAGGATTAAATCCGGGACAGATTGCTATTTGGAAGTAAAAACATTATCAATAGATATAAAATGAAATTATTGCCATGCTACCTTTTTGAAAAAAGGCAATTTTTAAAAAGTAATTACAAGACAAGAAAGAAACACCCTGCAAAATGGCAGGGTGTTTCTTTAAATATTAAATTATAATTTTAGCTCCAAAGGAAATTGACCTTGGCAACGCAGGCCCATATATATATCCTGCATCACGGAATTCGCCTTTGTCGAAATCGTTTTGATAACTGTTGAAAATATTTTGTACACCTGCATTTAGCTGTAATGTAGCACTGGTATTAATTTTAAAATCATAAGATAGCTTAACGTTCATATCGTAAAAATCCGGAGTTTTTTTCTCCCTGTCTTCGGCTATGTATCCTGCAAAATGTTGAACTAGCATACTTCCTGTATAGGTTCCGGATAAGGAGACACTGAGATTTTTTACAATCTGATAATAAGCTGTTAAATAACCATAATTATCGGGTGAGCGAAACATTTTCTTCTGTGGGGTTAAAGTTTCGTTATTGCTCCATTGCTGAGCTTCTTTATACTCGCTTTTTTGGAAAGTCATTCCAAACTGGAATTGTAGATTTTTTGAAGGAACTACTTTGCCTTCAATGTTTATTCCTTTTACTACCGCTCCTGAGCCATTTCTTCGTTCAAGAACTAAATTTCCGGCAGTATCCGTCCCGATTTCTTCTAACAGAAATACGTTATCCAGATTAGTGTAAAAGCCTTCTATGAGAAATTCTGTTTGAACATTACCAAAGACTTTGTCAATGTCAACAGAACCACTGTAGCTTTGCGACTTCTCCGTTTTCAGGTTAGGACTGTTTTGAATAAAAGCAATTTCACCCCCAATTGCGGAGCCGTGTAAATCTTCATCATATACCTGTGGAGCACGGAAACCGCTGGAAAAGCTTGCCCTCAGGCTAATGATTTTATTTGGATTATATCGCAAATTCAGGCGAGGACTTAAAATCGGGTCTTTGATTAAATTATGCTTATCAAAACGACCACCTAAAAGAATGCTGAATTTCTTATTCTTCCATTCATTCTGTAAAAAAGCACTTTTGGTATCTACAGTCTGGTCGGTTATCCGATTATATCCCAATATCTCATCATGAAGTTTATCTGTGTTATATTCCGTTCCAATGGTGAGTTCTGCCGGCATAAAAAGCAGGGTATCCATTGAATAAGTATATTGCATACCCGCAACCAAAGTCTTACCATCGGTTTTTCCATAGGCATTCAGATCTTGCTGGGCTCCGGCATAGTTGTTACGGTCAATTATTTGAGCCGATGAATAGATATTTAAATGTTGCTTATTATTCTTAGAAAAAATATCATAATTCAAACTGCCGGTATTGATGTTATGCTCAGCTTGTTCTGCGATGTCTGCTTCATGCAGGGGTAAGTTAAAATCATTTCCACCTCTGCGGTATTCATATAAATTGTGATATTCGATAGTTAATTTGCTGTAGTTAGTTGTTTTGTAAAATCCTCTGAATCCGATGTTTTTCACATTTAATTTTGTGATTTCCGAGAAGCCATCGCCATTATAATCAAAATGGTTTCTTTGCCTTGTTGAACCAAAAATCATTATCCCCGTTTTATAATCGTCGGAAACAACCGAGGCATTTAAGGAAGTATTGATATCTGGGGTTTTACCATAAATAAAAGAGGTTGTGTTTGCTAATGTTACAGAATTGATTGCTGGCTCTTTGGTGATAATGTTTACAGTACCTGCAATGGCGTTGGAGCCAAAGATGGCGGAACCGCCTCCACGAACTACTTCCACTCTTTCTATCATATTTGCCGGAATTTGTTCGATGCCATAAACGCCAGCTAAAGCGCTAAAAACAGGGCGGCTATCAATTAATACCTGCGAATAAGGCCCATCTAAACCATTAATTCTTACTTGCTGGTAACCGCAATTCTGGCAATTGGTTTCCACCCTTAATCCGGGTTGAAAGTTTAATCCCTGTGCAAGGCATACAGAATTAGTATTATCGAAAATTTTGGGACTTATAATATTCACAATGCTTGGCGCTTCCCTGCGGTTAGTTTCATTTCTGTTTGCTGAGACTACAACATTTTCGAGCATTATCGCATCTTCTTCCAGTTCAAAATTCATTTCCAAACTTTTAATGGAAGTCAAATCAATCTCTTTTTCAATGGGTTTATATCCAATTCCAGTTACAGTCATTGTATGTTTGCCGGATGGCAGGTTTTTTAAAAAATAATGACCTGTGGCATCGGTTGCCGTTCCTATGGTTGTTCCTTTTAATGCAATATTGATAAACGGAATGTATTCTTTTGAGGTTTTATTTACTACGTGCCCCATTACGTGTGCATCTGATATATTTTGGGCAAATCCTGTTATTGAACAAAATAGCAGAATTAGCAAAGTCCATAATTGTTTTTTCATTGAATTTACTTTTAAATATTACACAATATAATTATTTGAGCAATCCGTTTTCTGATTGCATCGACAAAAAATGGGTGAATTTTAGATGTTCACCAAAAAGAAAGTTAATTGTGAATATTTAAAGGCGGTGCCCGTAATAAAAATGAATATTTTGATCTATCGCAATAATGATCTGAAACGTAGTTTGTGAATAACTTATCACCATAAATTGGCTTTTGCTTTTCAGGTATTATTTTGTTTAATGAGTATAGAGAGAACTCAAAACCAGGGATTGGACATTTATGGTGATATTCGTGAAAATGGTGTTCATTGTGGGCTGTACAAATAAAATGGTCATGATAATGAAAAGAACTGTCTAATAGCTTAATCGTTACTGGTACAAGGAATATAAACACCAGGAACAGAGAAATGATATTTTTAAGCTTTCGGGTCATTTTTAATTATGGTTCTGTTTATCTGATACCCTGAAAAGGGTATCGGCAGATATCAACATGTTATTATAACGGCAATTCCTGATACAATAGTATTCCATTTAAAAAACACAGAATAATGCCTTATAGTTGAAGTATTTGATAATCATTAATAATGAAAACGCCTGGTAATGATCATTTTTCTTTCTTCAGTCTGGCAAAATATATGGCGAAAGAGCGGTACAAAAAGTGAGTCCATTTTCCGAAAGGAACAATAATCAATGCCCATTGTACCAAAACTATCAGGTGAAAAAGGTACATCCAGCTATTCTGTCCAAGAATATTAATATCTATGAACAGACGAACGGCAAAAGCCGTAAGTCCCATCAGGAGCAGCCAGATTACAAAGAACCAATCGGAAGGTTGTGAATGTTTGCTTATTTCTTTGTTTTTATTAATGCGGTTCCGTACAAAGTCAAAGGTAACAATAAAGATGATAATGCTTTCGGCATAGCCCAGCAAGATGATAAATATACTCTCCGATGAAAACCAATCGAGGAAAACGGTGGTGAACAGCAAAGCTAAGTAGCCGATGACCAGTATAAAATGCTCGAACCACCGGAATTGGTTATCGTCGCAGCCCAAGGCTCTTTTTTGGGTAAACATATGGATGAAAAGCTCTCCCAATGCTTTGAAATAAGCGGTAAACGGAACTTTTATTTTAGGTTTTCCGATAACAAACCACCACATCCGGATAATGTTGGGAAGCAGGATAATGGCAAATACGGAACCGATAGCTATCATCTCAAAATAATGGCCAACGTGCATGATCTTTTCCAAATTGAAATTTTCGTAAGCGCTGAATCCGATAACAGCAATGGCTGTAAGTATAAAAGCAATAATGCTTATTGGTAATGATTTATATAGCAGACCTGACAAACCTGTCCAGTCGTAAACCGAAGTAAGCCACCGCCGGAGCGACATCATCAGTTCGCCGGGGTTGGCCTGGCGCGGACAATTGGAAGAACATTCGCCACAGTAATAGCAAAGCCAGGGTTTTAGCGATGCTTTAATATCTTCTTCATCTCCTATGGCACTCAGTCGCACCATCTCTCTTGGGAATGAGTCTTCTTCGGTTGACAGGGAACAGATAGCCGTGCAGGTGCCACAGTTGTAACAGGTATTAAAATCGAAAGCGCCGTATTTTTCTAATTCTTTACCAAATTCAGGATTTATTGTTGCCATTACTTTTTCAGTTGGTAAATATAATATTCGTCCATATCATCAATGCCTTCCACGGTAACTTCCCCAAATTTCTGAAGCGTCATCAGGTAGTAAGTGATTTCCGACGAAGGAAGTTGCGTAGCCATTGCAATTTGCGGAATGGTTTTCCCGTCCTCCTTCAGTGCTTCCAGTATCGTCTTGCGGATTTGAACGTATTTTTTGCGTCCTTCGGCAACATGGGCTGGCACTTTTCTTTTCTCTTTCAGAATATTGACGGTTTTTGTTTTCTTTTCCATAATCAGCATTTTAAGATTCGGCCAAAGCATCAATCATGCCTTCTATCTGGGCATTGGTAAAACCGGCAAGGTCAATGGCATCGAACGGACAAACAGGAGTGCACATACCGCATCCTTTACAGTTGGAAGCGTTGACTTTTGCCACTTTATGACCTTCGTAATCCGTTTGTATAATGGCATCGAACGGACAAGCCGAAGAACACTTGCCACACCAGTTGCAGGCTGCAGGGTTAACTCTTGCCAGGGTAGGTTCGAGGGTTATTTCGCCTTTGGTTAGCAACGAGTTTGCTTTGGCTGCGGCTGCCATTGATGAATTTAAAGTCTCCAAAATATTTTTAGGCGACTGGCAGGTGCCGGCAATTAGAACGCCATCGATAACTGTTTCTACCGGACGCAGTTTCATGTGTATTTCATTAAAAAAGCCATCTCTTCCTACCGGTATTTTCAGCAGATGTTCCAGGTCATCATTTTTACGCGGAACCATGCCGGTAACAAGGACTATCAGGTCGGCATCCGTTTCCAGTTCTTTGCCAGATGTAAGTATGTCTTTTACTTTGATAAAGATTTTGCTCCCTCTTTTTTCAATTTGAGGGATGCTGTCGAGTGAAAATTGCAGATAAATATCGCTGTTCTTCGACGATTCTTCGTATAGAAGTTCCTGTTTGCCGTAAGTCCGGATACCCCGGTTAAAATGGAAATTGAAGATGTTTTTGAACTTATTTTTTACCAGGATGGAAGAATGAATGGCAGCAGTGCAGCAAAAACGGGAACAGTACTTATTGTTGCCTTCCAAGTCCTGACGGCTTCCAATGCAATAAATATAAGCTATTTTATGAATGGTTTTCCCTTTGAACACCAGGTTGCCAGGTTCGGAGGTATCAATAAGTTTCTTGAATTCGGGAAGGGTAATAATATTTTCAGATTCTCCAAAACCATATTCTCCTTTTTCTGGTTCATATGAGTCGAAACCGGTGTTTACAACAAAAGCTCCTGAATGTAGTGAAAGAGTTTCTTTACCGGTTTTAATTTTAATATCAAAATTACCAATGCTGCCTTTTTCCTCCACTAATTTAGCATTGGTAAAGAGTTTGATATTTGTGCGTTTTTTAACTTCAGAAAGCAGGTTGGCTACCAGTTCTTCACCATGAATGTTGGTTGTGAATAGCTGCCCCAATCCGGCGGTATGTCCTCCAACCGAGCTTTCTTTTTCAATTAAAAAGACTTCTGTTCCCATGTCTGCCAAAGCAATAGCCGAACGCATGCCTCCTACACCGGCACCAATTACAGCAACAGCATTTATAGCCGGTATTTTTGCCGGGGTGAGGGCTTCTGCTTCATAAGCTCTGGCAATGCCAGCTTTTACCAAAAGGATGGCTTTTTCGGTTGCACCTTCAGGATTGTCGGAATGTGCCCAGGAATCTTGTTCTCTTACGTTAACCTGCACATAGTTATATGGATTCAGACCGGCTCTTTCGGCTACGCTTCTGAACGTAGGAACGTGAAGCTTGGGAGAACAGGAGGCAACAACGATGGCATCAAGGTCATTGTTCTGAATATCGGCTACCATTTCTTTTTGCGAAGAATCGGCACAGGCAAAAAGAGTATTTTTAACAAGAAAAACACCAGCTTGGTCTTTTACGGCTTCTTTTACTTTTTCAATATCAACGTAATCGGAAATATTTCCACCGCAGTGGCAAACATATACACCTATCTTTTTCTTCATGGCAGTTGCTTTAAATAACCGGAAGTTTCGGCAGCCGCAGCGCCAGCCGACATGATGGTATCCGGAATATCCATTGGAGCGGTAGTTGTTCCGGCGACAAATACACCCTTAACGGACGTTGATGCCGGACTTTGTAGCAAATCGGGTTGTTTGATGTAGTTAAGCGTATCCGTTTCCAGCGTTATATTTTTAAAAACCTTTGTTATTTCAGGGTTTGCCAGAAGTCCTACGGATAAAACAACCAAATCATGTTCATTCTCGGTAACCCGCCCGGATGCGATGTCCTCATAGCGTAAAACAAGGTTTCCATTTTCCTTTTCGGAAACAGAAGCAATCTTACCTTTCACATAATTAGCGCCCATATCCTTGGCTTGCATATAGAACTCGTTAAATCCTTTTCCGAAGGCTCTTATGTTGATATAATACAAGCTGATGTCGGCCATAGGCAAGGCTCCCATCAGCAACTGGGCCTGCTTGGTGGAATACATGCAGCATACCTGCGAACAAATAGGATTACCAACAGTATGGTCGCGGGAACCGGTACAGAAAATGTAAGCAATCTTGTCGGGCACTTTCCCGTCCGATGGCCTTAATATATTGTTAAAAGGACGTGTAGGGGCAAGTTCTCTTTCCATTTGCATGGAAGTTATCACGTTCTTGAACTTTCCGTATCCGTAACGTTCAATATGAATAGGGTCGAACAATTTAAACCCGGTAGCAACAATTACCGATTTTACTTGTACTTGGATAGCTTCTTCCTGTTGGGTAAAATCAATAGCATGAGAAGGACATTTTTGTTCGCAAGCTCCGCATAGCATACAATTTTCAATATCAATGAGCGCAATGCGCGGATTGGCAATGTTAAAAGGAATGTACACAGCCTTACGGGCAACCAGATCAAACTGGAATTGATCTTTTACTACCACCGGACAAACGGTTTCGCATTCCTGGCAACCGGTGCAATCCTGTTCAACCACGTAACGCGGATGCTTTTTTAAGATAACTGAAAAAGAACCGTTACTTTCTTTGATGATACTGTCGGCTTCTGTCAGGGTAAGTAATGTAATATTCGGATGACGAGCTGTTTCGGATACTTTAGGTGTGGTAATACAAGCTGCACAGTCAAGGGTCGGGAAAACCTTACTCAGAAGAATCATCTTTCCGCCAATGGAAGGTTCTTTTTCAATTAAAAGAATACGAAAGCCCATGTCGGCCAGTTTCAGTGCTGATTCTTCCCCTGCTATGCCAGCGCCAATGACCAAAACATCGTAATCTGCTACCTCTGTATTTACCTTGTCATCAATCATCAATGTTCCAATTTTTCCAGTTCTTTCATAAAACCAGTAATATGTTTCACAAACGGGTCGGCACACACCGAGCAAATGGCAGCCATTTTTAGTTGGGAAGGTTTTAGCCCTTTTTCGCGCATCAACTGGTGTGTAGCTGTTACGATCTGTGAAGTTTTTTCGCCACACGATTCGCCATACGAACAATCCGTACCATCGGCGGCAATGAATACACCGCTGAACCCTTTTTCATAAGCACGCATAATCCATCGGGGCTTGATACAACTTGAACACGGTACGCTGATGGCATAAACCGTAAACGGATAGTGCTTCTTCAGCAAACCAGCCAGATCCAATGCTGGATCTGAGATTTTTTCGGTGGAAAAAACCAAAATCTTAGGCTGCATATTATTTCTTTAGGAATAGTCGGTACATGCCATCTTCTTCAATGGCACCGAAATATTCGTAATTCATTTTTTTACACCATCTGGGAATGTCGTTTGTTGTGCCTTCGTCGGACGACAATATTTCCATAATCTGGCCGGGCTGAATGTCAGCAACTGCCTTTTTTGCTGCTAATAATGGACCTGGGCAAGCTGTTCCCCGTGCATCTACTAATTTATCGCTTTTCAATGCTTTTAATTCTTCGGTTGTCATAATTTTATTTTCTATTGATTATTTATTTTAAAATATTTTATTTTCTATTTCTTTAACATACATATTGAATAAAATCAAGCAATAGTATGGCCTGAGCCTCAACCTGCCAGAGATTAATTTTATATGAAAAGTTGTATTTTACTCTCGCCGGCATCGGCCAGATATGTTCCTACACCAACATATTTAAGATTGGGATAATCTATCATTTCTTCTTTTTTGAAACCCATCAGATCCATTGACATCTGACAGATACAGATTTCAACTCCCAGTTCGCCTGCAGTGGCGATCATTTCTTCGAGCGAAGCAACGTGTTTTTTCTTCATCAGATCTTTCATCATTGCAGTACCCATGCCACACATGTTAAGCTTGGATAGTTTAAGCTTGGTGCTACCTTTTGGGAGCATAAAACCAAACATTTTCGACATGAAGTTTTTACCTTTTACCGATTTATTTTTATCGCGCAACATGGTTGTTCCCCAAAACGTGAAAAACATTTTTACTTCCATATCCATGGCGCGTGCGCCTGTGGCAATTATCATGGAAGCTAATACCTTATCCAAATCGCCCGAAAAAACAATGATAGAAAGCTGGTCATTGGGCTGTGCTTCCTGAAGTTTTTTTAATTGGTTTTCAAGTGTTTTTACCTGATTTTCTAATTCTAATGACATATTTCAGTTTTCTTTCAAAGTATTTATAATCTGTCGACAAAATTAGGAGGCTTTTGTATGTGCGGATTCAATTGGGATGTGCGGATTAGCAAAGAATCGTGTGATATAAATCACATTTTTATTAATTTTGCAACATTAATAGATAAAGATGGAAAGAACCATTTGCAAATTCTGTAATCTAAAATCATTTGCGGCGCAAAAGCTAAATGAAAATGAAATTAGTGTATTGGAAAATAACTGTGCCGAAGCCCATTTTAAAACAGGGGATATTATTATTAAACAGGACGCCCTTTCTACAAATGTGGTATATATAAAGTCTGGTTTGGTTAAAATTCATGTCAAAGGATCTATCAGAGAAAGAATTAAAAGAATAACCAAAGCTCCGGCCTATTTATGTCTTCCGAGTACTTTTGGCGATAAGGTGAACCATTTTTCGGCTTCTGCTCTTGAGGATACTACCGTTTGCTTCATTGATGTTAATATCTTTAGAAAATTTATTTATGGGAATAGCGATTTTGCCTATCAAATTATTCTTGATCTGAGTAAAGGAGAACTACAGAATTTTCAAAGTTGCTTCAATAATGCGCAAAAACAAAACATTGGTAGGGTTGCTGAAGCGATTCTATTCTTTGCCAATGAAATTTATAATTTCAATACATTTACATTACCTATTTCGCGACAAGATCTGGCAGACCTGACTGGTATTACACGGGAAAGTGCCAGCCGCATCCTTACTGAATTTCATAATGAAAAAATCCTTGAAATTAAAAATCGCGAAATAACTATTTTAAACGAAAAACTGCTTCGTCAGATCAGTGAGAAAGGGTGAAATATTAGATTAATAGGATGAATAATTAAGTCAGAGTTTAAAGCCCTGACTTAATTATAATTAAATAAAATTATTTAACAACATCCCTTCCCACATCCGCAACCCGGTTTTTCGGCATACACGGTGATGCTGAAGATGCCGTTTTCGCTGTTGCGGTAAGCATCCAATTCTTGTTTATCAAGATATTGCAGCAGGATTTCGTCGGGCAGGGTAATAACCCTGGTTTTTTGGACTTTTACTTCCTTAAAGCCTGTCGTGGCAATGATGCCAAGGTAGTTTTCCTGCGGCAACGCACCGGCAACACATCCGGCGTACATTACGGCATAATCCTTCAGCTTTTCGGGAAGTTCGCCCCTGAGCACTACATCGGAAATGCTGAAATGTCCGCCGGGTTTGAGTACACGGTAAATTTCCGCAAAGGCTTTCTGCTTGTCAGGGACTAAGTTCAGCACGCAGTTGCTTACGATCACATCGGCTTTGTTGGCAGTTACGGGCATTTTCTCGATGTCGCCATAACGAAATTCCACGTTGTTGAAACCTAATTTTTCGGCATTTTCACGGGCTTTTTGATCATCTCTTCCGTAAAGTCTATGCCGATAACTTTTCCGGTTTCGCCGGTGATGGCACGGGCAACAAAGCAGTCGTTACCGGCTCCCGAGCCGAGGTCGATCACCGTATCGCCTTTTTTTATCAGGGCAAATTCGGTAGGTAATCCGCAGCCTAAGCCAAGGTCGGCATCGGGGTTGTAACCTTCCAGGTTTTTGTAGTCTTCGTTAAATACAGAGTATTCAACGCCAAAGCAAGAGGTGCCACATCCGCAGAGGGAAGTTTCATTTTGAGCTTTGCTCTGGTTAGCAATTTGTCCGTACTTTTCCTGTACGATTTCTTTGATTTTTTCAGGTGTTTTCATGATTTGTTTGTTAATGGTTATTAATTATTTGGTTTTTGACCTGGTAAAATTCGCCGGAGGCGAACCCGCCAGAGTCGGTTATTTATTTTTTTTTGACTCTTCCAGGTCTGCCTTCGGCTGACTCTGGAAGGTCGGGCTATTTCTTTTTTTCGCGTGGTTTTAACTGGCACATACATTGTCCGCTCAACCGCTGACTGGCATCGGAAAGCAATGGCAATCCGTCGCGTTCCCAGTCGGCGATGCCGCCGTTGAGCACTGCCACATCGGTAAATCCGTTTTCCAAAAGGAAAAGCGCCGCCGGTTTGCTATGCAATCCTACCGAATCGGCAATTATCAGCGGTTTGTCCAAAGGCAGAGAATGAAAATCCGCCTTCAGGTTACTGTTTGCACAAAAAAGCATCTGCTCCACGGCAAAAGCTTTCATGTCAATTTCAAAATCTTCCCGTATGTCAACCAGGATAGCGCCATTTTCAATGGCTTCGGCTGCCTGGCGGGGAGAGAGAAAAACTACTTCTCCGATTTTTAATCCTTTATTTTCAAACCATTGGTTCATACTATTACAATTTAAGCTTTCGCAAAATATTTTCCTTTGAAGTACAAAGCCACATTCACCAGCCCTATCATCACCGGCACTTCCACCAGCGGACCGATTACCGCCGTAAAGGCAACGCCGGAATTGATTCCAAACACGGCTACAGCCACGGCTATGGCTAATTCAAAATTATTGCTCGCGGCAGTAAACGAAATGGTTGCCGTTTTCGGATAACCGGCTCCGATTTTCTTTCCCATAAAAAAGGAAACCAGAAACATCACCACAAAATAAATCAGTAGCGGAATGGCTATCCTGACTACATCTAATGGTAATTGTATAATATATTCGCCCTTGAGCGAAAACATGACCAGAATGGTAAACAGCAAAGCAATGAGTGTGAGCGGGCTGATTTTTGGAATAAAACGGGTTTGATACCACTCCTTGCTTTTCAGCCGGATAAGTGAAAAGCGGGTAATGATGCCGGCAAGGAAAGGAATACCCAAATAAATGAAAACGCTTTTGGCAATCTGTCCGATGGTGATGTTTACCTCCATGCCTTTCAGCCCAAACACTCCGGGCAAAATGGTGATAAACACCCAGGCATAAACCGAGAAAAACAACACCTGGAAAATGCTGTTGAAGGCTACCAACCCGGCAGCATATTCCGTGTCGCCTTTGGCAAGATCGTTCCATACGATTACCATGGCGATACATCGCGCCAAGCCAATCAGAATCAGTCCAATCATATAGTCAGGGTAATCCTGAAGAAACAAAATGGCCAGCGCAAACATCAGTACAGGACCGATGAGCCAGTTCTGTACCAGCGAAAGGAGCAATATTTTCCAGTCTTTGAAAACTTTACCTAATTCTTCGTATTTCACCTTTGCCAGTGGCGGATACATCATCACGATGAGCCCGATGGCAATGGGAATATTGGTGGTTCCGGAGCTGAAAGCATCCCAAAACTTTGCAATTCCCGGGTGGAGATAACCCCACATCACCCCTACAAACATGGCCAGGAAAATCCAGAGCGTTAAATAACGGTCGAGAAACTTTAATTTTTTTTGTGATGGCATAATTTTATAATTTGAAAATGGTTTAATTTGAAAATGTCTCAAATAGCTTTCGATGAATTGATTATTTTAGAAAGAATGTTGATAATGGATTGAAGTTTTATTTTCAATTGTTCATTTTTAGGATAATTTTTTGACATTTCACAGAGTGTTAGCCAATATTCCGTTTCATCGGCTTCTTTTATAGCAATCTTCATTTTATGTATAAAATCGGCTTTGCTTTCGGCGTTTTGTGCTTCCCTGATATTTGCACCAATGGATGTTCCTGATTTTAAAAGTTGTTTTGCAATTACAAACTTCTTGGTTTCCTCCAGAAATTCGGAAAAGTCAATGATATCAAGCGCAAATTCAAGCGACAACTTCACAATTAAATTATCTCTATCATTTTTCATAACTTCTTTATTTTCAAATTTTCAAATCAAATAATTTTCAAATTTTCAAATTGATTCATTATCTCATTTCGTACGCGACGGTAAACTTCAAGCTTCTCTTCTTCATTGCCACGGGCATCGGCAGGGTCCTCAAAACCGATGTGCAGACGATGTTTAACCTTTCCTGTAAATATTGGACAACTTTCGCGGGCATTATCACACACGGTAATCACATAATCAAAATCATAGCCAATAAATTGCTGAATATTTTTTGGTTGATGATGACTTATATCTATTCCAGCCTCTTCCATTACTTTTACAGCCAGAGGATTGACTTCCTTTTCGGGTTTTGTGCCCGCCGAAAAGATTTTCCATTCCGGATGTAGCGAACGGAGAAACCCTTCTGCCATCTGGCTGCGACAGGAGTTGCCGGTGCATAAAATCAGGATTTTCATCTTAAATAGTTTTATTTACAATTACAATTTTCAGAAATATTGATTTCATTAATAAAATTCTCTGACATTATTTTTAAAGCCTTAATTTTCTCAAGGTTTAAACAATAAAATGTCTTGGTTCCTTCGGTATGCCAAATGAGCAAACCGACATTTTTAAGTTCTGCTAAATGCTGGTTTACCGTTGTCCGGCTCAAAGGCAATTCATCAGAAAAATCACCGCTGATACAAGTCCGGGTTTCTGCCAGGTACTTTAATATCGCCAGTCGTGCCGGGTGTGCCAATGCTTTATACAGCTCTGCACAAGTTTGAAGTTCAGTGTCGAATAGGTCTATTTTAGCGTATGCCATAATTCATTTTTTTACAAAATTAAGAAACAAGAACAAATTCCTTAATTTTTTGTTCTGACAAATGTCCGTCACTCAAATGAATTTTCATGTTTCCATACCCGGCTGCAACGGGGCTGTGCGTAACCATAATCACGGTAATGCCTTTGGTTTGATTTATTTTTTTTAAAAAATCGAGTATTTCCAATGATAATGCAGGATCCAGATTTCCGGTAGGTTCGTCAGCCAATATTACCGAAGGGTGATGAACCAATGCCCGTGCAATGGCCACTCGTTGTTGCTGGCCGGTTGATAATTCCCGTGGTAAATGATTTACGCGATTTTCCAATCCGATAAATTTCAGAACCTCCATTGCACGTTCCCATTGCTCATTTTTTTTGATCTTTTCTAATGTCAGGGGAATCATTATATTTTGAATGGTTGTCAGGTAAGGTATCAGGGCAAAATTTTGCATAATAAAACCAACGTGTTTCTGACGGATTTCGGCTAATTCATTATCCGTTGCATTGCTAATTTCCGCATCGTTGAAAAATATCTTTCCGGATGTGGGTTTTATTAACCCGAACAACGATAGCAACAAGGTGCTTTTTCCTGAACCTGAAGGCCCGGTGATGGTTATAAAACTGCCTTTTTCTACAGCAAAACTTATATTGCTTAACGCATCAATTAAACCGTCTTTATGTCTGTATTGTTTTGTGAGTTTTTCAACTTTAATGACCATTTCTTAAGCCTCCTGTAAATTAGTGTGTGGATCAATCTTAGCAGCCATGTATGCAGGGATTATTGTTCCGGCAAATGCAATAATTATTGATAAAATAACCGACCATAGTAAATAAATGTAAACCGGCTGTACTACCATGCCAGCCAGATAAGGACCTAAAATTAAACCAGCGAGAGTGCCAACAATATAGCCGGCAATTCCGCCGCTAATACCTAAAAATAAAGCTTTTAATAAAAATAACTGATAAATCGTTTTTTTTGATGCACCGATCATTCGCAGGGTGCCTATTTCCTTTTTTCGTTCGTTCACATTAGCCCACATGTAATTACCCATCGAAATACTACCAACAAAGAAAATGATGATGAGAAAAACCAACGAAACCTTATTCATCAGTTGGTTGGTTTCTATTTGAGTGGAAACAATCTGACTAATGGTGGTGATGCGGGTATCGGGTAAAATATTACGTAGTTTTCCCAGCAATCCTTCCGAAATGGCGTTGCAACAGCCCATTATTTCGATGGCACTTATTTGATTTGGAATACCTAATAATTCCTGAACAGTCGCTAAGTGTGCAAATACGCGATCATCGTCCACCGTACCTGTTTCGGGTAGAATTTTAACCACATTAAACTCTTTGCCGGAAATGGAAAGCTTGGAGTTTTCTTTAAGGTTTAATCGTTTGGCTGCCTGCGAACCGGCTAAACAATCCAGTCGCTGCAAGGTGTCTATTACTTTTCGTTGTAGTTTTTCATCTTTATAGCCTAATGATTTATTTGCCCCGGACGTGGGAGCGCAGGAGGCTTTAACATCATTGCCCGACAATCCTGAATTTTGCCACAATGGCTTCGATGCAATTTCGCTTTTTGGTAAAATTCCTGTAAGGACAATACTGTTTTCTCCGACTTTTATACGCCGGGTGAGTTTGGGCGACATGTTGTCAACTCCTTGTATGGTAGAGTTTAAAATTCGCTCCACATAATCCATTGGGATGGTCGGTGCATCAATATCCGATGTATAATAATCGTCAATGCTGCCGCCTTGTGGCAATACCATAATATTTGCACCCAGGTTATCAAGTTTTTTTGCTACATTTTCTTTCGATACCTTCGAAATACTTTGTATGGCAACGATTACAGCTATACCAAGGGTAATTGCCAGTATGCCACTGATCAGTTGGGATTTACGGTTTAGTAATTCCAACCAAACTATTTTATAAATATTCATAAAACGGATTGTTAAAAGGATTACTATTTTTTGGGTCCACAACTACTACCACAACCACTACCACTGCCACAACCACTACTTACTACTTTGTTGGCAGCCGCGGTCAATTGAGCTTTATTTGCTTTGACATCAAATGTCTGGGTTATCTGACCGGACTTATTAATGGCATAAATAACAGGTTCGTTTGCCATGGTGTTTACATTTAAATCTTTAAGAAGAGTTGTTTCTTCTTTGCTGTCAATATTAATTTGTACCACTACGGCACCATTATTCATTGCTTTGGCAGCTTCGTTGCAATTAACTATTGCCTTAGCCTTATCTATCATTTTTTCCTTATAAGCCACAACAAAAACAGCTTTTCTTTCATTAAGGGCTTTCATAATTTCGGCGTATTTAGGCGAAGGAATTATTTTCAGCAGGGCATCAGGCGTTGCATCCTTTAATGTAAGCCCTTCGCACGCAATACCGTTTTTATCAATAACAAGAATAAGTGGCATGGGTGCACCGGCTAAACGGTATTTGCTAACCAATGTTCCGTTGCTTGCATCAGCAGTATTTAATTCAATGACTTCAATAGTTTTTGATTTTTTTGCAGATGCTTTTTTGGCAACGGCCATTGCTTTATCCTTGTCTTTTCCTGTCTGATCAAAAGCAACAAGGAAGACAACTTTACCTGCTTTGTTGGCAACAGCTATTTTATCATCTGCTTTATTTCCCGTTGGTGTAATTCCCTTTTGGAAATTAGCCGCGGCAGATACCGTATTATTGGCTTTCGCCGATGTTTGTGAGTTGTTGCAGGACACCATTAACGATCCGCAGATCATTAAAAAAACGATTTTTCGAATAAGTTTCATACAATTGGTTTTAAGATTAATATTTTTATGACGCAAAAATACGTCTTATTTTAAAATAACGTAATAATACGTTAAATAATTTTATTATTTTTTATTGCGAAAGCGTAAAATTTTTGAAATAAGGTTTTTATCGTTAAAAAAGGCGATTTTTTTCTGCTGTAATTATTATTACTGTATGCTGTCTGACAGTAGTAGCTGGTGGATAAAATTAGAAATTTCATAATCAATTTTTACTTATTGATTTAATAACCTCATACATTTCGTTTTCATCACCTTCCATGAACGAGGCTTTTTGCCAAACAATATTTCCTTCACCATTAATAATAAAGGTATGAGGGACAATGGTTACATTTATCGCTCGTTTGAAGTCGGAATTGGGATCTAACAATATTTCATAATCCCAGTTTTGTCCGTTTACGAAGGGTAATATTTTAGCTGAATTTCTGGAATCATCTACCGAAACTGCTACTAACTTTACTCCGGTTTCTTTTTGCCAATCGGCATATACTTCATTAATTGCCGAAAGTTCAATTATTGGACCCGAACAACAGGTTTTCCAGAAGCAAAGAATAATGGGCCTCCCATCATTCTTTATATCACTGGTATTAAAAGCTTGTCCATAAACGGTTCTGATTACTACCGACGGAATTTTTTTTGTTGAATTCAAATCTACTTGTGCCCAACAATTTATTTGAAGAAAAAGAGCTAACAATAATGAGGGAAAAAGTTTATTATTCATTTTTAACTGGTTAGTATTCATAAAATCAATTAAAATTTAACTGATGTACCAACCTGAAGGAACAGGCATAGCCATTCGACAGTTGGATACCATTGTAATGTTTATAAACAGGAAGATCGCATGAAACCGATATTTTCCAATTTTTTATAGGGACAAACTGCATTTGCGGAGCCAAATAAACAATAGAATAACCGGAAGACTCCACAATTTGATTCCCATCGCGATGGGCTTTAGCGCGGTTTTCATTTCTAAGTTGTAAAACTGTTGTTAAAAAACGGGAAAATTTATAAGAACCTGTTACTGAAAATGAATAAAGTGTTCCATAAGTGTAATCGAAATTATCCGACTTAATCCGTTGGGCTATCTCTATGGACGACAAGGAGGAAATATGATAATTTTTACCAGGGAAGCCTTTGGAAACATAAACCGAGGCAAGGTAACGATAGCTTCCGGAAGAAGGTTGAAGTGTTATAGGTAACTGAACATGACTTACTTCCTGATCAAACACACCTACCGGAATTTTTATTCCTACAAACGGGGAAATTTCAAATTGTTTTTTCCAATTATGATAAATCCTGTAGCGAAATAACAGGCTTGCATCGCCAAGTCCGTATCCTTTTTGCGTTTTCCAACTTTCAGAGGTGTATTTTTCCTTTTTGTCAATAAAGTAGCCAATTTCAGCAAGTACGCTCATTTTAGAATTAATTCCATACGAAACACGGCTTTCCAGATAATTATAGCTGGCTTCTTTCACCACGCTTCCCATTTCAGGCAACGTAATCGGGCTATCGCCAGTATAATATTTATTGGCAAAGCCATATTTATAAGCAACTGTTATCATAAGATTTTTCTTTCCGATAGAACTTTGGTCTCCATCGTTACCCGGAGGATTGCCTGCTGAGCAGCATTGTGCCATAATCCTACTGCCAAAAACAAGAAGAAAAATAAGTAAAGTAATTGTTATTAAACGCTTTAATTTCATCGTTCCATCATTTTTCAAAATAGGATTTCACTCTTATTTTTATGGAAGAAGATACTTTTCCGCTACGGTTGGAAACAGTACAGCTTATGGTATTTAACCCAACACAACATTGACCTGCTGCATATTTAACCGCGGAACCCTTACCACTAATAGCGCCATGATTGGCTTCCCAGGCATAAACCAGGCTGTCGCCAGTAGCCGTAACCTGAATATGTGTAGTATCAACCCAGGCTTTAATAACCGTATCGGAAGCGGTAAGTGAAATAATTTTTATTTCATTCGATGTTTGATTATTATTTTCGTCTTTTGTGCAGGAGAAAGCACCAAACAGGAATAAACTAAGGCAAATAATAATGAGGGTATTCCGTGAAATGTTTTTGATTATCATGTTGTTTGCTAATTAATGTATGCTTAGGGGTTATTTATCTGATTTTATTTGTTTAGCATCGAGTAGCTTTACGATTTCTTCTTCCGGATAAAAACCTGTATGCCGGAAAAACTCTTTACCGTTTTCATCCAGAAACACCTGAGAGGGAATCATTTTTACATCATATTTAGCAGCATAAGTCTTTCCTTCGGGCTTCCAAACATCATAAAATACTACTTTCACCTGGCTGGCATATTTCTCCCCGATGGATTGCAAAACCGGTTGCATCTGTTGGCATGGGACACAACGTACTGAACCTAATTCGATAAAGGTAACCTTGACGTTACCATTATTCATTGAATCTGCTGTTGCAACCGTAATCTCTTGTTTACTATTCTGAGATGTTGTCTGGCTTTTAGCCGATTCAAACGCCGTTGCCGTAAAAATTATAATTAAAAATATTTTAAAAACAGTTCTCATTTACTATTGATTTATTGCATATTCAATTACGTTTGCTACAGTTTTATCAGTTACAGAGGTGTGCCTTTTTTATAGCCAAGGAGCGCATGAACAAGGAAATTTTCGCTCTTCCATTTTATTAATTTTAAAATGCTCATTTTTAATCTTAAAAAGATAAAGATTTCCTAAAGCTATCATCAACTACCGCAGGAACATCCACCAAATTTTCCTGAATAGGAATTTGGAGGCAAGCTGCTTATCATTTTTACGATTTCACTGGCAACTTCATCTACCATTTGAAGGTGCTCATCTGTAAGATCTTGGTTCCTTACGATTTCTGTATTCAGTGCGTTTTCGTTACCTATGATTTTCGAAACATCTATAGAACCGTTTATCTTGCCACTATATTTTTCAGTGCTTCTTTTAGCGCAAAGTTTAGCGCAACCATCAACCGATATTGTTGGAAATACTTTCGCAAAGGTTCTTTCTTCTTCGCCGCCCGCAAGATACAGTGGTAAACAGAGTGTTACTGTATCGATAAATTTAAGTTCCTCAAGAACTTTTCTCGTGGCGAGCCTTGAAATGGTTCCGCCGAGGCATTCCTCGCCACTGCATGATAATATACCTACTTTTGACATTGATCTTCCTCCTTACTTAATTGAATTTATTTATTTTAGCTGCGATTTTAGCCGCGATTTCACTTATTACTATTTCGCCGTCAGCATCAAGCTGTGTAGGTGTACCGAATTTTTTCCCTTTATGTTCTTTCACCGTTTCTATGACTTTAATTTCTTCTATTATAATGCCTCCAGCTATTACGACATTTTTTGAAGCACACATTTTTGGGCAACCGTCAACGGTAATACAATCATAACCTTCGATTTTTTCTTTAGCTTCTTTGTCACCGGTTACTATGTAAGCAAGGCAAACTGTTTCTGATTTTTCCTGACATAATTCATGGACTGTTTTCAAAGCAGCTTCTCTTGCCATGAGACCGTATACTTTACCAATGCCACTGCATGGGATAACTTTCACTTTTTTATGCATTTAAATCCTCCAACTTTTTTTTCATTATTTCAAAATACTTGTCAAATCCGACTAAGAGTTCTTTGTCGCTCTCAAAATCAGTCAATTCAAGTTCTGCAATCCAACCTAATTCATAGGGATTTTCGTTGATAAGTTCCGGTTTTTCTATGAGCGTTTCATTTATAGAAACAACCTTACCGCTTACAGGTGAAATTATATCAATTACGCTTTTTGACGATTCGATCTCACCAACTTCGCCGAATTGGTCATTTTCCACACCAATTTCGGGAGGTGTATAATATAAAATATCGGAAAGGTTTTGTTGAACGAAATCTGTAACGCCTATTCTGGCCAGGTTTCCGATTACATAAGCCCAGCAATCATTTTCATTAAAGTAAATTTCGGGGTTCTTAGGTACCCTGAAGAGGAATTTGTCTTTTTGATATGTTTTGTATTCGAAATTGTACGAAGCATTTGTTTTATCAGAAGATGATGTGGCTTTCTCTTCGGCACTGTTGAGTCCGTTCAATATTATTTCTATCAGGGCATTTTCATTTTCCAGAAGTTTGAGGTTGCTCTTTAATTCAACATTATGGATTTTGGCTTCTTCGGTTATTGTTATTTTTTTGGAAACTTTTAAATTCTTTTCCGCAGCAAGCTTACTCGCGCATCGGGTCTGGCAGCCATCTATGACTAAAAGAGGATGTTCACCCGCAATTTTATTGTATTTCGCTTCAGCAACCCGGTAAAACACGGGACATATAATTTCATTTTTAGCGTTTTCGCACAATTTTATCGCTATTTCCCTTGAAATTGCTCCAGCGCATTTATCCAATCCGTTGCATGGGAGGATAGCATAGTTTTCAACCATTTATTTCCTCCTTTCTTATTTCCTTGATCTTTTGTGTTGTTTCATTTTTATCTGGAAATGTTATCGCATCAGGCCCGCATGTCTTAGAGCATGCCCGGCAAAAAACTACACAATTATTAGGATTTTTTACAATCAATTTAATATTTTCGGTTTCTCTAACCTCAAAGACTTGATGGGGACAAAATTTGGTGCATTCCATACAAAAATCACATTTTCCATAATCAATTGTCGGTTTCCAATCGATTTTATCGCGTTTGACACCCATAAATGTTGTTTCGCTCATTTCTTCTCCTCCAATTTTTCAAGTGCTGCATTGACTTTTTCAACTGCCTGATCGGTAGTCATGTCGCGCACATCAATTGCAGTTAAATCTTTGTTTACGTCGAGGCCGGCTTCTGCAAAAGCGTCTCTGAACATCTTACGTTGCATATTCTGAGTACAGGCTCCGATAATAACATCCCGATGCGCTTTAAGAAAATCATTTAAAAACCGGTCTCCGTCTTCCTCACAGAGTTGCGGATGGATAAACCCATATTCAACCGGTAGTTCAACTCTCACTCTATTTATAAAATCCCAAATATCCATTTTTGAAAATCCGGGGCATTTCCCAGTGCAAACGCACATAATAAAACCTGGTTTTTTTGTTTCAGACATAATTTTATTTTTTTTGATAGAAAATTTATTTGAAAAAATAAATTAAAATGTAGTAGATACCAACAAGGATAAATATAATGGCTATCACCAACCTTGACCATTTTTCAAAGATTTTCATTTTGTTGTAAAATGAACCTATGCTTGAAATGCTGTAAGCCAAAAGCCAGGCAATGACTATTACCGGCAAGCCTGTGGCAATGGCAAAAACCAGCGGAAGGTAAAGTCCGCTTGCACTCGTTATAGTGATGGGAATGAGCATTCCAAAATATAACACACCGGAATATGGGCAAAAAGCTATCGCAAAAACAATCCCAAGCAGTAAGGCGCTCCAGCCGGAGTCAAATTTTAATTTCGAACTGATTTTATCGGTGAGACTGCCTCCCCCCGGCAACCTGAATTTTATCACATCAAGCATTAAAATCCCGACGATGAGCAGTAACGGTCCTAATATTTTTCCTCCATTTGCCTGAAAAAGTCGCGAAATCTGGAATTTGCTTGCTCCAAAATACAAAATAACACCCAATCCGGTATAAGTGATGGCCCTGCCCAAGGTGTAGAGCAACCCGTTGATAAACACCTTTCGCCTGACTTTAATATCTTTGCTGATGTAACCGATGGCGGTAATGTTGGTTGCCAGCGGACACGGACTGATGGCTGTCATCAAACCGAGAAGAAATGCCGTTAGCACCGGTGCGGTTGTGCTGTCGAGAAGTTGCTGGAGAAAGTTCATAATGTGGTAATTAGTTAATTAGTTAATGTGCTAATTTTTTTTGAAGTAGCAATGATGCTGGTGAGCAGTTTTTTAATTTCTGTTATTCCAGATAATAATTCTTCACAATCGGGATAAAATTTGGAATGTTTACACAGAAGTAGCCAATATTCTGTTTCTTCGGCTTCTTTTGCCGATATTTTTATTTTATGAATAAAATCATCCTTACTCTCAGCATTTTGGGCTTCGCGTAGATTTGCTCCTATGGAAGTACCGGATTTTAATAGCTGGCGTGCGATCACATATTTTTTGCTCTCTTCCAGCAATTCAGAATATTCAATAATCCGTAAAGCAAAATCAAAACTCTTTTCCAAAATAACATTCTTCTTCGGTTCCATGATGTGATTTTTTAATTAACCAATCAGCACATTAGCTAATTAGCTAATTTTTTTGAAATTTTACTCTTCAACCCCTTGATGAATTTTTCCGGCTCGTCGCGCGAATAGCTGAATGCAAAATTGGTCAGGTCTTCATCTTTTTCTTTGCCTTTTACTACCTGTACCACATGCAAAGCCGAACCCGAGGCTTCGTATTTTGCTGCAAGTTTTTCATTTTTGGCATCGTCTACATCTACTACCGAGAAAACAATGGTTTTGTCTGCTACTTCTTTTTTAAAATAGGTTTCCAACGTCTTTTTGGTGTTTGCTTCAATGGAAAGACAGGTTGGGCAACGCTGTGTTCCGTGGAAATAATAAACCAAAACCTTTGCTTTGGGAGTAGTTGCTTTTGTTGTTGTTTTCTGGCTGAAAGCCGAGGTGCCAATCGTCAGAAAGGCTACAATAATCCATAATTTTTTCATATTTTTAAATATTTAATTAACAATCATCTTATTAGCACATTAACTAATTTGCGAATTAGCATATTTTCCAATAATTTCTTTCAATTCGCTTGCCGACGGTACTCTTCCGTTTAAGACAACCTTTTCATCAATCACCAGAGCTGGTGTACGCATGACGCCGTATGCCATAATTTTCTGAATATCCTCTACTTTTTCTACTTCGGCTGCTAAATTCATTTCTGCAAGAGCATTTACGGTTGCCTTTTCCAGGTTTTTACAATTGGAACATCCTGTTCCTAAAACTTTAATTTTCATTGTTTTAAAATATTATGTTAAACAAAAATCCTACGATCATAATTCCGGTGGCTACCACACCTATAAAAGTGAATATCAACGGAAGTTTTAATACTTTTCGAAGAATAATCATCTCGGGCAGCGAAAGTCCGATAACCGCCATCATAAATGCCAGCGCTGTTCCCAGCGAAGCGCCCTTTTCTATCAGCACCGAAACGATGGGAATGATGCCGGCGGCATTGGAATACAATGGTACTCCGATGAGTACCGAAAGCGGCACGGAATACCAGACTGATTTTCCCATCAAAACTGCCATAAAATCTTCCGGCACATAGCCATGAGCGGCGGCGCCTACCGCAATTCCGAGTACAACATACAGCCACACTTTTCCAACGATTTCTTTCACAGCCTGTAGTCCAAATTGTATCCGGTCGTTGCATTTTAATTTCTCTTCTTCCAGACCGGCATGGCCGACTTTGGTTTCGTAAACCCAGCCTTCAACCCAGTGTTCCAGATGCAACCGTCCGATAATCCAGCCGGCTGTAATGGCAATAATCAGCCCGGTAATTACATAAATCACTGCTGTTTGCCAACCAAACATTCCGAAAAGCAAAACGATTGCCACTTCGTTAATCATGGGTGCAGCGATGAGAAAGGAAAAAGTAACGCCCAGCGGAATGCCGGCTTCCACAAAACCAAGAAACAAAGGAATGGCAGAGCAGGAACAAAAAGGAGTTACGATGCCAAGCAAGGCAGCAAGCACATTGCCGGTAAATAAGGATTTGCCTTCCAGAATTTTCCGGGTTTTTTCCGGTGAAAAATAGGAACGCAATATTCCTACCCCGAAAATTATCAAGGTAAGAAGCAACAGCACTTTGGGAACTTCAAAGATGAAAAAGCGAAGAGCTTCAGTAAAATGTTGACTGGCTGTAAGTCCAAAGGCATCATCAATCAGATAATCGCTCAGCGGCTTCAAATAATGATATATAGCAAACCATACTGGCAATAAAGCCAGCGGCAGGTATTTTTTATAATTTATTTTAGATGAGGTTATTTGCATGAACCTTCTGTTTTTATCTCTGTTTCCCAAAAACCATTCATCAGTTGCCGGGCAAGTTCCCAGTTTTCGCGATTGATGCAATATTTGATTTTTGGAGGATTGATTTTTCCCTGGATCAGTCCGGCAGTTTTCAGTTCTTTCAAATGTTGCGAAAGGGTGGAAAGAGCCATTGGTAATTCTGTAGCCAGGTTTCCGCTGTAGCAACAATTTTGTCCGGCAAGCATTTCGAGGATGCGCAGGCGTGCCGGATGACTAAGCGCTTTGGCAAAACGTGCAAGTTTTACTTGATTTTCAGTATAATTTGGTTTCATTTCGTATTTCGTAAAATTACGAAGCAAAAGTATAAAAAATTTTAATTGTCCAAAAAAAATTAAAAAATAAATGGAATAAATCGTTTGGTGGTTTTCATGTAATCGGAATATTCCTTAAAATGAGCTAAAAGGAGTTTTTCTTCATAAAATAATTTGAAAACGAGTACAACAAATAAAAAAATTCCGGCAAGGAGTCTCCAAAACGTAAAATCATCGAATATCAAAGCAAAAACAACAAGTAATACAGCCAAATACATCGGATGACGGAGAAATTTGTAGGGACCACGTTTCACTAGGTGTGCATTCTTTTTAACGGTAGGTGTAGCGTTAAAATTACCAATTTTAAGGGAAACTATAGCCCAGCAACCAATCAGTATACCCGATAATTCAACGAAAAAGCATATTTTATTTTCGGCTATCATATTTCCTGTAACCAAAATAATACCGATAAGTAAAAATTGTAAAAAAACAAAGGTATATGCTTTCAGTTTTTCCACACTATTAATTTTGTTTCTTTTCCGGTTTGGTCAGTTTATTCATGTGAATTTCAAGATCGTGCAATATGTTGTCGTAATTTTTTACAGAAGAAACTTCTATGTTAACCGCAGTAATTACGTTGGGTAAGTTTCGTAAAGTTTTTAACATTTGAGCATGTTTTTGAAATTCAATACCTCCTGTTATAATTAAAAAGAAATCAATTTTGTGAAAGGAGGGAACCAGTTTTCCGTTTTCGTTGGATATTAAATAATAAGAATTTAATAAATCGGCATCTTCGTAAAAATACAATGAAAAGGGAAGGGGTTGTTTATTTTTAGTACAAAAAACGGGTAAGTCGGGAAGTTTTTTAAAATTGAAACCAAATTGCTGGTTAATACTAAAGGACAAACGGTAGTCAGGTAAATGATAGGCTATTCCGATAATTTGAATATCAGAATCAAACTCAAAAGAAGAGAGAATATTTTTAACCATTTAGATGAAAAAATTATGAGGTTAAAAGTACTCAATTATTGGATTGGAAATAATAAATTAGCTTTAAATAGTATTTACTGGGTAATTTCAAGCATTTTCCATGCCTTTTCCGAAGCATTTTGTTCGGCAGATTTTATTGAATAATCCTGCCCTTTTCCCATTGATTTTTTTTCTACAAGAATTTCAACCACATATTGTTTATTGTATCCACTTCCAACTTCATCAATTACATTGAATTCAACTGATTTTTTTTCTTTTTGTGCCCATTCAATCAACTTGCTTTTAAAATTGGTATCAAGGTTTTCGAGAACATCAATATCGAAATGAAAATTAATAATGTGATTTACAATGATTTTTTTGGAGTATTCATAACCTTTGTCCAAATACATAGCTCCCACAAAAGCTTCAAAAGCATCACCCTTCATCGAGCGATAGGCCGATTTGGAATCTTGATTGGATTGGATAAGTTTATCAATACCAAGTTTTTGAGATAACTTGTTTAAGGAAGCCCTGCTAACAATTTTCGAGCGCATTTCGGTTAAAAAACCTTCATCTTTGTAGGGGAAAATCTTGAATAAATAATCGGCTACAATGGCTCCTAAAATAGCATCGCCGAGATATTCGAGTCGCTCATTGCTTATTTTTACTCCATTATACGATTCTTCAGCCACTGATTTATGACGGAAAGCAAGTTTATATAAAAAAATATTAGTTGGATAAAAACCAAAAATATTCCTGATAGCATTATATAACTCTTTATCGGAAGAGAAAAATGCTTTAACCGATATAATCTTGGTTAAATTCAATGATTGGGTTTAGTCTCTGAATTTTTTGAAAATAATGCAAGCATTATGACCGCCAAAACCAAATGTATTGCTTAAAGCGACATTAACTACCCGTTTTTCGGCTTTATTAAATGTAAAATTTAAGTCAGGAATGTCCGGGTCGTCAGTAAAATGGTTTATGGTAGGTGGTACCAAATCATTATAAACAGATAGAATAGATGCTATAGCTTCAATAGCTCCGGCAGCACCAAGTAGATGGCCGGTCATGGATTTGGTAGAATTGATATTAATGTTTTTGGCGTGTTTGCCGAATAAATTAACAATAGCTTTAGGCTCAACTACATCTCCCAGTGGAGTAGAAGTGCCATGAGTATTGATATGGTCAATTTCAGATGGATCCATACCCGCATCTTCAAGCGCATATTGCATGCATTTTTGAGCGCCTAAACCTTCAGGATCGGGTTGAGTCATATGGTAAGCATCGGCTGATAATCCACCACCCATCACTTCGCAATAAATTTTAGCGCCGCGTGCAAGAGCATGTTCTAATTCTTCAAAAATGAGGGCTCCTGCACCTTCACCCATTACAAAACCATCACGATCTTTATCAAAAGGTCTTGAAGCGGTTTGTGGATCATCATTTCGGGTAGATAAAGCATGCATGGCATTAAATCCACCAACACCAGCCTGATTTATCGAGGCCTCAGAACCTCCGGTAATAAATACATTTGCTTTTCCTAAACGAATATAATTGAATGCATCTACTAATGAATTTGCAGAAGATGCACATGCTGAAACAGTTGCAAAGTTGGGTCCGCGAAATCCATATTTAATAGAAATATGTCCAGCTGTAATATCAGCTATCATCTTGGTTATAAAAAATGGGTTAAAGCGGGGAGTGCCATCGCCTAAAGCAAAAGCAGATACTTCTTCATAAAATGTGGTTAATCCACCTACACCTGAAGCCCAAATTACTCCGGCTTTATCCAAATCAATTTTATTCAAATCCAACCCCGAATTTTCAATAGCTTCATTGGCAGATGCTAAGCCAAATTGTGCATAAGGATCATATTTACGGGATTCTTTACGATCAAAATATTGAAGAGGATCAAAATTTTTAACTTCGCAAGCAAACTGCGTTTTAAATTTTGATGCATCAAAACGGCAAATGGCATTAGCACCACTAACCCCATTAATTAAACCCTTCCAGAATGTCTCTACGGAATTTCCTAATGGGGTTAGTGCACCAAGACCAGTAACAACTACTCGTTTTAACTTCATTAAAATGAAAATTATTTCGTATTGTCTTCGATGTAAGAGATAGCTTCACCTACTGTGCTGATTTTTTCTGCTTTATCATCAGGGATAGCAATGTTGAATTCTTTTTCAAATTCCATAATTAATTCAACAGTATCCAGAGAATCAGCACCTAAATCATTAGTGAAACTTGCCTCAGGTGTAACTTCATTTTCATCAACACCAAGCTTATCAACTATGATAGCTTTTACTTTTGTTGCAATGTCAGACATTTTTTTCTCCTTTTTTGGTTTAAGGTTGCAAAGGAAACCATTTTCCAAATTATATCCAAAAATTTAAAAGAAAAAATGCTTAAAATAGTCTACAAAAAGTTGATTGTTATTGTATTAAGCACTGACAGTGTGTTTTATGAAAGACTTTAAAAAAAATATTTTTTAAAAAACAGTTAATTATTGTAAAATAAAGGAATATACATTATATTAGCAACCTCTTTTGAAAATGGGAGAAGTATTGCTTATTCTTGGCTGTTTTGATTTATTTGATTTTAAAATTTAAAAAATGTTAAGAGTTTACGCTAAAAAACAATAGGTTATGGCGATACTTATCTGAAAACCGCCCAATATTCAACTAAAGGGAAAATTGCAAATAGGAGAGTAGAATGTATGATTAATTATTAATTTTGGAGTCTAAAGGAAATATTTCTGAAGAAAAATTAAAAATATTTACAAATGAATAAGTGTAAAATTAAGATGTGTGAGCCTGGTGTAATATTAATAAAAATAAATTATGTTGTGATGTAACGAATTTTTTCCCGGCATTCGGGAGAATAAGTTCCATATTTAAAAACTATTTACGGATGAAAAAACTATTATTTAAAGCTGGTTGCATTTGTTGTTTAATCTGTTTTCTTCTTTTTAAAAATTCTTCCATTTACGGGCAAGAAACGAAGTTGTTGGCAAGTAAAGGAACGGTATTTAATAAAAGTGGGAAACATATTAAAATTACTTTTTGTTCAATGGATGGTTCAACTCCTGTTTCACTCGATAAATTTTTGCAAAACCCCAATATTTATTTTGCTTACACCCCGGATGAAAAAGAAAACTGGACGTTCGGTACAAAAGATATTGAGAGATATAGGTCGGATGTTAATATTAAACAAAACGAAACGGTAATTAACGCTAACGAAGTTATACTTATCAATCCATCCAAATTAGTTGCGTCATTTCCAAAATCACAGATGCTATTAATTAAACCATTTATTTTTACTAATGATTTAGGGCCTTCTGAATCTTTGGCAATCAAAGAACAATTTTGGCCTAATTATACTACCTACTATACTTATTTTACTAATGGCAAAAAGTACTATGGGGATAGAGAATATCTGAAAGCGTATGATAATTTACAGTATTTTTTAAATACTTCTGAGGAAATATCATCTTATTCGTTTTATAATTCTTCCCGTGAATTGATAAATAAAACAATTAATGATTATTTGGAAGATAATGAAAATACATTCGCATCTTTATGCTCATTGACATCCAAAACTGTTACTGAGGCTCAGATAGAAGGAATTAAAAATATGAAAAAATCGCTGAATGCGGCAAAAATTAGTTTTAATTTATATTTTGATAAATATGATATAAACCAGAAAGATACTATTGATAATGGTTTTAAGAATAGAATTGAAAATCTTTCAAATAATCTGGATATAAAAACGGAACAATTAACGGAACTATTTAAAAAACAAGTACTTTCAATTTTTAGTAAAGAAAAATATGAGAGTTTTCAATTCAGACTATATGTCGATCTTTTGGTTAAATTATATTTTTTTAATGATTCCGTCAGGATAAATTCGGGTATTGATACGATTAATATTAAAAACGTATACAAGTTCAAGGAGGATTATGAAAAATTAAAAGATATGGATTGGCTAACAGATTTTGAAATGGTTGTTAAATATATTAATTATAACATCATTCAAAATAGATTTATTTTAAATGAAGAGGCTATTTCAAATTTGCAAGCCCAGGTAAATACACAACCACAACCTTTTTTTGAAATATTTTCAGTCATTAACTTATTGGGAAATAAGGATAAATCTCTTTTTATACAACCACTTTATAAGTCATATCTGGGATGTACCGATGAAAAATTGTTAGAAGCTCTTGAAACCTATTTTTTGTTTTTTTCACTTTCTGAGACCCAACCCAAAATAATCTCTTTATTGAATGAAGGACTTAGTTATGAAAACGTTCAATCCTTTGAAAAAGCCAAAACTTGCTTTGAAAAGGCCGATCGGTATGTTAGCAACAACCCATTGGCTTTATATTATTTAGGAAAAACTTGTATAGAATTAAACCAGACAGATGCTGCTATTCAATATTTTGAAAAAGCTGAAAAGGCGTATCCCAAATTTATAATGACCAGAAAGTATATTTTGAATATCTATATAGAGAATAAAGAGTTTGACAAAGCGCTTACTTGTGTAAATTTAGCCATTGAAAATAATCCTATTTGGTACTATTATTTCAAAAAGGCAGAGATATTGTATAATCAAAATAAATGGCAGGAGGCTAAAAAAATAATATTAGATAATTGCATTGCATACAACCCGGTTTCCATAGATGAATATTTATTGTTGGGCGATATTTGTTTGGAATTGAAAGATTATAATGGAGCTGACCAGAATTATAATAAGGTTGGTTCCATTGATCCTCAAAATAAAGCATATCAAGAAAAACTTAAAAATTTAAGAGAAATAAGAAATACTCAGATGAATTAAACAATTATAGTATGCTATTTTTCCCAACATTATTTTACGTTAAATAAAATATTTAAGGTGGTTTTTCCGTTTTTGTCAGAAAATCAATGAATTTTATAATTTATGTTTGATACTGCCGAAAAAAAAGAGAAGGCAATTCTAATAGGTTTGATTAATAAAAAACAGGATCAAAAATGTATTAATGAATACCTTGATGAGCTTGAATTTCTTATTGACACAGCTGGTGGAGAGCCCGGAAAAAGATTCATCCAGGCTTTAGATATACCTGATAGCAGAACCTATATTGGTTCAGGAAAATTAGACGAAATCAAAGAATATGTAGATGCATCTCAAATTGATGTAGCTGTTTTTGACGACGAGCTTACCCCTTCACAAATCCGGAACATTGAAAATGTCTTGCAATGTAAAGTTCTGGATAGAACAACTCTAATACTTGATATTTTTGCACGCAGGGCACATACTGCCGAAGCCAGAACTCAGGTCGAATTAGCACAATATCAATACCTTTTGCCTCGGCTTACAAGAATGTGGACCCATTTAACTAAACAGAGAGGCGGTATGGGGATGCGAGGCCCTGGTGAAAAAGAAATTGAAACGGATCGGCGGATTATCAGAAAAAAAATTTCATTGTTAAAAGAAAAACTGGAAACCATTGATAAACAAAGAACAACCCAACGAAGCAAACGAGCAGATTTGATTAGGGTAGCTTTGGTTGGTTATACTAATGTTGGGAAATCGACGATAATGAATTTGTTAAGTAAATCGGATGTTTTTGCTGAAAATAAACTATTTGCCACTTTAGATACAACCGTACGCAAAGTAGTTTTTGAAAACCTCCCTTTTCTGTTAACTGATACGATAGGATTTATTCGTAAATTACCACATGGACTTATAAAATCTTTTAAATCAACGCTTGATGAAGTTAGGGAGGCGGATATTTTATTGCATGTCGTTGATATTTCTCATCCTAATTTTGAAGAACAGATTGAAGTTGTTAAGCAAACATTATTAGAAATATCTGTTTCAGAAAAACCTACAATTGTTGTGTTTAACAAAATTGATGTTTACAAGTATGAGGAAACACAATCAGGAGATCTGCCATCGGAAGATGTAAAGATTTCCAATTTGAACGATTTGAAAAAAACATGGATGTCAAAAATCAATGCTCCTGCTTTGTTTATCTCAGCTAAGACAAAACAGAATGTTGATGAGTTAAAGAATTTACTGTACAATGAAGTAAAAGAGCTACATCGCAAGCGCTATCCGTACGAAAACTTTTTATATTGATTTATTGCTCAGGATACCGGCGTTTTAAAAAATCTTTTAATTTTATTAATGATGTAGGATTTGTGCCCCATTCAAATTTTTCATTCATCTGGTTAATATATCCTAAGGCATCATTAAGAGAATGAAAATTATCAAGTTGTGTTATGGCAATATCATATTCCCGCATATTGCCTTCAAAGAGTTCGTTAATAAATAAAAATTTATCATTTATTCCAATTGCAGATTTTAGGCTAGCAATATGCTTTAATTGTAATTCTTCCGCAAGAATTTTCTCCTTTTGTTGTTTTAATAAATTGTCATTTAACGTTTGAGAATTATCAGCATATTTTTCAGCAATAGTAGATTGTTGTATTTCAAATAGATCGTAAGAAATTTTGGATGAAGAAGAAGGTTTTTTTTCAACTTCCATTTTAATTTCAGGTACATATTCTTTATCAGATTTTGTTTTTTCAACCGGTTGAGAAGAAGAATCTGTATGTGGCGTTTTAAATATGTTTTTTGGCAGTTCGGGCATAGAAATTTTTTCTGATTCTACTTCTTTTTTTGAATCGGAAACATCCGGAACATTCAAATTGTTCATCTTTTCAAGTAGATAAAGGTTATCGTACAAATTTCTAACCCGTTCTTTTAGTAAATCAAGTTCTATTTGGGGTATTTTTTCTTTATAATTGCTAATTACTTGAAAATGTTCCGCTATGGTTTCAAGTTGCATGCTGATTTTCTCTTTTACAATTGTTTTTTGCATAATAAAAGTTGAAATATTTTATGATTGAATGGATGTTTGTTCTAAATTTGTTAAATGAAAATAACGGATAAAGATATTAAAAAAATTATAAATAGCGATGTTTTTAGAAAATACCATTAATCCTGCAAAACGAAAAGGTTGGATTGAAGTCATTTGCGGCTCTATGTTTTCAGGTAAAACCGAAGAATTAATACGACGTTTAAAGCGGGCAAAAATTGCCCGTCAAAGAGTTGAAATATTTAAACCCGAAGTAGATAAACGATACGATGAAATAAATGTTGTTTCGCATGACGAAAATTTTATTTTATCCACTCCGGTACAAAGCGCCTCACAAATATTGCTTTACACCAATGAGGTTGATGTTATAGGAATTGATGAAGCGCAATTTTTTGATGCTGAATTGCCATTTGTTTGTAATCAGATGGCAAATGAAGGTATGCGGGTTATTGTGGCAGGACTGGATATGGATTATCTTGGGAAACCATTTGGCCCGATACCCGCATTACTTGCTACTGCAGAGTATGTTACAAAAGTTCATGCCGTTTGTATGAACTGTGGCGAACTTGCTCATTATTCGCATCGAACCATTACAAATGATAAATTAGTAGTGCTTGGCGAAAAGGATAGTTACGAACCGCTGTGCCGGAAGTGTTTCCAGGAAAAATATAAATAAAAATATTTGTCAATGGTAAAAAGAAAAGAAATTAACGGATAGATTAAAATTTTATTAAAATTATTGCTACATTTGAGAATTATTAATTAAAAATGCAGGAGGCGTATTATGAAAAAAAACGTTGGAAACATTGACAAAATTATTCGCTTTATGGTAGCAATTATATTTATACTTTTAATTGTTACAGAGATAGCTACTGGAATTTGGTTCTGGATTTTAGGTATATTGGCATTAATTTTTATCGCCACAGGAATAATGGGATGGTGTGGCATCTATTCTGTTTTTGGAATTACCACTTGTCCATCGCCAAAAAAATGAAAAACAAGAAAAGGCCTGATTTTAATTCAGGCTTTTTTAATATGAATAAAAATATTTCCCTATTTTGTTGATTTTCCTTTTTATTTTAAAAATACAATATAATTTTGCACATTAATTTAATAATATTCACCTTATGCAACCAACACATATTGAGCACATTGGAATTGCTGTTAAAAACTTGGAGCAGGGCATTTCCTATTTCGAAAACGTTTTTGGCATCAAATGCTATGCTATTGAAGAAGTTAAAGAGCAGCGGGTAAAAACTGCTTTTTTTATGATTGGCCAGACAAAGATAGAATTGTTGGAATCAACAGATCCAGAAGGTCCTATCGGCAAATTTATTGAAAAAAAAGGTGAAGGAATGCATCACATTGCGTTTGCTGTAAATGATTTGGAAAATGTACTTATTGAAACCCAAGCAAAAGGAATCCAATTGATAGACAAAAAGCCACGTAAAGGAGCTGAAGGATTGGATATTGCATTTTTACACCCCAAATTTACACTTGGTGTTTTAACAGAACTTTGCGAAAAAAAATGATTGATCAAAATAACTAACTTAAAAATCAAATGGCTATAGAAGATAAAATCACAGAACTCCTAAAGAAAAGAGAACTGGCAAAATTAGGTGGTGGACAAAAACGAATAGATTCACAGCACAGGAAAGGAAAATTGACAGCACGTGAACGTATTGATTTACTGCTTGACGAGGGTAGTTTCGAAGAATTTGATATGTTTGTAACTCATAATTGTCATGATTTTGGACTTGAAAATGAGTCTTATTTATCGGATGGAGTTGTAACAGGATATGGAACCATTGATGGAAGGTTAGTATTCATATTTTCACAGGATTTTACTGTTTTTGGAGGTTCGCTTTCGGAAGCTTATGCTCAGAAAATATGCAAGGTACTGGATCAGGCAATGAAGGTTGGAGCACCGGTAATTGGCATTAACGATAGCGGTGGAGCACGAATTCAGGAAGGAGTAAAAAGTTTAGGTGGATATGCCGAAATCTTTCAGCGTAATATTTTAGCTTCTGGCGTAGTCCCTCAAATTTCTGCCATTTTCGGACCATGTGCAGGTGGAGCAGTGTATTCGCCAGCTCTTACCGATTTCATTGTTATGAGCAAGAAAACCAGCTACATGTTTGTTACTGGTCCTAAAGTAGTTAAAACCGTTACTGGTGAAGTAGTTACCGATGAAGAATTAGGTGGAGCCATGGTTCATGGTTCAAAATCGGGAGTAACTCACTTTATTGCAGACGATGAAAAAGAAGGTCTAATGCTTATCCGTAAGCTTTTAAGCTATATTCCACAGAATAATCTCGAAGAACCGCCTTTATCTCCTTGTGATGATCCGATTGACCGTCTTGATGAAAAGCTGAACTATTTTATTCCTGAAAACCCTAACAAGCCGTATGATGTTAAAGATGTTATCCATGCTATTGTTGACTATAATGAATTTATGGAGGTGCAACGGCATTTTGCTGCGAATATAATAACAGGTTTTGCCAAGTTCAATGGTATGCCGGTAGGTATTGTAGCTAATCAGCCAAACTATTTGGCAGGTGTGCTCGATATTAATGCTTCACGCAAAGCTGCACGTTTTGTGCGTTTTTGTGATGCTTTTAATATTCCGTTGCTTACGCTTGTTGATGTTCCGGGATTTTTACCGGGTACTGCTCAGGAATATGGTGGCATTATTATTCATGGTGCAAAATTACTTTATGCATATGGTGAAGCCACAGTTCCTAAGGTTACAATTATTTTGCGCAAAGCTTATGGTGGAGCATACGATGTAATGAGTTCCAAACATTTACGTGGTGATATTAATTATGCATGGCCTACGGCAGAAATCGCAGTGATGGGACCGAAAGGAGCTATTGAAGTATTAAATAATAAAAAAATAGCTGAAATTTCTGACATCAAAGAAAGAGAGGATTTTATTCGCAAAAGCGAAGAGGAATATAAGGAAAAATTTGCAAATCCTTACAACGCAGCTAAATATGGGTATATCGATGATGTAATAGAACCCCGCAATACACGTTTCAGAGTTATTCGTGCTTTACAATCGTTAGCTACTAAAAAAGTAGTCAATCCACCAAAAAAACATGATAATCTTCCACTATAAGGATATATGCCATGAACAAAATATTTAGAAAAAATGGATCGGACAAAAGCAAAAAAAAAGTTGTTGATCCTGAAATAGAACTTGTTAAAAAACAAGAAGCTGATTTTGGCGAGGTAGCTGCTGTAATAGGCTTGGCTCTTGATATATACCTGAAAGATATTCACGATTATGAAAATACCATAATTACTATGCAGAAAGTTATGAGACCTTATTCGCCCTGGAGCTCAAAAATATATAATTTAAGAGAAATTCCTATGCGTATTCCGGGTTATCGGCAAATAATTAAAAAGTAAATTGTTAAGAATAACAAAAATCGTGAATAGAATTTAAAAATATAAAATTAGTGCTCATGAAAAGTTTCAAATTCAATATAAAAGGTAATCAATACGAAGTAGATATTCAATCTGTTGATGAAAATATTGCCAAAGTTAGTGTTAATGGGAATGTTTATGAAGTAGAAGTTGACAGGCAGTTAAAAACAACCAAAACACCTACTTTAGTGCGCTCTGTAGCTGTACCATCCACGGATTCAACACCATCGGTGGCGCGAACAGCTTCTCCAACTGCACCTAAAGGTGGTGGAACAATTAAATCGCCATTACCTGGAATTATTCTTGATATTAATGTTAAAGTCGGAGATAATGTTGCAATCGGACAACTATTATTGAGCCTTGAGGCAATGAAGATGGAAAATAATATTAATTCAGATAAAGAAGGAAAAGTTACGGATATCAAAGTAAAAAAAGGCGATAACGTAATGGAAGGTGATATTTTAATAGTTATTGGTTAAATAACATACAGTCAATCATTTATAAAATGTTAATAATTGGTATAGCCGGAGGATCTGGCTCAGGCAAATCAACTGTAGTTCGTCAGATAATTAAAAAACTACCCAAAGATGCTGTTGCCGTTATTCCGCAAGATGCCTATTATAAAGATAATGGTACACTTTCGCCCGAGGAAAAAGCCAAAATTAATTTTGATCATCCTTCTTCTATTGAATTTAATTTACTGGTAAAGCATATTAGCTTATTAAAGAGTGGACAGCGTATTGAAATGCCCATTTATTCATATCTTACCTGTGCACGCGCTAAGGAAACAATACCTATTGAACCTAAGAAAGTCATCATTGTTGAGGGAATTCTTATTTTGTCAAATCCACGGTTGCGTTCCCTGTTAGATATTAAAACTTTTGTAGATGCTGACCCCGACGATCGTCTGATGCGAATTATTTGGCGTGATATTGAAGAACGCGGAAGATCGTTTCAACAAGTTTTAAATCATTATGAAACCTGGGTAAAGCCAATGCATTTGCAGTTTATTGAGCCAACCAAACGCTATGCAGATATTATTGTTCCTCAAGGTGGTAGAAATCATGTGGCTATAGATATTCTTACATCAAAAATAAAGATGAACCTTAATATTCTTTAATTTTTTTGTACTTTCGCCGTTCATGTCGAAATCGGAGGAAAAATATAATAAGCGAAGACTTAGGTCTTCTTACATTACTACAATTTTGAGTATTAGTTTAATGCTTTTTATGCTTGGATTGTTGGGTTTGATTATTATTCATGCGAAAAAGCTTTCGGATTATGTAAAGGAAAATATTGGATTTTCCGTCATTATTAAAGATAAAGTCAGAGAAGCCAGTATTATCGAATTCCAAAAAAAACTTGATTTAGCTGAGTATGTAAAAAGTACTGAATATATTACCCGTGAACAAGCTGCAAAAGATTTAACTAAAGATTTGGGTGAAGATTTCATCGATTTTTTAGGTTATAATCCATTGTTACCGTCAATAGATGTAAGATTGAAAGCAAATTATGCCAATAACGACAGTTTGGCTTTGATTGAACGAAAAATGCTGAGAAACCCTATTGTCAAAGAGGTTTTTTATCAGAAGTCGCTTGTTGATCTAATTAATCAAAATGTCAATAAAATTAGTTATGTAATTTTAAGTTTATGCTTAATGATGCTTATTGCAGCCATTGCTTTAATAAATAATACGATACGTTTATCGGTATATGCTAAACGTTTTTTAATTAAGAGCATGATGTTGGTAGGCGCTACGCAGTTTTTTATTCGTAAACCTTTTGTAATAAAAGGTATTGTTCAAGGATTAATAGCGGCAGGTTTTGCCATCGTATTATTAGTGATTGTTTTACTTGTTGCCCAGCATAATTTACCCGATTTAGTTTCTTTTCGTGAAATAGACCTGTTTTTAAGTGTTTTTGGAGGTGTAACTCTATTGGGAATTCTTATTTCCTGGATATCAACTTACTTTGCTGTTAGGAAATACTTGAAAATAAGAAACGACGATTTATATTTTTAAAAATTAATATTAAGATTATGATAAAGACTCAGAAAAAAGTAGCTACTGCAGGTAGTCAAAAAAATACACCTGAAAAATCAGCCAATTTTGCCTTTGGTAAAGAGAATTATAAATTATTATTTATCGGGTTGGCTTTTATTTTACTTGGCTTTGTTTTGATGGTAGGTGGCGGCTCTAAAGATCCAAATTTTTTCAATCCAGCAATGTTTAATTTTCAGCGTTTAACGTTGGCTCCCATTCTTATTTTGACGGGCTATGTTATTGAAATATTTGCAATAATGAAAAAGTCAAAAGACTAATATGACAATATTTCAAGCTATTATCATTGCAATAGTGGAAGGAATTACGGAGTTTTTGCCGATTTCTTCTACCGGGCATATGGCATTGACATCTGCATTGTTAGGAATAGAAAAAGAACCATTCACCAAACTTTTTATCGAAAACATACAATTTGGGACCATTATTTCGGTAATTATCATTTATTGGCGAAAATTTCTGGATTTCAAAAAGTTAAGCTTTTATTTGAAATTATTAATTGCATTTATTCCTGCAGTAATTGTTGGACTGTTGTTAAAAAAGCACATTGATAAAGTGCTTGAAACACCAATATTTATTTCTGTTGTTATGCTTCTGGGTGGCATTTTACTTCTTTTTGTTGACAACTGGTTTAAACACCCAACGATAGAAAAAGAAGAAAACATTTCTTATAAGAATTCTTTTGTAATAGGTGTATTTCAGATAATATCAATTATTTTACCTGGTTTTAGCCGAAGTGCCGCAACAATTATTGGCGGTATGCAGCAGAAACTTACACGCAAAGCTGCAGCTGAATTTTCCTTTTTCCTTGCCGTTCCAACTTTGGCCGGAGCTTTTGTTAAAAGTCTTTGGGATACATATAAAATTAATCCTGAGGTTTTAACAACTCACAACATCCAATTATTAGTTTTGGGAAATTTAGTTGGTTTACTAATTGCAATAATTGCAATAAAAGCATTTATTTCATATCTTACAAAACATGGCTTCAGGATTTTTGGTTATTACCGGATTGTTGTCGGTCTTATTTTGGTAATTTTTCTTTTTACAGGTCATAGTTTAACCATTCATTAATGCCTTTCGATTTTAAAACAGGTGAAATAATCCTGATAAATAAGCCAAAAGATTGGACTTCATTTGATGTTGTTAACAATATCCGGATTTTTTTGAGAAAAAAAATCAATCTTGGAATGATTAAAATTGGCCATGCAGGTACTTTGGATCCGTTGGCCAGTGGATTGCTGATTTTATGTACTGGCATGTTTACCAAACGAATTGAAGAATTTCAGGAATTTGAAAAAGAATATACAGGAACATTTGTTTTAGGAGCCACCACTCCATCATTCGATCTTGAAAAAGAAATTGATCAAACGTATGATTATTTGCATATTACAGAAGAAATGGTGTTGGCTACAGCCAAAAAATTTACTGGAAGTTTTCAGCAAATACCCCCCATTTTTTCTGCCAAAAAAATTAATGGGAAAAGAGCTTATCGCTATGCCCGTGAAGACCAAGATGTTTTTATTGAACCAAAAACAGTTACTATAAGTAGTTTTGAAATCCAAAGGATTGATTTGCCAAATGTTGATTTTAAAATTGTTTGTAGTAAAGGTACCTATATTCGGTCTATTGCTCGAGATTTCGGAAGTGAATTGAATAGCGGAGCTTATCTTACAAATCTTTGCAGAACAAGAATCGGAAGTTTCGGAATTGACGATGCCTACACTTTAGAACAATGGCGAGAGTTAATACAAAAGCAATATGATGAAAACAAGGTATAGACAATTTTTTTAAAAGTATTTAATGATTTAAGAAAATAAATTTATTTTTTTTCTTAAAAAAATACTAACTTTGCACCCCCTTTAATTTCATCTTGAATAAATTTAAATATTTAAATTTATACTCATAAAATCCTAATAGTATGAAACTTTCGGAATTTAGATACCATTTACCTCAAAACTTAATTGCCGTTCATCCCACGATAAACCGAGGCGAATCGCGCTTGATGGTTCTTGATCGAAAAACTCAAACCATAGAACACAAAAAATTTAAAGACATTTTAGATTATTTTGGGGAGGGTGATGTGCTAATCCTCAATAATACTAAGGTATTTCCAGCTTTACTTACCGGGGAAAAAGAAAAAACCGGAGCAAAAATAACCGTTTTTCTTTTGCGTGAACTAAATGCTGAAACTCGTCTTTGGGACGTTTTAGTAGACCCTGCAAGAAAAATAAGAATTGGAAACAAGTTATATTTTGGTGATGATCAGCTTGTTGCCGAAGTAATTGATAATACGACCTCAAGGGGAAGAACACTTAGGTTTTTATTCGATGGCTCATACGAGGAATTTAAAAAAACAATTCAAGGACTTGGAAAAACTCCTATTCCTGAAGAAATACAACGATTAAGAGAAATTGAACCTGAAGATGAGGAACGTTATCAGACTATTTATGCAAAAAATGAAGGGGCAGTTGCCGCTCCAGCAGCAGGATTGCATTTTAGTCGAGAATTAATGAAAAGATTGGAATTACAAGGAGTTTCATTTGCGGAAGTTACCCTGCATGCTGGTTTGGGAAATTTTAGAAGTATTGATGTGGAAGACCTGACTAAGCATAAGATGGATTCGGAAGAATGCATTATTAATGAAGAAACCTCACAAATAGTTAATAAGGCTAAAGAAGAGAAACATCGAGTTTGTGCAGTTGGTACTACTTCAATGAAAGCGATTGAATCTTCTGTTACTATTAGTGGGATGTTAAAACCATATCAAGGATGGACAAATAAATTTATATTTCCGCCCTATGAATTTAGTATTGCCTCTTGCATGATTACCAATTTCCATTTGCCTTTATCATCTACGCTAATGCAAGTAGCCGCTTTTGGAGGTTATGAATTTATAATGAGAGCGTATCGTGAAGCAATAGAACAAAAATATCAGTTCTTTACTTACGGAGATGCTATGTTAATTTTGTAATTCAGACTCTTGAAAAAATATATCATCATCGTTGCCGGAGGTATCGGTCGAAGGATGAATGGCAATACTCCAAAACAATTTCTTCTGCTTAAAGGGAAGCCTGTGCTTTTTCATACGATTGGAATTTTTTATAAGTATTCCTGTGATATTCCTATTATTCTTGTTTTACCTCAAAATCAAATAAATCACTGGAAAGAATTGTGTTTTCAGTATCAATTAAACATTCCTCACCAAATTGTTGAAGGCGGAATTACGCGGTTTCATTCTGTAAAAAACGGACTTGCTGAAATAAAAGAAACGTGTTTGGTTGGTATTCACGATGGCGTTCGCCCATTAGTTAGTCTGCAAACCATATCACGTGCTTTTGAAATGGCTGAAAGAAAAGGAAATGCTGTTCCGGTAATTTCTGTAAATGAGTCGTTAAGAGTCGTAAATGAAAAGGGTAACCAACCAATCAATCGTGAAACCATTAAGATAATACAAACGCCTCAATGCTTTCATTCAGAGCTTATAAAAGAAGCATATAATCAGGAGTATAAGGAATCATTTACCGATGATGCAACAGTTTTGGAAGCAATGGGAGAAAAAATTAATTTAGTTGAGGGTAATATTGAAAATATAAAAATCACTAATCCAATCGATTTGTTTTTTGTTGAAAATTTTATGGCCACCTTATAATTTTCGTCCTTTCCAGGATGTTCTCACGAAATTACCTCCAAAACCAACTCCCACCGTATAAAATATATTTAATACCTGTAGTGGCAGATAAAACCACATTAAGTTTTGTTGCTTAGCAAAACGAGTGATTGATAACATTAGTGGAAAATCGAAAAGAATTTTTAAAAGGAATAAGCTTATTTCCAGATTTATAAATTGGGTATTAAAAAAGCTGATAATCAGCCCAGCCATTAAGATTAAATTAAATAAATAAACAATCATTGCCGTTATTATGATTGTTATACTTTTATATCCTTTACTTTTTGAAACCCAACGCAATCGTTGATGTAAAAAATCTTTAAAAGTGTTCATGGGTTGGGTCATTATCATTGCATTAGAGTTTTTTAAAAATTTAACAGATTGGTAGCCAAATTTATTACAGATTTTAAAAAGAAGAAAAAGATCATCTCCGGATGCAAATTTTTCGTTGCCGTCAAACCCGCCAACATCGGAAAATGCTTCTTTGGAATAGGCTAAATTAGCACCATTGCACATGATTGGCATGTCTATCCCAATGGCTCCGGCTGTTGAAGCTATCATACTTTGAAATTCAAGTGCCTGTAATCGTGAAAAAAATGTATTGTTTGTAACTATTTTAACAGGAGCTACAATCATTTTAGGATGCTCTGTTTCGTACATTGATACTATCGAAGATATCCATTTTTTGCCCGATTTGCAATCGGCATCTGTTGTAACAATCAAATTTCCTGAACTATTTATAATTCCATGTTTAATAGCCGCTTTTTTATAACCGGAAGTAATTGCCGTTTCAGATAGTTTTAACAATCTGATTTTTATGCCGTGATATTCATTTACAAGAATGAATTTTTTAACCAATTCGGCTGTGTGGTCAGTTGAACTGTCGTCAACGATAATAATTTCAAATAAATTTTTTGGATAATTCTGTAACAATAAATGATTCAGACAGGTAATTATATTTTTTTCTTCATTTCTGGCGGGGATTATAATACTAACAAAGGTGGAAAAATCGCTTTCGCCGACGGAAATGCTTTTTAGCTTAACCCATCCCCAAGTCAATAGCGTAATGATTGCCGCATAGGCAAAACCAATTACTAACATTATGATTGATATTATGTTCATTGGGAAACCTTATCGTCTGAAAAATTTTAGATTAAAAACAAAAAATGATCCTATAAGTGCAGGGATGGCCAGGTTGATTAACCACAGCATGACAGAAGCTGTGAGTATTCCAAGATTAATTTGTTCATTTAACAAAGAAAATCTATTAAAATACATTCCAATAAAATAAATTGCAATTGAACCTCGAATACCTAATTCTGACAAAGCAATGGTTGGTATGATTGTCATGACAAAGAAAATTAATGAAATAAACATTAGCCCATCGGATAACGGAAGATTGACTCCAAATAATTTTAAAAGTAAATAAAACTGTATGCTAAAAACGCAATAACGCATAATGCTTAAAAATAATACCTTAGCCAATTGACGGTTTGTATATAAAGAAAATACCCGCAAATGCCGCTTTATTCGTCGTATCCAATTCCATTTCAACCGGTTTTGGAGAGAACTTAGAAGTGATACATTGAAATACAGAAAAATTAAAAAAAAGCTTAGGACGATAGCTGAAAAAACTAATCCAATTTTGGCATAACCAAAGAAGAATTGTTGCAAATCGAAATAGTGCAAAACAAAGAAAAGCAAAGCAAAAATACCAGTAACCAAGGTAACCAGTAATTGGCTCATGCTTCCAATGATAGTTATCAGAATGCCATCCCAATAATTGGCTTGCTTGAAAATGAATACTCTTCCAAAATATTCCCCAACCCGGTTTGGCGTAAAAGTGCTGACCGTTATACCGGACATTACAGCTTTAAAAGAGGAACCAAATCGGATGCGTTCAATTTTCTGTATTAAGTACCTCCATTTAAATGTCTCTAAACTCCAGTTAATCAGCATTAATGCTATAATAAAGCCGAGCTGGATGAAGAAGTTACCGGTACGGAATAAATCTTCAAATTCGTGTAATAAACTGTGTAGTTCTTTTTTGTAAAATACTTGTTTATAAATAAATAAATAGGCAAAAATAACTATCAATAAGCGGATTATGATATTGTATATTCTTGGTATATTTGTCTTTTTATTCATCATCCAATTTTAAACATCAAAAATAAACATTTTGACTACTGACCGTATAATTCTTGGGATTGATCCCGGAACAACCATTATGGGATATGGGCTTATTCATCAGAAAAATAAGGATATCGAATTAATCACTTTTGATATTATTAAATTAGGTTCGCTTGCCAATCAACCAGTAAAGTTAAAAAAAATATTTGAATCAGTTAGTATTATTATAAATAACTATCATCCTGACGAAATGGCTATAGAAGCGCCATTTTATGGGAAAAATATTCAATCGATGCTTAAACTGGGTAGGGCTCAGGGGGTTGCAATGGCAGCGGCTCTTAATAAAAACATTCCAATTTTTGAATATTTGCCTCGAAAAATTAAACAATCGGTTACCGGCAAGGGGAATTCTTCAAAACTACAAGTGGCGGCTATGTTAGCGAGTTTGCTGTCAATAAAGGAATTACCCAAATATCTTGACGCTACCGATGCCTTGGCTGTTGCCATGTGTCATTATTTTCAAAAAACTGACAATAATAATGGCGTAAAAGGTTATTCAACCTGGAACAGCTTTATTTCACAAAATCCGGATAGGGTAAAAAAATAATACCTTTTTCAAAAAAAATATAGCAAGCACAAAAATTACATTAATTTTTGGAAAGCTTGCCACCAGCGGTCAGGGATATCGTTTTCACAAGCCGTTTGATAATCTTTGTAAGAACAGGGAATTATAAAATGTCGTTTATATTTTTGTTTGATATTGGCATCACAATTAACCTCCATCCACCAACGATCGCTTATTTTACTCTTATAGAATACGATACCATCTGGATTACTTTCAAGATTAACGGTAAATTTCACAAAATTTGAAATGTCTTTTAATGGGAATTCAAGTTTGCGATTTTGAAAACCTTCAATGAAATACCAGATCATCTGGGCTACCAAATGAGCCGTTTGACCTTGTTTGTCAAAGGACGGATTCATTTCGTAAAATCCTATAGATGAGAGTTTATCGCTTAGTCCGGCATATCTGGCTATTTGACAAACTTCTTCACCATAAAATCCATTAGGTGTGGCTTTTTTACATCCAGGGGCATCCGACATGCGAATTGACGAAATGTCTATGCTTAGCATGTCTGCGTTGCGGATCAATGGTTCTATTTCTTCAATATCCTCACGTACAACACCTAACCGGTAGGTGTCGAAAAAGAGGTTTTTCATTAAATTAATAGATTCTGGATTTACAAAATAGGTTTGATACCCGATATTGGTATAATTGAACAGAAAATTTGGCTGTTTTAGAATGATTTGGCTAAGGTAAGATTGTGAGTTTAATTCCCTGTCTGCGTCTCCAAGATCAAAACAATTATCGATCGTAGCAATATTAATGATTTGTTGAAGCTTTTCGTAAGCCTGGTAAGCAGCAAACGTTAAATCATGGCTGCCTCCGATAATGATGGGTACGACGTTGTTTTGAATTAATTCAACCATAGCAGAACAAAGTGCAAAGTAGGTATCGTTAATTGTATGTCCTTTTTTAATATTTCCAAGATCAACAATAGTTGGAGTATGATTTGATGGAAAAAGTTTATACAGGAAATGACGAATTGTGTCAGGGGCATTTCTACATCCATCATTATCAATGGCATTTCGATCTTCTTCAACACCAATGATGGCAATATCAGCATTTTCGATGGAAGGAAATGGCTTATCGCTTGGTTGCAAACGATAATTTCTCCTAAACGTTGCTGATGCTTTTCCTCTGAATAATTTAATATCAGATTTTCTATTGGCTCAAAATAAATTGAAATATCCATGTTGGTTGTTCAAAGTATGAAAGTTGATAAATCAATGGCTATATCCCTGAATATAGCATTATTTTTTTCTTGTATGCACTATTTTTTTCTTGGGAGCAGCCTGCGATTCTTTAATAATTTCCTGACAATCAGCAAGAGATAAGGATTGGGGATCTTTGCCCTTTGGAATTTTATAATTTAGTTTTTCCTTTGAAATATAGGGTCCCCATCTTCCATTTAGAATTTGTATTTCTGGATAATCTACAAAAGTCTTAATTAGCTTTTCCCTTTCTTTTTTTCTTTTTTCTTCAATTAATTCTATGGCTTGTTGCTGGGTAATTGTAGCAGGATCATCGGTTTTCTTTAAAGAATAAAAGGCAGAATTATGTTTTACATACGGTCCGAATCTTCCTATAGCAACGGTGAGTTCAGTGTCCTCATATTCGCCAATTTTGCGTGGGAAATCAAATAAAGCAAGTGCTTCTTCCAACGTAATGCTTTCGATACTTTGTCCTTTTTTTAAACCGGCAAATTTTGGTTTTTCTTCATCTTCAGCTTCGCCAATTTGAGCCATAGCACCAAAGCGGCCTATTTTCACATAAAGATTTTTACCACTTTTGGAATCAATACCGAGCAATCTTTCACCTTTAACCTTTTCAGAAGTTTGAAGTGTGGTTTCAATTTGTTTATGGAAAGGTCCGTAAAATTCCTTTAACATTTGATTCCAAACCTTTTGCCCTTGGGCAATTTCGTCAAATTCTAATTCCACATTGGCTGTAAAATTATAATCAACAATGTTTTCAAAGTGCTGCATCAAAAATGTGTTCACTAAAGAACCAATATCGGTTGGGAATAGTTTATTTTTCTCGTAACCGGTTTTTTCGGTTAACACTTGTTCTTTGATGGTTTCGTTTTTCAGGGTAATATATTGGTATTCTCGTTCATAACCGTCACGGTCCTGTTTTTCTACATATCCTCTTTTCTGAATTGTGGAAATAGTTGGTGCATAAGTAGATGGCCGGCCAATACCTAATTCTTCGAGTTTTTTAACTAAGCTGGCTTCAGTATAACGGTAGGGCTGTTGTGAAAATTTTTGAATGGCTTCCATTATATCCAATAACAAAATTTCACCGATTTTAATAGGAGGCAATGAACCTTTTTGAGAATCATTGGTCTCATCATCAGACGATTCAGAATATACTCTTAAAAAACCATCAAATTGAATAATTTCGCCTTTAGCTATAAAATTTTCATTACGTGTGGATACATCTATCGTAACATTGGTTTTTTCAAGCAGGGCATCGCTCATTTGGGAAGCAATGGTTCGTTTCCAAATTAGATCGTATAATTTTTTTTGAAAATTATCGCCTGTAATGTCAGAATTTTCAAGATATGTTGGGCGGATGGCTTCATGAGCTTCCTGTGCTCCTTTGGTTTTAGTGGCAAATTGTCGGGTTTTGACATAGTCTTTGCCAAACAGCTTTGTAATTTCTTTTTTTGCCATTCCAAGAGCAAGATTGGAAAGATGAACGGAATCGGTACGCATATAAGTAATTTTTCCGGATTCATACAGTTGCTGGGCAACCAACATCGTTTTCGCTACTGAAAAACCTAACTTTCGGCTTGCTTCCTGTTGTAAAGTGGATGTTGTAAATGGCGGAGCTGGCGATTTTTTTGCAGGTTTAGTTTCAATATCAGAAATGGTATAATTAGCAGATTTACAATTCTCAAGAAAATTTATGGCTTCTTCTTTGGTGGAAAAACGTTTAGAGAGTTCGGCAGATAATTTGGCAGAAGTCTTGTCATTTTTTATTGTAAAATCGGCAGTTATACGAAAGGAATCACTTGAAACGAATTCTTTGATTTCATTTTCACGTTCAACAATAACACGAACAGCAACGGATTGAACTCTGCCGGCTGAAAGGGATGGCTTAACTTTTTTCCAAAGTAATGGTGATAACTCATAGCCGACCAACCGGTCAAGGACACGACGAGCCTGTTGTGCATCTACCAGATTTTTATCGATACTTCTTGGATTCTCAATAGCCTCTGTAATGGCTGATTTGGTAATTTCATGAAAGACTATGCGCTTGGTTTTTGCTTCATCAAGTTTTAATGCTTCAACCAAATGCCATGATATCGCTTCTCCTTCGCGGTCTTCATCGGAAGCTAACCATACCATTTCTGCATCCTTTGAAAGTTTCTTTAATTCATTAACTGTCTTTACTTTATCTGGAGAAATTTCGTAAGAAGGAATAAATCCGTTAGCTACATCTATGCTAAGATTTTTTTTTGACAAATCACGAATATGACCAAAACTTGATTTTACCAGAAAATCCTTACCTAAAAATCCTTCAATAGTTTTAGCCTTGGCAGGAGACTCTACAATTATCAAATTTTTTACCATTATATTTTTTTTAAAATGAGGGCACAAAGGTAAAACAATAAAGCATTCTTATTCAAAATACCTTTGATATTCCTCTTAAAACGCAGATTATTAATAATAAATCGCTATACGTTTTTGGGATTTAAAATAAAAATCAAAAAAATACTAAAAACAGGAGGCGAAACAATTATTTGTAATTCAATCAAAAGGAATTTTATTGATATGCGTTTGGCTTGATTAAATTAAGATAATCGAGATTAATGAGCGCTGTCCAAATACTTAGTTGTCCGTTTTGCAGGCGAGTCCATATGGGCCGGACAACATTATTATAAGCCGTTATATTATTGTAATCGCCAAAAAATGTATAACCATCGGGTAAAAAAGGTGATTCGCTAATTTTAAAGTTTAGAAAATTTTCTCCACCATCCTTGGACATGGCCATATAAACATCAGTATTTGAATTATTATAATTTCTTCGATCGTAAAAAACAATATAAATGTAACCAGTTACCTGATCTACTGTCATCCAGGTAAAAAATTGTTGTTTTCCCGGTGGATCGTCATTTACTCTTTTAGCTGGGCTCCAAGTTAAACCGCCATCGGTTGATTTTGAAAGCCAAATGTCGGTATCGGTAGGCCCGTTACGTTGATCAGACCAGTTAATATATATAGTGCCATTATATAAACCATTGCTTCTATCGCAGCAGGTAATAGGCATTCCATTGCAACGGTCGATATCCGGAATGGAAATGTCCCAACCTCCTGGCATGGGATCAACAAAAATGTCGTTGTATAACCATGTTAAACCGCCGTTGGTTGATTTATCAAACATAATACCAAGAGGCCCAGCCCATGAGACATAAATTTCTCCATTTGGGCCTACGGTAGGCACTGCACCTTCCACGGTATTATCGCTATCTATGCAATTTCCTCCTTTTTTACTTATTCTTGTAGGGGTTGACCAGCTTGCGCCAGCATTGGTAGAACGGGAAAAAAGAATAATGGAACTATCATTTGAATTGGAACTTCCATAACTGTCAAATTGTGTCCATGTGGCATAGATATTATTATTGGTAGGATCAATTGTTGTCCATTCTTTATCCTGAGCTTTGGTACCGTTTAATCCCATATACGTTCCGTCATTCCAGGTATTTCCACCATCTGTGGATTTTTGACAAACAATCCGGTCAATCCAGTTTCCGACATTGGGATTTGAAAGATGGAAAAAATACATAGCCCCTGCTGTATCTATCATCATGCATGGATCTCCCCATACCCCATTCGTGGAAGAGAGCGTTTTTTTAGTCCAGGTAAGCCCTCCGTCGTTTGAAACGTAATAATTATTGATATTGGCGCCGGCTATTAACTGGTTGGTGTTTTTATGATTTATATAAATAGACGGTTCTTCCGGCGAATTGATATTGCTGATCATAACATTGGTATGCTGTGCAAATACGGGAATAATATAGATATTCCATGCTAAGAGTAGAAAAAATAAGGGTTTCATGGGTATAATATTTGATGATTCAAAATTACAATTTTTTTGCAATATTTGAATTTTAAAATGATTTTTTTGAAGAGTATTCTAAACTGGTTCAGATAAATTCATTTTTAAAACATCGTTTCCAATGTCATTGCGATAGTATTTTCCCTTAAATTGAATGATGCTTGCATTTTGGTATGACATTGCCAATGCTTCCTGAATCGAATCGCCGTAAGCTGTTACAGCAAGAACCCTTCCACCGGAAGTGAATGTTTGATTTTTAGATTTTTCGAAAGTCGTACCTGCATGAAACAACAAACAATGGCTTGTATTTTCTAAATTGCTGATAGGTAATCCCTTTTCGTATTTTTCCGGATAACCTTCAGAAACCAACATCACTGAGGTGGCAAAACGGTTATCTATTTCAAGATTCTTCTTATCCAGGTTTTCATCAGCAATTCCCTGAAATAAATCGAGTAAATCAGATTTTATCCGTGGAATTACCACTTCAGTTTCCGGATCACCCATTCGGACATTGTATTCAATAACATAAGGCTCACCGTCGACATTGATTAGTCCAAAAAAGATAAACCCTTTGTAAACAATACCTTCATTAATAAGTCCTTTGATGGTAGGTCGGATTATTTTTTCTTCAACCTTTTCCATGAAAAGTTTACTTGCAAAGGGCACCGGTGAAACGGAGCCCATTCCGCCCGTATTCAGTCCGGTGTCGTTAATGCCAATACGTTTGTAATCCTTAGCTTCCGGGAGTATTTTATGGCTTTTGCCATCGGTAATTATAAAAACTGATAGTTCGATTCCTGTTAAAAATTCTTCGATAATTACTTTTTTTGCCGCATCGCCAAATTTGTTTTCAATCAGCATGGCATTCAATTCATTTGCAGCTTCTTCCAATGTGTGGCAAATTAAAACTCCTTTTCCGGCAGCTAAACCGTCGGCTTTTAAAACGTAGGGCGGTTGCAACGTTTTAAGGAATTTTATACCATCAGAGAGTGTCTCCGAAGTGAATGTATTAAATCTGGCTGTTGGAATTTTATATTTTGTCATAAAATTTTTAGCAAAATCTTTACTCCCTTCAAGCATGGCTCCTGCTTTTGTTGGGCCTATCACCGGAATATGTTTTAATAGTTCATCTGCCAGAAAAAAATCGTGTATTCCGTTAACCAAAGGTTCTTCGGGCCCAACGATCACCATATTAATATTTTCCTTTATCACAAATTCTTTGATTTTAAGGAAATCATTAGGTGAAATTGCTACATTTATTCCTACCAAGCGTGTTCCTGCATTTCCCGGAGCAATAAATAATTTATTAATATTCTGGCTATTGGCTAATTTCCATGCCATTGCATGTTCTCTGCCTCCGGAACCTAACAATAATATATTCATGATAAATTTTTTACAAAATAACGAATTTTCAGAAAAATAAATTCTATTTCTTTTCAACCTTTTTGTATTTTTGAATTTGCAAATAAATTATGTACATTTGATTTTTTAAATTTCAATAATTTTTTTGGCATCAAGTTGTAATCAATTAACTGAAAATAATTGACTATGTTAAAGTTAGTAAAGGTTAAAATTAACAAATATAAAAGTTTTGTTAAAGAGCAAGAAATCAGAATAGATGACAGGATTACTACACTTGTTGGAAAAAATGAATCGGGGAAGACTGCTTTTCTGGAAGCTTTAGCCAAGATCAACTATTTTGAAAAGGATAATCAGTTTAAACTCAATACGGTTTTGGATTATCCCCGCAATGAGCTTAATAAGTTTCTGAATTCAAATGCAGATTGCGAAGCCATTAGGTGTACCTTTGAAATAGATGATAAGTTATTAAAAAATATTGAAAATGAAATTGGTAAGGATGTTTTTACGGTAAAGACATTTTCCTATGCCATTTCATTTCGTGGTAAAACCACCTGGTTTGATTTAAAAGTGGACGAAGCCAAGTTCTTAGCACAATTTTTACAAAAATATGAGATGAACGATCGCTTACGTCTTCAATTAGAACGCGTAACTACCATCAAAGAACTTCTTGAAGAATGGAAAGAAAAAAAAGCTGACGACACATTAACCAGAATTGTAAACGATTTAAATAAAGAAATAATTTCAAAATCCTATAAATGGGATAATAAAATAAAAGGGTTTATAGCCAAACATTATTTAAAACCGGCTATCCCGAAATTCTGGTATTTCGACGAATATTATCTTCTCCCTTCACGAATTAATATTAATCTGCTAAAAGATAATACAACTGAAGATGATTCAATAAGAATTTCCAAAGCGTTTTTTGAGTTGGCTAAGATTAATATTGACGAATTACTTGAGGCGGAAGACTATGAATCTTATCTGGCAAGTATTGAATCTACGGCAAATGAGGTAACTGGCGAGATATTTAAATATTGGTCCACCGACCGCGACCTGGAAATAAAGTTTGAAATAGATAACCGGAAGGAAGAGAATGCAAAAATTCTCGATATCCGAATCCGGAACAGTCGCAGAAAAGTTACCTTGCCTCTGAAAAACAGAAGCAAAGGATTGAATATGTTTTTTTCGTTCATTGTGTGGTTCAGTAAGATACAAAGTAAAACGGATCGCAATTTTATTTTACTTCTCGATGAGCCAGGATTGAATCTGCATTCATCAGCACAAAATGATATTTTGAGATTTATTGAGGATATTTCGGCTGATTATCAGATTATTTATTCTACTCATTCCCCTTTTATGATTAATCCTCACCAACTCCAAAGGGTGAGAACCGTTTCTGATACCGGAATGGGAAGCCAGGTGAAAGAAATAACCGACGAAACTGATTCCGAGACTTTGTTCCCTTTAAAAGCTGCGATTGGTTTTAATATGATGGAAAAACTTGTGGGTACGTCAAAAAACCTTTTGGTAGATAAGCCATCTGATTTGCTTTATTTAAATCTGATGTCAAAAATATTAAAATCGTTGGATCATAAGTATATAAACGAAGAAATTTCTATATTGCCGGTAGGGAATATCAATAAATTTGCCGCTTTTGTTTCTCTTCTGGGAACTGAAAATCCTAAATATGTATGCCTGATTCAGGAAGGAAATGATAAAGAAGACATAAATGCTCTTTTAACAAAACAAAATGTTATTACTTGTTGTAAATTAGAAGATTTATTCGATAAAAGCGATTTCCTAAAATTAATTAACTCTGCGTATGATATTATTGAACCTATAACTGAAAACATTATTGGCGCTTCTTTAAAAAGCATTGAAAATCAGATTGAAAAAGAAATTGGTTCTGAACTTGATACGTTTATAATAGCGAATAAGCTGGCTACTTTACATCCGGATGGCGATTTTTTTACTGATGCTACGATTAATAATTTTGAAAACTTATTTGAAGAAATAAATTCGCATTTTTACTTATAAAAAATTGGAATAAATAAAGATACAATGGACTGTCCAGTTTGCAAAACTACCGGAATAAAAAACGGAACGACAACTTGCCCTAAATGTCACTCTGACATTGAGGTTTTTGAGTTGATTAATAAGATAGATGATAGCCGACAGGGATCAAGTATTTGGTCATGGATATTTGGCGTTTTTCTCGTGCTTGCTTTAACTGGCTGGGCATTAACTTATTATTATTATGATAATGCCGAAAAAAACAAAAATGTAATTGTAGATGAACAAATTAATAAACAATTAATTCAAATTCAGAAACTTAAAAGCAACAATGATGCTTTGCTTTTAACAATTCTTGAGCAAAAAAAGCAGATTGAAGGAACAGCTACCCCAGTTTCGTCTTCAGCAACTAAGGATGTACCTGAGAAAAAACAAATTAAAAATGAACCGATGGCCGTTTCACAAACAACTCAATTAATAAAAGGAGAAAAGCCCGGTTTATATTATTATAAAATTGCAAAGGGAGAATCCCTTCAGATAATTGCCGAAAAAATTTATGGTGATAAAAGCCAGTACATTAAAATAATGAAAGATAACAATATTGTTAATCCCGACCAGGTTGAAGTGGGAAAAAAGTTGAAAATTTATAAATAAATTGAATTATGGTAAAGGATTCAAATATTGTTCAACTAATTAAAAAGAAGATAATTCACTATCTTACAGAAATAGTTGAATTAAAAAATAAATTAGAGTTGGTTCAGAGTGATAAATTGAAATTAGAAAACAAAGTTGGAAAACTTAGCGAGGAACTGGATATTTTAACTCAGGAAAATAAAGATTTAAAAGAAATTGTTTATGAGGCAACTAAAGAAAATACTCATTTTAGATCTCAGCTTGATAAAATTAAAAATTCAGCGGCAAACCAACCATCTTCCTCCAGCGAAAACCAAGAGTCTGAAAAGATTATATTGAGTAAGAAGGAAATGGAAAAACTCGAAAACCAGTTTTATAATTTTGATGCCGACGAAAATAATGTGGATGACGAAAGCTAAAAATGAATATTAATATTCCAAACTACCAATCAGTTCCCTGACGGATTTCAAATTGTGTCGCTGAAGATAGTTTTCTATTCCGTCAATAATTTTAATAGTTATTTGAGGATCAATGAAATTAGCCGTACCAACCTGTATTGCAGTGGCTCCGGCTATAAGAAATTCAATGGCATCTTTTGCTGAACAAATACCTCCCAATCCTATTACGGGAATTTTTACGGCTTTGGCAACCTGCCATACCATTCGCAAAGCTACCGGTTTTACGGCCGGTCCGGATAATCCTCCGGTAATTGTAGAAAGTACTGGTTTTCTCGATTCCGCATCAATGGCCATTCCCAACAACGTATTGATAAGCGACACAGAATCGGCACCACCATCTTCAACGGCAAGAGCAATTTCGGCAATATCTGTTACATTAGGTGAAAGCTTAACAATTAGAGTTTTATGATATACTTTACGAATGGCGCTTGTTATCTCTTTTGCAGAATGGCAATTCGTACCAAAAGCCATTCCGCCTTGTTTGACGTTGGGACAGGAAATATTTAGTTCAATGGCCGGAATATTTTCAAGTTCATTAATTCTTTCAGCAACAGCGACATATTCTTCAATGGTAGAACCTGAAACATTGGCAATAATGTTTGTTTTAAAGGATTTAATTGCCGGATAAATTTCTTTGACGAAATAATCAATTCCTTTATTTTGTAAACCGACGGCATTTAGCATTCCCATGCTTGTTTCCGCCATTCTCGGATACGGATTTCCTTGTCGGGGTTGAGCGGTGGTAGCTTTTACAACAATGCCACCTAAACGATTTATATCCATTAAATCAGAATATTCCAAGCCGTAACCAAAAGTTCCTGAGGCGGTTATTACCGGATTTTCAAATACTAAATTTTTTATCTTAACTTTTGTATCTACCATTCTGTCAGTTCATTAATATTAAAAACGGGACCTTCGGTACAAACACAACGGTTACCTTCGGTTGTGTTTACCACGCAGCATAAACAGGCTCCGATACCGCAAGCCATGGTGTTTTCGAGCGAAACTTCGCAATCAATGCTCTGAATTTTAGCATAGCGAGCTATAGCTTTCATCATGACTTCCGGTCCGCAAGTGTAAATTTTTGAAAATTTTGAAGAAGTTTCATTAAAAATCGGGTGATTAATGACAAAACCTCTTTTCCCGCAACTTCCATCATCGGTAGTTATAAGTAATTTTCCAAATTTTTGATATTCATTAGTTTCAATAATATCGCTTTGATTTCTTCCGCCGATAAGTATTGTTTGGTTGATGCCCTTTTTGTACAAGTATTTTGAAAGAAAAAGCAATGGCGCCACTCCGCAGCCTCCGCCAACCAACAGCACGTTATCATTTAATGGAAGATTAAATCCTTTTCCCAATGGGTAAATCAAATTAAGATTTTCACCGGCTTTTAAATTAAAAAGACTATTTGTACCATTTCCTATGCGCTTAATCAACAGATAAATAGTATTGTTAAGATAATCAACATCATGTATAGAAAACGGACGACGAAGGAAAGTGGTGGCAGAATTTTTTACCAATACCTGGACAAATTGACCAGGAAACATTTCAGGTAATGGTTCTGGAGCCAAAAGTTTTAGAATAAACGTATGATCCGAAAAAGAAATATTGTTTACGATGGTAAAATCGTGTATGAACTTATTCGCTGGCATTTAAGAAAAATGAGAAGTTGAATGATTTTAATTTTGACGTAATTCCAAATTATATTAAAATAACGTAGAAAGCTTAATTAAAATATCCCAAACCCAAAGCAAAAGTAGCTGAACTATATCCGCCAGGAGCATAATTACCGGAAAGCGTGAGACTAACAATGGCTAATTTTAATCTGAATCCGGCATTGATTCCAAATTGAGTTTTTGTAACATCCAAATCAATAGGCTTGATAACATGATCAATAACTTTTTCATAAGTATAACCCGTTTGTTTATAAGCGATAATGGGGTAAGCGCCATCCATAGCAAGGGAACTTTTTGAACCCGATAAATGTAGTCCACCGAAGAGAGTGATAACAGATAATTTTTTGGATGCTGCAACACCAATATTCCAGGAAGTTACGTTATATTTTACTTTCTGTGCATTATAATCATCAGTAGGATACAGGTTTCTCAAATTTTCACCGGATTCGTAATCAGACGGTTCTAAAATGGGACCGTCCATATATAAATTGGCTTTCGTAATAGCACCAATGGCTGAAAGGCTAAATGGTAAATGGCTTATGCCCGGTATCCATTGTTTAATGTCGTGTTTAATTCCTATACCCCAAAGGCTTGTGTAAAGCGATTCGTCTTTGTTAACAGGTACTTTCACTTTTGGGCAGAATCGTATCATCAATTCGGTACCTTTTATTAAGCCGATATTTAATTGAGGCGTAACAGCGGGGAAAAAATTAACTCCCGAAGTGGGTATTTTCAAGGTGCGCGTAACCTTCATGGTATCAGTTGTTCCAGGTGTAGAAGCGTAAATCATAACCTGAGACGCTGAGTTTTCTTTTCCGAAAATAGTTGGAAAAGATTCAGAAGATCCCTGAGCTGGTTTGATATAATTTAAGTGTAGATTAGCGAGATTAAATGTCTGCTCACTTTTTGGACAAAAGGATGCTGTTCCAATAAAACGAAGGTCAAATCGGCCAAGATTTAATGGGTCGGCAGTGGTATACCATCCGTTATTGAAATCATTACCAATGGCTTTTAGCATGGGCGAACTATAAGCTTTTACCAATTTATTTACATCCTGAGTTCCATTGGTTAAGAATTGTGCAAACTGATCCTGTGCATCAACCTTAATCGAAAAAGAACAAAATAAATAAACAATGATTAATAACTTGATAGGAATTGTAAGGTATTTGTTTTTCATAGTCATTAGAATTTTAGAAATTAGAAATTAAAAGTAATAATTTTTTTTATTCATTATCACTTTAAGCAAAATAATTTTTTAATGGTTTAGTTTTTGAAAGTTGTTTACTTTTGTTCTCAATAATAGCTATATTTGTAAATCATAATTAACCATTAAAAAATACACCTTATGAAAAAAATTGTTACTCTTTCGTTTATGCTTTTATTTAGCGGCTTTTTATTTGCCCAACTTCCGTTTAATTTTGGAATCAAAGCAGGCGTAACTACCTCTAAGTTAACTACTGATATTGGAGAAACACAAAGTGCGATTTTAAATTTCCAGGGCGGCGCTTTTGCACGTATCAATATTAAAAAGTTTTACATTCAACCTGAAATTTATTTTACCAAAAAAGGCGGCGAGATTAAAGACTCCATGGAATATAATAATGGACAGATTCTGGCAGTTAAAAAGGTTAAGCTCAATACGGTAGATATTCCTTTATTAATAGGGTATAAACTATTTGATGCTAAGTTGGTAAATCTGAGAGTCATGGCTGGGCCGGTGATGTCGTTTGTTATTAAAAAAGATCCAAAAATTACATATAATGGACAAGATATTGGCTTAGGCAAAGATTTTACAAAAAAGGATAATTTTGAAAACCAAACATGGGCAATACAAGCCGGAGCCGGTATGGATGTACTGATGTTTTCGCTTGATATACGCTACGAATGGGGATTAAATGACATCTATAAACCAAGCCAGGCTGATTTTAAAAATAATATCTTTTTAGTTAGTTTAGGTTGGAAAATATTTTAGTCCGGGAATAGAATATCTGATTGGAAATCATGAAAAAGACTTTTTTAATTTTGGGTTTGATTTGTTTGTTGTCTTTTCCTTCCTGTTTATCCAAAAGAGGACGAAATTTAGAAGTTAATCTCTCGAAGGTGAAAACGGAACCAATCAAAATTAAACGATTTGAAAAAGCGCTTTTTAAAATTAATCCGGATAATCTGGAAAATGAGCTTAAGCGATTAGCAGGCGATTTCCCATTCTTTTTAAGTGCCAATCTTGATGATACGTTGAATCTTATTCAAATGTATGATTTTATTACCGATTCGTCTGTAAAACAGGTATATCGGGATTGTATATCCCATTATCCCGATCTTAGCAGCCTTGAAAATGATTTTACGCAGGTTTTCAGATATTACCGCTATTATTTTCCTAAAAGCACAATACCTTCAGTATATACTTATGTATCAAACTTTACCGATCTTGAGTTCCCTGTTAAATATGCCGACAGTACACTAATAATCGCTTTGGATATGTATCTTGGAAGCGATTACAAAGCATATCGCGAATTGGGTTTGCCAATTTATAAAATCAGAAGGATGAATAAGGAAAATATTATAAACGACTGTTTTAGAGAACTTGCAAATAGTCAAATGATCCCACCGGACGAAAGCAAGACGCTGCTTGACGAAATGATACGCGAGGGGAAAATATTATATTTTTTGGATGCCATGTGCCCCAAATCGCCGGATGAAATTAAAATTGGTTATACTCAGGCACAATTAAAATGGTGTTACGGGAACGAGTCTAATATCTGGTCGTTTATGATTGAAAATAAACTTCTTTATTCGTCATTCAATCAGGCAATAAGTAAATTTATTACCGATGGACCTTTTACAGCTGATTTTTCAAAAGAATCGCCTGCAAAAATCGGGAGCTGGATAGGCTGGCAAATTGTCCGTTCGTATATGAATCATAATCGTAAAGTTATGTTACCGGATTTGTTGTCAGATTTGGATGCTCAGAAAATACTTACTGAATCAAAATACCGGCCCGAAAACAGGTAAAATATTGTATTTTAATTTTATAAGTATTATAAAAATGAAGTGTGAATATTGCATGACTTAAAATTGTAAGATATGCTTGTCAAAACATTTGGCAGCGCTATTTATGGTATAAACGCAACTACTATTACCATAGAAGTGAATATGGAGCCTGGCGTACAGTTTTTTATGGTGGGCTTGCCGGATAGTGCCGTAAAAGAAAGTCATCAGCGGATAGAAGCTTCTCTGAAAAATAATGGTTACCGTATTCCGGGGAAGAAAATAGTCATCAATATGGCTCCTGCCGATATTCGTAAAGAAGGTTCGGCTTATGATCTGCCCCTTGCTATTGGAATACTGGCGGCTTCCGAACAAATAAAATCCGATAAAACAAGCGATTACATTATTATGGGCGAGCTTTCGCTCGACGGTTCTATATTGCCAATTAAAGGGGCTTTACCCATTGCCATTGAAGCCCGAAAAGAAGGTTTCAAAGGATTTATCCTTCCGAAACAAAATGCAAGAGAGGCAGCCATAGTTAATGATTTGCAAGTGTATGGCGTGGAAACGCTGAAAGAGGTTATTGATTTTTTTGATGATAAAATTGAATTAGAACCTACCGTAGTAAATACCCGGGAGGAATTTTACAACCATCTGAATGAGTATGAATTTGATTTTTCGGATGTCAAAGGACAGGAAAATATCAAGCGAGCATTGGAAATAGCCGCTGCCGGCGGGCATAACGTAATTCTGATTGGACCTCCTGGGGCAGGTAAAACCATGCTTGCCAAGCGCTTACCATCTATTCTGCCTCCGCTAAATCTTCATGAGGCGCTTGAAACAACGAAGATTCATTCGGTGGCAGGTAAAATGGCAAAAGACACCTCTCTGATTTCTGTACGTCCTTTTCGTTCGCCTCATCATACCATCAGCGATGTGGCATTAGTGGGTGGGGGAGGAGTTCCCCAGCCCGGCGAGATTTCGTTGGCCCATAATGGTGTGCTTTTTCTTGATGAACTTCCTGAATTTAAACGTACTGTACTTGAGGTGCTTCGCCAGCCGGTTGAGGATCGTGTAGTTACCATTTCGAGGGCAAAATTTACCGTTGAATATCCGGCCAGCTTTATGCTGGTAGCTGCAATGAATCCTTGTCCCTGTGGATATTATAATCATCCTGAAAAAGATTGTGTCTGCGGGCCTGGTATTGTTCAGAAATATTTAAATAAAATTTCAGGACCGCTGATGGATAGGATAGACATTCATGTAGAAGTAGTTCCTGTTCCATTTCGCGAGCTTTCGAGTACTAAAATGTCCGAAAAGAGTGAAAGTGTTCGTGAACGGGTGGTTGCCGCACGTTTAATTCAGGAAGAGCGGTTTAAAGATTTAAAAGGCGTTTATTGTAATGCCCACATGTCGAGCAAATTATTGCGCGAAGTTTGCCAGATTACCGAAGCCGGTCATGTATTGTTGAAAAATGCCATGGAACGGCTTAGCCTTTCAGCCCGAGCCTATGACCGAATTTTGAAAGTAGCCCGCACCGTGGCCGATTTGGATAACAGTCAGGATATCAGTACCGAACATCTTGCCGAAGCCATACAGTACCGTAGCCTTGACAGGGAAAGTTGGGGAAGCTAAGCTGTTATTGGTATAAACTTAAAAATCAATGATTTAATAAATATTCCAGAGATGATATCTGTCGGGAGTTTCATCGGGAATTATTATAGTGATTTCGCGGAGAAAATCCACGGAAGCCTGCATCTCAGGATACATAATTTTATCATTTTCAATAAAATCTACTTTTTTGCGATAGCTTTCATAGAAATTTTCAAGAAAAGGCGATGTTTTTAACGGTCTTCTGAAATGAAAAGCTTGAGCGGCATTAAAAAGTTCGATGGCAAGTATTCGTTCGAGATTTTCCATAACGCGAAAAGCCTTGGTGGCCGCATTGGCACCCATACTTACGTGATCTTCCTGCCCTTTTGAAGATTCAATCGAATCAATCGAAGCCGGAGTGCATAATTGCTTGTTTTGGTTTACAATAGATGCAGCAGTATATTGAGGAATCATGAACCCGGAATTTAATCCTGGCTTAGCAACCAAAAATGGCGGTAATCCACGCTGACCGGATAAAAGTTGGTAAGTTCTTCTTTCAGAGATATTTCCTAATTCCGACATGGCTATACATAAATTATCCAATGCGATAGCAAGGGGTTGTCCATGAAAATTTCCTGCCGAAATTATTAAATCCTCATCAGGGAAGATGGTTGGATTATCGGTTACGGAATTAATTTCATTTTCAAATACATAAGCCACATAATTGATGGAATCTTTAGAAGCACCATGAACCTGTGGAATACAACGGAAGGAATACGGATCCTGAACGTGTTGTTTATGTTGTGAAATTATTTCGCTGCCTTCTAATATTTTACGTATCCGGTGTGCAGTTTTTATCTGACCCTGATGAGGCCTGATTTGCTGAATTAATTCATGAAATGGTTCAATTCGCCCATCAAAAGCTTCTAAAGAAAGCGTAGCAATAATATCGGCTAAACGGGAAAGTTTAAAAACTCTCAGACAGCAATATACGCCATAAGCGCTCATGAATTGAGTTCCGTTGAGCAAAGCAAGACCTTCCTTGGATTTCAGTTCAATGGGTTCCCAGCCTAATTTCTGATATACTTCAGAGGTCGGTTGTTTTTTATTTTCAAAATATACTTCACCCATTCCAAGGAGAGGTAACGAAAGATGTGCCAGCGGAGCCAAATCGCCGGAAGCACCCAAAGAACCCAATTGATAAACCGCCGGAATTATTCCGTGGTTAAAAAAGTCCACCAGCCGTTCGACGGTCTTGAGTTGTACCCCGGAATTTCCATAAGAAACGGATTGTATTTTAAGTAGCAACATCAATTTTACAATGTCTTGCGGCACTTCTTCACCTATGCCGCAGGCATGCGACATTACCAGATTTTTTTGAAGTGTGCTTAAATCCTCTTTCGAAATTTTATGATCGCATAAAGCTCCAAATCCGGTATTTACACCATAAATGGGTTCGGTAGAAGTTTCCATTTTCCGGTCTAAATATTCGCGGCATTTAACTATTTTTTCCTTGGCGCTTTCCGATAGCCGGATTTGATAATTATTGAACAATATTTTTTTAATCGTTTCAAAATGCAGCGTTTTGCTGTTTATTTCATGAATTTTATTCATTGAATTTTTGCTTTGTTGATGTCAAATTTTTTTGCTTAAAAAATAAAGTATTGAAAAAGAATTAATTAATAATTAAGCATTTTTTCAATTAACTGGTCTATAGAAACTTTGTCCTGAAATCCTGAATTCATATTTTTCAGGCTGATTACTCCGGCATCCATTTCATCTTTTCCGACAATGGCTACCCAGGGAATTGCTTTCCCGTCGGCGTAAGCCATTTGCTTTTTTAGTTTTGACGTATCGGGATAAATCTCAGAATTTATGCCTGCATTGCGTAATTGTGATACCAAGGAAAGGCAAAACTTTTCCTCTTCCATGCCAAGATTGGCAAATAAAATTTGAGTCGTCGCCTTGTTATCCGGAGGAAACAGATTCAGCTCTTTCATCACGTCATAAATGCGGTCAGCGCCAAAGGAAACGCCTACACCGGAAACACCGGGAAGGCCGAAAATTCCGGTAAGATCGTCGTAACGACCACCGCCACAAATACTTCCCATAGGAACATCCATCGCCTTTACCTCGATAATAGCGCCTGTGTAATAATTCAATCCGCGGGCAAGGGTAAGATTAAGTTCGGCTTCGGCTGTAAGATTCAACTGGTTGAAATATCCGAACACGGTTTTCATTTCTTCGATTCCTTTCAATCCGGTAACTGAATTTTCAAGCAGTTTTTGCAGTTTTTCAAGCTTTTCTGCTGTGTTTCCCTGAAGATTGAGAATGGGTTGAAGCTTTTCTATGGCTTCGGCGGGAATGCCTTTTTCTGCCAGTTCCGTATTTACATTTTCGGCGCCAATTTTATCCAATTTGTCAATCGCAACGGTAATGTCGGTAATTTTTGCAGCTTCTCCTATCACTTCGGCTATCCCGGCAAGGATTTTACGGTTGTTGATGAGGATTTTTACGTTTATTCGTAAAGTAGAAAAAATATTATCAATGATCTGAATCAGTTCAACTTCGTTAAGCAACGAATCGCTACCGATCACATCCACATCGCATTGGTAAAATTCACGGTAACGGCCTTTTTGCGGACGGTCGGCACGCCAAACGGGCTGAATCTGATAACGTTTGAAGGGAAAAGTAATATCGTTCCGGTATTGAACCACATAACGTGCAAAAGGCACGGTAAGATCGTAACGTAAACCTTTTTCAGAAATTAAAGGGGCGAGTTTACTTGCTGTTGGCAATTGATTGTCATTCAATGGCAAGTTTTGCAGGAAATCTCCGGAATTCAGAACTTTAAAAAGGAGTTTATCACCTTCTTCTCCATATTTTCCCAGCAGGGTGGAAAGGTTTTCCATCGCCGGAGTTTCTATGGGTTGATAGCCGTAAAGTTTAAAAACAGAACGGATTGTATCGAAAATATAGTTCCTGCGCATCATTTCCATGGGGGAGAAGTCGCGGGTTCCTTTGGGGATGGACGGTTTATGTGCCATTATATAAAAATTTAAAAATCAGCATTATTTCCGGGAAAATTGGGAAACAATGCTATAAATATCAGGTGTGCAAAGGTACAGGAATTTCCTTGTTTCAGGCAAGGTGAAGTTGCTGTAAAAGATGCTTCAGATAGATTTCCGCTTCCGGAGTGCCTTCCGGCGGTGACCATGGAGCGGAATTAATGTCATTTTTAGGAATATACGGACCTTCTTTGGCTTCGTAAGCTACCGAGTTTTCTTCCAGCGAAAGCACGGTATGAAACGTACGGGCAGGAATTTCAACTCCGACATTTTCTCCGTCAGGAGATATAATGCAATGATATTTAATACTTCCGTCATTATTAAAAACAATAACCAGCATTTTCCCGCGAAGGGCAATGAATGCTTCGTCGCGGTCGGGATTTTCGTGCTTGTGCGGACGAATATAGGATCCCGGTTCCATAGCATTTAAAAATCGTTGAAAACCATCTTCATACGTTGGATGATAGTTATAATTCATCCGTTTTCGTGAAGAAATTTTAGCTTGATTGGATGTTTTTTGAAGGAAATCCTGATTAATTTTTATCATTTTCCGCCTGATTCTTTTTTTAATGCAATTGCTTTTTGTTGCAAGTCAATATCTTTATCTGTGGTGGCAATCATCTCTATGCCATGAGGTTTGGGACGGGTATTATCGTCAACATGAACAAAAGTAACAAAGCCGTCAACCAAAACTTGTTCCGGTTTATTTATAAGCGTTACTCTGATATAGCCAACTAAGCTGGTTCGTCCGGCAAAAACTATTTTGCTTGTAAAGCACACAGTTTCACCTGGCAAAACCGGTTTTGAAAATTTCATCCCGTGTATTTTTAAGCAAATCAAATATTTAGGATTTAAAAGGCTGGATGCGGCTACGAAACCGGCTTCTACAAACCATTCGGCACTGCGTCCGGCAAAAAGGGTCCCGTGGTGGTTCAGGTCTTCACTTTTTACAAGGCGATGGGTGTCGTAACTGCGAATTGGAATTTGAGTCATAGTATTAATATTCTGTTAATTATAAATAAATTATTGCTATTCAACCGTTAAAAAACTGGAACACAAATAACACTGATTGTAACTATTTACACTTATTTATCTGCCAAACCTATGTTATCAGTGGTCTATAAAATAAAATTCAAACCTGATTCCATTTAACCTATCAGTTTTCTATAACGGATACGTTTCGGTTCTTCATCACCAAGCCGCTTGTGGCGGTTTTCTTCGTAATCGGAATAATTTCCTTCGAAGAAAAATACTTCCGAATTTCCTTCAAAAGCAAGAATATGAGTGGCCACGCGGTCGAGGAACCAGCGATCGTGCGAAATGATAACGGCACAGCCGGCAAAATTTTCCAGTCCTTCTTCCAGGGCGCGGAGTGTATTTATATCAATATCATTGGTTGGTTCGTCAAGTAGCAACACATTGGCTTCGCTTTTCAAAGTCATGGCAAGGTGCAGACGATTGCGTTCGCCACCGGAGAGAACGCCGGTTTTTTTACCCTGGTCGGCTCCGTTAAAGTTGAAACGGGCTACGTAAGCTCTTGAATTTATTAATTTTCCACCCATTTGAAGTTGCTCATTTCCACCCGAAATTACTTCCCAAACATTCTTTTCCGGATCAATTTCGGCATGCGACTGGTCAATGTATCCGATTTTTACGGTTTCTCCGACCTTAAATTCTCCATTGTCAGGTTTTTCCATTTCCATAATCAGTCTGAAAAGGGTAGTTTTCCCTGCTCCATTTGGGCCTATTACACCAACGATACCCGCCGGAGGAAGTGCAAAATTAAGATTTTCAAAAAGAAGTTTATCATCAAAGGCTTTAGAAACATTAACGGCTTCAATAACATTGTTACCCAGACGAGGCCCATTAGGAATAAATATTTCGAGTTTTTCTTCTTTTTGTTTTACATCTTCATTCATAAGGTTTTCGTAGGCATTCAAACGAGCCTTTCCTTTAGCATGACGGGCTTTTGGCGACATACGTACCCATTCCAATTCTCGTTCAAGGGTTTTGCGACGTTTGGTTTCCATTTTTTCTTCGGCGGCAAGGCGTTTGGTCTTTTGGTCAAGCCATGAGGAATAATTTCCTTTCCAGGGAATGCCTTCGCCACGGTCGAGTTCGAGTATCCATCCGGCAACGTTGTCAAGGAAATAGCGGTCGTGGGTAACGGCAATTACTGTACCCTTATATTGTTGTAAATGATGTTCGAGCCATTCCACCGATTCGGCATCCAGGTGGTTGGTGGGTTCGTCCAAAAGAAGAATATCCGGTTCCTGAAGCAAAAGCCGGCAAAGAGCTACACGACGGCGTTCACCTCCCGACAGGTTTGCCACCAAAGCATCCGGCTCGGGGCAACGTAGAGCATCCATTGCCCGTTCCAATTTGGTATCAAGCTCCCAGGCATTATGTTGCTCAATTAGTTCTGTAAGTTTACCTTGTCGTTCGATGAGGGTGCTCATTTCGTCGTCGCTCATGGGTTCGGCAAACTTGTTGTTTACTTCTTCATATTCTTTTAGTAATGAAACGACTTCAGCAACGCCCTCTTCCACAACTTCTTTCACAGTTTTTTTGTCGTCGAGATGTGGTTCCTGCTCTAACATTCCAACTTTGTAACCTGGCGAAAAAACAACTTCTCCGTTAAAAGATTTGTCGGTTCCGGCAATGATATTCAGCAATGTAGATTTTCCGGCACCATTTAATCCGATGATGCCGATTTTTGCGCCATAGTAAAAAGAAAGGTAAATATCTTTCAATATCTGACGGGACGGGGGTACGATTTTATTCACGTCCACCATCGAAAAGATGATTTTATAGTCTTCTGCCATAAATAATTATGATTTTTCTTTAGGTAAGGTAAACTTAAAACTACTACCTTTTCCAGGCTCACTTTCTGCCCAGATCCAGCCGCCGTTTTTTTCTACAAATTCTTTGCACAAAATTAAACCTAATCCGGTTCCCTGCTCATGTGCAGTTCCTTCTTTTTTGAAATGAGCATCTAATTTGAATATTTTGGATAAATCTTGATTAGAAATGCCAATTCCATTATCTATTATGCTTATTTCTATAAAATTATCAATGTTTTTTGCAGAAATTTTAATCAATCCGTTTGGAAAAGAAAATTTGATAGCATTGGAAATGAGGTTGCGAATAGTGGTGGTAATCATGTTAATATCAGCAAAAACTATCGTATTATAATTTACGTCTGAGTGAATCTGAATAGATTTTTTTTCAGCAGTAGGTTTTAAAAATGAAATTGTATCGTTGATTAGTAAACTTAAATCAATTTTTTCGGGGTTTATAATTATTTTACCCGTTTGTGATCTTGACCATTCCAAGAGGTTTTCGAGAAGTTTAAAGGTTATTTCAGCAGCGTCATTAATATTTTTAATAAAAGTTTTCTTTTCGTCATTATTAAAATTATCAAAATCATCTTGAAGTAAGCCCGAAAAACCAAGGATTGCATTAAAGGGAGTTTTGATGTCGTGGGCGATTATGGAAAAAAATTTATCTTTAGCTAAATTAACTTCACGAAGTTTCTGTTCAGATTCCTTTATTTTTATTTCAGCATTTTTTCTACTTGTAACATCTTCTATATTAGCCAAAACGTGAGATGTTTTGTTGCCCTCCAGTTTAATAGGGACAAAAGAATATCTTATATAGACGCGTTTTCCCCAATTACTAAAATACAAACAGTCATCAGTTATTGTTTCATCAGTAAGAAAACATTTTTTTAAGTTATGAGTTATACCAGAATCAATAATAGGTTGATATTCAAACAAATTAAATAATTTTGTTTTATTGTCATCAGGCGAACCTAAAATATCGAGCAACGCCTGATTTACTTCAATAATTGAACCGTTTTTATCAATTAAAAGTATGCCAATGGGCGAATTTTTGATCAGCGTTTGATATTTTTCTTCGCTTTTGCGAATGTTTTTATTTTCATTTGCTAATTCTTCATTTTTCTTTTGTAGAAATTCAAGAGAATTTTTTTCTTTTGTCAATTCTTCTTTCAAATCATCAATTTGCTTCTTTATTATTTTGTCTTCTACTACAGTATTTAACTGTTTATGCTTTACTTTTTTTATGTAAATGATAATCAGAATAAATGCTATAAAAATAACAGGAATCCATAATGAAAAAAAAGTGTTTATCATTAAAAAATTATCTTTAGGTCTGATTTGCAGTATTGATTGGTTGTTTTCGTTGAAAAAATTGGAAGAATAAACCGTATAAAAGCGGAGTATTAAAAAAGCTGTTAATAGGTATTTCGATAACTTTGATGAGAAGAGTCTAATTATATTTTGAAATATCTTCATGATTATAAATTAAAAAGGTACTCAAATTATGCTAATAATTATTAAAAAGATTCACAAATTTAATAAAACTTTAACAGAATCAAAGAAATCTACAAAACTATTTTGAGGATGAAATCATAATTTTATCAAGTAATAAGGTTGCTTTTTCCCAATCATAGTTTCGAAGTATGAATTTATGTCCATTAATTGCCAGATAATTAGCAAAAAATTTATCTTGTAGCAGATGTAAAATATGATGCGCATATTCTTCGGGTGAATTTCCGATAAGTATTTCATTGTCGGGTTTAGCGCCAAGTGCCTCGTTTGCAAGCTGAGATGTAATACAAGGTAATTGCATAGACATTGCTTCAAGTAATTTATTCTGCAAACCGGTGCCAAGTCTCATGGGGGCAATAAAAATACAAGCCGAAGCATAACTTAGCCGCATGTCAGAAACCCAACCGCTTACGGTTACATTCTCCGATTTTAATGCTTGCACCCTTCGATGTGGATTTGCACCGGCTATGAGCAGATTAACTTTTGGATTAGACTGGTGCACAATAGGAAGTATTTTTGTTACCAGAAATTCAACGCTATCAACATTGGGAGGATAACCCATATTACCAGTAAAAATCAAATGATACTTTTTTTCCTTTGGAATTGGAGTAAAATACTGATAATCTACACCATTAGGAATTACATGAATTTTTTCGTTTTCGGGGTGCGGAATTAAATTCCGGTCAGGTTTAGAGATGATAATTTTATTATCAAAAAAATCAAAAACATGATGTTCGTATCTAAGAAGACGTTGATATTCAAGAAATAATAGAATTTTCATAATCCAGTTTGAGGAAGCAATTCTTCGTTCAACATTTTTTGAAAATACGTCTTGATAGTCGAGGGTTTTAGGAATGTTTATATTTTTTATGTATTCGGATACCCTGATAAGCTGGCAGAATATGTGATCTGGCTTAATTGTTTGTATTATCTGGTTAATTTTTTTTTGAGCAGATTTGCTATAAAAATAACCTACCTGGAATGGTTTTCCGGTAAAAAGGACTTTTATCAGATTGTAACCGATGCCAATTTTTGAAATAGGAATAATGGTAATAGAATGGCAAAAGGGTTTTAACGCTGAAAAAGCATCTGCATGTAAATGTTGATCGTTTAATGCAATAAGATGAATTTCATTGTTTTTTGATAAAAAACGTATGTGATTATATGCACGCAATTTATCCCCTTTTTCAATAGGGTAGGGTACTCTCGGTAATAAAACTAAAATTTTCAAACGTATATTTTACGAATGGTCAATAAATGCAATTACAGTCAAACTTGATTGATAATATAATGATAGTCAATAAACCAAATGACTTACGCAAAAGCCATGAAGTTTATCCATTTTTGGCAAAATTATCATTTATATTTTTTGAACAATAATTAATAATAATTTATTTTCATTTTTCCCGTTAACTTTTGAACAATGATTTAGGAAAAATTTTCATAATTTGCAATATATTATTGTAAACCAATTTAATATGATTTGCCAAATTTTGCAAGTTTCTTTTACAATAATTTTAATTGTTAATTTTATATTCTTAAATCTTAGTTTTTAATCGATAAATGCATAACCAAACCGGGTGACAAAAAAATTTATAAAAAATCTGGCTTTTGTTCTCTTCATCAATTTATTGATTAAGCCTTTCTGGATATTGGGGATTGACAGGACTGTTCAAAATACTCTTGGAGCCGAAGAATATGGATTTTATTATGTAATTTTAAATTTTACATTTCTTTTTAATATTCTGTTGGATTTTGGTATTACCAATTTTAACAACCGGAATATTGCGCAAAACAGTCAATTACTCCGCAAGCACTTATCGCACATTATTGTTTTAAAATTAGTTCTGGCAGTAACGTATGTATTGATTTCGGTTATTGTAGCGCTCATTATCCATTATTCGCTGAAACACATTTTGTTATTATTGGTGCTGTGTTTTAATCAATTTCTATTATCTTTCATCCTCTATCTCAGATCAAATCTTTCGGGACTACATCTTTTTAAAATTGACAGTATAATTTCTGTCCTGGATAGGTTTATTATTATCGTGTTTTGCTCTGTAATGCTTTGGGGGCCATTTCCTTTTAAAATTACGATAAGTTGGTATGTCTTTGCCCAAACATTTGCCTATTTTGTTACAGCCATAATAGCCATGATTATTGTGTATCGTAAAGCAAAAACGAAATTTTTCCGGATTAATTGGAATTTACCATTTTCGATGATGATTGTAAAGAAAAGTGCTCCTTTTGCCGTTCTTATTCTTTTAATGAGTTTTTACAACCGAATTGATACAGTAATGATGGAGAGAATGTTACCTGATGGAGCTTTTCAAGCAGGTATTTATGCATCTGCTTATCGTTTGTTGGATGCAACCAACATGATTGCTTTTTTAGTGTCAGGTTTGCTGTTACCTATTTTTGCGAAAATGATTAAATTAAAAGATTCCGTAGAAGAATTATCCAAATTAGCATTTACCATTTTATTTATTCCGGCTGTAATAATCGCATTTGGATCAATATTTTATAGTCATGAAATAATGAAATTATTATATTGGAATCATGTCGAAGCCTCGGCAAGAATTTTTGGAATTTTGATGGCATGTTTTATTCCAATATGCACGACTTATATTTTTGGGACATTGCTAACGGCAAATGGTAATTTAAAAAGTCTTAATTTAATGGCAAGTTGTGGTATGGTTATGAATATCGGACTAAACTTATATCTAATACCTCATTATCAGGCTGTAGGCGCAGCTGCTGCCAGCCTTATGACACAAGTATTTACCAGCCTGTTACAGGTTTTTATAGCCAAAAAACAATTTCATTTTAAAATTAATTACAAACTACTTACAAAAACTGCCATATTTGTACTTGGTGTTATTTTAATTAATTTTCTTTTAAAGCAAAATATTGTCTATAATTGGAAAGTGAATTTAGTAATAATGGCAATTATTTCCACTGCTTTAGCTTTTGCTTTGAAATTGATAAATCTGAAAAATTTATGGGTAATTATGAAATATGGAGAAGGCAGATAATGAATGAGAAAATCACGAACAATTTGCTTATCAATTCATTATTTCTTCAAAAAAACCGATTAATTTTTTAGTCAACAAATTGTTATCGTAATTATTTTCGGCATTCAATAAAGCCTTTTTACCAATTTCTTCGCAAAAAGCCCGGTTTTGAATGCAACGGGAAATGGCATTGAAAAATTCATCGGGTGAATTGGCAATCAAAACATTATTATCTGATTGATAAATAATACCTTCAACGCCAATAGTTGTTGAAATGATTGCTTTGCCAAGCATCATGCCTTCAATTATTTTAACACGCATGCCGCTTCCCGACATAAGCGGTACCAACATGATGGATTTTGAGGAAATAAATTCACCTGCATCGGCAATTTCGCCAAGAACTTCAACATTGGGTTTGTTAATATTAAAAAGCCATTGAGGAGTATTTCTTCCGGCAATATAAAATTTAAGCTGAGGAAAAGCCAGATGAACCCTGTCCCAGACATTTTTCAGAAACCATTGTATTCCTTCTTGGTTTGGCAACCAATCGAGCGCTCCGATATGAAATATTGATGGAAATTCAACTTTGTTAAAATCTACATCGAGTTTTTTGGTCATGTCAATACCGGTGGGTATGAAAGTGATAGGGACTTTACATCCATGAGATTTATAAAAATCCATGTCATTTATCGTTACGGTATACACGGCATCGGCTTTATTTAACTGCGAGAGTTCAAATTTTTTCAAGCGTTTGGTGAGGATGGAGAGATACCCTTTTTTTAAAGGATTTATAGCCGTTTTAGTCATCCTCTTCCAAATCAAATATTCGATATTTGGAGATCTCAAAATCACTTTTGCCTTGCTGTATTTTCGTATGGTATCCATGTACGACATAAGAAAAATACTTTCAACCTGAACAATATCAAAAGTTTCGTTCTTTAAAATGCTGATGAGCCTTGAATTAAACTCTTCGGATATAAAGCGTTGTATGTGATATGACTGGGAAGTAAAAAGATTTTTAAAAGCGGCAAAAGGTTTGACAGAAGTATCCATGTAAACCAATTCGAGACGGGTGCTGCTAACGTAGTCGGGAGGCAGATCGTTGATGTTTACAAAATGTTTGGGGGGATTTACGGCAATTACTTTTACCTTATGATTGAAATCAAGTAATCCGTTGGTTATATTATTCATGCCAATAGATCCCCCATCCTGAGGTGGAAAAGGTGGTTTGTTACAAATCTGAAGGATATTCATTATTTTTTGATGTATTTGTAATATAATCTTTTCCAGATTTCGGTATCGAATAAAGCCGAATCGGTAGTAGCTTTGAGGGTTAATAGAATCCCGACAGGTAAAAGAATAGCGGAAGCAAGCCACATTCCTTCGTAAGCAGGAATAGCCCCTGCTCTGACTGATTTTTCGCCAGTCATCGAAATCACATGATATAATACGAATAGGATAACGGATATAACTAAGGGCAAACCAAGTCCGCCTTTTCGGATAATAGCGCCAAAAGGAGCGCCAATAAAGAAAAGGATAAAACAGGCAAAGGATAACGTAAATTTCCGGTGCCATTCTATCTGATGACGGCGAATAACAACTTCTCTGCTTTCGATAGCCCCTTTGTTAAATTCAAGTCCGCTTTTTACTACGCGGGCATCGTTCAAGGCAAAATCCAGAATTCTTGACTGTTCTGCTTTTGTAAAACTTAATAAAAAATCCTGATTAAGCGGTTTTGAAGTGTCCGGGAAGTTCCTTTTTAAGGTATCGTATACCGAAAAATAATGAAAGACACTCAGTAAATTTTTATTCAGTAATTCTTTTTGCTTATTTAAATCGTTTATAAGCGAGTCTTGAGCATGAGTAAGTTGCTTTAAATTTAACATCTGGAAATTGCTTTTAAACAATTCTTTATTTGTACGATTAAGCGAAAATGCAGATAAATCGAAACGATGGTTTTCTTCAGTAAATTTTGTTCGTTGAAACGGGCGTGTGCTTAGGCTGCTTCTACCCCCTCTTTCATCAAAATTATATCCATTGTATAAAGTGATGTCAAGATATTTTTTATCGGGAGTGGTTACCATAATGCCGGAATCGGCAATGGTTAAGGTAGAATTGCCCAACCCACTTGTATGGTCGTATAGCATTACTTTGCGGATGGTTTTTTCATCTTTTTCCTTTTTTAACACGCGGATAACGTAGCCGTCAATACCATTATAATATTCACCTTCTTTAATATTTAGCGATAATTTTTTCTGACGTACATCATACAAAATGGACGTAAATTTTAAATTGGCAAGCGGTAACACAATGTTGGAAAAATAAAATGCACCCACACTAATCAGGAAAGAAAGGACAACCAAAGGCATCATGACTTTGCTCAGCGAAATTCCGGCCGCTTTTATAGCCACAAGTTCATAACGTTCGCCAAGATTGCCAAAGGTCATAAGAGAAGAAAGTAAAATAGCTAACGGAAGTGCCAGTGGTACAAAAGTAGCCGATGCATAGAACATCAATTGCATAATGATATCCCAGCTTAACCCTTTGCCAACCAAATCGTCTACATATTTCCACAGAAATTGCATCAGTAAAACAAAAAGAGCTATAAAAAAGGTCATTATCAGTGGACCGGAATAGGATTTGAGTATAAGAATATATATTTTCTTCACTGTCTGATATCTGCTTTTTAAGAGTTGTGCAAAGATATGTATAAAAATTAACCTGCCAGGATTGAAAAAATTGTATGTTTATTGGATTGAAAAAATAAAAGATTTTGTAATAAAACTGAAACCTTGGTACACCGAGTTTAAATTGTCATGGGCTGGCGATTTTAATGCTAAAATGATAGCTTTGTATGAATCTGTGGGGCAGTTTCTGCCAAATGTCATATTATTTATCGCGTTCTTTTCGATAAGACATCCCAATCATCGTTCTACGATAATCCCCGTTGATACTAAAAAAATGATATTAAGGTAAAAAAAATCATTTTTTTTTACAAAAAAAGATATTGAAAAAAATTTTATAGCTATCTTTGGGAATTAATATTTTTTAAAAATTATTTGTTTAATTAAATCAAGGAATTATGAAAAAACTTTTACTTTTTTGCTTAATTTTAAGCATCGGATTTTTGGGATATTCACAATATGCCAAACCTCCGGTTCCAAAATCATTATTAAAAATGGCTGTGAAAAAGGCTGCAGCTGTAAAAGAGGATAACGGGAACGTTAATCCGGTTGCTAAAATGAATCCAAATCATAAATCACCAACTTCTTTCGAGGAAGTTGAAATTGGAGGTACGGTATATGATTTACAATCCAATCAATGTACGCCATCTGGTCGTTTGTATTATTTTGATGATGGTACCATGGCAGCCGTATGGACAAAAGGTTCAGGCGCTTATACTGATAGGGGTACTGGTTATAATTATTTCAATGGAACCGATTGGGGGCCTGCACCAACCGGGAGGATTGAAAATACGAAAACCGGCTGGCCTTCTGTAGCTCCATTGGGAGTTAATGGCGAAATAGTTGCTGCCCATCACAATACAGCTGGTCTGGTTATTTCAAAACGAGCTACTAAAGGTACCGGAACCTGGACTCAAACCATATTAGCTGGTCCTGCAGGAGCTGTTGATATTTCGTGGCCGAGACTTGTTACTACCGGTGTTACACATGATACTGTTCACATCATTGCTTCCACTTATTCGGCATATCAGGGTTTAAATCTGGCGTTGTTGTATTATCGTTCGGTAGATGGAGGCGTAACCTGGGATAAGCAACATGTAATATTGCCCGGAATGAGTTCTGCCGAATATGCAGGATTTTCGGGGGATACATATTCATGGGTGGAACCGCAAGGGGATAAATTAGCTTTACTGGTGAGCGATAATCAAAATGATTTCTTTGTGATGAAATCGGAAGACGCAGGCGAAACCTGGACAAAAAATATAATCTGGGAGCACCCATATCCTCACTGGAATGGAACTTCTGCTACCGATACATTTTATTGCCCGGATGGTTCTGCTCATGGGGCTTTCGACAATAACGGATTACTACATGTGGTTTTTGGCGTTAACCGGGCTATGGGTGATGGTACAGCCGGTTCATGGTTTCCGTTTGTAGATGGTATAGCTTATTGGAACGAAAACCTGCCTACCTGGACTGGTGGCACACAGCATGAACAAGAATATTGTTTAGATCCTGTTACTCTTGAAGAACAAGGTAGTTTAATTGGCTGGATGCAGGATATTAATGGCAACGGGCAGCTCGATTTAGTTGGTACTGCTACTTCCATTTTAGGATTGTATTATCTGAGTCCGTCAAGCATGCCTCAATTAGCTATTGATCAGAATAATATGCTATATATGTTGTATTCGGGTATTACCGAGACTTTTGACAATGGAACACAGCAATATCGTCATATGTGGGGGCGTGGTTCAAGCGATGGCGGACAAACCTGGGGAGTTTTTAAAGATTTTACCGGCGATGTGCTACATGCTTATGACGAATGTGTGTTTTCATCCATTGCTGCCAAAACTGATGACAATATTCATAGCATTTACCAGGCAGATAATGAACCGGGTTTATCGGTAAGAGGCGATTTGGATCCCGCCGGCGATAATTATATCCGTCATTTATTTGTATCCAAGAGCGAATTTGAACTTACTCCACCTATAGGTTTCGATGTGAGTGGTATAGTTACCTATCCTAAAGCAACACCCGTTCCATTAAGTAATGTTAACATCAGTCTGAAAGATTTTAATGGCACCGTAGTGGGATCCACCTCCACTGATGTTTCGGGAAACTATTTGTTCAGTAATGTTCCCAACGGAGATTATACTTTTGCACCCACCACCACTAAGGCATGGGGCGGAGTAACGGCAGGCGACGTACTTTTGTACAAGAAACATATTGCAGGGATATCATCATTGTCAGGGATTTTTCTAGCCTCGGGTGATGTAAATGCAAGCGGTAGCCTTACCGCAGGCGATGTGCTTCTGATCAAAAAACGTATAGCAGGCATTATCACGTCTTTCACCGTAGGCGACTGGATTTTCAATAATGGACCAATTACCGTCAGCGGTAGCAATGTAACGCATGATTTCGACGGATTAGCATATGGTGATGCCAATGCATCGTACACACCTCCAACCAAAGGAAATATGCCGGCAGTAATTGAAAAGAGTTCGACCTCCTTTACCATCCAATCTGTAACAATACAACCCGGACAAATAAGCATACCGGTAATGGCAAACGATGTGCAGAATATGGGAGCTTTCCAGTTTACCATTACTTATGATCCGAACAAACTGGCATTTATTGGAGCAAACAATTGGTACAAAGGAATAAATGAGGTAACTGTAGGAAGCCAGATTCCGGGACAACTTACCTTTGTGTGGGCAGCTGATGAAGGTGGCATATCTATTGCCAACGATAAACTTTTCGATTTACAATTCACCAATTTGAGTAACGAAACGTCAACGATAGGCTGGAGCGATAGTCCGACGATGCGTGAATATACCGACTGGAATGGAACCGTTTACGAAGCAAGTTATGCCAATGGTTCTACCGATGTAACAACTTCTATCGGCAACCTTGAGAATGCTTCTGTAAATATTTATCCTAATCCGAACGATGGAATATTCACGATTAGCTTTGGCGAAATAAAATCTTCAGCAATAAATCTGAAAATAATTAATACCATGGGCGCAGTGGTTTACGAAGAACAAATTTCTTCAAATTCTCCAACTACCAAAATGCTAAATTTAAAGGAATTGCCAAAGGGTATTTATTCTGTTATTATTCAAGCTTGTAATCAAAGGTTGATAAAAAAAATGACTATTATGAAATAATCGTCTGTTTTTATTAATAAAGTTTTAAGTTTACTTTTTTTTTTTATTTTTGCAACTTAGTAATATTAAAATCCATTTTTTAACAAAAATTTAAATTAACGACATGAAAAAAATTCTACTATTAAGCTTACTCGTAAGCTTTGGGTTATTCGGGTTTTCCCAGAATAACCGGGTAACCGTGCCAAAGTCATTAAAAAACTTTGCCGTTCAAAAAGCTAAAGCTATTGACAATTCATTAAATGTTCAGACTGAAGTAAAACACAGCCCTGCAAAGTCTGTACGAACTATCAATGAAGAAGAAATTGGTCAATCAATTTTTGATTTACAGTCCAATCTATGTACCCCTTACGGACGATTTGTTTATTATGATGACGGAACCATGGGCGCTACATGGACAATGGGAACAGGCGCTTATACGGACCGGGGTACAGGTTATAATTTTTTTAACGGTACAACCTGGGGACCCGAGCCCACTGCCAGAATTGAAAACACAAAAACCGGATGGACATCTTATTGCGGTGTTGGAGCACAAGGTGAAATGAACATTGCTCACGTTAGCGGAACCGCTCCATTAGTAGTTTGCAAACGTGCTACCAAAGGTACCGGAGCATGGACGCAGTCAACTTATGCTGGTCCTGCTGGTCATCAATTGTTATGGCCACGTATAGTTTCTGGTGGAACCGACCATAACACCATTCATATTCTCGGTTTAACAGCTCCTGTTGCCAATGGCGGTACTGCTTATTTAGGACAGGACGGCGCTGTTTGTTATTCCCGTTCTACTGATGGTGGAGTTACCTGGGATAAAAGCAATGTAGTTTTAGAAGGTACAGGTTCTGCTGACTATGTATCTTTTGGCGGAGATGCTTATTCATTGGTTGAACCCAAAGGTGATAATATGGCTATTATTTATTGCGACAATCAAAATGATTTCTTTGTAATGAGATCTACCGACGGTGGAGATACCTGGCAGAAAACTGTAATCTGGGAACATCCTTATCCCCACTGGAATGGAACATCTGCTACCGATACTTTCTATTGCCCCGATGGTTCTGCTCATGGCGCATTCGACAATAATGGTTTATTGCACATCGTATTTGGTGTTAACCGTGCAATGGCTGATGGTTCAGCCGGCTCATGGTTTCCATTTGTGGACGGTATAGCATACTGGAACGAAAATCTTCCAACATGGACCGGTGGAACCCAGCATGAACAAGAATATTGCCTTGATCCTACTACCCTTGAAGAACAAGGAAGCTTAATCGGCTGGATGCAGGATGTAAACGGCAACGGACAGCTTGATCTTGTAGGAACAGCAACTTCTATTTTTGGATTATATTATTTAAGTCCTTCAAGTATGCCTCAACTTGCTATTGATGATAATAACATGCTGTATATGATGTATTCAGGTATTACCGAAACCTTCGATAACGGAACGCAGCAATACCGTCATATCTGGGGCCGTGGCTCAAGCGACGGCGGACAAACATGGCAAGAATTCAAAGATTTCACCGGTGATGTTCTTCATGCTTATGATGAATGTGTTTTCCCTGTGATAGCTGCTAAAACCGATGCTAATGTTCATTGCATTTATCAGGGTGATAACGAACCAGGATTGTCAGTTAGAGGCGACCTTGATCCCGCTGGCGACAATTACATTCGTCATCTTTTCCCATCCAAAGATGAATTTATTCATTTAGATGGTTTTATCGTTAATGGGACCGTTACCTATCCAAAATCTACTCCCGTTCCTTTGAGTGGGATAGCCATTGATTTGAAAAATAGTGGAGGTTCTGTTGTTCAATCCACCACCACCAATGCAACCGGGAATTATTCATTTACTAACGTTCCAGCAGGTGATTATACATTAGCTCCAACCACAACCAAGGCATGGGGTGGCGTAACCGCAGGCGATGTTCTTTTATACAAAAAACATATTGCAGGCATCAATGCTTTAGCAGGAATTTTCCTTGCTTCGGGTGATGTAAATGCAAGCGGAAGCCTTACCGCAGGCGATGTTCTTCTCATTAAAAAACGTATTGCCGGTATTGTAAGTTCATTTACCGTAGGCGATTGGATTTTCAACAATACTCCTTTAGCTGTTACGTCTAATACCACAGCCGATTTCAACGGTTTAAATTATGGCGATGCCAATGCATCCTATACTCCTGCTGCCAAAGGTAATGGTATTGCACCTAAGAGCACAACAACAGGCGAAATTCTTACTATAGGAAATATCAACTCTACAGGTTTAGGAACAATAACGGTTCCTGTTCATGCTACCGCAATCAATAACTTAGGAGCTTTCCAGTTTTCCCTTTCTTATGACGCCAGCAAATTAACATACGTAAAAGATACCAACTGGTTCACCGGTATTTCAGCCGTTACCATTAATTCAGCAAATTCAGGTAAAGTTTCTTTTGTATGGGCTGCTGATGCTCCTATAACCATAGCAGATAATACTTTCTTTGAAATAAAATTCGATGCTATTGGTTATGGTAATTCAACTATTGCATGGACTGATGATCCAACACCTCGCGAATTCAGCGATTGGGATGGAAATATTTTTGAACCAACCTACAATAATGGAATTATAGATATTATGGACGGAATTAATGAGCTGAACAATACAGCGATAGTTGTTTCTCCAAACCCAAACAACGGTAACTTCACCCTTGATTTAAGCTCCGTTAAAAGCCAGGTTTCTAACGTTAAAATCATGAATATGGTTGGCGGCGTTGTTTACCAACAAAAAGTTGCTCAGAATGCTACTTTTAATCAGAACCTCAATCTGAGTAATTTATCAGATGGTGTTTATACCATTCTTATTCAAACCAATAATGGTGATATCGTAAAGAAAATGGTTATTAAAAAATAAATAATCGTTTTTTAATTTTTTAAAGCAGCCAAATTTAGGTATTTGGCTGCTTTTTTTTGAAAAATTAAATTCTTAAGCGATTTAACTACTTATAAATAATTTAATATTTTTGTAATAATATTTTTTTTAATTTTGGTAGCTAATATTGACATAGTCAGTAAAATTAAAAAATCCATTTGTTTAATTAAATTTTAAATTATTTAACATGAAAAAATTTCTACTATTAAGCTTACTATTAAGCTTGGGATTAATTGGATTTTCGCAAAACAGGCGCGCAACTGTTCCTAAATCCTTACAAAATCAGGTTTTCCAAAGAGTACAATTGGGTAACGATGTTTCTAACGACAATGCGGTGAATTTACCGGCAACCGTAAAGCTTAACCACAAATCGGTTAAGTCCATCAATGAAGATGAAATAATACTAACGAAGTACGATTTGCAATCCAATGGATCAACACCGTACGGACGTTTTTTTATCTACGATGATGGAACCCGAGGCGCAGTAACTACCATGGGTTTCAATACTTCCAATTGGCCCGACAGAGGTACAGGGTATAACTATTTTAACGGAACCAGTTGGGGGGCTGAGCCACCCGCACGTATTGAGACCGTGAGAACGGGCTGGCCTCAGTATTCAGCATTGGGACCCAATGGTGAATACGTTATTGCTCATGCAGCTACGGGAGGCCTGATTACTTCTTCCCGTACAACTAAAGGTACAGGTGCATGGACAGCAGGTACGTTAGCAGCACCAACCACTCCATCCGGATTAAGCCTTTCGTGGCCCAGAATGATTACCAGCGGTACCGACCACAACACTATCCATGTGATTGCCATTACCACTCCATCAACCATTTTATATCAGGGATTGAACGGAGCGCTTGCTTATTCCCGTTCCACCGATGGTGGCGCTACCTGGGACAAGCATAATGTGGTTCTGGAAGGTATGACTTCCACTGATTATTATGGTTTTGGTAGTGATACATATTCTTGGATTGCGCCTCAGGGCGATAACCTGGCGTTTATTGTAAGCAGCCCGATGCAGGATTTCTTTGTAATGAAATCAACTGACGGTGGCGATACCTGGCAAAAAACGATTATCTGGGAACATCCTTATCCACATTGGAATGGTGCTACTGCTGTTGATACATTCTACTGCCCCGATGGTTCTGCTCACGGTGTGTTCGATAACAATGGCGTTCTTCACGTAGCTTTTGGCATTTTCCGTGCAATTAATAGTTCTACTGCCGGTAGTTACAATTTTTTCCGTGGGTATGATGGTATTGGTTACTGGAACGAAAATCTTCCAACCTGGACAGGCGGAACTGTTGCTGAACAAGGCAATTGCCTCAAGCCTGAAACTCTTGATCAACAAGGCAGCCTTGTAGGATACTGCCAGGATCTTAATGGAAACGGAGAACTTGATGTAGTCGGCGTAAGCAACTATCAGGTGGGTATGTCGTCGCACCCTCAGCTTGTTTGCGATGCTAATAACAATCTTTACCTGCTTTATTCTGGTATAAAAGAAGGATCGGATAACGGATCGTTAAATTATCGCCATATCTGGGGACGCGGTTCAAGCGACGGTGGTCAAACCTGGGGTGATTTCATAGATTTTACCGGAGATTTGCTCCATCAGTATGACGAATGTGTTTTCCCTGTCATAGCATCAAAAATTGTTAACAATAACTATATTCATCTTATTTATCAGGCTGATACCGATCCGGGAATGTTCCTTTCAAGCAGTGGCGATCAGCCATCGGCAAGCGATAATTTTACCCGTGATCTGGAAATAAGCTTAAATGAATTTGGGTTAATTTCTGGCCATACTGTTGACGGCACCGTTACCTATCCTAAAACTTCTCCTGTCCCTTTGAGCGACATTATGATTGGTTTGGCTGACAATGGTGGTACTGTTTTATTTTCTACTCCCACTGATGTAAACGGACATTTTAGTTTCTCTAATGTTCCAGATGGTGATTACACTTTTGCTCCATCTACAACTAAACTCTGGGGCGGAGTTACCGCAGGCGATGTTCTTTTATACAAAAAACACATTGCAGGTATCAATACTTTAACAGGAATTTTTCTTGCTTCGGGCGATGTTAATGCAAGCGGAAGCCTTACCGCAGGTGATGTTCTTCTTATCAAAAAACGTATTGCCGGTATTATCAGTTCATTTTCCGTAGGCGACTGGATTTTCAATAACATACCATTTACCGTTAATGGTAACAATGTAACGCAGGATTTTAATGGTTTGATTTATGGCGATGCCAATGCATCCTATACTCCTACTGCAAAAGGCAACAGTATTGCACCTAAGAGCACAACAACAGGCGAAATTCTTACTATAGGAAATGTAAGCACAACAGGTTTAGGAGCAATAACTGTTCCTGTTCATGCCTCAGCAATCAACAACCTGGGTTCATTCCAGTTTTCCATTTCTTATGATGCCAGCAAATTAGCTTATGTAAGCGATGCAAACTGGTATACGGGAATTACTGGCGTTACCATCAATTCAGCAAACCCCGGCAAGGTATCCTTTGTATGGGCTGCCGATGCTCCGGTAACTATTTCGGACAATACTTTAGTTGAACTGAATTTCAATGTTATTTCCGAAGGTGCTTCTGCCATAGCATGGATTGATAATCCAACGTCGCGTGAATTTGGCAATTATGACGGAAATGTTTTTGTGCCGGCATACACTGATGGAAATGTAGATGTGGTAACCGGAATCAACGACCTAAGCAATACCGCAATGATTGTTTCGCCAAACCCAAACAACGGTAACTTCACCCTTGATTTAAGTTCTGTTAAAAGTCAGGTTTCTAACGTGAAAATCATGAATATGGTTGGCGGCGTTGTTTACCAGCAAAAAGTTGCCCAGAATGCTACTTTAAATCAGAACCTCAACCTGAGTAATTTATCAAATGGTGTTTATGCCATACGTATTCAAACCAATAATGGTGATATTGTAAAGAAAATGGTTATTAAAAAATAAGTAATCGTTTTTAAATTTTAAAGCAGCCAAATTCAGATATTTGGCTGCTTTTTTTTAATAAAACAGTTTACGCCTGTTTATATTTTACTATGTTTTGAATAAATAATAGCTGAATCTTGTTAAATAAAACCTGCGACGTTTGAATTTTTTCTATTTTTGTCCCCAAATTAAAAGAAGTAATAATTCCATTTGTTTAACCAAAATTTAAATTAGCGACATGAAAAAAATTCTACTGTTAAGCTTAATTTTAAGCTTAGGACTGTTTGGGTTTTCGCAGAATCAGAGAGCTACATTTTCAAAATCTTTGCAGGACTATTCGGTAAAGAGAATGAATGTAAGTAACGACAATGCAATTTCTAACACTGCAACTTCGCAGACAGCAATCAAACACAACCCGACCAAATCGGGAAAGACCATTAACGAAGAAGAAATTGGTCAAACTATTTATGATTTACAATCCAACGAATGTACTCCTTACGGACGTTTTTTCTATTATGAAGACGGAACGATGGGTGCTGTTTGGACAAAAGGATCAGGCGCTTATACCGACCGTGGTACAGGCTATAACTTTTTTAATGGCACTACCTGGGCAGCCGAACCTACCGCAAGAATTGAAAGCGTTAAAACCGGATGGCCAAGTTATGCTCCATTAGGTGTTAGTGGTGAAATAGTTGCTGCACATACCAGTGCATCAGGATTAGCCATTAATAAACGTACAACCAAAGGTACAGGAACATGGTCGCAAACCATGTTTCCGGGACCAACAGGACATCTTGATATTGCATGGCCAAGAATGATTACCAGTGGTGAAAACCATAATAATATTAATATCATTGCTATTACCATGCCTGTTGCCAATAACGGCACTACTTATCAGGGATTAGATGGCGCTTTGCTTTATTCCCGTTCTACAGATGGTGGCGCCACCTGGGAAAAAAACAATGTAATTCTTGATGGTTTAACATCTGCTGACTATTATGGTTTTGCAGGTGATAGCTATTCATGGGTAGAACCTCAGGGTAACAATCTTGCCTTTATTGCTGGCGGAACGAGGCATGACCTTATTGTTATGAAATCAACCGACGGTGGAGATACCTGGCAGAAAACTATTGTATGGGAACATCCTTATGCTAAATGGAATGGAACATCTGTAACAGATACTTTCTATTGCCCCGATGGCTCTGCACATGGTGTATTTGACAATAATGGCATTTTGCATGTAGCATTTGGAGTTAACCGTGCTATAGGTACCGGTTCTGCTTCTTCATGGTTTCCCTTTATTGATGGTATAGCTTACTGGAACGAAAATCTTCCGACCTGGACCGGTGGAACCCAACATGAACAAGAATATTGCCTTAACCCCACTACTCTTGAGGAACAAGGAAGTTTAATTGGCTGGATGCAGGATGTAAATGGCAACGGACAGTTGGATCTCGTTGGGACAGCTATTGCCAGCTTAGGTAATTATGAGCTTAGCCCATCAAGTATGCCTCAGCTTACTGTTGATGCAAACAATATGCTTTATATGATGTATTCGGGCGTAACCGAAACTTTTGATAACGGGACACAGCAATACCGTCATATCTGGGGACGTGGCTCAAGCGACGGCGGACAAACATGGGGCGATTTTAAAGATTTCACCGGTGATGTTCTTCATGCTTATGATGAATGCGTATTCCCTGTAATCGCTGCTAAAACTGATTCCAATGTTCACATTATTTATCAGGCAGATAATGAACCAGGATTGTCAGTTAGAGGCGACGAAGATCCCGCTGGCGACAACTTTATCCGTCACCTTTTCCCATCTAAAGATGAATTTGGTTTAACTCCTCCTATCGGTTTTACCGTTGATGGAACCGTTACTTATCCTAAATCTACTCCTGTTCCTTTGAGTGGCATAGAAGTTGGTTTAAAAGACAATGGTGGAAATGTAATTCAGACAGCTACTACCAATGCAACCGGAGCTTATTCTTTCAGTAATGTTGTGGCTGGTAACTATACTCTTGCTCCTTTAACAACCAAAGCATGGGGTGGCGTAACCGCAGGCGATGTTCTTTTATACAAAAAACATATTGCAGGCATATCTACTTTAACTGGACTATTCCTTGCTTCGGGTGATGTAAATGCAAGTGGAAGCCTTACCGCAGGTGATGTTTTGATCATTAAAAAACGTATTGCCGGTATTATCAGTTCATTTACCGTAGGCGATTGGATTTTCAACAACGCTCCTTTAAATGTTGAAGCTAATACTACAGCCGATTTTAACGGTTTAGCTTATGGCGATGCTAATGCATCTTATACTCCAGCTGCAAAAGGCAACAGTATTGCACCTAAAAGCACGACAGCAGGCGAAATCCTTACCATTGGAAATGTAAGCACAACAGCTTTAGGAGCAATAACAGTTCCTATTCATGCCACAGCAATCAACAACCTGGGTTCATTCCAATTCTCTATTTCTTATGATGCCAGCAAATTAACATATACAGGAGACGCCAACTGGTTCACCGGTATTACAGCCGTTACCATTAATTCAGCAAATCCTGGGAAAATTTCTTTTGTATGGGCTGCCGATGCTCCTATAACCATTGCAGATAATAATTTATTTGAAATGAATTTTACAGCTACTGATTTTGGCGCTTCTACCATTGAATGGTCAGATGTACCAACTCCACGCGAAATTGGTGATTATGATGGTAATATTATGGAACCAGCGTATAACAACGGAACCATTGATATTTCTACCGGAATCAACGACTTAAGCAATACAGCGATGGTTGTTTCTCCAAACCCAAACAACGGTAACTTTACCCTTGATTTAAGCTCTGTTAAAAGCCAGGTTTCTAACGTTAAAGTTATGAATATGGTTGGCGGCGTTGTTTATCAGCAAAAAGTTGCACAAAATGCTACTTTTAACCAGAACATCAATCTGAGTAATTTATCAGATGGCGTTTATACCATTCTTATTCAAACCAATAATGGTGATATCGTAAAGAAAATGGTTATTAAAAAATAATTAATCGTTTTTTAATTTTTTAAAGCAGCCAAATGATTATATTTGGCTGCTTTTTTTATCGAACCATAAATTAAACAATAGTGTATGAAAAAATGTCTTTTTACTCTGGTTTTAACCATTTTATTGATTAACATACCAGGTTTTGCCTTTTCAGGCAAAGGCGGATTGCAAAGCCCACCACGTACGCCAACGGTTACCATTGGCACTATTACAAATACTACAGCCGGAGCCTTGGTTTTACCTGTTACGGCAAATGATTTTGTAAACCTGGGAGCTTTTCAGTTTACGATTGAATACGATCCGGCAGTTTTGACGTATGTTAGTTCATCCGATTGGTATACAGGTATTACAGCCGTAACCATAGGTACGCCTGTGCCGGGGAAAATAACTTTTGTATGGGCTGCCGATGCTCAGGGAATAAATATTCCCAACAACGTTTTTTTTAATTTAAATTTTACTTACATCTCAGGTACATCGGCTATAAATTGGAGCGATAATCCAACTCCAAGAGAATTTGCAGATTATGATGGGAATATTTTTGTTCCTGCCTATGTAAATGGAAGTGTAAGCGGTGGGTCTCCGCAGCAACCTATCCTGAATGTTACACCGGATAGTCAAAGCGTTCCTCATCAGGAAGGTACTACATCTTTTAATGTTTCAAATACAGGTACCGGAACAATGAGTTATTCTGCCGAAGTTTCTTCAGGTATGGATTGGTTAACAATTACTGCAGGAGCCACCGGCGGCAATACCGGAACTATTGTTGTTGCCTTTTCGCTAAACACGTCTACCAACCCCAGGACCGGTACGATTACCGTTACCGCTCCCGGGGCTACCGGTAGCCCTAAAATCGTCTCTGTTGTTCAGTATGGTTCACCTGAACAACCCATCCTTTTGGTAACACCATCAACTCAAAATGTAACATCTCCTGCCGGTACTACCAGCTTTGCCGTATCCAATACCGGCACTGGCACCATGACTTATTCGGCAGCTGTAACCACCGGCGGCGATTGGTTAACCATCACCGGTGGAGCCACAGGCGGCAACACCGGCACCATAGCCGTAGCTTATATGGAAAACACTTCGATTACCCCCAGGACTGGTACCATCACTGTTACCGCTCCCGGCGCTACCGGCAGTCCCGTACAGGTTACCGTATATCAGTCCGGAATAAATCCACAGCCCATCCTTAGCGTAAACCCGTTGAATCAGAATGTAACGTCTCCTGCTGGCACCACCAACTTTGCCGTATCCAATACCGGCACTGGCACCATGACTTATTCGGCAGCTGTAACCACCGGCGGCGATTGGTTAACAATCACCGGCGGAGCCACAGGCGGCAACACCGGCACCATAGCTGTAGCATTTACAGAAAATACTTCGATTACCCCCAGGACTGGTACCATCACTGTTACTGCTCCCGGCGCTACCGGCAGTCCCGTACAGGTTACTGTAACTCAGTCCGGAGCTAATCCTCAGCCCATTCTTATGGTTACCCCAGCTAATCAAAATGTAACATTCCCTGCTGGTACTACCAGTTTTGCCGTATCCAATACCGGCACTGGCACCATGACTTATTCGGCAGCTGTAACCACCGGCGGCGATTGGTTAACAATCACCGGCGGAGCCACAGGCGGCAACACCGGCACCATAGCTGTAGCATTTACAGAAAATACTTCGATTACTCCCAGAACTGGCACCATCACCGTTACCGCTCCCGGTGCTACCGGCAGTCCCGTTCAGGTTACCGTTAGTCAGGAAGGATTCAATCCTCAGCCAACACCAACATTGACCATAGGAACACTTTCCGGCGTAGTTCCAGGAGCCGTTGTTTTACCGGTTCATGCCCAGAATATTGTTAATCTTGGTGCTTTCCAGTTTACTATTGAATACGATCCTGCTGTGGTAACTTATACCGGTACTTCCAACTGGTATACCGGCATCACCGCCGTTACAGTCGGCAATCCTTCAGCAGGCAAACTTACTTTTGTTTGGGCAGCCGATCTTCAGGGTATCAATATTCCTGACGGAAACTTTTTTGATATAAACTTTAACTACATCTCGGGAACTTCGGCAATCAACTGGAGTGATAATCCCACCCCACGGGAGTTTTCCGATTTTGATGGAAACATCTTTGTACCAACATACATCAACGGAAGTGTTACGGGAAATGTAATTCCTCAACCTATCCTTTCGGTAACACCTTCTAATCAGGATGTAACATCTTCTGCCGGAACTACTAATTTTGCCGTATCAAACACTGGTACAGGCACCATGACCTATTCGGCAACCGTAACCACCGGCAATGATTGGTTAACCATCACCGGCGGTGCTACCGGCGGTAATTCCGGTACCATTGAAGTTGCATTTACAGAAAATACTTCGGCCACTCCCAGGATAGGCACAATCACTGTTACCGCTCCCGACGCTACCGGAAGTCCCATGCAGGTTACCGTAACCCAGGCGGGAATAAATCTTCAGCCCATTCTTAGCGTAACGCCATCGAATCAGGATGTAAGTGCAGATTCCGGAGCTACCAGCTTTACCGTATCCAATACCGGCACCGGCACCATGAATTACACGGCAGTCGTAACCACCGGCAATGACTGGTTGACCATCACCAGCGGAGGTAGCGGGGTAAATAGCGGAACCATTGAAGTGGCCTATGCAGCCAATACTTTGCCAACGCAAAGAATCGGAACCATCACCGTTACCGCTCCCGACGCTACCGGTAGTCCTGTTCAGGTTACCGTAACTCAGGAAGGTTTTATCTCACCGACAACTCCTATATTGACCATAGCGACTATTACCAATGCTGTTCCGGGAGCTATTGTTTTACCGGTTCACGCCAAGGATTTTGTCAATTTGGGAGCCTTTCAGTTTACCATTGAATACAATCCTGCCGCAATGACTTATGATAGCGTTACCAACTGGTATCCTGGTATTAATGCCGTTACAATCGGAAATACCATTCCTGGAAAGATTACTTTTGTTTGGGCTGGCGATGCCGGAATAAATATACCGGACGCTGACTTTTTTGATATCAATTTTACGTATATTGCCGGAACATCTCCGGTTTCGTGGAGTGATGATCCTACGCCGAGAGAATTTGTAAATTATGACGGAACTATTATTTTACCGGAATATATCAATGGCAACGTTTCGGGAACCAATCCTACCTACCCGGTATTGACCATAGAAACAATCGTTGCTGTTCCCGGTCCGGTTTCCCTGCCGGTTCATGCCCAAAATATTGTTAATATGGGTTCTTTCCAGTTTACCATCGAATATGATCCTAATTTGTTGAACTATACCGGTACTTCCAACTGGTACACTGGCATCACCGCCGTTACCGTCGGCAATCCTTCACCAGGCAAACTTACTTTTGTCTGGGCTGCTGATGCGGAAGGTATCAATATCCCTGATGGTAATTTCTTTACCATTGACTTTACCTCGCTCGCCTCAACAGGTACCTCTGCCGTAAACTGGAGCGATGATCCCACACCCCGTGAATTTGGCGATTTTAATGGTGTTATTTTTACACCCACGTATGAAAACGGAAGCATTAGTGGTACTGGATCAGCCCCTACGGTAACAATAACAAATGTAGATGCAACACTAGGTCCTTTTATTATGCCCGTACATGCCCAAAATATTGTTAATATGGGTTCTTTCCAGTTTACCATTGAATACGATCCTGCAGTGATTTCTTATACCGGCGTTGACAACTGGTATCCCGGAATAGACGCCGTTACCGTTGGTAATCCTTCAGCCGGACATATTACTTTTGTTTGGGCAGCCGATGCTCAAGGCATTAATATACCAGATGATTACTTTTTTAATATTAATTTTGATTGTATAGGTTCCTCCTTTGTAAGCCTGGTTAGCTGGAGTGATGACCCTACACCCCGTGAATTTGCCGATTATGACGGCAATATTTTTGAGCCGGTTTATATAAATGGTACTGCGGCTGTGTACATACATGGCATTCCTGAAATTAATAACGGATCATTAAAAATTTATCCTAATCCGGCAAGCGAAAATGTTAAAATAACATCTGAAAAAGATATTCTCGAGCTTCGTATTGCCAATTATTCGGGGCAGGTTGTTTTCGATCAATCCATGGATACTAAAGAATATCAGTTAAATGTTTCCAACTTCCAGCCGGGAATTTATATGGTTCAAATCACGACTAAAGATGGAATTAAGACGGGTAAATTAATGGTTCAATAACCTGTTATCATTGTTTTTATTTAAAAGTCCTTCTCCGGAAGGACTTTTTTTGTTTAACCGGCAAATTAAATATCTTTGTCATAGAAAATGGCTCCCATGTTGGTTCACGAAATAAAACATCTTGTTTTAAAAGATATCCGGCTCGAAGTAAAGCAGAAGTATGCCATCAACGGAATCATTCTTTATGTAGTGTCCACCATTTTTGTGTGTTATCTCTCGTTCAGCCGGATCATTGAACCGGAAACCTGGAATTCATTGTTTTGGATTATCCTTTTATTTGCTTCGGTTAGCGCCGTTTCCAAAAGTTTTGTTCAGGAGGGCAGGGGCAGGCAATTGTATTATTATTCCATCGCCAGTTCGCAATCGGTAATCCTGTCCAAAATTATTTACAACCTGTTGCTTACCGTTATTTTATCTTTGTTTTGCTTTGGCGTTTTTGCTTTGTTGATGTCGGATGTAATTGTAAATCACGGTATTTTCTTTACGGCATTGATTTTGGGTAGTTTCGGCTTTGCTTCCATTTTAACGATGGTTTCAGCCATCGCTTCGCGAACCGACAATAATTTTACCCTGATGGCAGTTTTAAGCTTTCCGCTCGTGCTTCCATTATTGATTACCCTGATGAGCGTTTCCAAAAATGCACTTGGCACCACAACCTGGGCTGAAAATTTAAACGTATTGCTCGTAATTTTGTTAATAAACACGGTAGTTGTACTCTTAAGCTACCTATTGTTTCCCTATCTTTGGAGGGATTAATCATCAAATAGCGTATGAAAAAAAAATGGTGGAAAATAGCGGGCGTTTTTTTAATCCTCTTTAGCATCATTGCCGGTTTATTAATTCCGGTTCCCGATTTACCCATCGTACATCAAAGCATACGCAATCTGTTTTTCCATGTCGGGATGTGGTTTGCCATGCTCGTTATATTTACGATCTCCTTTATTTACAGCATACGCTATTTGTCAGGTTTTAAAACAGATAATGATATTGTAGCACAGGAAGCATCGAAGGTGGGCGTGTTTTTCGGAATTCTGGGAATTACTACCGGCATGATCTGGGCAAAATTTACCTGGGGAAGCTGGTGGGTAAACGATCCTAAACTGAACGGAGCCGCGGTAAGCCTGTTGGTTTATTTTGCTTATTTAGTTCTGCGCAATTCGTTGAACGAGGAACAGAAACGGGCCAAGGTGTCGGCAGTGTATAATATTTTTGCCTATGTTTTATTAATCGTGTTCATTGGCATCCTGCCTCGTTTGGCTCAGGGGTCAATTCATCCGGGCGATACCAGCAGCCCGTTAACAATTGGCGCATTGGATAATAATTTACGACTGGTTTTTTATCCGGCTGTGGTTGGCTGGATTTTGCTGGCGGTCTGGATACTGGAACTCAAAGTTAAAATTTATAAACTTGAACGTAAAATAAACTCTTATGATTGATTCGGATAAACTATTTGTAGTTGTTGCTGTTATAGCAATTATTTTTGTGGGACTTCTGGTTTATTTATTTTCGCTGGATCGGAAAATCCATCGTCTCGAAAAACGTCTGAATGAAAAATCGGATTTGTAAGAATGCTAAACTATTACTAAACAACATTAAATCATTTCATTGAAGCCTGTACATATCATACTGATCATTGTTTTAGTAGTCATTATCGGCATTATCATCAGTACCGTTACCAATACTAGTACCTATGCTGATTTCGCTACCGCACAAAAAAATTCAGGAAAGGAAGTCCAAATCATCGGAAAGTTAAATAAAAATAAACCAATACTTTACGATTCTAAAATCAACGCTAACCAATTTTCTTTTTATTTGATTGATAATAAAGGTGTTGAAAAAATGGTTGTTTATCACGATGCCAAGCCACAGGATTTTGAAAAGTCGGAGAAAGTAGTGGTTAGCGGAAAAATGAAAGATAATGTATTTATTGCGAGCAGTATACTGCTTAAATGTCCGTCAAAATACAAATCCGACAGCATTCCTGAGCAATTCGGAGAAAGAAATTTCGGGAAAAAATAAGTGCGCGTTTTTCAATAATAATTTCAAGGGTTAATACGAAAGTTATTACTTTTGAGTTCCTTATTTAGGAATGATTCCGGATGAAGAAAATATTACTAAGTTGCTTAATTACAGTTAGTACTTTTTTGTGTGCGTATGCTACTCATCAACGGGCTGGCGAAATAACTTACCGTCATTTGTCGGGACTGAAATATGAAGCTACCATTGTAACGTATTCCTATTCTCCCAGTCCCGCCGACCGGAATGAACTTGTTTTGCGCTGGGGCGATGGCGATTCATCAGTTCTTCAGCGTAATAACGGGCCTTCAGGTTTCAGCCCATCAGGATTATATTGCGAACACCTTGGCGAAATGGTAGGTGTTGACATCAAAAAGAATATTTATACAGGAATTCATACCTATCCAACCAGCAGTTCCTATTATCTTTCGCTTGAAGATCCGAACCGTAATAGTGGCATCATCAATATACCTAATTCGGTTGAAGTGCCATTGTATATTGAAACACAACTTATTATAAATCCTTTTTTAGGATCTGACAATTCGCCGGAATTATTGATGCCTCCGGTGGATAATGGGTGTGTGGGCGTTCCGTATATGCACAATCCCGGCGCTTTCGACAGCGATGGCGACAGCCTGTCGTATCAACTGGTAAGCTGCCGTGGAGCGATGGGGCAAGTCATTCCTGGTTACACACTTCCTCAGGCAAGTCATTCATTTTCCATCAATTCCGTTACCGGAGATATTTATTGGGATAGCCCCGAAGAAATTGGCGAATACAATATTGCTTTCCTGATAGAAGAATGGCGCAATGGCCAACGGATAGGATATGTAACCCGCGACATGCAAATAAATATTGTAGCTTGTGACAATCATCCTCCGGTAATCCAACCATTGACAGATACATGCGTAGAAGCCGGAACCCCGGTAAGTTTCTGGGTTGTAGCCTCTGACCCGGATTCCAATCGAGTTACACTTTCCGGAACCGGTGGACCTTTTGTATTAGCTGATAATCCGGCAACTTTTACAAAGATGGATTCCATTTTCAGGGTTTCTTCTCTTTTTAGTTGGACTCCAGGTTATTCCACGGTGCAGAAACAGCCTTACAGTTTGTATTTTAAAGCCGAAGATAACGGCTCTCCGGTGCATTTAGTTGATATTAAAACAATGAATATTACCGTTGTAGCGCCATCGCCGAAAAATCTGGTAGCTACGCCCATAGGTAATTCCATCCATTTGGTCTGGAATAAAAGCGTTTGTCCCAAAGCCACAGGCTATACCATTTTCCGAAAGAGTCATTTTTATGGATATGTACCCAATCATTGTGAAACTGGCGTTCCCGCCTATACGGGATATGTCAGCATCAGTCAGTTGACATCCATTGATGATACCATTTTTATTGATGATAATAACGGAATAGGTTTACAACATGGCATTGATTATTGCTATATGATCACGGCTAATTTTGCCGATGGCGCCGAAAGTTATCCTTCTGCCGAAGTGTGTACAATTCTCCGAAAAGATATTCCGGTAATCACCAATGTTGACGTTCAAAATACCTCTACCGACCAGGGGAAGATTTTACTGGCATGGTCGAAGCCTACCGAGATGGATACGCTTCAAACGCCTGGCCCATATAAATACCTGATTTATCTTTCGTCCGATCAATCAGGGTCGAATTTTTCGTTGATTGATTCTCTTTCCGATTTAAACGATACTATTTATACCATCAGAAATCTGAATACAAAAGATTTACAGTACAGTTGCCGCGTTGATTTTTATAACGATGGCATAAACAACCGTTTTTATATTGGAAGCACCCAGGTGGCAACGTCGGTATTTTTACAAGTCAGTCCTTCGGACAATGCCTTGCATCTGAATTTAAATTATAACGTTCCGTGGACCAACCGCGAATATGTTATTTTTAAACAAAATCCGGTAAGTCTTTTATTTGACTCATTAACAACTACTAACGTTCCAGCTTATGTAGATACTAATCTGGTAAACGGAATTTCGTATTGCTACAAAGTCAAAACCATCGGACATTATTCTGCTTCCGGAATTATTGATCCTATCCTGAATTTTTCGCAGGAAAACTGCGGCGTGCCCCTTGATAATGTACCGCCTTGTGCACCACAACTAAGCGTTACGACCAATTGTCCCGAAGCTTCCAATATTCTTAGCTGGATTTTTCCTGGTGATATTTGCTCTCATGACATTGAAAAATATTATATTTATTACTCCTCATCGGCTGGTGGCAATTTGCAACTTCTCGATTCATTGTTTCATCCTGAGCCAAAAAACTACACCCATACCGGAATGCCTTCTATTGCTGGATGCTATGCTGTTGTAGCCATTGATTCGGTTGGGAATAGAAGCGAAAAGAGCAATATTGTTTGTGTGGATATTGATTCCTGTTCGATGTACAAACTTCCCAATGTTTTTACTCCCAATGATGATCGTTTTAACGATTATTTCAAGGCTTTTCCGTTTACATCTGTACAAAAAATTGATTTACAAATTTTTGACCGCTGGGGGAAAATTGTCTATAAAACCAATGATCCTGCTTTTCAATGGGATGGTAAAAATCAGAACAATCATCGTGAATGCAGCGATGGCGTTTACTTTTACGTCTGCGATGTGTATGAAATAACCCTGAACGGCGAACATAAAAGGACGATCAAAGGCTCTGTTGAAATAATAAGATAGTAATAAATGTCTGGTGCTTAATTGAATTAGTCCATTTTTTCGAAATCCTTCATCCTTTTTCATCTTATTTCTGCTTTTTTATATTCCAATATTGTCTAAGTTTGCAAGCCGAAAAATAAAAATAGTAGAATGTCAAAAATCAGGTTAGCCATCAATGGCTTTGGAAGAATAGGAAGAATTACGTTTCGTTCGCTCATTTTAAATCCCAATATCGAAGTAGTTGCAATCAATGATCTTACCGATACTCATACTCTTGCTCATTTGCTGAAATACGATTCTGTTCATGGACTTTTCAATGGGGAAATAGCTGTTGAAGAAGGCTTTTTAATTATTAATGGACAGAAAATAAAAATATTATGCGAGGAAAATCCATTAAAACTTCCCTGGAAAAACCTTGCAATAGATGTGGTAATTGAATCAACCGGGAAATTCGTTGATAAAGACGATGCTACCATGCATTTACAGGCCGGTGCGCGTAAAGTCATTATTTCAGCTCCGGCGCAGGGTGAAAAGAATGGCGTAAAATATGTTGTTTTAGGAATTAATAATGAGATAATTGATAAAAACGATACGATTATTTCCAATTCATCGTGTACCACCAATTGTGTAGCGCCTCTGATTAAAATACTTGATGAGGGATGGGGGATAGAGGAAGGATTCATTACCACCGTTCATTCCTATACTCATGATCAAAACCTGATGGATGCTCCGCATAAAGATTTGCGTCGTGCCAGGGCAGCTGCTTATTCCATCATTCCTACAACTACCGGAGCGGCTAAAGCTGCCACCCGGATTTTTCCACATCTTAAAAATATGCTGGGCGGTTGCGGTATACGTGTACCGGTTCCCGATGGCTCACTCACCGATCTTACCTGTACGCTGCGAAAATCGGCATCCATTGAAGAAATCAATGCCGCTTTCCGGAAGGCTGCCGAAGGCTATCTCAAAGGCATTATGCAATATACCGAAGATCCGATAGTTTCCATAGATATTGTTGGTAATAAGCATTCTGCCATTTTTGATGCCGGACTTACCGCCGTTTTGGGAAAAGAAAACCGCCTGGTAAAAGTAGTTGCCTGGTACGATAATGAAATGGGCTATGCTTCGAGACTTGCCGAATTGGTGGAAAAATTTGTGTAAAGTTTAAGTTCTAATTCTTTACCATCGAACACGGCATACGAAAAATTGGTCAGCCAGTCGCCTAAAGTGATAAAGCGACTTTTTTCGTTGAGTTTTTCATCGCAAAGAATATGGCGATGACCGAAAATGAAGAAGTCGATGGTTGGATCTTTTTTTAGATAGTCCTGACTAAAGATATAAAGCATTTCATCTTCGAGCTTCGGGGATTGTTCTTTTTTGCCTTCTTTAATAATTCCGGCAATACGGCTTTTGTGCGAAAAATAAAGTCCCATGCGGGTTCCCCAGTCGGGGGGCAGCCACCGGAAAAGCCATTGATTAAAACGGCATTCAAAGACTTTTTTAAGCATTTTATAACCGTGGTCGCCAGGCCCTAACCCGTCGCCATGGGCAAGATAAAACTTCTTTCCATTAAAATTCCTGATCAAACCTTCCCGGTGCAACTGTATATTTATTTCTTTGTTCAAATAATCGAATGCCCAGACATCATGGTTGCCTCTGAAAAGATGAACGGGAATGCCGGCATCGGTAAGCTCGGCTAATTTTCCTAAAAGACGGACATAACCTTTGGGTACCACTGTTTTATATTCAAACCAGAAATCGAAAATGTCGCCCATCAGGTATATTTCGGCAGCATTGTCTTTTATTTCATCCAGCCATTTCACAAACAACTTTTCGCGTTTCAGGCTGCTGTCGTGATCGGGTATGCCAAGGTGAAAATCCGAAGCAAAATAGATATTTTTAGTATTTTTCAATGGTTATTTTAAAATGTCTTTCAATTTCATTTCCAGTTCGTTGCCTCTTAAATCTTTAGCAATAATTTTTCCATCGCGATCGAGCAGATAAGATGCCGGGATGGCCGAAATATTATAAAGCCTGGCAACAGGACTATCCCAAAATTTTAGATCGCTCACCTGTGTCCAGGTTAACTTGTCCGATTGAATGGCATTTAACCAAGCTTCTTTTTCTTTATCAAGTGAAACGCCATAAATTTCGAATCCCTTGGATTTGAATTTTTTATAGGCTTTTACCAGATTGGGAAGTTCCCGGCGGCAAGGTCCGCACCACGATGCCCAGAAATCGAGCAAAACCACTTTTCCGCGTAGTGAACTGAGCGCTACAGGGGTTCCGGAGGTATTGGGCAACGAAAAATCGGGGGCGACGGCTCCGATGTCAAGCCTGTTTTCTTTAAGCTTTTCTTCGGTAAGGCTGGTTTTAAAATTGCTTACCCGCTGGTGATGATCAAGGGTGTTGATATTGTTGGGATAGGCTTGCATTAATCCTTTATCCAATTTTTCAAAATAGGCAAAGTCTGTTTTTTCGGAAAACAGGACATTGGGACCAAATTTCTGATTAATAACCAATAATGAAGCCAATGAAGCCGGATGCTGGTTGATAAAGTTTTTTGAATAGTCCTGCTGGTTTTTAAAAATCAGCTGATATTCCGCTTCAAGCGAATTGCGGATGGATACAAAATTGGGCAATCCCTGGCTATTTTTGAAAATTTTCGCCATTGAATCAATCTTTGCTTCATTTCGTTGGGTATACCGGTAAAATTCACGCAATAATTCTGATTCAGGAGAACCTTTTACCTGGTAAGAAGTAAATAAATTTTTTGCATCGGCTTTTATTTCAATGTTTTCCCCTTTATTGACGACCAGCATAAAAAAATCTTTGTGTATTGACCGGATCAGATAGAAACCGGCTCCGTCAGGTTTGTAACGAAAAGTAAAATTACCTTCATTATCGGCATAAGCTGAATCTATGGGTTTAATAGAATTGGGTTGCAATAATTGTAATATAATGAGATCTTTACTTGAATTGCTAAGTTTCCCGGTGATAATCACTTCATCGGGGGAAGTTTTCTTTAGCCGGTTACACGAAAACAAAGCAGTAAAAGCGGATAAAAACAGAATGAAATAAATTAACTTTTTCATAAATCCTATAACGATTTTAACAACTCTTTAATTAATAATGTCATTTTAGGTTCTACCTTGCTGGCGGCTTGCTGAACTTCTTCGTGTGTTATGTTTACGATTTTATCAGGTACACCCAAATCGGAAATTACCGAAAGGGCAAAACAGGTAAGCCCCATGTGCCGGGCGGCAATTACTTCGGGAACTATCGACATCCCCACAGCATCCGCGCCTATGGTTCGGATATAGCGGTACTCGGCTGGCGTTTCAAAACAAGGTCCCGAAACGGAAGCCAAAACGCCGGTTTTTACTTCAATTTTATTTTTTCCGGCAATAGCAATAGCTTTGGCGATAAGTTTTTTATCATAAGCTTCGCTCATATCGGGGAAGCGGGAACCTAATTCCGGGTAGTTAACACCCATCAAAGGATTATCGCCCATCAGATTGATATGGTCGGTAATAATCATCAGATCACCCACGTTGAAATCGGGATTAATACCTCCGGTAGCATTGGATAAAATCAGCAGTTCTATGCCTAACTTTTTCATAATTCTTATCGGGAAAGTAACTTCCTGCATGCTATATCCTTCGTAATAATGGAAACGTCCTTGCATAGCAACCAGTTCTTTTCCGCCCAAGGAACCAAATACCAATTGCCCGCGATGACCTTCCACGGTTGACACCGGAAAATTCGGAATGGATTTATAATCTATGGTTTGCTGAACATCAATATCGTTTACCAGATCGCCTAATCCGGTTCCTAAAATGATTCCAACCTTTGGTTTTGTTGTAATTTGTTCCGAAAGGAAGCTGAGGGTTTCATTGATTTTTCTTAACATAATTCCAAATTAGTTTGTCAAATTTTTCTTTATCTCCTTTGTGGAATTCTATTTCGATAGGAAGATAATAGATGGGCAAATTTACAACAATTTCATACAAATCTGGATTTTTCAACCTCATGGCATCTTTTTCGGTAGTAACAATGATTTTGTTTTGTGAAAAAATATCTGAAAATGATTTTTCTATATTTTTTAAATCCGCTATCGTATAATCATGATGGTCGGCAAAATGCATGGTCAGCAATTCATCACAAAAACGGTTGAGATGTTCCTGTAAAGGATAACAATTGGCGATTCCGGCCACCAATAAAATGCTTCGGACTTTGCCTTGCGGAATGAACTGTTCTCCGGTAGCCAGGGAAACTAATTGCCCATAACTGATGTACGAAAAGAACAGATTCTGATAATTTTTAGGTTGAATTTTTTCTGCAATTTGACGGCGGACTATAGGCGAAAATATTTTCGGAGTTTTTGTAACGATAATAATATCTGCACGTTTAGCTTCAAACCGGGGTTCCCGCAGCCTGCCCGATGGTAAAAGAAAATCGTTGACATATAAACGGTGGTAATCAGTTAATAGAATGGATAAACCAGGTTTTACATAACGGTGTTGGTACGCATCGTCGAGTAAAATACCGTTCAATGCGGGAAAGAGCTTTAATAATTGCAGGATGCCATGTTTTCGGCGTTCATCCACTGCAATTTCTATATTTTTGAATTTTTCTTTGAATTGCAATGGCTCGTCGCCGAGTTGACGGGCAGTATGTTTTTCGGTAGCAAGCAAAAATCCTTTTGTTTTGCGTCCGTAACCCCGGCTAAGAATCGCAAGTTTGTTTTTTTGAGATAATAAACGAACAAGATATTCAATATGTGGAGTTTTACCGGTGCCGCCCACGCTTAGGTTCCCAACGGAAATTACCGGAATTTTAAACGTTTTGGATGGCAATAAATGCCAATTGAACAGCTTGTTACGTAAGCAAATAGCTGCTCCGTAAAGAACTGTAAACGGCAATAATATAAGTTGTAAAAAATCCACGGCTTAAAGATACATATAAATTGTAGATGGAAAGATTAAAAAATTGTAAAAAATTTATATATTTTTGTAACAATAACAGGGTAAATTAAAAAGTAATGAAATATCCATAAGGACAACGTCCAAACAAACCGAAAATGATATTTTATGGATATTCCCCGAGAAATCGGGGCAGGCTATGTGACCAATAAATTTTAAAATTAATAACACATGAAACTTAGCGAAATTTGTGATTGCCTGGAAACCTTTGCCCCGCTTCAAATTCAAGAAGCGTATGACAATTCGGGATTGATTTTGGGTAATAAATCATTAGAAATAAAGGGAATATTAATATGCCTTGATGTTACCGAAGGTATAGTAAATGAAGCCATAGAGAAAAAATGTAACCTAATTGTTTCGCATCATCCGTTTATTTTTTCAGGTTTGAAAAAAATAAACGGGCAAAATGCTACCGAACGTATTTTAGAGAAATGTATCCGTAAGGAAATAGCCGTTTATGCGGCACATACCAATCTGGACAATGCTTCAGAAGGCGTAAACAAAATCCTTTGTGAAAAATTGGGTTTAAAAAACGCCCGGATATTATCACCCAAAAAAGATTTGCTGCGAAAATTGGTTACTTTTTGTCCAACTGAAAATGCCGGGCAGGTACGGAAAGCTTTATTTGACGCAGGCGGCGGATTTATAGGAAATTACGATAGTTGTAGTTTTAATACTTCAGGAACAGGAACATTTCGTGCGTTGGAAAATGCCAATCCTTATGTTGGAGAAATCGGTGAATTACATCAAGAGGCTGAGATAAGGATTGAAACGATATATCCGATGTATATCGAGCGCAATATTTTGGAAGCCTTGATCCAATCGCATCCTTATGAAGAAGTAGCCTATGATATTTATCCGCTTGGCAATGAATATAAAAATATTGGTAGCGGAATGGTTGGTAACCTGAACATTACCTGTTCTGAAATGGATTTTTTGAACTTTGTTAAAAAAACCATTAAAACGGGCTGTATTAAACATTCTTCGTTGCTTAATGCAAAAATTAAAAAAGTGGCTGTCTGCGGCGGTTCCGGTATTTTTTTGTTAAAGGAAGCTATTGCTTCCGGAGCAGATGTCTTTATTACTGCCGACGTGAAATATCATGATTTTTTTGCAGCCGAAGGGAAAATTATTATTGCCGACGTTGGACATTACGAAAGCGAACAATTTACTAAAGAATTATTATATACCATTCTTTTGAAAAAATTTCCTAAATTTGCACTCTTTATTTCTGAAGAGAACACAAATTCGGTTAATTACTTATAAATTAATATAATAACTCGAAATATGGCAAAACTAACTGCTAAAAAAGATATAGCATCATCAAAAAAATCTGGAGCTACTGCCAAAAAGACTGCCATGAAATCAAAAGAACCGGTAAAATATAAACTTCCTGATTCATTAAAAGAAAAACTTAAGGCCAATCTTAAGAATAAAACAAAAGTAGCTGAAGAAGTTGCTATTCTGGAAACCCCGGAAACAACGATTGTTGAAACGGAAGAAACTATGCCTGTTATGTCCGAAAAAGCCAGGGCAAGAGAATTAGCCAAAGCCAAACTTATAGAAACAGTAAGAGCTAAATATGCAGAAAAGGCTAAAGCCAAACAAAAAGAAACAACGAAATCCAAAGAGGTAACCCAACCTAAACCGATTGAAAAAGAGGAAGCTGAATATATGCCAGCTAAAGAAATAAAACAGACAGAGGCGAAAAGAATAGCAACTACAGAAACATTGGAAAAAACAACTATGCCTGTAGCCAAGGCTAAACCGGTAGATACGCTAAAGACCAAATTATCAAAGGAAAAACAAGTTAAGACTGTAACTGAGAAATATATTAAACCCATCGAAGAAATCCTGCCTGATGTTAGTCTGGAAGCAGTGGCCAAAGATGTTGCAGCCGACGAATTACTGGAAAATACCATTGAAAAGAAATTAATGGCTTTGTATCATTTACAGCAGATTGATACTAAAATAGATAAAATCAGGATTATACGTGGTGAACTTCCGTTGGAAGTCGAAGACCTTGAAGATGAAATTGCCGGCTTGGAAACACGCATTGATAATTACGTACTGGAAATTGAACAGCTTCAAAAACAAATCAAAGAAAAAGAAGCAGCGATCAAAGATAGCCAGTCTCTGATAAAAAAATATGAAGATCAGCAGATGAACGTACGAAATAATCGTGAATATGATTCTCTGACAAAAGAAATTGAGTTTCAAACTCTTGAAATTCAATTAGCAGAAAAGAAAATTAGGGAATTTTCATTACATTTTACTTCCAAAAATGAAGAAATTGTATCTGCACAAAAAAATCTGGATGAACGTCGCAATGATCTTTCGATTAAGAAATCAGAACTTGATGATATTACAACCGAAACCAGAAAAGAAGAAGAAAACCTTGTAATTAAATCGGAAGAAAACCAAAAACTTATTGAAACAAGATTACTTACTGCTTATAAACGCATTCGTCAGAATATGAGAAATGGGTTGGCAGTAGTTTCGGTAGAACGCGATGCTTGTGGCGGATGTTTCAACAAAATTCCACCTCAGCGTCAATTGGACATTCGTATGCACCGAAAAATTATCGTTTGCGAATATTGTGGCCGTATTCTTGTTGATTCACAAATAGTAGACTATTTTAAATAAAAATCTTTTTTTCACATAATTACTAAGGAGGACACTAATACGTCCTCTTTTTTTGTTTTAAAAAAGAGTTAGGAATTTATCCGGCGGGGAGAGAAGATGGCTTTATTTTTTTAATTGCACCCTCGCACCATTCTTGTATTTAACGACAAAAGAATCCTTTAGTCCAATATTCTTTAGTTTTTTACTATAATTTAATGCTTCGGCAAAGGCCTTAAATGAACCTGCAGCATATTTATACCAACCGCCGGAAATAGTTTCCGACAAGGGTTCGGTAATTTTATATTTAGCAAGAATATTTTCAGGACTTAATTTAACCTTGCTTGCCAGAAATTGCACACGGTAAACGATTCCTTTTTGGTCGGCTGGATTAATATACGATGCTTCCTCCTCATTTTGTTTAACCGTTTCCGGTGTTGAAGTATTTTTGTGTATTTGAATGGATTGCTCTACTACCGATGTCGGAAAATCGAGCACTTGAGGAAGGTTTTTATTTTGCTGATCTTTTTCCGATTTTTGAATGTTATAATTTTCAGCTTTGGAAGAAACAGGTTTGCTGTCGTTGCGATAGTCCATAATTCCCATGGAATTATCGCCATTACCAGATAGATCAGATGATTTCCAGAATTTTTTTCCAAGTTGGTAAGTGATACCTACGGAAGTAAAGGAAAACATATCCGAAATAAAACCGCCTTCCACCACATCAAGCCGATCGGACTCAATTATATGTAGCGATGTTTCAAAACTGATTTTCCAGATTTCTTTAATTGGAATAGTAATACCCAGTCCAACGGGTAAAACGGTTGCGGTTACCCTATTGCCTGATACACCGCTATATCCCAATTCATAACCCGTTTTCAGGTCTTTCAATTTAGATTTCCAACTACAGACACCCAGTCCAACCATTGCGTAAATATCGGGTTTGGTTGTTTCATATCCCCATAGCAGCCTGCTAAGATTAATTGTTGGATTTATAGTAAATTCAAAAATACTGGATTCAATTTTTAGGTTAGCTTCTCCGCCATATTTTGTCTGATTATCGAATTTATCTTTTGTGCTGTATAACTTCGAAAAGAGTAATTGCGGTTTTACCGAAAATAAAGAATTAAGCTGTTTGCTAGCACCAAGGCTCCATGCCAATTTGGTTTCTCCATTCAACTTGGAAAAAGGATTCTTATTGCTGACATCACCATAAAACTGAGTTCCGCCAAGGCTAAACTGAGCCGTCCAGTTATCGGTAAGCCAGTTCCATTTCATAGGTGGATTGTCAAGATCCTGTGAATAAAGCTGTAAAGGATAAGTTGCTATTATAAAGGCAATAAGATAAAATGTATTTTTACAACGTTTATTCATAGAAACAACAGTAAAAAATGGTCAAAATAAACGGGATTTTATTTACAATACTTTTTAATATAATCCTGGGCTTCGGCGACACCCAGATCCAAAGCCTGTTTCCAATCAGCGCAAGCGCTTTTTTTATCTTTAAGGAAAAACTTTGATACTCCACGGTTGAAATAGGCTTTTGCCCAGTTAGGATCAACTTTTTTGCCCACTGGTTTTAGTTGAATGGCCAGATCATAATCCTCGATGGCTCCGGAATAATCACCCAGATGATGCTTGGCATTTCCGCGTGAAGCAAAGAACAGATAATCATTGATATCGTGATTGATCATTGCTGCTTTATTAAAATCGGCAACGGCTCCGATATAATCGCCCGAATTGTATTCGGACATAGCCAATTCATAATATCCTGAAAAATCGCCGGATTGTAGCAGATTGTTCTTTGTACCCATTAAAGAAGAAGTGCCTATAAAGTTTTTAAAATCTTTGAAATCGGCTTCATAATAACTTTTCAAAATAAACCGGCTAAGGTTATCCTGTCGAAGATAATTACCGGTAATCAGATTTTGGGAATAGCTTTTTATCAACCGGAACTTTACTGATTGCTTGCCTTTTTCTTCGCTAAATCCAACGACGATTACCAAATCTCCGGTATTAGGTGCATTAGTGTAAGTAGTTTTAAATGCGTTGTTTTCGATGATACCGTTAACATCTTTTGAATTATAATTTTCAATAGTACCGGAACATAGGGGATTGAGTGCAACAGCCCGAGGTTGGGAAAAATCATCCGAATCGCTGAAAAGTTCTGCTAATTTTGAAGGTTTAAAAATATAATAATTCAAAACTTCAAACATCTTCCAGCCTTCTTCGCTGTTAGGAAAGCGATAAGTTCCGCTCATATATTTTACAATCAACACGGAATATGGAATTTCATTAATAGTAATTGATCGAAGTTCCAGTACATCGAAATTATCTACACCCAGCGCTTTTTTCCCTGTTGGTGGGTTTTTCCCTTCGGGATCGGTATATGGAATCTTGTTTTTTGCCTTTTTCCATTTGCCGCTGCTTTGTAAAGTGTAACCGGTAGCCGATTCCAATTTTGACTTAACTGCACTTAGCATGGGCAGGTCAATTGCTGATTTTACAGCATTTTGGCCAAAAATTGCTATGCTGAAAACACAAATAAGTGCCGATAAAATTAGTTTTTTCATAATTGCGTATAAAAGTAATTATAAATGGTGGGAAAACGCACACCAATACCTTAAGTTTTTAACTGTGTTATTAACAAGTTTAATCAAATTCAAAAGTATTAAAAATTTTGAATACTTCAACGTTTTTTATCAAAGCCATATCAATTCTTTAATGGTAATTTGATTTTTTTGAAAAAAGTACCAAAGGACAATTTTCAAAAAATAAAAAAGAGCATGTAATTATAACATGCTCTTTTACATAGTAATTGGTAACCTAAATTAACGCTGTATCATAATAGTTTTGGAACAATTTCCATTAACAGATTGAATTTGTACCATATATAATCCATTGGGTAAATTACCAAGATTGATGGTTCCCGAAAAACTATCCTTTATGGGAATGTTTTTATCCTCAAAGACACTTTTACCCATCATGTTGAAAACTAAAATATTAACTGTTTCAGGAACCGGTGAATAAATTTCTATAGAGAATGTTCCCTGGTTAGGGTTAGGAAATATTGCCAGAGTGTTGGTTTTATGCTCGGCAATACCAGTAGTGATGTCCATTTTCCCATTGGTGAAGTTAGGTTCAAAGATATTTCCATTCCAATCGGAAAACTCTATGGGGGTTGGATCGTTTGACCAACTTATTGAAGACTCATCGGGAATCAATGAAAGAAAATGCAAATCAAACAGTTTATCATTTGATATTGAGATGCCATCAGCATCGGCAGCCCAGACAAAAGTAATCAGACCCGGTTTGGGATTGCCTACGGTAACTTCATTAATTCCGGTAAGCCAGTTATCGGCCCCGGTAAATTGAAGCTTGGAGGCATCATAACTAATCGTAAACTGAAAAGCGCCAAGGTTTGCAACATTTGTAGCATAAACCGGAACCGTAAGTTGTCCGGTTTGAGAAGCTAACGATTGGATGGTCAATGTTTCGGAAGAAGTATTTTTGAATCCGGGAACTTCAGCCGGATTATTTTTATCCTCCACCGGTGTATAAGAAGCATTGGCATCACCATAAATCAAACCATTGAAATTCTGTATAACATTAGCACCATTAACAGTAAGCGGGCTGCAATTGTACAACCAGTCGCCGGTGGTGAAGGATGTAATCACGCCAGCGATACGTTTTTTAATCAAAAGAACATCGGATGCTGTAAGTCCGCCCGAGCCGTTGACATCGCCGGAAGTGAGGAATATTCCGGTAAGAGGTGTAATGCCGGCAATGTGTTTTTTATACAAAAGAACATCTGCTGCACTAACACCAGACCACGGCTTGGCGGAAGAAGGTGTAAGCAAATAATTACCGTCGGTAATATTTGCAAAAGTATAACTTCCATCTGTTGCTGTTACCGAGGAAGCAACAATGTTTCCGGAACTGTTTTTAAGATCAACGTTTATGTTATTCAATGGAACCGGAGCCGTTTTGGGATAGGTAACTATCCCGCTGACAGTATGAGTAGTAATGGTTCCGGAAGTAATATTGATATTGTCAATAAACAGGTTGTTGCCAAAGTAATTATACGTTTCAAACTTTATTCTGATATTTTTACTTCCAGCCCATGGCGATAAATCGAGGGTGTTGCAGTTGTTGCCAAAGCTTCCACCACACCAGTCGTCGCTACTCAAAGGGAAAAATTCATCGGTCATCAGCGCATGGGTAACCAAATTGCCATTTCCATTACCACTTGCCTGGTAAACAGGTGTCCATGAGGTTCCACAATCGCCCGAAACAGAAACAATCAGGGAGTCGTTAGAGGTAGTATATCGCTTGGCATAAGCGTGCTGAAAAGTCAGGGTAACAGCATCGGTTCCCGAAAAATCAAGAACTGGCGAAATTAACTGGTCGCGTTTGCGGGGAATAAGATAATTGTAAAAGTTCATCATCGCAGCTTTGTTACCAGGAGAAGTGCCTGAAACAGTAGTTATGTCCCATGTAATTGCATTATCGGTATTTGCGATATTCCAGTTTTTGTCATTATATCCCAGTTCAAAATCTTCGGTAAAGGGTAATGGAATGCCTCCGACATTGATATAGTCGAGCTTTGTAATGGTATCGTTTCCGTTGGAATTTGAAGCAATAAGCGTAACGGAATAACTTCCTTCTGCATTAAATTTTACTTCCGGGTTTTTAGAACTGGCATTGGTGCCATTAACGAAAGAAATGGTGGATGGATTAAAAATCCAATTCCATGAATTCGGGCAAAAGGAAGTAGCATCGGTAAACTTAACGATGGGTTGTTCGTTGGAACAAAACGATTTATTATCGGCAACAAAATTAGCTTCAGGATACAGGGCGTCGCTCACCTGAATAAATTGAGACATGGTAAGTGTATCTGCTCCAGCACTATTAGTAACAATAAGTTGAACGTCGTATTTTCCGGCTGTATTATAGGTGATTCCTACAGGATTCCGTTGATGGGAAGTGGCTGGCGTGCCTCCTGGGAACGACCATTGCCATGAAAATGGTACGCCATTGGACAAATCGGTGAAGTTTACCGAACAGCCAATAGGAATATTGGTTTGGTCGGCAGTAAAATCAGCCATCGGGGTCGAAAAATACATGTCGGATTCCCATAAACCGCGTCCGTAGGTGGCGGCTTTTATCCTGTCGTTGGCCGGATTGGCATCGTCGTAATAAATTTCGAGTTCGGTAATACGTCCGTTGGCTGGCAAGCCGTTGCTGAACGAAGTCCAGCCGCAGAAAGAAGCATCGCGGTAAAATACGCCCATATCGGTGCCTATGTAAATCCCGTTTTGACTGTGTTTGTTGTAAACGATTGTACTGATGTGTACGTCGGGAAGCAAACTGGTAATATCCGTCCAGTTGTTGCCTTTGTCCGATGATTTATATACACGGTTTTCGAGAGTCATGTAAATCACATTTTCGTCAAAAGGATGAGCTTCGAGGTCGGTAACGGTATTGTTGCTTGGTAATTTGGAGGTAAGATTGATCCAGACAGGATTATCATCCTTGCAGTTGTCGGTACGATAAAGTTTATTACCGCCGGCTACATAAAGGATATTCGTGTTTTTGGGCGATTGTTCCAAAACACTCAGATTATCGCCGGTGAGGCCGTTAGAAATTTTTGTCCAGGTAACTCCGTTTACATTCGGATTTTTTATGTTGTTGCTACGCCAAACATTTTTATAGCCAATGAACATGGTTTTTGAATCATTTTCATCAATTAAAAAAGGAGTAACCCAGGCGCCGCTTTCGTCAATACCATTGGTATTATTGCCGGCAATCTTTCCCTGGTTATTGTTGTTGTAATGACGGGAAATGTCGCCGTAATATAAAGTGGAATAACGGTAATGGGAATCGGTAGGATCAATGGCACATTCCATGCCGTCGCCACCGTTAACTGCCGTCCAGTTTGTTCCTTCATAAATGGAAGATCCGTTATCCTGATATCCGTTTATCACCAGATTATCTATGGTAGCGCTCTGACCTAATTTATAGGTTTGACTGATGGCGAGGCCACTGCTTATTTCGTTCCAGTTGGTACCGCCATTGTTGGTCCAGTAAATGCCGCCATCGCAACCAATATATAGCTTGTTATTAAGAGGAGAAACCTCAAAAATATGGTGGTCGGCATGGACAGCCGGACGACTGCAATCGCCCCACCAGTGTGCATTAATAGCCCAGCTTGTACCACCATTGGTAGATTTCCAGATATCCACGCCACCGGAATAAATGATATTTTCGTTGGTAGGATCAACAGCTATATCGAGGTCGTACCAGGCTTGTCCGCCGGTACCACTTCCATCGCATGACCAATCCATGATGTTGGGTGAATTGGATTTCTCAATAAAAGTGAGCCCGTTATCGGTGGATTTATATAATCCCTGGAACTCATTGGCACTATTTGTCAATAAAAAATAAACCACATTGGGATTAGCCGGAGTAACACCAATTGCGCCGCGTGATCCAATCGTCAGGCCGGCAGTAATCTGAACCCAGGTATCGCCGGTATCGGAAGAACGGTAAAATTTGCCAGCAGCTGTAGCATATACAACTGACGGATCATTGGTTTTGAAAACGATGTCTTTAAACGTACCTGAATAAGTTTTTGTCCAGGTCAGTCCACCGTCCGTTGTTTTATAAATCCCGTTATTGGCGGCTGCCAGAATCAGATTGGCATTGTTTGGATGCATGATTAATCTGCCAACGGTGGTTTCACCCATACCGTTATTGGATAAAGCCCATGAAAGTCCACCGTCGGTGCTTTTCATTACACCAAGACCTGAAGCATCGCCGGCATCACGGTCGCCGGTACCGATGTAAATATTTTGAGGATTGCTGTGATCTACAGCGATAGCTGAAACACCGAGCGTGGGCAGATTGTCGGTGTTGCTCGACCAGGTACTGCCGCCGTTGGTGCTTACCCATAATCCTCCGGAAGGAGCTCCAACATAAATAATGTTGGGATCGGTAGGATGAAATCCTATGGCATTAACCCTGCCCAATCCTTTGTAACCACGGTCGCCAAGAGGCAAATTAAAAGGACCCAGGTTAGTCCAGTTACCATTTTGCGAACGGGGAGCATTTGCCGGATTTTTATAATAATCCATAAATGCGTTCAATGTGCGGGATTCTGCCGGACGTTCTCCGGTAGGAGATACTCGACTTTGCATCATGTATTCCCAGCGTTTGAACGGCTTCCAGCCACAGCCCCGGGTAATCGGGCGGTTTTCCCAATATTTATTAAATGCCGATTGTACCTTAAAAAAGTTTACCGATGGATCCTGCATCATATTAATCCAATAAGGATAATTGGCGGTATCCGACGGGTTAGGATTAGTTGTTTTCTGGGATTGAGCTGAAAACCCCAATCCCAGAAAAATGATTACGCTTATGATTATAAGTTTGTTCTTCATTGAAATTAATTAGTAAATACTAAAAATTATTAAAATATTATTTAACAGGAATATACGAGCCATTTGCATCGCCGTAAGCGATTCCATAAAAATTCTGGGAAACGTTGCTTCCGTTAATTGTTATTATAGGATAATCATACAGCCAGTCGCCAACCGAAAAAGATGAAATAATATTAGCAATACGTTTACGTAATAATAAAACATCGGCAGCCGTGATATCACCGGATGCGTTTACATCACCGGCATTTAGGAAAATACCGCTCAAAGGAGTGATCTTGGCTATATGTTTACGGTATAAAAGAACGTCGGTGGCGGTAACTCCATCCCATGGTTTGGAAGAGTTAACTTCCATCGTGTAATTTCCGTTAGCAACATTTGAAAATAAATAATTACCTGTTACATCGGTAGTTGTTGTTGCAATCACATTTCCAGAAGAATTCTTCAGCTTAACTGTTAAACCCTGCAATGGCGTTTGAGATGCGTTAGGATAGGTGATTGTTCCGTTTAATGAATAACCGGTGGTGGCAACCGTAAGTGCAAAATCATCAATAAACATACCTTGACGAACCGTGCCTTGGTCGCTTGTAAAACGAAAACGTAACCAGACATTGGCATTGTTAAGATACAAATGCAGCGAATATGTTTTCTGAGTCCAGGAATTTAATGTTCCGGTAAATTGGTCCAGCGGCAACCAATTTTGTCCATCGGTCGAAATTTGGAAATACATAAAATCGTGGTTGTTTTCAAAAGTATATTTTGTCCAGAATGAAGTGGAAGCATCCGTGCAACCGGCAAGGCTGAAGGGACCTAAAACTGCTGTAATATCTTTATTATTTCCGTATTGTCCCACGGGGCTTTCGGATATGGAATGCGAGGGTGAATATGCGGCTTCGGTAGAAATTCCCCAGGTATCATCAAATTGCCAGTAAGGTGCGCCGGTTTCAAAATTATCGGTAAAGGGGAGTGTCATGGGTGCCATTGGCATGACGGTAACGGTATTTGATTTTGGCGTTTCTTTGCCTGAAGCCGAATCAATAGCGGTAACATAATAAGTATAGGCGGTTCCATTGGTAACCAAAGTGTCGGTATAATGATGATTTACTGTACTGTCGTAAGGTGTAAGACCATCGTTTTTATAAATGCGGTAGTAGCTTGTTTCGGAGAGGGAATCCCATGCTAATGTTGCAGAATTATTTCCGGGTATTCCTCTAAGATTCTGAGGCGCTGATAGCAGATTAGCCATGGTTGCAACGGAAGCTATGGTAGCCTGAGCAAACTTACCAACCATGGGAAAACTGTTCACGCTGGGTCCTATCAGGTCGTTGGAGGTATGGATGTAGGGACTTTCATGTTGGCTGTCCTCGAACGGGAAAATACCCATATAGCCATGGTTGTTAAAAGAAGTATGATCACTGTCTCCGCCAATAAGCGTACCATCGTCAACGGGGAAATCAGGTAAATACAAAGCGGTAACATCTTTGTAGAATTGAACCAATGGTTCTGCTGATGATGGAGCTATCATATCGGTATGGATAACTTCTCCGGTATATAAATAACCACACATATCCGTATTAAAATAACCTAAAATATTCATTCCCTGGCTTTGTGCCATTGAAGCATAAGCTTCGCTGCCATATAAGCCATATTCTTCACCTGAAAAACAAATAAAAATAATGCTACGGTCGAAGGTGTATTGGCTGAGAATTCGGGCAATTTCAATAACAGAACTAGCACCCGAAGCATTATCATCGGCACCCGGAGCATCACCCGAATAGGAATACGAATCGTAATGACCGCCTAAAACTACGTATTGATCAGGAAATTTAGTACCGGGTAGCGTTGCAATGACATTGGCGCTCGAATTTTGACCGTTTACCGTAAAGTTCTGCAAGGTAACATTTAACCCATAGCCTTCAAATATTGATTTTATCCAATTTTGAGCTTCTATACTTTGGGAAGTCAGGCAATTTCGCGTACCATAATCCTGTAGATGTTGTACGTTTGTCTGAATATAATTGACATGTAGCATATTGATCAGCTGGGTAACAAAGGGATCTACATCGCGGGGAGCTTTTAAAAAACTTAACGTTTGTTTCGGTTCCTTGATGGCTATATTGTTTATCCGAACCACTCCTCCATGTATGGATGGGAACAATTTGGTAACATTTTTATCTTTTACTTTTACAATCAGATAATGATCGGTTTGATCTAAAATTTCGATGTATTTACCAATATTGGTAAGGTAGTCCGATTTGTTTTGTGCATTTGTCCACAGAACATAAAAATTATCGCCCGTAGTCCAGGCGTTTTTATTCAGGGTGGTGTAGGCAAAATCCATGGGGCTTTCGGCAGTAGCTATGATGAATTCATTACAGGAATAGTTTACGCGAAGATTTTCGGTAGTAAAATATTTCTTGGCTTGTGCCGGGTCTTTTACATTGATTTTAATCAGATCACTAGCTGAAGCGAATAACATAAACCCTGCAAAAACAAGGAGTAATAGAGTTTTTTTCATTTTTTTATTGTTTAAATTATTGATTGATTGATAGAATTTCCATTTGCCAAAGTTAATTTATTTTTTAAACCAACAGCATAGAAAAAAATTATGAAACGTTATCGTATAGGGTTAAAAATAAGAAGATTAGAAAATTATTTAAAAATGAGTAAAAAACAACTGTATTTATCAAAAGTATACTTGCAATAATTTGTGGAAAAATACACAGATTATGAATTTTGCGAGTAGCAGAACTCAAAAATAGATAATATGAATTTTTTTAAAGTGGATTTTTTGATTATATTTTTTATATTTGTAAAAATATTTTTTATGGAAACAAGTAAATATATTGTTAGTACAAAATTAGTCCAGTCGGAAGGCGATCCGATTTGGGAAGAATTCCAGGTTGATGCAACCTGTCCTTATGACGCCATCGGTAAAGCTCAAGATTTGTTTTGGAACAAATTGTTTAAAACCGAGAATAAGTTTGCCCAGGTTAAAGAACTAAATATTAAAACTGTTTATCTGGATTTTTGATGTTCTGTTAACTGGCGTTAAGAAATTTTCATAAATCATAGAACCTCGTTTTTATTTTTTTTAATAATGGCTCCAGATATCGGATCCCGGGTTTTTAATGTCGGAAATAATTTATTGTTTTGAGACAGAAAATTATGACCCCTGCTAATATTTTTTGTATTACGTGAATCCATTTATTCTTTTCGCTTAGTCATTTATAAATTAATGATTTACTTGTTTCGAACAATTAAGTTACTGATTTTTAGAAGAAACACATTTTTGTTTTCCCGATTGAAGATAAAGGCTTGTAATATTTATTGAAAACAATAAAATACCGGAAAATAAGTTTATTTTTAAGCAAAGTATTGTAATATTGTAATTTTAAATTCAAATGATATGAACTTTACCTCCAAATACTTATTGATATTCATTTTTACCTGTTTACTAAACTCTGGCTATGCCCAGGAAATTGGCATTGGACAATGGCGCGATCATTTGCCTTACAACAAATGCCTTTCGGTGGCCGAAGCCGGAAATAAAATATACACATCCACACCTTTTGCTCTTTTTTCCTATGACAAAACGGATTTAAGTCTGCAACGGTTATCCAAGGTAAATGGTTTATCCGATATAGGTATAAGTTGGATAACTTATAACACAACCTGTTCCACCCTTATAATTGCTTATACCAATACCAATATTGATTTATTGAAGGACGGACAAATTATTAATATTTCGGATATAAAACGAAAAGAAATTTTGGGTAACAAAACGATTAACAAAATAACCTGTATTGGAAAATATGCTTATTTGAGCTGCGGATTCGGGATCGTAGTGCTGGATGTGGAAAAGGAAGAAATATACGACACTTATTATATTGGACCTAATGGAAGTCAGGTTGATGTGCTTGATTTGGCTTTGGATACAAATGACTCCACCTTATGGGCAGCCACCGAAACGGGAATGTATAAAGCAAGTTTCAACAATCCGTTTATTTCAAATTATACTTCCTGGTCAAAAGACACTATAATAACTGGATATAATGATCGGTGCAATCTGGTGGCGTATTTTAACAATAAAATTTATGTAAATAAATCCGACGGAACCTGGGGACACGACACGCTGTATGTGCGTAATAACAATACCTGGCAATTATTCCCCAGTCATTCGTTCAGTCCTCGGTATAGTTTAAAAGCCATATACGATAAATTAATTATCACAGGCTCAGATTATGTTGATATATTAAATTTTGCCGATACAGTTGAATACCACATGTGGGGATATGCTGGTGAAGGATATCCTCAAACTTCTGATGCAACGTTAGATTCTGAAAACAATCTCTGGATCGCCGATAAAAATTATGGGCTGGTAAAGAATTGGGATAAACAAAATTTCAGTAAATTAAGCCTTAACGGACCTTTAACTGCTGATGTATTTTCTATGGCAGCGTCGGGAAATAACGTTTATTCAGTGGCAGGAGGAAGAACTTCAACTTGGGCTCCGATGTGGAATCATAGTGGGATCGCTTCTTTTATTAATAATCAATGGAATACATATAGTTTACCCGATAGCATTTCCGATTGTGTGGATATAGCCGTTGATCCCTCCAACGCGCAAAAAATATATGTTGCAACATGGACTAAAGGTATTATTGAATATACAAATGGTGAAATAACCAATGTCTATACGGATAAAAATAGTACACTCTCCCGTAATATTCTTTGGAACGCCGTGATTATGATTAGTGGTCTTTGTTTCGATCAGGATAATAATTTATGGGTGTCTAATCAGCAATCAAGCAAAGCTATTTCATGTCGAAAATCCGATGGCTCGTGGAAGTCATACGACTTAGGCTCTGTGGTTAATGGTCAGGATTTAGGTCCTATGATTATTGACAATAACAACCAAAAATGGATATTGCTTCGGGGTACAGGCATTGCCGTTTGTAATGCTGAAAATACTACTGCCAAAAAACTTACTTCCTCGCAGGGAAGTGGAAATTTGCCCGGAAACTTTACGTTAAGTATTGCTCAGGATTTGGATGGTGCGATCTGGGTTGGAACCGACGAGGGAGTGGTGGTTATTTATTCACCTGAAAATGTTTTTAATGGTGGAAATTTTGATGCCCAGAAAATATTGATTGACTTTGGTGGATATGTTCAATATTTGCTCGAAACGGAAACCGTTACATCCATCGCCATTGATGGAGCCAACCGGAAATGGTTCGGTACCGATAAATCAGGTGCTTATTTAATGTCGGCTGATGGAACCAAACAATTGCTTCATTTTACCACCGACAACAGCCCTCTTTTTTCCAATTCAGTCACCAGCATTGCTATTGATAATGATGGTGAAGTATTTTTCGGAACCAGTAAAGGAATTATTTCGTACAAAAGCGATGCTGCACCAGAACCATCGCCTACTTCGGATAACAAGGTTTATGCTTATCCAAACCCTGTGAAAAGCGGATATGATGGACCCATTGCTATTAAAGGACTAAAAGAAAATTCCGATATAAAAATAACGGACATCAGTGGCAACTTAATTTTTGCCACCAAATCCCTGGGAAGTCAGGCTATTTGGGATGGCAAGAATTTTAGTGGGAAAAAGGCTAAAACAGGAGTTTATCTGGTTTTTGCCAGTGATTCCAATGGCTCAAGTACGTTGGTTACTAAAATACTCTTTATCAATTAGAATATAAAATTCAATCCGAAGCTGGGCATAAACGGCAATTGATAGATTTTTTCAGCGGTAATACGGTTGATATAAAAAATATTTTTCCGATCGTAAACATTGGTAACGCTTAAATCAGCTTCCAGTTTTGAATTTTTGCTGAAAACAAAGGTCTTTTTAACGCTACAATCAAGGCGGTGGTAATAAGATAATCTTCCACCGTTTAATTCGCCATATAGTATACCAAGACTCCCGTTACCTGTTGTATAATTTGACGTTATGCCTTGATTGAAATCAAGCTTTTCGTAATATCCCTGAGTAAGGGTAAAAGGAAATCCCGAGCCGAAGTTCCAGCGCATACTGGTTTCCCAGCTTTTATTTTCTCCCATTTGATAGGAAACTACAAGATTGATATTATGCCTGCGGTCGTAATGGGGTACATAATTTACCATGTGATCTCTTTCGTAGGTACGGTGAACAAAAGCATAGGAATAAACCGCCCATAAATATAAACGGGAATATTCGTATTTTAGCGAAAGGTCAATACCTTCGGCGTCGCCTCTTTCGATGATATAGTCTTTTTTCAGGTAATCGGGTATGGCAGCGTTCTCGGGAGTATCCTCAAATATTTTATCGCGGTTTATATTTGTCAGCTGCGGAAAATATTTATAATAGCCCTCTAAATTTATGGTCAAATTGGTGATACCATCATATTCCGCACCTATAATCAGGTGATCGGATTTTTGGAGTTTATGTTTAACGGTTTTTCCATCAAATGTTTCGGGGAGATTTTCGCTCCCTGATAAAAAGCCATAGAACAGGTTAACAACATCGCGATCGGAATTGGCGCTGATTAGATTTTGGGAATAAAGTCCGGCGGCGAGTTTAAAACGTAAGTTGTTTGTTGCATTATACTTAACCGCAATACGTGGCTCTGGCGACAAATTAGCCAGCGAAGCATACCATTGTACACGGAAACTGGGTTCAATCAAAAATTTCCCTTTTGTCCATTTATATTTTACATAACCGGCAATTTCTGTAGTATTCTGAAGCTGTTCAATTTTCCGGTTATCGGAATTTATATAATTGTAAATGGTTTTAAATCCAAGCATTTCCACACCATATTTTATTTCATTCTTGCCTAAAAAGTAGGTAAAACCAAGTCCGCCGTTAAAGCCTGAAATCTCGCTGGTTCGATTATTTAACGTTGTTTCCCCTTCGCTTTCCAACATTGAAATTTTATATTTTGAATAGGCGAACACACCTTCCATCAAAGCCGGCGTTTTGCCGGGAACAACTACAAAATTAACACCTCCGCCGGATGATGTCCAGTTAAAATCGGATAAAGCTTTATAATCGTTAACATTATCGGTAAAATTAAAACCAAAAAAGTTTACTTTGCTTCCATTCTGGCTGTTAAAAGAAATTTTTCCGTAAACATCTGTGTAATTAAATGGCAATCCGCTGGTGTCAACATTTTTATAAAAAATCTTTGCGCTTTGTTCGAGATATGAATTTTTTAAAGAAAAAATGAAGGACGAACTTCCATCACCGGTCTCCGTTTGTTTTTTTAAAGGTCCTTCAAGCAATAAATTAGCTCCAAAAGTGCTGGCGCCGATTTTACCTGCAATGCGTTTTTTATTTCCGTCACGTGTGCGAATGTCCATCACCGACGAAATCCTGCCGCCATATTCAGCCCCGAAACCACCCGTATAAATATCGGCATTGCGTATGATGTCGGTTTCGAAAACCGAAAATAATCCTATGGAATGGAAGGGATTATAAATAATCATTCCGTCGAGTAAAACCTTGTTTTGTATGGGTGATCCGCCGCGGATATAAAGTTGTCCACCCTGGTCGCCGGTAAAAACTACGCCCGGCAATACCTGAAGGTATTGGGCAAGGTCGGGCTGCCCACCAATGGCCGGTATTTGTTTGACCTGGCGTGGCGTAATTTTAACAACCGAAGTCCTGGTTTCGGTTTTGCTTTCAACATGGGCAGTACTTGTAATGCTTATTCCTTTCAACGAAATGGTTGAAGCTTTAAGGTATAGTTTTTTGTTGATTACTTCGCCGCCTTTAATAACAATGGGCATCCGGAGAGTATCGTAACCAAGATAAGTAACCATCAGCGTATAAGTTCCTTTGGGAACACGCGAAATTACAAACATGCCGTTGACATCCGTGGCAGCGCCATAGGTGGTTTTGTAAAGATAAACGTTAGTGAAAATGATGGGTTCACCAGTTTCTTTTTCAAATATCGAACCACGGATAGTCCCCTCCTGAGCTAAAGTTTGGCCGGTAATACAAAGACTTAGAAAAAGTAAAAATAGGACGGGTATGTGTAGTATTTTAGAATTCATGGTTGATTGGCTAATGTTATTATAATAGTCGCCAAAAGTAGTAAAAAGATAATCAAAAAAGTTATAGCTTTGCCAAAATTATTAATAAAATCTTAGTATTACATAAACGATTAATTCAACACATACAATGCAAAAGTTATTATTATTGGGAGATGAAGCGATAGCTCAGGGTGCCATAGATTCCGGACTTTCCGGCATATACGCCTATCCTGGTACTCCATCTACCGAAATTAATGAATATGTACAACGGTCAAAAGAAGCAAAGGCATTAAACATTCAAAGCAGTTGGTCGGTCAACGAAAAAACAGCGATGGAAGCTGCTCTCGGCATGTCGTATGCCGGAAAACGCGCCATGGTTTGTATGAAACATGTCGGACTGAATGTGGCTGCCGATCCTTTTATCAATTCAGCAATCACCGGAACCAACGGAGGTTTAATTGTTTTATCAGCCGATGATCCTTCCATGCACTCGTCGCAAAACGAACAGGATTCGCGTTTCTATGGAAAGTTTGCCCTGATACCTGTTTTGGAACCTTCCAATCAACAGGAAGCCTATGATATGGTAAGCTATGGTTTCAAAATTTCCGAGAAACTCAAAACTCCTGTCATGCTACGCATTACAACCCGTTTGGCTCATTCCCGTTCGGGAGTGGTTCGGAAAGAAAAAATAGCTCAAAATGCTGGAAGTATGCCTGAAAATACTCGTCAGTTTGTACTCCTTCCAGCCATTGCACGGAAAAAATACAAAGCTTTGCTGCTAAATCAGCAAGTATTTGAATCGGAGTCGGAAACGGCCGGGTTTAATAAATATGTCGAAGGCCGGGACAAACATTTAGGTATTATTGCCTGTGGAATAGCTTTCAATTATTTAATGGAAAATTATCCCGACAGGGTAGTGCCTCATCCCGTTCTGAAGATTGGTCAGTATCCACTGCCACATCAAATGATGGAAAAACTCTATACTGAATGCGATGAGGTTCTTGTACTGGAAGAAGGCTTCCCTATGGTGGAAGAGATGCTCAAAGGATTTTTAAATAAGGGTAAAAAAATCAAAGGACGTCTTGATGGCACGTTACCTCAAGATGGAGAATTGACTCCAAATTTAGTAGCAGCCGCTCTTGGAATGTCCGTTGTAACAGGTTCCGCAATTCCGGCTTTAGTAGTCGGTCGCCCGCCTTCTCTTTGCAAAGGATGTCCGCATACTGACTCTTTTACCGCGCTTAACGAAGTGCTTAAACCTTACGGAAAGGGACGCATTTTTTCGGATATCGGATGTTATACCCTGGCGGCTTTGCCTCCTCTGGAAGCCGTTAATTCATGCGTGGATATGGGCGCATCCATTACCATGGCCAAAGGCGCTGTGGATGCCGGATTATTTCCTTCGGTAGCTGTTATTGGCGATTCCACGTTTTGCCATTCGGGGATGACGGGACTTTTAGATGCCGTTATTGCCAAATCGCCTATTACCGTGATGATTCTCGATAATTCAACTACAGCCATGACCGGTGGTCAGCCTTCGGCGGCATTCAATCGTTTGATCAATATTTGCAAAGGACTGGGTGTTGAAGAAGAACATATCCGCATCATCAAACCTTTGCATAACAAACACGAGGAAAATGTGAAGGTGATACAGGAAGAGCTTGAATATCGCGGGGTTTCGGTAATTATTCCGCAACGCGAATGTATTCAGACGTTGAATAAACGGATGAGACTTAAATTTAAAGAAAAAAAATAAAAAAGAAAATGAAGCTCAACCCGGCTTTCGGGTTGGGTTTTTGTTTAACATTAATTATAAATTATTTTCGGATAAAATATCCATAAGGACAATGTCCAAACAAACCGAAAATAACATTTTATGGATGTAGGCTATTTGACCAATGGATTATAAAATTAATAACAAATGAAAAAAGATATAATACTTGCCGGTGTTGGCGGACAAGGAATTCTTTCGATTGCTGCGATTATCGGATCAGCAGCCATTGAATCAGGAATGTTTTTAAAACAAGCAGAAGTTCACGGGATGAGCCAGCGTGGCGGTGATGTACAATCCAATCTTCGGATTTCGGATGATGAAATTGCTTCCGATCTTATTCCGGAAGGAAAAGCCGATATGATTATTTCGGTGGAGCCGATGGAATCGTTGAGGTACTTACCCATGTTGACGAAGGAAGGCTGGGTAATTACCAATATTAAATCGTTTAACAACATACCCAACTATCCGGAAGTGGATAAATTAATGGCAGAAATTAATGCTCTGCCGAGGCATATTGCCATTGATGCCGACCAGATAGCTGTAGATTTAGGCTCTCCAAAATCGGCTAATATTGTAATACTTGGCGCTGCATCTCCTTTTTTAGGACTGGAAATTAAGCAACTCGAAAATGCCATACGGTTTATCTTTGGTAATAAAGGCGAAGAAATAGTGAATACCAACTTAAATGCTTTGGCTGCCGGAAGAAAATTTGCCCTGGAAAATCAATAAATTTTATTATCCAATTGTCTCGCAAAGACGCAAAGAAATAAATAAATATTATTATTCACCGGAAATAAAATCTTTACGGAAAAATTTCTGATGTTGCTACACCAATAAAAAGAATTGTTTCTGATAAATTGAGCTTGTTATGTGGAAAAAGCATCTGACACAAGTTTTTATAGGTGTCGTTACCCTGTTTATTGCCTATGTTTTGTACGATTATTTTCTGGTACCGGTCAAAGTGTTGGAAGATGATAAAATTATTGTTGCCGAAAAAACGGAATATGGAATAGTTGCCGATTCCCTTGTGGTTCATAAAAGTGAAGTCCAGGCCAACGACAATATCTCTTCCATTCTTCAAAAATACACGATTGATTCCCGGACGGTAGATCAGATTGTCCGGAAATCGGATACCATTTTCGATTTTCATAAAATTCGTCCCGGTGATCCCTATACCGTATTATGCAGCAACGATAACAAGCAGACAGTACAATATTTTATTTACGAAAATTCTCCGGTTTCGTATATCGTTTACGATTTGCGCGACTCGGTTCATATTCACTACATTCAGCGGAATGTGGATAAGAATATAAAAACCATATCCGGCGAAATTACTTCTTCGCTCTGGAGCGCCATGACCAATGCCAAAGCCAGCCCAAGCCTTGCCGTTGAATTATCGGAAATTTATGCCTGGACTATTGACTTCTACAGCATACAACCTGGCGATAAATTTAAGGTTATTTATGAGGAATTATCAGTAGATAAAGAAACTATTGGTCTCGACCGTATACTCGGAGCATGGTTTTATCATGCCGACAAACCTTATTATGCTTTTTATTTTGCTCAGGATAATGCCGGCGATTACTTCGACGATCTGGGTCAAAGCCTTAAACGGGCATTTTTAAAAGCTCCATTAAAATTTTCGAGGATAAGCTCCAATTTCACCTATCATCGCTTTCATCCCATCCTGCGTATTGTGAGACCCCATTTGGGTGTGGATTATTCTGCCCCCCGTGGAACATCTGTTCATTCTATTGGCAATGGAACGGTTATCAGTGCCGGATTTGCCGGAGGCGCCGGACGGATGGTGAAAATCAGGCATAATGCCGTGTATTCTACTACCTATATGCACCTGGCAAAGTTTGGCAGCGGTATACGAAGCGGAGCACATGTTGCCCAGGGACAGGTTATCGGATATGTTGGTAGTTCGGGATTATCTACCGGCTCCCACCTCGATTTCAGATTTTACAAAAACGGCAAGCCCATCAATCCGCTAAAGGTAGAATCACCTCCGGCCAAACCGGTGAAAAAGGAATTCTATAGCGATTATGCCCGCTTGCGCGATAAGCTGAAGCATCAGCTTGATAGCATTAAGTAAAGCAGTAGCCTTATTCATTTTTTTATCTTTAAAATGCTCTAACGTTATACTTTTCCATATTTTAATGGTGTGCCGGTATCATTTTATTCATTAAGCCAAAAATAAAAAAGCCGCTTGGAAGAGCGGCTTTTTACTTATAGGAATTTTTATACTTATTTGGTTTTATTATCCCACCATACATGAGTATAAAGATAATCGCCTTGCATATGCTCAGCTGCAGCAGTTGTGTTAGTATTGTTCACTGTATATTCCTGTTGTGGATAAGTAACCCTACGAGGAATATCACCATGGGTATCTTCCAGAGAATTGAAATAAATAAGAGTACCATCTGCTAATATATTAGTTACTTCACCAGGTTTTACCAACATAGTAGGATATCCTAACCTTCTATATTCAGACCATGCCTGATAACCTTGCATGTAAAATGCAATATATTTCTGAGTCATCACATTTTCCATGTTAGCAGGGGGCAAAGTAGCAATATATTGCTCCAGCTGTACATTAAAATCATTAATTTTAGTAGTACTCCAACTTTCAAAATCAGCAGCCATGTCTCTCCAGTATTCAATAGAAGCACGAACGCCATTGATATAATGAGTTTGTTCAAAATCATTAACTTCGGAAAGGATAAATTCTACTTCTGCATAATCCATATAAACCGGAGACCATCTTGGATTGTGAACCACGGTAGCTGTTACAGTATTATAAGCAGCATTTCCATTAGGATCATAATAGAAACTTGGACATTTTCCTTTGTAAGATTGCGATTGTGCATCTGTCATACCATAAGGCATACCTCTGTAAACTCCACTTTTGGGGCGGGAGTAAATTTGCAGGCGGGGATCAACAAGTCCATGGAAAGGATTGATTTTTCCGTTCAATGTATCGTTATCACCCTTAAGCAATTCGATTAAAGGTTTGGCCATAGTAAAATCGTTGCGAGCTTCATTCCACAAAGCGTTATAAACGGGAGCAACGTTTGGATTGGAGCCAATATAACTGAAAATAGCATTGTCGGCATTGGAAGTAAAATAAGCTTCTGGATCTCCGGCATTTTCAGCAATAATATCATCTAATTTACTTTTATCTCTACCAGACATACGCAAAGCAACACGCAGACGGAGGGAGTTACCAAATTTTTTCCATTTGGCCATATCACCACCATAAATAATATCTCCAGAGGAGAAACCGGAAGCATCCACATTAATCATATCAACAGCTGCTTTCAGGTCAGTTAATAAAGCAGCATAGACATCTTCCTGTTTGTCGTATTTAGGATTTAATATCTCCACTTTTGCATTGCCCTGGAAAGCTTCGGTATAAGGAATATCACCATAGGTATCGGTCATAACCTGCATAGCCCAAGCTTTTAAAATTTTAGCGCAGGCAACTTGGTTATCATTATCGCCGTAAATAGAATACTTTACGCGAGTAAGAGTATCTTCGTTTAAACGTATAATTTCCACCAAATCCATGATATCAGTATAAAGCAGGCGGAAATAGGTATTGTTGTTATTCTGACGCATAGAATAGCGGTCTTCAGAAGTATAGTTACGCTGTGTCCAGTATTGAGCATAAAGCTGGCTCTGGCGACCGGCCCACCATTCGTCCATCATATCGTCCATCAAAGACTTTTGGGCAGCAGTAAACAAAGCACATGTAGTTACTTCAGTGGGATAGTTTGGGTCCTCGTTAATCTGATCAAAATTTTTGGTACAACCTCCAATGAAAATTGCCACGATCCCAAATAAAACTAATATTTTATTAAATGCTTTCATATTTTATCAATTTTAGGATTTATGAATTAAAAGTTAAAACTTAGATTGATACCGTAGGTACGCAAAGATGGTAAACCTGCACCTTCAATACCTTGAATATTACCAGAACTGGTAGTAGCAACTTCGGGATCAATGTCTTTATAAGAAGTTCCCCAAATAGCAAGATTACGTGCAAAAGCACTAATTTTCAAGCCCTGGATGGGACCGGTATATTTTTTAGGAACGGTATATCCTATACGGATTTCACGGAGTTTTATGTAGCTTGCATCAAAAATGTTTTGTGCTGCAGGTCCATCATACATATCAGTACACCATGTATGACCATCAATTCTTACATTATTTTTATGTTCAGTTTGAACAGTTTCTATAGGATCCTGAATGCCGTTTCCGTTAGCATCGTTGAACATAACATTTCCATCTGCATCATATTTTGCAACCCAACCGTCAATAAGAACTCCACCACTTGCAGCATTATATGTTCCGTCATCGTTTACGATAATTCCATCGCGGATATTATTCCCTAGTTCGTTAGTTTTAGCAGATTCCTTTAAAATACCACTATACATACCCCACATGTGAGTAGTGGAGAAATATTCACCGCCATGTTGAATGTCAATCAGCACGCTTAATTCAAAACCTTTATATTTAAAGGTATTGGTAAAGCCTGCATTCCAGTCTGGAAGAACATTACCCAAAGATTTTATTCCCGAAGAAAGGTATCTTCCATCGGCATCAACTACTTTATTACCTTGTTCGTCATAAACATAATCCGTTCCAAGGAGGGTCCCATAGCGTTCGCCTTCCATAGCATTAACTGATACATTGAAAGGTCCGTTTGCCAATAGATATACGTCAACACCAGGATATAGTTTTACTACTTCATTTACGTTTTTAGAGTAGTTAACAGAAATATCCCACTGGAAGTTATTTTCCATTTTTATAGGGGTACCGGTAACCATTAATTCAATCCCTTTATTGGACATTTCACCAGCATTTACATATTTACGTCCAAAACCGGAAGCACCAGAAATAGCAACATCAAGAATCAGATCTTCTGATTTTTTATTGTAATAAGTAAAGTCAACACTTAAGCGGTTACGAAGCAGCCTTACGTCGGCACCTAATTCTATAGAAGTAGTTTTTTCGGGTTTCAAATCCGTATTTTTCAAAACATTTGGTAAAGTATAAAGAGCATTGGTCCCAAAATGATACGGTAAATTATCCGAAGTTAACATATTTGTATAGGTTAATACAGTATTGTATGGATCAGTATCGTTACCTACCTGAGCCCAACCTCCACGGATTTTGGCAAAAGAGATAATTTGGGAATTTTTAATAGCATTTAATTCGGAAATTACCCAGCTTAATGCTACTGAAGGATAAAGATAAGAGTTTTTATTATTGGGTAACGTAGATGACCAGTCATTACGTAAAGTAACATCTAAATAAGCCATATTCATATAGCCTAAAGAAGCACTTCCGTACAAGCTGTTAACACGTTTCCAGCTATTATAGTCGTCACTTAAATAAGGAGAAGCGGAATTGCTAAGGGTATAAAGATCGGGAATCAATAAACCACCAGAAGTCATGGAAAGATTTCTATTGTATTTTCTGTCCATGATGTTACCACCAAATGTACCGGAAATATGTAAATGTTTCGATAAGTCTTTATTTGCTAGAAATAAAAATTCTGAATTAGTTTCTGTAACTGTACGAACTGATTCGGTATAGCTGGATGTAGCTTGAGATCCGATAGCAACCCTTTCCTGAGAACGAAATGTGTAGTTATCCACATTTACTTTTCCTGTAACTTTTAACCAATCGAGCAAATTATAACTTACTCCAACATTCCCATAATACCTGTCGCGATCATCGTTTTGATAGTTCTTATAACGGGTCCAGTATGGATTATCAGAATACATGGCAGCTGCTATATCATAAGAAGTACGATTCCATGTGCGCTGGCTTCCGTCAGGATTAATATAAGACTCTAAGTCGCTCATATCAGTACTTCTTTGACCCCATTGGTTGAATCTTTCTACAACGTTGTTGTCACCATAACCTGTTTCTGGGCGTCCTTTGGCTTTGTTTTTAACATAGTTAAATGTACCAAAAACTTCCATTTTTTTACCAATTTTTGTGTTAGCACTCATGTTAACGGTATTCCTGTCGAGACGGCTTGCCGGCATATAGCCATCAGAGCTTAAATTGGTATAGGAAAATCTTGCACTGGAAATATCGGTTCCGCCTACCAAAGCAATGTTATTAGTAAGACCGAATCCTGTTTTAAAGAAATCTTTCACATCAGAAGAAGGACTTTTCCATTCTGAAGATTTTCCATAATGCTGAGTATCCCATTCGTCCCAGCTATTCCATTTACGATAATAAATAGGAGAATTGGCATATTCACTTGGAACTTCTATTGCAACAGCATCGCCGGTATTATAGTCATAAACCAGTCCAGAACTTAAATATTCGCCGGAAGTAGTATTGTAAGCAGGGCCCCATGATTCATCAATATCATAGGTTGGAATTAAATCAAATGACTGATAACCATTCGTAGAGATTTTGTAATGTCCTTGATCGTTGTCATAGCCTAACAAATACATGTCGTAACCACCACCATATTTATTCTGATAGCTTGGTAAGAGTCCAACTTGTTCCCAATTCATACCTATGTTGTAAGTAACACCTATCGCTTTTGATTTGGCTGAAGTAGAGTGTTTTTTAGTAGTAATGAGAATTACTCCATTGGCAGCGCGAGAGCCATACAAAGCGGCAGCATTTGCACCTTTTAGCACAGAAATAGATTCTATATCATCTGGATTAATGTCCTGAGCCATATTTCCATAGTCATAACCACCGGCACCGCGAGCAGTGTTGGTAGTGTTGTAGTCGCTGTTATCAATGGGAATGCCATCAATAACATACAAGGGCTGGTTATTCCCGGAAATAGAACTAGCTCCACGAATCAATACACGGGAAGAACCACTCATAGTACCACTACTACCGGAAATCTGCATACCGGCAACTTTACCAGAAAGAGAGTTAATAACGTTTGTTTCACGGGCTTTACTTAATTCCTCACCCTTAACATCCTGTACTGAATACCCCAACGCTTTTTTCTCGCGTGAGATACCGAGAGCGGTTACCACAACACCTTCCAGTGTTTTGGATTCGGGATCTAAAACAACATTGATCACCGTTTGATTTTCAATGACAACTTCTTTGGTTGTCATTCCAACAAATGAAAAAACCAAAATTTTTCCATCTTTTACATTTAACGTGTATTTACCGTCAACATCTGTTATCACACCGTTTGTGGTGTTTTTAACAAGAACGGTTGCTCCGGGTATCCCTTTACCATCCTCCGAGCTGGTAACAGTTCCCGAAATTTTCTTTTGTGCAAGCACACTTTGCATTCCAATAAAAAGCAGGAGTGCAAGTAAAATAGTAAATTTTCTCATAATTTGATGAATTTAGTTAAAAATTTGTTTTACATGGATGAAAATTAATTGATTAATAAATAATTGTTTAAATAATAATGATAAAATTTTAATATTAAGCTATTCAATGAACTTTAAAATGGACTGCAATGTAAATAAAAATTTATCATACAGATTGTAAAATTAATAAAAAATTAATCTTAAATTAACAAATAATTTAAGATTTTTTATTATGCGATATGTAATAATTTATAAATCAAATAAATAGAATTTAATATTTATTCAAGGTTTCCGATCATTTTTTCGACTTCGTCCAAAATATTGCCCAATTTTATCAGATTTTTCATCGTAGTATGGTCATTATACAAAGGACGGTCTATCTCAAGAAAAGCTACGTGGCGGCGAATTACCTCTTTGGCAGCAGTTACACCGGTTCCGAATTTATAATCGCGGAAATCGAGTGCCTGTGCGGCGGCCATCAATTCGATACCTAAAATTCCATAAGCATTATCCAATATCTGGAAATTTTTGATGGCTGTATTCATACCCATAGAAACAAAGTCTTCCTGGTCGGCGGCGGCAGGTATGGATTGAATAGATGCAGGTGCTGAAAGGATACGTTGTTCAACGATCAGGGTATCTGCCGTATACTGGCTAAGCATCAAACCCGAAAACATCCCGGCTCCTTTGGTAAGGAAAGCGGGCAGTCCCACGCTTAAAGCGGGATTGTTCAACCGGTTCATCCGGCGTTCGGACAACACACAAACCATGGTAATGGCTGCTCCCGCCATATCCATAGGCAACGAAACAGGCGAACCCTGGAAATTGGCGCCTGAAAGCTGAATATTTTCTTCAGGAAAGAATATCGGATTGTCGCCAACTCCGTTCAGTTCAATTTCCACCTGGCTTCGGGCGTAATCAAGTGCATCGTGAGCGGCTCCAATAACCTGCGGAGTGGAACGCATGGAATAGGCATCCTGAACCTTGCATTTTACTTTGCCTTCGGCGATATCGCCACCTGCTACCATTTTGCGAATAGCAGCTGCGCTACGCATGGATCCGCGAAATCCCCGTACTTCATGAATTTTAGGATGATAGGGTTTCATATTGGCTTTCAACGCTTCCAGACTCATGGCTGCTGCAATCTCGGCTTGTTTTAACCACCGCATGGCATCGTATAAAAAAATGGCGCTCATCGCCGTAAGAACATTTGAACCGTTGATGGCAGCCAGTCCGTCGCGGGCTTGCAGGCCTGGAATGGGAATTCCGGCCTTGCTCATCGCCTCTTTACCTTCTAAAAGTTCACCTTTATAATAGGCTTTTCCTTCGCCCATCATCAACAAGGCAATCTGCGACATCGGCGCCAGATCGCCACAAGCGCCTACCGAGCCTTTCTGGCAAACAAAAGGCGTTACACCTTTATTTAGCATGTCAACCAGGGTTTGCGTAATTTCGAGCCGGCAACCTGAATTTCCGTGAGCATGAACGTTGATTCGTCCGAGCATGGCTCCGCGAACATATTCTATGGGCGCGGGGTCGCCAATTCCGGCGGCATGGTTGTAAATCAGGTATTTTTGAAATTCTTTTACCTGATCGTCGTTTAAAACCACTTCCGAAAATTCACCGATGCCGGTATTGACGCCGTACATAATTTCGTGAGCCTCAATTTTTTTCTCCAACATCGCCCTGCAGGCGTTGATGCGTTTTTTGGCATCGGGATGAAGTTCAACTTTTTCGCCAAAGCGGGCGACGGATACAATATTTTCAATCTTAAGATTTGAACCAGAGATGATTAATGTCATATTTCTATTGTTATTTAAGTAATCGTTAATAAATCAGACGTTTATAATTAATTACAATTTAGCACATCAAATATCATAAATTTTTTGATAAACAAATTTTTTTTTCAAAATATTTTTATACCAAATTGAAAAAATATGCAAAACGTTAACTATTTCGTGTCAAATCATTGTATAATTTCAAAACCAATGTATATTTGCCAAAAATCCGTTTTTTTATCTGCTAACCATAAAATTAATCAAAAATTTAAATCCAGATTTATGATCAAGAAAAACTCTTTTATTCAATTACTTGTTGTTATGTTTTTGATATGCGGAGGTACTGCTTTTGCTCAGAAAACATACAACTTTACATCGGTTCCCAACGATCCGTTGAAAACCCGTATTTATACCTTGGACAATGGTCTAAAGGTTTTTATGACGGTGTATAAAGATGCTCCACGTATTCAGACGGCTATTGCCGTTAAAACCGGGAGTAAATACGATCCGCACAACAATACCGGATTATCACACTACCTTGAACACATGATGTTTAAAGGAACCGGCAAGTTTGGAACTTCTGATTTTGCCAAAGAAAAACCACTATTAAATGCAATTGATAGTCTTTTTGAAGTTTACCGATCCATTGAAGATTCAACACAACGGGTAGCTATTTATCATATTATTGACAGCGTTTCGGGCGAGGCTTCCAAATATGCCATTGCAAACGAATACGATAAATTGCTGGCATCCATTGGAGCCAAAGGTACCAACGCCTGGACTTCAGTGGAAGAAACCGTTTATGTGAACGATATTCCCTCCAATGAAATAGAACCCTGGCTGGCTATCGAATCGGAACGGTTTACCGACCCTGAATTCCGCCTTTTCCACACCGAACTGGAAACCGTTTATGAAGAAAAAAACATGAGCCTCGACCGCGACGATGATAAAGTGTTTGAAGCGCTTTTTGCCGGTTTGTTCCTTAAACATACCTATGGCACACAAACTACCATCGGAACTGTCGAACATTTGAAAAACCCTTCGCTGAAAACGCTTAAAAATTATTATCTGGAAAGATATGCACCCAATAATATGGCTATTATCCTTTCCGGTGATTTTGATCCTGATGCAACTATAAAACTTATTGATGATAGTTTTGGAAAAATTCCTTCACGGAAAGTGAAACCTTTTGTAGTACCGGTAGAAAATCCCATTACTGCCCCTATAGTTAAAGAAGTGGTAGGACCGGATGCCGAATCCGTAAATTTTGGCTACCGCTTCGACGGCGCTAATTCCAAAGATGCCGATTATCTTACAATTATGAATATGATTCTCAGTAATAGCACGGCAGGACTTATCGATCTTAACCTTAACCAGGCTCAGAAGGTATTGGGTGCCGGATGCTGGAATTATAACATGAAAGATTATTCGGTTCATGTTTTTTATGGTCAGCCAAAACAAGGTCAGACGCTTGAACAGGTAAAAGACCTATTGCTTTCGCAGATTGAATTGGTGAAAAAAGGTGAATTTCCCGACTGGCTGATTCCTGCCATCATCAACGATCTGAAACTATCGGAAATAAAAGCTTCGGAACGTAATAATTCAAGAGCATTTAAGATCGTAGGCGCATTTACAAAAGATACTCCATGGCAGGACGAAGTGAACAGTATTGAACGTCTTACCAAAATAACTAAAAAGGACATCATTGATTTTGCCAATAAATACTACAACAATAATTATGTAGTGGTTTATAAACGTACCGGTACCGATAACAACGTTAAGAAAGTGAATAAACCCACAATTACCCCTGTATCCGTTAACCGCGATGCTGAATCCGATTTTTTGCTAAAAATTAAAGCGATGCCTGAGAAACCCGTGGAACCGGTATTTGTTGATTATAAAGCCGACATCAAGAATTTTAACCTTAAAACCGGTATTCCTGTACTATACAAGAAAAATACTGAAAATAATACGTTTTCGCTGTATTACTACTTTGATATGGGAAATAACAACGACCGCAAGTTAGGCATTGCCCTCGATTATCTTCAATATCTGGGAACGTCCAAACTAACCCCGGCTCAGGTTCAGCAGGAATTTTACAAAGCAGGATGCTCTTTCTACGTATCCAGTTCTGAAGACCAGGTATGGGTTCAGCTTAATGGTTTGAGCGAAAATCTTGAAAAAGGATTAACGCTTCTTGAAAACCTGCTTAAAGATGCCAAACCTAATGAAGACGCCCTGAAAAATATGGTTGGCGATATTCTGAAGAAACGTGCCGACAATAAACTTTCCAAAGAAACGATATTGTGGAGCGGAATGTATAATTATGGTACATACGGACAAAAATCACCGTTTACCAATATCCTTTCCGAAAAGGAACTCAATGAACTTAAATCTTCGGAATTGCTTTCCATTATTCATGGGCTTACTTCCTACAAACATGATGTACTTTTTTATGGAACGCACGACGAAGCTGCACTTACAAGTATTCTGAACAAGTATCATAAAGTGCCTTCCAAACTAAAGGAAACTCCTGCTGCAACAAAGTTTGAAGAACAAGCCACCAACGAAACCAAGGTTTTTGTGGTAGATTACGATATGAAACAGGTTGAAATCGTCATGCTTTCCAAATCGGTAGGCTATGACAAAACTCAGGTGCCTTCTGTGCGCATGTTTAATGAATATTTTGGCGGAAGCATGAATTCTATTGTGTTCCAGGAAATACGCGAATCAAAAGGTTTGGCTTATAGCGCTTATGCCGGTTATCGTCAGCCTTCACGTCTCGACCATAGCAATTATATTTTCAGCTATATCGGAACTCAGATTGATAAATTGCCCGAAGCCATGAAGACTATGATGGCAATGATCAATGATATGCCCGAATCGGATAAAGCTTTTGATGCTTCCAAACAGGCCATATTGCAGAAAATACGTTCGGAACGTATTACAAAGGCAAGCGTTATTTTTAATTATTTAGCTTCCAAAAAACTCGGACTGGATTATGATATCCGTCGTGATGTTTATCAAAAAGTTCCATCCATGACCTTTGCCGATATGAAGGCTTTCCAGCAAAAATATTTAAAGGATAAAAACTATAGTATTTTAGTTCTTGGTAATAAAAAGGACTTAGATATTCCTACGCTCGAAAAATATGGTAAAGTTACTTTCCTGAAACTTGAAGACGTTTTTGGATATTAACCATCGCCAAACCATATCGTTTTAAATCAGACATTCCGTTTCGCACCGAAACGGAATGTTTTTTTTATAGCCGTTTAAAATCGTTTTACATAACCGTGGCAGTAGGGCAGGTGGCCGTTTTTATCATAATAGTCCTGATGATAATCTTCGGCTTTCCAGAAAGTGGTGGCCTTGGTAACTTCGGTGGTTACGTTAAAACCTTTAGCTTTTAAAAGTTTGATCAATTTTTCGGCAATCGTTTTCTGATCATTATTTAGGTAAAAAATGGCGGAGCGATACTGATTGCCTACATCCGGACCCTGGCGGCCGACCTGGGTGGGATCGTGGATTTCAAAAAATAATCTTGCCAATTCTTCATACGAAGTTTCAGATGGGTTGAAGGTTACCTGTATGGCTTCGGCATGACCGGTGGCGCTGGTACAAACTTCTTTATACGTAGGATTATTTTTATGTCCGCCGGTATAGCCGGCTTCGACGGAAACGACTCCTTTGGCTTTAGCAAAATAATAATCCATTCCCCAGAAGCAGCCACCGGCAAAAATGGCTTTAGCGGTTGTGGTGTTAGTTTCAGTTGCGAATTTTGTTTCGGGATTGGCGCTTTCGGGTACAAAAACGAGTGAGATGGAATTAACGCAATGCCGTACATCCTTTTTAGTAAAACCTTCGCCTGTAAATACGTGTCCAAGATGCGCCCCGCAGTGCGCACAAATGATTTCTGTACGCTTTCCGTCGGCATCGGACTGGTGTTTTACGGCTCCACGGATTTCATCATCAAAGCTGGGCCATCCGCAACCGGAATCGAATTTATCGTCGGAACGGTAAAGAGCCGCTCCGCAACGTTTGCAATGATACGTTCCTTTGCCGTGAAAGTTTTCATATTCGCCGGTAAACGGCTTTTCGGTTCCTTTGTGAAGAATTACATTTTCTTCTTCGGGAGTTAATGTTCGGTAGCCCATGGTTTGATTTGTGTTTTTAACTTGCTGTCCACAGGCAGAAACCATCATCATTATGAAAACGAGTGTAAAACGAATTGGATTTGTCATGATGATTTAATGAATGGTAATTGCAAGGACAACTTTCCAAAGAATAACAACTCACAAGGCAAAAGGTTTAGCCGAAATAGTTGGGAATTAAATTGAAATCCAATGTAAAAAGAAGGATGCTTGTCTGAAGGTTGCGGATGGCAGTAGGTAGTAGGTAGTAGGCAGAAGGCAGCTTGAACTTTACGGATGGCTGTCTGAACTTTGAGGATGGCTACTTGAACTTTACGTGTGGCTGTCTGAATTTTGCGGATGGTTACTTGAACTTTGCGAATGGCTATTTGAACTTTACGTATGGCTGTTTTAATTTTGCGTATGGCTGTTTGAATTTTGCGTATGCTTATTTGAATTTTACGTATGGTAATTTGAACTTTGCGGATGCTTAGTTGATAAATGAGGATGCTTGTCTGAAAGTTGCGGGTGTTTATTTGAACTTTGCGCATACCTATATGAATTAGCGGAGGTAGAATTCATTGCAAATTCCGCTCAGAAGGTGCAATTTTAAAGGGATTTTCAAGTGGGGTAAGACGATTTATTTTGCGGGAATACAATTATCTGAAAAATTTATTTTTGCCATTATTACTTTTCATGTATCAACTCCTCAATTCGCGAAATTAATGCCTGAGTTAATGGGTAGAGCCGCAATACTGTTTCTTTGTCAAAATCGAAAAAATCATTATAATCGCCCTTGCTCCGCTTTTCAAATAAGTCAGAATAATGTTTGGCTAAATCTCGACTTATAAGGCCAGTTTTTACAAATAGTTCACCAAATTTTTGCCGGACTCCGGAATGGCTTGACGTTTCAACACCCTCTTTTATCAGCAAAGCACTTACGGCGTAAAAACCAGCATAATACATTCTGTTAATTGATGTATTCCAAAATTCATGTTCTATTAAGGTTTGGACTTCAGAGAATGTTTCTTTGGATCGTTGAAGTCTGTAGGATATATAATCATCAAGGTTGTATTCGGTCATAAAAGTCTTCCCTCATTCATTACATTATGGTAAAAAGGGGTTACTTTATATTTTGAATTCCATTCTTGTTCAGAATAAATCATAGGACTTATCACCTCGCCAAAGTCGAATTCAAGATCATAAAGTGAATCAGTTAAGTTTTTCTCATCTTCGTAGGTGATTTTATCCTTATTCAGCAGAATCAATAAATCCCAATCAGAATCTTTCCTGAAATTTTCCCGAACCCGAGAACCATATAAATAAATTTTTGCTGATGGTTCTTTTTCAATAACTATTCGTTTTACTTGCTCTAAGATGTTTACAGGAGCTTTCATTGGTTCTATTTTTTAACAAAAATACTATTTTTTCACTATTGTCCGATTAATTTTTATATCATCCCCTACGGGATTCAGGTTAATTTATAAACAATCTTCTACCAATATTTTATCCCTACGGGATAGTTCCGTTAGGAACCGAATATCGGTAGAAAATAAAGGTAACCCCATCCATTCACAAGTCCCGTACGGGACGTTAGATATCAATGATTTCATCCGTAAATAATTTGTTTTTTAAGGTCGGATGAAGCTCGCTGTGAATTTTCATTCGTGTTTGCGTTTAGCAAACATGCTCGTTTCATAACGAATAAAGAATTTTTATCGGACAACAATGATTTTTTTAAATAAAAACCACTGATGGTAAATACGGACTTAAAAATAATTTTGATGTGTCGGGTATTTTATAATTTGTCCCGGTAGGGATCCCGCAAATGCGGGAGTAGAAAGATTTACCACATCTCAATAAAAAGTGCCGTAGGCACGAAATAATCGTTCAATATTCTATCGGTTTGAAAATATATCGTTCATCATATTTTATGTCAAAGGCATTTAAAAATTCCTTGTATTCTTCGAGAAATGTTTTTTTCTTGTGATGCTCTTCTTGCCTTTGTATATATTGAATCACTTGAGGAACTTGTGACTTGCCATAAGAAAAAGCGCCATAACCTTCTTGCCATGAAAATTTGCTTCTTATAAATTTCCTGTTGTTTATCCATTGAGATGAATCGCCTTTAATATCCTGCAATAAATCAGATAATGACTGCGATGGTCTCATTCCAAATAAAATATGTATGTGGTCGGGCATACCATTTATAGCAAGCAATTTATGCTCGTGATTTTGAACAATGCCTGTAATGTATTTGTAAAGTTCATCTTTCCACTGTTTGCCTAAGATGCATTCACCGTTTTGCACTGTGAAAACCGTCTGAATGTGAATTTGTGTATAGGTATTTGCCATTTTCTTTATATTTCGTCCCTAACGGGACTTGGGGGTTAGTACATCGTTTTATTTTCTACCAATATTCGGTTCCTAACGGAACAAATACGGTACTCAGGATGGTAAAGTTAATTATTTCCGGCACATCAAAATAATATTTAGCCACAATACGGACTTAAAAATAATTTTGATCGGTTTTATTTCTTCTGTCCGAAAGTTGCGGATGGTTGTTTGACAAACCGGGTAGTTTGTTTGTAAAAGAAGTAAGCTACCTTTAGGTTTGGGGTGGCTTAGCTGAAGATGATTACAGCTTAGGGCGTGTAAATTTCAGACCGCTTACCTGTTTGTATTGGGGACTTGCGGCACCAAAAACGCTTTTTATGTATGCTTTAACATCGGCTGCAACGGTAACCAGTCCGGTAGCTTCGTCGTACAGTATTTTGTTGCGGTTGATCCGGGCATTGCTTAAGGGAGTGTAAGCGTTAATAACTGCCGTGTTGTTGGCTTGCATGTCAGCTAATACGGTTGTTAAACCGGCAACGGTCAATTCGGGTTCGTTAGGGGCGTATGCAGGCTGTGCCGCCAGGAATTGAATGAGTTTGTCCATGTTTTCGATGCGACTGTCGAAACTCATTTGCGAAGCTGAAATGCTTTTTGGGGATTCATCTTCGGGTGTGTTTGGATCGTCAACGACAGTGGGCTTTTTTTCGCTGGCTCTTGTTCCCTGAATTTTACGTGCAATTGTTTTTACATCGGGGATCAATTGTCTGGGGACATCGGATGCTGTAACTGCACTAACCACACGGGTGATTAATTTGCTTAACGGTTCAAATACGATTTGTCGTGAGCTTACTGCATTTGTCCAGGGTGGAAGATTAGTTTTTACTGTTGCAAGTCCGTTGACTGCTTCGGTATGTTTTGTGTCGAGGGCCGTAAGTTTAATGCTTGCTTTGCCCGGGTTGTAGCTTACGCCGTAACCGGCGCAAAACGAGGTAAGGTCTTCAAAGTTTGCTACATTCTTTGCATGACCAGTTTCAGATGTTGATGCCATTGTGCTTAGAATTTTGAAGTTAAAGAAATGATGAACAAATTATTTTTACAAAATTAAAAAAATGTTTTTTGATTTTCAAAATGTCTTTAAATTTTTTTTTAGTCTGAGCAATTGGACAAATAGAATTACGAATGCGAATTACGAATTGCGAATGAGTTGTGTTTGCCCTTCAAAACAAGGATAGCTACAACCAACAGCCGGAAACAGAGGATTACTTATAGTTTCTATTACTTATAATGCCATTAAAAAATAAAATTACTTTCAGTGATTTTTGCTCGGTTCGGCAAAGCTCAAAAGAATTCAACTTTGCTCTCGCCTTTCGCAAAAATTCGACCCCGAGTACTCGGGGTAAATAAATTAAATAGTTAAACCTGCCTGCAGGTTGATAAATAATTAAAATCTCCTAACTGCACGAACATAGCTCGTACTGCTTTTACTGGCGTAGTCCGTGTAACCAAGGCTGAAGAACCGGAACCACGCGTAGTTACTGCTGAACTCGGTAGAACTCCAATAGACGGAGAATTGGAATCCATCGGTAGCTCCTAAAATTGTGTTTACAACAAAAGCTGCATTGTAACACTGATTTAATTCCCACGCGGAAGGCAGGTACCAGTCATTAAAACCGCCTGAAGTGTAATTATTGCAGATGAATGCAGCGCCACTAACGTCTCCTTGTGCAACGATAGCAGTTGTATTAGCTTGCCCATCAATTGGGCTTTGTGCTGTTGGTCCTATTAATACGTTGGTAATGCTGCTCCATTGTGCACCTGCACTTACGTTGGTTAATGAAGCTATCAGCCCGTGTTCAACACCGCTTACTTTCCAAACTGATACGACAATACCACCACCATAAAGTTCGCCTATGTAATGGGTAAAGCCACCGCCACCGCCTATTATGGTTTCAGCAGTTTTGGAATGCAAAGCATAAGGAACGCTAAGTAATTGGCTTGTGCCGGTAATGGTGTAATTAGTTCCACCTGTCGGATCGGTTTCGGTTTTAATAAAATAAGTGCCGTTTGCCCAATCAATGGCGCTGAAACCTGCACCCCCGCCTATTTCAATGTTTACCAATCCGTTGGCATTGGTAGTTGGGGTTTGGGTTTCGGTGTAAACAGATGTTCCTGTTGCAGAACCTTGCAAAATGCTGATGTGCATTCCAACCTGGGCGTTTGTAACTAAAGCATTGCTGCTGTTACGAATTACAGCCTGATAGTTCATTTTTTGCGGTGCCTGCGCAAACACACTTACCGTTATTAATAATGCTATTAAATTTGCAAATACTCTCTTCATTGTCTTTATTTTTTAATGATTTTAAATGATTTTACTTCTTTGTTGTTGTCGGTTACTTTCAGAAAATAAGTTGCAGGCACGAGATTACTCATAACAATGCGTGTTTGGTTGCCGTCAAGTTTTTTGCTTTCTAAAAGTTTGCCGTTGATGTTATACAGAGACGCAATATATTGCATCTTTACATCGCTGTCAACCTTTAATGTCAAGAAATCGATTGTAGGGTTAGGATAAGCCGAGCATTGCAATGTAATGCCTTTGATTTCTTCAATGCCTGTTATCGCCGAAATTTCGAATGGTTGTTGTTCGCCAGGTGCCACCGAACCATTTGTTCCTGTGCTCGTGACGTAGACAACTTGTCCAACGGAATAGCTCGCCGAGCCACCGCTGCCTGAAGCATTACCACCCGTGGCGGGGATTGCTTCCTGTGCTTGTAACCCCGTCAGACCTAAGCCCAACAAGAGTACAACACTTAATTTTACTTTTTTGTGTCGCATATTTATTCTCCTTTTTTTAATTTAACTGTCAAATTTAAGGTGGGTTCTACAAATTCATTTTTCTCAAAAGATTTTCCAAAAACAACAAGAACCCATTAATAGTTTATATAAATATGATACAAAGATACAAATTATGTCAGATTATCAACATTAAATAAAAAAAAGAGACTTAATGGGAAAAAAAGACTGGTGTTTATTTTTAAAGGAGTTATTGATCAGAAAAATAACCTTCTATTTTTGCATTATCAAGTAAAATAGAAATAGGCTTTGCTAAGGAGGAATCCTGAAAAATTTAGGTTGAGAATGCATATAAAAAAAAGAGCCGGAAAATATTTCCGACTCCTTTTTGTTTTTATAAATTTCCGGTATAATTAAATCTTACCGATAGCTTTCAGTTCTTTTTCCAGTTCCGTTACAAGGTAATCCATGCGTTTAACTACCGACAGCAGCGGTTCGGATTGTGTCATATCTACGCCTGCTTTTTTCAATTGTTCGATAGGATAATCGTTTCCGCCCGATTTTAAAAGGGTAAGATAATTAGTAAGCGCTTTCTCGCGCTCTTTTTCGCTTCCGTTGGTTATTTTTTGGAAGATATCGCTGGCAGCAGCAAAGCTGGTGGCATATTGGTAAACGTAATATTTTAACTGGTAAAAGTGCATTACCATTGCCCAGTAATTATTGTTGTATTCGGTAGGTGCAACTTCGTTGCCGTTATATGTTTTATTAAGGTCGTCGGCAATTTGCTTAAGGGTACTTGCATTGATAGCTTCTCCGTTTTCGACTTTGGTGCGAGCCTGGTATTCAAAATCGGCAAACTGGCTTTGACGGTAGAACGACCCGACGAGGTTAGTGATTGCCTGATTCAAAAGAGCGATACGTTCCTGATGATCTTTGGAATTCTTCAGCATATAATCGAGCAGCAATTCTTCGTTGAAGTTGGAAGCGACTTCTGCCACAAAAGAAGTATACTGATGATTGGAATAGGGTTGATTTTCGCTTGAATAAATGGAGTGCATGCTGTGTCCCAGCTCATGAGCGAGCGTGAAAACATAATTCATGGTCTGATCGTAGGTCAGGAGAATATAGGGATGTGCACCATAAACGTTTAGTGAATAAGCGTTTGATTCTTTACCTTGTCCTTCGTAAACGTCAATCCAACCCTTTTCCAATGCTTTAGCCACTTTGCCCTGATATTCTTTGCCCAAAGGAGCCACGGCTTCCAGCACTAACTTGCGGGCTTCGTCGTAGGGGTATTTTTTATCAAAATCGGTAAGACTTATGGAGCCATCGTAGGGATAATAGGTTTGTAAACCAAGAACCTGTTTGCGGAGGCGGAGATAACGTCTGAGCGGCTCGGTATTTTCTTTTGCCGTTTTGATGAGTGTTGTATATACACTTTCGGGAATATCGTTGGCATATAAACAGGAGTTGAGGAAGGTAGGATAATTCCGGGCCTGTGCTCCGGCCCAGTCTCCCTGATAAGCGCCATTAAGTATGGCGGCATAGGTGTTTTCATAATTTTTATATGGAGAATAATAAGCCTCGTATGCCTTGCGGCGGTCGTCCTGGTTTTTATTGTAGGTAACCACATTAGTGTAATTGCTTTGCGTCATGTTTATTGTTTTTCCATCTGAAAAGGTAACATCCGGAAATTTGATGTCGGAAGTAGCCAGTTCGGTATAGATGGTTCCCGGAGCTCCCTGAATCAACGAAAAATATGATAAAAGCTTTTCTTTATCCTTATCCAGCACGTGTTTTTGCTGGCGGTACATGTCGGTTAAAGAGAAACGATAAGGCTCAAAAGCAGGATTGTCGTTCATCCATTTTTCGGCGGTTTGCTGAGGTATTTCTAACATTTCGGGGGTGATCCACGAAAGTTTGGTTCCCATACCCGAAAAGTAAGCCATGATTTCCTGAAAATGTCCGTTTATTTCCTGGTTACGGCTGTCAACCGAACGGGCGAGGTAAGGATAACAGTATAGTTTTTCAGCAATTTTACTTATCTCTTCATTTATTTTGAGAACGTTAAGAAGGTTATCGGAACTTTGTCCGATTTTTCCCTGATAGGATACCAGTTTTTCTGTCAGTTCCGATACTTTATCCTTGTCGGATTTCCATTCATTCCATGAGGGATAGATAGCAGAAAGATCCCATTTTAAATCGCTTGAAGCTTTATCACGAGTCATACCGTCCTGTGAATAAGTTATTTTTGAGGAGGCACAAATCATAATGCCTGCACAAAAAAGGGTTAACATTTTTTTTATCATACAATACGTTTTTAAGTGAAATTTATTTTAGAACATATTTCCAATAATTATTCCATATTTTCCAATAATCAGAATTTATGTTTAATACATGAAAAATGTGATGGCATTCTTATAAAGCGATCTTGAAGAAAGTGTACGTTTAGGAACACTTTAGTGTCGGAAAATGAACGATTAGGCAAATTTATCTTAAAAAAATTTAAAAAATTATTTTTTTTTGTTAACCGAAGAAAAGAAATAATACATTTGTCGCGGTTTTTGTAGAGTAAACCCGCAATTTATTTTCAGCAGCAACCACCATTTTCTTATCGTAAATTAAATTGTTTAACAAACAAGAAGTGTTTTTATTTGTTTGTTAAACATTAAAGACTTACTAAATTTAGTAGTTTAGTAATTAAGTAACCCTTGAAGACTGCCGAGTTATGACCGGCAGTCTTTTTTATGGGCTATAGATTCGGATTGAGTAGCCGTTGAGCCTCTGCCGTGCTTATCTTTTTCCTTTGGGCATAATCGGCAAGTTGTTCGGCAGATATTTTTCCTACTTCAAAGTATTGAGCCGAAGGATGGGCAAGATAAATCCCGCAAACCGAGGCTCCGGGATACATTACCCAGTTTTCGGTAAGATGAATGCCCGTGTTTTTTTCGGCATTCAGCCAATGAAATAATACCGTTTTTTCGGAATGGTCGGGGATGGAAGGATAGCCGATAGCCGGACGAATTCCCTGGTATTCTTCATTTAACAATGAATTGAGCGCTAAACTTTCATTTTTCCGATAAGCCCAAAGCTCTTTTCTCACTTTTTGGTGAAGCCATTCGGCAAAGGCCTCGACTAAACGGTCGGCGAGAATTTTTATCATCAGGGCATGATAATCATCATTCTTTTTGGTATAAAAATCTACCCATTTTTCAATCCCGGCACCAGCCGTGCAGGCAAATCCGCCCATATAATCAAGCATTCCGTCTTCACGCGACGCAACAAAATCGGAGATGCAAAGGTTGGGTTTACCATCCTCTTTGAACTGCTGATTGCGTAAAAAATGGAAAGTGGCTATTGTCTGCTGGCGCGTTTCATCGGAATATATTTCCACATCGTCGCCTATGGCATTGGCCGGATAAATGGCAACCACTGCATTAGCAGTTAGCATTTTATTGGCAATGATTTGTTCGAGCAATTTTTGAGCGTCGGCAAAAAGCTTACGGGCATCTTCTCCTTTTTCGGGATGATCCAGGATTTCGGGATAACGGCCTGTAATGCGCCAGGCATGGAAAAAGAATGCCCAGTCAATATATCCGGCAATTTCGCTTAGCGGATAATCGGCGTATACTTTTGTTCCAATAAAAGCAGGTTTGATAATATCCGACGGATTTCCGGGGATTTTCAACCTGTTTTTCCTGGCGGCATCCAAACTAACTAAAACTTTGGCAGCCTGTTTTGCAGCATGAGTTGTTTGTATTTTCTGATATTCATCCCCGATTTTTTCAATAAAATCTTTTCTTTTTTCCTGAGAAAGAAGGCTGGCTACCACACCAACAGCGCGGGAAGCATCTTTGACGTGGATAACCGGATGACTGTAATGAGGTGCTATTTTTACGGCAGTATGAATGATGGATGTGGTGGCACCGCCGATAAGCAGAGGAATAGTCAGCTGCTGCCGTTCCATTTCCGAAGCCACGGTAACCATCTCGTCAAGCGACGGGGTTATCAGTCCGCTGAGGCCGATAATATCTGCTTTTTCGCGGATGGCTGCCTGTATTATCGTTTCTGCCGAAACCATGACTCCCAGGTCAATCACTTCGTAATTGTTGCAACCCAGAACTACTCCCACAATGTTTTTACCAATATCATGCACATCGCCTTTCACGGTGGCTAACACTATTTTGCCTGCCGATTTTTGAGCCGATGCCGATTTTTCTTTTTCGATAAAAGGGGTAAGATAAGCCACGGACTTTTTCATTACGCGGGCGCTTTTGACCACCTGTGGCAGGAACATTTTTCCCTGTCCGAACAGTTCCCCAACCACGCTCATTCCCTTCATCAGGGGATTTTCAATCACATGAATTGCTTTGGCGTAATTTTGGCGGGCTTCTTCGGTGTCTTCATCAATAAAATCGGTAATGCCTTTGATCAAAGCATGTTTTAAACGTTCGTCAACCGGCAATTTCCGCCATTCGTCCGGTGTGGCTTCCTGTTTTCCGGTTGTTTTTATTTTTGATGCAAATTCTATCAGTCGTTCGGTAGCTTCCGGATGTTTATTCAGTACAACATCTTCAACATGCTGCAGCAAATCGCCGGGAATATCGTCGTAGACTTCGAGTTGCGAAGGGTTGACGATGCCCATGTCCAGACCGGCTTTGATGGCATGATACAGAAAAGCGGAGTGCATGGCCTGACGTACGGTGTCGTTGCCACGAAATGAAAACGACAGGTTGCTTACGCCGCCGCTGGTTTTGGCTCCGGGAAGATTTTTTTTGATCCAGCGTACCGCCCGGATAAAATCAACGGCATAGTTATTATGGGCTTCGATGCCGGTGGCGATGGCTAAAATATTTGCATCAAAAATAATATCCTGTGGCGGGAAGTTTAGTTCGCGGGTAAGAATGTCGTAGGCTCTTTGGCAGACGGCCGTTTTCCGTTCAAAACTATCGGCTTGTCCCTGTTCGTCGAAAGCCATCACTACCGCGCAGGCGCCGTATTTACGGATTTTCTTTGCCTTTTCGCGGAAAGCGTTTTCGCCTTCCTTCAGGCTGATGGAATTGACGATGGATTTTCCCTGCGTACATTTTAAAGCCCCTTCGATAACTTCCCATTTGGAAGAATCGATCATGACCGGTACGCGGGCAATTTCGGGATCGGAAGCAAGCAGGTTCAGAAACCTGACCATGGCTTTGGGGGCATCTATCATGGCTTCGTCCATGCAAATGTCAATCACCTGAGCGCCGCCGTCCACCTGCTGGCGGGCAACAGACAAGGCTTCTTCATAATTTTCTTCACGGATAAGCCGGGCAAATTTTTTCGAACCCATCACGTTGGTCCGTTCGCCGATGTTTATAAAATTATTGTCCTTGCTGATGATGAGCGGTTCCAGTCCGCTTAAAACCGTTTCCTTTTTTATAACCGGTTTTGTTCGTGGCTGATACTTGGCGATGATACCGGAAAAAGCCCGGATATGTTCCGGTGTAGTTCCGCAACAGCCTCCGACGATATTTACCAATCCCTGTTCAACAAAATCCTTTAGTTGACCGGCCATGATGTCCGGGGTTTCTTCATATTGTCCGAACTGATTCGGGAAACCGGCATTGGGATAAACGCTGATGAACAAATCCGATTTATTGGCCAGATTTTTAATGGCTGGCAACATATCGCGCGCGCCCAGCGAACAATTAAGCCCGATGCTGAATAAAGGTGCATGAGCGACAGAAATCAGGAAAGCATCAATCGTTTGCCCCGTTAAAATTCTTCCGCTGGCATCAACAACGGTAGCCGAAACCATGATCGGAAGATCGAGATTTTTTTCTTCCAATATTTCCGTGGCTGCAAAAAGAGCTGCTTTGGCGTTGAGGGTATCGAAAATAGTTTCAATAAGCAACATATCGGCGCCTCCGGCTATCAGTCCTTTGATTTGCATGGAATAAGCCGATACCAAATCGTCGAAATTGATGGAACGGAAACCGGGATCTTCTACCCTTGGCGACATGGAAGCGGTTTTATTGGTTGGCCCGATGGAGCCTGCCACAAAACGTGGCTTTTCCGGATTTTGCCTGGTAAATTTATCGGCTGCCCGGCGGGCTATCTGAGCCGAGGCAAAGTTCAGTTCATAAACTAAATCCTCCATCTGATAATCCGACATGGAAATCCCATTGGCATTAAAAGTATTGGTTTCGATGATGTCGGAACCGGCTTCAAGATACTTGCCATGAATTTCTTCAATAATTCCGGGCTGAGTCAGCGAAAGCAATTCATTATTGCCTTTCAGCGCCGAAGAATGCCCGCTAAAGCGTTCGCCCCGGTAATCTTTTTCGGTAAGATGGTAGCCCTGAATCATGGTACCCATGGCACCATCGAGCAACAGTATCCGTTGCCGGAGAATCTCAGATAAGTTCAGCATAAATTATTCGTGGGTTAACTCATTCAATACGTTGATAACCGAATGAGCGTCGTTCATAATGTAAAAATGTATACCCGGATTTCCTTTTTCGAGGAGCTCGCGACATTGACTCTTGGCCCATTCGATGCCTATGGGTATAATGTCCTGAGGACTTTTTAATACTTCGTCTACAAGTTTTTCGGGAATATCAATATGGAATTTCTTCGGGATGGAAGTCAGCTGATTGATATTATTCATGATTTTTATGCCCGGGATAATAGGAACATTGATGCCAGCCTGCCGGCATAAATCCTGGAATCTGAAAAAATGTTCGTTATCGTAAAACATTTGGGTAACGATATAATCGGCTCCCGCCTCCACCTTTTGCTTCAGGTAATGAATATCCAGTTTGAGGTTGGGCGATTCAAAGTGCTTTTCCGGGTAACCGGCAACACCGATGCAAAAATCGAGAGGCTGTGAGTTTAGAATTTCATCAATATATTTGCCCGAGCGTAAATCTTTGATTTGCTGTACCAGGTCGGTGGCATAACGGTTCACCGAGCGGTCGACATTTATTTCCTTATGATAATTCATTTCGTCGCCGCGCAGGGCAAATACGTTTTGAATGCCTAAGTAGTTCAGCTCGATGAGGGCATCTTCGGTTTCTTCCCTGGTAAAACCGCGGCAAAGTATATGGGCTACGGTGTCGATGCTGAAGCGGTTTTGAATAACGCCGCATATCCCCAGCGTTCCCGGTCGTTTGCGGCGGATGCGACGGCGTAGCGAACCATCTTCCAGCTCTTCGTAACTGGCTTCGGCACAATGGCTGGTAACATCAATAAAGGGAGGATTAAATTCCTGGAGTTGCTCTACGATATCGAGGATATGCCGTCCCGACGAACCCCGGGATGGCGGTATGATTTCGTAACTGAATAAAGGTTTGTTGGCGGATGCGATGTAATCGGTAACTTTCATGCTGAGAATAATTATTTTGATCTTTGGAAGCCTCGTCGGGCCGAGGTTTTCAATTAAGCCTGCAAAGATAATACAATAAAAATTCCTGTATCTTAATCATAATAACGATTCCGGTTTTACCGTAGCATCAACTACGGCCGTAACTCGGTTTTTGTTGCCCTTGTCTGAAAATTTAACTCAAAATATTTAGTAGAAGCGAAGCGGGCTAATGAATGTTTTGGGTTTAACTTATTTCACCAAACCAAAAACGCCGGGATTGCTTCGTCCCGATGCCTCGGGAAAGCGTTGTATACGCTACCCGTACGTACAGTGGTGTGAGCGGCTCTCCCCGTCAGCTAATTACTGGCGGGGAGAGTCTACTCAATTGTGTGCTGCATTAATTTTTTTTATTTACAAAACTATGCTCTTTATCGGATGGTTACGAAGATTTGAAATTACTCTATCTTTATATATTCAAAATCTATTGCTTTCTGATATACATTGATGGTGATTTACCTGTTATTTGTTTGAATACTCGATAAAAACTATTTGGAGAACTAAAACCTACCTCATAGGAAGTCTGCTCAATATTCATTATATTGTCCGTTAATATCTCTATTGCCCTAACAACACGTTGATAATTAATATAATGTACAAAGTTTATATCTGAATTTGTAAACAGACGAGTTAGGTTTCTTACAGAAAAACCAAAGTGGGAGGCAACGCCTTCAATGTTTAAATCTTGATTTAGATTTGCGTTAATATACTCTAGTATAGGCAGCAAACGACTATCTTTTGCAATGATAAATGGTAGAGACGGGAACAAAGTTTCTTTACATATACTTGGTAGCAACCTAAAGAAGCTTGTAGAAAAAGAGTAAACCTCGGGTGTTTGATATTTATTGATATGTGTATGCGTACTTATAAATTGCAGATTACGAGCAATTAATTCATCTGTACCATATATGGAAAATTTGTCATTCCTGAAGTCATCAATAAAAAAATAACAAATGAGCAATGATATTTGAAGATTGTTACTCGATAGATGATGTGATACACCGGAAGGTATCCATATCAAATGCCTATCTGTAACAAAATAACTAATATCATCTACTTCTATATGAAGAGTTCCCGACAGAATATATATTATCTGATGCTTATTGTGAACGTGTGGAGACCAATCGACCTGCTCGCGTCCTGTAACCTTAATTAAAATATCATCCCTTGATGTACTTTTAATTGAGGAAATATGTTTCTCTTGCTCTGTTTTCATTTGGCGTAAATTGCATTATTTATTTCTTAATATGCAAATTAAGAACAAAGGTAATTAAATATCTTTGCGCAGTCAAATTCAACAGGAATTTTTAAAGAAGTTATATGATGAGCAAAACTGAACTTTTGCGTAGATATCTAAATCTTAGGTGTCTCACTTTTTGTTATTGTATTTGTAATCAGTATCATTACTCGTTCCAATCTAAGAACCTCACCTATATCGAGCATCCCTTATGTGGCAAGTCTTAATATTCCACTCTCACTAGGAGTGTGCTTTTTTGCTCTCACAATTGTTCTTATATGCCTACAAGTTGTTGATGTTGGGCAAAAAAAGGACAATAGAGCAAAAGGTTAATCTTTTGATGCAAATACCGGTAGCAAATGAAAATGAAAAAAATAAAGAAATGCAAACTGAAGCTTATTGTCGTAATGCTCTTTTTTGTGCCTGCGACAGTGTGGGGTCAGGCGACGATGAAACGAATGATGAAATTGAATGAAATTTTTATGCTTGCTGACAGTTGCAACAGGCGGATAAGAGCCAGCGAAGCAGCAGCGAAGACGGCAAATGAGTCAATACGTGTATCGAAAAATGACATGTTACCTGACGTGAAGTTTGATGCCATGGCTACCTACAACAGCGACGCATGGGTCTCGGATAGGAATTTCAAAAATGGACAAACCTTCTCATCTCCGCATTTTGGAAACAGCTTTTCTTTAGAGGTGTCGCAGGTGCTTTTTGCCGGAGGGGCGATAGCCAATAAAATCAAGGCTTCACAAATAGAATATACTATAGCGGAGTTGGAAGTACGAGGCGAGCGTCAGCAGGTGCGATTCCTACTTACTGGATATTACCTTGACCTTTATAAATCGCTTAATCTGCTGACTGTTTATGAAAAGAACATCGAGCAGACGCGCGAAGTGATAGCTGTTATGAAAGCCAAAGTGGATGCAGGAATAGCGTTGGAAAACGATATTACCCGCTATGAGGTGCAGTTGCAAAACCTTTTGTATAAGAAAACTGAGTTGCAGGGTCTGGCGTCTATCTACAACAGTCATTTGGTTTTGGCGTTGGGGCTGCCAGAGGGAACAGAGATTGTACCCGATAGTAGCATGCTTGACTGGGAGAGCAAACGATATACAGAAAGTGAGTTGCAAAGCATGGCGACGCTGAATTCTCCCACTTTGGAGCGAAGCCAATTGATGATAGGGCTGGGTCAAAAAAGACAGAAGATAGCCCGAGCAGGATATATGCCTAAGCTGAATCTTGTAGCAGTCGATAAGCTTTTGGGACCTATCACGTATGAAATCCCAACCTTGAACAACAATATTAACATCTGGTATGTGGGGATGAGATTGGGTTACGACATCGGCAGCCTTTACAAGACACCGAAAGAAATGGCAAGAGAAAAGCAGGCGGTATGCCAGACTGAGGAGCAATATGCTGCTACACAGGAGCAGGTAACAATGGATGTAAAAGAGGCTTATACCGATTATGAGAACGCATTCGTACTGCTTCGTACACAGGAAAAAAGTCTGCAACTGGCAACGGAGAACCGCAATGTGATCTTCAAACAATATTTGAACGGCTTGGTGCTGATTATTGACTTGGTGGATGCTGATGATCTCAAACTATCCGCAGAAATACAAGAAATCAATGCTCAAGTCAATATTATATACAATTACGACAAGCTGCTATATGTGACAGGAACTTTGTAATCCAAAGATAAACAAGAAATGAACCATAAAATAAGAAAGATTATCAGAAACGTCAGTGTGTTGCTGTTCGTGGGCATAGGATTGATATGGATCTGTTCCAAGTTTATCCATCTGGGAAAAGTAGAATATACAGACAATGCACAGGTGCGACGTTATATTGTGCCTGTCAACTGTCGTGTGCAGGGATATATAAAGGAAGTTCGTTTTGACGATTACCAGGAGGTGAAGAAGGGCGATACTCTGGTGGTGATAGAGAATGCGGAATATAAGCTAAAGGTTGCTCAAGCGAAAGCCGATTATCAGAAAGCATTGTCTCAGAGTACGGTGATTGAGGCGACAATTTCCACTACCGCTAGCAACATGGACGTATCGGATGCGGTTATTGAGGAGTCTAAAATACGAATGGAACAGGCTGAAAATGATTACAAACGCTATGATATGCTTTTTAATCAGAAAGCCGTAACGCGTCAACAATATGAAGCCATGAAAGCCGATTATGATGCGAAGAAAGCCAAATACGAAATGCAGGTAAGACAAAAGAGAAGTACCTCAAAGATAAAAGATGAACAGTCCCAATGTCTGGATCAGAACCAGAGCAACATTGAGGTGGCAAAGGCATCACTGGAATTAGCGGAACTGAACCTTTCATATACTGTAATTCTTGCACTGTGTGATGGTGTTGTTTCGCGCAAGGCTATTCAGGAAGGACAATTCGTCCAACCTGGTCAGACTCTACTTTCGATAGTGGAGAACGACAAGGTGTGGGTGATTGCCAACTATAAGGAAACCCAAACTGCCAATATCAGAGAAGGTATGCCTGTAGATATAATGGTAGATGTAGTATCGGGAGTCCTCTATCATGGTGTCGTTAGCAAGATTTCCAATGCTACAGGAGCGCAGTATTCTGTGATACCGCAAGATAACTCTGCAGGAAACTTTGTCAAGGTAGAACAACGTATCACTGTAAAGATAGCATTTACCGAAAAAAACAAAAAAGAAGATTTAAAACTCCTGAGTTCTGGTATGAACGTGGAATGTGAAGTAAAATACGGCAAGCATGACAAAGCAGTTTTCCGATGAGGTAGTTATGGCACGCCGTCTTATGGCACTCAAAGATTTTGTGCCTGTAAGGTTGCGCTTCCTAATCTTTCTAATCATCATCGTTATCTATCAATTTACAGGTGGAGTTTACATTTCGGCAGTCAGCCAAATGGCTGGATCAATGTCGTGGATCAACGAAGACATCATGCTGGCAGGATACGCCACGCTGGCAGGTCAGACCATAATTTTCCCCGTGCTTTTCCGTATCTTGTTCCGATTCAAGACCCGCGATACCCTGATGGTGGTCACGTTAGCCCTGATAGCAGGCGACTTAATTTGCATGTACTCCAACTTTGTACCGCTGGTGGTGTTCGTCAGCTTTGTATGCGGAGCCTTAAGAATGGTGGGAACGTTTATTTGCTGGAACAACATCCAGCTCAACATTACCCCAACGCGTGACTTTGCAGTATTCTTTCCTTTTCTTTTCACTTTCATTCTGGGCTGCATACAACTGTCCAATCTGGCGACAGGATATAGCATTTTAGCGTTCGACTGGCAGGCAATGCACCTCTTTACTATTACCGCATTGCTGTTGGTGTTTTTGTTAATTCATGTTACTATGCGACGGCACTTTAGGCAGGGACTATATATGCCTTTACTTGGAATCGACTATCTTGGTGGAGTGTTATGGAGCATCTTCCTGATGACACTTCTCTTCATCGGTGTGTATGGTGAGCATTACGACTGGTGGAGAGGTGAAGAAATAACCACTGCCACTTTTTTGGCTGTTATGTGCCTTTTGATGATAATCCACAGAGAATCCTCAGTGCGACATCCATACATTCCTATTGAAACTTTTGTCCAGCCCAATATGCTGAAAATCCTTATTCTTGCAAGTTTTTTGACGTTGATGTCGGTCACATCAGGCGGCTTGCAGAACATCTACGCCAGTGCCATCCTTCACTTCGACACTTTCCACAACATCTCTCTGAACTGGGGCTCTTTCGCTGGTGTTTTGGCTGGAGCCGGATTTTTCTATATCGGTGTGGTGATTTACAAATGGCGCAACAAGGTGATACTGTTTGCAGGTTTTGCCTGCTTCACACTCTACCAAATGATGCTCTACTTCCTCATAGATGGCTCAACTGACAAAGAGATGCTTTATCTGCCCATGTTTCTCAAAGGGGCAGGATTGGTTATCATTTATACGGGGCTTACCTACAAGATGTCCGGTAGTGTCTCTTTCAATTATTATTTTCAGGCAATGTGCGTGATTGGTTTCATTCGCACCACTTTTGGCAATGCCATGAGCAGCGCAATTGTTACTCATACATATAATGCGGTCAGACAGAAGAACCTGGCATTACTCAGCAGCGAACTCGATTGGATGAATCCGCTGACAAAGAATTTTTCCGACTTGTACAACGAGGTGCAGCGACAAGCAACTCTGGTAAGCCTGAAAGAAGTGTATGGATATGCAGTTCTGGTGGGTATCTTGATCTTGATATTTATTCTTCTGTTTGACTATCGAAAACAGGTTATGCCTAATATGCCGAAGTTGGTTAATGTCTGGAAAATGGTCAAGAAAGAGAGTAAGATTTGATAAACAAATATTTTACAACTAATTTACCTTGAGGTTGATTAACTTCAAGGTGATTTTTATCTCAAATGCTATCACATCTTTCTTTTAATGCTGCACACAACATCTCTGTAACCACCATTATGGCAATTATTTCGTAATTAATTATTGTTTTTCGTTCACAAATATAAAAATATTTTAAGTATCAAAGCGCTAAATTATTGAACTGCCCGTTTGCTAAATTATCAGGTAAAACTACAACATTTCTTTACTGATTATTCTTATTTTCCCCAAAATAATTCGATTGTATCTAAATTATTTTTCAGCAACAGGCTTTACAATTTTATAATCAGTTCGTTAAATTATGATTTAAAATATCTCTTTTTCCCCTTTGCAACAGACTGGTTTTAGTTGAAATATCATGCAATGCATTTAAAATAATAAAAATATCTCTGTCAATAGCCCTGTCAGGGTTCAAAACCCTGACAGGGCTATCAGGGATATCATATATGGAATTCAGAAAAAAATAATTTCTATTCAGGAAAAGGCAAAATCCATTCAGGATCATCCAAAATGCATTCAAGATGATCCAAAATGTATTCAAGATGTTCCTAAATGCATTCAAGATGGGGCTAAATGCATTCAAGATCATCCAAAATGTATTCAGGATGGACATAAATGTATTCAAGATGAACCTAAATGCATTCAAGATGTGCCTAAACCTATTCAAGATTGGGCTAAATCTATTCCGGATGAAGCAAAATCCATTCAGGATGTACTAAACCCAAATTGTCCAGTAACCCATAGAATTTATGATTGAATCAGGATAAAAATTTTATGGATATTTCATTTACTTTTGCAAAAAAAATAAAATGGGTGAATTGCAGCGAAACAAGAAGTTATATTCCGGCGGACTTTTTTATGCCATCATCTGTTACTGTTCCTGGGGAGTTTTTCCTTTGTTCTGGAAACTCCTGCTCGATGTGCCTTCAACCCAGATTTTAGCCCATCGTATTGTTTGGTCGGTTATTTTTCTGGCCGGGTTGATGCTATGGCGTGGCGACCGGACGTTTTTAACCTATTTCACCAAACCGAAAACGCTGGGATTGCTTTGCATCACCGGGGCATTAATCGGCGGAAACTGGTTTGTGTATATTTATGCCGTGAATCATAACCATATTGTGGATTCCAGCCTTGGATATTACATCAATCCGATGGTGAATGTGCTGTTGGGCGTTGTGTTTATGAAGGAACGCCTGAATAAGCTTCAGAAATGGGCTGTTTTTTTTGCCGTAGCCGGTATTGTTTGCTTAACGATATCCGTAGGCCGTTTGCCCTGGATATCCCTGTTTCTGGCTCTTTCTTTCGCTTTGTATGGCTTGCTTCGCAAAAAAGCAAACCTCGAATCCTTACCGGGATTGCTCATCGAAACCCTGTTGCTGGCGCCTTTTGCTCTTTTTTATCTTTGGCAAATGGACAAGACCGGTAACGGAGCATTTCTGCATATCTCGCTTCAGACAACCCTTTTGCTGATCCTTGCCGGACCGGTAACCGCTATTCCTATGTATTGGTTCGGAATTGCCGCCACACGTATTCCGCTTTCCATGCTTGGTTTTCTACAATATCTCTCGCCAACCCTGCAATTGTTGCTCGGAGTTTTCCTTTATCATGAACCCTTCACTACGGTTTATCTGATCAGTTTCACTTTGGTATGGATAGGCCTGGGCATTTATATTTTCAATATGATAAAAGGACTCAGGGAAAATAAAAAACCTGCCTCGGTTTAAGTTCAGGCAGGCTTCTTTATGTTTTGAAAAAGGTTTTTTAAGAAGTACTTATAAAACTTTTAACTCTAGGCATTTTAAGTACTAATCCTATTTAAAAGCGTTTTTAGACAGGTATTTTCCGATCACAGTGCCTGCAGTTTCGTAGGCTTTCTGAACGCGGTAGCCTGAATCGAAATCAAAACCCATAGCGCCACCGCCAGGGATATTTTTAATAAAAAGTTTGGCTACTTCCGCCGATGGATTTTTGGTTTCAGTAATAATAACTTCCACATTGATACTTGCACTTCTCCGTTCAATGCCAACGTTGAAGCCAGGTTCGAAGAATACGGTTTTCAGTGTAAGTGTATATTTGGCATCTTTTTTATTGGCGCCGGCAATCACGCTACTTTTTTCCAATGCATTGTTTAAATGTTCTTCAAAGGCGGGCTGAAAACGTTTAGCTTTGTCTTCATTCCATGTAACCAGCCATTTGTCGCCTTTGCCAGCTTCTTTTTTGTTGTATTCTTCTACTTTTTTATTGGTGTATTCAGCTTCGGTTTTAAACCGTCCCACAGTCATACCCTCATAATTGTAATTGAGTTTTAGGATTTTTTCTCCTTTTAAGGCTTTTACATCACCAGAAACAACCTTTACTTTCTGAGCCTGGATAGCCAGCGAGCATGCAAAAATCAGGCACATAGCCAAGCATAATTTTACTTTCTTCATAATTTTAATGTGTTGAATGATTAGTGAATGAATGATTTGATTATTATTAAAGAACAAAAATAATAAAAAAATAAGACAAAACTATTGCGGATAAGAAAAATCTAAAATATCATGCATGTAACGGCAATAAGAAAAGAAATTCGCTTCCCTTGTTTCCGGTAGCAGGGCATTTTTACGAGTTAGCAGGAGGTTTCTACGAGGCAGCAGGAGGTTTCTACGAGATAGCAGGAGGTTTCTACGAGGTAGCAGGAGGTTTTTACGAGTTAGCAGGGCATTTTTACGAGTTAGCAGGGCATTTTTACGAGTTAGCAGGAGGTTTTTACGAGTTAGCAGGGCATTTTGATGAGTTAGCAGGGTATTTCGACGAGTTAGCAGCGCATTTCTACGAGGCAGCAGGAGATTTCTACGAGGTAGCAGGAGATTTTGATGAGGTAGTTATTGGCAATGAAAAAAGAAACTCACTGCCCTTGCTTGGAGTGCTTTCCACCCATATTTTCCCTCCGTGCTTTTCGATAAACTCTTTGCACAGGATCAATCCCAGGCCGGTACCCTGTTCTCCGCTTGTTCCAACGGTCGTTTGTTTAATATCTATACGGAATAACGAAGCCAAGGCTTCGGGCGGAATTCCGGTTCCGTTATCCTTTACGGAAACAATACAGCTATCCGTATTTTTTTTGAAAAATACTTCCACCTTGTTTCCCGGATACGAGAATTTAATGGCATTGGTAAGCAAATTGCGCATCACCGTATCTATCATATTCCTGTCAATCATTACCCGGGCTTCTTCGGAAGGGTAAAATTCTACTTTAATATCTTTTCCCGACGAAAAAAGATCGATCTGGCTGACCGATCTTGCCAGAAATTTATTCAGATTGGTATCTACAGGACGAAACTCAATACGGTTGGTTTGCGAACGCGACCAATCCAACAAATTAGTCAGTATTTCAAAACCCTGATTGGCTGCTTTAAAAATATTGCCGCTCATTTCCTTTATTTCAGGTATGCTATAATTTTCGGTGTCTTCATAAAGCAATTCGGAGAAACCAATGAGTGCCTGGAAGGGATTTTTTAAATCGTGAGCGATGATAGAAAATAGTTTGTCTTTTTGATTATTAATCTCTTTGAGCTTATTTTCCGATTCCAACAGTTGAGCGTTCAGTTTCTGAAGCTGCTGCTCATCTTTTTTTTGCTGTGTAATATCGGTTATGACCAGCAGATTGCCTAACGAATGTCCTTTGTTATCAACCAATGGTGTTTTATTAATTTCGTACCAGCGAGGCTCGGGTTTATCAAAATAAATTGTGGACTGCCGTTCGGCGGTCGAAGCTATTTCGTTCAGAAAATGTTTAAAAGCCGGAATAACATGATACGCTTTTTTACCAATAGCTAATTTGTCTATTCCAAACATCTTGGCTGTCGCAGGATTGAAATCGAGGATGTGCTGAAATTTATCGAGTACCAGTATGCCGTTGTTCATCTTTTCGATCAGCAAATGGCGGGCAACCGGAACCAGATTAAAAAGTTTTTGACGGGTAATCCCAAGGGTAACAATCAAAACGGCAAATAAAACACTAATGGGGGTGATATCGAGCCCTTCTACCGGACTTAGTCCAAGCTGGTAAATGATGGTAAAACTAAAAGGAAAGATGAGACACAAAATATAATAAAAGACCGTGGTTTTATGAAAAGCCGGATTGGTAACGACAAAACGAAGCAGAAAAGCTACCGAGAAAAGCAACAGTAATAAAGGGTAAGAAGTGGCGATAAAAAAAACTATAGCATGGTGGTAGGTCAGGATGTTGCTGCCGGCGGCGCTCCACGAAAATCCGCTCCAGATAAGATGATGCCATTCATTGGTAAATACGAGCAACAGTGATGCTCCCGGAATAAGCCATAAGGTCCACTGCCAATTTTTTAACCATTTTGTGGCTAACTGAGTATAATCCATGATGTAGAGCAGGAAAAAAACAGGGCTCGATAAAGCGCCGATATATTCAATTTTAGAAAAAAGCGATTTGAGTGCGATGGTGGGTACGGCTGTTTCGATGGTTGCAGCCAATGCCCACTCGGCTGCCATGATAATGGTTACGATAAAAAGAACCCTGTTGCTAATATGCCTTTTATAATAAATATATATGGCCATCCCTAAAGATAGCAACGTTGTTGCCAATAATATCCAGGTATAAATGGTAAACTGCCAGGGCATATCTTTTCCTTTTTCTTTTTTTAAACGATGGAATGGGGTTAAATGTTTTGTACAAAGTTAATATATTTACGGATACATCCTACACTATTTGTAAAACTCTCGAGGTTTCTAAAAACATGATGGTTATATAAAAATGGAGCAAATTAGCTGATTTTGTTTTTAATGAACCAAAACGTTCAAAAAAGCGTTATGCAAGGTATGAAAACGAATAATTTGGAACCCTTCAATTTAAAATATTTGCTTGAATCCAAATGCCAGCAATACAACAATCCGTTGTTTATTGCTACCGATCCAGTTTCGATACCTCACCGTTTCGCACGAAAAGAAGACATTGAGATTTCGGCTTTTCTCACAGCGACTATTGCCTGGGGAAACCGTAAAAGCATACTTGCCAATGCCAACAGGCTGATGCAGATGATGGACAATGCGCCCTACGATTTTATCATAAATTCTTCGTTGCGGGATACGGCTTCCTTGATTGTTAATTTCGTTCACCGCACATTTAACGGCGACGATTGTCTGTATTTTATCGAAGCTTTACGGAACATTTATCAGCATCATGGCGGCTTGGAAGCTGCTTTTTCCGAAGGATTAACGCCTGTCGATGCAAACGTTAAGAATGCCATTTTTCACTTTCGTGAACTGTTTTTTGAATTACCACATTTTCACCGGACGGAAAAGCATGTTTCCAACCCGGCGGCGGGTTCGGCAGGCAAGCGCATAAACATGTTTTTGCGCTGGATGGTGCGTGATGATAATCATGGCGTTGATTTTGGATTATGGAAACGAATAAAACCTTCGCAACTTTGCTGTCCGCTGGATGTGCATTCGGGAAGGACCGCCCGCAGCTTGGGTTTGCTCACCCGCAAAGCCAACGACTGGCAAGCGGTGGAAGAGCTAACCGCTAATCTTAAAAAATACGACGCCAACGACCCGGTAAGGTACGATTTTGCACTTTTCGGAATTGGAGTTTTTGAAAACAGGAGATAGGATTACCTGAAATCCGTCAATTCAATTTGGGATGGAAATAAAAAACAAAGGGAATCTTTCGGCTCCCTTTGATGCAAGTAGTTTAAGAAGTGTTTAAAAATTAAAAAATTGGTTATTTACGTGATTCAATAAGAATTTCAAGCATTTTGATGGCACAATCCGAAATCACCGATCCGGGACCGAAGATAGCCGCAGCGCCGGCCTGGTAAAGAAATTCATAATCCTGTGGCGGGATGACACCGCCAACAATCACCATGATATCCTCGCGACCAAGCTTTTTCAGTTCTTCGATAACCTGCGGAACCAGTGTTTTGTGTCCTGCGGCAAGGCTGGAAACTCCGAGCACATGCACGTCGTTTTCCACTGCCTGGCGGGCGGCTTCTGCCGGAGTCTGGAACAGGGGACCCATATCCACATCAAAACCGATGTCGGCGTAGCCGGTAGCTACTACTTTTGCACCACGGTCGTGCCCATCCTGGCCCATCTTGGCAATCATGATTCGGGGACGACGACCTTCCATTTCTGCAAATTTATCGGCCATTTCGCAAGCTTTTTTGAAGCTTTCGTTGTCTTTGGATTCGGAGGAATACACTCCGGAAATTGAACGTATCACAGCTTTATACCTCCCATAAATCTTTTCGAGTGAATATGAAATTTCGCCTAAGGATGCGCGTTTGCGAGCGGCATCTATACTCAACGCCAACAAATTCCCTTCGCCGGTTTCGGCAGCATGGGTCAGGGCATCAAGGGCTTTCTGAACATCTTCGTTATTGCGTCCGGCTCGGAGTTGTGCCAGACGTTTGAGTTGCGATTCCCTTACGGCTGTATTGTCGACTTCCAACGTTTCGATAGGATCTTCTTTATCAAGGCGATATTTGTTTACTCCCAGGATCGTATCTTTACCCGAATCAATCCTTGCCTGTTTGCGGGCAGAAGCTTCTTCAATACGCATCTTTGGAATACCGGTTTCTATGGCTTTTGCCATGCCGCCCAGTTCTTCCACTTCCTGTATCAATGTCCAGGCCTTGTGAGCTATTTCGTTGGTAAGTGTTTCGATATAATAAGAACCTGCCCAGGGGTCAACTACACGGCAAATATTGGTTTCTTCCTGAATATAAATCTGAGTGTTGCGTGCTATGCGTGCCGAGAAGTCGGTAGGCAGGGCAATGGCTTCGTCTAAGGCGTTGGTGTGCAAACTTTGGGTATGTCCAAGTGCAGCGCCCAAAGCTTCCACACAGGTGCGGGTAACGTTGTTGAACGGGTCCTGTTCGGTAAGACTCCAGCCCGAAGTCTGGCAATGGGTACGCAAAGCCATGGATTTTGGATTCTGCGGATTAAACTGTTTAATGATTTTTGCCCAGAGCATACGGGCAGCCCGCATTTTGGCTATTTCCATAAAATGATTCATTCCGATGCCCCAGAAAAAAGAAAGACGGGGGGCGAAAGCATCAATGGGTATGCCCGCCTTGATGCCGGCACGGATATATTCCAGCCCGTCGGCAAGCGTATAAGCCAGCTCGATATCGGCGGTGGCTCCGGCTTCCTGCATGTGGTATCCGCTGATGCTGATGGAATTGAATTTTTTCATGTTTTTGGAAGTAAATTCAAAAATATCGGCAATAATTTTCATGGAAGGTAGCGGCGGATAAATGTAAGTGTTGCGAACCATAAATTCTTTCAGAATATCATTTTGGATGGTTCCGCTGAGTTTGTCCATCGAAACGCCTTGCTCTTCGGCGGCCACGATATAAAATGCCAGCACCGGCAAAACGGCGCCGTTCATGGTCATAGAAACCGACATTTTATCCAGAGGAATCTGGTCGAACAGAATTTTCATGTCGAGGATGGAATCAATGGCAACGCCGGCTTTACCCACATCGCCAACCACTCTTTCGTGATCGCTGTCGTAGCCACGGTGTGTGGCAAGGTCGAAAGCCACCGAAAGTCCTTTTTGTCCGGCGGCGAGGTTGCGACGGTAAAAAGCATTGGATTCTTCGGCAGTGCTGAATCCGGCGTACTGGCGGATAGTCCAGGGACGCATCACATACATGGTGCTATACGGACCACGCAGGAAAGGCGGAATGCCGGCGGCATAATTCAGATGCTCCATGCCTTTCAGGTCGGCAGAGCCGTAAACAGGTTTTAACGGAATTTGTTCCGTGGTAACCCAGTCCTTTTCAATGCCGGCAGTTTTTTCCCACTGCTCCTGTGAGGGTGTTTCCTGCTGGCGGGGTTTGAAATCAATATCTTTAAAATTGGGTCGCATTATTTTGGGTTTAATGTTTCTTTGTTAAAATTAATTATTTTTTTGTTTTAAAGCCTATCGGGGTTCTTGGTTTAACATCTTCTTCGGCCATCAATGCTTTGATTGCCGTGAAAACAAGGCGAAATTGTTCATCATACTTAGCCTCCATGTCTTCTATTTTTTTTGCCAATTCTTTATGAGATGAAAGGACAGAACGCAGTTTTACAAAAGTTCTTACCACCTGAATGCTTACAGCCACCGCCCGTGGGCTATTTAGTAGACTGGCTATCATAATAGTCCCATGTTCGGTAAAAGCGAATGGTAAATAAGGTGAATACTTTATTTTTTGGAGGTGGTCACATTTTGTGACCACCTCTTGTTTTTCAATTTCTGTTAATTGAAACATAAATTCTGATGGAAATCTTTCAATATTTCGTTTCACAGCCTGATTAATTCTTTTGGTAGAAACTCCATAAAGTGCTGCTAAATCGGAATCAAGCATTACCTTTTCTCCTCTGATGAAGCAGATGCAATTGGCAATGTTTTCTTCGTATATGACCGGCAGATTTTCCATCTAAATGATTTTCAATTGGCTTGTAAATTTATTTATTTTCAATTAATTTTTTTAATTCATCTTTGCTTGGCAATACCGTTTGATATCTGCTTGCAAATATTTGCTTATTATCTTCTGGCAAAGAAATTTCTACAAGGGTATCGTCTTTGTCCTTACAAAGAATGATACCAATTGTTTTGTTTTCGTCGTCAAGTTTTACAAACCTGTCATAATAATTCACATACATTTGCATCTGGCCAAGATCCTGATGTTTAATTTCTCCTATTTTCAAATCTATCAGAACAAAACTTTTCAAAATTCGGTTGTAAAAGACCAAATCTACCCGAAAATGTTTTTCATTGAATGTGAAACGGACTTGTCTTCCGACAAAAGTAAATCCTTTACCAAGTTCCAATAAAAAATGTTCGAGTTTATCAATAAGTTTTTGTTCTAAAGTTGTTTCAGTATAAATTGATTCTTCGGGAAGTCCGATAAATTCTAAGATATAAGGATCTTTTAAAGAATCTTTTGGCTCGGAAATTATCTGTCCTTTTTCCGATAAGTCTTTGATCCCTTTTTTATCCCGGCTCAACACCAATCTTTGATAAAGAGCTGAATCAAATTGCCTTTGCAATTCCCTTAAACTCCAGTTGCTATTGATAGCCTCAATTTCATAAAAATTGCGTTCGTCGGCATCTTCAATACGCATTAATTTTAAATAATGCGACCAACTCAACCTGAAATCAGATTTAGCAGACGCTGTCTGCTGTTTTTGATAAAATAAGAAAAAGTTCTTCATTTGCTGAAGATTAGTAATTGAAAAACCTTTATCAAATTCGTTTGTTAATTTATCGGATAATTCTTTTATCAGTTTTTTGCCATATTCTGCCCGTTTTTCCCCTTGTTGTTCCTGCTCAACTATCATTTTCCCAACCTGAAAATAAGTATAAACCATTGTTTGGTTTATACTTCTCACTACTGATAGCCTTGCTTCTTTCAGTAAACCTGCAATTTTTTGAAATAAATCTTCCGAATTTGTTTTATTAACGCTATTCATTTCTTAATTTATTTATCTCAAATCATTTGGTTCTGTTTCCTTTAAGTATGATCGGCAGATTTTCCATCTTTATTTATTTTGATATCGCAAGTTACGACGTCAGGATTTTCTATTCAATAATTCCAAGTTTTGCCTGTATTTGTTTCAAAAATTCGAGTGCGTTGGTGCGGATATGGATAAAGTCGTCCACTCCGGCAGCTTTCAGCGAATCAATAATTTCTTTGGGATAACCGGCAAGGATGATGATTTTGTCGGGGGCGGTTTCTTTTATTGATTTGGCAATGGCCGGCGCTAATTCGGGATATTCTTCATCGCTGCTACAGATCACTACAATTTCGGCTCCTGATTTCTGAGCGGCATCCACACCGTCGTCTACAGTTTCGAAGCCGGGATTATCAATGATTTGGTAACCCGCAACTCCGAATAAATTGGATGCAAATCCGGCGCGAGCCTTGCGCATGGCTAAGTTGCCCATGGTGAACAGAAATACTTTCGGGCGCGGATTGCCTGCTTCTACCGACATTTCGGTTAACAAGCGCAGGTCTTCAAAGGCATCGGCGGCACGGTAGATTTCTAATTTACGATAAGAAGTCGGTTTTTGAGTATCTGCTTCGGTTTCGTCGCCTTCCATTTGTATTTTTTTCAATCCTTCTTCATTCTGATTGGGATATTGATTGGTTCCCAGGATGGGAGCCCGGCGATTGGCAATTTCTTCGTCTTTTTTCTTACGAATTTTTTCGATTTCATCCTGGATAAAACCGGTTTTAAAAGCTTCGGTAAATCCACCTTTTTCTTCTACCAGTTTAAATAACGTCCAGGCAGCGGATGCGATATTTTGAGTTAAATTTTCAAGATAATATGATCCGGCGGCCGGATCAACGATTTTGTCGAGATAGGATTCTTCTTTCAAAATGATTTGCTGGTTGCGGGCAAGGCGGCGGCTGATGTCGTCGGAATCTTTGTAGCAAACATCAAAAGGAACCACGTTCAGCGAGTCAACGCCTCCGATGATGGCGGACATGGCTTCGGTGGTGGAACGCAAAAGGTTGACATGGGCATCGTACAATGTCTTGTCCCAGTTAAGCGTAGTGGCATGGATAAACATCTTTAGCGACTGGCTTTGCTTAGGCTTGAATTGTTCCACAATTTTTGCCCATAACAGGCGCGCTGCACGGAATTTGGCTATTTCCATGAAATAATTGGAACCTACCGAAAATGAAAATTGGATTTTAGGCGCTACGTTATCAATGGCAATGCCTTTGGCCGTCATTTCGGCAAGGTAATCGGTGGCGGAAGAAAGGCTGAAAGCCAGTTCCTGAACCAGCGACGAACCGGCATTGGCAAACGTATGCCCGTTGATAGCAATGGCTTTGAATCCGGGAAGCTTTTTTTCTATGGCGTTTAACACATAAACCATTTCTACCAGGTTGTTTTCCTTGGTCGTGTAATATTTTCCGTGAAGAGCCAAAAAATTGATGGGATCAAAATTCAGTGAACCCTGCACTTTTTCGGGATCAATATCATTTTCGGCTAAGTAATTGATAAACAAATCGAGCAGAGCAGGGTAGGAGCGGGAAGAAATAAAATGTATCTTCGTTTGGGTGAGGTTGATGTCCAATAAAAGCGTCTGCAAAGCTTCCGGAGTAGTGATTTCTTTCATCCTGAAACCAATGCCTTCGGCGCCGCGGCTGATGGCATCCAAAGCGATACGGTTAGCTTCGGCAGCATCGGTGGCATCAATATCCTGGCGAATTTCCCAACGGTTATTATCGGTTTTGTTGCCACGGACAAACGGATAGTTCCCTGGAAATGAATTAATAAAGGGAATATCTTTCAGGTCTTCGGCACGGTAATAGGGTTTTACGTTGAACCCTTCCAAGGTATGCCAGACTAATTTTTTATCATAATCGGCGCCCTTAAGATCTTCGTTTATGGCAGCTTCCCATTGTTCGGTGCTTACGGGAGGAAATTCGGTAAATAATTTATTATTTTGACTCATTTTAGTTGACTTTAGATGAGGTAAAAAAGATGCAAAAATTGATTAATGCTGCAAAAATACGATAAAATGTCCAATATATCCAACCGTAAATAGTAGCAGAGTAGGTAAAAGGAATGCTTGAATTGTTCAAAAAATTGAATCCCAGATAATTTTTGTTTTGGATAGAGATTACTTCAGATGATTGCCTTGCTTAAAGTATGGCTTCAAACATTTGCTTAAAATCATACAACCCCAATAGTTGAACCGACGACACGAGGATGATAACCACGATAGCCCATCGTACGAATTGAGCGCCCCAGCTTACGGCAAAGCGGGTGGCCAGGTAGCCTCCGATGACGTTTCCAATGGCGTGAATGATGCCGAATTCATAATTTACCTGTCCTTCCCATATGAAAATAGCAAGGGTAAAGGGAACGTAGGCAAACACGATAAGTGTTTTAAGGGCATTGGCTTTCACCAAATCGTAACCGGCGCCCAAAACCACTCCGGCAAGGATAAAATATCCAACTCCCACGTGTACAAAACCTCCGTAAATGCCAATAAAAAAGAAAAGCAGCATTTGCCAGACACTCACCTTTTTCTCTATCAATTTCTGTTGTCCTTTCAGCCATTTTTCGGGTTTGTAGAACAGAAAAAACAACATGAAAATCATGGCTACGGCAAAAGCTTTTTCAATGGCTTTTTCATCCAGGTTTACGGCCACCCGGGCGCCGATGACAGAACCGATAATTGTTGGGATACAAAGCCATATTCCCTTCCGGGTGTCAAGCATCTTCTGATGACGGAATGTTTCCAGTGTAACGGCATTCTGGCAAAGGGCTGCTATGCGGTAGGTGCCGTTGGCAACATTGGCCGGCAAGCCCAATAACATAAATAACGACAATGAAATAATGGTTCCTCCTCCGGCTAAGGTGTTGATAAATCCTACCAATATTCCTGAAAAAATTAAAGCCGTAGCAATTAATAATGACATAATTTTTGTTGATCAAAAAACGGCGGCAAAGGTAGATGTTTATTTCCCCTAAGTTTTCATTGCAGCCTTTTTTATTAATGAGTACTTTTGCCAAAAATATTCCAATGAACGAAACATTAGCCGCTTTTGAACACTTGCTCAACATTATGGACGAACTGCGGGCAAAGTGCCCCTGGGACAAAAAACAGACACTCGAAAGCCTGCGTTACCTTACCATAGAAGAAACTTACGAACTTTCGGATGCTGTATTGGATAATAATCTTGACGAAATCCGTAGGGAACTGGGCGATATCATGCTTCACATCGTCTTTTATGCTAAGATAGGTTCCGAACAAAATGCCTTTGACATGAAGGATGTGCTGGAAGGAATCAACCGCAAACTTATCCGGCGGCATCCCCATATTTATGGTGATGTGGTAGCTAAAGATGCCGAAGCGGTAAAGAATAATTGGGAAAAGATTAAGCTTACCGAAGGCCGTAAATCGGTTCTTTCGGGAGTACCGCAAGGCTTGCCTGCCATCGTGAAAGCCTACCGCATCCAGGAGAAAGCCCGCGGCATCGGTTTCGATTGGGAAGAGCCTCACCAGGTATGGGATAAAGTGATCGAAGAGATGAATGAACTGCAGGATGAGGTAAAATCACAAGAGGATAAATCGAAGATCGAAAGCGAATTTGGCGATTTGTTGTTTGCTTTGGTGAATTATGCCCGTTTTATCGGAGTTAATCCTGAAGATGCCCTGGAACGTACCAACAAAAAATTCATCAGCCGGTTTCAATACCTTGAGGAAAAATCGAAAGAAGATGGAAAGTCGATGCAGGATATGACGCTTGGCGAGATGGACGTATACTGGAACGAAGCAAAAGATATCGAAAACGGTTGCTCCCAATGAAAATCCGTAACGCAATTATAACAGTTTGGTTATTGTTGCTTACGGGACAACTGTTTGCCCAATATCGGTATACCGAATTCAGCAAACCTTATGTTAAATCTTATGTATACGATGCCATTGATGCAGGTACGGCTCCCCGGCGATGGACTTCCCGGCAATGGATATTTGCCGGTGCGGTAACGGCTACTTCATTAATTGTTTATTCGCAGGACGAAACCCTCCGCGATGTGTTTCATCATCACCGCAAAGGAGCGTTGGATGATTTTTCGCGCATGGCCATCGAACCCTGGGGAAATGGCTTGTATTCCCTTCCGTTGCTTGCTGGTTTTTATGCTTACGGAAAGTTTAATACCGACGACAGGGCAAAGGCGACAGCGCTTAACGGATTAAAGGCTTTCGTCATCAGCAGCGCTTTTACCGAAGTGATCAAGCAGACGATGCACCGCCACCGGCCTTACCAGGACGATCCGGCTAACCGTTCGCTATGGGAAGGACCCATAGCCGATTTCAAATATTCATCTTTTCCATCGAATCATACGGCGACGGCTTTTGCGGTGGCCACCGTGATCGCTTCGGAATATTATGATGTGAAATGGATTTCCTGGGCTTCGTATTCCGCTGCCACGATGGTAGCCTTGTCGAGGTTGTACGGCGACAAGCACTGGGCTTCCGACGTGCTGATGGGCGCTGCGCTGGGTTATGGCGTGGGCAGGACCATCATAAAAAACAGCAGGAGTAAATCCAAAGTTGAACTTACTCCTGTGCTTGGCTCCCGTTTCAACGGGGCTTGCCTGCGAATTAAAATCTGAAGCTTATTATTTCTTGCCTAAGTAATCGGCAACGCCTTCAGCCGTAGCTTTCATGGCTTTTTCGCCTTTGTGCCAGTTGGCCGGGCAGACTTCTCCGTTTTCTTCAAAAAACTGAAGGGCATCCACCATACGTAAGGCTTCATCAATGCTTCTGCCCAAAGGCAAATCGTTAACTACCTGATGACGGACAATGCCTTGTTTATCGATAAGGAATAACCCACGCAGGGCCACCGGAGCGCCTTTAAATACCATTTCGTTATCGTCGTTATAGTCCCAATCCCCATAAAGAACATCATAATTTGCAGAGATGGTCTTTGAAAAATCGGATACTAATGGGAATTTAACGCCTTTTATTCCACCGTTTTTAGGCTCGGTGTTCAGCCATGCCCAATGCGAAAACTGAGAATCGACCGAGCAGCCAACTACGGCTACATTGCGTTTTTCAAACTCGGCTATTTTATCCTGGAAAGCGATGATTTCGGTAGGACAAACAAAAGTGAAGTCCATCGGATAAAAGAAAAAGACGACATGTTTCTTGCCAAGATATTGTTCGAGCGAAAATTTCTCAACAAATTCGCCACCATTTACAACGGCAACGGCTTCAAATTTCGGGGCTTTTTTACCTACTAATACTGACATAAATTTAAATTTTAAGGTTATACAATGTTTTAATGATTACTATCAATGGAAACTTTGATAAGCATAACAGATTTTATCAGTAATTGTTTAACCGGGAAGGGTAAATTTTATTCAATAAAAAACCACACGTGGTTTTACCAAAAACATCATGTGGTTTTACCAAAAACATCATGTGGTTTTATCAGAAACATCACGTGGTTTTGCCGGAAACCACACGTGGTTTTACCCGAAACCACACGTGGTTTTACGAACAAGACCCCGAGGGTTTTTAAAACCCTCGGGGTCTGAAAGCAATAAATCCCTTAATGGTTTTTTAAAACCTTCGGGATATGAAAACAACAAACCCTCGGGGTCTTCGCTTCCGATGAAGAATCGCTACGTCGTTCCTCCTAAACGATTCTATACAGGGACTTCGCTTCGCCTTATAAACCTTATAACTTTATAAACTTTAAGAGCCTTATAAACTCAAACAAACTTAATCAGGAAATAATTTTTCTTTCCCTTTTGCACCAGCACATAACGGTTGCTTAGCAAACACTGGTTGTTAACGATAAAAGTATCGTCCACCTTTTGTTTGTTTATCTGAACGCCACCATCCTTCAACATACGGCGGGCATCGCTTTTGGATGGGAAGACGTTTGTTTTCTCCGAAAGGAAATCAATGATGCCGATGCCGGTTTCGAGTTCCGTTCTCGACATTTCGCTTTGCGGAACGCCTTCAAACACCGAAAGCAGGGTTTCCTCGTCGAGGCGTTGCAGGGCTTCGGTGGTGCCTTTGCCGAAAAGTATTTCGGAAGCATCCACGGCAGCCTGGTAATCTTCCTGCGAATGTACCCGCACGGTAATGTCTTTGGCAAGGGCTTTCTGCAAGATGCGCAGGTGCGGAGCCTGTTGATGCTGTGCTGCTAAATCTTCAACTTCGTTTTGCGAAAAGAGGGTAAATATCTTGATGTATTTAAGCGCATCGGCATCGGATACGTTGAGCCAGAATTGGTAGAACTTATAGGACGAGGTGCGTTGAGGGTCGAGCCAGATGTTTCCGCTTTCGGTCTTGCCGAATTTGCCTCCGTCGGCTTTGGTAATCAACGGGCAGGTAAGGGCAAAAGCTTCGCCTCCGGCCTTACGGCGGATAAGCTCAGTGCCGGTAACAATGTTGCCCCACTGGTCGCTGCCGCCCATCTGAAGCTTGCAGTTTTTATTCTGGTTTAACCAAAAGAAATCATAGCCCTGCACCAACTGGTAGGTGAATTCGGTAAACGACATGCCTTCGCCCGTTTCGCCGCTGAGGCGTTTCTTTACGGAATCCTTAGCCATCATATAGTTTACGGTGATGTGCTTGCCGATGTCGCGGATAAATCCAAGGAAGGAATAATCCTTCATCCAATCGTAGTTGTTCACCATTTCGGCATGGTTGGGAGCCGGTGAATCGAAATCGAGAAACTTGCCTAATTGTTTCTTGATACATTCCTGGTTATGGCGCAGTGTTTCTTCGCTTAGCAGGTTGCGTTCTTCGCTTTTACCCGAAGGATCGCCTATCATACCGGTAGCGCCGCCCACCAAAGCCAGCGGTCGGTGTCCGGCAATCTGCAGGTGTTTCAGCATCATAATGCTGACTAAATGCCCGATGTGCAGCGAATCGGCCGTAGGGTCGAAACCCACATAAGCCGAGGTCATTTCCTTAGTGAATTGTTCTTCGGTTCCAGGCATGATGTCCTGTATCATTCCGCGCCAGCGTAGTTCTTCCACAAAATTCATAGTCAAAAATTTTGGCAAAGATAGGAAAACCTGCCTTATCAGGAATTGGGTTATGCGAAATGAAGTTTTATTTTCTGTATGCCTAACGTATCCGGGATTGGAATTTATCTGATATTTGCATTTTGATAACTGATCATTAAGCCATGATATTAGTAACGGGCGGCACAGGAATGCTGGGTTCTTACCTTTTGCACGAATTGATTGCGTCGGGTAAACAGGTGAAAGCGCTGAGGCGTAAAGGAAGTTCTGCGGAAATAACACTCAAGGTTTTTAGCCTGCTTGCCGGAAACAGGGCCGGGGCTCTGATGGATCAAATTGAATGGACCGAAGGCGATGTACTCGATTACTATTCGCTGGAGGACGCCCTGCAAGGCGTGGAGGAAGTTTATCACTGTGCCGCCGTGGTTTCCTTTGATCCGGCGGACAAAAAGCGGATGATGAAGATCAATATCGAAGGTACGGCTAACATAGTGAATGCCGCTTTGAGTAAAGGAATACGCAAGCTGTGCCATGTCAGTTCCATCGCTTCGCTCAGCCGTTCCGAAAAGGATGAAATCATTACCGAAGACAGCCAGTGGAAATCGTCCAAGCGTAATTCGGCTTATTCCGTAAGCAAATATGGCGGCGAACGGGAGGTGTGGCGCGGCATCGAAGAAGGATTGGAAGCGGTGATTGTCAATCCGGCGCTGATCGTCGGTTATGCCGGAATCGACCGTGGTAGCGCTCAGATGTTTTCCACCATCGATAAATGCTCGTGGTTCTACAGCGATGGCGTGAATGGCTTTGTGGATGTGCGCGACGTTGCCCGTGCCATGATTCAACTGATGGAAAGCGACATCCGGAATCAACGTTTTGTGGTCGCAGCCGATAGCCTAAGCTATCGCGAAATCTTTACGATGATGGCTCAGAACTTAGGAAAGAAACTTCCGTTTATCAAAGCCGGTTCGGCGCTGCTCGAAGTGGTATGGCGTTTCGAAAAAGCAAGAAGCATCCTGTTTCATTCCCACCCGATGATAACCCGCGAAACGGTAAACACCCAGAAAAACCAGTATTACTATTCGGCTAAAAAACTGGAGGATGCCATCGGATTCCGGTTTACGCCCATGACCGAAAGTATAGCTTTTCATGCCAAAGCATATCTGCAAAAGTCTTGATTGTTTGAATGCTGGTAGTTAAATTCAGTGAATTTTTAGAAAAAAAAGCCCTCCGGAATTCCGGAAGGCTTGAAAACTAATTAATTTAACTACTAAAAAATTTGAATTTTACGACTGATTATCTTTTTTGCAGAAAGAAGTTGAATCATATACATGCCTTTTTTGAGCTGGTCAATCTGGATGTGAAAATTCCGTTCGTTGATCTGTTTCCGGGTGACCAGATTGCCTGGTAAATCGAATATTTTAATTTCTTTGATGATGTCGGGCGAAGAGATATTCAACACATCCTTTGCAGGATTTGGATAAATAGACAGTTGCAACGAATGATTGTCTGCCATGCCGGTTTCTATGGTAACGGTAACTTCCCAGTTCTGAATATTTACACCGTTTTCGGCTGTAATGGTATAATTTACCGGACTGTTGAAATCATTAACCGTGATTCCGCTGATTTGCTCTGCGCCATTGATGCTTGCTGAAGCGCTTTCGCTGAGTGTGAACTGTGCAACCAGACTGGAAAGGCTGGTGCCTTCGGGCATTATAACTTGTATGGTGTGAAGTGTATAATTAATGACTGTTGACTGGGTCTGTTGTGGTATTGCATAAGTCAGTATCTGGTTTCCGGCGTTCAGGGTTTGTTTCAGAATATTGTTTGAAAGAGCGGCTTCCGAAACTACGCCGGAGGTATAATTTGTTTTTACGGCATATTTATACAATTGAGGCTGTACCAGTCGCCAGGCATCATCGCGAAAAGCTGTATCACTGACTGCTGTTGTTACCGTTTGCCAGTTGGCCGGATTGTTTTCATCGCCGTTTAACAAGCGGAAGATATCATAATTCAGAAGACTTCGCATTCCGTTAAATCCGGTATATGCGGTTGTCCTGATCATGAAAGCGCCCGGTTTGAAAGCGGAGGAATAATCCGAAAGCCGGGTCCAGGTTGTGCCGTCGTAAACCATAGCCGAATTTTCCGAAGCGGCTTTGCCTTCATAGTCCAACCCAACATAATGTGCGTAATCGCTTTGGTAATTATAATGGATCATCGCATAAAAATTTCCATTGAAATGAACATTCGGAACATTAACGCTATTCCAGCAGTCGGGAGCTAATTCAAATGTTTCGCTGCTTCCCAGCAGGTTGTGATTGTCATCAAAAATGTCAACCTGGAGTTGAGTCAAACCGGCATCAGGATACAGTTCTGTATAAATGAGGAAATTCAGAATTTCGCCACTGGCAAAGGTCGTAACTTTGTTACCCATCCAAAAATCATTATTTACCTGACCCGTTGTGCTGAACTCGGCACTATTGTCATCGGGGATAAACTCTTCTATGGCCATAGGATTGTACCAATTTATTATAGCGTAGGTCCGGTGGTTATCTGCATTCACAAAATAAGCCGGAATGGCTTTTTCGGTCAATTGCAGGTTGATTGTGCTGCTGTCGGAAATAACGATGGTTTGAAGAAATGGCAGAAAATTCCTGTGAGAAATTTCGACGGTATAAGTTCCTTTCCATAACGAATTGATGGTAATATTTCCGTTTTCAGGAACAATCAACTGGTATAAATGAGACGAATCCCCGTCCATATTGGTAAGGATAACAGTGGCGCCTTCAGGAATATAACCGGCATTGCTTCCTACCGATAAATGGGCATTACTGATCATGTCTTTTGGAAGTACGTTTGAGAATGCCGGATCGGAAAGCAAGGCATTGGTATAATATGTGCGAATGGCATAGAGGTAATTTCCCCATGATAAATTTTGCCAGTCGTTGTCGGTATAAGATGTTGAGGATGTATCTGTGGCTAACAACTGCCAGCTATCCGGGTTGTTTTCCTGTCCTTGCAGCAGACGGTAAACGTTGTAGCCTTCTTCCGCCCGGTTATTTTTCTTTTCAAGTGTATTATCAGCATTATCTGAAGGAGCAAGATCTGATTCCGATGGACCTGAAACTTTAGCCCGTATCATATAATTGATAAGTGCAGAAAGGGTTTCATGTATCCATAATCCGGTTGGTGTGGAGCGCGAATAACTGCGGTTAACGGGATTTGAATAATCAACGGCTGTGGGCGCACAGTTTGGATAAACACCACCTTGCAGATGAGTAATATAAAAATCGCCATCGGTAATGGTGATGTTAAGCGGCGACAAATCGGCTACAACCCAGTTTGCAGCAGTTGGTGTAACGGTAACACGGCCGAGTTCGGTTCCAGGGAAGCCATTAGCGCCATCATCATCGTAAACGGCAACCTGGAAAGGAACATAGATGTTTCCTTGCGGATAGGTTCCGTCGTAAATATTTACCGAAGCATTGACGAGCGTACAGGGATAACCTTCCGGAGTAAATTTAATGGCACGTGCTGCTTCATTAATGAAACCTGCATTGGCATTTTCGAAAGTTCCATCATCATAAATCAGGTCGTAATCCAGCGAAGCCGTACCCCAGCTTACCGAAGCATTGGTCTGATTGTCTATCGCAACCACATTCTGAGGCGGAGCCGTTATTTCATTAAGCACTACTCCACCGAAATCATAACCTGTTCCGGGGACAAACACTTCCTGTTCCCAGCTCAGGTAACCATCGTGCGAGATAGTGGTGTAATAGGTGGTATTGCCCCAGACATTAAAATAGAGGAAAAACCCGTTTTGATCGGAAGAAAAAGTATAAGTGGTATCGGGACTCTGCATGGTGATTGTGCAATTGGGTAAACCATTCCATGGAGCATCCGATGGACGGGTAGTACCACTAAGGTTTACCTGTGGCCGGATTGTAAGATTAAGCATTTGGCTAACAGTAGTATTAGCGGTTACCATAACTGTTGCGGTTGCATCATCGTAGCCATAGCTGATAGCTTTTATGGTATAATTTCCAGGTGTCAGGCATGGAAGGATGTACGAACCATTGCTGGTTGTAATGGCCGTATTATTGTCCCCTTCAATAACAACAATTACATCGGGTTTAGGCGTTCCGTTTTCATCGTAAACCACGCCCGAAATATTACCACTTTGGGTTGCATCAAAAGTAAAAGTTGTTAAAGCGAGATCGCTGATTTTGTTACCAAAACGAGGCCGTTCGGTGCTGAGAACAACCACATCGGAATGATTATGGATGGTGCGGTCGGGATATTCGGGAGTGGAAGCCATCACAAAAGTGTTTTGTCCGTAGAAATCACCGCCATAAATTTGATATTCAAACGGGCGCTGAACCATTACCACCAGGTTGCCTCCGTCGTACAAATAAGGTTGTTGCAGCTGAATGTCCAGTTTGTGCACCCCGCGTGAATAACTTACCGTTGAATCAAAAACAAGGGTAAGTTCCCCTGAAGGTATCCATCCGTCGGAGAAATTGTTTTTTGTCGATTTAGCCATCCATACTTTTACCGGAGTTTCATAAATATCTTCACGGAAATTATAATAGTAGCTAATGGTTTCAATTGTGCCCGTTTTTCCGAGTTCTTCGGGATAATATATTGTTTCAACTACGCTGTTGCGAAAAGTGTAAGCCATGGGTAAATAATTGCAGAATCCCAATCCTTTGCCAACGGTAACGGAATTTTTGTCGGAGGACAATACCTGAGCTACAAACATTTTCGATAAATTATTGGTGGTGTCCTGATCGCCAGGCAGAACTACTTTCCCATATAAACGGGTTTCGCCTTCCGTGACCGGGGTTCCGGAGATGGTGAATTCTGCGGTTTCGTTGTAAGCAATGGATATTCCGGTTATTTGTCCAATGATTGTTCCCTCGTTGGTAAGAAGTTGTACCTGGTAGTTTTGTTGCGGAAGTCTTCCGATATTTTTAATTTTAACTTTATATACACTTGGTATTCCTAACGTAGGCATGAGGTCGCCATCCACGCTGAGCGCCTGAATATCGTTATCGTTGGGAACCCAGCAACTGATAGCTGCTTTCCAGCCAGGGCGGTTGTTGATACCGTCAGAAGTAAAATGGAAATTCAGTGCGCCATTAGAGGCTGAAGAGGTGAAATGACGGATGCTGTCGGGCAATAAACCTCCGGATAATGAAGCGGCTAACGGATAGCTGTTATCGCTACCATTGTAAATATCGAGAAAATCCCAACCCAATTCGGTATCAAACGATATGAAATCAACCGATACTTTAGCCAGCGTATCGGAAAGAGGGGCTAAGAAGGTAAAATTATAGTCTTCGTTGTCTTGGTAATTACCAACATCATTTCCCGAATCAAAAAATAATCCGTTGGGAATATAGCCGGACGAGTTTGTCATGGTAATGATGCTATCGTAATGAATTACTTCAATGGTTTTGAAATTGTTGGTCAGGTAAGTATCTTCCGGCACATTTACCGAGACGCTGATTTTATATTTTCCAGGAACCGACAGATCGGCTTTCTGGGAAAAATCATACCAAAGGGTATCGCCGCTGTTGATGGTTGCGAGGAAGGTTTCGTTAACCGGAGTTGCCCCGTTGACAGAATAGGAAACGGGTATTCCGGTTACGGAAGAAATACCGGTATTTACCAGCCCAATATGAATACTTTCTTCGTTGCCAAGGTTGATATCCGATACCGGCGAAGTGATGGCTAACAGGCTAAGATCGGTGTTAACAGCCTGATGCGAACCATAGATTTCGAAAGGGAATCCCTGGGAATAGGAGTTATTGATGAATGCCGTCCATGTATTGTTACGTTCGTTAAACGAAATTCCGTCGCCACTTTCAGGAGTGGGAGCAACGCATGGAGGCGAATAGGAGTATGTTGAGGCAGCCACCTGCCACGAAATCCAGTATTTCCCGGCTGGCAGGGTTAATCCCGGCGTGGAACAGGTAAGTTTGATGATGGGAAAATTGGAGTTGCCAATTTCGTTCTCACCGCGGCGGTATACATTGGTAAACCAGCTTTTGGTAAGATAATTGCCATAAGCATCTCCCCAAACCACATGGCTTCCGGGTTTTCCGGGATAGGCGTCCCATATCTGAATGGCGCATCCTGAATAAAGTCCGGGATCGGGAGTAGCGCCCGGAATAATATCGTAAAATGAAATGGAATCAATGATCCAGGTTTTTTCGTTAAACGAGAAGTCATCGGCTAAACGAACCGGGTTGCCGGATGGGGTAGCAATTACTGTTAACGGAATGAAAACGATGCTTTCGTCGGAACCGCCCGTCCCTGTACCGAAGCTGTTGATAAGGTTTCCGTTGCTGTACAATTGTCCCGGAATCAGACGGGATTTTAAAGCAATATTTCCGGGTTTGGGATCCGAACGGTATAGCGTTTTTTTTTGACTTGCATTTTCAGTTTGCAGCATTGTGCGTCCGTAATCGCCCTGTGAAAAAAGCGGGGTGGAAAGTAAAATGGTATACAGCATAAAGCAAAACCAAAGCGATGATAATTGTTTCATTTTATTTTTATATTTTGACAGATTGTTGAAATTATCAGGTTTTAAGCAACGATAATGTTCCTATAACCTATCAGCAAATGTAAGTGGTAATATTGAAATACGTACTGGGTAAAATACCTGAAAATGTTCAATCAGGCAAAACAGGTGGTTTTACAGGGCAAGCGAAGGGTTTTTAAGAGATAATCCTGTATTTTACAGCGTAGGTAATCAGCTCGGCGGTATTTTTTGAATTGGTTTTAACCAACAGGTTGGAGCGGTGGAAATCCACGGTGCGTGGACTGATGAATAATTTTTCGGCTATTTCGGTATTGGTAAAGCCTTTTGAGATCAGTTCCAGCACTTCGATTTCGCGTTTACTGATGTTAAGCGAATTGATAAATTCAATGTTAGGGCTCGTTTCGCCGGAAGCGGAATTAGGCTGTTGTCTGTTTATTTCATGAGCAGCCCTGAGGAGTTGTTCTTGTTTTTCGAGCCGGAGCTTGATTATCTGAAGCAACTCATCGTAATTAAAAGGTTTGGTAAGGTAGTCGTCGGCGCCAAGCTTCATGCCTGCCCTGAAATCTTCTTTTTCTGATTTTCCCGAAAGGAAAATAAAAGGGATGAGCGAAGTGGCATTGATGTTACGCAGACTTTTAAGCACCTCGTATCCGTTTACCTTGGGCATAACGATGTCGCAAATAATAATATCGGGCAGATGTTCGATGGCAAGGTGTATGCCTTCCGAGCCATCGCAGGCAGTAATAGCTTCAAAACCATTCATCTTTAGAAACAAAGTGGAATTTTCCCTTAGGGTTTTATCGTCTTCGATGATGAGTACTTTTTTCATGGCTCCGGATTGGTGATGATGGTTTGGAAGGGCAGGTTAACCACAACCTCGGTTCCCTGGCCAACCTTGCTTTGAATACTTAGTGTTCCACCGTGCAAATCTACACAATTTTTAACAATGGTCATGCCGAGTCCGGTTCCCTGTATGCTTCCCACATTGATTCCACGATGAAAATCGTTAAAGATATATTTTATATCCTCTTCTGGGATGCCGATGCCTTTATCGGCGATACGGATGCTAAGGTGTCCTGCATCGGTCGTGGTGGTTTCAAACTCAACGGGGCTGCTGTTATCCGAATACTTCAGGGCATTCGACAAGAGGTTGGTAACGATGTGTTGCAACAGGTTTTTATCCATCAGCACCTTGCCTACCTTGCTGTTGATATGGTTAACGATCTCGCGTTCGTTGCCATAAAAAGCCATGGTATCGCGCAGCATTTGCTGGCAAAGCAATTCAAATTCCACGGGCGAGGGCTGGAACGACAGTTTATTGCTTTGGCCTTTCTCGAGGAAGGAAAATTCGTCGAGCATATTTTTCAGGTTGTGGATGGAATCGTAAATCTTTATAAACAGATCGTTTCGTTCCAGAGGTTCCAGTTTGTTGCCATAATTCTGTAAAAGCTGTGCACTGGAATAGATGCCTGCCAGCGGAGTGCGGAATTCGTGCGAAACGGTGGAAACAAACCGGGATTTTACACGATTGACTTCTTTTTCCTTGCGCAACGATTGATTTTTGATACGGTAGGCGTTCCATATAAGCAGGAGAATGATCAGCAGAAGTACCGACCCGCCGATGAACGAAAACGCCAATGTTTGTCGTCGCTTCAGTTGAAGGTCTTTTACTTCTATCTGCCGGGTAAGCATCAGATTTTCGCGGGCTTTTTTCTCGTTCTCGTATTTAACCTGCAGTTCGGCGATGTTGCGGTTGCTTTGTTCGCTGTATACGCTATCCTTTATGGCGATGTATTCGCGGATACACTCCATGGCCTTGGGATAGCGTCCTTGTTTTTCGTATAATCCGGCAAAGGAATAAAGGCTGTTCATCAACACATCCTTTACATGGATTTCCCGGGAGATTTTCTGGCAAAGCGTAAGATATTTCCCGGCTTCGGCATAGTTTTTAAGTTTTACATAAACATCGCTCAGGTTAAGAGCCGTGATGGCGACTCCCCGTTTATCGTCCGTTTCCTGGTTCAGCGCAAGCGATTTTTTAAAATACGTCAGGGCATTTTGAAGATCGTCCATGGTTGAATAATTGGTGGCAAGATTAAGGTAGGTGTTTTTAAGACCCTCCATGTTGTTGGTTTCTTCATGAATTTTCTGGGCCCGCTTCAGGTAGATAAGCGCCTTCTGATAATCTTTCAGCACGCTGTAAAGGGAGCCAATGTTGTTGAGCACGGGGCCCAACTGCTTTTTCATGTTAGTTTGCTCGATGATGTCGAGTGATTTCAGGTAATAGTTGAGGGCAAGTTGCGGATTTTGCAGGTTTTGATAAACAATGCCCAGATTGTTGTATGAAGCCAGTAAGTCGCGTTTATCTTTTAGACCTTCCCTTATTTTTAACCCGATCAGAAGATGGTCGATGGACTTGTCGTATTGCTCGAAGTTCCAATAAGTCATTCCCAGATAGGAATGGGTTATGGCGATGTTCCGCTTATCGCCAATAGAATCAAAAACCCTGAGCGCCTGCTGATGATAGCTGCGTTCCTGTTCATAATTACCTTTGTTGCCGTAGCATTTGCCAATGGCATTGAGGATTTTTCCCTGGTTGATGGGATTGTTGATGTCGCGGGTGTATTGCAGGGCAGCGTTTCCGAGTTTTATCCCTTTATCGGGGTTGTTGTTTCCGTAGGCAATAATAAGCTCTGCATAGGCTTCGGCTTTTGCAACACCTTTTAGATTTTGTATTTTCTTTTCGAAGGCATTGGCGTGGTCGTTTTGCGAAAATACCCTGCCGATGGATGATGTTAACAAAAGAAAAATTAATAAAAAGAGGTGGCGCTTCATTACACTTGCTTGTCTTTTATTTCTTAATAGGCATCTTACGATAAAAATGCCCGGCAGATTGCCGGTAAAAATACAAAAAATTGTTACGGATGAATTAAAAAATTGAAAGTTGGATCAGTGTCATTGGCTGATAGTTGATGATTGGCTGTTATGGTAGCCATATCGTCTTACGATAACCCCGGAAATGATGCTAAGGCAATTTTTGCTGAATTATTAGCCTTCGGAATGCAATCTGTACTCTTACCTGACATTTACAATAGTAAGAAAAGTTCACCTATCATCAATCGCCTGTCGTTAATTTCTGCATTTTCCGCTTCTCCGGCTACTCGGACGACTTCTCCGGCTACAAGAACCACTTCCCTGGCCACTCAGACTATTTCTCTGACCATTCAAACCACTTCTCTATTCGCTCAAACCAATATATTTATCATTTTTACCATTTCCTTAGTTACGTCTATCATTTATTTCTCAACTCATAACAATTTCTTATTGCAATTAACAGATTAATTATCAGGGTATAACATTTATAGTTATGTTTATCAATATTTTACATCACTTTTGATAAAACATTTCATTTCTTAAAAAAATGGAATATCCATACCCAAATAAAATAGCTAAAGTAATTGATTATTAATAAATAAATAGCAATGAAATTAACCCCATATAACGAAATATTTAACTTTCCGGAGCATAAATCTTGTTATTTTATCAGAAAAAAGAGAAAAAATAAAATTATTTTTGATAAAAATTAGATTTGAACGATGTTTTATTGTATCTTTATGGCCTCAATTACCAAGTGATTAACTTTAAAAAAAACCTTTACATTTAACCATGAAAAAAATCATTACAATTTTTATGCTGGCAATGGGCATTAGCTTTTCGCTGGTAGCACAGAATTCATTAAACACTACGTTAATCGGACATTGGGGCTATGGACCTTGCCAGGCGGTAGCCGAAAGCGGTAATTATGCCTATATGGGAAGTGGGTGTATGCTATTGGTGATAGATAAAACCATACCATCAGCGCCGCAAAAAATTGGTGAACTATTATTACCAGACATAATTATTAGTATAAAAGTTTTAGGCAACTATGTATACGTTGCAGATGGAAATGCAGGATTACGAATTATTGATATCAGCAATCCAAGCAATCCTCAGGGAACGGGTTTTTTTGATACGCCCGGGTCAGCCAAGGGAATAGCCGTGAGCGGAAACTATGCTTATGTGGCAGACTATGGAACCGGATTATGTATTATTGATATCGGCAATCCAAGCAACCCTCAGGAAACAGGTTCTTTTGATACGCCCGGGACAGCTATGGGAGTAACCGTTAATGGAAATTATGCCTATATCGCAGATGGAGCTTCGGGTTTACGCATTATCAATATAAGTAATCCTGTGAATCCACAGGCAATAGGGTTTTGTGATACACCTGGGCCTGCTTATGAAGTAGCTATCAGCGGAAACTATGCCTATATCGCAGATGGAGCTTCGGGTTTACGCATTATTAATATTAATAATCCTACGAGTCCTCAGGAAACAGGATTTTATAATGCTGCAACTGGGCTTACTTATGGAATAACTGTGAATGGAACCTATGCTTATGTAGCTGATGGAAAATCTGGGTTACGTATTATTGACATTAGCAATCCTTCCAATCCACAGGAAACAGGGTTTAGTAATACATCAGGATCAGCCCTTGGAGTATCCCTCAGTGGAAACTATGCCTATGTGGCGGATGGTATTGCAGATTTGCACATTATTGGTATTAGCAATCCGTCCAGTCCTCAAGAAGTTGGATATTATAACATGCCGGGAGATGCTGAGGAAATAGTCGTCAGTGGAAACTATGCTTATATAGCGGCTTTAGATGCCGGTTTACGCATTGTCAATATCAGCAATCCTGTGAGTTCACAGGAAGTTGGATTTTATGATACCGAGTTTGCTAATGGGGTAGCCGTCAGTGGAAATTATGCATATATAGCTGATGATGAAGCCGGTTTACGCATTATTGATATCAGTAATCCAGCCAATCCTCAGGAAGTAGGATTTTATAATACGCCCGGACATGCCGAAGGAGTATCCGTGAGCGGAAACTATGCTTATGTGGCAGATTATTCTTCAGGTTTACGAATTATTGATATTAGCAATCCTTCCAATCCTCAGGAAGTTGGATTTTATGATACGCCTGGGAAGGCTTTAGGAGTATCCGTCAACGGGAACTATGCTTATGTAGCAGATTATCTTTCCGGTATACGCATTATTGATATCAGCAATCCTTTCAGTCCTCAGGAAGTTGGATTTTATGATACGCCCGGTGGAGCTAATGGAGTATCTGTCAGCGGAAACTATATATACGTAGCAGATGGAAATGCTGGCATGTTAATTATACAAAACGATTTATTATCGGGAATTAATAACCCGGTTTCTAATCAGGGTAACGGATATGTACAGAATTATCCCAACCCCTTTACCGGAAATACCACCCTTACCTTCAGTATGGAAAACAAAGCGCAGGTAAACCTAAGCCTTTACGATTGTCTTGGCAATAAAGTTAGCGAATTGCTTAACAAGGAACTTCCGGCAGGCGAATATCAAATACCTTTTGATGGTAGCGTTTTAAAGAATGGCGTGTATTATTATACGCTTACCTATGGCAATATCACGAAAACGGGAAAGATGGTGAAGGCGGAGTAATTAATTACGAATTAAAAATTACGAATTACGAATTACGAATGACAAGTTAAAAGACATTCCATGTTTAAAAAGGCAAATCAGGGACGGTTTGGATGTGCAAAAGCAATAGTAGCATTTAATGCAATCAAAACATGGAATTTCTATAAGCTATGAATGATAAATAATCCCGATTTTATCGGGAACAAACAAGCAAACAACTATCAATAAACAGCTAAATTAAAAAGGAGAAACCGAAAATCCTTCATCCAAAGAGTAGGTAAATTTAAAATTAGTCAAATGAATAAATTGATACGCTTATGTTTTTTAGTGTTTTTACTTTTTGTATCAACACACATTTTTGCTCAGATTAAATTGGGAGTAAAAGCTGGGATGAATATTAATGATATTCACCAAAATTTTAAAGATAGTGATGATGAAATTGCTACTAAAATGCGTTTAGGTTATAATTTGGGTGCAACTGTTGACTTCACTTTAACCAGGGCATTAAGTCTTCAATCGGGATTGTTTTTTACAAGTAAAGGTTGTAGTACAGACCTTGAAGATGGTTTAGGAGCTGGCGAATCAATTGATGGATACGTTAGAACCAAGATTAATTACCACTACTGATGCGTTAAAATTAATCACAAAATAAATCGTATTGTTCTTTCACATTTTGATTGACTTGTACCTCGGTAAGCAGTTCCTTAACTGAAGTTTTATCGAAAGCAGATATTCCCAAAATTTGCATTATTTCGTAAACCGACAAGTTGGTTTTGAGTGAATGCTTGATATATGCTACAATCAGATAAGTGCAGATAGCCACCCATATATGAATGTTTACTGCATTTTCTGAGTGCCCCCATAATCTTTTGATGGTGAGATTCTGCTTTATCCATTTGAAAAACACTTCTATTTGCCATCGATTTTTGTATAAACGTGCAACTTCAAGGGCTGATATGTCAAAATTGTTGGTTAAAAACACGAGCAATAAGGCTTTTTCTTGGTCGTAATATTCAACAAGCCGAAAGTTCTCCGGGTAAAGTTTTTTAGACTTATACCCATTAAGTTTGATGGTTTTATCACTTCTTAACCCCGATGAGTCATCAATATTGAAGTTTCTTTCGATTTCAATATAATTGAGCGATATTTTTGCTCTGGTTACAAAATATGCCCCTACTTTATGGATATTGTACAATGCGAGAAAATCGACATAAGCCTTATCCATCAAATAAATAGCATTAGGGATTGGAATGATCTCATCAAGTGCGTTGCTGTCATGGTATTTACCATCGGTAATAAGGATAAAGGTCGGTATGCTACCCCGCAAATCAAGCAAGGTATGGACTTTTATTGCACCCCGTGAGTATTTTCCATGTGCCCATTGGAACAACTTGATGCTAAGCGATATCGTCGTCGAATCTAAAGCAAACACATCATTGTCAATATCGATATTGGGGATTGGGGTATCTTGATAAAGAGGTCTTACCAGTTTTATCAGATACTCTCCAAAATCAGCAAATATGTGCCAATTACGATTTTCATTTGCCCGCGATAAAGTTGATTGTTCAACATGTTGCTTAATACCCAAATGATAGAGCTTCTTCTTGTGAACTTTCAGACATAAACAAATATCACGTAATGAATTAAGAGAAGTCAGTTGACCAAAGAAAAGTTGTAAAAACTGGTTCCAACAATTCAAATTTCTGATCCTGTGATCACCATTATACCGATTTACACATTTTTCAAACTCATACCTGTTGACAAATTGTAAAAGCTGGGCAAATACATACTTACCTGAATTCATAATCATGCACTTAAAAAAGTGCAAAACTACAGGTCAATTCAAATCAAAAAATCAAAGAACGATTATATTTGTTTTTATATCAATTATTTACAACTAATTTTAAAAAGTTAACGCATCACTAGTGATTAATTACCTTGAAATCCCGATTAATTTTGTTTATAAAATAAGTAAGTTTCAGGTGCATGCCGGTCCCTATGTAGCAGTTGGAATAGGCGGGAAAGTCAAGTATGATTATACTTATAAAGACGATGATGGTTATAAAGAAATCGAAAAATATAACATAAAAATAAAACCATTTTTTGGCAAAGTAGGAAAAGATGATTTGGACAGTGAAGAGGGTGCTTATAGTGCATTAGATTATGGACTTAATTTTGGAGTAGGTTATCAGATAGGTCCTGTATTGGTTAACGCAGGCTATTCTCTGGGGTTGGGTAATATAAATCCTGGTTATGAAGGTGGATCTAATAGAAAAGATCTTAAAACGTCGAATAGGGTAATTGGACTTTCGGCAAGTTACTATTTTATAAAATAGATTGGCTAAAAAATAGCCAACCAATCACCATTTGCCAATGAATATAGCTCTTTCCCCAAGTCCTCGGGGGAAGAGTTATATTTGTCGACAATTGTCATTCGCCAATCAGCTATCCTTTGATCCATTCCCTTGCATTCACAAAGGCTTCCACCCATGGAGAAACTTCATCGTTTTTCCGGTCAACGGGATATTCGGCCCAGTTCCAAGGGAACAAGGCTCTTTCGAGATGGGGCATGATGGCCAGATGTCGGCCGTCGGCAGAACAGATGGCGGCGGCGGCAAAATCGGAACCGTTGGGATTGCCCGGATATTCGGAATAGCTGTATTTTACAGGAATGTGATAATTGCCTTCCGGGTAAGGGAACGAAAAACGTCCTTCGCCGTGGGCAACCCATATCCCGAGGCGGTTTCCGGCAAGCGAACGCAACATTACAGCGTTATTTTCCAGTACATCCACATTCAGAAAAGCCGATTCAAATTTGTGCGAAGCATTATGCAGCATACGCGTTTTTTTATCGTGATCGGGATTTATCAGATCCAGTTCCACCATCAACTGGCAGCCGTTGCATACGCCGAGGCTCAGCGTATCGTTGCGTTTATAGAAGTTATCCAGCGCCTGTTTTGCCGTAGGATTGTAAAGAAAAGCTCCCGCCCAGCCTTTAGCCGAACCCAGCACGTCGGAATTGGAGAATCCACCTACGAAGACGATCATGCTGATGTCTTCAAGGGTTTCACGACCGGAAATAAGGTCGGTCATGTGGACATCTTTCACATCGAAGCCGGCAAGGTAAAGCGAATACGCCATTTCGCGGTCGCCGTTCACGCCTTTTTCGCGTATGATGGCGGCCCGGATGCCTGTGGGTTGACGACGGTGCAGGTCGATACCAAATTGTGAGGCTTTTTCGGTGAAGTTATCGTTGAATTTAAATTTCAGATCCTGGTTTTTATAGTTTTGAAAACGTTCGTTGGCATGATTCCCGGAGCATTGTTTGCCGTCGAGCAGGTAAGAGGTATGATACCAGGTGTCGCGCAAATGATCAATATCAAAATGATAAGTTGTTCCGTGATCCTGTATGGTTAGATTTCTTTTGTCCGAAGGTTTTCCGATGACAGCATGGCTTATTTCATGACTTTTGAGGAAACGACAAGCTTCGTCTGCATTTTTTACCTGAAGCACCACACCCGGATTTTCGCTGAAAAGCTTTTGGATGATATCGGCATTGCCGAGAGCGGTAAGGTCGGTATCCATTCCGGTAGTTGTATTGGCAAAATTCATTTCGAGGAGAGTGGTAATCAAACCGCCGGCAGAAATATCGTGTCCGGCAATGATTTGATCGTTGGCTATCATTTGCTGGATGGCATTGAAACAATTTTTGAAATACAGCGCATCTTTTACATCGGGAACCTGGTTGCCCACCATGTTTAGCGTTTGGGCAAAACTGCTTCCGCCAAGGCAGAAATCATTTCCTGAGAAATTGATATAAATCAAACCTGAACCGGCGACGTCCTGTAATACTGGTTTTATGATTTTGCGGATGTTGCTTATTTCGCCAACGGCGGAGATGATCACGGTTCCGGGAGCCAGTACGGTTTCACCGTCGGGATATTTCTGAGTCATCGAAAGGGAATCCTTGCCGGTGGGAATATTGATGCCTAAAGCGATGGCAAATTCACTGAGCGCCTGCACGGCTTTGTACAAACGGGCATCTTCGCCTTCGTTTTTGCAGGGCCACATCCAGTTGGCGCTAAGCGAAATTCCCTTTAAGCTGCCTTCGACAGGAGCAAAAACAATGTTTGTCAATGCTTCGGCAAGCGAAAGGCGCGAACCGGCTTCGGGATTTACCAAAGCGGCCACCGGAGCATGTCCCAGAGAAGTGGCTATGCCTTTTATACCCTGATAATCGAGAGCTACAGCGCCGAGGTTGTTCAGTGGCAACTGAATTTTACCGGCAGTCTGCTGAAGGGCCACCCGTCCGGTTACCGAGCGGTCCACTTTGTTCGTAAGCCAGTCCTTGCAGGCAACGGCTTCCAACTGCAATACATTTTCTAAGTATTTATTCAGAAGTTTACTATCGTAAGTTATGGGAACGAAATCCTCGTTCACCGTTTTATCGCGGATGATTGTCTTGGGAGGTTTGCCAAACATATCTTCCATTTTCAGGTCCATAGGTTTAGCGCCTGTGGTTGTATCTTCAAAGGTAAACTTATGGTCGCCGGTAGTTTCGCCCACCACATACATGGGAGCCCGTTCACGTTCGGCAATTTTGTTCAGTAAATCAACATCTTTTTCTTTCAGGATCAAACCCATGCGCTCCTGCGATTCGTTGCCGATGATTTCCTTGGCCGATAGGGTAGGGTCGCCTACGGGTAATTTATTGATTTCAATTTTTCCGCCGGTTGCTTCCACTAATTCCGAAAGGCAGTTCAGATGACCGCCGGCACCATGGTCGTGTATGGTTACGGCAGGATTTATATCCATTTCCGCCAAGGCGCGTATGGCATTGAAAACGCGTTTTTGCATCTCCGGGTTGGAACGTTGTACGGCATTCAGTTCGATAGAATTTTTGTATTCGCCGGTAGCGACCGACGAAACGGCGCCGCCACCCATCCCGATGCGGTAATTGTCGCCACCTAACACGATGATTTTATCGCCGGCTTTGGGATCGTCTTTCAGGCTGTCCTGTTTACGGGCAAAGCCTATGCCTCCGGCCTGCATAATCACCTTGTCGTAAGCTATATTTTTGTTGTTTTCCGAATGTTCAAAGGTAAGCACGCTTCCGCAGATGAGCGGCTGACCGAATTTATTACCGAAATCGCTGGCACCGTTGGATGCTTTGATAAGGATTTCTTCCGGCGTTTGATACAGCCATTTGCGTGGAGGCATTGCCTGCTCCCAGGGATTATTGGCTTGCAGCCGGGGATACGATGTCATGTAAACGGCGGTTCCGGCAATGGGAAGACTACCTTTCCCTCCAGCCATGCGGTCGCGTATTTCGCCTCCCGAGCCGGTAGCGGCGCCGTTGAAAGGTTCCACGGTTGTCGGGAAGTTATGAGTTTCGGCTTTTAAGGAAATAACGGAATGAATATCCTTGATCTGAAAAAAATCAGGTTTGTCCTGAGTGGCAGGAGCAAACTGTTCGATGGCAGGCCCTTGTACAAAAGCCACATTATCCTTGTAAGCGGAAACGAGTTGATTTGGATTACGTTCAGAAGTTTTTTTGATCATGCCAAATAAAGAGGCGGGCATTTGTTCTCCATCAATGATGAAAGTGCCGTTGAAAATTTTGTGGCGGCAATGCTCGGAATTAACCTGCGAAAAACCAAAAACTTCACTGTCGGTAAGCGGACGGTTTATTTTCCGACTTATTCCTTCCAGATAAGTTATTTCATCTTCGTTGAGCGAAAGGCCTTCTTTTAAATTGTATTCGGCAATATTGCTGATGCTGACGATAGGTTCGGGTTGCTTGTTAACGGTAAATACTTCCTGATCAGGGTTATGATATTTTGCCTGAAGCATAGGATCGAATGAAGAAGAAGTATCGGCTTTTACAAATTCTTCTATTCGTTTGATGTCCTGTATACCCATATTTTGAGTGATTTCCACGGCATTGGTACTCCATGGGGTAAGCATTTCGCGGCGGGGACCGATAAATTCACCTTCTAATTCGTTTGTGTTAATAAAACTGGCATCGCCAAAGAGCCAGCATAGTTTTTCGATGGTAACGGAATCCAAATGAGCTACCGCGTGCACAGCATAAAAACTTGCGGCACTTTTAAAAAAGAAAATCATGAGATAAGATTTTAAAAAAAAAGAAACAATTCGCTTGGCGGCAAAAGTACAAAATGTATTAACCTGAAGCCGGTTTTAAGCATAAAAAAAGGACCCGTTTCCGGGCCCCCTTCCAACATTATCCATGTTTCTCATTCAACAATTATTCATTCATTGGTGGTTGATCCATCATCGAACATTCTTTCATCTTTTTATGATGACGTTTGTCCGATTTGCAACAGCCATTTTTTTCAAAAGGTTTTGTATCAAAAACAACCTTTTGTTCATTGGTAAGGATATTGCGTATTTCCTGCCGGTGAGAAAATCTTTTTTTCATCATTTGAGCTTGCAAATCAGAAATTTCATCAATGGTTTTGTTGATCGCATTCTGGTCTGGTTTTTCGGCATGCGATAATGTTTTCAGATGTGCATGTTTTTCGGCAAGCTGATCGTGTATGCCCTGCATTTCCTTCATCATACCGGTTTGCAACTTGGTAATCTTTTGCTGCTGTTCTTCAGTAAGATTGGGTATATTATGGCATATTCCTGCTTCGGGTGCCATTTCGCATTTTTCTTTTTTATCCATTTTTCCGTGGGCTTCATCGGAACCTGGTTGTGCGTACAAGGTTTCAATACCTGCAATAAATATCAAAGCAAGGATCCCTGTACAAAGTTTAGTTTTTAAATGATTAATTTTCATGGTGTTTATTTATTTAGTGATTATTAGGTGATTATTTAGGTGGTTCATTGTCAGGTGGCGGCATATTTGGGGGGCACTGAGGCATTTCCTGATTTATGTTTTTTTCGCTGCCGTGGTGAAATTTCATACCGCGTCCATGCATAGGTTCATCGCACATCAGAATATCATTAAAAAAGCTTGAAAGTTTTTCCTGTTGTGCGGGATTGCAATAACTTTTCATTTGAAGAAAATGCCGGATAGTTTGTTTTTTAAGTTGGGAATGTAAATTTCCCCATTCATCGGCTAATTTATAAAGTTTTAGCGTATCCGGTTTTTTTGAAGAAATCTCATTAGCTATATCTATACGTTTTTTCATCAGGCTGTCGAAAAGGGGGCGGGTGTGCTGGAAAAAATAGGTACGTGAAGTTTTAAATTCCTCGCGTTGAGCGGACGAAAGATTGAGCTCATCCTTCAGAAACCTGCCTCCGAATCCTTCCTGGGGTTCGATTACGCGAAAAGTCCTGTTTTTATGGAAAAAACCATGATAGATGATGGTTGATAAAGCGGAGATGTTAACTACCAGCAAGATGATAATTATCCATGAAAAAACTCTGTTTTTTGTTAAGCGATCCATGGTTTTTTATTTTTTATCGTTTTGAAAATAAGCGTAGAAAGTATCCTGATTGATATCGTTAAGAAAATATTCGTCGGCTGAAGCTTTTAAAGCCGATGAGCGTTCGCTGAGAATAGCGCTTGAAGATTTGACCGTAGAAGCGGAATTGCCCAGCAGAATACCGAAAGCGATGCCAATAATAATAAGCAGACTTACTGGAATTAAATGCCACGATTTGAAGAATGTAGGAGAAAAAATGGCTTCGGCTTGTTCGTCCTTTATGCTTTCGATGCGTTGTTTAAGACGGGTATAAAAAAACGGATTATCCGGAATATTCTTTTCGGTAGTAATTACATCAAGCGTTTGGCTTAGTTCATTGAATAGGGCTTGGCAGGCGTTGCACGAAGAAATATGCCGTTCAGCTTCCGTTTGTGTTTCGGGAGCAAGCTCGCCCTGGATGTAAAAAAGCAGAATCTTATTTAGGTCTTTGCAATTCATAGTATTGCGTTTTAATGTATGACACTTGTTCTTTTAAAAACTTGCGAAAATCGATTAAAAATTTTTATAATAGTTGATTAATTTTTTCTGAAGGTTAAGTTTGGCTCGGTGCAGCAACGATTCTACCGAAGGAATACTTGTCTGCATTACGTCGGCAATTTCTTTGTAAGATAATTCTTCATATTTATTAAGGATAAAAGCTGTGTGTTGCATTTTAGGTAAGGAATGGATAGCCTCGTGCAAAATTTTTGCCCTTTCATTGCTTTCGAGGTGAAAATCAGCCCCGGCAGATTCGGAAGCCTGAATATTAACCACATTGCTATCGCCTTTGCTGAAAATATTTTCAATGCTTTGAACCCATTGTTTCCTTCGGTTTTTACGAAGGTGGTTTAACGATTTATTGACGGCAATCCGGTAAAGCCAGGTAGATAATTTGGCATCGTTACGAAACGATTCGATGGATTGATAGACTTCTATAAAAACATCCTGGGCAATGTCCTGAGCATCATCGGCATCGTGTACAAATCCATTGCAGGTCTTTAAAACAAGAGATTGGTATTGCTCAACAAACTGGCGGAAAGCCTGTTCATTCTTTTGAAGTATTTTTTCTACCAAATCCTTATCGGACATTTATGAGCAATTAAATGGGCAAAGAATGTTTAACTCAGCATACCAATCAAAATTTTAGACACAAATGTATTCAAAAACTTGCAGTTGTTAAAAAAATTTAAACAAGCCGGATGATACAGGTTGAAGGACAGTATGATAGCCATGAAGCTTTTCGGGATGCAAAATGTTTCCAGCTTTCGATACTGATAAGTGCAAGATCGAAATTTTCAAATAGTTCTTTATTTAATTCTGCGGTTACAATAAAATCAAATTTTGAAGACGGCAGATCATTGGGAATCGGGTCGGGTAGCTGAGATTGATTGATGTTAAATACGGATATTTTTGCATTGGCATTTACATTCACTTTAAGACAGAAATCTTTAAATAAAGAATCATTTTCTCCATCGAGCAAACAAAGTACGTTTTCAATTTTTTTAAGGTCTTTATCGAGCAAAATGGCCGTATTGCATGGATTACGATCAATGATGTTTTTTATCTTTCCTGAAATAACATTGCCACTAAAAAGGTTTTTAGCGCCGCCCATTAAAAGTAAATTAAAATGACCCTTTCGCAGTGTTTTATGAATTTCCTCGCTAACCATGCCCGTGGCTTTATAATCCGTTTCGAGGTTAATGCTTAATTCATTTGCAGTGTGTTTAATAGGAATAAAACTTTCTTCCTCATAATCAATGGCGCCATGATAATTTAGTTCAGAGCTTGGGGTAATATGTAAGGCTGTAATACTGGTATTTTCGCGATCAGCCAGAAAGTTAGCCAGTTTTAATAGCGAGCTGCCCATTTTAGGTTGAGCAAAAGAAATGAGTATTCGGAAGGGTTTCAGAATATCGGGAGTAAAACCGGGGATGATTTTTTTAGTGAAACAAAGGTTGATAAAACTCAACGCAGGTCCGGTGAAGAAAGTAGTGGCTAAAGCCATGATAACCATCATGGTGAACATGCTTGGAGTAAAAATGCCGAGCTCATAGCCTATATTTAAAACAATTAACTCCATCAAGCCACGGGTATTCATCAAAGCGCCTAACGATAATGAATTTTGCCAGGATTGACCCACGTAACGGGCTGCAATGGTTACCCCGCCAAATTTTCCAATAAAAGCAACTAAAATTACCAATCCACAGACCATCCATAAGTCCATGGTGTTGAGCAATCCGATTTGTGTTCGTAATCCGGTAAGTACAAAAAAGAGCGGAAGAAACAACACCATACTTACATCTTCTATTTTTTCTGTTAATACCTTTTTAAAATCAATGTTTTTTGGCATAATTACTCCGGCCAAAAAAGCGCCAAAAAGAAGATGTATCCCAATAATTTCGGTTAGAAAAGCTGAGCCTAACATGATCAGAAAAACAAAGGCAACTACGGTTTTACTCAGGTTTTCTTTAGTAACAAATATAGAGCCAACCCTTTGCAAAAAGGGCCGAACGGCAAAAAGCATAAATGTAACATAGGCAACCAACAATCCAATAGTAAAAATAACATTGACCGCCGTACCAGCTTTTACGATAGCAATTACAGCTGCAAGTAAACACCAGGCAACCAGATCGTCGGCAGCCGCACAGGTAATTGCAAGTACACCCAAAGGCGTTCGGGTCATTTTCCGTTCATGAATAATCCGCGCTAAAACCGGAAATGCGGTAATACTCATTGCAGTACCGATAAACAGCGTGAAAGATAAAAAGGAAATATTGGTGGGAGCAAAATTTGAGAATAAATACAAGGACAAGCCTATTCCCATTAAAAAAGGGAAAAACACTCCAGACTGACTGATTATAACAGCGTCCTTGACTTTATTCCGAATGATATTAATGTCCAAATCCATTCCTACGATAAACATGAATAATATTAATCCTACCTGACTTAAAAACTGGAGATTAATCAATGATGACACTGGAAACAGGAAGGCAGAAAAACTTGGAAAAAATAAGCCGAAAACAGAAGGACCCAGAATTATACCGGCAATAATTTCACCGATAACAGTTGGTTGCCCGAATCTTCTAAAAATGATACCAAATAATCTTGCAAACAGCACAATTGTAATAAGCTGTAATACAAATACGCTTAAGGGATTTTGGAGATTCCCTTTAAAAGAATTTAAAAAAACGGCAAGAAAATTTTGATTGACGGGCTGTTCTAAAACCGGCGAATTTTCAGGATGAACCTGATGTAATTCTATGCTAGTTTGGATTTTTGGAGTTTCAAGTTTTTGTCCCTGAACAAAAATAAACCAACCCGAGATCCCTAAAAGGAGAAGAAGCAAAGGGAAAAACCAACGTTTTTTTGGCATATCAGCTACCCTTATAAAATTGCTGCAAAGATAATTTATTTACAATGTTGGCGGCACTAAATTATTATTTTATAAAGAAGGTTACTAATAATTTTAGGCTTCGATAAAATGGAATAAATTAGTTAAACTAAAGAAGAACAAAAAAATAGATTAACTTTTAGCCCGACTGAATATTTTTGTAATTTCGATTGATTTTTATATAATTTTGCCGCTCAATTTTTTATCGGATATCCCTTTAAGTTTTCATTTTTTTAATCATGTTGGATTTATTAAACCAATTTATATATTTTTTAACGCACATTGATGAGGTAATTAGATTGTGGGTAATAAATTACCAAACATTAACCTATCTTTTTCTATTTGCAATTATCTTTTGTGAAACGGGTTTGGTAGTTACCCCGTTTCTTCCGGGTGATTCATTATTGTTTGCTGCTGGTGCGGTAGCTGCTATGGATGGAAATCCAATAAATATTTCTTTATTCATTCCATTAATTATTGTTGCAGCATTTGCAGGCGACAATACCAATTATTGGATAGGACATTTCTTAGGACATAAAGTGTATGAAAACAACTACCGGCTCATTAAAAGAGAATACTTAGATAAAACACACCGGTTTTATGAAAAACATGGTGCCTCAACTCTTATCATTGCTCGATTTATGCCTATTATCAGGACATTTGCTCCTTTTGTGGCCGGCGTCGGGACAATGAAGTATCGCCGCTTTTATAAATTTAGTTTTATTGGAAATGTGCTTTGGGTTAGCATGTTTAGTCTTGCAGGTTTTTATTTTGGAAACTTGCCCACGGTTAAAAATAATTTTTCATTCGTAATCTTTGCTATAATTATTATATCTTTACTTCCTCCTGTTTTTACTGTTATTAAACAGAAATTCAATAAACAACGTTAATGAGGGTAATCCTATTTCTGGCATTAAGTTCATAAATTATAAAGAATTAAGTCTATTTTATTAGTATGAACAGTAAGTTAAAAACGAGTCATATTACAAAACTAACCTTAACGGGTTTAATAGTTACTTTAGGCATCGTTTATGGTGATCTTGGGACATCGCCATTATATGTTATGAAGGCGATAGTATCTGGCGCGACCGCAGGTATTAATTCTGATTTTATTTTTGGTGCAATTTCGTGTATCATTTGGACACTAACCTTGCAATCTACACTAAAATATGTTTTAATTACTTTAAGGGCAGATAATAACGGTGAAGGGGGGATTTTTTCTTTGTATGCATTGATAAGGAAAAAAAAGCGCTGGACTTTTGTTTTGGCAATAATAGGCGGAGCTGCCCTTTTAGCCGATGGCATAATAACCCCTTCAATTACTGTTGTATCTGCAGTGGAAGGACTTAATCTCTTCAGTGATAGCATATCGGTGGTTCCTATTGCATTATTGATAATTACGGCAATATTTGTAATTCAACAATTTGGCACAAAATTTCTGGGAGAATCGTTTGGCCCTATTATGTTTATCTGGTTTTTAATGCTTGGAGTGCTTGGTGTTAGTCAGATTGTCAATTACCCTCAGATTATTAATGCTTTTAATCCCTATTATGCCGTAAAACTATTGACAGAATACCCTGGAGGTTTTTTGTTGCTTGGAGCTGTTTTTCTGTGTACTACGGGTGCCGAAGCATTATATTCCGACCTTGGGCACTGTGGCTTAGCAAACATTAGAGTTACATGGATTTATGTTAAAATTTGTCTGATTCTTAATTATTTGGGCCAAGGCGCCTGGGTATTAAACAATGTAGGCAAGGTTGTGGGTGGTACGAATCCATTTTTTATGATTATGCCTCATTGGTTCTTGATAATTGGAGTATTTATTTCAACGGCTGCCGCAGTAATTGCCAGTCAGGCTTTAATCAGTGGGTCTTACACCATCATCAGCGAAGCTATATTATTGAATTTCTGGCCCAAAGTAAAAATATCTTATCCAACTACCATTAAAGGTCAGATGTATATTCCAAGTGTTAACTGGATACTTTATGCTGCCTGCGTTTGTGTTATTTTATTTTTTCAGGAATCTTCCAATATGGAAGCGGCCTATGGTTTATCGATTACAATAACTATGCTAATGACTTCTCTGTTGCTCACCTTTTATCTTCGTTTGCGCAAGGTCCCAATTTTTTATATCGGAATTTTTCTCTTAACCTATTTGTGTATTGAAGGATCGTTTTTAATTGCAAACTTGCATAAATTTTCTAAAGGCGGATGGGTAACCATCCTGATTGCAGGAATCATTTTCTTCATCATGTTTGTGTGGTATCGGGGCAGAAATATCAAAAAACAATTTACAGAGTTTGTAAAAGTTAGAAAATATTATCCCGTTTTAATTGATTTATCCAAAGACGAAAGTATTCAAAAATATTCTACCAATCTGGTTTACATGACCAAAGCTAATTATAAATCAGATATTGAGCAAAAAATAATTTATTCAATCATTAATAAAAAGCCTAAACGGGCAGATTGTTATTGGTTTCTTCATCTTGATGTCCTTGATGAACCTCATACGATGGAATATAAAGTGGAAACACTGATTCCTGATGTGCTTATACGAGTTGATTTCAGGATAGGTTTTAAAGTTCAACCGAGGGTAAATCTGTTTTTTAAACAAGTTCTTGAAGAATTAGTTAAAAATAACGAACTTGATATACTAAGTCATTATGGTTCCCTCCGAAAGCATCATATCGCAGGTGATTTCCGATTTGTTATAATTGATCGTATCCAAAACTATGATTTTGATTTTTCACCTTTCGATCAGTTCATTATGGATATCTATTCTATACTAAAACGAATAGGGATTACCGATGTAAAAGCATATGGGCTTGATACAAGCAATGTATTAGTAGAAAAGGTGCCATTGGTAGTGGAAAGGGAAGAACCGCCAAAATTGAAGCGTATTTATAATGGTGGAAAATTAAAAAATCCGCTTACCTAAAAAATATTTTTCGGTTTTTATAGTTTAAGTATTAACAACTATTTGTTGAAAAATAATTGTACGTTAAGTATTCTACCTTCTATTTAGTATTTATTTTTATGATTTTAAACCAATCATCAATATGATTCCAGCAATTATTTTACAAGTTACCCAAACTGCAGTTGCAGCGTCTGACACGATTCATGATACTATGGTGAAAGCTGCAAGCCAAGCTGTAAATGTGCCAATAACACATCAACCCGTAAGTGAGTCACTTACCTTGCTCGATTTGCTAATGAAAGGAGGCCCGATCATGATTCCTATAGCCTTGCTTTCGATTATTTCAATTTATGTTTTTATACAACGATATTTTGCCATCCGAATGGCTTTAAAACAAGATGACAACTTCATGAATAATATCCGTGATTTTATTGTTGACGGACGAATTGAAGCCGCTTTATCTTTTTGTAAAAGTGCTAACCGTCCGATAGCCAGGATGATGGAAAAAGGAATTAAACGTATTGGACGTCCGCTCAAAGAAATTGAAGAATCCATTGAAATTGTTGGAAAGTTTGAAGTGTATAAGCTCGAAAAAAATATAATTATTCTTGCAATTGTTGCAGGAATTGCTCCAATGTTTGGCTTTATCGGAACAATTATTGGTGTAATTAAAATATTTCATGATATTTCTCTTGCAGGCGATGTGAGCATTTCAACGGTTTCTGCAGGTTTATATACAAAAATGGTTTCCAGCGCTGCCGGATTACTGGTTGGGATTGTTGCATTTGTTGCTTATCACTGGCTAAATATTATGGTTGATAAAACCGTGCAGAGATTAGAACAAAATACTATGGAATTTATTGATTTATTGCAAGAACCCACAAAATGAATCTAAGGAAAAAAAACAAAATTGTTGCCGAAGTTAGCACCTCTTCGATGAACGACATCATGTTTTTTTTGATGCTGTTTTTTTTGATTATGTCAACGCTATTAAATCCTAATGTAATTAAACTTACCTTGCCAAGTTCCCGGCACAATCAGGTAATCCATCAAAAGGAAATTACTATTTCGGTAACCAAAGACCTTCAATATTTTATTAATAACAAACCCATAGCTTTTAATATGCTGGAAAGCCAGCTTACAGGTATGTTGTTGAATGATAAGAATGCAACCGTGATACTTCGGTGCGACAATTCATTATCTGTTCAGGATCTGGTTAATATGCTTGAGATTGGAAATAAGTTAAAAGTAAAAATGATTTTGGCAACCAAATCGCCTGATGGCACACAAAAGTAAAAATAGCGATACAAAAAATAATCTCTTGGGATTTTTTGGAACAACCATCTTTCACGGATTGTTGCTTCTACTCCTGATTTTTGTTGTATTTAAAACACCTATACCTCCTTATCCTGAAGAAGGCGGCGGGGGAAGTGGTTTGGGAATTGAAGTCAATTTAGGTAATTCTGATGAAGGAATGGGGGCCAATCAACCCGAAGAATTGGCAATGCCTAATTTCACCGAACCCAAGCGTCAAATGGTTCAACCAGCAGAAGATGACGGGGATGCTAAAAAAATAAATACCGGTGAAAAATTATTAACACAGGAAAACGACGAAATGTCTATTCCAGAATCAGAAAAAAATAAAGTAATAAAAAGTCCCCCCAAAGAAGAACCTAAAGTTAATCCCAACGCACTCTACAGAAAAAAAGCAACCACAGGGAATGAGGGTATTACCGGAAAACCTGGCGATCAGGGTAATCCCAATGGGAATGTGCATTCCAAAAATTATTCTGGTAACGGTGGAACCGGTAGTGGAGGAGGAACCGGTGGAGGCATTGGCGGTGGAAATGGCATTGGAATTGGTAGAGGAAGTCAACCATCCTACTCACTTTCGGGCCGTCAGGCTAATTTTATCCCATTACCTGTCAGCCGATCCCGCGAGCAGGGGAAGGTGGTTGTATCCATCACCGTTAATCGTAGAGGTGAAGTTACCAAAGCCGTAGCCGGGGTGCGCGGTACTACGACTACAGATAATTCACTATGGAAACTTGCCGAACAGTCAGCGCTCAAAGCTCGATTTGATCCCAAAGCCGAGGCTCCTGAAGAACAAAAAGGAACAATTACCTATATATTTATTACCCGGAATTAATAAATTTTATCAAATTTTCAGGAAAATATTGGTTTGATTTTGCTTAATTTTAGAGATAAAAATCATAAAAACAATAAAATACAAATTGTCTCCAAAGAATTAAACACATTAATTAAATTTTACAGGAATATTCAGTTTTAATTTGAAAAATATTTTTATCTTTGCAGCCTTAAAAACAAATCACTTTTAAAAAAGTAAAAAGGTAATTCTTATTATGATAATTGTACCAGTAAAAGAAGGCGAAAGCATTGACAGAGCACTCAAAAAATTAAAACGTAAATTTGAAAAAACCGGAGTTGTTAAAGAATTGCGTGAAAGGCAAAAATTTACTAAACCTTCGATAAAAGTCAGAGAACAGAGACTTAAGGCAATATACGTACAAAAGCTTCAACGCGATCTTGAAATTTAATTTTTTCTGAAAATATTTCTATTTTCGATAAGAAGAAATTTGGTTTTATTAAAATATTAACGTAATTTTATCGTTCAATTTTTTTAGTGAATCGAGGTTTCTTCTTATTTGTTTATGCATGCTTCAAGATAGATTTATTCAGTATATTGAGTTTGAAAAAAGATATTCAAAGCACACGATTATAGCTTATAAGAAAGATCTATCCCAATTTTTCATTTTCATCCAACAAAATTATTCTTTAAATCATCCCGGCGACATTACTTATGTAATGATTCGTTTATGGGTAGTTGAATTAATGAATAATAAAATAGCCCCACGTTCGGTTAACCGGAAACTTTCGACGTTAAAAACCTATTTCAATTTTTTATTGAAAGAGGATATGATTTCCGTTAATCCAATGGGGAAGATTATTTCGCCCAGAACTCCCAAAAAACTTCCTTTTTTTATAGAAAAGGATAAAATGGAGATGCTGTTTTCGAGGGTTGATTTTGGCGAAGGCTTCGAAGCATTACGTAACCGGTTGATCTTAGAATTGTTTTATGCAACCGGGATGCGCGAATCGGAATTGCTACAGTTGCAGGTGTCCGACATTGATTCCCCCAATTTAACATTAAAAGTTCTTGGAAAAAGAAATAAAGAAAGACTAATACCTTTTAGTATTCGTTTAAATAAAATGATTGATAATTATTTGTCGGAAAGGCAAAAACTTATCTCTAATCCAGTTGATCAAAATGGATTTTTATTTGTTTCCTCTTCCGGTAAACCGCTTTATCCAAAATACATTTATCGCTTGGTGGTTAAGTATTTAAGTATGATTACGTCGTTGGACAAAAAAAGTCCGCATGTTTTACGTCATACCTTTGCTACCCACATGTTAAATAATGGAGCCGATTTGAATGCGATTAAAGAATTACTTGGACATGCAAATTTATCAGCAACTCAGGTTTATACACATAATACTGTTGAAAAACTGAAAACTATTTATAAACAAGCCCATCCACGGGCATAAAAAAGGAGGAGTTATGAAGATAAACATTAATTCAGTTCATTTTAAATCAGATAAGAAATTAGATGACTTCATCAAAGAGAAAATTGAAAAATTATCAACCCTTTATGACGGAGTGTTAGGAAGCGATGTTAAATTAAAGATAGAGAAGTCGGAAAATCAGGAAAATAAGATAACTGAAATTCGATTGGATGTACGTGGTTATGATTTATTTGCAAAAAAACAAAGTAAAACATTTGAAGAAGCTACCGATGGCGCAATTGAAGCTTTACGCCGGCAGCTGGCCAAACACAAAGAAAAAATAAAAGGATTATAGAACGAATAACAATTTTAGTTCTCGTTTCTTGTAAGCTAACAAACAGGCATCAGACCAATGAAAAGTAAATTATTTTTGGAAGAGGAAGAATATTTTTACTAAAATTTTAAAATTTGTTTGTTGGTAAAGAAAACTTTCCTATTTTTGCAGTCCTTTTAAAAAGGGCTGCTTTTTTAATGTTTAACTAAAAAACAGTCTAAGGATAGTGCCGATAAGCTCAATAAAAACAGAATGTTAGCTTGGTTTTTATTGAGATATTTTTGAGAATAAATAACATCGGTTTTTGTTTGTTGTGTAGATGTTGAAACATCTTGATAATCTTAGAAGCAGTTTAAAATTGTGATAAGTAATTGAGATAAAATGTTTTGAATAATGAATGCCGATGTAGCTCAGCTGGCCAGAGCAGCTGATTTGTAATCAGCTGGTCGGGGGTTCGAATCCCTCCATCGGCTCGTTCTTTTTTTATTTAAAAAAAACCAAATGGGGAGGTACCAGAGCGGTCAAATGGGGCAGACTGTAAATCTGTTGGCTAAGCCTTCGGAGGTTCGAATCCTCCCCTCCCCACATAATAGTTTTATTTTTTTTATTTTAATCAAATTAGTATTTAAAAAACAGAACTAACGGAATTGCGGAAGTAGCTCATTTGGTAGAGCGACAGCCTTCCAAGCTGTAGGTGGCGGGTTCGAGCCCCGTTTTCCGCTCGAAGCAAATACCGATGTCCTTTGACTGACGGCAGGCAAAGATAAATCATAACAATACCCGAACACCAACAGGAGATTTACCGAGGCGAAGGGCAAGGGGATGTACTTTAAGTTCAGTGTTAATTTTTATAATACTGAAAAAAGTTAGGAAATAAGCCGATGTAGCTCAGTGGTAGAGCACTTCCTTGGTAAGGAAGGGGTCATGAGTTCAACTCTCATCATTGGCTCAAAATATTTTAATCAATAAAATTGTAAATCATAAAACTTTGAACTAATATGGCAAAAGAAAAATTTGATCGTTCCAAACCTCACGTTAACGTTGGAACCATCGGTCACATCGACCACGGCAAAACCACCTTAACCGCTGCTATAACATTGGTTTTAGCCGATAAGGGATTATCCGAATTCAGATCATTCGACTCTATTGATAATGCACCTGAAGAAAAGGAAAGAGGTATAACTATTAATACAGCGCATATCGAATATTCAACAGCCAACCGTCACTATGCACACGTTGACTGCCCGGGACATGCTGACTATATTAAGAACATGGTAACTGGCGCAGCCCAGATGGATGGAGCTATTTTAGTAGTAGCTGCAACTGATGGACCTATGCCTCAAACTAACGAACACATTCTTTTGGCACGCCAGGTTGGTGTTCCTAAGATTGTTGTTTTCATGAATAAAGTTGACTTGGTTGATGACGAAGAACTTCTCGACCTGGTTGAAATGGAGATTCGTGAAAGATTGTCTTTCTATGGATATGATGGAGATGCTACTCCGGTTATTCGTGGTTCAGCTCTTGGTGGACTTAATAAAGAACCAAAATGGGTTGATAAAGTCATGGAATTGATGGATGCCGTTGATACATATATTCCATTGCCAATCCGTGCTGTAGAAAAAGATTTTCTGATGCCTATTGAAGATGTTTTCTCCATTACCGGACGTGGTACTGTAGCTACCGGAAGAATCGAAACCGGAGTTATTAACTCAAGCGACCCCGTAGATATTATTGGTATGGGCGCTGAAAAATTAAAATCCGTAGTTACCGGTGTAGAAATGTTCCGCAAAATACTCGACCGTGGCGAAGCTGGTGATAACGTAGGATTGTTATTAAGAGGTATTGATAAAGAAGAAATTCGTCGTGGAATGGTTATTGCAAAACCAGGTTCCGTTAAACCTCATAAAAACTTCAAGGCAGAAGTATATATTCTTAAAAAAGAAGAAGGTGGCCGTCATACACCGTTCCATAACAAATATCGTCCTCAGTTTTATTTCAGAACAACTGACGTTACCGGAGAAATCATGCTTCCCGAGGGAGTTGAAATGGTAATGCCTGGCGATAACATTAGCGTAGTAGTAAATCTGATTGCTGAAATAGCAATGAATAAAGGTTTACGGTTTGCTATCCGCGAAGGTGGACGTACAGTCGGTGCCGGTCAGGTAACAGAACTTGTTGATTAATAATATTTACCGCCATATATCATAATATAAAAGTATCTCTTGTTTTAAGGGATACTTTTATATGCTGTATTAATTAAGGTTTTATAATAACAAACGGGTGTAGCTCAACTGGTAGAGTGGCGGTCTCCAAAACCGTAGGCTGTGGGTTCGATTCCTACCACCCGTGCAAAATATTAGACTAAATGGCAAAACTTAAAGTTATCGAATACATCAAGGAAAGTTATGACGAATTATTGAATAAAGTTTCCTGGCCAACATGGAGTGAGCTGCAAAATAGTGCAATTGTAGTATCCATTGCTTCCCTAATAATCGCAGTTATCGTTTATTTGATGGATGTTTCATTCCAAACGCTTCTTCAGCAATTTTACAAATTGTTTTAGTAGCGAGTACTGTTTTATTCTAATATTGTGTTATTTGATAAATTATTTATCAATTTCAATCTGCAAGTATGAGCGAGCAAGTAAAAAAATGGTATGTTGTTAAAGCGATTAGTGGTGGAGAGAAAAAAGTTAAACTTTACATCGAGAGTGAAATAAATCGCTTAAATTTAAAAGAGTATGTTTCGCAAGTACTTATTCCAACCGAAAAAGTGTATCAGGTTCGTAAAGGGAAAAAAATTAGCAAAGAACGCAGTTATCTTCCCGGTTACATATTGATTGAAGCTGTTTTGGTGGGTGAAATTCCGCACATTATTCGTAATGTTCCAGGAGTTTTGGGTTTTTTAGGTTCCAAAGATGTGCCTGTTGCTTTGCGGCAAGCCGAAGTAAATCGTATCTTAGGTAAAGTAGATGAACTTTCGGAACAAGGTGAAGAATTAAATGTGCCTTTTATTGTTGGAGAAAACGTAAAAGTGATAGACGGTCCATTTAACAGCTTTACTGGTATTATTGAGGAAATAAACGAAGAAAAGAAAAAACTAAAAGTTATGGTTAAAATTTTCGGACGAAAAACCCCTCTTGAGCTGAGTTTCATGCAAGTAGAAAAAGATTAATGATTATCAATAATTATCAATTCATATTAACTCAAAAGCAAAATTCAAAAAATGGCAAAAGAAGTTAGTGGATTAATCAAATTACAAATTAAGGGCGGAGCTGCCAATCCTTCACCACCAGTAGGACCTGCTTTAGGTTCTAAAGGGGTAAATATTATGGAGTTTTGCAAACAGTTTAATGCGCGTACACAGGACCAAGCAGGAAAAGTGATACCCGTAATTATAACCGTTTACAAAGATAAATCTTTTGATTTTATTGTAAAAACTCCTCCTGTTGCAGTCCAATTATTGGAAGCAACAAAACAGAAGAAGGGATCGGCTGAACCGAATCGCGTAAAAATCAGTTCCGTAAGTTGGGAACAGATAAAAGTCATTGCTGAACTTAAAATGGCAGACTTAAATGCTTTTACGGTTGAATCGGCAATGAAAATGGTTGCAGGCACTGCCCGTAGCATGGGAATTACCATTAGTGGCAATGCCCCATTTGCCGAAAGTTAATCCGAGGCAAAGGATTTGTATTATTATAGTAGAGTCAAATCAAACCTTTAACAAATTGCGAAATGGTTAAACTGACAAAAAACAGAAAAGAAATTTTAACAAAATTTGATAGGAATATAAACTATCCGATATCAGATGCTGTTAAAATCGTAAAAGATATAACCCGTACCAAATTCGACGCTTCAGTGGATATTGATATCCGCCTTGGAGTTGACCCGCGTAAAGCCAATCAAATGGTAAGAGGAATTGTTACTCTTCCACACGGAACCGGTAAAACGGTGAAAGTGTTGGTGCTTTGCACGCCAGACAAAGAGCAGGAAGCATTAGATGCAGGAGCCGACTTTGTTGGTTTGGACGATTATATCAAGAAAATAAAAGAAGGCTGGACAGACGTGGATGTTGTTATTACGATGCCAAGTGTAATGCCCAAAGTTGGTGCGTTAGGTAAAATATTAGGCCCCAGAGGCTTGATGCCAAACCCCAAAACAGGTACCGTTACTATGGAAGTTGGTAAAGCCGTTCAGGAAGTTAAAGCCGGTAAAATTGATTTTAAGGTTGATAAATTTGGGATTGTACATGCCGGTATCGGAAAAGTATCCTTTGAAGCTGAAAAACTTGTAGATAATGCACGTGAACTGCTTCAATCGATTATTAAACTGAAACCAGCATCGGCAAAAGGTACTTACATGAAAAGTGTTTTTATTTCTAGTACCATGAGTCCGGGAATCCGTATTGACCAGAAATCAATAACCTTATAGTTTAAAAATTTTCTGACAAAATCGAGGAAAATATATCATGAGAAAAGAAGAAAAAGATCAACTTATAAATTCTCTTACCGAAAGCATTAATGCTAACAATTATGTGTACATTACCGATATTGGCGACTTAAACGTCGAAAAAACGAGCAAATTACGCAGACTTTGTTTTAAAAGAAATGTTAAGTTGATTGTAGCAAAAAACACATTGCTTCGTAAAGCAATGGAGCGTTCTAATAAAAATTTTGAAGAACTTTTCCCGACTTTAATAGGCTCTACCTCAATCATGATTTCTGATGGTGGAAACATCCCTGCAAAGTTGATAAAAGAATTCAGAAAAACAAATCCAAAGCCCATTCTTAAAGGCGCTTATGTTGAAGAAATGTCCTATATTGGTGATGATCAATTAGATTTTCTGATAAACATAAAAAGCAAGAATGAACTTATTGGAGATATTATCGGACTTTTACAGTCGCCGGCTAAAAATGTTATTTCAGCTTTACAATCAGGTGGTAATAATTTGTCCGGTATTCTAAAAACATTATCAGAAAAACCAGAATAAGGTAATATTTTAATAAAATTCCGGTAAAACGCCGGGGAAAATAAACATTTAAAAACAATTTAAAAACGATAATAAAATGGCAGATTTAAAAGCGTTTGCAGAACAATTGGTTAACCTAACAGTTAAAGAAGTTAATGAATTAGCTAAAATTTTAAAAGACGAATATGGAATTGAACCTGCAGCAGCAGCTCCCGTGATGGTAGCCGGTGGAGCTACTCAGGAAGCCGCCGTAGAAGAAGAACAAACACAGTTTGACGTTATTCTGAAAGCAGCCGGTCAATCCAAATTAGCAGTTGTAAAATTGGTTAAAGAATTAACAAGTCTTGGCTTAAAAGAAGCAAAAGAATTAGTTGATGCTGCTCCTAAAGCTGTTAAGGAAGGAATCAGTAAAGACGAAGCTGAAGGACTAAAGAAAAGTTTAGAAGAAGCCGGAGCAGAGGTTGAGATTAAGTAAGAAGGTAATTTCTAAACAATTATAATATCAACAGATTGCTTACCCTTTTGGGTGTAGCGATCTGTTGTATACTTATTTATACTGGTTGTATTTAAATTATTTTTACTTCTAACTTAAAAACATAACACCTTGACTTTGAATAACACCAATAGAATTAGTTTCGCATCAACTAAAATTCAGTCAGAATACCCCGACTTTCTTGATATTCAATTAAAGTCGTTTCAGGATTTTTTCCAATTGGAAACCAATCCCGAAAATCGTGTTAACGAGGGGTTATATAAAGTTTTTTCCGAAAACTTTCCAATTACTGATGCACGCAATAACTTTGTATTGGAGTTTTTGGATTATTTTGTTGATCCTCCCAGGTATTCAATCGAAGAATGCGTTGAAAGAGGTTTGACTTACAGCGTGCCGTTAAAGGCAAAATTAAAACTTTATTGCACCGATCCTGAACACGAAGATTTTGAAACCATTATTCAGGATGTTTATTTGGGAATGATCCCTTATATGACACCCAAGGGCACTTTTGTGATTAATGGTGCCGAACGTGTAGTTGTTTCACAATTACATCGTTCGCCTGGTGTATTTTTCGGAACCAGTTTTCATGCTAATGGGCAGCAGCTATACTCAGCCAGAATTATCCCGTTCAAAGGGTCGTGGATGGAATTTACCACCGACATCAACAACGTGATGTATGCCTATATTGATCGTAAAAAGAAATTACCCGTTACTACATTACTTCGTGCCATTGGTTTTGAAAGTGATAAAGACATTCTCGAAATTTTTGATCTTGCCGAAGAAATAAAAGTAACCAAAGCCGGACTTAAAAAAGTGGTAGGCCGCAAATTGGCTGCCCGTGTCTTAAAAGCATGGATTGAAGACTTTGTTGATGAAGATACTGGTGAAGTTGTTTCCATTGAACGTACTGAAGTTATTCTTGACCGTGAAACCATATTGGAAAATCAACATATTGACCTGATTGTTGAAGCTGGAATTAAAACGGTACTTTTACATAGGGACGATCCCGAGTCAATAGATTACTCTATTATATTTAACACTTTACAAAAAGATACGGCAAATTCAGAAAAAGAAGCCGTTGAATTTATATACAGGCAACTTCGTAATGCCGAACCCCCTGACGAAGAAACAGCCCGTGGAATTATTGATAAATTATTCTTTTCCGACAAGCGCTATGATTTAGGAGATGTCGGACGTTACAGAATTAATAAAAAATTATCACTTACCACACCTCTCGATACTCGGGTTCTTACCAAAGAAGATATTATATCTATTATTAAATACCTCATTGGTCTTATCAATTCCCGAACGGATGTTGATGATATCGACCATTTGAGCAACCGTAGAATACGAACGGTTGGTGAACAATTATATAATCAGTTTGGTGTTGGTCTTGCACGTATGGCTCGTACCATACGCGAAAGAATGAATGTTAGGGATAATGAAGTATTTACCCCTACCGATTTGATCAATGCCAAAACCCTTTCATCGGTCATCAATTCATTTTTTGGCACCAATGCACTTTCCCAGTTCATGGATCAAACAAATCCTTTGGCCGAGTTAACTCATAAACGTAGGGTGTCCGCTTTAGGACCCGGCGGTTTGTCAAGAGAAAGAGCTGGATTTGAGGTTCGCGACGTACATTATACCCATTATGGACGTTTGTGTACTATTGAAACACCTGAAGGACCAAATATTGGATTAATTTCCTCACTTTGTGTTTATGCAAAAATAAACAAACTTGGTTTTATTGAAACGCCTTATAAGCATGTGATTAATGGAAAAGTATCGTTGGACGAACCACCGGTATATCTAAGTGCTGAAGAAGAGGAAAATAAAATCATTGCTCAGGCATGCACCGAAATGGAAGAGGATGGCACCTTTAGCGACGATAAAATTAAAGTTAGATATCTTGCCGATTATCCTATTGTAGAAAAGGAAAAGGTGGATATGATAGACATCGCACCTAACCAGATTGCATCCATTGCCGCTTCACTTATTCCTTTCCTCGAACATGATGATGCTAACCGTGCCCTGATGGGATCAAACATGATGCGTCAGGCTGTGCCTTTGATGAATCCTGAACGACCTATTGTAGGTACAGGTATCGAATCAAGCGTAGCTGAAGATTCCCGCGTACTTATCAATGCTGAAGGAGATGGCATAGTGGAATATGTAGATGCCACTCAAATAACTATTCGTTATACCCGCATTGAAAAGGAAAAACTGGTTAGTTTTGATGATGATGTAAAAACCTATAAACTAACAAAATTTAGCCGAACCAATCAAAATACCTCTGTCAATTTGCGCCCGATTGTTAGAAAAGGCGACAAGGTTGTAAAAGGTCAGGTATTATGCGAAGGTTATGGCACTCAAAATGGCGAGCTTGCTCTTGGCCGCAATTTAATGGTTGCTTTTATGCCCTGGAAGGGTTATAATTTTGAAGATGCCATTGTAATATCGGAACGTGTAGTTAGCGAGGATATTTTTACATCCATCCATATCGAAGAATTCACTCTTGAAGTAAGAGATACCAAACGCGGTATAGAAGAACTTACCAACGATATTCCCAACGTTAGTGCCGAAGCTACTAAAGACTTAGATGATAATGGATTAATTAGAATAGGAGCCGAAGTTAATGAAGGTGACATTCTAATTGGTAAAATTACGCCTAAAGGCGAAAGCGATCCAACTCCTGAAGAAAAATTACTTCGTGCAATATTTGGTGACAAAGCCGGCGATGTAAAAGATGCTTCTCTCAAAGCTCCCCCTTCGATGAAGGGAGTTGTGGTTGATAAAAAACTCTTCTCGCGCATTATTAAGGATCGTAAAACAAAAGTTAAAGAAAAAGATGTTATCAAAAAGTTAGATGATGATTTTCTGAAAGATAGCGAATTGTTAAAGACTAAACTTGTTGATAAACTTTTGATTCTGGTAAGCGGAAAATCTTGTCAGGGAATTTATAATAATTTTAAAGATGAACTTGTCCCGAAAAAAGCAAAGTTTACTCAAAAATTATTAATGGGAATTGATTATTCCAATGTTAATCCCAATAAATGGACTTCAGATAAAGAAAAAAACGATCTGATAAAGGAGCTTATTAATAATTACAATATTAAGCACAAAGAAATACTGGGTATATACAACCGCAAAAAGTTTGTAGCGTCCGTTGGCGATGAATTGCCAAGTGGCATTATAAAAATGGCCAAAGTATATGTTGCCAAAAAACGCAAACTCAAAGTTGGCGATAAAATGGCAGGACGCCACGGAAACAAAGGTATCGTTGCCAGAATAGTTCGCCGGGAAGATATGCCTTTCCTTGAAGATGGAACTCCGGTGGACATCGTATTGAACCCTTTGGGCGTACCATCACGTATGAACCTTGGCCAGATTTATGAAACCGTTTTAGGTTGGGCTGGGCATAAATTAGATAAAACATTTGCCACTCCTATTTTTGACGGTGCATCAATTCAGGAAATTAACCAATATTTAGATGATGCAAACCTCCCGCATAACGGCAGAACCTATCTGTATGATGGAGGTACGGGCGAACGTTTCGACCAACCGGCAACCGTTGGCTATATTTATATGATGAAATTACATCATATGGTTGACGATAAAATGCATGCCCGTTCTATTGGACCTTATTCACTTATTACTCAGCAACCTCTTGGAGGTAAAGCTCAATTTGGAGGTCAGCGTTTTGGTGAAATGGAAATGTGGGCTTTAGAAGCTTTTGGAGCTTCCAATATCCTTCAGGAAGTTGATACCATCAAATCGGACGATGTGATAGGAAGAGCCAAAGCATACGAAGCCATAGTCAAAGGAGAAAATATGCCTAATCCAGGTATACCTGAATCCTTTAACGTTCTGATTCATGAGTTAAGAGGCCTTTGCCTGAATATAACTTTTGAATAAATGCGTGCCGGTAACACATCCGTTCATACACGGTGTGTTACCTTATAAGATTTGATATTTTTTTGAGCCTTGTTATCTGACATTGTAAAATAAACTAAAAAATGGCTTTCAGAAAAGAAAACACACCAAACAGTATTTTTTCCAGTATTACTATTAGTCTGGCATCACCCGAAACAATATTAGAACGTTCGAGTGGGGAAGTTTTAAAACCCGAAACAATTAATTACCGGACCTACAAACCCGAACGCGACGGTTTGTTCTGCGAACGCATTTTTGGTCCGGTTAAGGATTGGGAATGCCATTGCGGAAAATATAAAAGAATTAGATATAAGGGTATTGTTTGCGATCGCTGCGGTGTAGAAGTAACCGAAAAAAAAGTACGTCGTGAACGGATGGGACACATTCAACTGGTTGTTCCCGTTGCACATATATGGTTCTTCCGTTCCCTGCCCAATAAAATAGGCGCCCTTTTAGGACTCCCAACAAAAAAACTTGATACTATCATTTATTACGAAAAATATGTTGTAATAAATCCTGGCATCAAAAAAGATGATGGAATAAACTATCTCGATTTTCTTTCAGAAGAAGAATATTTTGATGTTATAGATAAGCTTCCAAAAGAAAATCAATATCTTAATGATGATGATCCCGATAAGTTTATTGCGAAAATGGGCGCTGAGGCTTTATACGATTTGCTTTCACGTATAAATTTGGATCAGGTTTCGTATGATTTGCGCAATAAAGCGAATACCGAAACTTCTCAACAACGTAAACAGGATGCTCTCAAGCGTTTACATGTTTTTGAAGCATTCCGCGATGCCCAAAAACGTATAGAAAACCGCCCCGAATGGATGGTTATTAAAGTTGTCCCGGTTATCCCACCCGAATTACGCCCATTAGTTCCTTTGGATGGTGGCAGGTTTGCTACTTCCGATTTAAATGACCTTTATCGCCGGGTAATTATCCGTAACAATCGTCTTAAACGCTTGATCGAAATAAAAGCTCCTGATGTTATTATGCGTAATGAAAAACGTATGCTTCAGGAAGCCGTTGATTCATTGCTCGATAATTCACGTAAAGCAAGTTCCGTTAAAACTGATTCTAACCGTGTACTTAAATCGTTAAGTGATAGCTTAAAAGGTAAACAGGGACGTTTCCGTCAGAATTTGCTCGGAAAACGTGTTGACTATTCAGGACGTTCGGTTATCGTCGTTGGTCCCGAACTTCATTTGAATGAATGTGGTTTGCCTAAAGATATGGCATCTGAATTATTCAAGCCATTCATTATCCGTAAGATGCTGGAAAGAGGCATTGTAAAAACCGTTAAATCTGCCAAAAAAATTGTTGACCGCAAGGATCCTGTTGTTTGGGATATACTTGAAAATATTTTGAAAGGTCATCCGGTAATGCTTAACCGTGCTCCAACCCTGCACCGTTTGGGTATACAGGCTTTTCAGCCTAAACTTATTGAAGGAAAGGCTATTCAGTTGCATCCGTTGGTTTGTACTGCTTTCAATGCCGACTTCGACGGTGACCAGATGGCCGTTCATGTTCCTTTGGGAAATGCTGCCATACTCGAAGCACAGATTTTAATGCTTGCTTCTCATAATATTTTGAATCCGGCAAACGGAGCTCCTATTACCGTTCCATCTCAGGATATGGTACTTGGACTTTATTATATGACCAAAGCCCGTCTTTCCGAGGAAGGTCATATTGTAAAAGGCGAGGGAATGAAATTTTATTCTCCGCAGGAAGTAATTATTGCATATAATGAAAAACGTGTTGATCTTCATGCTACTATTCAGGTTCGTACCAAAACGGTAGAAGATGGGAAACCTGTGATAAAAATGATAGATACTACCGTCGGACGTGTATTATTTAATCAGGTAGTGCCGGAAGAATATGGTTATATAAATCAATTACTTACTAAAAAAGCACTTCGCGATATTATTGGTGATATTTTAAAGAAAACCAACAACCAAAAAGCTGCTAATTTCCTCGACGATATTAAAAATCTTGGTTATACGATGGCTTTCAAAGGTGGACTTTCCTTTAACCTTGGTGATGTTATCATCCCCGAAGCCAAAGAATCACTTATTCATGATGCAAATGCAGAAGTAGATGAAGTAATGAGCAATTACAACATGGGATTTATTACCAACAATGAGCGATATAATCAGATTATTGATATTTGGACTCATTGTAATTCATCGCTTACCAATACATTGATGAAGCAACTTGCAAAAAATCAACAGGGATTTAATCCTGTTTATATGATGCTTGATTCAGGTGCCCGTGGTTCTAAAGAACAAATCCGTCAGCTCTCAGGGATGAGGGGTCTGATGGCAAAACCACAAAAATCGGGTGCTTCCGGCGGCGAAATCATTGAAAACCCTATTCTTTCCAACTTTAAAGAAGGACTTTCGGTTCTCGAATACTTTATTTCTACGCACGGTGCCCGTAAAGGGTTGGCAGATACTGCTCTGAAAACAGCCGATGCTGGTTATCTTACACGTCGTCTGGTGGATGTTTCACAGGATGTTATTATTACCGAAGAGGATTGTGGAACCCTTCGTGGTCTGCCAACAACTGCTTTGAAAAAGAATGAAGAAGTTGTTGAAACTTTGTATGAGAGAATTTTAGGACGTACCACATTACATGATATTTATCATCCTCAAACTGGCGCCCTAATTGTTAAAGCCGGCGAGGAATTGACGGAGGAAATTTGTGAAATTATCGAACATTCTCCTATAGAATCCGTTGAAATTCGTTCTGTTTTAACCTGCGAATCAAAACACGGAGTATGTACAAGATGTTACGGACGTAATCTTGCAACCGGACATCTTGTTCAAAAAGGTGAAGCCGTGGGAGTTATTGCAGCTCAATCCATTGGCGAGCCTGGTACACAGCTTACTTTGCGTACATTCCATGTTGGTGGTGTGGCTGGTGCCAATATTGCTTCATCTTCCCGTATTGTTTCTAAATATGCAGGTCAACTCGAAATCGATGAATTACGTAGCATTGAATATACCAATGCTGAAGGTAAGGTATATGATATCGTTTTAGGTCGTTCGGCTGAAATGAGAATCGTTGATGTAAACACAAAAATTATTCTTACTTCAGGTAATATTCCTTATGGTGCTAACTTGTACTTTAAAAATGGGGATGATATTCAAAAAGGTGATTTAATCAGCGATTGGGATCCCTATAATGCAGTCATTCTATCGGAAGTCAGTGGTAAAATATCATTTGATAATATCATTGAAAATGTTACTTACAGGGTAGAATCTGATGATCAGACAGGATATCACGATAAAGTAATTATCGAATCACGTCAGAAGACAAAAAATCCGTCAATCAGAGTTTTATCTCCTTCAGGTGAAGAAATCAGAACCTATGATATTCCTGTAGGATCCCACATTGTTGTGGAAGATGGCAATACGATCAAAGCCGGTGAATTATTGGTAAAAATCCCGCGTGCCGTTGGTAAAGCCGGCGATATCACGGGTGGTTTACCTCGCGTTACCGAACTCTTTGAAGCTCGTAATCCATCCGATCCGGCAATTGTTTCTGAAATTGATGGTGTAGTTTCTTTTGCTAAAAAATTGAAACGTGGTAACCGTGAGGTAATCATAACCTCCAAAACTGGCGAGGAAAAAAGTTATCTTATTCCTACGTCCAAACAGATTTTGGCACAGGAAAACGACTATGTCAAAGCGGGTACTCCGCTTTCGGAAGGCGCTATGACTCCTGCTGATATTCTGGCAATTAAAGGACCGATGAAAGTTCAGGAATACATCGTTAATGAAATTCAGGAAGTATATCGTTTGCAAGGTGTAAAAATTAACGACAAGCATTTTGAAGTTATCGTGCGCCAAATGATGCGTAAAGTAGAAGTGGAAGATCCGGGCGATACCAAATTCCTTGAAGGAGAATTAGTTAATAAAATTGATTTCCAGGAAGAAAACGATGAAATATTCGGTAAAAAAGTAGTGGAAAACCCCGGTGATTCCGTAAATTTTAAAGCAGGACAGATTATCAGTGCACGTAAGCTCCGCGATGAAAATTCGTTGCTTAAACGTAAAGATAAAAAACTGGTTGAAGCCCGTGATGCTAAATCAGCTACTGCTTTTCAGGTTTTACAGGGTATTACCAAGGCTTCGCTGCAAACCAAGAGCTTTATTTCGGCTGCTTCATTTCAGGAAACTACCAAAGTACTTACCGTTGCTGCCATAAGCGCTAAACGTGATGACTTGCTTGGTTTGAAGGAAAATGTTATTGTAGGACATAAAATTCCGGCAGGAACAGGCTTACGCGAATATGATAACCTTATCGTTGGCTCAAAAGAAGAATATGATACCCTTATGGCATCAAAAAATGAATAATCATAAAAATTTGTCTAAAATGAATAAACCAGAAAATCAGAACCAATTAAATATTGAACTTAGTGAAGAAATTGCCGAAGGTATCTATTCTAATTTAGCAGTTATCACTCATTCTAACTCGGAATTTCTCATCGATTTTGTTAAAATGATGCCAGGCATTCCGAAAGCTAAAGTGAAATCAAGAATTATTTTAACCCCTCAGCATGCTAAACGTTTATATCGGGCATTAAAAGAAAATCTTGCCAAGTATGAATCAGTGCACGGTAACATTAAAGACGACATGGAAGGCTTTCCATTGCCTATTACCGGACCAACGGCTCAGGCATAACCTCTTAAGGTTAAGTTAAAAATCCTGGCTCTGAATCTTCGGAGCCAGGATTTTTTTTTAGATTTTTTCAGATATTTTTCGTACTATTTTTACAATTATGGTTCGCGGAGTGATCCGGTTGGCAAATACCATTAACTTATTCAACCATCCATAAATAACCATAGTCTTTCCCTTCATCAAAGCTTTGTAACCAAATAATGCAACATCTGATGCGATGGCAGGTTTCATGGTTTTAAACAACCCGGATTCCTGCAACGAAGCCGCTTTTTCAAAACCCGTGTGGGTTGGTCCGGGGCATAAGGTCGTAACTGTTACACCTGTTCCTTGCAATTCGTTGGATAGGGCTTCGGAGAACGACAAAACGTAAGCTTTGCTTGCATAGTAAACTGCCATCAAAGGACCCGGTTGAAACGCAGCCGTAGACGCAATATTTAATATTTTACCTTTGCCCCGTGCCACCATTTCTTTGACAAAAAGTTTTGTCATCACGGTTAAAGCTTTAATATTAAGGTCAATCATTTCTATTTCTTTTTGAATAGCCGTTTCGGTAAAAAAGCCAAAATTCCCAAAACCGGCGTTGTTGATCAAAACATCAACAATAAGATTATTTTGATGGGTAAATTCAAAAATTTCATCAGCAGCCGAGGGATGGGATAAATCTTTTACCTGTATTAAAACCTTGATAGCATATTGTATTTCTAATTCAGAAGCAATGCTTTTCAGTTTGTTTTCACTGCGGGCAATTAATAACAGATTATAGTTGTCCTTTGCCAGCAAACGGGCAAATTCCAAACCCATTCCACCGGAAGCCCCGGTAACGAGTGCAAAATTCTTTTCCATAATTTCGTTTTTAATCATTGTTCGTTTTTTCTTCTTTATCCAATCCTTCTCTTAAATCCATCAACAACCAGTTTTGGGATTTAATGTTCCGCTTTTCGCTTTTTATTAGTTCGATAAACTTTTTAATACCATAGGGTTCATTGCCATTAGCATGGATTAGCACGATACTTCCTTCGGTAGGTGTTTGATTTTTGGCAAGCCAGGCATCACTGCCAACGGGTATTAAACCAAAACTGGTAACCTTGTTAAATAGGGCAGTATCGGAAACCAAGCCCGGGAAGCGGAAAAAAACAGAGGGAAGCAAATTCTGTTCAATCATTAATTTTTCGTTTTCCAGGATTTCAAAAGGAATGTTAGTGCCTTTTTCGAGCATAAAATTTTGTGTGAGCGGAAGTTTCTTGCTTGTTCGATGATTATAGGTATGATTAATCCAAAGTACAGCTATTTTATTTCTTCTGATTAGCTTCTGAAGCCAGGCAAGGTCATCGGGATGTTTTTTTATCCATACACCGGTTATCGAAATGGCAAGAGGTACCGGTGATTCCACGTTTCCAAATTCTTCCATGATCTCAGTGAAAACAACACGGTCCAAAGGTCGCTGCGATGGACATAAATCTATGGTCAGGAAAACGCCTTTGCCTGTTGGGTTCAGGTGGGTAATGCCGGCATCCTGCACAGCCTGATCGTTGGTTTTCACTAATTTCAGACTCTTGATATAGGGAGTGTGTTCCAGTTTCGATGCGATGTCTGAAAAATTTCCGGTAGTTCGAATGTCTAACTTTCGTGCTTCAAAAATTCGGCTGGACAAGTTGAACGGATCAACGGCAAGATAATGCGTTTTACCATTTTGAATAAACTTCCGTAGAACAACATACGGTTGTTTCGTTTTTGAAGTAAAAGCCAGGGCATAATACGACTGATAATCGCTGATGGTCTGTCCGGAAAGAGAGATGCTAAAGAATAGGGCAATAAAAAGTAGTAACCGCTTCATTAAAAAGTATACAGGTATAAATGTAGGTGATTATTCGATAAAATTATTCTTCGGATTTTTCTTTCCGTTTTTTGAAATATTGGTAAACCAAGAAAGCGGTCAGGCTTCCCAAGGCGGAGTAAATTAATACCCGTTTAAAAGGTTTCTTTTTCGGATTGTTTCGTATTTGCCGGAGCAAATATTTTATTCCCAACGGCAGCAAGTATCCTATTATTTCCGATGTTTTGTCCTTTTCACCAAAAAGACTGCTTAGTCTTTCGCTGGAATTGAATAATAGTTTGGTTATGTCTGTTTTGTCAGAAATTGATTTTTCCGTTATATCCAACTTTTGCTGAAGCTGGAACTTCCGTTTACGAATATCTTCGAGGGAATGGATGTTGCTAAATATCGTCGTCTTCATCTTCTTCCTCCCTGTGCTGGTTCAAAAGTAATTGAATAAGCTTTTTACTCAATGGCTTAATAATTAAAGCTTTTCTGAAAATAATGAAAATCAGTAAAAGAAGAATATATAAGCCGGTAACGGTAAGAAAACCTAAGCCCGGATTATTCCAATATGTGCCTAAAAAGTTAGCCAGGGCAAAGGAAAGGAAGAATAAAATAACAGACGCCAGCATCACAATGATGATCACCTGAAGAACCAGGCTGACAATAACGATAATTTTTTCGGTAATATCCAGTCGCGCGATGTTGTATCGGGTTTCTAAATACGTTTTGATCTCTTTAAATAGTGAAAGCATAAAATCTCATTTTAAAGGAAGTAAAAAGCAAAACCAGCTATGGAAGCCGGTTTTGCCTGATTTGTTTAAGCTGGTTCTTCGTCTTTAATTTCTTTTTCTTTGCGAAGAGCTTTTTTCGCTTTTTCACTCAAATCGTTAAACGAATCCTTGACTTTTTTACGGGTGTTCTCGCCTTTGTCAGGTGCGAGTAATAACCCGGCAGCAGCCCCGGCAGCAGCTCCAACGATGAGGGAGAGCAATACTTTTGATAAATCTTTCATAGCTGTTTAGTTTTAGTTGGGTTATGGTTGATTAAAATGGTGATGTAAAAGTACAATAATTTATGGCTGAAAGCAAGTTTTTTAAATATCTTTAACAAAAGCTCCCGATTCGGGTACGGAATACGAAGGTAAACCAAGCTGTTGACACTCTTGCTTCCATTTTTTTATTTTATACAACGGATTGGAAGAATCAAAAATCACCATTCCGGGATCGTATTGGTGGAGTAAATCGGAGATTTTGAACTCAGGATTATGCGATACGATAAGGTAATTTACTTTTAATTTGCAGGGAATAGCAACTTTATGGAATGAAGGGTCGATAATGGCAAAACGTTGATCGCCCAACTGAACAAAATGGCCTTTTTTAAAGATATGGTTAATGGTAAGCTGTTGGTTGTCAGAAAAAGGAAGCGCATAATGCTTCCGCAATCCCAGGGCAAACCAATTGTTCTGAATATTGAAAGATAGCGCCTTGTCGTCGCTGAAAAGGGAAGTGTCGGTTAAAAACAGGTGTTGTTTTCCGTCGATAAAATCAAAAGCCGATGACTTTTTGACGCTGTAAACGATAAACTTCTGCTGATTCGTTTGCTGAATTGTCCGGATAAAAAGGGCGAAAATCAACACAAACAATCCGGCTAAAGCCAAACGGAAATAAATCTTTTGGAAAACACTGAAATAAATCACCAGGCTAAAGATGATCAGGTAGCACAAAAACATTTCGTCCCTGGAAATGAAAACATGCTGAAACATGGCAAAAGGAAGTTCTTCGATATACTTTACAATAAAGTTTAAGTCCGTCAGCAACCAAATCATCAGGTGTGAAAAGAAATGACTTAGCCAGGCAATGGGCGACGTTAGAAGAACAAGCATGCCCGAATAAATCACGAGGCTTGAGAGCGGAATGGCGATGAGGTTGGTGATCAGAAAATAGTTGGGAAACTGATGGAAATAAAACAGCGAAAGCGGAAAGGTAGTCATTTGGGCTGCGATGGAAACGGCAACCAATTGCCAGATTTGATCGAGGAGACGGTTCTCGGGCAGCCACAGGTTGTAAATGTTGCGTTGAAGCATCACAATTCCGGCAACGGCAAGATAGGAAAGCTGGAATCCCACATCGGTAATAAACCAGGGATTTACAAGCAACAGAAAGAAAGCCGAAGCAGCCAATGAATTGTAGATGTTGGCGTGCCGGTTCAGGATATTTCCCACAATCACAAAGCTGAACATGGTCGTGGCACGGAGCACAGCCGGCGACAAACCCGTGAGCAGCGCATAATACCAGATACAGGTAAAAAGTATCAGTTCTTTGATTAGCCGGGTGCTCCGGCGTTTGTTCATGAAAAATAAAAGATAGTTCAGCACCAGGTAAATCACGCCCACGTGCAGTCCCGAGACCGAAAGGATGTGCATGGCTCCCGAGCCGGAGTATTCCTTCATCAGATCGGCATCCAGCTTATCGGTATAGCCCAGAATCAATGCCGAACCAACGGCATATTCTTTGTCGCGGATGCCGTTTTGTTCGAATATCCTGAGAAATTTATCGCGCAGGCGGTAGGCAAAGGCATACAGCGGCGAACCTTCCCCCGATTTCAGCCTTTGCCAGCTTTGCGGATAGGCGAAAGCCTGATGATAAACCCCTTTATTGGCTAAGTAATTTTGGTAATCGAACTGCCACGGGTTGGAGGGTGGTTTAACATTGCTAAGCTTCACATCGAGCATCAGACAGTCGCCGTAGCGTAAGGCCGACGATAACGTATCTTTTCCGAAATAAACGATAGCCTTGCCTCGGGTAGCCACCCAGCGACCTTTTTTATTTATTCCGGTTACCATGACCACCGCTTTGTTGGAATTATCCTTTTCCTGGATAGGTTCCGTGAGCCGGGCTGTCCATAAATCGCCGGGCTGGTAGTATTTTCCAAAGAAAGCGTTGTTTAGTTTTTCGGTTTTTAGCAGGGTTAGCTCATAACCACAAATCATGATGAAGAGAAACAAACCGCATCCGAATATCCATCGCCTGCGCCAGTTCAAATAACGCCACGATAATATTGCCAAAGCGATGACTACAATTAGCGAAGCCAAAATATATCCTGACGGGAGAATGAACGTGCTCCCGGCAATCGAGGCGACTGCGATTCCTGCGATCAACGGCAACAGAAGCCTTACAAACGGATATTGATGAAACGTGTTCAACATACCTGCTGATATTGACAGGCTAAAGGTACAAAAATATTGTTATTGGCTCTTATTTTTGAGCAAGAAATTTGGCTATTTTCCCAGCTTTGTTACGAAACGAAGGCGATTTATCGTATTGAAGGCGGATTTCGATGACGGCTTCCAGCTCATAACGCAGATCGGGTTCCTTTTTTACCATCCGGGCTATAAAATCCATGCAATAATAGCAAAGAGCGGGATTCTGTGCAGTATCCATAAGCCAGTGGAAACAGGTGTCGAGCAGCAGACCCGGATCGCCGATATCTTCCAGGGGTATGAATTCGGCAAATATCTTCAGAAAATTACGTTTTACGCCGTCGATCTTCGAATGGAGCATCACATCCATTGCTTTGGACAGGTGTGGGTAGATGAGCCGGGGATTTTTTTCGCAACAAAGCTGAATGGCGCGTGCAGCCCGCATATTGATGGGGTAGGGGCGGGTGAACGTAAGCGTGAATACTTCTTCGAAACGCACAGGATCGTTGCCGATCATCGCTATTACCATGTCGGCGACTGCCCGTTCGCTTCCCATTTGCAGGGTTTCGATAAAATCCATTGTCGGCTTGTTTTCGGAGGGCGAAAATAGTCATTTTTTTGTCCTCAATAATTGACCAGCGCTGTTTTTTAGCAATCCTAAGTCGCCGATAGTTAGCCAGAGCTATTTATTTGCAATCCGAAGCCATCGGTAGCCGGCCAGAGCTATTTATTTATAATCCGAAGTCCTCTGTAGTTAGCCAGAGCTATTTATTCGTAATCCTAAGCCATCGGTAACCAGCCAGAGCTATTTATTTATAATCCGAAGCCATTGGTAACCAGCCAGAGCTATTTATAATCAATCCTAAGCTATCTGTAATTAGCCGGAAGCCATTTTTAATCAATCCGAAACCATCGATAGTCAGCCAGAGCCTTTTTTAATTAATCCGAAGCCCTTAATAGTTTTTCAGAGGCATTCGATAGATCGGAGTTTATTTACTTGAGTCCTATGCCGAAGAGTAAACAATTTAAAATGCCACTAAATCACAAAAATCCACGAAACAAATAATATCAAACAAATAACTTTGGTGAAGTTTGGAGTTTTTGTGCTTTTGCGGCGAAAAAAACTTTTTGGTATAGATTCATACTTAAAATTTTAAAAAATATAAATACGAAAGTGTGAACTAAAAATTTGTTTATATATTTGTATAATCAAAAAAGTTCTTTTATGTCAAAATTGAAATTGCCAGTTCGTATTGAAGAACTATTGCCAGTGGCTCGTTGGCAGCGAGGCCTACTGATACAGTTCCGGCAACAGTTCACGGATTATTCTCCTGAATTTGGTCAGGCTTTTTCAGATGCGTTGGATACCCACATCAGCGCCGTTGAAAATTTGATTTCGACCAAATTATTTCTGGGCGATTTGTCGCAAGTAACCCAATTGCTTGAAACAAACATGCTCGCCCTTCGCCCTTTGCTCGATTTAACAGAGGGATATGTTAAAATGGCTTCCACGAATCTGAAGGACCCCGCTCGCCTTTTCAATTTTAAAGAGATTCGTAAATGTATTAATGGCCAGGATGCCGAAAAATTAGAAAAAAGTCTTGGCGAATTTATTCAGTTAGTAGACCATAACAAAGAAATCCTTACGGAAAAAGGTCTTAAGCAGGCGATGATAGATGACTTAACGGCAAGAAATGAGACAATAGCCGACCTTGCCGACGACCAGAACAAGAAGATACAAGCGTTAGAAGAAGCAGTGAATGCAAATTCCGTCGTACTGATGGCTCTTTGGGCCGACTGTGCAGCCATTATGGATGCCGGCAAACGTATCTTTAAGTATACTCAACCGGAACAATTACCTAATTTCACCCTGACTCATATCATCAAAAAAATGCGTAGCGAAGGAGGCAAGGGCGGTAATAAACCGGAAACGCCGGCGTAGGGGATTTGAGATTGCAGATTTTAGATTTGAGATTTGAGATTTCAGTAGGCAGTAAGCAGTAAGCAAATTTCAGATTTGGGAATTTAGATTGAAGAATGAAGGCGGTGTTGAGGGAAGGGGACACCGCTTTTATTATTTGGATGGTATTTTAAAAGTATATTTGTTGGGCTGTAGGAAGACTGAGATTTATAAAGAGAGTTGGAACAAATAGAAGAAAAATTGAGGTTATAAAGATATTGGACACCAATAAAAAATAATATGTGCAATCAAAACGATAAGACATTGGATATAATAGCTAATTAATTCTGAATTCAGGATAGAAGGTAAGGAAATCCAACTCCCCACTTCCAATCATCTTTTACTTTAAAATTATAAATAATAAAAAAATGACAGACCATACATTATTTTTTGTTACATCGATTTTAGCATTAGTATCAGCTATTGTCGGCGGCTTTGTTTCTTATTACTTTGCTTCCAAATCCAAAAAATTTGAAGCAGTATTAAAATTTAGAGAAGAAAAATATTCAAACTTACTTATACTTCTTCAGGGGTTTGTTGGTGAATCAGCAAATTATGAAACAAAAAAGAGGTTTTTTGATGAGCAATATAAATCTTGGATTTATTCTTCTGATGAAGTTGTAATAGCGATCAATAACTTAGTAAAACTAGTTATTGATTCAAAAGGACAAGAACCAGATCATGATGCAGGACGAAAAGCAATTGGAGACATTGTTATAGCTATGAGAAAGGATTTACTTGGTAAAACAAAACTAAATTACCTTGATTTTAGATATACTGATGTTCTCAAATAGAAATGACAAGAACAGTTTTGCAAATAAATAACAAGTAAGTTACAAAATGTAACCAACTGAAAAATTTAAGCGGATTGAATTATGACAAAAGAAACGGCTATAAGATTATTTAATGATAAGCAAATACGTACCCACTGGGACGATGAGCAGGAAAAATGGTATTTTTCAATCGTTGATGTGATTGGGGTATTAACAGAAAGTATAGATGCTCAAGCTTATTGGAGAAAACTTAAGCAAAGGTTAAAAGGAGAAGGAAATGAAACCGTGACGAATTGTCACGGTTTGAAAATGCAAGCAGCTGATGGTAAAATGCGGCTTACCGACGTTGCTGATACCGAGCAACTGTTCAGGCTTATTCAATCAGTGCCATCGCCCAAAGCCGAACCATTTAAACTTTGGCTTGCCCGTGTTGGGAGCGAAAGGATTGATGAAATTGAAGACCCTGAAAAAGGTATTGACCGTTTGATGGAAACCTATTTGCGTAAAGGCTATTCAAAAGAGTGGATTAATCAGCGGCTAAAAAGTATTGAAATACGAAAAGAACTCACCGATGAATGGGAAACACGTGGAGTTCAGAAAGGACAGGAATATGCAATTCTTACTGATGAAATATCAAAAGCATGGAGCGGGTTTACTACGAAGCAGTATAAAGAATTCAAAGACCTCAAAAAAGAAAACCTTCGTGACCACATGACCAATTTGGAATTAGTTTTGAACATGCTTGCAGAAGCTACCACAACCGAAATTTCGAAAGAAAAGAACCCTAAAACATTTGATGATAGTCGTGTAATTGCCAAACAAGGCGGTACCATAGCTGGGAACACGAGAAGAGAAATTGAGGAAAAGACAGGGAAAAAAGTAGTCAGTAAACAAAATGCTAAACGGTTAGCACCTAAAAAGAATAAAGAAATTGATAAAAAATAGCTTGATCAAGTGAATTAAAAAATGAATACAGTGTTGAAAGAGAAAGGACTCCGTTTTTATTTGGAATTTTTAGGATTGCGTATTAAAGGATTTAAGGCTTGTAATTAATCTTCGTCATTGAAATAATTCCAACCAGAAAATGGAAGAAATAATAAAAACAATTTTGCTTGAGCATGGCAAGAGTTCGTTTCTTATAGACCTTGTTAAACATGAAAACGGGAAACTTTATGTGGCCATACAGCAAATAATTCGTGATGATTTCGAAAGCTTTCAAACACAAACAATAAAGATTAATCCTGCGATTCTTGTCAAAATAATTGAAATCCTTACGATCTATAAAAATGAATTGCCGAAGGATATTATAGAAAAAAGGAAATTACCTAAAACCCTAGAAGAAAAAAAAGAAGAAGAGATAATAAGACGATATTTTAAAGGAGTTGAAATAGAAGATTTAGCTATACAATTTGACCGTTCAGCAAATGTAATAAAACAAATTCTTAGTAATAACAGGATACCTATTGTAAGCAATAAAATGCCAAAAAATTATAAACATTGGTATCGGAAAAGAAAAAGAAAATTTTAGAGTAATAAATTAAGAATGGCTTTCTGGTGAATGGTAAAATGAAATATAATTATTGCAAAGCGGAAAATCCTTAATCCATAACATTTTTTCTATCTAAATCGAAAAAAGTCAGTTGTATAAAAAATCGGACTGTTGAAAATGGTAGTTAAAAGATAAGGCGAAGAACAATTTTACATCCTTTCCGGCACTTCAATTCCCAACAGATGCATGGCGTTTTTGATGACCGTTCCGGTGAATTTCGCCAAAGCGATACGGAACTGCTTTTTGATGGGGTCTTCTTCCTGGAGTATGGTGATGTCGTGGTAAAACTGGTTGAATTCCTTGGCTAAATCGAAGGTATAGTTGGCTATCTGGGCAGGACTCAGCGTATCGCCGGCAAGTTTAACGGCAGCCGGAAAGTCGTAAATCAGCTTCAATAATTCTTTTTCTTTGGGAAGGCAAGCCACCGGCTTTTCATTGTTCGCACCCTGGGGCATAGGAGGCGCTTTCCTGAGCACCGACTGTATCCTTGCGTAGGTATATTGAATAAACGTTCCGGTGTTTCCGTTAAAGTCAATGGATTCTTTGGGATTGAAAACCATATTCTTTTTCGGATCAACCTTTAAAATAAAATATTTAAGAGCGGCAAGACCGGCAATGTGATAGAGATGGTCGAGCTCTCCGGGTGTGAAATCGGTGCTTTTGCCCAATTGTTCGGTAGTTTCTTTGGCGGTGGTATACATTTCGTCCATCAGGTCGTCGGCATCCACCACGGTTCCTTCGCGCGATTTCATCTTGCCTTCGGGCAGCTCCACCATGCCATAGTTAAGGTGCAAAATGTTCTCCGCCCAGTCATAACCCAGCTTTTTCAGGACGAGTTTCAGCACATCAAAATGGTAGTTTTGTTCGTTGCCTACTACATAAATCATCTTTTCGGCCTCGAATTCATCGTAGCGTAATTTGGCGGTTCCCAGGTCCTGGGTCATGTAAACAGAAGTGCCGTCGGAGCGGAGGAGTAATTTTTCGTCCAGGCCGTCGCTGGTAAGGTCGGCCCATACGGAATCGTCGTCCTTGCGGAATAAAACCTGATCTTTCAGACCATTTTCAACCAACTTTTTTCCTAAGAGATAAGTTTGTGATTCGTAGTAAATCTTATCAAAATCAATACCTAAGCGTTTGTACGTTTCGTCGAAACCCTTGTAAACCCATTCGTTCATCATTTTCCACAGGCGGATGGTTTCGGCATCCTGTTTTTCCCATTTCTGAAGCATTTCGCGGGCTTCACCCATCAGCGGAGCCTGGTTGGCGGCTTCTTCGTCGCTCATTCCTGAAGTTTTAAGTTCTGCCAACTGCTTTTTGTACTCCTGGTCGAACATTACGTAATATTTTCCGATCAGATGGTCGCCCTTCATTCCCGACGATTCGGGTGTTTCCCCGTTTCCCCAGCGTTGCCAGGCAAGCATGGATTTGCAGATGTGAATGCCGCGGTCGTTCACCAGGTTTACTTTAATCACCTTTTTCCCGTTGGCTTTCAGTATTTCGGCCACCGACCATCCTAAAAGATTATTGCGGATATGACCGAGATGCAAAGGTTTATTGGTGTTTGGTGAGGAATATTCCACCATCACCGGTTTTGAATCGCCCTCTTTGGTATAGCCGTAGTTCGGGATATTAAGGTTTTGATAAAAATGACGGAGGTAATAGTTGTCGTCTATCACTAAATTCAGAAACCCCTTGATAACATTGAAACGTTTTATTTCTGGAAGATTTTCCGCCAGATAATTGCCAATTTCATTAGCGGTAAGTTCGGGTGCTTTCCGCGAAATTTTAGTCAACGGGAAAACGGTAAGGGTAAGGTCGCCTTCAAATTCGGGCCTGGTTTTTTGCAAACTAATGCTTTCGGGTTTTACCTCTTGTCCGTAAAGTTTTTGGACAGCATCCACCGTTTTACCGGCAATCAGGGTTTCTATCATCGATGAATTTATTTTGGAGGGCAAAAGTACGGTATTTTAACGTTTATTCGTGAAAACTTCTTTTAAAAAGATGAATCTTATTTACAAAACGAAAATATTGTTTATATTTGTAAAAAATATTAAAAATGAAAAACGTAATAACTTATTCCAGCACTTTGCCCCCGGATTTGTTTGGAAAAGTGAACGAATATGCTGAAAAGCTGAAAATTCCGAAAAATAAACTCATCGAAAGCGCTTTGAATCTTTATTTTGAACGCTTACGCAAAGCGGAATATGTTCTTTCGTTCCGCAAGGCAAAAAACGACCCTGAAATTTCGGTAATGGCCGAAGAAGGTCTTGAGGATTTTATCAAAATGCTTGAAGAATGAAGCAACGGGAAATTTATCTTGCCGATCTCAATCCGGTGAAAGGCAGCGAGCAACGTGGAATACGTCCGGTGGTAGTTATCAGCGGCAATTCCATGAACGATCATCTTGGAATTTCTATTATATGCCCTTTAAGTACTAAAGTTAAAAATTATGCTGGCTGTCTGATTCTGAAAAAAGACGCGATAAACGGATTGGAGCAGGATTCTGAGATAATTACATTCCGGATACGAACTCTTACGGCGGAAAGATTCATCAGAAAACTGGGCGAAATTACCGAAGATCAACTCCGGGAAATTAAAAAAGGATTGGTTGAAATACTAACGTATTAATTCAGGATTATCCGTTTTGTTTTTGTTTTCAAAAAAGCTGAAATTTACCTTGCCGTAATTTCTGATATGGCTAAAATTGGGATGTAGCGCAAAATCATTGTCTCTGGAATGTTCAATAATCAGCAAGCCATTATCGTTGAGTAAATTATTCTGAAAAATCAGGTCGGGAAGCAATGGAATATTTTCCATATCATAGGGCGGATCGGCAAAAATAATGTCGTACGGTCGGTTGGCAAATTTCAGGAATCCAAAGACATTGGATTTTATCACCTGAATGGCGTCAAAATTAAGCATAGCAGCCGTTCGTTTGATAAAATCAGTACAACGTAAATTAATATCCACGGCAACTACCGTCTTGCTGCCGCGGGAAGCAAATTCGTAGGAAATATTTCCGGTCCCGGCAAACAGGTCGAGAACTGAAACTTCTTCAAGATCAATGCTGTTATTTAAAATATTGAAAAGGCTTTCCTTGGCAAGGTCGGTGGTAGGCCTCACCGGCAGGTTGGCAGGTGCCATAATATGACGACCACGGTGTGATCCGCTTATAATCCGCAAAGTTTATGATTTAAAAGGGTGTAATAATAATGTGAGGGTAATTTGTCGAAAACATCACTGTAATCTATTGCCTGGTTGCGCGGAATAAAGCTTATATTCCGGATATACTGAAAGATGGTTTCAAAAATGGCCGATTCTTTCTCTATTTCTCCCATCAGAACCAGGGATGTGGTTTCGGGATTGAGCCCGAGTTGTTCGAAAACAAAAATCAGGAAATAAATGAAATCTTCTTTTACTGAATAATGAAATGAATTATAAAACAACGGTTGTTTACCGTTAAGCACCAGTATATTCAGGCAATTGGAACTCACATTGGTAAAGACTTTAATTTCTGAATTCTGATTTTTATAGCTTACCAGTAATCCTTCAATCATACTGCTTGAAAAATGGAAAATTCTGGCAGAAGGTAATAATTCATTAATGGTTTGGACTAACGCTTTTGGAAATGCATAAACATTAAATGCCTGCATGTTAATTAATCTGTCGGCAAAAAATTCTTCTTCCGGTTCCACTTGCTGACAAAAATTCAGATAGTTTTCTTTTTCTTCCGGCTTGTAAAGCGGAAAAGGTATTAAAGTGGATTTCTGGTTGTTAATGATTACATGAATGGACTGAAAATCATTATAAGGCAGGTTGAGATGATGTAGAATGCCTTCAAAAGAGTTGGCAGATACAGTTTCGGCAGGTAGTTTTTGTTTCAGATCATCATTTAAAGAATAACTTTCGATGGCGATATATTTATTTTTTCCGGAATCGAGTATACAATAAACCAGTTCGGTATCAGAGACAGAAAGCGATAAACAATAGTCCAGAACCCGGTTGCGATTAAACGATTTATCAATAAAACTTATTATTGGCTGAATACTTTCCGGCATAAATGGATTTATTTTTTTTGAAAGAAAAAGTTGATTTTGGCAAGTAATTGACCGGCATTTACCGGTTTGGTAACGTATTCGTCGCAACCGGCTTCAAATGATTTGTTTTTATCACCGTCAAGCGAATAAGCTGTTTGAGCTATAACCGGCAGGTCGGGACGCATTTTTTTGATCAGACGAGTAGCTTCATAACCATTCATAACCGGCATACGAATATCCATCAGCACCAGGCTGATTTCAGGATATTGTTTTACCATATCCACCGATTCCTGTCCGTTTAGCGCCCATAGCGTCTTGGCCTGGGTACTCCGGAGCATGATTTTTAAAAGATAATAATTGCTTTCAATATCTTCGGCTATCAGTATGGTTTTATCATGCCAGTCGAGGGAAGAGGGTATTGGGATAGTAAAACTTGAAGTATCAGAAAAGCGAGCGGGCACCTCAAGGGGAATCGTAAAATAAAATGTTGAACCTGTTCCGATTTCAGATTTGACCCAAATTTTACCGCCTAAAAGTTCCACTAGGGCTTTGGAAATAGCCAGTCCGAGGCCTGTGCCTTCCTGTTGACGCTCCGACGGAGTATCTGCCTGGATAAAACGTTCAAAAATAGCTTGTAATTTGTTTTTTGGTATTCCAAAACCAGTATCTTTTACATAAAACAGCAATGTTTTTTCGTCTTGTTTTTGGTAACCAAATTCGATGTAACCGTTAGTTGTGAATTTGCAGGCATTGCCAATAATATTGGTTAAAGTCTGATTCAGGCGGGTTTTGTCGGTTAGGATAATGCTTTGCTGATCGGGGAGACCTTTTTTAAGAAGAAGTTGAATGTTGTTTTTTTTGATTTTTTGATTTTCGGAAAAGAACAGCAACGATTCGTTAAGGATTTCGTTAATGGAATATTCGGCTTTGTGGATTTTCATTAAGTCGGCTTCAATTTTAGATATATCCACAATATCGTTAATGATGTTCAGGAGGTGGTTACCGCTGTTTTCAACTATTTGAAGGTAATTGCTTCGTTCTTCGGGAGATAAATCGGGTTCTTTGAGTAATTCGGTAAACCCGAGAATGCCATTCATGGGCGTACGTATTTCGTGGCTCATGTTGGCAAGGAAAGCCGATTTCAGTTTGTCCGATGCTTCGGCTTGTTTTTTGGCTTTGGACAATTCGGTAACAAATTTGACTCGATCGGTAATATCCTGTATGGTTCCCGTCATACGTAAAGGTTTATCATCAGGCGTAAACTCAATAATTCTTCCTTTGCCATAAAGCCAAATCCAGTCTCCGTTTAGTTTTTTAACCCGGTATTCCATGTCAAAAGTCGTAGTTTCGCCATTGAGCAGCTTTTTAATAAATCCCTTAAGTTTTGGCCAGTCCTTGGGATGAATGATTTCAATAAATTCATTGAATGGTAGATGATATTCCTTGGGCATTCCGCCAAGTAATTCATTTAATTTTTTATCAAAATAAATAAAGTTATTGTTAATATTCCAATCCCATAATCCTTGTCCGGCTGCATCAAGCGAAGTGGCAAGTTGTAATTCCTGCGACATGAGTTTTTTATTTACCAACTTCCGTTCGTTTATTTCTTTTTCCAGTTTATGCTTTTGATTAATAAACCGATCAATTAAAAAACCAATTTGCCGGAATTCTGTTTTGGATTGTTTAAGCTTATTTACTTTTTGATAATCCTCCTTTTCCAGGGCTATTTTTATCATTTTTAAAGGAACATAGACCCATAAACGGGAAGTAAAATAAAAAATGATAAGGATAATACATGCCAGCAAAATAAAAAATATCAGGAAGAATGAATTTAAACTCTCAAACAAATTAATCAACTGATAATTTCTGGTGAAAGAAACCAAAACTACCGGCTGATTTTTCCAGTTAGTCAGTTTTATGTTTTTAACAATGGTAGAAGGTTCAACTTTAATATCGGCGTTTTGGTCGGATAATGATAAAATATTAATTTTGGAATTGGTAAGTTCTTCAAAATCATCAATATAATCATTGTTCCAAATTTTTGCAAAAAACAAGAATCCCTGGGGAGTCGTTTTCCGATCCGTATCGAAGGATGGATGAATAGTACTGCCACTTATTTCAAGAATTCCTTCTTTAATTTTTAAAAAATAATGTATACTTCTTTTTTCCAGTAAAATACGAAAAACATCCTGCGGAATCATTTCATTATCTGAAGTATTATCAGTAATGGTTTTATCTCCGAAAAGTCCTTTTTGATAGATGATTTGTTTGTTTACATTATAAATAAAAATGGCATTAATTTTAAATGTGCTGATGAAGGAAGCTATATTTTCCTCAGCCCAATGATAATCCGGAACTTTTACAAAATTTACCATATCGTCCCATGACGAGTTATCGGAAATTGGCTGAGCCATACGTGCTGTTTCAATCTTTAATGCCGTATTTATGGAAGTCTCTTGTTGCTGGATAATGGAATTTATAATCAGGCGCTTTTGCTGCAGTTGCACATGTTGCAAAATAAAGAAAGCTATGATAAATAATAGCGAACATGCAAGCAAAAGGCTTAATATTCTTTTTTGAGTTTTCATTAATCAGAATCAAATTTGAAAAGCGAGGATAGTTTTTATTCTAATTTTCAATCATATTGAAAAACAATATTATATAAAAACACCCGTTCAAAAGTACGATTTTATTAACGAATATTAAAAACTTATTGCAGCGATTAAAAAAATATTTTCGGCTTCGGGATTGGTGATGAGCGAAATCTGCAAAGGCAACAAAAAATGATCGGTAATTTTTATAGATTTTGTTAAGCTGCCGCCTAAATTTACCACTCCGGAGTTGTCGGCATAAACTCCTTTACGCGGGGTTGCACCACAAAATAATTGATAATCAATGTTTTTATAATTGCCTGAATAAGCTAATTCTGCATAAATTGAGTTTGTGTTATCGGAACCGTAGAAATTATATCCTACGGTTATGGAAAGCGGAAGTTGCCCAATCTGATTCAGCTTGGCTATTCCTTCAAATGTATGACTTGTATTGTTATTTGAATAGTTAAAATAGTGGCCGCCACTGACGGTATCGGTGCTGTAATAATCCCAAACTGAGAATGTAAAAGATTTGTAATTAAAATCAAGGAAAAAATCGGTTTCGCGATAATCGGAATTTAAAGCATAGGCTCCCCACGAACCAAGGGTAAAAAATCCTTTGGTGTAGGATAGCTGAGGCTGTAAACTGGGTGAATGCCCGTAATCGGTTCCCCGCCAAATGAAACGGCTTGCCACGTCACATCCAAGGTTTAAGCCCTGTTCTTCAATGGTGTCGTTTTGTGAATATGCTCCCAGGCTTAAAATTAAAAAGAGGAGAAATAAAGTTGTTTTCGAATGGATTAACAGCCGTTTTTTTGCTGATTTATCTTTTTTTAAAAATAGTATTCTGTTCATCGTATGGATAATATTAAAAATCCTGATAAAGAGGCAACTCAGGTATAAATTTATAATTATTGTTTTGAAAATCAATAATACAACAAAAATGTTTCAATCCGTTAGTAACCACAAGATATTTTACTTTCAATGTCATATTGTATCGTGCAATCTGGTCAAACACATCCTGGGTAATTTCAATATGCGGAGCTTTGCATTCAACAATCATGACGGGCGCGCCGGTGGTAGCGTAAATGGCGATATCGCAGCGTTTTGTCATCTGATTGTATTTCAGCATCATTTCGACATTTATAAGGCCCTGAGGCACTTTTTTCTCAACGATCAGGTATTGAATAAAGTTTTGCCTTACCCATTCTTCGGGGGTAAGGGCTACAAACTTTTTTCGCAGGTTATCAAATATTTCTGTGCGTTTTCCGGTTGATCTGATCCTGAATTGATATTCGGGCAAGTTAAGTTTTACCATTTGCAATGTGTGAAAAATTCCATATAAATGCCAATATTACAAATTTACAATGATAAAATAAAATTCAAACCACTACCTTTGCAAAAAATGAAGCGATGAAATATCCATAAGGACAATGTCCAAGCAAACCGAAAATGATATTTTATGGATATTCCCCCGAAAAATCGGGACAGGCTATTTGACCAATAAAAAATAAAATTAATAACACATGAAAACAAAACAGGATATTGTAGAAAACTGGCTCCCACGTTACACTGGTACCCGGCTTGACGAATTCGGGCAATACATATTATTAACTAATTTTCAGAGGTATGTAGAAATGTTTTCGGAAATGAATGGAGTGGAAATAAAGGGAATAGGTAAGCCTATGCCCAGCGCTACTGCCAAGGGTATCACAATTATTAATTTTGGAATGGGGAGTGCCAATGCTGCGACGGTTATGGATTTATTGAGTAGTATCAAACCAAAAGCTGCTCTTTTCATTGGAAAATGCGGAGGTATAAAACGAAAAAATAAGGTGGGTGATCTGATTTTACCCATAGCAGCCATTCGTGGAGAGGGAACTTCAAACGATTATTTTCAACCGGAAGTGCCTGCTTTACCAGCTTTTAACCTGCAGAAAGCCATTTCTACAACCATACGCGACCATAAACGAGATTACTGGACGGGAACGGTATATACGACCAACCGCCGGGTTTGGGAATATGATGAGGAATTTAAAGAATATCTCCGCAAAACACGGGCTATGGCTGTTGACCTGGAAACGGCTACAATTTTTATCGTTGGATTTGCCAATAAAATTCCTTCCGGAGCATTGCTTTTAGTTTCCGATCAGCCCATGATACCCGAAGGAATTAAGACCGAGGAAAGCGACCAGAAAGTTTCGGCACAATTCATGGAAATGCATTTGCAAATTGGTATAGATTCCCTGAATCAATTAATTAACAATGGATTGACGGTAAAGCATTTGTATTTCGATTATTACGAAAACGATTAATCGTACCTGCATGACTTTTGAACAAATTCTCAACGACTTAAAAAATAAAATTTATTATCCGGTTTATTTTTTGTGCGGAGAAGAACCCTATTATATTGACGAAATTTCCGATTATATTGAACATCATCTGCTGGATGATGCCGAAAAGGAATTTAATCAAACGGTGGTTTACGGAAAAGATTTGGATGTGGCAACGCTGGTAGGTTATGCCAAACGTTTCCCGATGATGTCCAACTATCAGGTTGTCATTGTTAAAGAAGCTCAGGACATCAAAGACCTGATTCCCAAAGAAAAAGAACAACTCGAGCAAAAAGCAAAAAATAAAAAGGGTGAAGATAAGAGCAAATCTCTGTTCGAAACTTACATTGAACATCCTTTGAACTCAACCATTTTAGTCCTTTGCTATAAATATAAAAAAATAGATAAACGGAAATCTGTTTTTAAAGCGATCGAGAAAAAAGGAATTTTGCTGAACACTATAAAGCTGTATGATAACAAGATTCCCGACTGGATTGTTAATTATTTGAAAAATAAGAGCTATACAATCACTCAACGGGGTTGCATGTTGCTTTCGGAAAGCCTTGGAAACGATTTGCATAAAATTGTCAACGAAATAACCAAGCTGATCATCAACTTGCCTCCCAATGCACAGATTACTGAGGATGTTATCGAGAAAAATACCGGTATCAGCAAGGATTTTAATGTTTTTGAACTTCAAAAAGCCTTGGGCGAAAAAAATATTTACCGGTCGAATTTTATTCTCAATCATTTGACGGGAAATCCAAAGGAAAATTCTATATTCCAGATTATTGCAGTACTTTTCTCGTTTTTCTCCAAGATTTTACTTTACCATCAATTGGAAGATAAATCACAAAATAATGTGGCTTCAGTTTTAGGGATCAATCCTTTTTTTGTTAATGATTATAAAACGGCAGCTTCGAAATACAGTTTTGAAAAAGCAGGCAGGATTATTTCTCTCATAAGAGCCTACGATATGAAAGCCAAAGGCGTTGACAATGTCTCAACCGAAGAAGGCGAACTGTTGCGGGAATTGATTTTTAAGATTCTTCATTGACAGAAGTGTTCGTTTTTAGATCAAATATTTTATCAATCAGGTTCTTGTACTTATTGCAGATAAATGAGCGTTTGAGCTTGAGGTTTGCTGTCAGTTCTCCGGTTTCAATGCTCCATTCCTTAGGCATTAGTTCAAAGCGTTTGATTTGTTCGGTAGCGCCAAAATACTTATTGAATCTTGCGATTTCCTTCTGAAAACGTTTTTTTATTTCGGGCATTTGCACCATTTCTTCAGGCGAAGAGAAAGGAATTTCTTTTTCAGTACACCATAGGCTGAGGTAATCGAAATCGGGAACAATAAGCGCCGCTGCAAATTTTTGATTTTCGCCAATTACCAGGATGGTATCTATAAAAGGAGATTCTTTAAATTTATTTTCAAGGAGTTCGGGGCTGATATATTTTCCAAAGGAAGTTTTAAAGATTTCTTTTTTCCGGCCGGTAATTCTGAGTTGTCCTTCCGGTTCAAGTTGTCCGACATCGCCGGTATGAAACCATCCGTTTTTATCTATCGTTTTTTTTGTATGTTCCGGATCATTATAATAACCCAACATCACGTTGGGGCCTTTGCACAGAATTTCTCCATCGTGGGCAAAATCAACCTGCACGCCCGGCAAAATAGGACCAACGGTGCCAAATTTAACCCCGTTTTTTTTAAAATTGCCCACGGCAATTACAGGCGAAGTCTCTGTTAAACCGTAGCCTTCAATTACTGAAATGCCTGCTGCCCAATAAAAACGGCTTATCCGGGGCTGTAAAGCGGCGCCTCCGGATACAACAATACTTAATTTCCCGCCTAAGGCTTCGCGCCATTTCTGGTACACCAGTTTATCAGCTATTTTTCGCTCGATTTCATATAATAAGCCATTTGCACCTTCCAATTCAAAGCTTAATGCCTGCCGCAATGCCCAGAAGAAAATAATCTTTTTCAATCCGTTGATTTTGCTTCCTGTAGATACGATTTTATCATAAATTTTTTCGAGCAACCGGGGTACCGATGTCATAATTTGCGGTTGTACTTCTTTAATGTTATCGCTGATGGTGGCAATACTTTCGGCATAATAGATGGAATAACCCATGTATTGAAACAAATAGTTCATCATTCGCTCATATACATGGCAAAGCGGTAAATAACTGAGGGTTTTGCATTCGGGACCGTAAGGAGGAATATCGGAACAAGCTAAAAAATTACTAATCAGGTTACGATGGCTGAGCATGACTCCTTTTTGTTTTCCGGTGGTTCCGGAAGTATAAATGAGCGTAGCACAATCGTTGCTTTGGATGGATGATTTTATTTCCTGAAGCAGAGTTTCGTTCGGGTTTACCTTGCCATATTCGATTAAATCACTCAATAATTTTAAATCGTCGGCGGGTTTAATGGAATAGATTCCTTTTAATGAAGAAATTTCGGGAAGCAGATGTTCAATTTTACGGAATATTTCGTGTCCGGAAATGAAAATATAGCTAACTTCTGCATTGTTTAGGATGTATCGGTAATCCGACTCACTGATGGTTGGGTAAATGGGTAAATGAATGGCTCCGGTTTGCAGAATAGCCATATCAATGAAATTCCATTCGGGACGGTTGGAAGTAATGGTTGCAATCCTGTCGCCTTTTTTGACGCCAAGAGCTAAAAGTCCGAAACTTATATTATTGACTATTTCAATGTATTGATGGATCGAATATTTTATCCATTGCCCATTTTCCTTGCCGGCCAGGAGATCATCTTTAAAAGAAAATTTTTCTTTCGCCCGTTCCAGCAAGTCGAAAATCCGATCAACCGTCTCCATATTATTAACTTTCATTCTTCCTCTTCTTCGATATCAAATATTTTTTTGATAACCTCCTGATATTTTTTATTTATGAAATTACGGCGAAGTTTAAGTGTTGGCGATAGTTCTCCGGTAGCTAACGACCATTCGGTATCCATCAATACCAATTTTTTAATTTGCTCGGTTTTACCTAATTGTTTATTGTATTTTTCTATTTCTTTCTGAAAACGTTTTTTGATCCGTGGCAGCTGAACCATTTCATGGTCGGTAGTGTATTCTACTTCTTTGATTTGGCACCATGATTTAAGATAAACAAAGTCAGGTATTATTAGCGCGGCAGCGAATTTTTGGTTCTCACCCACAACCATAATATTATCAATAAACGGTGAAGCTTTGATTTTATTTTCAATCAATTCGGGAGCTACATATTTTCCGAGCGATGTTTTAAAGATTTCTTTTTTGCGTCCGGTAATTTTTAGCTGACCTTCGGGTTCAAATTCTCCGATATCACCGGTATGAAACCAGCCATCTTCGTCAATCATCGATTTGGTAAGTTCTTCATCTTTATAATATCCCAACATCACGCTGGGACTTTTACAGATGATTTCTCCGTCGTCGGCTATTTTTACTTCCACTCCTCTTAACGGCGGCCCCACGGTGCCAAATTTTATTCCGTTGGAATCGATACTGGTAACGGCTATCACGGGCGAGGTTTCGGTAAGTCCATATCCTTCGTATATAGGCAGTTTAGAAGCCCAGTAAATCCGGCTCAAACGCGGCAGTATGGCTGCTCCACCGGAAACGATGATTTGGAAATTTCCGCCAAGGGCATCATGCCATTTGCTTAAAACCAGTTTATAGGCTATTTTGAGTTTCAACTCGTACCACCAGCCGTTGGCGCCTTTTAGTTCGTAATGTTTTCCAATGTGAACAGCCCAAAAGAAAATAGCTCTTTTTATACCTTTCAGTTTTTGTCCGCTCGAAATAAATTTATCATACACTTTTTCGAGCAAACGCGGAACGCAGCACATCATCTGGGGGCGGATTTCCCTGATGTTGTCGGCTATGGTTGCAAGACTTTCAGCATAATAAATGGAAATACCCAAATAAAGATAAAGATAGTTAAGCATGCGTTCGTAGACATGGCATAAAGGCAGAAAACTCAACGCTTTGCCTTCCTGACCAAACTGAGGAATGTAGGAAAGTTGCACAATATTGTATATCAGATTACGGTGCGAAAGCATCACTCCTTTGGGATTTCCGGTGGTGCCCGAAGTGTAAATGATGGTAAAACAATCATCCGGCTGGATAGCCGATTTGATTTGTTCGAGCAAAACGGGCTGGGGGTTATCGCTGCCAAGCTTAATCAATTCGTCAAGCGTAGGATAGCCATTGATGGGATTTAGGATATAAATTTCGGGTGTAGATGTAAGCTGGGGAAGGATGTTGGAGATTTTACGGTAAAGATCTTCGGAGGAAACGAAAACGTACTTTACCATGGAATGGTTAAGAATATATTGGTAATCCGCTTCACTGATGGTGGGATAAACAGGAAGATGAATGGCGCCTGTTTGAATTATTCCCATGTCGAGGAAATTCCATTCGGGACGGTTGTTGGTGATGGTGGCAATTTTATCGCCGGGTTTGATGCCAAGAGCTAACAGCCCGTAACTGACGTTGTTGGATATTTCGATAAATTGGTTGATGCTATACTTTTTCCATACGCCTTTTTCTTTTCCGGCAAGAACATCATCTTTGGGGTCGAATTTTTGGACATAACGTGGCAATAAATCGAATATCCGGTTTACAGGAATTTCCATTTTTTTATCATTTTAAATATTATTCAATACATCACTTTACAATAATACTAAGAATAAGTTACTAACCGGTAAAAAGTTTTCAACAATTATTACTTTTTATTAAAAACCATAGTGTTAGCCTGAGCTAAAGGCATAATGTTTAAATCGTTGATATTAACATGGCTGGGAAGGCTGCTTACATAATAAACAGCATCGGCAACATCTCCGGCATTCAGCGGAGTGTATCCTTTGTAAACGTTTCCGGCTTTGGCGGCATCGCCTTTAAACCGCACCAGCGAAAATTCCGTTTCCACGGCTCCGGGAGCTATTTGTGTAACTTTGATTCCATAGTTGAGCAAGTCCATCCGCATGGCTTTGGTGAGTGCATCCACGGCATGCTTGGTGGCGCAATACACATTTCCATTGGGATAAACTTCTTTGCCGGCAATAGAGCCAATATTAATGATATGTCCCCTGCCGTTTTCGATCATCAGCGGAATGATATTGCGGCTAACGTAAAGCAATCCTTTGATATTGGTATCAATCATGCGTTCCCAGTCGTCAAGCAGTCCTTCGTTCACGGGTAAAAGTTCAACAGCTAAGCCGGCATTGTTGACCAGAATGTCAATTTTTTTCCATTCTGCTGTTAGCGTTGATATAGCTTTAGCCACAGCGTCTTTATCGCGCACATCAAAAACGAGCGTAAGCACTTTGATGGAATAGACTGAAGTTAAATCATTTGCCAATTCAGTCAAACGTTCCTGCCTGCGTCCGGTGATAATAAGATTGTAGTTGTTTTGAGCAAATTTAACGGCACAAGCTTTTCCAATACCGCTGGTGGCTCCGGTAATAAATATTGTTTTGGTCATCGTTTTATACTTTTGGGTGGCAGCAATGATTCGGATTGATTAATAAATCGATCACTGAAAATGTGTAACTTTCCACCCTGTTAATTCTTTATTTGTTTAGGTTTACTAAAATAATTTTCAAACGTACACAAAAATCATTAATCTGCCTAACTTTTTAAAAAATGAGGATAACGGATGTTTTTGAGTACTATTTTGCAAAACACAGCCGTTGTTGATTCGATTATAAAAGTGGAAAAGGGTAGTTATCCGTGTGTTTAATTTCGGAATAGTTGGACTATTACTACTATTATAATGAGCCCAATGATAACAAATTTCCAGGTTCGTTTATTCATATGAAAGCCTGAACCGGATTGATGATCATTTACAGCATTATTTACGGAATCCACAGAGGTACTATCCTGATTATAGGAATCGCTTTGCGAATTATCTGCTGAGTTTTCGTCGGGAACGCTTTCGTTTACGAGTTTAGTAAAGCGGGAGGTGAGTTTTAAATACAAGTCTTTGGTACATAATAGTTCCCGCTGGGCGATGATGGCATTTCCCTGTGCCGAAATGTCGGAAAGGTCGGAGCCGGTAGCGATATTTCCCCGGAAATGTTTCCGGTGGGCCGTTAACTGATCTTCATCCAGCATCCGGCTCAACTTTTTAATGGCATTGTCTAACTGGTCTTTTTCGTCTTCGGTGCTTAAATCCACAGAGCTGAAATCGACTTCTACCCGTTCAAAACTGATTCCCGTTACCGGATCCTGTTCCGATGATAAATCAATGGCATAAGGAAGATTGTAGTAAGCAAACACATAAGCTCTTGGGCTGGAGATTTCGGGAGATTCGCTTCTGTCGCGGTCGGCATCGTAGGCCGTATTTACTTCCGGCACATTATCCATAGCGTTTTGCAAATCGTCGCTTACCTGTGCTTTAGTGATATAAACGTTTAATGAAAGGAATAGAAAAAGGAATATCCGAATGTATTTTATTGTATTCAAAGTGTTTAATGCTTAGCGTCTCGTATTGATAAATTGGAGCAAAAATAAAAAAAATACATTTTGCCGATATTTTTCTTACAAGATGACTTTATTTATCTATACGATGGCGCATAAGCAAGAAGAGAGATGAAGGGGGTTAGAATTGCCCCCTTCATTTGAAAAAATTAGAATTTACATTTTAATGCTGCAATAAAGTTTCTGCCGGGAGCGCTAATACCAGAGGCATAGGGCCGGTAAAGCTGGTCGGTGATGTTTTCTATACCAAGATTTAGAGAAACATATTTATTGATATACAATGCCGCTTTGAAATTAAGCGTGTACCAGCCTGGAACATATGGTTTCCCATTTTCATCTTTGGCAAAAGGTGTGTCATCGTTACGATCGGCCAAAGGAAGATCCTTATAGTTCATCTTGCCGTTATATACCACGTACATATCCAGTTTCATTTTTTTCCGTTCGTAAGTTAGATGAGTGCTGCCAAACAGAGGAGTTATGTGCGACAGGGGATAATAGATTAAACTGTCTTCACTTTCTTCCTCGCCTTTTTGATAGCTAATGGTACTTGACAAACCTATTCCTTTTCCAAAGTTAACATCCACTCCTGCCTGTATTCCATAAACATAAGCGCTGGTAATATTTTGTATTGCCTGCACCTGGCTTAATTCGCCATCATAAACGATACTGTCCTGTCCGTTAAACGTATAGTTTCTGCGGGCCAGGGCATTGTCGAGAAATGTATAGTATACGCTGGCATCAACTTTAAGAAAATCTCCAAAGGTTTTAACCGTTCCTATTTCTACATTATATGCGTATTCAGGTTTTAGATCGGCATTAGGTACAACAACCGAACCCGGTTCCGATGAAAATACTTTTCCGATGTCGTCGACATTGGGTGCACGGAATCCTGTTGCCCCGTTCAGATAAAGTTGCCAGGTAGTATTGGGATTGTAAACAAAGCCCAGGCTCCCGTTAAAGGCGCCATTATTATTTTTGGCATGAACAAACGGGAACGGGAACATCGTAGTATCGAAATCGGCTTCCGCGATGTATTGGGTATAACGTAGTCCGGCATTCACGATCCATTTGGGATTGAGCTTGTACTTCAGGTTTGCGTAGGCTCCGTATGACTGCCATGTGGAACCATCGGGATAGCGCGTGGTAGTTGGCGTTTCCGCAAGTGTTTTTATATTGGTATTCTTAGCCACGGAACCGACTTTATTATAAATGGCTTCGGCGCCATAGAACAGGGTTGCTTTTTCACTGAGTGTTTTATCAAGATCGAGGTTGAATGAAAAGGCGTCAACATTCTCCGTTTGTGTGCGGATACTCTTTTTACCGGCTTTCCGGTCATGGCGGCTTTCCTCATAATTTTGCAAAGCAGCAACAAGCCGCAATTGATTGTACAGCTTATTGGCTTTTGAATGGGTAACGCCTAAACGGTTCATCATCCACTTTTGTGGTCCGTAGTACCATTGGGCGTAATCAAGCTTGCCATCGTTGTTTGCATCGAGGCAAAGCCGGTCGTAACGGGGAGCATCGGATGTTTCCGAATAATGAAATCCATAATCAAAAGCCCATGATTCATTAGGTTTATAAAGAATCTTTTGCATAAAATTGGTTTGGCTATACCCGGAATTAACCTGTAGTCTGGAATCACTGTTTTTTAGTGTTGAGTCCACACCATCAATCGTTTTCTGGTATGTTGGACGCCGGAAATAAGAATTGCCGTTAGTGCCCGCGCGTAAATCATCATAATCGGCATAGGTGAAGCTGCTGACGAAAGCTAATTTCTTTAATCCGATATTCAGATCGAAATGGCCTGTTTTTTCTAAACTTGCCGATGAATAACGTCCGAAAGCATTTCCTGTGATCAAAGGCTTGCCTCCGACGGAAAGCTTGGGTTGCAGGGTGTGGAAATCCATAACTCCGCCTATGGCATCGCTGCCGTACATGATGGCTCCGGGTCCAAAAAGTACTTCGGTGCTTTCGAGAGCGTTTGCATCCAATGAAATAATATTTTGAAGATTGCCTGTGCGGAATATGGCATTGTTCATCCGGACGCCATCAACCACAAGCATTACCCTGTTGGTGGCAAATCCCCTGAGCGTGGGCGAACCTCCGGCAAACTGACTCTTCTGGATGTACGCATAACCGTTGGTTTCGAGCATATCCGCTGCCGTTTGAGGGTTCTGAAAGGAAACCTCTCTCATGTTAATCTTTTCGATACGGTAAGGGTTTTCTATTTTATTTTCCTCCCAACGGTTGGCGGAAATGATAACTTCATTGAGCGAAATCTTCTTTTCGGCGAGTTCCACTTTAAACTTCATGGATTGAAGCTGGGGATACGTATATGCTACCGATTGGTAGCCCATTTGCCGGAAGTAAATGCTGTCGGACGATTTGAAGAGGGAAGCATCGGTTTCTCCTCTCAGGTTGGTTACTGCTGATACTTTAAGATTGTTGGCGTATACGGCGACGCCTTGTATGGTTTGCCGGGTAGTCCGGTCAACTACACATATTGTTTGGGCAGATGCCCATGCTCCCAATAGCAGGAGTGTAAAAATAAGATATATTTTTTTCATTTTTTAAATTTTAATAAAATAACAGATACAATACCACAACTAAAGCAGGTTAATGCTCTGATGTGAGATTAATACAGGGGAAATAAATACTGATTAAACCAGTTCGGGCTTGGGAGGCGGAGAGGGAATATCTCCGATAAAAGAAATAAATGAAGATTGAAAGTCGGGAGCTAAAATAGTTGATTCTTCAGGAACAAAATCGGTATTTGCGTTGGCCGGTAAATAAAAATTGGAGAAGGGACTAAACTGGTTCTGCCTCTGGTTTTCGCTGGTCGACCGGGAAGAATTGTTTTGTGTTTGTTTTTCAAGTTCCGTAAGCAGTTCCGTTTCTTTTTTGTCGTTAATGCAGTAGATATGAACATTTCCATTTTCTTTTTTACTTACCTTAACCACATCATACATATTCCCGTTATAACGGAATTCTTTATTGTCGTTCCATATCAAACCCGAGTAATCGGCTTCATTAAAGATTAAAACGGAAATCTCATCGGGAGGAACAACATTCCTGATTCGCTGATCCATCTCGTTTTTAACTTCGCTTTGACTTAAAAGGAAAACAGGATAATAGCCAATAATACTATAAGCAAAAATAATGAGCAGGGTATATGAAAAAAACAGCTTCATTTAAACGTTGTTACCTTTCTGCATAAATCTATTACCTTTTCCACCGGCGACCTTTGCATTGTTTGCCTTTCTTGTTATTGCTTTGGTTTGCTTTGCGTATGACTGTTGAATAAGCATTATACTGGCGGTTATTCTTTTTCCGGTAAAATCCTTTTTGAGTTATCCACTTCTTGCTAAAATGAGCATTGGAATATTTTACAAATGTATAATAAAATTAATATAGCCAAATTTTCCGTTGGATTTTTTATTTTTCAAATTCGTAATACGCTATAAATCCGGCATTCTTTTCCGACATTTTCTTTCTTTTGTTAAAAAATGTTAAAAGAACAATTTTCTTGTTTGATTATGTCTTTTTTTTTATTTTTACACAGGAATTTTTCCGGCAGGCGCAAAGCAATGTAAGACATGCCCCGTTGTAGAAATTACAACACTTGTCTTCCGTAAGGTTATTGATAGATAGAGTCTGGAAATAAAAGGTACTTCTTGGCAGACAGCATACTTTCCATTAAAGTTGCAAATTGTTTTGATTTGCTATGGGTAATCTTAATAATTAATTAATGAACAAAAATAAGCTATGCTCGGTAACTATTCTATTTTTGTTTCATCTTTAAAAGTAAATTTTTTTGAATAGTAATTGATAAATACGATTAAAACCCTAATAATAATGTAAAACTCAGATTTTAATTTATTAAAGTATTAACTCAAAAAACAAAAAAACTATGTCAGTAAATTTTAAAGCGGTAGCGAAGAAAAATCCGCAAAAACAAGAAGAAGCGCCTAAGTACTTTATGCAAATAGTAACTTCGGGAAACCTTACCATACGTCAATTGGCCAAGGAGATTTCCGAAATGTCAACAGTGAGCACAGCCGATACCATGGCGGTATTGGAAGGCATGCTCGAGGTAATACCCAAACAGTTAGCCAATGGAAATATTGTCCGTTTGGGTGATTTTGGTTCATTTAGCCTGCAGGCAAAATCCGAAGGAGCAGCCTCAGTTCATGAACTTACTAAAGCACAAATTAAGAAAACGACTGTAAAGTTTAGAGCCGGTAAAGAATTTATGCAAGTGATAGATAATATTGATTTTGTGAAAACTATCTAATCACAACCTGAAAAGCTCCGTATCTGTCAGTAAAAAGATACGGAGCTTTTTGGTAAGAGAACCGTATCTCTTAACGAAGAGAACCGTATCTCTTGATGAAGAGAACCGTATCTCTTTTAGTAAAGCAACCGAATTAAAATTAATAATAACAAACACACAAAAAATTTATGAAACGAAAACTTTTACTCTTAATTATTATGCTAAGCCTCGGGTATGTGGGGTGGGGGCAGACACTTTTACTAAGTGAGAATTTTGATTATACCATTGGTACTGATCTTACAGCAAATGGCTGGAATATTACTGGAACAACTGCCACTCCAACTGTTGCCGTTAGTGCTTCTTCAATAACTTATTCGGGGTATTTATCTTCAAGTATCGGAAATGAAGTGTCATTAGCAACATCTGGACAGGATGTCAATAAAACGTTCACTGCTCAAACTACAGGGATAGTTTATGCTTCATGTCTTGTGAATATTACATCGGCATCAACCACAGGTGATTATTTTTTTCATCTTGGAGCAAGTTCGATTGGAACGACCTATCATGGCAGAGTTTTTGTTAAAAGAGATGCATCCAATAACCTTGCGTTTGGGATATCCCGTGCTGGAGCAGTAGGTACTGCGGTTTTTACTCCATATAGTTATGCTTTGAATACTACCTATCTACTTGTTTTGAGATACTCTATTGTATCAGGTGCATCAAATGATCTTGCAGCAATTTACATCAATCCAGCATTAAATGCTGTCGAGCCAGGCACAGGTTGGACTTCAAGTACCGATACGCCTGCCGACCTTGCAAACATTGGCTCGGTAGCCTTGAGACAGGGTTCTGCTTCTTCTGCTCCAGCACTCAAACTTGATGGAATTAGGGTAGCTACTACTTGGGCTGATATTGTAGGGGCAGTAAGTTTTTCTGCTCCAACAACCCAAGCATATAATATTGTCTTTGCTAATATTCAGCAAACACAAATGGATGCATCATGGACCAATGGAAACGGCAGTAAGCGTATTGTAAAAATAAGTACTTCCAACAGCTTTACTGATCCTACAGATGGTAGCGATCCTACAGCAAATGCTGCATATGGTGGTAGCGGAGAGCAGGTAGTATTTAATAATTCTGGCAGTTCGCTTACAATTACTGGATTAACTGCCGGCACCACCTATTATTATCGTGTTTACGAATATAATGGTACTGGCTCGGGCACCAAATATTATACAGCTACAGCTACCAATAATCCAAACAGTCAGGCTACTTCATCAGCAAGTACGCCCACCATTACTCTGACAGGTAGCTTAAGTGCATTTGCTGCGACTTTGATTGGCAGCACTTCTGCAGAACAAAGTTATACAGTTTCTGGTTCTAATCTTACAGCAGATATTACAATTACACCACCTTCCGGTTTTGAAATTTCAACCGGTACGGGAGAAAGTTTCGTGTCAACTAATCCTATTACACTTTCTCCTGTAGATGGTAGCGTTTCGGCGACTACCATCTATGTGCGTTTTGCCCCGTCAGCGGCTCAGTCGTATAGCGGAAATATTACTCATGCAAGTACTGATGCGGCCACTCAAAATCAGGCTGTAAGCGGTATGGGCATTAAATCAGAACCTTCCAATTATGCTACTTCATTTGAGGCAACTACGGGTTCGCCGTCATATAGTGCAGCTATGGTCGATTGGACTGATGCAACCGGAGATGTTTTGCCTGATGGCTATTTAATTAAAGGAAGTACTACCAGTTATGATGCAATTACAACTCCTGTAGACGGAACAGCTGAAACAGATGGAGGCTTAGTGAAAAATATAGCGCAGGGAACAGGCATTTATGAGTTTACCGGATTAAACGCCAACACGACGTATTATTTTAAGATCTTTTCGTATACCAATACCGGGAATAATATTAATTACAAAACAGACGGAACAATTCCACAATCTTCGGTTACAACAGACACTCAACCTGTAAATACATATACTTGGAATGTAGCATCAGGAAACTGGAATACAGCAACAAGTTGGACACCTTCGCGCACTTCTCCTCTGGCTAATGATATTTTGATTTTTGATGGTAGTGTACAGGCAGCACCATCGGTAACAATAGATTTTACTTCACCACAAACCATTGGCCGATTGAGAATAATTAATAATGCAGCCGTAACATTTGCAACAAGCGATGCTACACGAACCTTAAATATTGGTTATGCAGGATCAACTTCACCACAATTAGAAGTTGCTTCCGGTTCATCTTTAACCGTAAGTGCTGCCAATGCATTAACATTAAATGTTCTTACTGGGTTTACTGGAAGTATTTCCGGTAGTATTACTTATCAGAATGCTGCTCATAAACTAACTGCTACAGATGCAAGTGGTATTACGTTTAATTCCGGCTCATTGCTCATTCTCGGTACCGGATTTAGTAGTAATATATTTGGAACAACCAGTCTGAATTCTGTGGTCTTCGCTAATGGTTCTTCTCTTATACAACAGGCTGGAAGTAATCCTTTTGGTGCTACCCAACCTAGCAGTGTAGTTGTTTTTCAGACAGGGAGTCTTTTTAAAATAATAGCTAATTTATCACCTGCATTTTCGGGTAGAACCTATGCAAACCTTGAAATTGATGCGACAGGGGTTACTCTTACTACAATCGGAGGAGCTGCAGTTGCCATGGATAACTTGACAATTACTAATGGTACGTTGAACTTTAATATGACTGCTACACCTGGTCATTCCATCAAGGGAAATATCACAGTTGCCGCTGGTGCAACACTTAATTTTAATCCTGCAAGTGCTGGAACCATTAATTTGAACGGTTCGAATCTGCAAACCATTTCTGGTGCAGGGACAATTAGTGCAGGCTCTTTATCTACTATTGCGGTTGCTAATTCTACAGGTGTTATTTTAAACACTTCGGCAACACTTAATAATTTAACTGTAAGTTCCGGAACATTTACTATTAATTCCGGCAAGTCTCTTACTATTTCCGGTATTCTTACCAACAACGGTACCCTTACCCTTCAATCTCCCGGCGATAATGGGGCTCCGGGTTCGTTGATTACCAACGGGACGGTTAGTGGTAATGTAATTGCTGAACGGTATATCGCAGCTTATACAACGGCAACCGACGGTTGGCATTTGGTTTCTTCTCCAGTAAATGGAGCGCTTATCGGAAACTTCTCTCCGGGAACCAATGATGATTTTTATAAATATAATGAAACCGAAAACCTGTGGAAAAACTGGAAAGTATCCAGCTTCGACTTTACCAATGGCGAAGGATATCTATGTTCTTATCAATCGGCTGCAACAAAAAGCTTCACCGGAGTACCCAACAATGCCGATGTTTCCTTTAGTGACATGTCATTTACAAGCACCCGGGGCTGGCATCTGCTTGGTAATCCTTTTCCTTGTGCGATAAAATGGAATGATGGTAACTGGACTTTGATAAATATAAATACCACAGCCAAAGTACTTAATTCGGGTGGTTCATATACCGACATAACAGCAAACGGGATAATTCCTGCCATGCAGGGTTTCTTTGTGGAGGTAACCAATTCCACCAACAGTATTACCATTCCAAAAGCAGCCCGTGTACATGATGCTACGGCATGGTATAAGGATGTTCAGGCTAATAGACTTGTACTTACAGCACAAAGCGATAATAATAATACTTACACAGAAACGGTTGTCCGTTTCGATCCTGAAGCAACCACTGGTTTTGATGAAATGTTTGATTCTCATTTTCTGAGTGGTATATATGGAGCGCCTCAATTTTATTCCATTGTTGGTAATGAAAAACTCTCATCCAACGTTTTTCCGGTAAGCGGTGAAGCTTCTACTATTCCTTTAGGTTTTGTTAAAGGAAATGCAGATAGCTACACACTTTCTGCTTCTGGTATCGAAACCTTTGCCAATGGCCAATCGGTAATATTGGAAGATTTGAAAACCGGCATACAGCAAAAGTTGAATGATAACCCGGTATATTCTTTTACATCTGCTACTGGTGATGATGTCAACCGTTTTCAACTGAAATTTGGTGCAGCTTCTGGCATTAACGAACCTTTCGCAAGCCCGTTCATCATTTATGTCAGTAACGGTATTGTCTACGTAAATAACAGTGATAACCAAACGTTAAAAGGAATCGTTACGGTTTATTCCGTAACCGGTCAGGCAATCACTACCCGTTCACTTACCGGCGACCGCTTGCAAAAGCTCAGTTTCAATGGCAAACCGGGTTGCTATATCGTAAGGGTTACAACGGATAAAGGTGTTTATTCACAAAAAATAATATTATAAACAAACTCACCCCCGCCTCCTCTCTTGGAAGGAAAAGAGAGGGGAGAGGTAGTTAATCATTAAAAAATACAAACTATGAAAAAGATATTTCGCAACATCACATTAATTCTTTTCCTCCTTTTGGGATCAGCAACCATCAATAATGTTTTAGCCGACGATCCGGCTCCTCCACCTCCTCCGGGAGAACATGGCGCCAGTGGAGATGAAGGTGGCGGCGCTCCCATCGACGGCGGGCTGAGCATTTTGCTTGTTTTGGGCGCTGCCTATGGAGCTAAAAAAATATATACGGTAAGGAAGAAGAAAGAAGAAGCATAATAGAAGGCAGAAAGCAGAAGGCAGTTACCGTCATCAACTGCTTTCTGCCAACTGCCTACTGCGCCTACTGCCTACTACAAAAATAGTCCCACACCGCATCTTTGGGCGGTTGGGCAATAATGACAACCGGCTCCTTTTTTACCGGATGGATAAATTCTATCCTGCGGGAGTGCAGGCTGATGGAACCTCCGGGATTGGAACGGGGAAAACCGTATTTGAGATCGCCTTTGATAGGGCATCCGATGGCCGCAAGTTGCACACGTATCTGGTGATGACGCCCGGTAAGCAATTCCACTTCCAGCAGATAATACGTATCGCTTTTACCGATCACCTTGTAGTTTAATTCAGCACGGCAGGTTTCGGGAGTATCGGCAGGATAAACGTAGGATTTGTTCTGCGCTTCATTTTTTTTCAGATAATGGATAAGATGGCCTTCATCTTGTGGCGGTTGATTCTTAACGATGGCCCAGTATGTTTTATGTACATCATGGCTCTTGAACATGTTTGTCATACGGGTCAAAGCCTTGGAGGTACGGGCAAAAATAACGGCTCCGCTCACCGGGCGGTCAATGCGATGGACAACACCAATAAAAACCTCGCCTGGTTTTTGATATTTTTCCTTTATGTATTGCTTTACCTTTTCTGCCAGAGTTTCGTCGCCGGTTTTATCACCCTGCACAATATCACCCGGACGTTTATTAACGACAATCAGGTGGTTATCTTCAAATAATACTTCAATCGGGTATTCAGGCATGGAATTAACAATTACGAATTACGAATTACGAGGGACAAGGGACGAATTGCCAATTACGAATGACAATCAACAATTCTAATACTGTTCCCGTTCGTTGGGGAAGTCCACCGATTTCACATCCTGTATATAAGCTTTTACCGATCCCTGAATTTCATCGCTTAGGTTATGGTAACGGCGAAGAAAGCGAGGAGAAAATTCGGTGGTGATGCCGAGCATATCGTGCAAAACAAGCACTTGTCCGTCCACCTGGCTGCCGGCGCCTATGCCAATGATAGGAATTTTAAGTTCGTTGGCAACCTGTTCTCCTAACTTAGCCGGAATTTTTTCGAGTACTATACTGAAGCATCCCGCTTTTTCGAGCAGGTGTGCATCTTCTATCAGTTTGTCGGCTTCTTTCGGGTCGGTAGCCCTTACCACGTAAGTCCCGAATTTATGAATGGATTGAGGCGTAAGTCCCAGATGACCCATCACCGGAATGCCGGCGGTAAGGATACGGTCAACCGATTCGAGCACTTCCTTGCCTCCTTCAAGTTTAACTGCATCAGCGCCAGACTCCTTCATTATGCGTATCGACGACGAAAGCGCTTCTTTGGAATTGCCCTGGTAAGTGCCAAAGGGCATGTCTACTACCACTAAGGCGCGGTTTACTCCGCGAACGACCGAAGAAGCATGATAAATCATCTCGTTAAGAGTTATTGGAAGGGTGGAATCGTAGCCTGCCATCACGTTAGACGCCGAATCGCCTACGAGGATGATATCTATCCCTGCCCTGTCGAGCAGGCGGGCAAACGAAAAATCGTAAGCGGTAAGCATTGCTATTTTCTCACTTTTCAGTTTCATTTCCTGCAGAACGTGAGTGGTAATTTTGCGTGGCGTATTCATAATTATTTATTTTTTTAGGGTATAAATTTACAAAAATATCGGCAAAGTTAGAAAAAGTTTTACATTTGCTCCCATGAAACATTTTCGGGTTTATTTACTTCTGTTTATTCCTTTGCTCATTGGTTCCTGCAAAACGGATGTTGATATCAATGCTCACTGGAAAGATATTACTATCGTTTACGGTTTGCTCAATCAGAGTGATACCGCTCAGTATATACGTATCAACAAAGCTTTTTTGGGCGAGGGAAATGCCTTGCAAATGGCAAATATTGCCGATTCGAGCCTTTACGATACTGCGGTTATTCAGGTAAAACTTATTGAATTGAACAATGGTATTGCTCGCGATTCGGCTATGTTGTATCCGGTAACTGAAATTCAGAAGGACTCCGGCGTGTTTTATTATCCTTCCCAGATCTTATATAAAACTAAATTTCACCTCAATAGCCAGTATAGCTATAAATTGGAAATCAAAAATAAAAAAACCGGTAAAATAATATTCGCTCAAACCAACCTTGTTGAGGATTTTGATATTGCCAAGCCATCCTGGTCGTCCAAGACTGTAAGCTTTATATCACCGGGACTCGGCTCCTACAAGGTGGAATGGGCTTCGGCGGTGAATGCCAAAAGATATGAAGTCCTCATACGGTTCCATTACAGAGAAAAATCTGAAGGTTCTTCCGACACGCTTAATAAATATGTTGACTGGAATTTAGGCTCCATAAAGTCAAATGATCTTTTGGGTGGAGTTCAGATGTATTTACCATACGAAGGGATCACTTTTTATACCAATATGGAAGCTGCTATTCAAAATAAAAATTTTGACCCTACGGCTAAACGATTCATCGGCAAAGTGGAATTTATTTTCTATGCCGCAGGCAATGAGTTGAATACCTATATTGAAGTAAATGGACCATCCAATGGCATACTTCAGGAAAAACCCGAATACACCAATATTGAAAATGGCATAGGTATATTCTCGAGCCGCTATTACAAATCGAAGTCTTTTTCCCTTAATACGCTTTCCCTCGATACGTTACGGGCAAGAAGTTCACGGTTTCATCTTAACTTTCAATAATCTGACATTATTTTTTCTGTTTTCTCCTTTTTTTCGCAATACAGAATACTGACTGCCCTTTTTCTGTCTTTTTGTCAGCAAAACATGGAAAAAGTATTTTTGGCATAATCATTGAAAGTTAAAGAACGTTGAAAAAAAATAATAAATAATAATAAAATTATATAAAATGGGAAAAATCATTGGCATTGACCTCGGAACTACCAATTCCTGTGTTGCTGTAATGGAAGGCAGCGAACCGGTTGTAATACCTAACAGCGAAGGCCATCGCACTACACCTTCTATCGTGGCTTTTACGGAAAATGGTGAGCGGAAAGTCGGCGAACCGGCAAAACGTCAAGCTATTACTAATCCAAAACGTACCGTTGCATCCATTAAACGTTTCATGGGCGAACCCTACGACCGTGTTACCAAAGAAATCAGCAGGGTCCCTTTTGAAGTTGACCGCGGCGAAAATAACACCCCTCGTGTTAAAATTGAAAACCGTTTGTATTCACCTCAGGAAATATCGGCTATGGTTCTTCAAAAAATGAAGAAAACTGCCGAAGATTTTTTGGGAACTGAAGTTAAAGAAGCGGTGATTACCGTTCCAGCTTATTTCAGCGATTCGCAGCGTCAGGCTACCAAAGAAGCCGGAGAAATTGCCGGCCTTACGGTAAAACGTATCATTAATGAACCTACGGCTGCCGCTTTAGCCTATGGATTGGATAAAAAACATAAAGATATTAAAGTTGCTGTGTATGACCTGGGTGGAGGTACTTTCGACATCTCTATTCTCGAATTAGGCGAAGGTGTTTTTGAAGTTAAATCCACCAATGGTGATACTCACCTTGGCGGTGATGATTTTGACCAACTTGTCATTGATTGGCTGGCCGATGAATTCCTTAAGGACGAACATATCGACCTCCGTAAAGATGCTATGGCTTTACAGCGTTTGAAAGAAGCTGCTGAAAAAGCAAAAATCGAACTCTCAAGCTCTGCTTCCACCGAAATCAACCTGCCATATATTATGCCCGTTGATGGAATTCCTAAGCATTTGGTTCGCACACTTTCACGTGCTAAATTTGAACAATTAATTGACAAACTGGTACGTTCTACCATCGAACCTTGCCGTAAGGCAATGGCTGATGCTAATTTGACACAAAGCGACATCAACGAAATTATCCTTGTTGGTGGTTCTACGCGTATACCTATGGTGCAGAAAATTGTTGAAGACTTTTTCGGCAAGGCTCCTTCCAAAGGTGTAAATCCCGATGAAGTGGTGGCTATTGGCGCTGCTATTCAGGGAGGCGTTTTAACCGGCGAAATCAAAGATGTACTGTTACTGGATGTAACTCCACTTTCCTTAGGTATTGAAACCCTTGGCGGAGTGATGACTAAACTGATTGAATCCAACACGACCATTCCTACACGGAAGTCGGAAGTATTCTCCACCGCATCCGACAACCAGCCTTCGGTAGAAATCCATATCTTACAGGGTGAACGTCCAATGGCAAGCGGAAATAAGAGTATCGGACGTTTCCATCTCGATGGATTACCACCAGCACCCCGTGGCGTACCTCAAATTGAAGTCATTTTTGATATTGATGCCAACGGTATTCTTAATGTTACGGCCAAGGACAAAGCTACCGACAGATCGCAACATATCCGTATTGAAGCATCCTCCGGCTTGTCCGACAGCGAAATCCAACGTATGAAAACCGAAGCTGAAGCCAACGCCGAAGCCGACCGTAAAATGAAGGAGGAAGTAGATAAACTGAATAATGCCGATGCTTTGATTTTTCAGACCGAAAAACAAATTAAAGAATTTGGCGATAAACTTCCTGCCGATAAAAAAGGCGCTATCGAAAAATCGTTAGCCGACCTCAAAGAGGCTCATAAAAACAAATCGATACCGGCTATTGATGCTGCCATGGCAGCACTGAACACAGCTTGGCAGGCTGCCAGCGAGGAAATGTACAAATCCTCTCAGGGTGGCGCTCCCAATCAACAGGCGCCTAATCAGCCCGGTGATGCCGGAACAGACTCTGCTCAGGGAAATACCCAGAGCGGTTCTGGTAGTGATGAAGTTACTGATGTTGATTTTGAGGAAGTTAAAGACGATAAAAAATAAACTAAGCTCAAAATGCTATTTTTAAAAGCTCTTTCATTAAGTTGGAAGAGCTTTTTTTGTTTTATTAACGAAAAATTATTTTTTAATTAACAAGATATTACTATTTTTATAAAATTAATTTTGGGGATGTGTCCCTTTCATTATAAATTTTTTAGTTATTAATATACAATATTTTACACATCGAATTCTACAAAGCAATTATTAACCAAATACTTTTTACTATGAAAAAATTTACAATGATTACCCTACTGATGTTAGGGCTATTGATTTTTGGAACTCCACGGGTTTTTTCACAGGCATATACTTTTGCAGCCGGAAATTTAACCTATAATGAAAACTTCGACGCCATGGGGCCTACCGGTACAACCTATTTACCCGGTTGGACTGGTGTTCGTTTTGCAGGAACAGGTGTCATTGGCGCTACATTATCTATGGCTGTTACCGACGGATCGGCTAACTCAGGTAATGTATATAATGTTGGTACAGTTGATGCAACCGACAGAGCAATGGGTACATTAGGCTCGGGTTCTACCATTCCCCGTTTTGGAGCTTATTTTTTGAACAATACCGGTTCTCCCATTACCCAGGTTGATTTTACGGGAGTAATGGAACAATGGAGAACGGGTAGTAATGCTACAGTTAACGAAGTGGTAGCCTTTAATTATAGCATTGATGCAACCGACCTGATGACTGGTACCTGGCAACCATTGACATCTATGGATTTGGTTGAAGTACAAACGGGTTCAACTACTGCTGCTGCCATTGATGGAAATTTACCTGAAAATCAGGCAGCAATTAGTGGAACAATTACCGGACTCACCTGGGCTCCCGGAGCCATAATCTGGATTAGTTGGACGGATGCTAATGATTTAGGAAGCGATGGTATATATGCAATTGACAATTTACATATGACGGTAACCACCGGCGGGTTTACTCCCGACCCCGAACCAAGCAATTATCCTACGTCATTTTCTGCAACGGCTTCCGGCTTTTCAATTACCCTTAACTGGACAGATGCCACCGGAGCACAACTTCCTGCCGGTTATCTTATCAAAGCCAGCACTGCCGATAACATCACCGCTCCCGTTGACGGAACTCCGGTAGCCGATGATATTGATCTATCTGACGGTACGGGCGCTAAAAATATTTCTCAGGGAGTTGAAACTTATACCTTTAATAATTTACCTGAAAACAGTACTATTTATTTTAAAATTTATCCATATAGCAATGCTGGTGCGTATATTAATTATAAAACCGATGGCATGATTCCGGCTGCCAATGCTTCTACTCCTTCAGTAATCAGCGCTCAGAATTTTGATTCTGGTTTAGCTCCCTGGACGATATATAGCGTGATAGGCGATCAGGTGTGGACTTTGGATACCCTGCATGGTGTTGGTGGCAGTAAATGTATGAAAATGACCGGATATTTAGGCGGAGCCAGTTTTGATAATGAAGACTGGCTGATTTCAGCACCCATTAATCTTTCCGGTTTTATAAATACCAGTTTAAACTTTCAAACTGCAATGAATTATGGTGCGGATACCACCACCTGGTTCTCTGCGTTGGTTTCTACAAATTATACCGGAAGTGGCGATCCTAACAGCGCTACCTGGACGCCATTAACGGCTACCTTGTCTCCCGGCAGTTGGACCTGGACTTCGTCGGGTATCATTGATATTTCCGCTTTGAGTGGACAAACATTTTACCTTGGGTTGAAATACACCTGTAATACTACCAATGCCCGTACCTGGGAAGTGGATAATGTAATGGTGATGGGCGTTGTTGGAAATACGGGTTATAATGTCGGAGGAACGCTAACGTATGCCAATTCCGCCCATACTCCAATGAACAATGTAACACTTGATCTTAAAAATGAGTCGGGTAATGTTGTTGGAACAACAACTACCAATTCTTCAGGTATTTACAGCTTTACCGGAGTAGGTAATGGAAATTATATTCTCGAACCGTCAACGAACAAAGCCTGGGGCGGAGTTACAGCAACGGATGTACTTTTGTATAAAAAACATATTGCTACCATTATTCCATTGACAGGAATTTATCTTGCATCCGGTGATGTAAACGGTGTGGGCGGACTTTCTGCTACCGATGTGCTTTTGATAAAAAAACGCATTGCAACCATCACCAATTCATTTACGGTTGGCGACTGGCTATTCAACAATACTCCATTTACTGTTTCGAATGCTGATGTAACACAGAATTTCAACGGTTTAACCTATGGTGATGCCAATGGATCGTACACCCCGCCTGCTGCAAAATCATTGGAAAATTCTGTTCAGATCAATGAAAATGTAGATAATGCAGCCATTTTTGCCATTGAAGCTGTAAATGCGGCTTCCGGAAAAATTATCGTTCCCGTTCATGCAAGCCAGCTTCAAAATCTGGGCGCTTTACAATATTCTATCAATTATGATGCCGCCAGCCTGCAATTTGATGGCATTGATAATTGGTATAACGGAATTGAGGATGTAACCGTGGGCACTCCCGTTAAAGGTAATATTACCTTTGTTTGGGCTGCCGATAACGATGGAATAACGATAGAAGATGGGACTCTCTGCAATTTACATTTCACCGTTCTGAAATCGGAAACTTCTTCCATTTCATGGAGCAATGAACCAACTCTCGCTGAATTTAGCGATTACAATGCCAGTACTTTTGTTCCCACATTGAAAGATGGTACTATTGAAGCTTCAACCGGACTGAAATCCTCAGAAAATACGGCTGTTGGTATTTATCCTAACCCGGGAAATGGAAAAATAACGATTACGTTGCCCGAAAGCGGTCAAAAAGAAATCAAAGTTTATTCATTGTTGGGTTCTTTAGTCTATAGCCAACTTACCGATCAAACTTCGCTCAAACTCGATTTATCCAATTTGAATAAAGGAATCTATTCCTTACGAATTGTAAATTTGAATAACCAAAATACGACAACAAAAAAATTAATCATCAAATAATTAACTCAAATTTTTTAAAATGAAGAAAATTTTATTTTTAATTTCAAGTATTTTACTTTTAGGTCAACTATCATTTAGTCAAGGCTTAGAAAATTTTGCTAATTATCCTGAAACAGCTAATACTTATCATTCAGGTACTTTTATCGGACAAGATGGTTCTACATGGAGCTATATTAGTTGTCGTGGAGATTCGGTTATTGTTGCTCCTTCACCTACATTGGCTAAAGGTAAAACTCCAGCCGCGGAAGTTACTTCAGGATCAATTGCTGGAGGTATTGGAATTCTAAGTTTTAAATATAAACAACCCTTTTCTACTACCGTTAACCTTGATGTAAAAGTAAATGGTATTGTCGTTGGTAATGTTGTTACTATTGCTGGTGAGCAAGGTGTTGTAAAAAACTCTGGAGACATCACTGTAAATGTCCCAGGTAGTTTTACATTAAGTTTCGTTCAAAATAGTGTAACTGCTGGACAGGTTACGATTGATGATGTTACCTGGACTGGATTTGGAGGAGGTACTCCCGATCCTGAACCAACCAACTATCCCAATACATTTACAGCTACTCCTCAAGGCACTTCTATTACCCTTGACTGGACGGATGCTACTGGCGAACAACTTCCTGCCGGATACCTGATTAAAGCCAGTACTGCCGACGATATTACGGCTCCTGCCGATGGTACACCGATAGCCGATGATTTGGATTTGTCCGACGGTAGCGGCGCTAAAAATGTTTCGTACGGAACGCCAACCTATACATTTTCAGGTTTACAAACTAACACCAAATATTATTTCACCATCTTCCCCTATACCAATTCTGGCTCGGATATTAATTATAAAGTTGATGGTACTGCTCCTTCTGCTGATACAACAACGTTGAGTATTATTAGTTCTCAGGATTTTGGAAATGGATTAGATCCTTGGATAGCTTATAGCGTGGCAGGCGACCAGGTTTGGACTTTGGATACCCTGCATGGTGTTGGTGGTAGTAAATGTATGAAAATGACCGGCTATGCCGGCGGAAGTTCTTTTGATAATGAAGACTGGCTGATTTCTTCACCTATTAATCTTTCCAATTATATCAATACAAGTTTAAGTTTCCAAACGGCAATGAATTATGGTGCAGATACAACTACATGGTTCTCTGTTTTGGTTTCTACAGATTATGCTGGAAGCGGTGATCCCAATAATTCTACCTGGACTCCTTTAACAGCTACTTTGTCACCAGGAGGCTGGGCTTGGACTTCATCTGGAGCCATTGATATTTCATCGTTAAGCGGACATACATTTTATTTAGCTTTCAAATACATCTGCAATACCGTAAATGCACGTACATGGGAAGTGGATGATGTTGTCGTTTTTGGAAAACAGCAGAGCAATGGAATTAACGATCCGGGCTTGCAAGCCGACGCAATCAATATTTATCCCAATCCGGTAAAAGATAATTTTACCATCTCTTTACCCGAAAAAGGATTATCAACCCTGACCCTTCTGAATGCAACTGGAAAACAGATTCTTCAGCTCCAAAACCTTAGGGGATTGACAACTGTAAATACGTCTGATCTTCCTAAAGGTTTGTATTTGATTACCGTACAAAATAATACTCTTACCAATAGCATTACCAAAAAAATAGTTGTTCGCTAAATTTTTGGTTTAAATTTTGTAAAAAGCAGTTCGTAATTACGGACTGCTTTTTTTTATAATTTTGTTTTTATCATTTAATAATCTATCATGAGCAAAATCAGATGTTTATTTTTAGTTGTTGTTCTATTTCCTATACAAATGCTGTTGGCTCAATCCAACAAACCCATCCGGATTGAAATTCCGTGGAATTCATCTGCCGAACCTTTTGTGGTTGCACCGTGTGCTGAAAACGGTCTTGTTCTATTTTATGCCACCAATCAATATCCGGATAAAAATCATGCAGTATGGGTATTTAATTTGTATGATAAAAATCTGCAAAAAGTATGGACTAAAGAATATCCTGTGATTAAAAATTTTAATTACCAGCAGTCCGATTTTAAAGATGGTATTCTGAATTTGTGTTTTTTGAAAGACGGGAAAAGTGCAGATGACAATAACTTTGAAATACTGAGAATTACTTTGTATCCTCAGAATTTTGAAGAATTTTTAGGAAAAACACCTGATAAAACTGAAATATCGCAGTTTAAGGTTTTTAATAATATGGCTTTTATTGGTTTAGCTGCCGGGAAAAATGAAAATTCCTTGTTTACCTTTAATTTTCAATTAAATAAAATGGATACGATTAGTCTTGATAATCAATCAGAAACTCGTATCGAAAAAATCAATTTTGATTCAGTTACCCGTCAGATAAATATTTTAGTAAAACAAACAGAAAAGCGCAAACAAAAAACTTATTATAATACCTACAATTTATCCGGGAAGTTACAGCATACATTATTTTTAAATCCGAAAAATGAAGATGTTATTATCAATTCTGCAGAGATGTTTTCTACGAATGCTAATTCCAGGCTTATTATAGGAACATTCTCGACCAAAAGTGTACGAAATTCATCCGTCGATTTGGAAGGAAGCGAACAATCGTCAGGGTTTTTTACATATACCGTTACCGGTTCAACGATAGATACAGGTAATTTTATTAGATTCACAAGCCTGCAGAATTTTTATACGTATAGTAACTCAGAGGATTATCTTAAGATGAAGAAAAAAGCGGAGAAGATGGCAAAATCCGGCAAGGAATACGATTATGCTTATAATTTGTTGGTTCATGATATTGTAAATAGAAATGGCAAATACATTTTGGTTGTTGAAGCTTTTCATCCGGAATACCATACCGAGCAAAGTTTTGTGTATAACTATTATGGTCAGCCATTTAACAATACGGTAACAGTTTTCGATGGTTACCGCTATTCTAATGCTATTGTTTTGGCATTCGATTCCACAGGAAATGAATCCTGGGATAATGGTATGGAATTATGGAATATTTTAGCAAAGGATATAAAGAAACGGGTAAATGTTTCCTTCGACGGGGATGAAATAGTATTGGCATACAGTAGCGAAGGGAAAATTGCCTACAAAATTATCAAAGAAAAAGAAACGGTAGATGAAATAAGTTATTCAACCATTGACACTAATTTTAACAATGACGAACTAACCAGCGAAACGGGTAATGGTCTTGAACTTTGGTATAAAAATTACTTTATTGCTTATGGTTATCAAAGCGTTCGAAATAATTCGATGGTAGATAACAAGCGAGCCGTATTTTATATAAATAAAATAGCTTTCCAATAAAAAAGGCTTCCTCATTGAGGAAGCCTTTTTAGCAAGTAGTTAAAGAATTATTTTATTACATTCTGAAAATCAGGTGCATTAAAATATTTTATGAATTCGCGATCATTTTTTGCAGTTGCCTTCAATGTTGGATTTGCTTTGAAAGCCTTAATGAGGTTTTCATACATTAAAGAAGTATTGTTAGTACGGGCAGCTGTAACAGCCATCATATAATAGGTGTTTGCATTGGCAGGAGCACATTTAAAAGTGTTGGCTGCCGATTGGTAATCTTTGGTAATTAATTGAACAAGTCCAAGATTATAATTGCATTTTTTAGCAGCAATCAGCTTTTGAGCCTGAGTATAATCGCCTTTCTTTAAGCTAATAAATCCCAATTCGTAATTAACATTAGCTCCGGCTTTCTGTGCTTTGTTGAAATAGGCAGCCGACTGATCGAAATTTTTATTGCGGGAAGCCAAAACTCCTAAGTTGTAGAGAATTGTAGCATTATTAGGATTGAGTGAATTTGCTTTTTCAAGAAAACCATTGGCTTCCTTGGTGTTTGATTGTTTAAAATCATAATAAGCTGCATTATTATAAGCTCTCCAGTCGTTAGGGTAAGTTGCAATTGCATTTTTGTACATTTTCATCTTATCCGTTGTGTCTTTTGTAAGAGTTGCGGAATAAAGTATTTCTTCCACAGTAACGGAATCTGGTTTATTTAGGGAAAGTTCCTGAATCTCTTCTTCTGTTCTCTGAGCTTTCTGGCAATAAACACTAATTTCGGCGCGACGTAATGGAGGAAGTATTTGTTCTTCTACTTCTTTATAAACAACAGTCATTTTCCGGATTTCTCTTTCACGGGCATTTAAGTCAGATTGAGAATTTACAATGTTGGCAATGCGATTTTTATCTTTAATTGATGATGCCTGAACAGATTTCATAAAGCCATCCCAATCTTCACCATGGGCTGCGGTTACAAAGTTGATAGCTGTTTCCGGATGAGCTATTTTAACCAACGATTTTTTGTCTTTAGCTAATTTCTTGAAAACATCATACATATAAGTTGTAGCCGTTTTCTTTCTCGCTTCCGACAGGTTTTGATTGTAGGAAACATCACCTTCTGGAGAAGCCCAGGCATTGATAGCTATTTCTCTTATTTTGTACCCTTTATTGATGAATGCGGTAAGTTCTTTTAATTTTTTCTCAACTAAATTTGTTCTATTCAACGGAAGTTTGAAATCCAGTTTAGACAAGTTGACTTTGAAATAAATTTTTGCATCCTTTTGGAGAATGTTTGCTTTTACATAATTCTCATATTCCGGTTTTACAAGATTTTGAAAATCAATTTTTTCGTTATCAAGATTAACATAGCCAGGATCGGTTAAATTTAAATCTTCATCAAATATTGCTTTGGTTGAGGTGTAAATAACACCATCGGCTAATTTTTGTTCTGGTAATTCAATATTTTTCTTGGCCTGTTTTATTTCATTAATACTGGCATCGCACTTTACAGTTTCGTTTGAATTGATGGTGTAGATAATAGGTGTAACTACCAGATCGGAGGTGTTCATTGCCGGATTATAGGGAATTTTTTGAGTATAGGTAAAGTTTCCGCCTTCTTTATAATTAATAACCTTGCATTCACCCTTCATTTTTTCACCTTGTAAGGTAATGCCTTTCAGTGTAGTAGAGCCTCCCGGGTATTTTAAAACAGGTGTAAAATTCATAACAGCTTTTTTGCTGAAATATTTTTCAGGGAAAGTTCCGGAAATGGTTACTTCAATAGAATCCTGCAAGGTTTCCAATACGGTAGGAGTGGCGGTAATTTTTACTTTATCGTAATTTTTAGCCATACTCTTCAGATTAGCCGATTCTTTAAATTTATAGGTTACACCCAAAGAATTATAGCTATAAGCATCGTATTTATAATCCCCTTCGGTTGCGTCTAATTTATCAGAATTTACTACGCGGTAAGAACCTTCCAAGTTAATTCCCCACTTTTCATTAATGCTATAATCCAATCCTAAACCTGCAGGAATAACGGCTTCGGTAGTCCGTTTTCCGGGTCCGGCGCCATCTTGTCCATTTCCGCCAACCCTAACGTCATCCGAAAGACGATACAGCCTGGTTTCCCAATTTGCCATACCGATACCTACAAACCCATAAACGGTGAGCTTACGTTCGGGTTTATAATGCCATATCAAGTTACTGAAATTAACGGTTCCGTTCAGGTTATATTCAAATATATCCATGTCGGAGTATCTGTTAATTGTTCTTTTTGTACCGGAAAGCTCGCCATTGAGTAATTGGCCACGAACTCCAAAAACGGGCGAAAACTGCCGGGTAAGTACTAACCCATAACCTAATTTCCACATGTTGTTGTATTTCATAACCGGATAATAATCGTATACGTTTAAGTCTCCGTAAAATAAGTTTGGTCCCACATTTAAGTTTACTGACCAATATTTTTCGAAAGAATTATCTTTCACTTTCTCTTTTCCATTTGTGCTTTGACCATAAAACACTATTGGAATCATAACCGCAAGTGTAATGAAAGCAACTTTTAGTAAATTTTGGTACACATTTTTCATATCGTATTTTTTAAATGTTGATTTTCTTTTTATTATAAAATCTTGTAATAAAGAATTACAAGTATAAACAATATAATTAGTTTTTAGAAAAATTTTTTACAAAAATCGTAAAAAAAATTCATTTTAAAAAATATATTTTATTAAACCGTTGAGAAATACATGATAGGTAAAAATTAATATTTTCCTGTAAGTGCCTTATTATCTAATAATTTAACGGCTGCTGTTTTAATAAATGATCCCAAATAACAATGCCAATACTAACCGAAACATTCAAAGAATGTTTTGTCCCGTATTGAGGTATTTCAATGCAACCGTCTACCATATTCATTACCAGCTCATCCACTCCATTAATCTCATTTCCAAAAATATATGCTATTTTTTTATGATTAGGAACGAATTGAGGTAGGGGAATACTTCCTTCTGCCTGTTCTATCGAAAAAAGCGTATAACCCTCAATTCTTAATTGTTGTACTGCTTCCAAAGTACTGTTAAAATACTTCCAATTAACAGAATCTGTGGCGCCAAGAGCCGTTTTTTGTATTTCCCGGTGTGGAGGTGTGGCTGTAATACCGCACAAATAGATACTTTCCACACAAAAAGCATCGGCTGTCCTGAATGCCGAACCAATATTATTCATACTACGTATGTTGTCTAAAACAATGACAATGGGTAATTTGCTTCCACTTTTGAACTCCTCGATACTCAGGCGATTCAATTCGCTATTTTTTAATTTACGCATTTAATTTTTTTTGCAAAAATAAGCTCATTTGATAAAATAAATCCAAAATTAGATTTAGATTTTTAATTTTGTTCTTTTAAAAAAATAATCTTGACCGAACATAATTCAAATATAGTCGAAACTCCTTTGATGAAGCAATTCAATGCCATCAAAGCAAAATATCCTGACGCCATGTTGCTGTTTCGGGTTGGCGATTTTTATGAAACCTTTGGCGAAGATGCCATCAAAGCGTCTCAAATTCTTGGTATTGTACTCACCCGTCGAGCCAATGGTTCGGCTCAGTATATCGAATTAGCCGGATTTCCGTATCATTCGCTTGATACTTATCTTCCGAAATTAGTTAAATCCGGACTTCGTGTAGCTATTTGCGATCAGTTAGAGGATCCCAAGCTGACGAAAAAAATAGTTAAACGCGGAGTTACCGAATTAGTTACGCCTGGGGTGTCGTATAACGATAAGGTATTGGATCACAAAGAAAATAATTTTCTGGCCAGTATACATTTAAATTCAAAAAATACAGGAATTTCATTTTTAGATGTTTCCACTGGCGAATTTTATATTGCGCAGGGTTCAATTGATTATATTGACCAGCTACTTCAGACCTTTCATCCCAACGAAGTGATTATTCAAAAAAATAAGAAAATGGAGTTTTTTGAACACTTCGGAGAAAAATTTTATATTAATACTTTTGATGATTGGGTTTTTACCCATGAATTTGCTTATGATTTGTTATTAAAGCATTTTGGTACGGTTTCCCTAAAAGGTTTTGGAGTTGAAAATATAGAAAGCGGTATCGTTGCTGCCGGAGCCGCATTACATTATCTTGCAGAAACGCAACACGATAAGATACAACACATTTGTAAACTATCACGTATTGAGGAAGATCGTTATGTATGGCTTGACAAATTCACCATTCGTAATCTTGAATTGCTTCATTCGCCTAATGAAAATGCGGCTACGTTAATCGAAGTGGTCGATCATACCATTTCACCTATGGGTTCCCGTTTACTTAAACGCTGGATGTTGCTACCTCTTAAAGATAAACAGCCTATAGATGAACGTTTGGATACCGTTGATTATATCATTAAAAATAAGAAAATTGTTGATGTTCTGAATCAAAACATTACATTGATTGGCGATTTGGAACGGTTAATTTCCAAAGTTGCGATTGGAAAGGTTAGTCCAAGAGAAATAGTCCAGCTCAAAAGGGGATTAAATGCCATTGAGCCCATTAAAACAGCTTGTGAGAATGCTACTATTGCTTCGTTAAAGAAAATAGCCGAACAACTCAATTCCTGTCAACTTATCAGCCAGCGGATAGAAAAAGAAATGAATGCCGAACCGCCTGCCCTGGTAAGTAAAGGAAATGTTATTGCAAAAGGAGTATCGGCTGAATTGGATGAACTGCGAAAATTAGCTTATTCCGGGAAGGATTATCTTATTCAGATACAGCAGCGCGAGGTGGAAAGAACCGGAATATCATCTCTTAAAATAGGCTATAATAATGTTTTTGGCTATTATCTGGAAGTTACCAATGTTCACAAAAATAAAGTCCCCGGCGAATGGGAACGTAAACAAACGCTGGTAAACTGCGAACGCTATATAACCGAGGAGTTGAAGGATTACGAGCAAAAGATTTTGGGAGCTGAAGAAAAAATACTTGAACTGGAAGCCAAATTATTTAATGATATGGTTTTGAGTCTTACGGATTATATTGAGCCGATTCAATTGGATGCTTCATTAATAGCCCGGCTTGATGTAATGCTCTCATTTGCGGTTATTGCTGAGAAAAATCATTATGTCCGCCCTCAAATTAACGATACGTATGTGCTTGATATTAAGAATGGCAGACATCCTGTGATTGAGCAACATTTACCGATAGGAGAAACGTATATTTCGAACGATATTTACCTTGATAATGAAATCCAGCAAATTATTATTCTTACCGGTCCTAACATGTCGGGAAAATCTGCCTTGTTGCGGCAAACGGCATTAATTGTACTGATGGCTCAAATGGGTTGTTTTGTTCCGGCAGATGAAGCTAATATTGGCATAGTCGATAAAATTTTCACCAGGGTTGGCGCTTCCGACAATATTTCATCCGGCGAATCTACGTTTATGGTAGAAATGAACGAAACTGCCAGTATTTTAAATAATATAAGCAATCGCAGTCTGGTATTGCTCGACGAAATTGGCCGTGGTACCAGTACTTACGATGGCATTTCCATTGCCTGGGCAATAGCCGAATTTTTGCACGAACATCCATTATTCAAAGCTAAAGTATTGTTTGCTACCCATTATCATGAATTAAATGAGATGGCAACGAGATTTAGGAGGATTAAAAATTTTCATATTTCTGTTAAAGAAATTGGGAATAAAGTTTTGTTTTTAAGGAAGATAGTTCAGGGTGGGAGTGAGCATAGTTTTGGAATTCATGTTGCTAAAATGGCGGGGATGCCGCCCAAAGTGATTGAAAGAGCGGATAGTATGCTTAAATTGCTCGAACAGACACATTCTCATGAGGAACTCCAAAAAAAATCATCTAAAAAATTATCCAAAAAGGAAGATAACGAATTTCAGTTGAGCTTTATTCAGCTTAACGACCCATTGTTGGAACGGATTAAAGAAGATATTTTAAATACAGATATTAACACACTTACGCCGGTAGAAGCCCTGATGAAATTGAATGAAATAAAAAATCTGCTGGGAAAATGAAATTTTTTTTGGTGATTTGAAATAATACGTATATTTGCAGCCCCAATGCGGAAGTAGCTCAGTTGGTAGAGCACGACCTTGCCAAGGTCGGGGTCGCGGGTTCGAGTCCCGTTTTCCGCTCCAAAAAATAACCTCTCGATTAGTTTGAGAGGTTTTTTTCTAAGCTGCCCAGGTGGTGGAATTGGTAGACACGAAGGACTTAAAATCCTTTGACCATTGCGGTCGTGCGGGTTCAAGTCCCGCCCCGGGTACTCTTAATTTTTTAAAAGCCTTGTAAGTAAGTATATTGCAAGGCTTTTTGATTTTAAAGGGGAACGTTTTGGGGAACGTTTGCCGGGAAACTGGTTTAGTTCAGATTAAAAATCAACCTTAGCAAATATACGATTAAAATAATAACGCTCCTTTATATTTTTCATACCATTCCTTAAAAAATTGTTGAGTTTCTTTTATGAAGGGCATGGATAAAATAGAATCGAGGTTGTTAACTTCGTCGCAAATTTCCTAAGCAATAGGATGTTGTGTAAAAAATGAATGACCTCGGGGCTTGCCCCGAGGAATTCTCTTGATTAAAATAAAGTTCTTTAAAATATTGTACAAATGGAATAAATGAGTAATTTTATGGCACATAAGAACGATATTATGAGCTATATACAACCAAATTCGAGAGTTTAGTTAATAATGCCATCAGCAATTGACGACTACATTTCAATAGGTAACTGCGTACAACTTATTGATGCCTTTGTGGATAAAATTTTCCAAATTCAGCCGGAATTGCATACAAACAAAGGAAATGCGGAAGTTGGCCGGTCTGCTTATCAGTTTACCACTCTTCTTAAACTGTATATTTATGGTTACTCGAATTCAATAAGTTCTTCCCGCAAGTTAGAAAGAGAAACCTATCGGAACATGGAATTGATTTGGTTATTGGGCAACCTTCAACCTGATCATAAAACCATATCTGATTTTCGTAAAGATAACAAAGAATCCATTCGTCAAGTAACAATTTCTTTCCAAAAGTTTCTTGTTTCGGAAGGTTATATCTCCGGGAGTCAGGTTGTAACCGACGGTACAAAAGTAAAAGCCTATGCAAGTAAGAATACAGTTTCTTTGCAATTCATTACTCGTCGTATGGAACAACTGGAAACGCAGTTGGAAAAATACCTTACGCAATTGTAAGAAAATGACAAGGTCGAAACAGTCGAAGAACAATTGTCAGAACTGTCTGATGAATTAGGAGTAGAACCAGCTTTGCTTGAAAAAATAGCCAAATTACAAGAACAGGTTCAAGAGTTGGAACAATAAAAACAACTGCTCTAAAAGTTAAGCCATGAATCTATTGCACCCTCCGATAACGATTGTTATCATTGCTCGCAAGGGCAATTGTTAACTTTAACCCAAATCCGCCATTAGAGAGTACATTAAATTGTTTATCAAATATTTATATTAAGAATTTTCTAATGACGGTCATTAGAAAATTCACGATTTATTTCATTGATTAAGTGCATGATACTTCAATTTATCAGAGTTTAAATGACGGATCTGGGTTTAAAAGAAAAAAATGTAATCAAACGGAATAAGCTACATGATAGATATCAGGGCAAAAACTGTAATGCCTGTCCCCTGAAAGCTTCTTGCACAAAATCCAAAATCGGTAGAATAATTTACAGACGATTAAATGATGAATGGTTGGTTAAGTACAAATAAAAGCTTAAAACAAAAAAAATCAAAGAGTTGATTAAGCTACGAAAAAACCACATTGAACATCCTTCGGGACAATAAAATATTGGATGGGATAACTTCCATTACTGCTTCGAGGTAAAGAAAAAGTACAGGTCGAAATGGATTTGTACGCCACCTGCTATAACTTTAAACGGTTCATAAATCTCGAACCTATGGACTTATTGCTATTACTAAAATACAATTATCACATCAAAACATTAATAAATGCATGTTTGTGATTTAAATTTCCATTTTAACAATATTTCAAAGAACTCTTTTGAAAAACATTTTTTTACACAACCTCTGACATGGGCAGGGTAATGATACAAAGGCTTTGCCCTATGAGGGCTAATATGCCAGGGTGAAGATGCAAACAAGGCAAGGTAAAGAGATACAACCGGTTTGCCCTGTGGACACAAACACTTTGTGGTTCTAATACAAGCAAGGTAGGGTGAGCGTACAAACCGGGCAGGCTTACACCCTGGCATGAATGGGGTGATAATACAGCAGAATAAGGGTAAAACTACAAATAAGGCAGGGTAAAGATACAGTCATGGAATACCCTAATGAACTTTCTATAAAAGTAAAAGGGCAAACCCCTTGATTCTTTACAATTGATACCCTATTTACCTGAGTTCAGGTTAAGCGGCGAGCAATAATTATTGTTTATAAGCCTCAAAGTTTTCTGGTCGGTTTCTTGAATATCGGTTTTGATAGATGGTTTGGGAGAAAAAGAAAGAATCAACAGCAAGAGCACTCATAATATTGAGTAAAAATCCACTAATAGAACGGTGCCTGGTAAAATAATCTTTTTGTCAAAAACCAGCCGGGAGTATAAATTTGAAAATACTACCTTTACCAAGTTCACTTTCTGCCCAAATCTTCCCGCCATGTTTTTCTACAAAATCCTTACAGAGTAATAAGCCTAATCCGGTTCCTTTTTCGTTTTGTGTTCCTGTAGTTGAGTTATTTTCACCTAATTGGAATAATTTTCCCAAAGTATCTTTTGGTATTCCAACCCCATTATCACTTACGGTTATCATCAGCTCATTTTGTTTATATTCTACAGAAATAACAATTTTCCCACCAGGATTTGTAAATTTTATAGCATTGGAGATAAGGTTTCTTAATATAGTGCTAACCATATATTTATCAACTATCACCAAGATGTTTTGTTGTATTTCTTTTGATATGCTTATTGATTTGTGTTGAGCCGAAGGGATTAATAATTCTGTAACTTCGTTAATCAGGGATGCGATTTTAATACTTTCCGGGTTAAATTTTATTTTACCGGTTTGCAAACGCGACCATTCTAATAAATTCATAAGTAAATCCATAGCCTGCAATGAAGATTTTTTGATAATCCGGGCATATTCATCAATTTCTTCATAGTTTTTTTCCTGAATCTGCTCTACCATGAGATCACTAAATCCAATAATAGAATTGAACGGGGTTTTCAGGTCATGTGCGATGATGGAAAAGAACTTGTCTTTTGTGGCATTCAAGTCGCGTAATTCAAATTCGTTTTTTTTCTGATCTGTAATATCCTGATTAACTCCGTATGTTTTAATTGTTTTGCCGCTTTCATCTTTTTGAATGATATAACGAACAACAACATAACGTATTTTTCCGTCGGTACGTACAATACGATGTTCAACCTGATTGGAATAGTTAGGGTCATCAGTAGCCAGAGCTTTGTCAATTTCATCTTTTACCATATTAATGTCTTCGGGATGTACGAATTTGCGGGCATAGTCTTCCGGTGAAATATATTGTCCGCCCTGTTCTTCAACGGTTGTACCATACAATGCGTAAAAACGGTCGTTGTGTAAAAATAAATTGGATTTCACATCGTATTCCCAGTTTGCCAACTTGGCAATGTCCATAGCAAGTGTTAGTTTTGACCGGCTTAACCGCAAAGCTTCTTCCGCTACTTTTTTTTGAGTAATATCTCTTGAAAAACAAGTTACACCGGTAATCTGTTTCTCCATATATATCGGATGTAACGATATCTCAACATACGCATTAGTGCTTTCAGATGGATATTGATCAATGATTGTAAACGTTTCGCCTTGCAATGCCCGGTCATAACGTTCTTTCCATGGAATATAAAGCGAAGGGGGCAAAACAGAGATGTTGTCGCCCATTTTTAATTCTATTTCGTAAATAGTTTTGATATCCTGTTGAAGATTGCTGTTTATCGTTGTGAAGTTATAATTACAGTCCACTGACCATACCCGATCATCGGTGTTTTCAATCAATGCCTGCAGATTTGCCTGGCTTTTCTTCAGTGCTTCTTCTGCTTGTATTCGTTTGGTTATGTCTTCTATCATCCAGATTGATCCTTCATTGGGATTTGCGGGATTTAAAGCTTTACCAATAAACCGACACCAAAACAATGTTCGATCACCTCGCTGTAATTGGTATGTACTATCTGAACGTTTGCCTTTACTCATCGTTTGATAGGCTGTTTTTCCAAGATCTTCATACATTTCGTCGGAAGGATAGATGATTCGGGTAGGAGCATTTTGTAATTGACCGATGGACAGCCGCAGCAATTCTGCAAGGCGGGAATTAGCCCATTCAAAAGTCCGGTTACGAACAAAGGCGATTCCCATCGTGCTGTTCTCTAAAATAAGATTTTGTACTTTACTGATATAGCTAATCTTTCCTTCTGCCAATTTACGTTCTGTAATATCACGATTAACACCACGGTAACCAAGAATTTGCCCTGAAAAATTAAAAAATGGGGCAGCGTTGGTTTCAAGGATGGCAAGCCGACCATCCTTGTGCCTGTTTGTATTTTCAAGACGGACAATAGGCTCCCGATTAGCGAATATTCGTTGGAAAATAGCCGCTATTTTTTCTGATTCTTCAGGAAGAATAAAATCAAAGGGTGTTTTGCCTAAAATTTCTTTTGTGGTATAGCCCAATATATTTTCTACAGAAGGGCTGGAATAGGTGTAAACTCCTCTGGCATCTGTTTCCCAAATCCAGTCGCTTGTTGTTTCTACCAGCGAACGAAAACGGTTTTCACTTTCCCATAAGGCTTCTTCTGATTTTTTATTCTGAGAAATATCTTTGATGCTTGCCAATAAAAGATGTTCTTCGTCATAGTCAAAAGCCGTCAAAGTTATTTCGGCCGGAAAATCCTGCCCATTAGCATGGCGATGAATCCATTCAAAACGGTTAAAACCTGTTTGAAATGCTGTTGATATTTTTTTCTGGGCTGCTTCAAAGGATTCCGTTCCATCTACTTGAAAAGGAGCGGAAAGCTTGGCCGGATGTACATTTATAAAATCTTCTTTCCTTTTGATACCAAATATTTCTAATGCCCGCGAATTGCAATCAATAAACCCGTTTTCGTTTAATAACATAATTGCTATCCCGGAATTTTCATAAACTGCTTTTAGCTTTTTCTTATTTTCCATTAACGTTTCTTCTGCCAGTTTCTGTTCGGTAATATCCTGTATGATTATTCCAAAACTGCAATGATTTTTATCCTTATCATAAATCGATGTAGTCAGGATATTAGCAATATAACGACTTCCGTCTTTGCGAACTTGCCAACAATCTTCTTCATAGTTGCCTTGCTTTAATGCCGTATCTAAAATTATTTGTGGCTTATGATTTTTAATATCTTCTTTGGTATAAAATAAGGTGAAAGAAAATCCGATAATTTCTGTGCAAGCGTAACCGCTTAACTGCTCGGCTCCACGGTTACAGTTTAGTACCATACCATTGGAGTCAAGAAGAAGGATAGCATAATCGTCTGCATTCTCAATAAACAACGTTAACAGTTTTAAAATTGTATTATCTGATGCTAAAGCGGGTAAGCTTTTTCTTCCGTTTTGTTTTTTTTCTAATGCCATAATATCATTTTATAAGTTGTCTTTTTACATGGTATTATTGTTACAACAAATTTACGTAAAAATCTGCCAACTATTTACTTTTCACCTAAATTTTAATTAATGATATCATCACAGAGTTTTTATCCTTTGGATACAAACATTTTGTATTTAGGGTACAGAGCAGGCAGGGTAAATGGGCAAACAGACTATACTCACATCCTGACATGGGCAGGCTAAGGCTACAAAGGCTTTGCCCTGCGAGGCAATCGCGCCAGGGTGAAGATACAAACGAGGCAGGGTGAAGGTACAAACGCTTTGCCCTGTGGATACAAACGTTTTGTATTTTGGGTACAGATTGGTCAGGGTAACAAGGCAAACAGACCAGGCTCACACCCTGGCATGGGCAGGGTAAGGGTACAAAGGCTTTGCCCTGCAAGGCAATCGTGCCAGGGTGATGATACAAACGAGGCAGGGTTAAGATACAAGCGGTTTGCCCTGTGGGCACAAACACTTTGTGGTTAGAATACAAACACGGCAGGGTGAGCGTACAAACCGAGCAGGCTTACACCCTGGCATAAATGGGCTGATCATACAGCAGGATAAGGGTAAAACTACAAACATGGCAGGGCAAAGATACAGTCAGAGAATACCCTGATAACCTTTCTATAAAAGTAAAGGGACAAAGCCTTTGCCCCTTTATTTTTGTTGGCCCATTAAAATAAACCAACCTCATTACTGTTTGGTATTAGGATTTTCGGGAGTGCTATCAAGAGGTTTGCCACCGGGAAAACGACGTTTAAGATCGTCGTAGATATCCTTAGCTCCATGAACACCTTGTTTGGAGGCCATCTTCACTGCATTATAAAAGAAGGCCTCACAGTAGAGGCCTCCTTTTAATCAAATAATTACAATCTAATTTTTCTGTTATTTTACTGAACTATCACCTTAGTAGTTTCTATGGTGCTCCCGGTTTCTAATTTCAACAAATAGATACCCGGACTCAGTTTCTCTCCGGAATAGTTGGTGGCATTCCAATTAACTTGATGATTACCTTTATCCATCTTTTTGTCAAGCAGTGTACTGACTGATTGCCCACTCATGTTATAAACGGATAGCTTTACATTTGAACTTACGGGAAGGATAAATGAAATTATACTGCTATTAGTTACCGGATTGGGATAAACATTAAAGTTTGCCCCATTTTGTATACCGGCTTCGCTAATTCCAACACCACCATTATTCACTAAAAATGCCGGATGCAAGGTCTGTATCATGGTATTACCTGTACTATCGGTTAATTCAACTTTTAAATCAATATATGACGAATCGGTTACCTGGGACAAGATTCCGGATAGCGAAGCCGTGTAAACTTTTCCATATAACGAATCAAAACTCTCAGGTATTTCTGTAAATGGCAGGTCAATCCAATTGTCTGATTGATAATTCTTATAACTCAGCATGGCTGTAGTGCCTTCTTTATAAACAAAGTGTGAAAAATCTTCTGTAATTCCATAATCACCAACTGCTAGCATTAATGTTGCGCTTTCATTATTTTTTAAAGTATTGGTAATTTCTCCGTCTCCGTTTACGATTCTTAAGGAGGTTATCGTTGGCGGGTCACAATCGGCATTGTTTTGATCAAAGGTTAAGGTAGTATTTAACATTCCTGGCATTCCGGCTAATGTAAAATTCTCATTTGTAATATTTTCCTCTACAAAACCTGGTGAATCTGTCATTACAGGTTGGACTAATTTCGACAGAGTATCATTGTATACCTCAATTCCATTATGTTTGATATTTAAAAGACTATAAAAATTATCTGTTTCCCGGAATTCATTATATTGCCCAAGAAAATAATAAAAACTAAAGATGGCATTGGGCATCATTCCTCCAAAATTATTAAGATGTTGACAATATGTAACAGGGGCTTCCGCTCCCAAAGTATTTGAGGCATCAGAACCTAAATTATAAGAAAGGTTGTGAAATGGAAAGATGTTTCTTTTTTGAAGAGCAATTCCGTGAGGGAAAGATTCATACCAACGGCCTATATTCATGATATCCCGGTTTTTGTCGAGAATCAGTAATTCTGATTGAATTTTCCTAGATGCCGTGTAATCAGGTTTGTCTTCCCACACACAGGGACGTGCAAAATAATCAAAACCATTTTGAGTGGTAAGTTCACTGATACCATTATCCAGATAAATTTTTATTTTATCTCCTGGCATATATGGCATCAATTCTCCAGCTCCGTGCTCAATTCCTAAGAGAGGACTGCCCTGAACTGCAAACAATTCATCTACGACAATATATCCTATGTCAGCCGGATTACGGCTCATTTGAAAACTTTGTTCCAACGACACATAATGATGATAATCATTAACGAGTAAAGTATCTTTGCTAAGTCCGTTCGATATCGGATTATTCTTTAAAAAATAAAAACTTCCGTCAGTTGATTCAAGTTCTCTTGCCGTTAGTATTTGATATCGACTACTTAAATCAGATACTTTTATATAATGAAAAGGATAAAACTTATTTGTATGGAAAGAAGATCCAAAATAGTTGAAATTATTATCAGGAAATTTGAGCATGTAATGATCATTTCTTCCGCCAATTCCAAACAACATTGAATCTGTTAATAACACTCCTTCTTCATCATAAGTTGCCAGTTCAACCTTGTTTTTAGCATCAGTAGAGTATACTGTGGTATCAAATGCTGTGGAAATATGAACATTCTCATAAATCACATTAGCAAAAACCTGAGCATCATAGCCGGGCTCATTTAAATTAAAGCATGTAAAAATATCGTAAATTCCTGATGGCAACTCACAGTAAAAAAAAGATGTTGTATCAAGATTACTGTGTATTACAGTATCTGCATTAAAAAGAGTTACATAATGGGGAAAAATATCAAAATGCAAGGTAACAGGTACCATCGTTTTATGAGTACCCTTTTTCTTGTGTGAAACAACATTGTCTTTTTTTGTAATTAGAAATGAATTTTCATCCATTTTTTTAAAATCATAATTATCTCCGGCAACAAAAGTCCTGAAGCTATCAGTTTGAAAAATGGATTCCGTCCTACTGCTAGCAGGAAGTTCATTAAAATTGCATTTTCCCCCATCAGGAGGTTTTACCTGTGAAAATCCATTAGAAAAGGTAAGAAAGAATAAAAGAATTCCAAAAAGATAAAATTTAGTCATGATTAATAAATTTAATGGTTAAACAATTTTTCTACTAAAGTAGATGCATTATGAAAATGGCGGCTTAAAAAACAGGTAACAAAAGGTAACAATCGAAAGCCGGAAAGTAGTACGTCTATATTTATAGATACCTTAATAAAAGCATAATAGCTATTGTAACGAGAAAATTATTTAAAGCAAAAGGTAACACCCCAAATTACTATTCACATATTGCGAATAAAATCTTCCAGATTTACAGTATTATCTAATTCAAATTTTCTTTTAATACGGTAACGGGTAGTTTTTACTGCGTCATCACTTATGTATAGCATTTGTGCAATTTCTTTGATCCGTAAATTAATCCGGATATAGGCACACAGCCGCAGTTCGTTTTCGGTTAAATCCGGAGCTATTTCTTTTAGTTTTGAAAAGAAATCCGGATGAACCTTTTCGAAATGAAGCTTAAACTTACTCCAGCCTTCATCTAATTTCAGGTTCTCATCTACAATATTATTTAACTGGTTATAAAAAATATCCGGTGAAACCACATTCTTTTTCTGATTTTCAGATAGTTTTTTGATTTTTATCAGGATTTCATTTTTCGACGAAACCTGCAGAGCCGAAGTAGCTAATTCTCGGTTTTTCTGCTCAATATCGAAGTCATGTTTGTCCTTCTGAAGTTTCAGTAATTCTTCTTCAACTTTTAATTTTTCTTTTAACCGGGTAGTCTCCAGTTCGTTTATCTTTTTTTTCTGGTTAACTGAACGGTATTGCAATAATATTATTATGGCAAATAATATTATTATGGCTATGCAAGCGATGGACAAAATGACTAATATCGTTGTTCGTTTTTTAGCAAGTTCAGCTTCTTTTTTTAAGAATTTCATTTCGTTTTCCTTCTCTACATATTCGTACTTGAGATGAATGCCTGCAATTTGCAAAGCTTTCTGGTTATTGAGCAGACTATCATGCAGTAGCGCATACTTACGATAATATAAAGCTGACTGTTTCCATTCATTATTTTGTTGGTAAAGTTGAGCCAATCCCAAACTGCTTTTCATTTGAATATATTTGTTGCCATAATGTTCCGCCAGGGAAATGGCTTTTAAAAAATAGGATTCGGCCTTATCTTTTGAATAAAGTTGTGCATTTAGCGCTCCTAAATTGTTATAAATTGGAACTAATAATTCTAAATCTTCATAATTTAATGCGAGTTTAAGAACTATGGAGTAAATACTGTCGGCACGTTCCAGTTCGTTCAATGCCGAAGCATTCGATCCCAGGGTAATAAGTGCATTAATCCTTTCATAAGTATTCCCATTATTATAACCAGTTAATAACATTTTATTAGATATTCCATAATCCTTTCTGCTCGCATAAATATTGGCAAGATTAATGTTTACGCCATTGATTAAGTCATATCGTTTAATAGATTTTAGGTAAGAGATACTTTTTTGAAAATAATCAAAAGCAATATCTTCCTGCCCAAATGTGTTAAATATCAAGCCTATTTGATTGCATGTTTTCCCCGTATATTCAATATTGCCAGCCTTTTTAAAAAGCTCCATAGCCTTAGAATAAAAAGAAAATGCTTTTACATAATTACCAATCTTATTAAAAACAGATGCTTTAACATAATATAATCTGGCAGTTAAATCCAGATTTTTAGGATTTACAAGGGAAAGAGCAATGTCTGCTATTGCAAGTGCCTCATTGTTTTCATTGTGTATTTCAAGGTAATTTACCTTATATAAATACGATTTGGCAAGCAACTGCGTATTATTTAGCTTAATACTTAAATGAATGCACTCCTCAATATCTTTAAATGAGCTAGTATAATTATTTTTATTAAGCTGTTTTTGTAAGTTGTTGTGGATGCTGTATATCCGTTTAATTTCTGATTCAGAATAACTATTATTACTTACTACTGAATTGTGAAAAAATAAAACAAGACTTATTAGGATATAGATAAAGCGTGCCATAAATTTTAAAAATATTAGAAGTTGATTTCATTAAACAGATATCGAATGATCTTTTAATATAACTTCCAAAAATAACAATTTTATAGTAACGTATTGAAAAATCAATTCTTGACCAAAAGTTATAGAAACAGATTATGTGTATAGCTTATTCGCTCATTATAATAAAGCATAGATGATGTCGATGCAGTAAATTTTCTCTGTTATTATTCCGTAAAATCGAGAAAAAAACAAGATAACAGGATGTACAGAATTTGAGTACAGTATAGTTGATTTACTTGATCTACCTCAATTTTTTCATTTATCTCATTCAGGAACAGGATTTGTTTGTGTTTCTTTTTCTATTAATCCCAATCGAGAAAGACAATGTTTTGTATTTAGGGTACAGGCAGAGTGAGAGGGGAAATAGGCCTGGGTGAGGGTACAAACCTGCCAGATTTTCAGAACTGGCAGGTTTATCCTCTGTTTTTTAACTTACTGTGAGGTTAGCTTTTAGTTTTCCTTCTCTCATGTTCTCTTTACTGAATACCGTATTACGTACCTGGAGTTCATAAGTTCCTGCCGTAAGGGTAGCCGGAACAACAAAAGAGAGAGATTTGCGATAGATGTGATAAACCTTGTCCACCCGGATTTCTTCCTTGGTAGCAATATTGATAAGAAACACTCCCTGGGTAACTTTTTCGGTATCGAATCTCAACAGATCACCTTCTACTTCTGCTGTGCCCCCGGGAGTGAGTTTTTGGTTGGTAGTGCTACTCATTACATCATATACCTGCTTAACGGAAGGAAACAGTTCGATGTTGGAAACACACTGGACTTTCAGATTATCCAGTGCTTCGTTAAACTGGTTACGGACAATCATGTTAACAACACGATAATGACGGGTATCGTCAAAACGATCATCACCGGAGATAAATACTCCCTGGATGTTAGGTTCAAGATCAAAATATTCGCTCGAAAAGCCGATGCCTTCCTGAAGGTTGGATTTTAACTGCCCTAAAAAGGCAGAGATGATTGCCCTTGTTTCAGGAACTTTGAAAATAGAACCCGAAACGGTAAGTTGTTCAATAATCTTCTCCACATTGTGTTTCCGGAGATTTTCAATTTTTGCCCGGCAATCGTTGGGGTCGGGTGTTAGTTCGTTTGGAACCAATGAATACTGTAGTGCCATAGTTGTTTGTTTTTAAGTTAATATTAAATAAAAGGAGAACAGTTTTTACTTCGAGGGTCGCAGAGGTACTACTTCGACCCTCGAAGTAGTATCTCTGCGTGGGTTGAAGTAATAGTATTGTTTTAACCGGCATAGATAGACTTTATTGATAAAGAAAAACAGAAGCCCCTCTATACATGAAAAACAACAAACAATAACTGACATACAAAAATACGTTCATCAGCATAATGTGTAACAACACAATTACCTTTGTATAAATTTACAGTAGTTGCCAATTAATTTAATTTAAAATTGTACAATTTTTTTTGAAAAAGGAACCTCATAAAGGAGGCTCCTTTTAATTTATTTAATTACAAATCAAATTAATATTTTAAAGAAACATTATTTTTTTCGAATGTATCATCTGACTATTACCTTTATTGTTTCTGTAGAATAATTGGTTTGCAACTGCAGATAATACACTCCTGCTGATAGTTTTTGCTTGTTTATTCCAGAAAAATTAAAAGACAAAGAATGTGTCCCTTGTGGTAAACTATTATCAGCAAGCTGGACAATATAGCGTCCATTTATGTCGTAAAGACGAAGCGTTATATTGGAATTGGATGCAAGCCGGAAAGTGACAGTTGCATTATCAGCAATGGGATTAGGGAAGATATGAAGGGTGTTTTTATTTTCAGAAGCAGGTTCTTTTATATTGCTTATAATATCATAAAAAAATACTCCGCCACACTGAATGGAAGCATATAATTTAGTGTTATCTGGAGAAAGGGAGAGATTTTCCACATCTTTCCATAATAACCCGTCCATTGGTAATACTTCCCACGTCAAGCCTGCATCTGTACTTTTATAAATACCATTATTATGCACCCCAGCCTTATAAAAATTATTCTGAAGCCCTACATAAAGAATATTACTGTTTTCTGTATTTATCAAAATATCACTGATGTAAGGCAAATTTTCGCCTGTACCTAAACCTGTAGTTAAAGAATTCCATGTCAAGCCACCATCTGTACTTTTAAAAAGACCATTCTCACAAGTTCCATAATAGACAACATTTGAATTATTCGGATCAATGGCTATTTTTACTGCAGCCTGATCTGTTACTAACTGCGTCCAGGTAACGCCGCTATCTGTACTTTTATATAATCCACCAAACATATCTGCACTAAACCAAAGTTGAGTGCCACAATACAAAATATCAGTATTACCAGGATCGGACGCTATACTTACAATTGACCCATCACCCATCATGCCACCACTTATAGTAGATATTTCATTCCATATAGCTCCCCCATCATAAGATTTATAAAAAACATTGTTGATTGCACCATATTGAATATTGCTGTTTGAATGGTTAATTTCATAAGTATATATTGGTTGATCAGTGAGTTGGGTCCATGAATCCCCGGAATTAGTACTTTTAAAAATACCATTTTCAGAAGCCAGGCAAAATAAAGTTTCCTGATTATTCGGATCAATGGTTACCGAACCGTAACTGGGGAGCCCGGTATTGGACATCTGCCAGTTTAATCCTCCATCCTGACTTTTATCTACTCCATTGTAACTATTACTTCCTACAAATAACACGTCCTGATTTTCCTGGTTAATTGCGACTTTGGTAGGAGTTGCCCCCAACATTCCATGACTGCTTTCTTCCCAAACGTTACCGCCATCATAGCTTTTTGAAACCCCTATATATTTACCGAGATAGATCAATTGGGAATCAGCGGGATCAAAGCCAACAGTTATACTTCCTGATAGTAATTCTGATGTTTCAGAACTAAAAGTTTTACCACCATTGTAACTTTTAAATAAAGTTCCATCATATGCTATAAATACAGTGTTTGTATCCGACGGATTGATGGCAATCATATCAAATTCCCATAAACTATTATAAAAATCACAATTCAAATCTAAAAGCTCCCAGCTTTCGCCACCATCATACGATTTATACAAGCCGGGGAGTCCTGTTTGTTCAGGCCATAGTTTGTTCATGCATGCATAAAGCGTATTTGGATTCTTTGGATTCTGTTTTAATGCTACTACACTAAGATCTGTTGGTATTCCATTATTCAGCTGAACCCAGTTTGTATCACCAGTAGTAGTTTTATAAACTCCGCCGCAATTAGCACCAGCATAAATAATGTCCGGATTATCCGGATTTACTACCATTGGCCCTGAAGGAGAAAGGTTATAAGGTGTAATATTGTCCCAACTTATCCCGCCATTATTACTTTTTTTAATAGCAACACTATATATTGATGCAAAAACCATTTCATTATTATTATGTTTTAATGTTTGAACACAGGAAAAGGTTCCGGTTGTTGTCATTTGAGTCCAAGAAAGCCCTCCATTTGTTGATTTATATAGCCCATTGCTACATACAACATATACAATATCCGGATTATCTTTCAGGATAGAAATTGAGTTTACCATAGCCCATCCCCAGGTAACATCTTCCGGTGCCAAGGATAGCTCCCAATTCTCTCCTCCGTTATTGCTTTTCCATACCCCGTTACGGGTACCAGCATATATAATGTTATTCGCTGTATCTATAGCAAATGAGAAAACCAATCCCCCATATGGTCCATTTGAAATCCAAAGGCCATCACCGGTAGTGATTTTTAATTCATTGAGTTTGCTAAATTTAGGAGATAATGATTTATTATCTGGCATTGAAGCCCGCAATGTAAGACGATTATTATTTAACCGATTAAAGTTTGGATTTGCACGTTTTATTCCTTTTGCGGATTGTGCTGAAACTACACCAGTAAATAATAATAACATGATTGTTGCTAAAAGTAAACTTTTTTTCATGATTGAAGAGTTTAAAATGTTGTTAATGATATTTATTTTTAAAAATAGAATGTAAATTTCTCAATATATCAGAAGTCCCGGATGTCATTTTGGATCCGTTTCCCTTTTTAGTGCGTTGCAAAAGTATATATACAAATCATTTTCCCAGTAGTTTAACTTGTCCATATGTATACATATGGACAAACTTCAAAAATAGGTTTGGACATAATTTTATTTACCAGTTCGGGAGTTATTAGATTCTTATACCGGAAAATATCACGTAATCTGAATAATGCAATAGAAATAACATTTACAAACTTGGTGATATTATTAGAAAAGGGACTCGAATTTAAATCTTGTTACTTCTAATTGAATTTAAATAGAAGGATGGCGTAACTCCCACATATTTTTTAAAAGCATTGTTAAAGGCTGTTTTCGATTTATAGCCGACCGATTCCGCTATAGATTCAATAGTGTATTTCAGATTTGATGATTCGGACATAATTTTTCTTGCTTCCTTAATCCGGTATTCATTCAGAAAGCAGCTAAAGTTTTGATTAAATTTCTCATTTATTACCTGCGATACATAATTCCTGTTTATTTTCAAATCATTTGCAAGCTCATTAATTGAATAATCTTTCTGAAGATAATTTTTGCTGCCATTGAAGTAGTTTATAATCAACTCTTTGATTTTCACTTTCTGTTCGTCGGTAAGTTGAGAGCTGGTATATTTAATGGCCTGTTCACTGGGACTTTCGGTAAGGATGTTTTCATATTGGATTGGATTTTCATTAACACTACTTATTAATTTGCTCTCTGATTCCACTATTTCAAGATTTTTTTGAACAAGACTTCTGTGTGCAAAAAGCAATCTGCGTTTCTGAAAAATAAAAGTGATGATAAATAAAAATGCTATGAACAAACCAAGTAATAAAAAAGAACGGGTTCTCAACTTGGATTCCTTTAATTTGTTTTCAACGTTTAATATTTTAATCTCCTGTTCTTTTTTTTCGGTTTCATACTTGGTTTGCATTTCAGCAATTAGTTTTTTGCCCTCATCATTATATAATGTATTTGTTATGACCTCGCTTTTATCAGCGTATTCCCACATTTTGTTTATATTTCCTTTTATTGCATAATACAATGTATAGAGATTATATACTATCCTTATAAGCCCCTTTGAATTTATTTCCTGAGAAATAACGAGAGAACGGTCAAGGTACTTCTTTGCTTCATCGGGTTTATTAATTTTTATATATAAATTAGCCACATTACAATAATTACTGGCTATTCCACGTTTAAAATTAAACTTTTCATCTATTTTCAATGCCATCATGAAATAATTTAAGGCAGTATCATATTTTTTCATTCCAAGATAGGCTAGCGCAATATTTTGCAGAGGAATTGACCGTGTAGTATCATTAATGCTTCGAGATAATGACAATGACTCCTGTAAATACTCTAATGCTTTTTTATAATTTTTATAACCGGTTAAATAGAAAGTTCCTATATTATTTAAGACGTCACTCAGGCCTTTCGCATTTTTATAAATTTTACATATTTTATATGATCTTAGATAGCAATCAAGAGCCTTTTCTTTATTTAAACAATGTTCATACGTAATACCTAAACTATTCAAGGTTTTGGAAATCCCCTCAGGATTTTTATTTTGTTCATATTGTTTCAGGGCTTTTATTAAAAATATAGTAGCTTTATCAAATTCAGATAATAAAGAATAATCCCGGCCAATGTTAAATAGGGCATCCGCTTCTGATAAAGTATCCTTGTTTAATCGGTAAATACTCAGTGCCTTTTCATAGTAATCAATCGCTTCACTGTACTTTTCTGCTTTTTGGTATTTATCTGCAATGAGAGCTAAACTCTTTGCATTTTTAATATTGTTTGTCTTGCCAAGCAAGTTTTTCAGACTATCATTGGAAGACAAATCTTGTGCTTTTCCTATGTAAAACGTAAAAACCAAAAGGATTACAGAGAATAATACATGAATGTTATTTTTTAGAATGGCAAATAATTCATTGGAAGTAATACTATTCATTTTCCTTTTTGATTAGGGAACAAATGTAAGCATAACCTCAAAGTATAAATTAAGACCGTTGCAAAATAAAGCGAGAGTGAATTTTCTTGTTTTTTTACTGAAGATATTTAGTTTTATACCATTAAAATGTTTTTTTTGCCGTTTTTTATTCTCCTTATCTCTATAATATTGCTGTAAATGAGGAATTTTCTCCTCATTTTTAGCATTGGGACATAATGATCCCAGGTGAACGGTATAAGTTGTATGCAATAGCTTCCATCAGATGTTGGGTATGCATTTTTGACAACCCCACATAACGGGCTACTCCTCCACCAAACCATCGTTTTATTGACCCAAATGTCCGTTCTACTTTATACCGGGTTTTACTCACTATTTTGTTGAATTGTATTTCTCTTTCTGTTAACTTTCTATTTTTGGCTGCTTTATTCATTATATGATTACGAAGTCGTTTCTGCTGTAATATTGTATCGTTCTTTTTACTTTTATATCCTTTGTCTGCTTTTACCCAAGTCCTTTCCGTTAATTCACATGTATCCAATACCTGCTCCAAATTGCTTATTTCATTCACATTAGCCGAGGTGGTAAGTACTCCCAAGATTAACCCATTGACATCAGTAATCGTATGTTTTTTATATCCAAACCGGAGCTTCCCGGCTTTTTTTACCCATCTGCCTTCGGAATCAACTCCTGGCTGGGTCTTCTTTATCAATTTAAATTGTGAGGCTTCTTTTTCTCTTTCTTCCTCCTTTGGCTCTTGCTGACGATCTTCTACTATTTCATATTCCGTTTTCCCCTTTGGCTTTCTTGGACTATCGGTAATACTCGCATCTACAATGACTCCTCCCTTAACCAGTATTTTCTTTTTCTCTAATTGTTTATTCATCGCTTTGAATAATTTTTCGTACACATTCTTTTGGGTAAGTTCGGTACGAAAACGACTGATAACACTATGATCGGGACATTTGTCATCTATACTTAATCCTACAAAACGACTGAAGGATATTCTGTCATTTACCTGGTCTTCTACTTCATAATCACTCAAATTATACCAGGTCTCCAAAAGACATATTTTAAAAAGTAATAGCCCTTCATAAGCCGGACGTCCACTTACACTTTCTCCTTTTTGATAGTGCTTATTGATAATATTGGAAATAAGTCGCCAATCGATCAATGTATTTACCTGATCAAAAAATTCTGTCTTTACTTTCCTTCTTTCTGCTGCTAAATCAGCAAAGCCTATGTGTTTCTCATTTTTCATGCTACAAATATAACAAATTCATTGTTATAAATAACACTAATCTAATATTTTATACGCATTTTTGCCTTGCAATGGTCTTAAATTGTATAAATATTACAAAATTAAGGTAAACGATAAATTAATGGTATTTCGTCATAAATGTATTCAAAATAAATAAAAAAGGCTATCTCAGTCATGAGACAGCCTTTTTTCAATCAAATAATTACAACCTAATTTCCCCTATTATTTTACTGAATTATCACTTTAGTAGTCTCTACGGTGCTCCCGGTTTCTAATTTCAACAGATAGATACCTGGCATTAGTTTTTCTCCGGAATAGTTGGTAGTATTCCAATTAATCTGATGATTCCCCTTTTTCATCGTTTTATCCAGCAATGCTTCCATTAATTGTCCATTGATGTTATAAGCTGAAAGTTTTACGTTCGAGTTTTGTGTAAGATTAAAAGATATAATGCTGTTATCGGCTACTGGGTTAGGATAAATACCGAAATTTGATTTATTTTTAATAACGGGTTCGCTAATACCTACACCACTATTGTTTTTTACAAAAAATGCCGGATGAAAAATTTCTTTGGTAACGTTATTGGCAGCATCCGCTAATATAAGTTTTAAATCTATTAAAAAAGTCGTATCAGTATAAGCATTAAGAACCGGTGTTAGGTTACTTATAAAATATTGACCATAAAGAAAAATAGAATCATAGAATTCAGGTATTTCCTGTACAGAAAGAGATATCCAGGTTTCTTCATCATACTTTTTATAGTAAAGGTATGCACCGCTGATATTGTAAATTCCATTGTTTATAAAATCTGCGGCACTAAAATGAAGGCTTGCTTGTTCATCGGATAAAAACGATTCACAAATTAAACCATCGGAATTTAATACTTTAAAGGAAGTCAGTACCGGCGGATTAGGATCGTCAGAGGGAAGATTAAAATTAACTTGTGATTGCAAATTTCCTTGAAACCCATTGATATAATAATTGCTATCCACTATCGAAAAAGAGTAAGGCCCTGCAGAGGGAATGGTATAAGGTTGTATAAAATTACATAATGTATCGGATTGAAGAATATCGGTACCCTGCTTGATATAATAAAGACTCGAATAATCGTCTATCGTACGGTCTTCATTACATTGTCCGAAAACGTCTGAATAATTAAAAATGTTGGTTGCATCATTAACACTATAGATATTTATAAATGGAGCAGAATTGCCAAAATTTACAATAGCATTATCAGGAACATTGTAATCTGCGGCAGCAGGGGGATAAAACCAGCAAAATTGAATACTATCTCCAGGAATAATATAAAATGGTTTAGTTGTTATTTTTTTCTCGCCATAATATTCTGGCTGATTTTCAAAGAATGAAACACTGCCTACCAGGTTCGTTAAATTTGTTTGCTGAAAAATATTTGATAAATAAACCATAAGTGTATCATCATTATGTGAAGGATAGCCAGAAGGGTTGTAATAAGAGTACGTTGTATAATATGGATCATCCCGTAACCGGGAAATAAGGCCAGTGCTAAAAGTTAAATAATCATCTACTACAGATGGAGATTCGTGAAATACGGTGGCCATCTGCCTGTAATCAGCAGGATTACTTTCTAATACTGTATCCCCCGAAATGCCATTTAAAAGTCCAAGGTTAAGGACATACATTTTCCCTTGTCTGGCATCACCTTGCCCACAGCGGATTTTGTAGCTCGGGTCAACATCTGAAAATCTCACATAATCTTTTGAAAAACCAAAATTATCACCAGTAGCACTTTGGAAAACCAATGGAGCGGGAAATTCAACGCTGATTTGCTTATCGTTTATCATAAGAGTAGTATCTTCAGGCGAAAGAATTATATTGTTCTCATCTCTCCCGTGAAAATACACGTAATTTTTTGCAGACTCTGTCAAGTTAATACTTGTGTCAATATCAGTATTTACATTAAGATTATGCAGGAATACATATAATATATCCTCCGTATTCATAAAGTCGTATTGATTTATCATGATATCATATATTCCTTCCGGCACATCAATTTCCGCGGTTTTATGTTGCCCGGACCAACTAAAATCCGGATTCACATAGCTATGAATTTCGCTGGTCATGTATATGCTAAAAGTCATAATATCGAATCTGAGAGTAACATGATGAGTATCTTTCCCCTGTATTTGCCGTTTCTGATTTTCGCTTACCTTTTGTAGCATCTCTGGTTTTGAAAACTTTATTCCCGGATTAACTTCTTTATTTTTATTCAAATTGAAATACTGAATAGAAGTTGTTTTCTCATTTTTGCTTTCTATGTAGTAGCCTTTTCCGTTATAATAATTTTTTCCTTCTTCCGGAAGTTTGTATTCCGAATATGACTGAGCCGATAAAACGAAGGTTGTGATAACCAACGTTAGTGATAGTACTAATTTTTTCATATTAAAATTCCTTTTTAGTTAATAAAACGTAAATGATTTTGTTTGTTGAAATCTGACCGGTAAATTTCTTGGGCAAAGATAGATTGGGCAGAAGCCAGTTTCCTAATTTATAGGATGGACAAATAATGGACTGAGAAAAAATAAATGAAATTATTCAAGACAAAGCATGCCCCAATGGGCTTATCAGGTAGAAAGTGTTTTATATGTAAAATAACAGAACCACAGACTAATTATGAAATACTTCTGATATACTCCTCCAAATTAGCTGTATTATCTAATTTTAATTTTTTACGAATGCGATAACGACACTTTATAACCGATTCGTGATTGATATTTAATATTCTGGCTATTTCTTTATTTTGTAAATTGATTTTTAAATAAGCACACACCCTTAATTCGTTTTCCGATAATTCAGGGCAGATGTTTTTAATGGTTGCAAAGAAATTAAGATAAACCTTTTCAAACATTTCTTTAAAATGCTCCCAGTCTTTGTCAAGATTGAGATTTTGCTGAAGTATTTTCTTTACTTCAGCATTTAACCGGATAGAATCCGTATTGTCACTTTTGTTTACTTTTTCAGTAAGAAGGGATATTTCGGTTAATATTTCATTTTTAGTAATCAATTGAAGAGACGAGGTGATCAATTCCTTATTTCGTGCTTCTATTTCTGCCTGATGCTGAATTTTTTCGAGCCGGCTTAATTTTGCAGATTTCTTCAAATTCTTGTTTAATAGCCATATTAATCCTGCAAACAACAATATAATGATAACAGAAGAAATGAATGATATTATTAAGATTACGTTTTGCCTTTTCTTTATTTCATATTTTTTATGGATTAATTCAGCCTCATATTCTTTTTTCTTAAAATCATACTTTCCCTGAAGCTCTGCAATCTTCTTTTGAGTTTCTCCATCTAAGACGCTATCTTTTAGGTTAACATAATCTTTGTAATATTTATATGACAGCGTGACGTTTCCTTCCCTGTCTGCAATTTCAGATAAAGCAAATAAAGCATCCATTTTCCCCTTTTTATTTCCAACCTTTGAAAAAATGCTTAAACTTTGTTTCAAAAACTTTTTAGATAGGGTAAAGTTGCCTGTTTCTAAATACAAACTGCCAATATCCTGAAGTGTTATGCTTAATAAACGTTGATTTTTCATACGCTCCGAATAGTCTTTGGCATGATTCAGATAATTAAAAGCATCCTGGTATTTTCCTAAATTTCTATAAATAATGCTGAGGTTTATAAATACACTGATTATTTGAGTGGAATCGTTTATTTTGCGGAAGGCTTCTAATGCATTTTGATGATAAACAATTGCTTTATTATAGTTTTTTTCTTCGGAATAACAGTTTCCTATATTTTGGCTAACTATGGCTACTTTATGTAATTCGCCTTGTTTTTTAAAATAATTTACAGCTTTTATAAAATATGAAATAGCCTTTTCATTATCTTTTAGATTAAAATATATCAGCCCTAAGCCATTATATACTATTGCTATATTTTTTGTATCATTATATTTCTCAAATATTTTCAATGCATCATAAAAATATTTCAATGCCTGATAGTAACTGTTCTTTACTATATAATAATTTGCAATAACGTTTTTTGTTTTTGCGACAATGATTTCATTATTGATTTTTTGAGCAATGTTAATAGTATTGTTGCTAACTATTAATATGCTATCGTCGCGCCCAAGATCGAAAAAGCAAGAGGATTTAAAATATAAAAATTTGGCAAGTGAATTGCTGTCTCCTATCTTCTTTGAAATACTAATTGCCTGATTGGCAAGAATTAAATTTCCCTGTGGATTTTTCCAGTAGATTGTATCAAAGGCTTTTAATAATTGATCTAACTTAGCTTTTTCTACCTTATGCTGTTCTTTGATGGGGGATTGATGGCTGTACCATAAAACAAAAACAATAGCACAGACGACCATCAGCGAAACGATACCACTAATCCAAATTCGGTTTTTATGCAAACGAACAGACATATTAAAAAAATTACTTACAATAGGTCAAATATAAAACTAATCTGCTAAAAACGGAGGTAAAAACACTTTAGGATGCAAAATTATAGTTTTTATAATTTTAATAAAAGATTTTCGCCTCTTTTATATTGCCATTACTTGCGATTATAATTAAGTGATGACGCTCAAACTTCGTAGAATAAAATATATAACAATATAAACAGTCAAGATGTTGAGTACAAGAAAAAAATTCACTTAATAACGTATTGTTTGATAAAATAAAAACAATCTTCTCATAATTATGTAGCTTATTAAAAATCGTTTAAAATAACTTTATATTTACTTGGAAATATCCTATGGTTTATGGGATTAATAGGGCAAAATCCCGACTTCTGTCAATTACAAATTTTATAGTTGTTTTTTTCTATTGAATCTTTCACGCGTATATTTATTTTAATACTTTTGTCTTCGATATACAATTAAATGCAGCTTGATTGTTTCATCTGGGGAAAACATATCAAAATAAGCAATATTTGTTAAAAATTTACTCAGATTATAAACTTGAAAGAAGTAGAGTTGTCGTATTTTTGGAACTTTTATATTTTCCCAACATAAATTCATTAAAAAAACAAAATTATGACAGATTCAATATCAAAAAAATATTCAATTAAATTAAGTTTTGAGGAAATTAAATTGCCTCCTTTTGAAGATATATTGATATTAGGTAAAAAATATCCACAGGGTAAAATTGGTCTTTATAAATCGTTTGAACTATTGGTTCCCAATGAATTTGATGTGTTTGAAGTAGATGATACAATTGTTGAAGCTGTTTTTATCAATAGAAAAATCCTGAAAAAATTTGATAAAAACAGAATACTCGAAATTCTTAAGGGAAAAGTATTCCCATTTGTTTCAGAATCTGAAATTATTAAGGTCGATTTTGGTATTACCATTACGTATGATTCGCTGGAAGGAGAATTTTAATAATGAAAATAAAGAATCATTTAGCTATGACTTATCCAATAACAGGCCCATTTTATGGGATTAATCTTGTTGAGAATGCATTAATAGAAAATGGTTATCTTGTAATTATAGATGAAATGAGTTGTTTCGTTGGAATTCTGACTCCTACGGATTTAATTCGACGACCTCATAAATTAGTTATTGATTGTTTTACGGAAAAAGACAGGTTAACAGAAAATGATACCTTGTTTTCTTCATTTAATAAGTTTATTAAAAATAAAACACCGGCGCTTCCTATTTTTATTAAGGACAAATTTTATGGAATAATAGAAAAACAAACAATTATTGATGTCCTAATAAATAAAACAAATGAACTACAGGAAAAATCAATTATTTCTCAAACGGTTAAAACAAAATTTTTAAACAATCTTTCTCATGAAGTACGAACACCTTTAAATTCAATCATTGGATTTTTGGAATTATTAATTGATCTGAATGATGAATGTAAAGAGGATTGTAAGGAATATTTCAAAATTGTAAGAAATAATACCGATCATTTTTTAATAATAATGGACGATTTGATTGAATTAGCTTTGATACAGTCCGGAGATCCTATAAAATTGAATAAAAAGGATTGGCAGATCGAAAAAATATTTGCTGAATTAGACAATCTTTTTAATGAGGAGATATCGCGTTTAAAAAAGGAAATTATTCTGGATTATGTCAATCCTGATCCTTCATTCATTTTGCATACGGATGGCAACAGGCTTAAACATATATTATTTCATTTAATTGAGAATGCAGTCAAGTTTTCGGATAAGGGCAATGTTAAATTCGGATATAAAATAAAAGATGAAATAACTATTGAATTTTTTGTTTATAATTCGGGTTCTTTTATATCCGATAAATATCAATCTCAAATTTTTGAGGCCTTTGAGAAAATTGGAGATGTAAAAAACGGATTTAGTGATGGGTTAGGTATAGGGTTAACTATTACTAATAAGCTAACTAATTTATTAGGTGGAAATATTCGTTTTGAATCAGATATCTCCAAAGGTACAACATTCTATTTTTCATTGGGGATTAACTAGAAAACGCTATGATGAATTAATTTATTAAATTTAAACTATGATGTAATGGAAAAATAGTTTAAATAAATGATATTTCTGTTATAATAATAAGTTTAAGGATTAGATAGTTCTGCTTTTCTATTTCTCTTACTGGTATTCGCAGGGCTCTCGAGTTGTATCTTTTTTATCTGGTCTTCAAAAATTATACAAAAATCGTCAACTGTAACAAAAGTTTTTATAATTTTATCCTTAGCATTGTTGTTCTTTTTTTGTTTGCTACAACTATACAATTAAGAAAAATAATGCTGCTATTTATCTTTATATCAATAATTTATTAACACAATGCCGTTCATAACCATACCTTGAACTCAGGTTATCAGGAATAATTATAAAATATTAAAAAACAATTATTTTTTCTTTATATAATTTAATACCTATTTTGTTATGAACCAGACAGAAACTTTGCAAACGTTGATTTTGAAGATAGATCAACTTGCGGAAATCATAAGCAAACAAAGGGAAGAAATTATCTCATTAAAGGAGAGTGAAATTTTTTTCAATAATGTGGTGCAATCTTCACCAAGTGCTATAATAATTACAGGGTTAGATAAAAAAATTAAATTTTGTAACGGACAAACAGCCTTATTGCATGGTTATGAAAAACCGGAAGAATTAATAGGGAGGAACGCCCTTGAACTATTAGATCCTTCCGAAAGAAAACAAGCTTCCATATATATGCAAAAAATACTTCAGGGCGAAAAAATCAGAGATATAGAATTGTATTGTCTGAAAAAGAACGGCGATGCGATGCAAGTGAAGGTGAATTTTACAATGATTCCGGATGCAGACGGTAAACCTTTGTATTTCATGGGAATTGTTAATGATATTTCGGAACAAAAGCGTATTGAAAAAGAGTTAATTGAGTCGAATCAGAAATTTGTTGACCTTGCCGAAAAATCAATTGTTGGTATTTATTTATATCAGGACGAAAGGTTTCAATATGTAAACCCTTATTTTGCAAAAATTACCGAATATACTGTTGGCGAAATTGTTAATGTGCTTGGATTTGATGATTTTATTTATAAGGACGATTTACCTCTTGTTCATAAAAACATCAAAAAGCGTTTGTCGGGTAAGATGGAATCTATAAACTATTTTTTCAGGATAAAATCCAAAACCGGCAAAATTATACCAGTGGAAGCATTTGGTTCCATAACCAATTATCGCGGGCGCAGGGCAATCATTGGAACATTATTGGATATTACCGAAAGAAAGCAGGCAAGTATTAAAATTAAAGAAAGTGAAAAAAGATTTCAGCAAATAGCAGAAGGCATCAGTGATTGGATTTGGGAACTTAACTCCGAGGGTAAATTTACTTACATAAGTCCCAGAATTACGGAAATGTTTGGCTACCTTCCTAAAGAATTGTTAGGAAAAACACCAAATTTTTTGATTTCTCCGGACGAATTAGATAGATTATCGGAATCTATTGACCCGTTTATTATCGGACAGAAAGCGATTCCGGCTGTTCAGCATAAAATGCTTCATAAAAATGGACATACTGTTTTTGTAGAGATTTCGGCATTTCCATTTTTCGACGAAAACGGTAAATATATGGGTTACCGTGGGATGAATCGTGATATAACTGCCCAAAAACAATATGAACAGGATTTAATTAAAGCGAAAGAACAAGCCGAAAGATCCGACCGGCTTAAAACAGTATTTCTTCAAAACCTGAGTCATGAAATACGTACGCCCATGAATGCAATATTGGGCTTTTCTTCACTACTTAAAGATAATGAACTTTTGTCAGAAGAAAGAAATAAATTTATTGACATAATTAATAAACAGGGAACCAATCTTTTAGAAATTATTGAAAATATTGTGGATTTGTCCAAATTCGAAATCCAACAATTGAATGTCAGTAATAAGCTATTTAATCTATCCGACGGCTTACGGGAAATTATTTTGGCTGTATCCGATAATGAGATTATTGATAAAAATCCAGAAATTGAATTTAGATACAATAAAAACATCCTTAATGAATCTGTTATATTGAATTCAGATGAGGCTAAAATTAAAAAAATAATTAAAATATTTATTAAAAACGCCTATAAATTTACAAATAAAGGCTTTGTAGAATTGAATTGCCGTGTACTGGAAGACAGAATACTGATTTATGTTCGGGATAGTGGCATCGGAATACCTGAAGATAAGAAAGATATTATTTTTGAAAAATTCCGGCAGGGGGATGATTCTGATACTCGCAAATTTGGTGGGTTAGGGCTGGGCTTGCCCGTAGCTCAAACGTATGCAAGCTTATTGGGTGGAAAAATTTGGGTTGAATCTCAACCAAATATGGGTTCCATATTTTATTTTAGCATACCATTCAAAGCTCAACCGGAGGTGTTTTCGGAAATAAATGTTCCTAAGCAAACAAAAATCCAATCCAACTGGAACAATAAAACAATTTTAATTGCAGAGGATATCTTATCTAATTTTGAATACCTTAAAGCGGTATTGAAATGTACCGGCGTAAAAACAATTCATGTTTCGGATGGTTTGCAAGCAGTTGAACAATGCAAAGCAAATCCGGATATAAACCTGATTCTTATGGATATTCAGATGCCTGTGATGGATGGTTGCGAAGCGACAAAACAAATCCGCACGTTTAACAAAGCTATACCAATAATTGCCCAAACGGCCTATTCATTAAATTTTGACCGCGAACTGGTAATGGAATGTGGTTGCAACAATTATTTGGTAAAACCAATAGCGGCAAAAGAACTTTTAGATATAATTAGTATTTATTTTGACAAAAAGGTAAAATGACTTTTTTGTCAGAAACCAGCCGGTAGTATAAATTTGAAAGTGCTACCTTTACCGGGCTCACTTTCTGCCCAAATCTTTCCACCATGTTTTTCAACAAAATCCTTACAGAGTAATAAGCCTAATCCGGTTCCTTTTTCGTTTTGTGTTCCTGTGGTTGAGTTGCTTTCACCTAATTGGAATAATTTTTCCAGCGTATCTTTTGGTATTCCAACCCCGTTATCACTTACGGTTATCATCAGTTCATTTTGTTTATGTTCTGCAGAAATAACGATTTTCCCACCGGAATTTGTAAATTTTATAGCATTTGAGATAAGATTTCTCAATATAGTGCTAATCATGTATTTATCGACTATCACAGAAATGTTTTGTTGTACTTCTTTTGAAATACTTATTGATTTTTGTTGAGCCGAAGGGATTAATAATTCAGTAACTTCGTTAATCAGGGCGGCGATTTCAATACTTTCCGGGTTAAATTTTATTTTACCGGTTTGCAAACGCGACCATTCTAATAAGTTCGCGAGTAAATCCATAGCCTGCAACGAGGATTTTTGGATAATCTGAGCATATTCATCAATTTCTTCATAGTTTTTTTCCTGAATCTGCTCTACCATGAGATCGCTATATCCAATAATACAATTAAACGGGTTCTTCAGATCATGTGCGATGATAGAAAAGAATTTATCTTTGGTAAAATTGAGTTCACGCAAACGGGCTTCACTTTCTTTAAGTTCTTCTTCTATTTTCTTGCGCTGAACAACCTTCCATACGGCATCCATCATTAAATTTAACTGACGGATGTCGGAATCATTATAATCGTCCGATTTATTGGCTACTGCTACCACTGCTACGATACGACCTTCACTGAAAACAGGAATAGTCAGGTATTTATGCAATTTGGAATGGCCTTCCGGCAACCCTTTTTTTAAGGGATTTGGTGCCGCAAAATCATTGACCATAATAGGCCGTGCCTGTCGAACCGCCTCACCCCAGATACCAGTCTTTTCCAACTGATATATAGTCTGTGGTTGGGCTACAGTACATTCTTTCATTACTTCCTTTGACCATGTATTCAGGGTAAATTCTTTTTTATTTTCATTGTAGAAATAAATATAGCCGATTTTACTGCTGGTAAGGGCAATGGCTTCATCAAGGGCAAAGTCGAGCAGTTCCTGAATGCTTTCAGATGAATACTGATTAATCTTTAACAAGCTTTCCAGCCGTGCTTCATTAAGTTTTATTTTTACTTCGGACTGCTTGCGCTCGGTGATGTCGCGGCCTATACCTATAAGTGAAATAATTTTACCATCAGCATTACAGATAGATGAAGCATTTGATACATGCCACCGCCAGGAACCGTTTTTGTGCTTTACCCTATACTCAACTCCATTTATCTTTTCTCCTATTACAATAATTTGTTCCAGCAATGCATAACATCTTGAGATATCCTCAGGATGCACAAAATTTCCAAAAGATTGTCCGACGACTTCCTGTGCGTTATGTCCGAGTATTTCTGTCCAGTTAGGGGAAACGTATGTAAAAATACCGTCAGGTGTCAACGAGTAAACGATGTCGTTGGCATTTTCCACAAAGGACCGGAAACGTTCTTCGCTCATTCTAAGTGTTTCCTCCGCTAATTTTCGTTCCGTAATATCGCGATCAACACCACGGTAGCCAAGAAGCTGTCCTGAAAAATTAAAAAAGGGGGTACCACTGGTTTCAAGGATAACAATCCGTCCATCTTTGCATTTGTTTGCATTTTCAAGACGGACAATAGACTTCCGATTAGCAATTATTCGCCTGAAAATATTTGCTATTTTCTCCGATTCTTCGGAAATAATAAAATCAAACGGTGTTTTGCCTAAAATTTCCTCCGTGGTGTAGCCCAATATATTTTCTGCAGAAGGACTGGAATAAGTATAAACTCCTCTGGCATCTACTTCCCAAATCCAGTCGCTTGTTGTTTCCACCAACGAACGGAAACGGCTTTCACTTTCTAATAAAGCCTCTTCTGATTTTTTATACTGAGAAATGTCTCTGACAGTTGCCAGCAAAAGGCGTTCTTCCCCGTAGTCAAAGGCCGTCAAAGTTACTTCAGCCGGAAAATCCTGCCCATTAGCATGGCGATGAATCCACTCAAAACGGTTAAAGCCGGTTTGAAATGCTGTTGATATTTTTTCCTGGGCCGCTTCAAAGGATTCCGTTCCATCTACTTGAAAAGGAGCGGAAAGCTTGGCCGGATGTACATTAATAAAATCTTCTTTCCTTTCGATACCAAATATTTCTAATGTCCGCGAATTACAATCAATAAACCCATTTTCATTTAATAGCATGATTGCTATACCAGAATTTTCGTAAACCGCCTTTAACTTCTTCTTGTTTTCCATTAAAGCTTCTTCTGCCAGTTTCTGTTCGGTAATATCCTGTATGATTATTCCAAAACCGCAATGATTTTTATCCTTATCGTAAATTGATGTAATCAGTATGTTGGCTATATAACGGCTTCCGTCTTTGCGAATTTGCCAGCTATTTTCTTCATAGTTGCCTTGCTTTAATGCCGTATCTAAAATTATTTGTGGCTTATGGTTCTTTATATCTTCTTCAGTATAAAATAGGGTGAAAAAAATTCCAATAATTTCTGCGCAGGTATAACCGCTTAACTGCTCGGCTCCACGGTTACAGTTTAGTACCATGCCATTGGAGTCAAGAAGAAGAATAGCATAATCGTCTGCATTCTCAATAAACAACGTTAACAGTTTTAAAATTGTATCATCTGATGCTAAAGCGGGTAAGCCTTTTTTCCCGAGTTGTTTTTTTTCTGATTCCATAATAACATTTTATAAGTTGTCTTTTTTACATGGTACTGTTGTTACAACAAATTTACGTAAAAATCGGGAACACCTTGAAGCATTTCCGAATAAAATAAAATGGCAAATTCCCTGCCCCTTTACCTTTGTTGCCCCATTAAGATAAAACCAACCTTTTTACTATTTAGTATCCTAATTTTCGGGAGGGCTGTCAGAAGGCTTGCCACCAGGAAAACGGCGTTTGAGTCGTCGTAAATATCCCTGGCTTGGAGACATCTTCTCTGCATTATAAAAAGCAGCGCTGCCTGAAGATATTCCTGAACCATTAATGGAGACAGATAGTATCTTCCAATGATTGCGCTACAAGGGGTGCGAAGAATTCCATATCAAAAATACAACCAGTATTGCCAGACACAACAGGATACCAGCAGTAATCATTACCGGCTTATTTAAAAGTTGTCTATACATGTTTTACAGAGAATTTGCTAAAAAATACTCAAATATATAGCAAATATATAAAATAACAAGCTGCACCAGGCATTGGCAATTCATATTTCTCCTTTTTCCAGCTCTTTGGAAACAATAAAAGTTATATTTTTGATATAGTTTTTTTCATTTTGCAGATAATTTTATCAATCGTGTATATAAAAATTCCATAATTGCATAGTTTATTTGTCTATAAAAAATAAAACCTTGATTTTTGCTTTAAGTTTTTAACGCTGATGAGCAAAAAAATGTCATATTGCTACATGTCTTCATCTGGCTTTTTGGAGCGTTTTTAAATCTAAGGGACTTTTCGCTGCTTGCCGATCCGGAGTTATTATTGGTTTATCTAATAAGCACGCTTTTTTTAGCTGTATCATTTTATACTTTTTATTTTTTTGTAGTTCCTCAGTTTCTGGAAAAGAAAAGATATTATCTGTTCTTACTTACTTCTTGCATTGCCCTTGTCATTCTTACTTTTATCGGTTATTCTTCACTTTTCTTAGTTAAAACCATTTTCGGTCATAGTTTTAAAAATTTCTATGGAATTTATAGCCTTAAAATGCATCTCAGCGGGATGCCGGTAATGGCTATTGCTGCTGCATTTGGCACATTATTTAAAGTGATACTAAACTGGCTTGCTGAATTCAAGTCACAAATGTAACTTTTTTAATTAGGTACTCTCTAAGCTGTTCAAGTTGCAGTGCTTTAACTTTAGAATCGGATTGCATGGTTTTTTGATATTTCCTGATTTTTGCAATTTCCTTCAATTCAATCACTGTAATATCTTTAGGTAGTCTTTTCACAATATTATGATAAGCTCCGATAAAAAGAATTCCGGTTTCGTTCTGATCCAGCGTTTCGGCTATCCTGGCTGTAATAAATTTGTCCCGTTTCAATAAAAATACGGGTTTTAAAATTTTATACCTAAGTAGCAGAAAGAGTTTTTTTATATTGGTTTTTGATTTTAAAATAGATTGAAGCCCATCGTATTCATCTTTAACCATTTTTAAGTCTTCGGTCTTAATAAGTATTGCTCCTCTGGTTATAAGTTTTGAGACTATTTCAGAATTTTTGCTTCCTAATTTTATACCTTCATTAATAATTTTCATGGCTACATCACCGTCAACAAACATACCATCCTGATATATTTTTATCCCTTTAATGTATACGCCAATGTTTTCGAAATAGGATGCAATGGCATCCCAGTAGCCGTTTACTGTGTCGGTGTGCTTTTGCCATTTATTTTCTCCGATCCCGGAAATGCTTTTGCGCTTAAGTTCTTTTGCCAGTGAGCCCATATCAGCACTTGAATGAATGATTGGTACATAAATCAAGGTTCTCATTACGAAAGGCTTTTTGCTTTAATTATTAATTCTGCTGTTTTTTTATGCAACCCTGCTATCAAACGGCAAGAGTTGCAATCTTGTTTCTTATCGTCGTATTCCGGACAATCAATGAGGCAAACCACTTTATCTAATAATTCTTCGGCATATTTTGCCTTGATATCAACCGATGCTCCACGATTGATTTTTTGTTTTACAACATTCATGGCAGTAAAACTATCCTGATGGATTTTACACGGAATAGTTGAAATATCATTTTGATTTTGCATGTGATTGATATTGTTTTGTAAAAAATTAATCGTTACATCAAATCGCCCAATGGGCCAAGATTTATATTTAGGTCCTCATCCTTTAGATTAAAATGCTTTTTTAATTCTTCCATTTTTATCTCCAGCTTCATCAGTGTTTCGCCCAGCCGCTCAATTTCAGCATCCGTTAATAAACCGCCATCCACTCTTCGCATGGCTTGCTTCTCAACCAGTTTTCGGATGAGCTCAACTAAGGTTAGCACCAATTGCGCCAGCCCCGAATCTGCATTATCGGGAGTGAGCTTTAACTTGGATTCTTCATTGTTTGTTAGATCGATCTCTGCTGAAAGTTCCTCAAGGGAACCTGAATTAAATAATATCTTATCTTCACTCATTTTACTCTTTTATATAATTATAAATTTCCAAATGGAGTTGTTTATTTATAAGTTGAAAAACGGATTTTCAATCAGTGTTTATCAAAATTATTAGTGCAATCCGTGTTTTATACTTTTTTATGTTGGTTTATAGAAAATGTACAGATTTTACTACTTTATTTTGAAGTCAACAAAACTATAAGGCGGCCAAGGTCCGGTCAGTACAAAGTTTAACTTGGTATATTGTTTTTGCAAATCTTCAACCGTCTGAATCAAATCTTCTTTTTTGTCTTTTTCGAGTAAAAAAACAGCATCAATGATTATTGATGAAGTCGTCATCTTTTTGAATTTGCTCACTGTGTTTAATCGGGTGAGATGTCCAGTTATTTCTGCAATAACCGAATTAATAAAGGTTAGCAGCAATTCCTCAAGTCTGTGCTCCTTAAGTTTCCTATTTACGTAATCCTTAAATACTGAATTTTTTACCTCCGGGTCAGGATTAGTGGGTTCTTGGATGTTTGTTTCTGATTTTGCCTTCAGGTCGGTCTTTAATTTTTCGGAATCACAAAATATCTTTAGCCCGAATTCATATTTATTTTCAACCTTCTGAAGATTTTGTGTAATTTCCTTGTAGTTTTTCTCAAGTATTTTAATAATTGCATCGGTTGATTCCATTAATGAACCAAAACGCACCGGGAGCAAGGTAAATTGTTTTGCCAAAGTTTCTATCACTCCTGCATATTCAATGGCATTTGAGTTGTCTGTAATTAAATCAGTTTTTTTGATGTCGCCAACTATCATTGATATCTCATTAAATACAACGGCATATAAGTCTGTACCAGAAATACCTTTTACAGTAAATAACAATGCATTTACTTTATCGGAATTATTATTTGAGGACAATATAGCATAGATCATCTTTTCCATATCGGCATAATTAATCAGTTATTTTTTCTTTTGATAAAGATTTTGCAATCATTAATTGTTCCATGGTTTCAACAGAACTTAGCATTAGTTTTACGCCCACATAAACCAGATCAATGTCTGCTACTGAAATTACAATATCTCCGGTTAGGATAACACCTTTGTTCAAAACCCTGTCGAGTAATTCCAGGATGGTAATATCTTTTGACCGATCAACTACATTATCGTGCATTATTTCTTTTCTTTAATCAGGATAAAACTAAATGGTGGCCATGGCCCCGTTGCTTCAATAGTAAAACCGGAATTTCTATCTTTTCTTTGCAGTGTATCAGCTGTATTTACAAAATCGACAACTTTGTTTTTACTTACAAGGAAGGTGGCATTGAGGATCATGGCTTCTTCTCTTCCTGTAAATTCTTTCGGGAGCAGATTGTTGAGACTGGTGGCTTCGCTCAGTACTTTAAATTCATCATAATATTTTTGTCCGTAATTTTTACAGAGTCGGTCTATTTCATTCTCGGTAAGTTCTATCTTTTTTCTCTTTAAAAGAAATGCTTTTCCGGGCGAACTTGCCAGAATTTGTTTTTCCAGAATAGCAGCATCCTCGCTCAATTCGTCAATTCTTTCGTTCAGCACTTTTCGATTGCAATAAACTTTTACCACCCATTCTTCTTTTTCCACGATAATATGGAAATTTTCGGTCAACGAATCAGTATAATCCGCTATAAATTTTACTAAACTATTTTCCGAATGATAAATTGTCCCAAATTTAAACGGAATCACAGTACTATATTCCATAATCAAGCCAATAACCCGGATATGCTCCTTGGCATTAGTTTCCTGCCACTGAATATCTGACAAATTCATTTTGAGGTTTTCCTCGGAAAATTCACTTTCGGAAACATATTTGACAATAGCGTAAAATCCGTCAAACATAATAGATTTTAAGCCTTTAAATTCGATATTACGGTCGGGCTCAAGGGGAACGTTGGTTATGCAATAAACATATATTAAATCGTTTGTCATGATTACTGGCTTTTTTAAAGATTAGCTTCATTTATTTCTGATTACGAGTATGTATGAACAATTATAAGATTTATCCGATTACATATGTGACTTAACTTTTTCCCAATAAACAATTGTTTTTTTCCCGTTGCCATTCCATCTTCTAACAATTTTTTCCAAATCTGAATATCCAAATCGTGTAGCATAATACATAAACACTTCTTTGCTTTTCTTTACATCATACATATCATTCATTATATAATGTTTTCCTGTACGCTCATTAAAATCATGAAGCCTCACTGGTCTGACCTGAACTATGCCTCTTGCATTTTCCTCTTTGTTAAAAGCATCCGGTCTTTTGCCACTTTCAATCTGGCAAACAGCATCCCAGACTTTCTCATAAGGCTGTACAGGAAGTGCTTTTTTGATAAATAATACTTTTAATATTGGAGCATATGCTGCCAATACTGAGAAGTATAAAATAAGAATTATCAATAATAGCCTTTTCATCACCTTAGTTAAATGGTTTTACTGATCATTTGTTCCTTCAAAGGAATTAAGTCGTTCGAAAGATAAAATTTCAAGGTTTTCATCCATCTTCACCGAATAAAAGAGCCGTACTTTTTTCGGCGGCAGGTTCATAGATTTTAAAAACGAATCATCTTCATATACTTCTGCTACAGAATTCCAATTTTCTTTTTCTTTTTCAATTTTTATGACCGTTACATCATAACAGTTAAGATTCTCTTTCAGAAAATTAATTACTACTTCTTTAACTTCAATTATTTTGTTCATAGCTTGTCCTCCTTTATCTTTATTTTATTTTTTTCAGGTAAAAATTTATTCTCACCCGCTTTCTTTATATTATGTCCGCAAATGGGGCAAAATTTGTAATCGAACATAAAACGCCAGATTTCGCCACATTCGGGACACGTAATGTCTAGTGGCTGACCGCAATCAATACAAAACTTTTCTATACTGCTTGTTGGTTTTCCGCATTTCGGACATGTAAAAGCACTCATTGTAACCTCCTTTTTAATTTTATTATTTATTCTGTTTTTCTTCTCTTATATTCTCCAGTAATTTCAATAATTCATCTTCTCTTTTGTCGTATTCTTCTTCCGTTATTTCATCCATCTCAAACTTCAGTTGTAACGCCATAAGTCTTTCTTTTATAGAACCTTCATCAGATATTTCATTTTCAATTACTTCATTGATTTTTTTCCCAATGAAAATAACTCCTTTTAAAGGTGCAAGCAATATATCGTCAATCAGAAACATGTTAAATTTCCTTTGTGTTAATTACAAGGTTAACAAAATTATAGGGTGGTAATGTCCCTACGTATTTAAAGGTCATTAAATTTCCATATTTTTCATCCATGTCGTTTACAACCTTATCAAATTCCGATTCGATACTGTTTTTGATAAGGAAGGCGGCATTAAGGATCATCAGTTCACCATAATTGTCGTTTATTTTCACATCTTCCGCAAGCGGATTTAACATATCCAGAATGATATTTTTATAATTTTCTGTCTCTTTTTTAAGTGCTTCCGCCACCATTTCACCGATTTTCATACGCTGGTAATGAGTTTTGTCCATAGGCAGGTTCATCAGTTTTTCCCGTAGTGTTCTGATGTCATCATATTTTTCAATGATATTTTTATAGATTGCTGTTTCCTGTGCAAGTATCTTGAGTCCCAATTCTTTTTTACCTTCCATCTTGCTAAGAAGGTCGCTGAATTTGTCATAATCTTTTTTAAGGATTCTCAGGATTCCGTCGTCATCGTTGTGTTCGGAGATAGTTGAAAACCGGACAGGAAGAACCGTAAATTGCTTCATAACTTCTTCAAGTACTTTTTCGTGGGTAGTCATATTTACTCTTCGAACTTCGTATTGAATGATTGGCGAATTGCTGACAATAGCACTGATATCATTGAAATTGACACCATAAACCAAATCGGAACGGTTCCCAATTCCTATCGGGCCAAATTCAATCGAGCCGGTATGCCTAATGATTCCATAAATATATTTTCCTTCTTTCGGAATTTCTGTATAGTTGTTCATATAATAATTTGGTTTTATAATTCCCATTTTTCGGGAAAAATTTTAAGGTCAATAAAATTAAAGATCGGCAATGGAGCAGTATAAACAAAGTCACTTCTGTCCTGATATTTCATGCCGAGGTCGGCCATAATGTTGTCGAATTCTATCTCTCTGCCACTATTTACCAGAAACGCTGTATTCATAAACATGGCATCTCCGCTTATTTTGTTGTGCTTATGTTCAAATACTGATTTGCGGAACGCATCTATGATCTTTTCGGACTCCTCCGTTTTTTTTTCAATTAAGGCATGTTCTACCAAAATTCCGGCTTCTACAATTTTTGCGTTTTTATTTTCCTTATCAACGAGTTTATCTATTTCATCTCTTAGTTTTTGTAAGTTAGCATATTCTTTATCAATCTCTTTGTATATTATTCCCATGTCTTTCCATGTTCCCCTTACATTGAGTTCCACCTTATTCTCAAATTGGCGGAGCAATTCCATAAATTCACTGTATCGCCGGTTAAGCAAGTTTCGTATTTCATCAGGAGTTGCCGCAATAGTTCCAAATCTTACGGGAAGTACGCTTCTAAACTCCTTCATCACCACTTCAATCACTTTCTGATGTGCCAGTATGTTTTCGGGATTGACTACAAACTTACTGAGGGGATGGTCACTAACAACCATACATAAACCATCGAATCCGATAGTTGTAACAAGGTCGCCCCGTCCGCCAACTCCAATAGTTCCTAAATTGATGTCATAATCTGATGCAATAATGCAATAAATATATTTTCCGTCGCGCTGCATATTATTCTTTTATTTTAACTAAAATCAGATTTTCTTGTACTTTTTCTTTTGAAAGGAAGATATTCTTCTCTTTCGATGATTGCCGCACTGCCAGTGAATATTCGAGCAACGTGTGGTATGCATTATTAATTCTGTTGAAGTCGTCTTCGCCATTTTTATTCTGGCTTTTATCGGGATGTAATAATCCTGCTTTCGAAAAATATGCTTTCTTTATTTCATTCTCAGAAATTTCTTCAGAAAGGCCAAGATCTTTTTTTGCATTTTCCACTTTTATAGGATTCAGTTCCTTTACTTCGATGGTAAAAAAGCTATAACATGGCAAAGGCCCAACTATTTTGAATTTCATGATACCATTGTATGTTTCATCAAGTCTTTCGATTAGTTGTTCGAATTGCCCGGTATTGTTTTTTTTAATCAGTACTGCCGAGTTGGTTACCATTTGATCATTCATCGCCTCATGAATTTTGATATCAAGGCTGATGGAAGAAATGGTTTCTAAGATTTTTAGTTCAACAGCTTTGTTTTTTTCAACTAATTTTTCTTTCAGCAGCATTCCGGCTTTTACTTGGTCAACCCGGGTTAAGGTAGTTCCATTTTGTAGCAATTGTTGTTTTAGTTCAATGATGTCCGGATGATTAGCCATATCTTTCAGAATTTCTGGAAAATCGGTCCAGGTTACGGCAAGGTCAATTTCTATCAGATACTCAGTTTTTTTCAGTGTTCCAATAATCAAATCATAACCTCTTGCAAGTATGCTTAACACTTCTTCTTTTGTGTGTACAATTGTTCCGAGTTTCATAGGAATAATCATATTGAAGCCTATAGCCATGAGTTCTTCAATAGTTTTTTGGTGATGGATTAATAAATGAGCCAGCGATTCCTTGTCTAAAAAATCGAGTTGAGTATTCTCTCTGTTGGAAACGATGGCAGATATGTTTTGAAATGAGATGACATAGACTCCTGAATTTTCCAGTGAACGAAAGTGATTTGTATCGTAAAAATTCGGTACAATCCCATAAATGTATATTCCGTTTGTTGTCATGTTTCTAAATCATTTATGAGTTTAAATAAAAGTGTCTTTTTTTATGATCTCACTATTTCTTTGTTGCGTTTTGTTTTAGTACCAGCCCGATGGCCTCTTCAAAATGCTTTTCCAGTATGACTATTTTACTGGCAGATTCGGATGTCTTCCCTCGTTTTTGCTCAATCGAACTGCGAATAGCAAGCATGGCTGCTTTACGACAAATAAATTCGATATCGGAACCGGTAAGGCTTTCCGTTTCCGAAGCAAGTTTATGTAGGTTTACTTTTTTATCCAAGGGTTTATTACGAGTGTGTATATCAAATATTTTTTCTCTGGTTTTAATATCAGGCATAGGTAATTCAAATATCAAGTCAAACCTGCCGCTTCTTAACAAGGCTGGATCAATTAAATCGATCCGGTTGGTTGCAGCCAAAACAATTACGCCTTTCAAGTCTTCAATGCCATCCATTTCAGTAAGAAACTGTCCAATCACCCGCTCAATTACCCCAGAACCGGAACTGTCGCCATTCCGTCGTGGCGTAAGACTATCTATTTCATCCAGAAACAGGATGCATGGCGATGCCTGTTTAGCCATTCGGAAAAGTTCCCTTACTCCTTTTTCTGATTCACCGATGTAACGACTTAAAATCTGTGGTCCTTTTACTGATATGAAATTGACGCCGCTCTCGCTTGCCAGCGCTTTTGCCAGATATGTTTTGCCTGTACCAGGTTTACCATGAAGGATGATACCTTTCGGAGGTTTGGTATCGGCTTTTTTGAACAGATCGGCATATTTCAGGGGCCATTCTACCGTTTCCTTCAAAGCCTCTTTGATTTCATCAAGACCGCCAACATCATCCCATTTTACATCAGGTACTTCCACAAATACTTCCCTGATAGCTGAAGGTTCTACCTCTTTCATCGCGTCAAGAAAATTATCCATGGTAACTTCCAGCGACATTAAAAGTTCGTATGGAATCTCTGCCATTTCAAAATCTATTTGAGGAAGTATTTTTCGCAGAGCAGTCATGGCGGCTTCCCGTGCCAAAGCTTCGAGATCGGCACCTACAAAGCCATGAGTAATTTCGGCAAGTTTCTCCATATTTACATCCGTCGATAATGGAATTCCTCTGGTGTGAATGTGAAGAATTTCAAGCCTGCCTTTTTTATCGGGAATGGAGATGGAAATTTCTCGGTCGAAACGCCCCGGTCTTCTTAGTGCCGGATCAATGGAATTAGGGATATTGGTTGCTCCGATCACAATGACCTTTCCTCTCGATTCCAATCCGTCCATCAGCGATAACAGTTGGGCAACGACACGCTTTTCCACCTGTTTTTCACTACCCATATCTTCCCGTTTGGGTGCAATAGCATCTATTTCATCAATAAAAATGATGGCAGGTGCATGAGACTGTGCTTCTTCAAAAATTTTTCTAATTCTACCTTCGCTCTCTCCATAAAATTTCCCCATGATTTCAGGCCCGGAAATATTGATAAAATAAGCATCTGTTTCATTAGCAACGGCTCTAACGATGAGAGTTTTCCCCGTTCCAGGAGGTCCGTAGAGAAATACACCTTTAGGTGGCTGAACTCCGAGGCGTTCGAAAATCTCCGGGTATTTTAGTGGAAGTTCAATCATTTCCCTGATGCGTTGAACCTGGTTGCCCAATCCGCCGATGTCTTCATAGGAAACCTTGCTTTTATGTTCTCCATCCTGTTTTGCCAGTTCAAGTTGAAAGGTGGTATTTGGATGTATCAGCACTACTCCTTCGGGATTGGTACCTGTTATTGTATAATATACTGAACGTGAGCCAAACAGGATGGCTTTTACTTTATCGCCTTTTGTTACCGGCAAACCATTGATGAGCGAACCAATGTATTTTGCATCATTAGCCTTAAACAAAGAATCGGATTTTGTATCAGCCTTAAGTTTTATTTTTATAGCCTGTTTGCATGTAGTCTTGATGATTTTTATCTTTTCGTCAATTCCTGCCTGTGCATTTTCTCTGGTAATCCCGTCAATCTGAATAATACTCTTATCCCTATCTTCGGGAAAACATGGCATTATTTTGACAGGTGTGGCGCGTTTGCCTTCAATAACGATCACATCTCCACTTTCTAATTCATTTAATTTCATGTCGTTGGGATCAATTCTGGCAATGGCTCTTCCCACATCTTTTACCAGGGCTTCTTTTACTCGAAGTACTATTTCGTCTTTCATTTTAGTCATAGCTTATTGTTTTATTGACTGATCTTTAAAAAGGAATATTTTCAACTGACTCAATGCTTTTAATCCTTTAATTTCTTCCGCAAACATTGGTACTTCAGTTTTATTTAAATTGCTAAATGTTGTGCTAATCTCTTGTAAATATTTCAATTGACCGGTTTTTCTTCGTTTGCAAAAGCCACATTCTTCCGAAACCATCACATTGTTTACGATGATTTGCTTAGCAATTATTCCGGATGTGGCAAGATCAGTAAGCAGCCTACCTGTTTCCATAATTGCCATCGCTTCAGGGATACACACAGGTATAAATTCACACTTTGTGTTATTCTGCAACATATTTTCGATTTCTTTTACTGTTTTTTTTAAGCTCAGTAAAAGACTATCAACTTCATCCTGTTGATAAGTACCCGAGAAACTGGTAACTATATAGCGATATTTCCATCTCATTTTGGCGGCCACTTTTATCCACTCATCTAGTAGTTTTGGAGATGAAATGAGTCGCAATGCATGCCCGGTTGGAGCCGTATCTACAACATATTTGTCGAAATTGCCTTCCTCAATAAAATCAATAATGGTTTTGAAACTCATAACCTCATCAATACCAGGTATTGACAAGGTAAGCATTTCGTCTATATCTTCATTATCAAGGTTAGTGGAAGTTTTAAGAAGTTTCTTCAGTTCGCTTTGATGTTCTGTTTTAAAATCTAAAAGTGCTTCGTCGGCAACAACTTCAATAGCGGATAAATTTTCTATTCCGGTAACTTCCCGTACTTTAAAACCAATGTGTTGTTCGATGCAATCCGACACGGAATGAGCCGGATCAGTAGATATAAGCAACGTTTTGAAATTTTCAGACAACATCAGGGCTGTGGCAATGGCACAACTGGTTTTTCCAACACCACCTTTTCCACCGAAAATGATGAGTTTAATACCCTTGTTTTCTAGACCAGTCAGTGCCATGATCGCTATTTTTTTATCTTGATCTCTAGAATGCCATTGGTAAATTTGTGACTTGAATTTTGTTTGAGCACTTTTACCGGAAGTAGTAGCTCTTTGCGATACGTTCTGCTTTTACTGACCGCCGAAATTTCAAGTATGTCTTCCCTGAGATTTATTTTTATTTCATTTTCCTCAATTCCAGGCATTTCAGCAATAATCACGATTCCATCTTTTTCATTGAAAACATCGGTTATCGGTTCCCGCTCCTCGTCCACTTTGGGTCCTTCAGGTGTCTTTTTTATGTTTCCAAAGGTTTCCACTTTGGGGGTCCCACCACCCATTGTATTAATGGTAAAGCCATAAACACCTTTCATACCTTTTTTGATATGATCAAAATTAATCTCACCTTCTTTACTGATTCCACCTTTTTCCTCGAGCTTTCCGGCAAGGTCAACTAGTTTTTCGATACCTTTGAACAGACCGCCAAGACCAAAAAGATCAAAAGCGGCGTCTTCATTCTTTTCTTTATTTTTTTCGTTTTTCATTCTCTTGATTGTTTTATAACGTTAATTGTTATTTAAGTTGATTTGCAATCTGTTTTTTTAACCTAACTTGCAGTATATTATTTTTATATCTCTTGATAATTTTTTTTGCTTTGACTACTGCTGGTAAAAGAATTTCATTATGATAATCGTTATCTGCATCAATAACAAGTACATTTCCGGCAACCCTCAACTGCAATGTATCTTCTTGAATGTCTGATAGCTCCAAAAGCACCAAAAGATCAGCACCTTCATCAAAAATATCCAAAAGAGGTTCACTTTCTTCTCTGTACGGCTGACCAGCAAGCCACCAACTAAAAGTGAATTTCTCGCCTGTTTCAGGATCTATTTTTGAATGTTCAAATGAGAGTATAGGATAGCCGGTTATCTTTTCAGCAGTTGGATTTATAATCTCCCTGATTTTAAATAAAATGTCCATATGAGTAGAACTCTCAATGAGTTTCGCTAAGGTGTCAATTCTTGCATGTCTGTTCTCATACAAAAAACGTAGTATCTCGCTTGAGTCTGCATCCAATTCTGCGTCTATTTTATTTAATATATTCCGGTTCACTTTTAGCAACGCCCTCATATATAACTCTTTTCTCCATGTATTTAAATTTTGTGTTATAATCCATATCTCTGCTAATTCACCAAAAGATTCATATTCCACATATATGGTATCACTTTGACTGACTCCATATATTTTTTTTTCTATCCTTAAATCCTTAATATTGCTGAGTGGTATTTCCCATTCAATCCCAGATCCAAGGAGAAAGGATATTTTTTTATGGGTAAGAAGAAGGGTTCCAAGCTTCCACCTTGACTGACCTGGGGTTAAATGGGCGCCCTTATTCTCAAAAATTATTTCATCAGGTTGCGCGTTAACGACTTTGGACTGTGACTCAGATGTAGTTTGTGCTCCCAATGTCCTTTCCTCAATTGCTTTTTTCCAACTTTCAGGATCTTTTATGGCAATGAATGGCACTTTTCTGTCTTTAGAAACTATATTAAGTTGCTTTACTTTCTTACCCAAAATCCATCCCCTCTTAACTATATTTATAGCCTTTATTTGACTGGATAGGACATTGAATAGTATTTTCCTGCCCTGAACGAAAAGTAGCCTTGTATTAGTAAGGTATAAATTACCCAGCCTCCAGGATGAAGCAGGTGAGCTCCCGATATCGTAGCTTGCCGAATAATACATAATTATTTCCTCGCCCGGTTGTAAAGGCAAACAAACTGGTTTTCTTATGGTATCTAAATAGCTTTTCATAATGCAATCCTTTTATTTAGCAGATCATAAAGCAGCCTCAACTATTTTCTTTTTTGATTTATGGCTAACCCAGCCACAGTTTAGGCAACCGTTTTCTAATAGTTCTTTGGTTGAAGCTGATTTACCACACTGAGGACAGGTTTCAATTTTCTCACTGATCTTGCCAGAAACAATCCTATTCAATGCTTCCGTCCATTCCTCTATTTGCTCTTCCCCAGCGAAAGCAGCAACTGATTTCGCTGAACCAAAACTATATGTTACCTCCAGCACCAATTCCTTGGTTCTGCTAAGGCCGCTTGTATTTTTCATCTCGGTATTCGTACTGCAAATGGTATTAACTGGTATGTCAAAAACCAACTTTTTCTCAAAATCATACCACCAGCACAACCTATTATTAGTCAGATACAGATGACCAGGCCTCCATGTCTCTTGCAGAATACCGGAAGCAGGTACTAAATACCATATTTTTCTCCCCCGATGAGTAACTTCCTCTTCCTCTGTCAGAAAGTCAATAGGTGCCTCTTCAAAAGCTGGAAATACAGGATTCGCATCTAAAGAAATGTTTATCATTGCTAATTTTTGCTCAATAGCCTCTTTTAACTGATTTGTTTCTACTGCGCTGAACCGATGCACCTGATTCTGTTTATCCATAAGATAAAGTATCTGTCTTTTTTTTTCTTTAACAAAGTAGACTTCTTCTCTCATTAACAATGCCTTTATTTCTTCCAGAGGTACTTGAAAGGTAATTTCATTAAAATCTTGACGGTAAAGAATAAGTCTCCTATTCGTTAAATAAAAATAACCGGGTCTCCAGGCGGTATATATTCCTTTGCTATAATAATTAGAGCCATACATTTTCAGAACAGTTTCTTCTCCTTCAAGTAAAGAAGGGCTATTTTTTTTCAAATGCTCTCTTTCCCATGCTCTGGTCTTCTCATCCCAAGCCTGCATCACTCCATATTTTAGCATCGTCTCCATTCCCGCTATTGCTGCCCTTAAGTTAACGCCAATTAAAGGAATACCCGCTACAGAAATAATAATATCTGCATTAATAACCAGTCCTTTATCTAAAATTCGATCTAACAAATCTACTAAGGTAGCGTGAGTATCTCTGGATGGTTCCATTTTTCCCTCCTATACGAAACTATATGGTGGCCATGGTCCGGTAAAACGAACGAGAAACCCTTCCATATTATTGATTGTCTCAAGTTCTTCACCTAGTATCTTACTCTTTTCCTTGAAAAGCAAACAAGAGAGATTCAATAGCATTTGTTTGTCATCCTCCTGTTTTTTGGTCTTTTCTACCTTAATATCATCCACACATTTTTTAATTCGCTCGTAAAAATTTTTAAAATACCTTTCCGCTTCTACCTCCAACTCTTTCTTCAAAAGATTCTCCAATTTTTGTTTATACATATAAGCCAAACCCTTGGATTTGGATTTTAGCTCCTCATTCAGATTCTTAATTTCTTGATTATTTTCTATCAACTTTTTCCCAATCACCTTTGGATCCCAAAAAATTTGAACTCCAAACTCGGCTCTGTTCTTGAACTTAGCCAGTTTTTGTCTTAAGTTTTCATAATCAACCATCAACCATTTTTTAATATTTTCATCGGAAGATATATCCTCCTCCCCTTTAATGATGGTATCAAATCCCATGGGCAAAACAGCGCCAAATTTCTCCATGGCGATATCAACCACTTTTTGGTGTACCATTACCCATGTTTGCATAATATCTTTATCTTCTGACTTATACGGTTCTGCAGGACAATTATGAACCACAGCACATAGGTCTTGACAGGGGATAGTATATACTTCGTTATCCTCTATACCAATATTGCCGAAGGTTATTTTTTCAGTATCTCCGGTAATACAATAAATATATCTTGCTTCATTCATTATGAGTTTTTTCTAAATTCCTTTTTCCTCTGCCTCTTTCTGCCACCTTTCAGGATTTAACATTTTGTCCAGTACTTCATCAACTATACTATCCAATCCATCTCTTACGGATTTAACTGATTCGGTCACACCCTGTTCTTTTTTTATCTCCTCAATTGCTATATCAAGATCCATTAATGCTTCTCCTAATCGTTCCATTTCTTCTTCAGATAAACATCCACCTTCCATTCGTTTCATTGCCTGAAGATTGAGAGCATCTTTAATTACCTCAACGATGGCGATAACTAAACCTAAAATTCCGTGTTTCAGGTTGTCTTCATCAATGTTTACAGGCATTTCTATTCTGTTTTTTTTGTAAGAGTAAAACCTTCTTTATGCCTCTACTTTAACTGTTTTGGCTTTGGCAGAGATCCAGCCACACCATGGACATCCACTACTTAGCAATTCTTCTACCGGTACTTGTTTATTACATTGTGGACACGTTTCTTTGCCCACCATTGCTTCTTTCCAGGATGCTGTTTCATAATTGGTACCAGATGGAAATTCCAAGCCATATTTTGCAGCGGTTTCAAACGAAGCCAAAGCTGCCCGCACCTTGATTCCCAGAAGTTCCACTCCGGCGACAGATACTGTAATGTCGGCATTTATCACCAAACCTTTATCTAAAATACGGTCTATGACATCAACTAAGGTTCCACCCCTATCATCATAATCTTTCCTTGCCTCTAAAGCCATTTTGTTTTACTTTCTACTAGCTACTAGTTTAATTTCAGGATTTCTTGTCTAATCTAATAGTCTATTGAAATGGTTTTGAAATCCGTTTGTTTCTCATTGTTGTTTGTTTTACTGCTTTCTGTCATATCATTATTTTGAAGCAAGATGGACTTCGCATTATAAAATTCTTGAATTTCCTTCAGCCTTACTTGAATGATCTTAAGTCTGAGTGAAATTGATATTTCTTCGCTTCGCAAGCGAGTTCTTTCTTTTTCAAGCATATACATTTTTAAGAAATCGGATTCCTCTCTGTTGGAGATACCTGATTTAGTGACATTCTGCATGCTTTTGATGCTCTGAAGTCCTTTTATTGCACTTGAAATTGGCATAATATTATTTATTGATAGGTTTTATTAGCATTTATAATATCAAGAATATTGTTCGATAAGTTCGTCAACAACTATCTTTACCTTTTCCTGGTTGGTTTTTGAGCCAATCCGGCTTGTTTCGGAAGTAAGAATATCATGACAAATTGTTCGGAACATGCTTTTGGATTTCGATGGCGTTGTTTTTAAAGTTGCCAGTGTTTTTGCAATCATGATGGCACCACGAATGGTTGGATCAAATTCTGTTTTTCCCGATTCGCGCAAGCCTCTGACAATCTTAACTATTATTTCAGTATCTTTTAGTGAAAGATTAGATTTCGACATGGTAATCCGCAATTCAGTTTCATAATCAAAATGATCAAGATCCATGGTAACCATCCTGTCGCGCAAGGCATCCTGGGTACGGTTAACGCCAGCATATTCTTCAGGATTTGAAGTGAAGATTGCATGAAATTCGGGATGTACTTTCATGTAGTAATCCTCTTCATTGGCAGCCGATGTACTCAGCATCCTCTCCTGAAGGATGGGTAACAGAATGTTATTTGCTTCAGGACGTGAACGGGTAAATTCGTCATAAATCAGAGTAAACCCATTTTTAACAGCAATGGTTAAACGGTTATTTACCCACTGTTTATTCATATCCTCCTCATATTTGTGAACAGAGTGAATAAACCTGTCGTCTAGTTTTTTGTATTTATAACCTTGTTCGCTGCCAATGAGATCGGAAGTTTTATATTCTGCATCTCCATGAATAATGACCACAGGTCTTCCGATTTTACTGGCCAGATGCATGGCAACGGTTGTTTTTCCGGTTCCCGACGGACCTCTGAAATGTACCGGAAATCCAGCTTTTATGTAGGTAAGACCACGATTGGTAATTTCTTTAATGTGGTCAGTCTCTACAAAATTAGACATTGGCTTGAGCTCAAGTACAGTGTTCATTTCATTGTTGTAGCTCATAATGGTTTTTGTTGATAAATTATTGATTAAAATTCCTGATTGGGTAATTGTTTTAAAGTGTCTTCCCAGATGCTTTTTGCTGTTTTCATGTCTTTTATTATCTGTTCCTTTGTAATCATAAATGCTTATCTGCGAGCTTTATGTTTTGATGATGCTTCTTGCCTTTTATACAGGTTGTTTTTGATATTATTTCATTTATCATTCATTATCAGTTGCTTTTATATCCTTTACCCCCACAATGTGTACATGGTAAGCCATCGCTCCATTTTCCTGTCCCCTTGCATTGGGAGCAAATGGCATTACTCTCGCAATGGTTTTTTCCTTTGCCTCCGCATACGATGCATGGTACCCTGGCACCAAGTGGATTTTTACCTGTGCCCGAACAAAACACACATTTTTTTATAGGTTCTTCCACTTCAACTTGCCCCGTGCTGTTGCAGACCAGGCAATGTGATATAGGAGAGAGTAAATCATAGGGATCCTTTCCCGTTCCGCCGCAAAATGCACATCTGATTATTTTTGTCATGGTCTAAATGGAATTATAGGAATTAAAAATTGCGAAGTTGAAACACTGAATGGAGTTGAGGTAATAAATCGTTTCGGCTCCATTCGGTGTTTAAATGTTATTTTAACGGGAAGTAAATATTTTCAATTTTTTGTACCCTCCCTTCATCCAGTAAAGTTTTAGCGGTATATCCTAATTTCATTCTGGTTTCGCCAAGGGGTACTTCCATTTCAGAAATTTTTACACCCTGAGGATGTTTGTTGATAAAATTCAGTACTTTATCTTCCAGCGTCATTGGTGTTGCCAGCAATGGAGCAGCAGGGACAACAATTTCTTTAACTTCCTTAATTGGAGTTTCCTTTTCTACTTCAGCCAGTATTTCTTTTTCCACTTTTACCGGAATTTCCTTTTTTGTTTCTTGTTTTTCAACTTTCTTTGCCACTTCCTTTTTGGGTGGAGTAACGATGCCTGTTTCTCTTAATTGAACAATGGTTTCCTGCATCTTGCTCCACTCAGATGAAGCCTGACTTCTATCTTGCGAAAAATCACTGAGCATTCCGGTAGTAGTTTTTTGGATGTTCTTTACTTCGGTACGAATTTCTTTAATTGACACATGAATTCCCTTCATGAGATTCTTGTATTCATTTAGTCTTTCTGTTTCGCCATTGGCAAGATCTTTTCTTAGCTTCTGAGCTATTTTTTGATTTTCTTTGCCAATTTCTGATAATCTTTTTTGAAATCCATTTAACAATATTCTGGTATATTCAACACGTTCAGCCAGGTTTTTGCTCAAATCAGTTTTAAGTTCAGCAGACATTTCATGATGCTCTTTCTCAAATTTTTCGAGCATATCGTTGGTGTTTTTGAAGATGCTCAAAACCTCTTCGTTTATGCTTTTGATTTCGTTATTGATGTTATTCATAAGGACATCAAATTCCTTAATCCTGTCCTTTTCGTTTTTCGCCCTGTCGGTCCTGCCCTGTGTAAAAAAATTATTCAACTCATCAGCCATTTTCGCCCTGTCGGTTGTAAATTCATTTATCATATTGAAGGTGGAGGCCTGGATTGCCACTACTTCTTCCTGAATGGAAGTAATCGTGTGATGAATGCCGGTCATTAATTCATTAAAGATATTAAGCCGTTCTTTTTCCCCAAGTGCAAGCCCTTTTTTCAGGGCTATAGCATTGGCATTTAAAATAGCGGCCATTTCCTGATGATCCTTACGGAAACCATCAAGGGTTTTCTGTACATCGTTTACGAGTTCTTCATTTTCTTTAATTCGTTGTTTAAATGAAGCAAGTATTTCTTCACTTAAATTTTTCATTTCTGATGATAGTCCCATTTTTCAATCTCCTAATATTTAATAAATATTTGGTTGTCTATGTTAATTTATCCTGCTGGACGCTTATCCTGCGGAATTGATTTCTTTTATTAATTTATTTTTAACGATTTTTATATCCTTTATCAGAATGTGTTCGCCTTTTTCAAGCAAATCCTCAAGGTATTCCATCACCTTATTATGCATCTGCTGAAAATCCATGAATGCCTTCATGACGGTTTCTTTTCTCTGTTCCTGTAGCTTTGAAATCCGGGAAAGTTCCTTTTTGACGATGGCAACTTTTTTGCTGACATCTTGCGAGGTGATATCTTTGATGCTTAACAAACTATTTTTTAGCGATTGGGCTGTTTCTTTTTGAGCTTCAATAAAGATCAAAAATTGATGCTCGGCGTCTCTTTCCTTTTGGTCGAGTGTGCCGAGAATACCCGACATCATTATGTTATAGTCTTTTTTACGCAAAGAACCATTTTTTGCCAGGGTTTCACAAAGTTTGGAATTTAAAATGTTTCTTTCCTTTTTAAGATCATTCAGGGAATTATGAACATTATCAAATAATGTGTGCGATGATTCCGAAATATTTTCTGATGACTGAAAAGCTGTTTGTATTTTTTGAATCCGTTCCTCATAGGACGTAACGACGCTTTCGAAAAAACGATCTATATCCAGTTTTGGGTTGGTATTCATATTTGGTGTTTTTGGCTTTTTTATTTTAGAAGAAAAAGTAAAATTCCTGGTAAATCATGCTTTGAAATTTATAACCCCAAAGGATGCTTTAGCAAGAATAACTACTTAACTGCGAAATGCCTTATGCGGCTTTAGCAGTTAATCCGATTGCTTCTGCATACTTCAGGTATGTTTCAACGGAGGCTACGACAACTCTTGCTTCAATAGCAAGCAGTTCGATACCAACCAATGAAACTCTTACCCATGCATCCACTACGACACCTTTGTCGAGGATACGGTCAATTACCTCTACGAGGCTGGATGACCCAATAGTTTTTTCTACTGCCATTTTTTTAATCTCCTATTTTTTGTTTATAAAATCCGTACTTTTGAGGGACGGTTTACCTCTTTGATTTAAAAGACTAATCAAACGACGTACCGGGAAATAATAATAGTCTTCGGTACATTGATAGGAATCTCTATCAGAGTTTAATAAAATTAAAATTATTTTTAAAGAAAGGAATTATGCTGGACTGATTTCTGAGAAACTGGGAGATAAAACTAAAAAAATCGCACACATGTGCGGAAACAAAACAGCGAAACAGCAAAAAGGTGAGCTGATTCTTCGCAATTGCGAAGCGGAATGTTCTTTATTCTTCGCTTCTATTAACAGATATGTCGTATTTTTTCATTTTCCGGATGAGTGCATCACGGGTTATACCCAACATGTCAGATGCTGCTTTTTGATTGTATTTGCTGTTTTGTAGTGCTTTATGTATCATCTTAATCTCGTGAGCTTTTAGATTAATGATGTCATCCTTTTGCACCGTTATTTCTGATTTTTGAGTCTTAAGCGGGAAGTCAGATACACCGAGTGAACTGTTTTTGCAAAGGATGATGGCCCTTTCGGTCATATTCCTTAATTCTCTTACATTTCCCGGAAAATCATATTTTTTCAATATATCAAATACTTCCTTTTCAATTTTAAGCTTTGGCTTATTAAATTTTAATGCATAGATATCCACAAAATGAATTAACAAAGGTTTAATGTCTTCCGGACGTTCCCTGAGTGCCGGTATATGAATATGCAGAGTGTTTAGCCTGTGAAACAGATCAAGCCTGAATTTCTTTTCTTCCACCCTTTTATCAATATCATGATTTGTGGCTGAAATAATTCTGAAATCAGTGTTAATTTGGCTGGTATCACCCACCCGTGTGATTACCTTCTCTTCGGTAGCTCGTAAAATTTTTGCCTGCAAATTGAGCGGCATATCGGCAATTTCATCAAGAAACATAGTTCCCTTGTTACACACTTCAAAAAAGCCCATTTTATCAATAGTCGCGCCGGTAAAGGAGCCTTTTTTATGACCAAAAAATTCGCTTTCCAAAAGCGACTCTGTAATAGCGCTACTGTTTACGGCACAAAAAAGGTAGTCTTTCCTTGCACTTGAAAAGTGTATGATTCTGGCAATATTCTCTTTGCCTGTTCCGCTTTCACCGGTAATTAATACATTGGCATCGGGATAGTCTGAAGCGGTGATAGCTTGCTCGAATACCTCCAGAATCTGAGGACTGACACCAATAAATTGCCGATCAATTTTTTCTTCAAGTGTTTTTGAAATCAATGAATTCCGTTCTTCCATCTGCTTCAGTCTTCGTTGCAGTTGCAGATATTTCTGGGTTCGCTCAATAGCAATTTGAATGTCTATATGCCGGAAAGGCTTTCGTAAATAATCAAAAGCGCCGAGCCGCATGGCCGTGATTACGGTATCCATATCGCCGTGTGCCGAAACAACAATAACCTCCATGCAGGGGTATTTGGTTTTAACATCTTTTAAAATATCCAAACCATTAACGCCTGGCAATCTTACATCAAGTATTAAAAGATCAATCTCGTAAGTAGTTAAAATTTGTCGTGCTTCACGTTCTGTGTTGGCTTCAAATGACTCAAAACCTGAATTCTGAAAAAATTCATATAATTCCTCCGTAAACTGTTTTTCGTCATCCAGAATCAAAATCTGAATCTTGTTTTGTTTTATCATTTTTCTAATCTTTATTTTGAATCTCTAAAACTAATTTAAAGGTTGTTCCATGCACCATGTTGCTCAATATTTCTATTGTGCCATTCATTTCTTTTATTATCTGGTAGGAAATGGATAATCCAAGCCCGGTACCCTTTCCGGCATCCTTATTTGTATAAAAAGGAAGCATGATATTTTCTATATCTTCCTCGCTGATGCCTGTGCCATTATCAGCTATTTCAACAATTACGAGCTGGTTTTCCTGATACGATCTAATGGTAACCAACATATCAAAGGGCGTTGATAGTTTGCTTTTCTTTTCGAGAAGCGCATCTTTGGCATTTGACAATATGTTAAGGATAACTTGCTCAAATTTAAAAGTATTGCCAATTAGTGAAGGAATTTTTTCTTCTAATTGCAAATTTAGGTTGATTACAAGGTGCTTGAATTGCTCCGATATCATTGATACTGCATTATTGATACTTATATTTATATCAAAGCCGGTCAATATGTAATCGTCGTGACTTCTTGAAAAGGCTCTTACATGATCAATGATATTTCTGATCCTGACAATATTCTCAAAGATTTTATTCGATTTCTTCTTAAGATACTCCCTTTCTATATTTTCGTCTTTGGTAGCCTCATACAAAATATTGTCCATAACAAGTGAGATGGTATTTAATGGCTGGTTGATTTCATGTGCAATGCCTGATGCCATTTCTCCAAGACTGGCCATGCGGTCTGCATGAATTTGTTTTGTTTCCATTTTCTTGCGTTGGGAAATATCGCGGATGATGATCATGAATGAAAGAGGCATCCCATCCGGACTCTGTATTAAAGTAGCGCTGGTTTCGCTTAAAAATAAAAATTGATTTTTCTTTCTGATTTTTATCTCAATATTTTGGGCAATTCCTTCGTTCATCGTCTTTTCAATTACTTCCCGGATCGTCTTTTTTTCTTCAGTCGGAACGAATCTTAAAAAATGTTTTCCAACCAAGTCGTTTTTATTATCGGAACCAAATAATTCAAGGCCAATTTCAGAGACATCTATAATTATTCCCTTAAGGTTAGTAATGAAGATGCCATCAGGAGAAGCAGTCAACATTGTTCTGTATTTTTCTTCGCTTACTTTCAATACCTGTTCTGCCGTTTTGTTTTCGGTTATATCTTTTACAAAACCAAGGAATCTTGTTTTTGCAAGTTTAACGGCTTCTATATTGCCCCATCGAGTAGTTCCGTTTTTATGTTTGAACAACAAGTCTGCTTTTGATGTGCCGGTTTTAATTATTCTTCTGAAATCGACTATATCATCCATTTGCGATTCTTTTGATAAAATATCCAGAATTGACATTTTTAAAAGCTCATTTCTGGAATATCCGGTTATTCTGCATGCGGCCTTGTTCACATCTAAGAATCTTCCGGTTTCATCCGCAACAAAAACACCATCCGGAGCATTATCAACGTAACTCCGATATTTTTTTTCACTCTTTTTCAGGGCAGCATTTATTCTGGTTAATTCATTTGCCGTTTTTTCCAATTGTGCTACATTCTCTAAAACCGTTTGTTTCTGATTAAACAGGTCAAGAAACACGTTGACTTTGCATAACAGTATGTGACCATTAACAGGTTTGAAAATATAATCAACAACTCCTGAGCCATCTCTTTTAAAAACCTGCATTTCATTTATGTGGTTCGCTGTAAGAAAAATAATTGGCACCTTTTCCCCGGCTCTTTGTTTATTTAACTTTAATGCGAGTTCATAACCATTCATTCCAGGCATCCTGATGTCGGTAATAACTAATGCCAAAGCCAGTCCGTTCGTTTTTTCCAATGCTTCAAAACCTGATTCTGCTTTTATCAGGTTCACTTTGGCGTTTTCCAAAATAATTCCGTAGTACGCTAATTGATCCTGATCATCATCAACAATGAGTAAATTTGGTAAAGACCTCATAATCTTCCTTATTTCTTAAGAATAGTCCAAAAGCATCTCCTTTAAATTATAATGTTAACTTTGCTTTTTTGCCTGAAAGTTAACAACATTATGTCTGAAATGCTATCATTAAGCTATAATCCTGAAACAAAGATAAGCGATTTTTAAGTATTTTTTTATAATTAACAGTGATCGTTTATCAAAAACTCTCTTTCTATCTTGATTCCTATATGCTTTGATGAAAAAGATTTTCGCTATTTATTCTACAACTGCCGGATAATCTGCTATTTTTATAAATGTTCCGGAACAAACAGCAATAATTAATTTGGAATACGTACTTGCCTGCAGGCAATGATGGAACGGGTAAGATGGATTTAATTTCGGTTTTTATGTATGATAAACATTTAAGTTAAGGGATAATTTTTAATCTCTTTAAGGGTAAATCCCCTATCACTTGCGACGAATAAAAATAAATTTCACTAAACATCTCATTCGCTTACGGCGGGTAGTTCATTCTTAAAAAAGCATTCACTAAACCTAAACTAAGCTAAAGATATCCATAAAATCTATCTTTTTAGATTTCAAGCTTTGATATAAATAAGTATCCATTGCATTCGGAATAAAAACCAACTTTTTTAACAAAGCGGCATTTTTTAAAATACATTATGCATTCCTGCGAAAGAAATAGCATTACATGAATTGCATTGGGAGAATAATAATTATCAGGATAATAATCCGGAAGATACATGTAGGTTTTTTTTGTAAAAGCAAGATTGATAGAAAAACCTATCTGCTCCTTAATTACTATATTTAGGAGCGGGATGAAAATCATAAATATTTGCCATATTTTTTAATGCGACTATCCGAATGGTATTTTCTCCGGCCCAGGATGGAACTTTTCCATAAAAAATTTCTGTTTGCATTTTATTCTTCCACCAGAAATAACCTATTCCTACAGAACCTAATCCGATATTTCCGGCATATTGTAATTTAACCCAGATTTTCCAATAGGGATTTAATCCTTTTTTTCGGTCATTTCACAATGATCTCAAATAAGCTCGTAAGCTTTTTCTTTGTCCTCTGCCTCTATACTAAATTCACCAATAATGGTAAATTTAACTTTTACAATAAAATTTCTTTTCATTTCTTCTCTTCTCGTCGTTAATAGTTTGATTATGAATCAAGGTAGAACAAATTTGTAAACTCAAAACAAATTTGTTTTTAAAAACAAACACTGCAATCAACTCTATTTTATGTATTTACACCATTAATTTACACATAATAACTATTTATTTCGTTATACATTCTGGAAAAGGGCTAAATTTCGCTACAAATTTGATGTTTTCAATGATTGTGCGATTGGAAGTATGTGTAATATAATCGTATAATATTATATATCAATCATGTAAGTAATTAAATACGGATAATACATTAAATACTACGAGATTATCGTTGTTAAGTGCAATATGCTTATTATTAGCGAGTAATATTAAATTGCCCGTATTCTGGTGATTCTATAAGAGAAAACTAATTGAAATAGAAATAGATAGAAATTATTAGGATAAAACGAGGGGATAAAAATTCACTGTCCCCGTCTAACTTTTCTCGAATGAAGGGCATTTAATGCACCAAACAGTTCCAAAATGTCGTCAATTAGTGTTTTTTTAGCACTTCAATTAATGCAAAGATTCATTGCTTTGCCGAAAGATTTAGGACAATGAAATGATTTGTAAGATTCACTGAGATAATATTATTCATAATTACCGCTATCACGCCTGTATTCTTTGAGGAATACATCTATCTATATGGTAACCTCACAGAGGAGATCAAGTTTTCTTTTCTCTTAACTATCTCGGTCGTTCTGGCTCGTCCTACGATGTCGTTGGCTTTGTATTATCAAATGGTAGGTAGAAGCATCCGCCCTCACCCTTCAAAGAAATGTAGTTGGACGATTGACCTTTGCGGAACTTACAAAAGGATTGGCAAGGTTGAAAACTTAGAGCTTAGGGCGGAACGAAATAACCTTTGGGCTTTGTGGAGTGGAGAAAAACAATTAACGAACATTTATTTTAATTAATATGAAAGGCTGGATAAAATTATATAGGGAAATTCTTGATAAACCTATTTGAAAACTATCAACACCTGAGCAAAAATCCATTCTTATTACACTTTTATTGATGGCTAATCATAGCGATAATGAATGGGAGTTTGCAGGGGAGAAATATACTTGCAAACCAGGGCAATTTATTACCAGTTTAGATGGAATTGTTGAAAAAGCAGGTAAAGGCATCTCACAACAAAATGTCAGAACATCTTTAAAGCGATTTGAAAAACTTGAATTTCTAACAGACAAATCAACACAGCAAAACAGGCTTATAACAATTTGTAACTGGGAGAATTACCAAGATAAAAATGATGGAACTAACATAGAAGCTAACAGATGCCTAACAGACGACCAACAGACACCTAACAGACGTCTAACACCTAACAAGAATGATAAGAATAAAGAAAAAGGAGAAGAAGTAATTATGCCGGAAGAAAAAATTCCGGCTTATTCTCTCTGCATGAAAATTTACAATGATTTTATTTTAGAGAAATTAGGCGTAAAAGCAAAAATTGACGGGACACAAGGGAAAGCCTTAAAAAACATAATCAAATACCTAAAATCAAATATCAAAGAAAAACCAACTTCGGAACAGGCAATTTGTGATGCCTTTGAAATTATTTTTCAAAAATATGATCGCTGGGGTAAATTTTATCAAGATCAATTAAAATTAAATCAAATAGATTCTAACTTAATCAATATCATTAAATTAATAAAAAATGGAAAATCAAAAAACAGAGGTTGCACCGATTCAGAAATTGTCTCCATCGTTGCCAATACCTTCGGCACAAACTAATGAAATTAGCGTGTACACCGACGGTTTTAATCCGATTAATGCTGCAAAAACGGTAATGAAGTTAAGCAAGGCGTTTCCAAATCTTGGAAGTGATTTTGTTTCTGTGTTAGCGGAACGAGTTAAGGAACTTAAAATATCAGACCAGCGGTTGTTAGATTCAGTAAATTATCTGATAGACAATTATCATTATCCAACAATGACTATTGCTGACATCGTTTCTTACGACAAAAAAATAAAATTACTTACATACGACGAAGTCATGAAAATTCATGCTCAAACCGGGAATGCCTTTAAAATTTATAAAGTTGTTGATTTAGGGCAAAAAACTACTCTTTTTGCAAATATCTGAGATATAGAACAATATAAATTAAAACTCAAATAACAATTATGACTGCAAATAAAGACTTAAAACAGGCAGAAGGTAATAACGCTAACCATTTGTTGGTGAAAAGGGTCTTTGACAATCCCATTTTAAAAACATACGGACAAGATAAAATTTATGACAGAATAAGGCACAACCTGATTAATGTTAAAGAAAGAACGAACTTGTCGCACAATCGTTTTTTTAAAGTGGAATTGAAAAGTATTCAGAGGTTGCTAATGCATTATCAATGAATGATTTATTATTGTTATGTAACATTATTTTAGCCTCCATTTATTTTTGTTAGGAAGAACCGATTCAGATATTGGCATATTGTATTCCGTTACGGGATTAAGTGAATCGCTAATTTTATTTAATATGCTATCCTCTACTCCAACTTGTTCCAACATTGCTCCGCAAAGGGCTTGCACCGCAGGGGAATATTTTAAAACAAGTTTTGCCAGCATCTTTATTTTTGTTTCAGGCAATTGGCTAATGATAGATATTAATCGGCTGCAAGCTTCATCGGGTGTAGCAGCGGGAATCTCTTTGATAAAGCGGATTGCATCTAAAATGCGTAACAGTTCAATATTCTTTTTTGTAATTTTATTGGGCTGAACGATAAATGAGATATTGTATAATCCTAGTTTGATGGCTCTACGGTACTTGTTTGTGCCAATTTGTAGTGCGGCAGGAATCTGTGTGGTCAATCCCAAACTATTGTAAGCAGAATAGCCGGTAAAATATCCGACAAGTTCACCGTTTTGTTCTAAAAAATCTTTTGCAATCTGATATATAGATGGTTGTAAGGTTCCGAATTGGGTTTTGCGAGGTTTATAAAACCTACCCTTTGAAAGTTTGCTTATTTTCCCAGAGGCAACCAGTCTGTTCAATGCTTTTACAATAGCATCTTTATTACTCACCGCCATATCAAAATCACTATAGGTGAAAATATAGTCAGCAGGAAGTCTATCTATTATATTTGCAATGTTTTCAGACACTTTCATTCAGATATTTTTTTGCAAATAAATATATTTGTCCTGTTTATTGCGTGAATAACAGGACATTTTTTTGAAAATACTTTAAATTTTCAGCCATACATATAACTTTCATGTAATAAATTAAGAAATCACAAGTTTAATTTTTTAAAGAAGTCATGATCCTTAAGCCGGATTGCATTCTGTTCCTGTTTAACACGGATGTATTTCATAAAACTTTTAACTGTCCGGTGGCCACTAAATCCCATGATAGCAATGGCATCAATACCCGCCAGGTACATGTTAGTACAGCCTGAACGTCTTGCCGTATGAGTGGTGATTAACTCCCATTTTTTGAATGTTTCGGTAATTCGCATTCCTCCCTTGGTCATAGTTATATCAACGTTCTCGTTAATCCCAGCCAGCCTTCCAAGTTCTTTTAAACTATCGTTCAATTTCTGATTAGTTATCGGGCGGGGAAGTTGGTTATTCCGTCGTTCTAAAATTTCTCTGATTACATGGTGCATCGGGATGACAACCTTAGTACCGGTTTTTTCCGTTCGCTTGGAAATAAAATCATCGGTTGACTTAAGTCCATCTATGTCGCCGTAATCCGAAAATCGCATAGCCGTGAGCGCACCTATCAGAAATCGATCCCGTGCATCCGTTAAACTTTCAATCTTCCGATGAAGGTTTCCTTTAACTTTGAGTATGTCGTTGCCACAGCTCGCCAAAATGAGTTTCTCGTCAATAACCAGCCTGTTCATTTGTATAAGTTCGTCAACGGTTAAATAAATGGCGTCAGTTTCCTCGTCCACAGTTTTGAACTTCTTTGAAAGATATTCAGTATTATTGTTTAAATGATCCTCGGCAGCAGCATTCAGGAAAACTTTAATATTTTTTATCAGATCACCAAAATAGTTAACAGAATAGCCTTGCTGATTCATCCATTTTTGAAAACTGTTATAAAATTTCATGTCTATATCCTCAAATCGAAGTTTCTTCTTTCCTTCGTATCGTTTCAGCAGGTTTAGCGTTGTAACATACCTTTTCAAAGTATTTGGTTTTCGCTCAACGCCTTTTATAAATTGTTCAATATAATCGGTGAAATATAGTATCTCAGATTCCGGTTCAGCAAAGCCAGCATCTTTTTTCTTCTGACTTAGCAATTCTTCCACCTTTGCTTTGAATGCTTTATTATCGGGTATAACAAGTTCCCGATTAAAATAATTGAGAGCGTCATTTAATAGTTTTTCCCACTCATCCAACTGTTCGTTAATAGATTTTGCTTCGAGATACTCTCTTTGAAGCCGGCAGCGATAGGTATTAGGGTTCCAGTATCCCGATTTCACTCTGTCAACAGTGTAAATTTTATACCGTTCTCCTTTATTCCGAATAATCGCAACAATGGAAGTTTGTTCAGAATTTTTGTCCTTTAGAAAAAATTTGATTTGCATACCCTGAAATTTTCTACAAAGATAAAACAAAAATATTAGGGGAACGAATAGGGGAACAATTAAATGGTTTAAAAGAAAAAGAATGGCACAAATAGAAAATAAATAGTGCTTATAATCAAGTAAAGTACGCTAAAAAGAAAATTATTGAATCAATATCGGCAGTCCCGCCCCGGGTACGATATAAAAAAAGCCTTCGTTTTACGGAGGCTTTTTTTTCAACCCAGCAATCCCGTTTATTTCTGTGCAATTTTCAAGATTAAATTCGAACCAAATTCGATTCAAATTCAATCATAGATTTATGACATGCTATTTCAAACGAATTTGATTCGAATTTGGATGGATTTTAATTCGTTTCTGACTTTCCTGTTATAAAATAAAGAAGGCTGTCCCTAAAGGACAGCCTTCTTATGATTTAATAGTTAACGTCTTAGTTCTTAACAATGGTAAATGTACCAGTTTCAGGAGCTGCGAATTGGGTGATCGTTAACGTAATGGTATAGTTACCAGCAGTAGCAACAATATTAGAACCATTATGTTCCAATCCTGTTTTAGCTGAATTCCATCCCAAATTCCATGTCCAATCATCATTGAGCCTGAATTTAAATTCACATTTCATTACACCATTATCAAGACTTGGCTGTAAATCCATAGTAACTTTCCAAGTTCCTGATAAGTCATCGTAATCCATTTTTGTGTCAGGAGAATTCCAACTATTTGGAGTAGCTGAACCAACAACACCAATATGGTATGGCGTTAAGGTATAAGTTAAATTAGTCGTATTTACTGTAAGCTCATACCACCCCGAATCGCTTACAGCTATCGGTGCACCATTTAAAATTAAGATGTTAGCCGCACCTCCATAAACATCGCCTGTTGCAAAATTAGTTAAGGTAAATGAATGATCTGTTGAAGCAAATTTTACAAAACCATGATAATTTCCATCATCGGCTGGAGAAGAAATGCTCTGACCTGTTGATAAAACTAATTTGGCAGTGCCAAAAGTTGTAATATTCATTGTTGAAACACCTGAATATACTGCAGGTGCATACGAACTGACAGAAGCTTTAACCCTTAGTTTGATATTTGCTTGTGCAAACTCAGAAACTCCCATTGCTAAAATTTTAGTATTAAAATCCGCTGTATTAAATTGAAATTTATTAACGGATGCCGAGGCTAAAGTTACCGGATGGGTAAAACTTGAAGAGGTATCCGCTTCAAGGGCATAGGTAATTACAACTTTAATTCCATAATCGGAAGCATTACCATTAAAGGTGATAGTATCATTAGCATTCGTTTTCAGAAGAACTAAGTCTGGTGAAGGAATGTTCAGTGTTGGCGCTGTCGGATTGTCGCTTAGCACTTGCTTATCTTCGTCTTTTTTACAGGAAACCAGACCCAGTAATCCTGCAAAAGCTATTATGATAAATGATTTTACTTTCATTTTATTTAATTTTAAAATTAGTAACCAGGATTTTGTTTGATATTCGGGTTGGCTGCAACTTCTGAAGCAGGTATGGGGAATAAATTTCGATATGATTCACTGCTTTTTCCGTTAAACGTATTGCCTTTCCATTGCCATACGTAAGTGCTTGTTGTAAACTCTTGGAAGCGGATTAAATCGGTACGACGAATGGATTCCCAATAAAGTTCACGTCCGCGTTCATCCAAAATGTATTGGAAATTATTAAGTTGCAATTGTGCTGCTGTTACTGTATGGTTTTCATCACCAAAGGCTCTGTTACGAATAGCATTAACATCATCCACAGCTGTTTGAATGTTTGTTCCAAGTCTCAGACATGCTTCGGCTTCCATTAGGTAGGCATCTGCCAGACGGAAAATCGGAAAATCGGTACATGGAAAGTCATTGTGATAATGAATAGCAGTCGTTCCTTCATGGTTCATATTGGTATATTTACGAACGCCAATACCATCGGTAAAGGTTCCTACATTGTTGATATCCCAACTGCCAAGTAATTCGAGATAAACGCGTTTATCAGGAACCTGGGTAAACATGGAATCAGCCATTGTGGGATGATAGCCATTGGTTAAAACATTAACAAATTCCCTGGTGGTACGGTTTCCTCCCCATCCACTGCCAATTCCAAGAGCTGCGGCATCCATAAATCCACCGGTGGCGGCATGGATGATATAACCAGTTCCGCCATACGAACGGGTATATCTTCCATCGTAGTTGATTGCAAAAATCATTTCCTGGCTTAAATTGTTATCGGCACAGAAATTTGCGCGGTAATCCGGTTCCAAAATATAACCGGCACTTTTAACTTTGCCACAATAGATGAGACATGAGTCGAGATAAGCTTTATACGTTGCATCCCCGTCGGGTAAAACCTGACTGGGATCTTCAGCATTGGCAAGATAAACATTGGCGTTCAGATATAAGCGGGAAAGAAGCATCCAAGCGGCAGCTTTATCGGCACGTCCATATTCAAAACGAGGTTCGCCTAATTTGTTATTATCAGCGATATCTTTCAATTCGCTTGATACATAAGCAAATAATTGCTTACGTGTGATTCGTTTTGGGAAAAAGATACCTGGTAAGTCGGCTTCGGTAATGAATGCCGGGTTGCCGTACATATCAATAGCATGATAGTAAGCCAATGCACGTAAAAACCGGGCTTCAGCGGCATATTTCATAATTTCCGGATCCGCACTTCCATTAGTTATTCTGATAAATTCGTTACAAATGGATACGGTGTAAATAATACGGCTATACATAGCTGCATTAAACACGTCGGTAGGCGACCATGTTTGCCAGTGAAAATCCTTAATGGTTTGGTCGTTCCATGCGCAAAGCGCTTCGTCGGTAGTTAATTCCTGAAGCATCCATAAAGCACGGGTATACACACCGAAGCCATTGTCAATGCCGGAAATATCTCCGGAACCGCTAACGCCGTCCTGTCCGGGTACGGCAAAGGAAGAATATAATTTTGCTAATGCTTGTTTGGCAGCGCCTGGCCTGCTTAATATATTATTGCCCACAAATACATTGGGGTCTATAGGCTTTGTATCCAAATCCTTAACACATGATGTTGTTGCTAAGGCAAGTATAGCAATAAAAGATAATATTATACTTATACGTTTCATAATTTAATCTCCTTTTAAAATATTAAAAATTCAAATTTAAGCCCAACATATACACTCTTGCACGAGGATAGAAGTTATTGTCGATACCGCCATCCACTTCAGGATCTAAACCCTTGTATTTGGTAATGGTAAAGGCATTCTGAACAGTAAAACTGATGCGACCGTCAATTTTATCGGTGAGTATTTTTGAGAAGTTATAACCTACACTCATGTTGTCCATCTTGAAAAAAGATGCATTTTGAATATAGGTATCGGAAAAATACTGAGCATTGTTGAACTTGGTATCTTTTATCTGAGTACTGAGGTTCTGCCAGAAACTGTTGTTATATAAGTTGGCATAAAAAGTCTGGGAAGCCACATTATTGTAAACATAGTTGCCTATGCTGATACGACCGGATAGAGCTAAATCGAAGTTTTTGTAATTCAACTTAGTAGATAAGCCAATCATATAGTCCGGAGCAGGTTTTTTATAATGATAATAATTAGCCAGGTTGCCGGCAACATTTCCACCTTGTCCACTACGATCGATATAAAGTCCTTCGATAGGCATACCGTCGGAGCCATAAACCTGTTGCAGCACAAAGAAGGAATTGCTTGGATAGCCAACACTCTGGATCTGAATATTATTTCCAGTACCTCCGTTGATACCACCCGTAGGAACTCCCATGTAATTAGGATCGTCGGTACGGGTTAGTTTGGTAATCTTATTTTCATTGTAGGAGAGGTTTACTCCAAAATCCCAGGACAAATCCTTGGTTGAAATCGGGCGTAAATTCAGGGTCGCTTCAAAACCTTTATTTTCAAGAGTTCCTACGTTAGTGGTAAGATAATTGGAAAAATTACTGCCATTTGGAATGGCAATGTTATTGATCAGATCGTCAGTTTTCCTGTAGTAGTAATCCAACGAACCGGATATTCTGTCGTTATAGAAACTGTAATCGAGTCCAATGTTTTGGGTCGTGGTTGTTTCCCATTTAATGTTTTTATCATAAGCGCTCGGGCGTAACGTGGCAATCCATTCATTGCCGAATTGATAATAGGCTGATTCCTGAGAAATGCGGTAGGTCCCCATATACGGATAGTCGTTATCCGTAGTACTTTGCTGCTTATCCGTAATATTTTGTTGCCCGGTTTTACCCCAGCCTAAACGTAATTTCAGATCGGTGAGATTTTTATAATCTTTTAAAAAGGATTCGTTTTTGATTTTCCATGCTAAAGCTAACGATGGGAAAAGGCCCCAACGGTTGCTTGATGAAAAACGGGAAGAACCGTCATCACGTAATGTTACTGTTAATAAGTAGCGATCCATGAGTGAGTAATTTAAACGACCGAAGAAAGAAACCAAATAGTTTTCTGTTTTATATTTTAAATTATCGGCAATGATTAAAGGGAATTTCCTTGCTTCAGCCGTGTCGGTTGGAACGATACTCCGTTCGTAATTGCTGCCTTTTCTCCAGAAATGTTGCCATGAATAACCGCCCATCACATCAAATTTACTCTTTATGGCATCCAATGGCTGGGTGTAATGCAGGGTAAAGTCAAGTGTTTTGGTATAGCCGGATTGTGCATAATTGGTCAATTTCCCGTAATCTGAACGACGTGTCCATACGGCTATGGTATCGGCATTGTTATGGCCTTTGCTGTGGTATTGGTCGATGGCAAGGCTTAAGTTAGCATGGATATCTGGAGCAATTGGAAGTTTATAATCAAACTGTGCATTGCCTATACCACGATAAACACGTGATTCATTATCCGTTAAATCGCATTGTGCAACAGCATTGGAAGTAGCCATCTGATTATAATTTCCATTAATGTTGGTTCCGTCTTTGGCATCTATCCATGTGGTGTATCCGCCATAACGGTTATTCCCATTCTTAACAGGCTGGGTTGGGTCGAAGGTAACGGCAGAACCTACGGCATCGGTATTGCCAAAATTATTAATGGAATACATTCCTTTTGCATTAATGTTAACCTTAAGGTCGCCATTAAGGAACATAGGATCTAAGTTAAATGACAAAGTATTTCTTTCCAGATTGGTATTTTTGAGAATACCATCCTGGTTGGTATAACCATAGGAAACACGGTAAGGCATCGTTTTATAGGCTCCACCCACGCTGATGTTATGATCTTGCGAAACGGCGGTTCTGTAAATCTCATTCTGCCAATCGGTATTAAACATTCCAAGGCGAGTTAAACTGGCAGAATCAATGTTGTTGCTTCCAATTTTTTCGCTGGCTAAAGCTCTGAATTCATCGCCGGATAATACGCCAATAGTTTTGGGAGCCTTGCTAATGGAAATGCTTCCGTTATAGCTCACTTTCATTTTGCTTCCGGCCTTGCTCTTTTTTGTGGTAATGATAATTACCCCATTGGAGGCACGGGAACCATAAATAGCGGTTGCAGAGGCATCTTTTAATACCGTAAACGATTCAATATCATTCGGATTAATGGTGGTAAGCGGATTACCAACACCAGAAATGCTTACATTGTCGATGGGAACGCCATCAATAACGTACAACGGGTCGTTGCTTGCTTTCATGGATGAGCCGCCACGGATACGAATGGTTGCGCCTGCACCGGGAGCGCCGCTGCTGGAAGTTACAACAACTCCTGCACTTTTTCCCATCAATAATTCCTGAGGCGATGTAATGGCTCCACGGTTAAAGTCCTTTGCACTCAACGTATTGATGGATCCAGTTGCATCTCCTTTTTTAACCTGGCCGTAACCAACGATAACCACTTCGTTTAATCCGGTAATGGAAGGTTTCATCGAGATAGCAAGAGTCCTTTGATTTCCAATAACAAGTGTCTGAGTTGTATACCCTATTAAAGAAAATTCAAGGGTAGAACCCACTTTAGCATTGAGGGAAAATTTTCCATCAATATCGGTTGATGCACCTGTTGTGGTATTTTTAATTAAGACGTTTACCCCTGGAAGCGAACTCCCATCGGTAGCGTCAGTTACTTTTCCTGTAATCTTAACATCCTGAGCACGAACTTGCATAGCCATCATGCTCGACAGAAAAAGAAACAAGATTGTAAACACTTGTAGATGTTTCTTCATAAAATTGATTTTTAAGATTGATAATTAATAATTTAGTTAATGATTGATTTTCGCTTTTTTGTTCAGAATAAATATTGGTTATTAAATTTAATTATAATAAATTCTGCTCGTTTTGCAACATCAAAAATAAGGAAAAAATATTTACAATTGACAAGTATACTTTTTTTTAAAAATTTAACGTTTCAAAACAAGATACAAATATACTAATCCTTATGAAGTAATTTGGGAAAATTATTTGCCAGATATAAAAATTTACTTGTTTTTCGTACTTTTTTTAAGTATAAACCCTGACAAAGGGTCAGCCATTATCGAATTTCCGTAAAAAGATGTTCCATCAAGTAAATTGATGTATTGGTTTTTTTCGGGTAATTTCAGTTTTTGTTTTTTATTATCCGCGTTAAATAAAACAAAGATTTGAGCGTTTTTATCCGTTCTGCTGTAAATAAGTGTCTTATCGTCTGTTGTAATAAAATTTATGGAACCATCGCTTAATACCGGATTTTCTTTACGGATTCGGATCAGTTTTTTATAGAAGTTAAAAAGCGGAGTGTCAAAGGCTACTTTGTCGTATAATTTTTTGCCCGGCTGGAAATTGGTTCTCGTTTCGGGCTGAAAAGTAAATTCCTTCCACCATAGGGGTTTACGGTTATAGGGATCGTCGGCCCCCCACATTCCCATTTCTTCGCCATTCCAGATGTGTGGAGCGCCGATATTTGTAAACTGATAAATAAGGTATAATTTTACCCTTTGGAAAGTTTCCAGGTCCGGTTTACCGGTTTTGTAAGATGTATCTTCGTTAGGCTTGGCGAGGTATTTATATTTTCCCTGATTATAAAAACAGGTAAGCAGCCGGGGCGAATCGTGAGTCGTCGATACATTCATCATTGAATACCTGAACGGATTCAATAATCTGTTCCACTGAAACTGAAGGCTGTCGGCAAACTGCCGGGCATCAATGGAAAAGTTTGATTTTGAAAAGAAATATTTTGCCGGACGATAAAGCTGGTAAAACATTACCGCGTCAAATACATCGCCGCCAACATAGGGCACAGGATTCATCAGTTCGTCGGGCCATTTTGTCCACCAGATTTCACCTACCAGGTAGGCTTCCGGATTGATTGACTTAACAAACTTTCGGTAGTCGCGCCAAAAACCCATGGGAATTTGATCGGCTACATCGAGGCGAAATCCGTCAATGCCTTTGTTTACATTGCCATCCGGAGCAAGCCAGCGTTGGGTAACATCGAAAATATGCTTTTTGGCGCCTTCGTTGATATTGCCTTCGTAGGGAAGCCCATCGCGGCGTTCGGTGGTGATGTTTATCTTTTTAATTTCCGGCAGGCTCTGAATATTGAGCCATCCTTTATAATCAAATTCATTTTGAGGCGTTGACGGATTATCAAACGATTGAATGGAATACCAATCCGTAAAGGCAGATTTCTCCTGGTTTTTAACGATATCTTTAAATGCCCAGAATTCCACTCCGGTATGATTCCACGAGTAGTCAACGATGATTTTCATTCCCCGTTTATGCACCTGCTCAACTAATTTCAGGAATAATTTATCGGCGGAAGTCCATTTCCAGGTGGAAGGATCCGCCGGATTTTCGGAAGCCATAATCAGGTTATCTCCTTTGGGGTCGGGACCAAAATTGACATCCACATGGTGAAAATTGCGGGCATCGTATTTATGCAGGGAAGGGGCATCGTTGATGGGATTCAGGTAAATTGCCGTAATACCTAAGTTGCTCAGATAGTCGAGCTTATCAATCACGCCCTGTAAATCGCCGCCATAACGCCGGTACTGGAGATTGTAATCGAATGACTTACCATTGTTGGCGGTCCAGGGGTCGGGTTGATACCAGTCCTGTGTCCACGGAGTAATTTTCCAACCCACGGGAACCGGGTCGGCGGACGATGAATACATATTTTCCGGTTTGGGATCGTTGGTTGGGTCGCCGTTGTAAAAGCGTTCCACAAAAATCTGATACCAGATTACATTTTTCGACCACTCCGGTGGCTGATTAAACGACGTTGCCCGGGTTTGAGAAAAAATTCTCAAGGAAGTCGTTAAAATAAAGATGATTAACAAAAAAACAATTTTTTTCATAGCGGTAAGTGTAAAAGCGTTAAAAAAATAAAATTAAAAAAAATTTTTTCATGTGGAGCGTTTTGTGAAATAATTATTATATTTGTGGGTTATTTTTGATTTTTTAACAAACGAATGTAAAATTAACTATTACTTTTGTAAACTTAAATTTTGTGATTATTAACTAAATCTTTAAACACTATGAAAAAACTATTACTCATTTTTGTACTAATGCTTGCCATGGCAGGCTTTACTAAGGCTCAGGTTGTTGCCGACTTTGAGTCCGGAACATCACCCTTTGTTATGCACAGCATGGCAAACGGACATCTTGACGCTGATACTACCAATTTTGCTGTTGTGGATAATCCTGTAGCATTTGGTGTAAATACAAGTACTAAAGTTGTGAAATTCACCCGTGCTTTTGATGGCAACCCATGGGCGGGCTTCTGGACTGCTTTAAACGATTCAATTGACGTTACCACGAACAAATTTATGCACGTAAAGGTTTTAAAAACACGTATCAGCCCTTTACATTTTAAATTAGAAGGTGGACCTGCCGGCAATTCCGAAATCGCTTCGATGTATGCTCAAACGGTTACCAATGGTTGGGAAGACATTGTATTTGATTTCAGAGCCAAGACTGGTAAATATAAAGTTATTTCTTTTATGCCAGACTTTGAAGATCCTCTTACACTTACCGAAGATATCGTGATGTACTTTGACGACATTGTACTGAACAATGATTCTGTGCCTGCTCCATTACCCACAATGAATACTGCAACATTCAACGTAAACATGTGGTATTGGAAACATGTGGGTAAATTTGACCCCGCAACTCAATTTGTTGATGTAGCCGGTTCTTTCAATGCATGGGATGGAACAAACTTTCATCTTATTCCTGATGCTGCCGATAGTATTTACAGCATTACGGTAGATAGTTTAACCATCGGGGGAACATTAAATTTTAAATTCCGTATTAACGGAAGTTGGGCTGATTCGCTTTCTGAATTTCCCGGTGGTGGTCCCAATCGTGCATTTGTAGTGGGTTATGGCATAAATAATTTATCTGTATGGTTCAATGATGAATCAGCGTATGCTCCTGTAACTTTCAATGTTAACATGTCGTGTTGGAAGCAATTAGGTAAATTTGATCCTGCTACTCAGTTTGTTGATGTAGCCGGTTCTTTCGACGCATGGGATGGAACAAACTTTCATCTTACTCCTGACGCTAACGATAGTATTTATTCGATTACTATTCCTGACTTAATGGTTGGCGATACCCTGAATTTTAAATTCCGTATCAATGGAAGTTGGGCTGATTCACTTTCTGAATTTCCTGGTGGCGGACCTAATCGTCAATACATTGTTATTGTAGGAGCTAATGTTTTCAGTTGCTGGTTTAATGATGATGTAACGGGTATTCCTGAAAACCAGTTAGCCAATAAAGTACAGGTTTATCCTAATCCTTTCAGCGCTAATCTGTTTATCAATACAACTACCGAAATCAACCAGATTATCATCAGCAATTATATCGGACAACAAGTTGCCAGATTTGAAAACCTGAAATTAGGTTTGATGAGCGTTAATACTTCCGATTTGAAAAAAGGAATGTATTTGGTTACGTTCTTCGCTAAAGACGGCAGTAAATACACTCAAAAATTGATTAAAGACTAATTTGTAAATTGTCTTTTCTCTCATAAGAGAAGATTATATTTTAAAAAACCCGGGCCGTAAAGTCCGGGTTTTTTGTATATCAATGCTTTTTAAAAGGAAATAATTAATTGAATAAAAAAACGCCATACCAAACCTGCACTATCCATCGTTAATATCAGGTAAGTAAAATCAATAAATAAAATGAAAAAACTGTTACTCATTTTTGCAGCCCTATTTGCCCTGTCAGGCATCAGTAAAGCCCAACCCGCTGTTACGTTTACGTTAATCGACAGCACTCAGCATTATTCAAATGTCAAAATTACAGGGGACATGAATAATTGGATAGCCGAAAAAATGTACGACGACGGTACACATGGCGATGTTGTTGCCGGTGATCATATCTGGACGATGAACCTTATCGTTTTTCCGGGAACTTACCAATGGGGAGCTCTTGAAAATGACGGTTCTCCCGATGGGCTCTGGCTTATCCGGGGACCCAATTGTACGTTCTCTGTTGACAATGCATTTAATGTGAGCGGACAAACCACCTATGCCATCCCCGAGCCGGGTACCATAGCTGTTACCTTTATCGTTGACATGAAGCCCGCTATCAATGAGGGACGTTTCGACCCGGATGCTGGTGATATCGTTGATGTGGTTGGACCTTTCACCAACTGGAGCGTTACCACACCTATGCAGGACCTGGGAGATAGCCTTTATGCCATCACTACCGATTCGGTATTTAAAATTGGTAACATCCTCGATTTTAAATTCCGCATCAACGGGAAATGGCTTCCCGATACCATAGATATCCATGCCGGAGCCGAGGCTCCCGGAGGCGTTTCCGGGGTTTTACACCGGAATTACAGGGTTGTTGGTGGCGATAATATTTCAAACTCAATCTGGGGTGAAATTTTTACCCATAATATATTGAACCAAATTATCGTTGATACCGTTCGGGTTGCAACCGGAACTCCGATCTCTCAGATCAATCTTCCCGATTCCGTACGCGTTAGTTTTGGTATTCCCGATTCCCTTGCCGGAACAGGTCTGGCGCCTGTATTGTGGGATGGTTCGCTCTACAATCCCGACCTTAACGGTTTCGATTCCATTCCCGGTAATTTTATGGTTAACGATCATTATTTCAATTTTTATGATGTAAAACCATATCTTATTATTCATAACGAAACAGCCGGAATCAACAATCCGGTTCAGGCACAATATTCCATCTATCCCAATCCAGCCGGTGATTATCTGAATGTAAATAATGTTAAAGGCGTTCAGCATTTAGCCGTTTACAATATCGTTGGCAGTAGGATGATGGATTTCAATAATCTGGATTCCGACCAACTGAAAATCACGCTTTCGGGGATTAATCCCGGTGTTTATTTTCTCAGGATTACGGCAAGAGATGGCAACCTGAAAACCATCAAATTTATCAAAAAATAAAGCTTTAAATCCTTTACGGAAACGATTTTTTGCCACTAAATCACTATGCCGGGTATCTGGAATAGTGATTTAGTGGCATTTTTATGTTTTAGCGTAAACCCAGGTTTAAAGCTAAACCATTCTTTGTTTTTAAACCCTTAGGGTTTTCAAAACCCTAAGGGTTTGGCTATAGAAAGTCTCCGGTCAGTCCCGGAAGGTCGTCCATCAGCGACGGAAGGTGATTCGTCGCATGTGTTTTTGCCTTCCGGCAGAGTTCCGGATTTCGCGTATCTATTGATTTTGGGGAATGAAGCTTCTTTTTAAGTAATTGGACAAATAGAATGCCGTATATCAGGAAAGAATAGTGTGCGGATTCCAAAAAGAACTGGACGCGGATTTTCACGGATAAAACGGATAAATGTTTATTTTAGAAAAGAATGGGACGCGGATTCCACGGATAAACACTGATAATAATATAAGCAGATTTAAAACGGATTCCATTTATGCAAGCATAAATGATAAGATTGAGTATGTCTGAAAATTACTCCGATTTGTTGGTATTAAAATCCATTCTTTTTGTCCACTTGAACATAACGTCTACAAAATACCATTCTTTTGTCCATTAAGCCGATGATGTGAATTTTTCTGCAGGACCTGCTTCAACACTAAAAAAGCCGTCCTTTAAAGACGGCTTTTTAATATAGATAACAACAGTTTCAGGTTTTAGCAGGCAAAAGCAAATTGCCGCAGTCCTATTTTAAAGAGTTGTAATACCGGAATATTTCTACCAGGTCGGCTTCACGGCTTGTCTTAAGATTCTTCTCGTCGATGTATTTGGCGATTTCTACCTTTTTATCTGAAAAGAGCTTTAAGATGTTTTTCTGCTTTTTACTCATGGGAATGGCGGGACGATCACCTTTCTGGGAGAAATAATTTTTAAACTGAACGTACTGATCGTTGGGATTACCGGCGCTGTAAGGAGTTACCGGTGGGTTTTTCGGGATAAAAACCACATCGTAGTGCAACAATAATTTAGCGTTGCCATCGGCAATTACCTGAAAATAATCCATTCCTGTTTTATTATTTTCCTCAAAGGTGGTAAAGATAAAGGATTTGTGATCAAAATTAACGAATCTTGCTTTATCGGGGCGGATAAAGGCAAGGGTGTCTTTATTTAGCGACATTTCCATCTGCTTTGAGCGTATGTTGTAACGGAATTTTATCCCTTCAATCAGGGTATCGCTTTTTAAAACAATGCTGCCCGGACGGAAATCCTCAAACAAATACATGCTTCCCTGTATAGTTGAGTTTTTTCCAGGATTAAGCCATTCGTTGTGCGAATGGGTTGTTTTTACAGCCAAATCACCAAGGTCGATCATCGTGTTTATACCTTGTTGGGAGTATGAAGTAAAAGTAATGAGGAAAAGAAGGATGATGGTAAATGATATTTTTTTCATCTTTTAATAAATTTAAGTTAAGATTGGATGGAACCCATTCCGAAAATCGGGACTCGGTTCATAACAATGAATTTAATTTACAACGACAAATATAAAATTAATTTTTTATAACCCTTAAAATTATCAGATATTTTTTACGTAGTTGTTGGCAATTGGCCATTAATTTTTATTACAACTTTTTGTTTTCTGCCCCTGCTAAATTGCAGATATAGGTTGCAACCTGATAATAATCAGTAGGAAGATTGATTATTTTTGATTTTAGATTTCAGATTTTGCCTGCATTATTTGAAAATAACGACTAAGATAAAAATTTCTGTTATAAAAAACGTTGAGCGACTTTGTGCCGGAACTTGGTGCCACTTTGTGCAACCTGTTTCAGGACAAGACACAAACTCATCCCCCCGACCCCCTTCTCTTGGAAAAAAGAGAAGGGGGAGCAGAAGAAAGCTGCAAAAGTCCATAACGCTAATTTAGTGGAAGAAAATGGCAAGAGTCCCTCTCTTCCTTCCAAGAGAGGGATTTAGGGTGAGTTTGTTATAAAAAGAGAAGGGTGAGCGGAAAGAAGCAGCAAAAATCCATAACGCTAATTTAGTGGAAGAAAATGGCAAGAGTCCCTCTCTTCCTTCCAAGAGAGGGATTTAGGGTGAGTTTGTTATAAAAAGAGAAGGGTGAGCGGAAAGAAACAGCAAAAATCCATAATGCTAATTCAATAGAAGAAAATGGCAAGAGCCCCTCTCTTCCTTCCAAGAGAGGGAACGGGTGAGTTTGGTATAAAAAGAGAAGGATGAGTGGAAAGAAGCAGTAAAAGTGAGTATAACTAAAAAAACTTAGTGAAACTTTGTGCCGGAACTTGGTGCCACTTTGTGTAACCTGTTTCGGGACAAGACAACGCATTTTTGGATCCCACCCTTGCCCTCCCCTCGCGAGGGGAGGGAGGTGTATGCCTAAATTTCAGACTATTACCGGATGGGCGGGGTCAGAAGAACCGGAAGTTTTACTAAGATAAAAATTGCTTTTATAAAAAAATTGTGCCGGAACTTAGTAAAACATTGTGCTACCGTGTATGGCTGTTGGCTGTTAGCAATTGGCCAACGGCTAAAAGCCAAAAGCCAAATTTAAACGCTGTCAGGTACTGCATACGCTGTCAGGTTTCGAAATGTCAAATCATAAATCACTTTCATCACTTCATCACTTTCATCACTTAATTCGTAATTGCTTTCGAATGGGTGGGGTCAGAAGGACCGAAAAGTTTGCAGCCTGTCTATGACAACAAGGCAGCAGGTCATTTCGATGAGTTAGCCGGAAGTTTTTACGCGGCAGCCGGAAAATGATCCGAAACGGATGATGCAAAATGAGCCTGGTATTTTTATTTTGTATATTTTTGACAAATAATAGCGGAAACTACCGGCGCAAACCGGTAACATGCTGTTATAAACCGGTAAATCTATGGCTACAAACTTTATAGGCGAACACCTTCTGCCCGGGCAAACCGGCAATTTCATGCTGATTTTAGCCTTTTTCACTGCCCTGTTTTCGACTGTTTATTATGGCGTTGCCATCAACGGGGAAAAGTCATGGTCGACCCGCCTGCAGAAAGTAGCCCGCTGGGTATATTATATCCATTTATCTACGCTTATCGTAGCTGCCGGTTTACTGTATTTATTGATCGTTAAACATTATTACGAATACGCTTACGTGTGGCAGTATTCATCCAATACGCTGGCTGCAAAATACATCATTTCCTGTTTCTGGGCAGGGCAGGAGGGAAGCCTCCTGATATGGGCGCTTTTTCAGGCCATATTGGGAATGGTGGTTCTGCGCTGGTTCCGTTCGTGGGAGTCGCCGGTAATGGCTATCGTTTCGCTTTCGCAGACTTTCCTTACCTCGCTATTGTTAGGGATAAACATTTTTGGATTAAAACTTAGCAGCAGTCCCTTTGCGTTATTGCGCGAAACCATGGCTAATGCCGGTGAAGTCTTTTTTCAGGATCCCAATTACCTGAAACAGATTACCGACGGGCAGGGTTTGAATCCCTTGTTGGAAAATGTATGGATGGTAACACATCCTCCGGTGCTTTTTCTGGGTTATGCCGCATCGCTTTTTCCCTTTGCCTTTGCCGTAGCTTCGTTATGGAAAAAAGAATATACCGCCTGGATAAAACCTGCCCTCGCGTGGACGGTGTTTGCCCTGCTTTCGCTTGGCTTGGGCATCCTTTTAGGTGGTAGCTGGGCTTACGAATCGCTTACCTTTGGCGGTTTCTGGTCGTGGGATCCCGTGGAAAACGCATCGCTGGTTCCCTGGCTCATTTTGTTGGTAACATTGCATTTATTGCTTATCGCCAAAAAACAGCAGTTTGCTCTTCCGGCGGCTTATGCCTTTTCCCTGTTGGGGTTTGTTCTTGTTTTGTATGCGAGCTATTTAACGCGTAGCGGTATATTGGGCAATACTTCCGCTCATGCTTTTGGCGATGATGGCAAATCGGTTCAGCTGATCATTTATGTTGCATTTTTCTTCATCTTTGGGCTTGTTATGTTTGCTTTTCATGCCCGTAAACTTCCCAAAGGAGAGAAAGAACACCTCTGGTCGCGCGAATTTTGGATGTTTGCCGGGGCAATCATCGTTATGCTTTCGGCCTTTCATATTATTCTTACCACTTCCATCCCTGTTTTTAATAAAATCTTCAGTTCTCATCTGGCGCCGCCCCTTCAGCGGGTGGAATATTACAACACCTGGCAATTGCCTTATGCCTTGCTCGTTGCTTTGCTGATTGCGTTTACCCAATATCTGAACTACGGCCGGAATGAAGCAATCGTTTTTGTACGTAAACTGTTACCCGCTCTTGGTATTGCCATTTTGGTAAGTGTGTTTATCGTGCTTGTTACCGGAACGTTGAAATTTACTCTGGTGCTATTTACCTTTGCGCTCGTTTTTTCTGTCATTGCTTCGCTGGATTATATTATACATAACAAAGGAAAAGTCCGGAACTGGGGCGCCACGGTTACGCATGCCGGATTTGGTATTTTCTTTTTGGGTGTTGTCCTTGCATTTTCCAATCAGCATATCATTTCACAAAACACTTCCGGTATTGAATTGGGTGATAAAAGCCTTAACAACCAGAATCAGGTGCTCATTGCCGGCCATCCCATGCCGATGGGTAACTACATGGTAACGTACAAAGGCAATCGTTTTGATGGCAAACATATTTCCTACCAGCTCGATTTTGCCAATAAATTGTCCGACGACAGTCTGGCTACGGAATTTTCGCTCTATCCGGTTATCAGCCTGAATGTCCGTATGGGAAATGTTCATGAGCCTGCCACTAAGCATTTTCTTACCAAAGATGTTTATACGTACATCAGTTTTGCCGATGTAAAAACGGCCGTGCAGGGAGGAAGCTATTCCCTGCTTTTGCAATCGGATATAGCGCTTAAGGATACCCTGAATATTCCAAATTATAAGGTGATACTCGATAGTTTAAATGTGCAATCCAGGGGCAAGGGTATAAGCAATTTGATGGTGAGCGCCTATCTTAAAGTGAAAAACGATAGTGGCAGCATAATGAAAACGGTAAGTCGTTATTATGTTAAAAACGATTCCGCATCGGTGGAGGAAGGATTTATCCCGAAGGAAGGATTAAAATTCAGGTTTGAAAAAATATCCGCCCAGCCACGCACCATCGTTTTAGGTATTTACCAAAAAAGTCCCGATTATGTAGTGGCTAAAGTGATGGTTTTCCCAAATATAGGGATGGTATGGACGGGAGCCATCCTCATCATTACCGGATTTTTTATTGCCTTATGGCGAAGAATTAAAAATAAAATAATCAGCTAAATTTAAAACAAAAAGACATGTCAACAAATCGTCAAATTGTTATGATAGGTGCCGGGAATGCAGCAACCTGCCTTGCAAACGCTTATTATCACAATAAATCTACTATTGTACAGGTTTATAGCCGGACCATGCAATCAGCCAGTGAATTGGCTCTTCAGGTTTCGGCGGAAGCTACCGACAATTTAAAAAAACTGGTTCAGGGCAAGTATACTTATATTCTTGCACTTCCCGATGACGTCATTGTCAAGGTATTGCCTAAAATGAATTTGAAAGAAGGAATTCTCATCCATTGTTCCGGTTCGCTGCCGATGGATATTCTGAAAAATTCGGCTGAGAAATATGGTGTCATTTATCCCCTGATTTCCATGAATAAATCAGAAAAATTGGATTTTAATGATGTTCCTTTTTGTGTTGAAGGTTGCGATATGGGAGTTGCTTTAACATTGAAGATAATGGTCTATTATTTGTCGAAAAAAGCGTACATTATGGATTCGGAACAGCGTAACGTTGTTCATCTTGCGGCTGTTTTTGCCAATAATTTTCCCAATTTTCTTTATGGTATTGCCAAGGAAATTCTTGACAAAAGGAATATTCCGTTTGATGTGCTAAAACCTCTGATTCGTGAAACGGCAATGAACATCATGACGGTAGATCCTGCGCAAAGACAGACAGGACCTGCCGCACGTAACGATAAAAAGATCATCGAAAATCATTTATCTTTGCTGGCCGATTTTCCTGAATATAAAAACCTTTATCAGTTGTTTTCCAAAGTAATTATGGCAAAGGGCAAAAAGTAATCTGGAATTACAAATTTTGATAGATGAAAAACTACAAAGCGCTTTTAAAAGCAGTTAACACTTTTATTTTTGATTTTGACGGAGTGCTCACCGATGGAAAAATATTGATGCTTGGCAACGGAGAAGCCTTGCGAAGCGGAAATGTGAAGGATGGTTATGCCATGCAACTTGCCGTGAAAAAAAATTACCGGGTAGCAGTAATTTCGGGCGGCAAATCCCTTTCGATGGAAAGGCGTTTCGAGGCTTTAAATGTGAAAGATGTTTTTTTGGGCGTGGATAATAAAATCAAAGTGTATCATGATTATCTTCTAAAAAACAATCTTTTGCCTGAAAGTGTATTATATATGGGCGACGATATTCCCGATCTCGAAATCATGCTCGAAGCCGGAGTTCCAACCTGTCCTGCCGATGCTGCCGAAGAAATTAAAGCGGTGTCAAAATATATTTCGGGCTTTAAAGGTGGCGATGGCTGCGCTCGCGACGTTATTGAACAGGTTATGAAAATACAGGAAAATTGGATGAACGACGGCGCATTCCATTGGTAAAAATAAGAATTTTAGAAAAATATTATTGAAGTAGTTAATGATTAGTTAGTTATAAATTTTTAAAAGATGCTTGCCTATTTCCGGCTTGTCCGCTTGCCAAATCTCTGTATTATTGCGTTCACGCAATATTTACTCCGGTTTTGTATTATTCAGCCTTTGTTGGCTAAAGCAAATATCCCATTGTATTTCAGCGAGCTGGATTTTTTTCTGTTGGTTCTGTCTACCGTTTTTATTGCCGCTGCCGGCTATGTAATCAACGATTATTTCGACCTTAAAATTGACAGGCTTAACAAACCGGCAAAAATCGTATTGGGGAAAAAAATTCCGGTTCAAAAGGCCATCCCTATTCACTGGATTTTAAATATATTGGCTGTGTTTATCGGATTTTATCTGGGTTACCGTTTAGGATCGTTAAAATTAGCCATCATCAACCCTCTGGCAACGATTATGCTTTGGTTTTATTCGGTGAAGTACAAAAAAATGCTGCTTTTCGGAAATATTGTTGTTGCTTTGTTATCGGCATTTGTAATTTTAATTGTATGGCTTTTTGAATTTTACGCCCTTAAAAAGGATATGCTTTCGCTGGAAACCGCAAACTTCTCCTTTGGGATGATAAATTATCTGGTGTTCGGCTTTGCACTTTTTGCATTTCTGGTTTCTTTTATTCGTGAAATAATCAAAGATGTCGAGGATATGAAAGGCGATGCCGAAATGGGCTGCCGTACCTTACCCGTGGTGATCGGAATTAAAAAAAACAACCATTGGTTAATATCCGGCATAGTCTTGGTTATTATTTTATTAGCCATAGCTCAGTTTTTGTTTTTAAGCAACGGTTTTATGGCTTCATTCTGGTATTTTGCCTTTGTGGTAGAACTGATGATGCTTTTTTTATTGTTTTTTACGCTGAAGGCCGTAAAGGCAGAAAGTTATCATTTTCTTAGTTTTATTGTAAAGATTATTATGATTTTAGGTATCCTTGGAATGGTGCTGATAAATATAGATTTATGTTAGAAGGACTTGAAAAATATAATATTATACTTGCCTCCAAATCACCGCGCCGGCAACAACTTTTGAAAGGATTGGAAATCACTTTTTCTATCCAGCCCAAAGATGTGGAAGAAATTTATCCTGAGAATCTTGCCGGTGAACAAATAGCCGTTTATTTATCCGAATTGAAAGCCCGGGCATTCGATTTTTCAATCCTACCTGAAAACACTTTGCTTATTACCGCCGATACCATTGTTTATCTGGATGACGTAGTTATTGGAAAGCCGAAAGATTTTGATGATGCCGTTCAAATGCTCAGCACTTTGTCCGGTAAAAAACATCAGGTGATCACTGGTGTTTGCCTGAAGACCAAAGATGTATTGCATTCTTTTTATGCAAAATCGGATGTGTATTTCCGGCATTTGGAAATGGACGAAATTCAACATTATGTTCGTCAGTACAAACCCTACGACAAAGCCGGCGCTTATGGAATTCAGGAATGGATAGGCTACACCGGCATCGAACGCATTGAGGGTTCATTCTATAATGTGATGGGTCTTCCTATCCAAAAACTATATACCGAACTTCTTAAGTTCTGTAAATAAATACATTGCTTACACCTTTTCATTCGGTTTAATTCGTAAATTTGCAAACCATAAGGTTGTGGATAATATTGTATTCATAATCTGGAGAAATAAAGATATAAAGCGCTTATAATAAAAATATTACATGAATAAACGACCATTGATTTTAATTACAAACGACGACGGAATACATGCTCTGGGAATACGGACATTGATAAAAGTGATGCGACAAATCGGCGAAGTGGTAGTGGTGGCTCCCGACAGTCCGATGTCGGGAATGGGACATGCCATAACCATCAGCAATCCTTTGCGGGTAAATTTAATCAAAAAGGAAGAAGGTTATGAAGAATATAGCTGCAACGGTACACCGGTCGATGCTGTTAAACTTGGCGAAAAGGTGGTTGTTGGGCGTAAACCCGATTTATTGGTTTCGGGCATCAATCATGGCTCCAATTCCTCCATCAACATTTTATATTCGGGAACCATGGGAGCAGTAATTGAAGGCGCTATTAGCGGCATTCCTTCCATAGGGTTTTCACTGCTTGATTATTCTCCCGAAGCTGATTTTAGCCATACGGAAGAATATATTAAAAAAATCATACTCAAAGTCCTGGAAAATGGACTTCCTGAAGGTGTTTGCCTTAACGTAAATATCCCATTGGTAAATGGTTACGATATCAGAGGCATAAAAGTCTGTCGCCAGGCCAAAGCAGCCTGGGAGGAGGATTTTGATGTCCATACCGATCCCCACCAGCGAAAATTTTATTGGCTTCACGGCGAATTTAAGAATTTGGATGATGCTGTGGATACGGATGAATGGGCTTTGGAAAACCATTATGTTTCAGTTACTCCTGTTAAAATTGATTTAACCGACCATCAGTCCATTACCCAGCTTAAAAATTGGGGATTCAATAATTAATAAAGCCCTGTAACCATGAAATATCCATAAGGATAATATCCAAACAAACCGAAAATGATATTTTATGGATATTCCATTTGACCAATAAAAAATAAAATTAATAACAAATGAAAATAAATTTTCCTGAAAGATTAAAATGCGACTCCTATATTTTCGGAATTTTAACGGGCGTAGCTATACCTGCACTTTCTTTTGCCGTGATTTATGGAATCAAATATCTGGTTGAACAATTGTTCAGGGTAAATTCCAATCTTCCGTTTGCCTCTATTTTACTTTTAAGCATTATTGGTAATTTACTATTGATACGCTATTTCCTTGTAAATCATAAATTTGAAAAATCAGGACGAGGAATAGTGCTTATTACTGCCATTTTGGTTGTAGGCTATTTTGTACTTCAACATTTTTCAATATTAGTATGAAGTATTACATTATTGCCGGTGAAGCTTCGGGCGACCTTCATGCCGCTAACCTGATGAAAGCATTGAAACAGTGCGATCCGAAAGCCGTTTTCCGTTGCTGGGGCGGCGATCTGATGCAGGAACAAGGTGGTGAATTGGTGAAACATTATCGCGACCTCGCTTTTATGGGTTTTGTAGAGGTGGCTTTAAACCTCAAAACGATACTCCGGAATCTCAACTTTTGCAAAACCGACATTCAGTCTTTTCACCCGGATGTATTGATTTTGGTTGATTATCCGGGATTTAACTTGCGGATAGCCGAATTTGCCCATAATGCCGGTTTCAAAGTGTTTTATTACATCTCTCCGCAAATTTGGGCGTGGAAACAATCGCGTGTGAAAAAAATCAAAGCTTTTGTGGATAAAATGTTTGTGATTCTGCCCTTCGAAAAGGCATTTTATGCCAATCACGATTATGATGTTGATTTTGTTGGACATCCTTTGTTAGATGCCATTGCAAACAATTCCGCCATCAGCAAGCAAACATTTATTCAAAAGAACAACTTGAGCGCTAAACCCATTATCGCTCTGCTTCCCGGAAGCCGTAGCCAGGAAATTTCCAAAATGCTTGCGCTGATGTTGTCCATTATTCCTGATTTTTCCGATTTCCAGTTTGTTATTGCCGGAGTCAATTCGCATTCTCCCGGTTTTTATAAAGATATTTATAAAGAATCACAGGTAAATATTGTTTTTAACCAAACGCACGACCTTTTGCAAAATGCCGATCTGGCGCTGGTAACTTCCGGCACGGCTACCCTGGAAACAGCCTTGCTTGGAGTGCCCGAAGTGGTTTGCTACAAAGGCAATTATTTTTCTTACCTCATCGCCCGCCGCATTATTAAAATTAAATACATTTCGCTGGTTAACCTGATTATGGACAAACCTGTGGTTAAAGAATTAATTCAAAACGATTTAACTGCACAAAAGTTGCGGGAGGAAATGAAAAAACTTCTTACCGATTCCGGTTATCGCCAAAGAATTTTAAATGATTATGCCGAACTTAAAAATAAATTAGGTGGAATAGGCGCTTCAAAAAAGGCTGCTGAATTAATCTTTCATTATCTTCGTGCTTAAATTATTGGCGATAAATCTATTATTGTAATTACCATTAAATGAAGGCAATGATACTGGCAGCCGGCTTAGGCACCCGACTTAAGCCATTTACAAATTACAAACCCAAAGCCCTTTTTGAAATTAATGGAGTTTCGTTGCTCGAAATTCAGATCCGTAAGTTAATAAACGTTGGGTTTGATCAACTTGTCGTAAATATTCACCATTTTGGTGAGCAGATTATTGATTTTCTTGACAAAAACAATAATTTTGGAATTCCAATTGCCATATCCGACGAGCGTCAGCTTTTGCTCGATACTGGCGGCGGAATTAAAAATGCCTCTCATTTTTTTGATGATGGAAAACCTTTTTTGATCCATAATGTTGATATACTGAGCAATATTGATTTGATGGCTCTCTATCAAAAGCATATTAATTCTGATGCTCTGGCTACCCTTGCCGTTCAGCAAAGACCGAGTTCAAGATATTTTTTATTTGACGGCGGAGCGAAATTATGTGGCTGGAAAAATCTGAAAACCAGGGAAACCAGGATGACAGCTACTCCCGTAGGAATTCTTTCTGAATTGGCATTCAGTGGAATTCATGTGATTAATCCTGAAATTTTTCCATTGATGACCGAAACCGGTAAATTTTCAATTATTGATGTCTATCTTCGTCTTGCCTCGCAGCAAAATATTATGGCTTACGATCATACCGGCGACCGCCTGACTGACGTCGGGAAGACCGAAAACCTTGCTGAAATCCGGCAAATCAAAAACCTGTTCGATGGAAGCATTTCTTGAAAAAACGGCTAATTATGTCGCTGACCGCTATGGCGATTCGTTGGGCGAACTTTGTTTAGTATTTCCTAATCGCAGAGCTGGCTTGTTTTTCCGCCAGTTTTTAGCCCATCGCATAGGGAAAACTACCTGGATGCCCAAAATTTATTCAACCGAAGATTTTGTATTGGAATTATCCGGTTTGCAATTAGCCGATCCCGTTTCCCTGCTGTTCGATCTATATGATATTTATAAATCTGTTGAAAAAGAAAATGCGCAACCGTTTGATGACTTTTTAAATTGGGGACAGGTTTTGCTTCACGATTTCAATGAAATGGATCAATACCTGGTGAATCCGGCTCAACTTTGCGACTTCCTTGATGAAGCCAAAGCCATCAAATTATGGAATCTTGACGAAAGACCGCTTACGGAATTTGAAAACAGATATTTGCATTTTTATAATTCCATATTTGCTTATTATTCAGGATTAACCCAACGATTATTAGATAAACATACAGCTTATCAGGGACTTGCTTATCGTATGGCTGCTGATCATTTGGAGGGTAATCCGTTTACGGGTAACTGGAAGAAAATAATTTTTGCCGGGTTTAATGCATTGACAATTGCTGAAGAAAAAATAATCCGTCATTTGATTGACAAAGGATTAGCCGACATTTTATGGGATGCCGACCGGTACTATCTGGATGATAACCAGCAGGAAGCTGGCAGGTTTTTTCGGAAATATATTGACGGATGGAATTTTTCAGATTTTTTATGGAAAGACAATCAATTAATTACTTCCGAAAAACACATTCAGGTAATTGGAGTTCCCAACAATATGGGACAGGCAAAACTTTGTGCTCAAATTTTGAGTGAATTAGCCGTTGAAAAAGAAAATATAAATAAAACCGCCGTTGTCCTTGCCGATGAAAATCTGCTGATGCCTGTTTTGAATTCCTTACCCAATGATATTGGCGAATTCAATATAACGATGGGTTATCCATTGAAATTCACACCGCTGTATGATTTATTCGATACCATCTTTGAACTTCACGAAAATTCTGAAAAATTATCAGCTACGTCTGTGGACTTGCCGGCGGCTAATGATAAAACAAAGTTTTATTTCCGGGACGTCCTGAAAATCCTTCAGCATTCGTACATCCAACGCTTGTTCAACAATAACCATAAAGTTATTCAGGATTTTTATAAAGAAAACCGGGTGTTTTTTTTACCCGATGTCATAACCAAAATATTAAAAGATAACCAAACAGCCGATTCCCAGAATCTGTATGCCGTTTTTGAATCTTTGCAGGGCAATTCAACTAACCTTCTGGATCATTGTTTATTGTTAATAGATGCTTTACGGTTGGTGTTTGCCTCAGAAACACAGCAAATAAATTCAGGCTCTGAAAACGGACAGAATGTGATAAATATTGAGGAGGAATATTTATTTGCTTTTGCTAAAATTGTAAAACGGTTAAAAACAGTACTTCCCCAAAATGAAAAGCTGAAAATTTCGTCATTCCGTAAAATTTTTACACAAATTATCGGTACTTCTACCTTGCCATTTTATGGCGAACCTCTCAAGGGTGTTCAGATAATGGGAATGCTCGAAACACGAAATCTTGATTTTGAAAACATCATTCTGCTTTCGGCCAACGAAGATAAAATTCCTTCGGCAAAATCTGTTAACACATTCATTCCATTAGATATACGCCAGAATTTTCAGATGCCGACCTACCGGGATAAAAATGCCATTTTTGCGTATCATTTTTACCGGTTGCTTCAAAAAGGAAAAAAGATTTTTCTGGTTTATAATACGGAAACTGACGATCTTGGCGGCGGCGACAAAAGCCGTTTTATTACTCAAATTGCCAATGAACTTCCTCAAATCAATCCGAAAATCACCTTTACCGAGCAATTACTTTCAGTTCCTCCGTCTCATGACGCGGTCGATCATGCCATTTCCATTGATAAGACTCCGGAAATAATACAGAAGCTTATCGAAAAATCCCAAAAAGGTTTTTCACCCACGACATTAAATAACTTCATTTCCTGTTCGCTGAAGTTTTATTTTCAGGAAATTGCCCGTTTGGAAGAGCCTCTCGATGTAGAAGAAACCGTGGAAGCTGCTACGATGGGAAAAATTGTGCACGATGTATTAAAAGAGCTTTATCAGCCATATCTTGGCAAAATATTGATTGCCAATGATTATCAAACCATGCTTTCGAAAACTGAAAAATTGCTGGAAGAACGATTTAAGTATCATTACCAAAGCAATGACATTCTTCATGGACGGAATCATTTGATAATGAAAGTGATTTATAATTTTATTTTTTATTATCTGACAAGGGAAAAGCATCTTTCCGAAGAACGGCAGGAAGCTTCTTTGACTTTATTTGTGGAGCAACCTTTGGAAACGGAAATCATAATTGAAAACAGCACGTTTAGTGAAGGAAAATTGCCGGTGAAAATAAAAGGCATAGCCGACCGGATTGATAAACAGGATTTAATCTGGCAATTGATTGATTATAAAACCGGATTGACTAAACCCGAAGAATTAAAACTTGGCGATTGGGACGATTTATTAACCGAAAGCAAATTAGGGAAATCGCTGCAATTACTTATTTATGCCTGGTTGTTTTACCGGAATAATTCATTGGATATAAAGCTAAAAGCAAGCATCATGTCGTTTCGAAGTATCGGTAAAGGTTTAATGAATGTTTCCACACCTCAGGGTGAAATAATGGATGCCGAAGGTCTTGATAAATTTGAAACGATACTTAAGGAATTGATTAATCAGTTGTTTGATACTGAAAAACCATTTTGTCAGACAGCCGACAGAGATATTTGTACCTGGTGTCCCTACAAAATAATATGCAACCGGTAAAAAATTGATTATTCCTGTAACATCGAATCGAAAAATTATGTAGGTTTGTAAGTTACACTGGTTTTTCAATAACAGAAAACTAAAAAATATTGCTAATTCATTGGTAAAAAAAATATTACATCATGATTGTAAAAAATAAGTTTGATATTCTTTTGGTTGACGACCGTCCCGAAAACTTATTGACTCTCGAAGGAATACTCGACAGCCCAGATTTAAATTTAGCCAAGGCATCTTCTGGTAATGAGGCTCTTGGCATGATGCTTGAACAAAACTTCGATTTAGTGCTTCTGGATGTTCAAATGCCAGGCATGAATGGATTCGAAACGGCTGAACTGATGCGTAACTCCGAGAAAACCAAAAATATACCTATAATTTTTGTTACCGCAATAAGCACCGAGCGAAAACATATTTTTAAAGGTTATGAAACAGGAGCCGTAGATTATTTATACAAACCGCTCGACCTGGAAATTCTGAAAAGTAAAATCCGTGCTTTTGTCGAATTTTTTAAACACAAGCAGGAGCTTGAAATTACTACGGCCAAACTTGAATCAACTGTCCATGAACTAAATAAAGCTATTGACATTGCAGAAGTTGCAACTAAAGCCAAAAGTTCATTTCTTGCCAACATGAGTCATGAAATCCGTACACCTCTGAATGGAATTATCGGTATGGCTGAACTTATTTTGATGGATGAGCTATCCGAATTACAAAAAGAGCGGGTTCAGGATCTGAAAAATTCTGCCGAATCCCTGCTTGAGATTATTAATGAAATATTGGATATTTCTAAAATTGAAGCCGATAAGCTTGAACTGGAAAATATTGAATTTAATCTGCGCAAAGTCGTTGAAAAAGTGGTTCGCCTGCTCAATGTAAAAGCTTTTGAAAAAAACCTTGAATTAATCTGCCGTATCTCTCCCGAAATTCCTGAAATTTTGATCGGCGATCCGTTACGTATAAGGCAAATATTGATCAACTTACTCGGTAATGCGATTAAATTTACCCATCAGGGGGAATTGGGCATTTTAATAGAACAAAAAAACAGATGGGATAATTTGGTGTCTCTCGAAATTTCGGTTGTTGATACCGGTATTGGTATAGCCGAAGAAAATATTCAGAAGCTATTTCAGTCATTTAGCCAGGCAGATAGCTCAACTACACGCAAATACGGAGGTACGGGTCTTGGATTAACGATCTCTCAGAAAATTGTAGGGATGATGGATTCAAAATTGTTGGTGGATAGTAAGTTGGGGGTTGGAAGTAAATTCTCGTTTACACTTAATTTATTGACCACCGAAAAGGAAAAGAAGGTAATTGATTTCGGAAAACAGGCCGATAAAATACATGTTCTTGTTGTAGATGATAATGAACATGTTAGAAATTATATTTCGGAAATGCTTCATTATTGGGGAATTAATTATAAGGCTGTGGGAAGCGCTCCTGAAGCGTTGGAAGAATTAGTAAAAGCATCCGGCGAAAATCTTCGTTACGACATAATCCTGCTCGACAGCAAAATGCCTGGGATTACGATATTTGATGAGATTGACATCTTCAAAAATGAATTGAATCTGGCCTTTATGCCCGAATTTGTGGTAATGACCAGCAATACTTCAGCTGTGATGATCAATAAATTCAGAGAATATGGCTTGAAGAATATTCTGTCGAAACCATTATTACAGAACGATTTGGAAGAATTATTTAGTAAAATGTTTAATCCGGAAAAAGCCCCTCAAAAACCAGATGATTTTGCTAAAGATCAAAAAATAGTAAACATCCCCGGAAAAGCAGTTTCTATATTAATTGCAGAAGACCAACCAATTAATAGAAAAATTATTGTCGGATTGCTTCAGAAAAAATACAAGGATATTGTGGTAACCGAAAATGGTGAAGAGGCCGTAAAAACTTACAAAGAACGTAACTTTGATATTGTATTGATGGATGTCCAGATGCCGAAAATGGATGGCTTTGAAGCCACCCATCTGATCAGGGAATACGAAAAGCAAGTAAACAAACATGCAACCATTGTTGCCATGACGGCTCATGCCATGAAAGGCGATAAAGAAAAATGTATTCAGGCTGGCATGGATTTATATATTTCCAAGCCCATTGATTCCAAAGAACTCTACGATTTGATTGAAGCCAATGCCCAATGATAATTTAGCAAGGCTATTCTTATTTTAAATCTTTACAACATGATTGAAGAAAACGAAGCTGGCGAAGATACCTGGCAAGCACCCAAAAAAATCTGGTTTTTTACCCCTTCATGGCATATTGGAATTGGAAAAGGCCTGCTTATTTGGTTCCTGATTATTTCGTTTATACCATTGGTAACTGTAAGTTACATCAATTATATGAACGCCTTCAAAGGGCTGACCATTGTGGCTGAAAAATCTTTGGTTACCACTTCAAAACTTCGCACCGAAAACATTAATAACTTTTTTCATGACCTTTCCAGTTCTCTCGATATTCAGGCAGAGCTTGAATCGAACGTTGATTTTTTGAGCTCTTTGCAAAAAGATTTCCTGAAAAGCAATCAAACGATGTCCGATTATGTGCATTCCGATCGTTGGGAAAAGATTACTTCGAGAAAAAGAAATGAACTTGGAAAAATTTGCGACATTCAGGGTTATTATAATTTTCAGTTTATCAACACTGATGGCGATGTAATCTTTTCTCTTCTTAATACGGATGATTTAGGAAGCAATGTTTATTCCGGGAAGTATTCTCAATCGTTGTATAGCAAAACATGCAAAAAAGTTTTATTAAACGGGGGACAATTTTTTTCTGATCTCGAAGTGTATCCGCCATCCGGCAAGAAAATTACCGGAATGATTGCCCAACCCATGCTCGATAAAGAGGGCAATAAAATAGGATTGATTGTTATTCAGATTACCATGGATCAGCTTAATCGTATTACCCAGGATGAAGTTGGTTTGGGCGAAACGGGTGTTTCTTATGTTATTGGTGAAGACTTGATGTTGCGTTCACTTACCCGCTTTAACGATGGTTCGATGATCCTTCATATAAAAATAAAAAATGATGCCACAAGGCGGTGGATTGAATCCCGGCAACAATTACTTTACGGACAAGATCTTAAAAACGAACGTTATCTGGATGGAAAGGTTTCAACTTATCCTAACAATAAAAATGTCTGGGTTTATGGAATTTTTCGCAACATATCGGCTCTTGATAAGCTGGGCGTTCATTGGGCTGTTTTTGAGGAAATCGATCAAACCGAAGCATTTGCTTATACCCGGGAATTTGTCAAAACCGTTAAATTTTCGCTTGTCATTATTTTTCTGATCGTTTTTGTTATCTCAATTATTGTTACCAAACGTTTTGTTGATCCCTTGAAAGAGCTTTCGGCATGGGCTAAACAGGTTGCCCGTGGCGAACTCATCAAAAAGGATATTCGTGCCCCACACAACGAAGTGGGCGAAATGAAGGATTCCTTTAACAAAATGGTGAATTCTTACAGCGCTATGGCAGAGGTGAGCAAGGAAATTGCCATCGGCGATTTTAATAAAAACGTTCAGGTCAGGAGTAAATACGATGAATTGGCTCAGTCGATGAACCAGATGATTGATGGTTTTAGAAATGTTGTTATTCAATCGAATGCCATTGCCAAAGGCGATTATTCTACCAATATCACTCCGCGAAGTCCCAAAGACACCTTAGGAATTTCACTTTATGAAATGACAAAAACCCTCAGGGATACTTCCGAAAAAATTAAAAATCAGGATTGGCTAAAAACCGGTCTTAGCGAATTGAATGAACGCATGAGCGGTAAAAAAGACTTATCCGAGCTTGCCAATGAAATTATTTCCTATCTGGTCAGGTATTCCGGTGGTCAATTGGGGCTTCTGTATTTACTCGGTGACAAGCAAACGCTTGATCTGTATGCAAGTTATGCACTTACCGACCCGCTCAAAAAGTTTGCACAGTTTAATATGGGTGAAGGCTTGGTGGGACAGGTAGCCGTTCAACAATTGCCTATTGAATTTGAAAATATTACTGAAGATGCTCCGGCTCTTAATTATGGTGTGGATGAAAAAATTCCAAATTACTTTTTGATTACTCCATTCGTTTACGAAAATAATCTTGTCGGGATTATCCAGATTGGTTCTATGTTCAAGTTCCAGGAAATCAATAAAACCTTCATCAACATGTGCATCGAAAGTATTGGCGTTGCCGTAAATTCTGCCAAAGCACATACTACCCTGCAAAAACTTTACCTGCAAACCCAGGAACAAAAGGAACGTCTTCAGGTACAGCAGGAGGAACTTCGCCAAACGAATGAAGAACTGGAAGAACAAACCAAAGCTTTAAAAGTTTCGGAAGAAACCCTTCAGTCGCAAAAGGAAGAACTAAGCGTGATTAATGAAGAACTGGAAGAACGTACCAAAGCGCTTGAAAAGGAAAAGGATAATATTAAAATTAAAAATGCGGAATTAGAACAGGCACACGTTGAAATTGAGAAAAAGGCTAAGGATGTAGAACAGGCAAGCCGCTATAAATCGGAGTTTCTTGCCAATATGTCGCACGAATTGCGCACTCCTTTGAACAGTATTCTGGTGCTGTCGCAGTTGCTTGCCGAAAATTCCCATAAAAATCTTTCCGATAAACAAATAGAATTTGCCAATACCATTAATTCCTCAGGTTCCGATTTGCTTGCTTTAATTAACGAAGTACTTGATTTATCGAAAGTAGAAGCAGGAAAGTTAGAATTAAATATTGAAAAAGTTCCGTTCGACCAGTTTAAAATGCAAATCGAAAGCACTTTTAAACCGGTTATCGTAAATAAGGGATTGAAATTAATTATGGATATCCATAATGATTTGTCAGATGGCATTGCTACCGACCCGCAACGGGTTTTCCAAATCATTAAAAATCTGATATCAAATTCTTTGAAGTTTACCGAAAAGGGTAGTATTCAATTTGCTATTTCACGGCCCGCATCTCAGATAAAACTTACCCGTCCAAACCTTAATCCGGAAAGTTCGGTTGCATTCACCGTAACGGATACCGGCATTGGTATTGCTTCCGACAAGCTGAAACTTATTTTTGAAGCCTTCCAGCAAGCCGACGGAACAACCAGTCGCAAGTATGGAGGAACGGGACTGGGATTAAGTATTTCTAAGAACTTGGCCGATGTGCTTGGCGGCGAAATTCAGGTGGAAAGCAAGGAAGGCGAAGGAACTACTTTCACCCTCATTCTTCCCGAAAAATTTACACCTCCGCCTAAGGATAGCCCAGAATCTCCGGTTAAAAAAACCGAAAAACATCTTTATCCGGTAAACGAATTTAATACGCAGGAACAAGTTCAGCCGGTACAAAAAGAAGAAATAGTAATTGCCGAAACAGCTGTTATGGACGACCGTTCAATCATCCGTAAAGGCGATAAAACATTGCTGATTATTGAGGATGATGCTAATTTTTCGAAAATTTTGTTTGACCTGGCTCACGAAAAAGATTTTAAATGCTTAGTAGCTTCTGATGGCGAAACCGGACTTCACTATGCAAGCATCTACAAACCCAATGCGATCATTCTCGATATTGGCTTGCCTGGTATTGACGGTTGGGAAGTGATGGAAACCCTGAAGGCCAATTCCGAAACACGCCATATCCCCGTTCATTTCATTTCGGCCAGCGACAAAAACATGAAAGCCATGAAAATGGGCGCTATCGGCTATTTAACCAAGCCTGTCAGCCTCGAAAAACTGAATAAGGCATTTAAAAAAATTGAAGATATTATTTCTAAATCGGTGAAAAGGCTTCTCGTTATTGATGATGAAGCCATCATACGAAAAAGTATAGTGGAACTGGTTGGTAGCGGCGATGTGGAAACTACGGCTGTGGAAAACGGAAAGGATGCGTTGGCGCTCCTTAAAAATAGTAGTTTCGACTGCGTTATTCTCGACCTGGGATTAAAAGATATGTCGGGCTTTGATTTGCTGGAACAAATCCGCAAAGAAGAAGCATTGATCGATTTGCCCATTATTGTTTATACCGGACAGGAACTTACCCGCGAGCAGGAAGAAGTCCTTCAAAAACATGCCGATAGCATCATTATCAAAGGTGTTCGTTCGCCCGAGCGATTGCTTGCCGAGACAACCCTTTTCCTTCATCGCGTGGAAGCAAATATGCCGGAGAAAAAACGAAGAATGCTTCAGATGGTACACGACAAAGATGCCGTGTTTAAAGACAAAAAAATCCTGATCGTAGATGATGATATGCGTAATGTTTTTGCCATAAGCAGCGTTCTCGAATCGAAAGGAATTAAAGTTATTGTTGGCAAAAATGGCAAAGACGGTATTAAAAAACTGGGAGATAATCCTGATGTAGATCTGGTTCTGATGGACATCATGATGCCCGAAATGGACGGCTATGAAGCCATGCGTTTTATCCGGAAAGATGCCAAGAACTATAAACTTCCGATCATTGCCCTTACCGCCAAAGCTATGAAGGACGACCGCGAAAAAGCCATCGCCGCCGGAGCTAATGACTACATGACCAAACCTTTTGAAACAACCAAGCTCGTCAGCCTGCTGAGGGTTTGGTTGTATCGTTAAATTTTTACAGCCTATTAATGGATAAAAAACAGGATTCCCGGAACGAATCCATCAATATTGAAATCAATTTGCTGGTGGAAGCCATCCGGGCTAAGTTTGGTTACGATTTCCGCAATTATTCGCGTGCCCACATCAAGCGTCGGATTCTCCATCGCTTAGGATTGTCGGGGCTGGATTCTATTTCTGAGATGCAGGGCAAAGTATTGCACGACGAGGGATTTATCCAGGATCTGCTAAACGATCTTTCCATCACCGTTACCGAAATGTTTCGCGATCCCGATTTTTATATCGCCTTGCGGAAAGAGGTTCTGCCTGCTTTACGCACATGGCCCTTTTTCAGGATATGGCATGCCGGTTGCTCCACCGGCGAAGAAGTCTATTCCATGGCCATTCTGCTGAGGGAAGAAGGATTGTACGACCGCGCCCAGATTTATGCTACCGACTTTAACCAGCGTGCGCTGCAAACGGCAAAAGAAGGAATTTATCCTGCTGAACATATCAGGGAATATTCGTCCAATTATCAGAAGGCAAAAGGCAAAAGCGACCTTTCCGATTATTATAACTCGAGCTATAACTCGGTTATCATGAACAATGCCTTGAAAAAGAATATTGTTTTTGCCGAACATAATCTGGTTACCGACAGTGATTTTACCGAAGCCAACCTTATTATTTGCCGCAACGTGCTTATTTATTTCGACCGGGAGTTACAATACAAAACCCACAACCTTTTTTTGAACAGCCTGGTTCCGGGTGGATATTTATGCCTTGGTAGCAAGGAAACCCTGCAATTTTCCGATACTTTCCCATACTTTACTGTGGTGGACGAATCACAGAAAATCTACCGCAAAAAGTATATTTTGCCTTCCCAACCCGGTTATGATGAAGTATAAGGTTGTCGTTATCGGTTCATCGGCAGGGGGGATGGATGCCCTGCGTATCTTGTTGGCGGCATTGCCCAAGACTTTTGCGTTGCCTATTCTTATTGTGCAGCATCTCAGCGCTACATCCGACAGTTTCCTGGCTAATTACCTCAATACGCAATGCCAGCTCAGGGTAAAGGAAGCCGACGAAAAGGAAAAGATTTACCACGGAACGGTGTACCTTGCCCCACCCAATTATCACCTGTTGGTGGAGGACGACGAAACGCTTTCGCTTTCGGTGGAGGAAAAGGTGAATTATGCCCGTCCTTCCATTGATGTGTTGTTCGAATCGGCGGCTTATGCCTTTGGTAAAGGGGTGATAGGCATTGTGCTTACCGGGGCCAATACCGATGGTAGCCGCGGACTTAGCATTATTAAGCAATTGGGCGGCATTGCCATCGTACAGGATCCCGACAGGGCTTCCGTGGATACCATGCCGCGCGCCGCCATTGCCGCTACAAAGGTTGACTATATCCTTTCGCTGGAAAAAATAAGCGAAACATTGCTGCAAATTACTACTTAGGTTTTCTTAAAAACCAGTAAACCACGAAGTGGTTAACTATAAATAGCCCCGAATGCAATTCGGGGAAAAATGTTCTGCGAACGAAGAACCCCGGCAGGGGTTCAATATGGCTATCATTGAACTTTTTCAGGGTTTCTGACGATAAGATTGATTCATACCCCGAATTGCATCCGGGGCTATTCGGATTAAATCTCTTCAAGATTTTTATCCCGGACTCAGAGTATCGGTTCGCTGGTTATATTTTCTTTTTCTTCAATACGGGGAATAATTTTATCATTTCATACGCAAGTTTCTTTATCCCAGCTTATCATTTGACAATATTGCCGTACTTCCTTATAAATCGTAAGAATCTTTTTACAGGATAAATTCCGGCTGCGTTGATACTTCCAAACACTACAATAATCCCATCAAACGCTACAACGATCCCGTCAAAAAGTACAATAAGCTCATCAAACACTACAACAAGCCTGTCAAAAGGTACAACAATCCTGTCAAACACTACGACAGGCTCATTAAAAGGTACAATAGCCCCATTAAATACTACGACAAGCCCGTCAAAAAGTATAATAATCCCGTCAAACACTACGATAGCCTCATCTAACGGTACAACGGGATAATAAGTCTGTTCTTTAGTAGGATAGGGCTGTTCTCTATTGCTATCATACCTTTTTTATTTCATTCCATTTTATCCGTAAAGGATATAAAAATCAAAAACAGGATAAAAATATTACCTGTTTAACCATTATAAAGCTTAGGATGAGCCGTTAAAGATTATTTTTTTCATTGCAAATAATTGAAAATGTTTTTATAAACATATTTTTTTAATACAATGAAGATTTTTGTCTTAAAATTTGGTTTTTAGCATTTTATGTATTACATTTGTGATGTAAAAAACAAATAATTAAATTTAAAAAAACGAGCCATGTCAAATTATAAACCAATCAAGGAATTTGGCTTTGCTGAAAGTGATCTTGCACCCAAATGCGAAGCCACCCACACCCTCACCCTACGCGATGAGGCCGAATTATTAACCAAAGGATTTACTTCCGAAAAACGTACAGCCTTCCGTGTTCAGATTGACGATTACAAACTATTGCAAACCGACAGCTACTGGCTGGGATTATGCAGCAGCGGTACGGAGAATAAAAATAATAACCGTCTGATTGTAGAGAAAGGCTTACGTGGCATACTCACGTTTGCCGAAAATAAATGGGGCATTAAATCGGCAAAATACAAACAATTTGGCGCAGGCAGCATCAGCAGGTTCACCGACGACGAACTGCTGCGCTGCGTCCGTACCGCCATTGGCACGGCACGCTACCAACTTGCCGACTTAGCTTCCGAAGGTCTTACTGCCGATATGATCGTTCAATTGGAAACAAGCAACCAGACATTCGATAAGTCCATTGACGACCAAAAAACAGCGGAACGTAATCGCGACATTGCCACCGATGAACGAATACTGAAAGGAAACCAACTATATCGTTCCATGGTTAAAATATGCAATCTTGGCAAGGATATCTGGTATGGAATTAACCAGGCAAAATACAACGATTATCTTATCTACGAAGGAGTTTCGGGCACACAAAGCAAACCTTTGAATCCCGATTCCTTAGGCGTACTCTCGGGAGTAGTAAGCGATGCCCTTACCGGAAATCCGGTACCTTCGGCCATCGTTTCCATTAATGGTATAAGCGTTACCGCTGTTTCCGACCCGAACGGAGAGTTTAATTTCGACAGTATTCCCGAAGGGATGTATATCGTTAACGTTGCCGCCAGCGATTATCTGCCCTGGAGCCAGCCGGGTGTGGAAATAAGCGCCGACGAAGCAACGGAGTTAGACGTTAAGCTTGTAAAATAAATGTTTCCTTCCCCGCCCGATCATATCCCCGGGCGGTTATTCTTTTCGGTTGTTAACCAAGAATGTTTGTGTACATAAAAGAAGTTTATTGCCATTGTGGTAATAATTTTTTTTACTTTTGCAGCCAGTTAATCTTTAGCACGATTTTTGGTAAAATAAAAAGCAATTAAATCAATTTCTATGAAAAAATTTGTACTCTTATTCTCAGCAATTACCCTATTCTCGACACTCATTTTTGCCCAGCATCTTACCCTTTCGGATGTTGACGGAGCCGTGGCAAGCCAGGAAGTGAAAACAGTAAAAGGTCTCGCCACCGATTTCATGATTTCATCTTTTGTTTGGGTTACCAACAATTATAGCGATAGCTTGTGTATTAAAGCAAAAAAGACAGAAATAAGCACATTCGGCAGTTCAACCAATTCATTTTGCTGGGATGTATGCTATAGCCCTAACGTTTTTGTTTCCCCCGGATACGAAAAAATAGCCCCTGCGGATACCTTTAAATTGTTTTCGGGAGATTTCTTTCCCAATGGAAGCGGTGGAACCGCTGTTATTATGTATACATTTTTCGATATGAATAATCCCAACGATTCCGTTTGCTATATCGTAAATTTTGTTTCCGGTGGTATTATTGTTGCCGATTTTGAATCGGAAGCTACTTCGTTGGAAATGTCCAGCATTGATAACGGACATCTTGATACGCTCAGCACTAATTTTGCAGTTATCAACAATCCGCTCATTTCGGGAAATAATTCCAGTGCGAAAGTAGTAAAGTTTATCCGCGCCGCCGATGGTTTACCAGGCGCAGGATTTCTTGCTAACTTAGACAATGGGGTCGACCTGACTAATAATAAATTTGTACACGTTAAAGTATTCAAACCCCGTATCAGTCCGCTCCAGTTTAAACTTCAGTCAGGGACAGGAGACGATATATGCGTTACTTCTAAGTATCCGCAAACGGTAGTTAACGGCTGGGAAGATATTGTTTTCGATTTCAGAAATACTGCAGCTTCTTATTATCAGATAGAATTTATGCCCGATTTTAGTGATCCCGTCAACCTGACTGATGACCTGACGATGTTTTTTGATAACATTGTGGTAACTAATGATTCGCTTCCTTCCAGTGTACCTGTAGTTCCTGTTACTTTTAATGTTAATATGTCGTATTGGAAAACCGGATTGAATCTTTTTAATCCCGCAAACGATTATGTTGATATAGCCGGTAGTTTCAATGATGGAGGAAATGGCATTAGTTATACCTTAACACCGGATGCTAACGACAGTATTTATTCAATTACTATTAATGCCCTTTCTGCTGGTGACTCGATTAATTTTAAGTTTCGCATCAATGGTTCATGGGATAATTCCACCTGCGAATTTCCTAACGGAGGTCCTAACCGTGCGTACAAGGTGCTTGCAGGAAATAATGTATATAACTGCTGGTATAACGATCAGGTTACAGGCATAAATGATCCCAAGCCATTATCCGGCATACAGGTGTATCCTTCTCCGGCCATCGATTATTTATATGTGAACAACCTTAAAGATGTTCAGTCCATTGCCGTTTATAATATTGTTGGAAGCAAAATGGTTACCCTCAATAACCCGGAAAGCTCCAAAGTCCGTATTGATGTTTCCGATTTTAATCCTGGCGTATATTTTATGAATATCAACGGAATATCTGGTACCATCAAAACGATAAAATTCGTTAAGAAATAAATAAAATGATCGTTGAACGGATAGTTTTCCGGTTTACGGAAATTTAATAAAATAACGATTAAAAATTGAGGTTGTCTCATTAGGTGGGGCAACCTCTTTTTTTATCTTTGCCAATCAATCTCTTTATATGATTTTTCCAAAAAATTATGAGCAGAAGACAGGATTTGATTCCGTTCGCCGGATATTGAAAGATAATTGCCTTAGCACGCTTGGGCAACGGCTTGTAGATAAAATCCAGTTTTCTTCCGATTTTGAATTGATAAGTAGTTTCCTGAATCAAACCGAGGAATTGCGTCAGATTATACTTAACGAAACGTACTTTCCTTCCAACGATTATTTCGACCTTTCCGACGAGCTTTCGCGCGTCCGTACCGAGGGTACGTTTATCGAACAAAGCGCTTTGGTTGATCTTAGGTTATCTCTTTATGCCATTACCGAAATTCTTCACTTCTTTGATACCAAAACCGATGATCAGTACCCTGCCCTGAAACAGCTTTCGGCGAATGTTTTTGTTGATAAATCCATTATTCAGCAAATCGAAAAAATTATTGACGACAAAGGAGAAATACTGAACAATGCTTCCACCGCTTTGCTTAAGATCAGGAATGAAAAAATAAGCAAACAATCGTCGGTGGATAAAAAATTAAGACAGTCGTTATCATCTGCCAAAAAAGAGGGCTGGGTAAACAGCGATATCGAGATTGCCATACGTAACGGCAGGCTGGTTATTCCTGTTCCGGCAGCATATAAACGTAAAATCAAGGGATTTATACACGATTCTTCAGCTACCGGACAAACCGTTTTTATTGAACCGTCCGAAATTTTCGAAATTAATAATGAAATCAGGGAACTCGAAAATGCCGAAAAACGCGAAATAATAAAAATTCTCACCCTGTTTACGGATTTTCTTCGTCCTAAGCTTGGCGATTTGGCTTATGCCTACCGTTTTTTGGGCTTGATCGATTTTATTCGTGCCAAAGCTAAATTTGCCCTCGAAATCAATGCAGTGAAACCCATATTCGAAAATAAACCCCTGATTGAATGGCAAAATGCAACGCATCCTTTACTGTTTCTTTCGCACCGTCAGCAAAATAAACAAGTGATTCCACTTTCCATTTCTATTAATCAGCAACAGCGAATACTGATCATTAGCGGTCCCAATGCCGGTGGTAAATCGGTTTGCCTGAAAACAGTAGGACTGCTTCAGTATATGCTTCAATGCGGATTGCTGATTCCTGTGAACGAAAATTCGGAAACCGGGATATTCGACAATATATTTATTGATATCGGCGATGAACAGTCGCTGGAAAACGATCTGAGTACCTACAGCTCTCATCTGCACAGTATGAAGCATTTGCTTGAAGGAGCCGATTCCAGAACAATGTTTCTGATTGATGAATTTGGGTCGGGCACCGAGCCCCAGCTTGGCGGCGCCATTGCCGAATCGGTTCTCGAATCGCTTAATAAGAAAAAAGCTTATGGCGTAGTTACTACTCACTATGCCAATCTTAAACTGCTTTCCGGGAAAGCCAACGGCATCGTCAATGCAGCCATGCTTTTTGATACACGAAAGATGCAACCTTTATATAAACTTAAAATCGGTATGCCTGGAAGTTCCTTTGCTTTTGAAATAGCACGGAATATAGGTTTTCCGGAGAATATTCTGAAGCAGGCATCTCACAAAACCGGTAAAACGCAGTTGGATTTTGATCAGAAATTGCAGGAACTGGAAACGGAAAAGGAAGCTTTGCAAAAACAGAAGAATGAATTAAATTCTGCTGATAAATTTCTGGCCGAAATAGTTGCAAAATATTCAAAGCTTTATTCGGATTTGGAACAGAAAAAGCGGGAAATTGTCAGCAATGCAAAACTGGAAGCCAAACAATTGGTTTCCGATACCAACAAACTGATTGAAAGGGCGATTAAAGAAATAAAAGAAAGCAATGCTGATAAACAGGTTGTAAAAGAAATACGAAACGAGATCAAAAGATTTGCCACCGAAATTGCTGAACCGGAAACAGGTGCAAAGCAGATAGCAACCGAAGAACCGGAAGCGGCAACTAAATCAATGATGCTTTTGCAAAAAGCCGCCGAAGAGAAAACTCCGGCAACTGAAACAGAAGAAACGCCGGATGCCATTCTTCAAAAAGGAGATACGGTTCGGCTTATTGAACAAAATGTCGTTGGCGAAGTTGTTGAAATTATGAACGAAGAGGCGCTGGTAGCCTTCGATAGCTTCAGAATAAAAACTCCGCTTTCGCGACTCGAAAAAGTGGATGAAAAGATATTGGGAAAAGGCAATAAAAAGGTAAAAAGAGCCTATAATAGTGTAATTAATGAATTGAGCGACAAAATGGCAAGTTTCCGGCTTTCGATTGATGTTCGTGGAAAGCGAGCCGAAGAAGCGCTGCAACTTGTTGGCCATTATATTGATGAAGCCATCTTGCTCAATGTGAAAGAAGTGAGCATATTACATGGAAAAGGCAATGGCATTCTGCGTCAGATTATCCGTCAGTATCTTGCCGGAATCAAGGAAGTAAAACAATTTAGAGACGAAAAAATTGAAAACGGCGGACACGGTATTACTGTGGTAGCATTCAGATAAATAAATTAATAATGGAAAATAGCGACAAATGGGTAAATGAATTTCCCTCGGCAGTAACCGTTGCCGATAAAAACGGTAAAATTTTGTTTATGAATCAAAAAGCCGGAAAAACATTTGAAAAATATGGCGGAACCAGTCTTGTCGGTCAAAGCCTGTATGATTGTCATTCAGAAGCATCACAAAAAAAACTTGCCGAGCTTATTGAAAAAGAGAAAACAAATACCTATACTATCGAAAAAAACGGAATTAAAAAACTGGTTCATCAGTCTCCCTGGTATTTGGATGGGAAGTATGCCGGAATAGTCGAAATATCTATCGAATTACCGGTCGAAATGGCGCATTTTATCAGGAAATAATTTTCAGGAAATTCTCTTTAATTTTTTGGGGAAGATTATCAACGATAAGGCGGTAGGAATCATCTATCCATTGATATATTGTGTTGTCGGGAATGCTGCCATCGATAAGTATTGTATTCCAGTGCTTTTTATTCATATGGTAACCCGGCAGAACGCTTGAAAAATGTTCCCGCATTTCAATAGCTTTCCCGGGTTCGGCTTTCAGATTGATGCTTAATTCGGGATTGTCTAAATCGACAAGGGCAAACATTTTATTCATCACTTTAAAAACAAGAGTTGTTTCATCGAAGGGAAAACACTCTTCAACACATCTTTTTGTTATACAATAATTTCTAAGTTCTTCAATATTCATGGCACGATTTTTCTTTCTGTAAAAGTAAATTTTTTTTAGATTTTAATTATATTTGTATACCTTTGTATTCTTATGGAAGTTTTTTATCCATTACTATATTGAAATTCAATTATTTCTGAAAAATATAAAATATGTCATTAACAAAAAAATCTTCTGATCTTAAGAGGAGGATGCGCGAAGCTTTGCAGGGTGGTGGTGAAAAAGCCATAGAAAAACAAAAAGCAACGGGAAAAATGACTGCCCGTGAACGAATTATAGCTCTCCTTGATCCCAAATCATTTCATGAATACGACCTTTTTGCCGAACATGCAGGCAAAGATTTTAACATGGGCGACAAGTATTTACCCGGCGATGGAGTAATCACAGGAACCGGAAATATTAATGGATTCCCAGTTTGCATTTATGCACAAGACTTTACTGTTGCAGGTGGCTCTTTAGGATGGATGCATGCCAAAAAAATCACAAAAATCATGGATCATGCCATGAAATTAAAAATTCCCCTGATAGGAATCAATGATTCCGGAGGCGCCCGTATACAGGAAGGGGTAAATTCCCTTGCCGGATATGGCGAAATTTTTTATCGAAATACACAGGCTTCCGGAGTCATACCGCAAATATCAGTTATTCTGGGACCTTGTGCCGGCGGAGCCGTGTATTCCCCTGCGTTAACCGACTTTGTGTTTGTGGTGGACAATATTTCCAAAATGTTTATTACCGGGCCCGAAGTTATTAAAACAGTGTTGGGTGAGGAAATTTCTATGGAAGAGCTGGGCGGTGCCCGGGTACAAGCCGAAATTACCGGGAATGCTCATTTCTTTGCCGAAAGTGAAAATGAATGTTTTTCACAAATTAAACAATTGTTTAGTTACATACCCTGGAATAATACCAAAAAAGCAGACCGCTTTCCGAAAAAACCACCCAAAACCCGTACGTATAAAATAGAAGAAATATTTCCAACAAACCCACGTTTACCTTACGATGTTTGTAAAGTGATCAAAGCCATAGCTGATGATTCAGAGTTTTTTGAAGTTCAAGCGATGTTTGCCGAAAATATTGTTGTCGGTTTTGGCCGTTTGTCGGGACAAACCGTTGGTTTTGTGGCTAATCAACCATTAATTTTAGCCGGTGTTCTGGATGTTGACTCATCAGATAAAGCAGCTCGTTTCATCCGTTTTTGCGATGCCTTTAACATTCCTTTGATTACATTTGTTGATCTTCCCGGTTACCTCCCAGGAGTTGATCAGGAGCACGCAGGTGTTATCAGGCATGGAGCCAAAGTTTTATATGCATATTCCGAAGCTACCGTTCCTAAAATTACCGTTATCCTACGCAAGGCATATGGTGGAGGTTATATCGCCATGTGTTCTCATCACTTGAAAGCGGATTTTGTTTTTGCCTGGCCAACTGCAGAAATTGCGGTGATGGGTCCCGAAGGCGCTGCAAATATTATTTTCAGAAATGAAATTAAAAATGCAGAAAATCCTGAAGAAATGAGAAAACAGAAAATTAAAGAATACAAAGAAAAATTCTCAAATCCTTATATTGCTGCTGCTTATGGTTATGTTGATGCGGTTATTGAACCTCACGAAACCCGCAATATGCTCATTCATGCTATTGAAATTTCAGCAGATAAATCCGAAATTCGCCCAATTAAAAAACATGGTATTCCGCCATTTTAATCCTTAATTAATTATGGAAGAAATAAAAAATAATGAATTAACAGATGACAACATAAAGACGACTCTTTGTGTTGAATATGATAAGTATAAAACAAAACTTACCAAAAAATATCTTAACCGTAAACCCTATGTTAAACCAGATCCAAAGAAGGTTTATTCATTCATACCGGGCACCGTTAAAAAAATTATGGTAACCGAAGGTAGTAAGATTAAAAAAGGAAGTGTTTTATTGCATATGGATGCAATGAAAATGACGAATCAAATAATGTCTCCGATGGATGGAGTAATTAAAAATGTGTATGTAAAAACCGGCGACCTTATTACGTTTAAACAATTACTGGTAGAATTTGTCTAAATTTTAAACAATTTATTGGTATCTTCAATAAAATGAAGAAGCTCTGTTTTATCCTCGGTTTGTTTTGCTGAAACTGTAAAAGTAATAGGTAGCGTTTCCCAGTTTTGTAACAAACGCTTTTTGTAAACATCAAGATTATGAGTAAGCTCTCCACGTGAGAGCTTATCTTTTTTTGTAAAGACAAGAACAAATGGTAATTTCTGCAGTCCCAACCACTCAATGAAATCAATATCCATTTGTTGAGGTTCTATTCGTGAATCAATCAATACAAATGTTGATAAAAGATTGGGGCGTTTTAATAGATAATCTTTTATCATTTTCTCCCATTTATCGCGGTTGGTTTTCGCTGTTTTTGCGAAACCATACCCTGGTAAATCAGCTAAATACCATTCATCGTTAATAATAAAATGATTGATTAATTGCGTTTTCCCAGGAGTGCTTGATGTTTTGGCTAATCCTTTATTATTGGTAATCATATTAATCAACGAAGATTTGCCTACGTTTGACCGTCCGATGAAGGCATATTCAGGTAAATCAGGCTTAGGACAAGCGAATACTTCAGGGCTACTGATGAGATAAAGGGCAGAATGAATTATCATTGAATGGGTTTGTTTTTTATATACGAATTAACGTGCCTCTCTTTTTTCGACGGATAGATGTCCGCAATATTAATAATAATTCCAGTTTCTTCAACTTGCCCAAACCCGTGATTGATTGCAGTGCCAAATACTTTCATCGATGAAGATAAATTCATGTAGGCATTTACCAAGGGAGGTATTGTTTCATCATACATTCTAACAGTGCGAAGTAAAATTTTAAAATTTTCTTCATAATTGCCCCCTGAAAATGTACTCTCGAGTAGTTTTTTATCTGTTTTAATGGTTATTGGTTCTAAAGGATAAACAAGCTGATCGGTATCGTAAAAATATTTATCCAGAAAGAATAGAATCATATCTCTGGCTATGATATTGTACTTAGGGTACATGGTAATTTTTCCAAAAAAGAATTTTGCGTCGGGATTATCAACAATCAAAGCACCTAATCCGTCCCAAATATTATCCAGTGAATACATGCCTTTTCGTAGATTATTCATTGGCTGATATATGGGCTGAACAAAGGAACGTCCCAACTCAATCATGTAGGGTAAATAATTTTCAATAAAATTCTTTTTGAAATGAAAAAGTTCGCTTGTTGCAAGCCAGGGCTGGCCATTTTCATCAAAAGGAATATCTTTACAATGGATATAGCGGTATCCACCTACAATTTCCAGATTTTTAGGATCCCACACTATTAATTGTTGGTATGGTTTTTCGGATGTATCAAATTCATCAATATCAGTTGCCTTTCCGGTACCGCCTCCGGCTTCCCTGAATGTTATTTCACGAAGCCGCCCGATTTCTTCCATAACATTGGGAGCATTATGGTGGTTGATTATATAAATTTCGTTATTGCCATTATTAGTTTTCCGTAAAAACTTATCCGAGGTAAGTTCAGCTACCAGTAATGGTTTTTCTACGGAAGGAATTATCGTTTCCATATTTCTAAAAAATCAATTATTATTTAAAAAAGTATTAAAATCTGTTTCTTCGCCTCTACCAATGGTGTAAACATATTTTTTGACCTGCTCTGCCCATTGTTTATCCGAAAAACGTTTATCAAATATTTTATAATCAATAGGTTTGCCAAAATGAATCTTTATAACCTTGTCTCTCTGTTTGTACATTTCATCAACAAGATAAAGCATTTCAAAATTACTCTTTATTCCAAGCCATTTTCTGAGATTAGCTAATCTGTAAAAAAAGTTTGAGTTTTTTCCTGATATAAACGTTGGTATTACATCTCGCTGATATTGCCTGGCTTTGGAAACAAACGTTTTTTTCCATTCAAGATCAATAATTTCATGGTTTATTTTACGCGAACACAAGCCGGCTGGAAAATATAGCAACGAACAATCGGAAGCAAAAGTATCCTCCCAGATTTTGATATTCTGATTGTTGGTACCATGTTTATTAATGGGGATAAATAAACTGCGTAGATTAGGCAGGTTTAACAACAAATCGTTTACAGGGAAAATAATATCACTACGTACGCTGCCTGCTACGCCCATCAAAGCCAATCCATCCAGTCCGCCTAAAGGATGGTTGGATGCTATAATATGACGTTTGCTTAACAATAAATTTTCGATTCCTTCATGCTGAACGATGACCTTAAATTCCGTTAAAATCGAATTTATAAAATCAATTCCCTGCTTGTCATGATACAACTGAAGTACTGCGTTTAAATCGGATTCATGTATTATTTTCCTGATATATTCAAGAATAAAACTGGGCAGAAATTTTAACACACGTGGATTTTTACTCCTGATAATATTTTCGAGATTTATTAACGGAACAGGGGTATAATTGACTTGAGGTTGATTATCGGTAAATTCCATTTTCTGTGTATTAATATCTTTTAGTACAACAAATTTAACGAGAAATATCAAACAAATATTGCCAGTTTTAAAAAATCGCAACATTGATTCATTCGAATTTTTTAAAAAAAGTTATGAACATCGAAATTACTAAATATCATAAAATCAACGAAAAAAACTTTCCAAATTTAAAAGTTATTAAAAAAAACGCTTATTTTTAATAAAAGTGGTAAAAAGTAGGAGAAAGTAGGAAAATTTGTACTACATTTACACCTTAAAACCTAATTTTAAAAAAACACACATGTTCAATCTAATCGGCGTTTACGAGTGTAAAATTGATGCCAAAGGAAGGTTGCCGTTTCCTGCTGCATTTCGTAAACAACTGTCTGATGTTCTGAATGATGGATTTACAATGAAGCGTAGTGTTTTTCATCGTTTTATTGAGCTTTATCCCATGTGTGAGTGGAAGGTACAGTATGAAAAATTAGTGCAGATTAACCGGTTTACCACCAAAACGGATGATTTTATCAGAATATTGATGGCTGGTGCAAAAACTGTAGAGCTTGACCCGGCAGGAAGATTGTTAATTCCAAAGGATTTGCTTGAATATTCGGGGATAAAGAAAAATATTGTGGTGGCAGCAGCTTTGGATAAAATTGAAATTTGGGATAAAGATGCTTATGAACAGGTAGTTAATTACGATCCGGTAGAATTTGAAAAATCGGTAGAAGAAATCATGGGAGGTTCATTTAACAAGTGATTATCATGGATTACCATTGCCCGGTTATGTTAAAGGAATGTATTGATGGATTAAATATTAATCCAAAGGGAATTTATGTGGATGTAACCTTTGGCGGCGGAGGACATTCCCAGGAAATCCTAAAGAATATTACCGCTGGCCGTTTGATTGCTTTTGATCAGGATGAAGAGGCAATCCAGAATCGGATTGAAGATGATCGGTTTCTTTTGTTAAATCAGAATTTCAGATATTTAAAAAACTTTTTAAGATTATATAATGCTTTGCCAGTAGATGGGATTATTGCAGATTTGGGAGTTTCGTCGCATCAGATTGATTCACCCGAAAGGGGATTTTCAACACGATTCGACGGTGAACTGGATTTGCGAATGGATAAACGTAAAAAGCTTACAGCCAGGTATGTTGTAAATAAGTACACTGAAAATCAACTTAAATTACTTTTTAGCCAATATGGTGAAGTGCGGAATGCATCAAAATTAGCCAACACTATCATACATTTTAGAAATGAAAAGGAAATAAATTCTACCGCTACCTTAAAGGAGGCTATGGCGACTTGTATTGATAAACGTACTGAAAATAAGTATCTGGCTCAGGTTTTTCAGGCATTGAGAATAGAAGTCAATAGTGAAATGGATGCCTTAAAGGATTTGTTGATTCAAGCGGGCGAAGTACTAAAACCCGGTGGGCGATTGGTCGTAATGTCATACCATTCGTTGGAGGATCGTTTGGTAAAGAATTTTTTTAAAGCAGGAAATTTTGAAGGAGAGGTTAAAAAGGATTTTTTTGGAAATCCTATAGTGCCCTTTAAATTAATTAACCGGAAACCCATTGTTGCATCTCAGGATGAACTTAATGAAAATAACCGGGCAAGGAGTTCAAAATTAAGGATAGCTGAAAAATATTAGCAAATGGCATCGTCAAATATATTAAAAGAGAAACAAATTTCGGAGGTTACGGAACCGAAAAAACAGGTGAAGAAAAAGACGAAGACTAAGTTTTCGGTCAAAGTCATTTCCTTCCAAAGAGTAATTCATAGTATATTGGATGGAACCATTTTAACTAAAAAAAATTTAGTTAAGCTTTTGCCTTTTTTTCTTTATGTTTTTTTACTGGCAATTATTTACATAGCTAATACTTTCCAGGCTCAGAAAAAAGCTATCGCTATCAGTAACCTTAAAAAAGAAATTAGTGAACTTAATTATGAACAAATTTCGGCTCAATCAAAATTAATGTACCTGAGTCGACAATCAGAAGTCGTAAAAAAAATCAAGACTTCCGGATTGAAAGAAGCTACCGTTCCGCCTTACAAAATTGTGTTGGAAACGAAAGATAGCATTTCTTTTTAAAGAAATAATTAAAGAATTGAACCAAAATGGACGAAAGAAAACAGCAAATATTAAAAAGAATGTATTTGGTTTATGTTACCTTGTTCATTTTTGGGATTGTTGTTTTGTCGCAAGTGATTAAAATTCAATTTTATGAAGGAAAAAAATGGAAAGAAATTGCACAAAAACAAACCATACACTACGATACCATTTTTGCTGTTAGAGGCAACATTTGCTCCGACGATGGAACGTTTATTGCCACTTCCATTCCCGTATTTGATTTGTATTGGGATTCTCAGGTAATAAAACAGGATAGTATTTTTAAAAATCATATTGCCGCTTTGGCCGATAGTTTAGCCTTGGTATTTCCTGAAAAATCTGCCAAATGGTATAAAAATGAATTAAAGCAAGCTCGAAAAAACGGCAAACGTAATGTATTGATTAAGAGAAAGATTAATTATTTGCAACTAAAGCGGATCAAAAGTTTTCCGATTTTTGGTTGGAATAAAAATGTGGGCGGACTTATTGTATATCAAAACACTATGCGTGACTATCCATTTAAAACACTTGCTTACAGGACTATTGGATGGGATAAAGATGGTGTTAACAACGATGTGGGCCTTGAAGGAGCTTACAGCAAAATTTTAAGTGGTGAAAATGGCAAACGCCTGGTAGAACGTATGGCAGATGCTTCATATCGTCCTGTAAATGGAACCAACCAAATTGAAGCTCAAAATGGTAAAGATATTATTACTACAATTAATATTAATTTTCAGGATGTTGCTCAAAATGCATTATTAGCATGCTTGGATACCAATCAGGCTGATTGGGGATGCGCCATTCTTATGGAAGTGCAAACCGGTTATATTAAGGCTATTGCCAATCTTAGCAGGAATAATGATGGCAGCTATGTCGACAAGTTTAATTATGCCATTGGTGGAAGAGCCGATCCGGGATCAACCTTTAAACTGGCTTCTGTAATTGCTGTTTTAGAGGATGGAAGGTTTGATACCAGTACGATAGTAAATACTGGAATAAAATCTTTTGATGGCAAATCTCCGGTTGTGGATTCTCATGAAAGCGGTTATGGAAACGTTTCGGTGGCTCGTGCTTTTGAGCTTTCCTCCAACGTTGGAATAGCCGACATTGTTTATAAAGCTTTTGGATCCAATCGCCAAAAATTTAGCCAGCAACTAAGCAAAATGAGGATTGATAAACCTCTTGGAATTGAAATAAGCGGAGAACCCAGTCCTCACTTTGTAGAGGTGAAGAACAATCTTGACAGAATGGCCTACGGTTATGGAGTCGAAATGACTCCACTTCAGGTATTGACGATGTATAATGCCGTTGCAAATAATGGAGTTATGGTAAAACCAATGTTTGTAAAAGAAATAGAAACTTCAGGTAAAACCGAAAAAATATTTTTACCTACAGTTTTAAATCCAGCAATCTGTTCTCCGTCTACTCTTAAAAAAGTAAGAAGGTTAATGGAAGGAGTCGTTACAAAAGGGACAGCGAAAAATTTAAAAAATTCAATATATAAAATAGCCGGAAAGACTGGGACAGCGAAAATTTTCAATAGTGCTGGCAAAAATTATGAAGTAGATGCATATAATGCTTCGTTTGTGGGCTATTTCCCTGCCGATGACCCCAAATATACTTGTATAGTTGTTATTAGTAACCCTAAAAAAGGTAGATATTATGGCGCTTCTATTTCAGCTCCGGTATTCAAGGAAATTGCCGACAGGGTATATGCAAGCAATATTAAAATTCAGCAAACCACTACTAAAACATTATCTGGCAATTATTTTCCTCCTGCATCTTCTGGCAAAAGCCAGGATCTGGAAACCATTTATAAAACCATTGGCTATAAAATTATTAAAGAACCAGCATTATCTTTTTGGGCATCAGCGTCAAGCAATCGCAATTTCATTACCCTGACTGATAAGCGAATAACCAAAGGTATTGTTCCTGACGTTACGGGTATGGGAATTAAAGATGCCTTATATCTTCTTGAAAATCTTGGTTTAAAGGTGAAAATTAAAGGGCGGGGGGTAGTTAAAAACCAATCGGTAGTAGCTGGAAGCAGAATTGAAAAAGGTAATGTAATTACTTTAGATTTAGGAACATAAAAATAAACCATTGAAAAAGTTAAACGAAATATTATATAAAACCGGAATTAAGGTATTGATTGGATCAACTGATATTGAAATTCAATCTGTATGTTTTGATTCCCGTCAGGTAAATTCCGGAAGCCTTTTTGTAGCCGTGAAAGGAACTACGTCCGATGGCCATTTGTTTATTGATCAGGCTATTCGTAATGGGGCAATAGCTATTGTATGTGAGGATATTCCAACAGAAAAGGTTGCCGATATTACCTATGTTAAAGTAATTAACAGCGGCTATGCTCTTGGAGTGATAGCGTCAAATTTCTATGATAATCCTTCTTCAAAATTAAAATTAATAGGAATAACCGGAACTAACGGGAAAACAACTTTTGTTACCTTGTTATTCAATCTTTTCCGCCAGTTAGGCTATCATGTTGGGATGCTTTCCACCGTTAAAAACATGATAGACGACGAAGAAATAACTGCCACACATACTACACCCGATGCTATAGAATTAAATTTGATGTTAAAAAAAATGTGTGATCAGGATGTTACTCATTGTTTTATTGAAGTTAGTTCGCATGCCATCGTTCAAAATCGAATAGCCGGTCTTGAATTTGCAGGAGGTGTATTTTCGAATATTACTCTTGATCATTTGGATTTTCATAAGACGTTCGATGAATACATCAAGGCTAAAAAAGCATTCTTTGATGGGCTGCCATCGCAGGCATTTGCGTTGACAAATCTTGATGATAAAAACGGGCTGATAATGCTTCAAAATACGAAAGCTGAAAAAAAGACGTATGCCTTAAAAAATTTAGCCGATTTTAAATGTAAAATAATAGAAAATCAGTTTGTTGGGCTTCAATTGAATATTGATGGTGAAGAAGTCTGGTCGCGATTAGTAGGCGAGTTTAATGCATATAATCTTTTAGCGGTTTATTCAACCGCGGTTTTGCTTGGAGAAGATAAAACAAAGGTTTTAACAATTTTGAGCAACCTGGAATCAGCCGAAGGAAGGTTTGACTACTTTATTTCTTCGGATGGCATTATTGCTATAGTGGATTATGCGCATACGCCGGATGCCCTTAAAAATGTACTTACTACTATCGGCGACATTCGCTCTGGCAACGAACAACTGATAACGGTGGTTGGTTGCGGCGGCGACCGCGATCATAGCAAACGACCCATAATGGCTGCAATTGCATGTAAATTAAGCGATAGGATAATTATAACTTCAGACAATCCCCGGTCGGAAGAACCGGAAGCCATTATCAATGAAATGAAAAAGGGAATTGAGCCTCAGTCTTCACGCAAAGTGCTTTCCATTGTTGATCGCCGTGAGGCAATTAAAACGGCCTGTGCTCTGGCAAAACCAAAGGATATCATTCTGGTAGCCGGAAAGGGACATGAAAAATATCAGGATATTAAAGGAGAAAAACATCATTTTGATGATAAGGAAATACTTAGAGAAATATTATTAAACAAATGATTAATGAACGAATTTTCTATTAATTAAAAAATTACCAAATGTTTTACTACTTATTCAATTATTTAGATAAAGCATTCGACTTCCCTGGAGCCGGATTGTTTCATTATATTTCTTTTCGAGCTTCTCTGGCGGTAATTACATCGCTCATTATTTCATTATTATTTGGTAAACGGCTAATCAATTATTTGCATAAGAAACAAATAGGCGAAGTGGTAAGGGATTTGGGGCTTGAAGGTGAAAAAGAAAAAAAAGGCACGCCAACCATGGGAGGACTAATTATTCTTGGTGCGATACTTATACCTACTTTATTGTTTGCCAAACTGAATAATATTTACGTCTTAATCATTATTATTTCTACTGTTTGGCTCGGAATTATTGGCTTTATCGACGATTATATTAAAGTATTCAAAAAAGATAAAAAAGGTTTGGCCGGCAAATTTAAAATCCTGGGACAGGTTGGATTAGGTTTGATTGTCGGCTCGATGTTGTATTTTAATGATAGTGTGGTCATTCGCGAAAAGATAAAAGATCAGGCATATGTAAAAACCACCAAAGCGCTGAATATTGAAAATGTGAAAGAAGCCCCCGGCTTGTTTTCCAAACAGGCCATAAAATCTACCAAAACAACCATTCCTTTTGTGAAAAATCATGAATTTGATTATGCGGTTTTATTGGCTTTTTTAGGGAAGGACTATGAAAAATGGGCTTACCTTATTTTTATTCCTGTAGTCATTCTAATAATTACCGCGGTGTCCAACGGAGTAAACCTGACGGATGGAATGGATGGCCTGGCGACAGGTACGTCAGCCATTGCCGGAACCACGCTGGGAATATTGGCTTATGTTTCCGGTAATATTTTCTTTGCTAACTATTTGAATATAATGTATATACCAAATACGGGTGAATTAGCTATTTATATCAGCGCTTTTGTGGGAGCCTGTGTTGGTTTTCTGTGGTACAATACCTATCCCGCCCAGGTTTTTATGGGCGATACGGGTAGTTTATCCATTGGTGGCGTCATTGCCGTGTTTGCCATAATGATTCGTAAAGAGTTGTTAATACCTATTTTATGTGGAATATTTTTTATTGAAAATTTGTCTGTTGTAATGCAGGTAGCTTATTTTAAACGGACGAAACGGAAATATGGCGAAGGCAGAAGAATTTTTAAAATGGCGCCATTGCATCATCATTATCAATTGTCGGGATATGCTGAACCTAAGATTGTTTTAAGGTTTTATATCATAGGTATTGTTTTAGCTATTTTGACGATAATAACATTAAAAATCAGATAAATAAAAAATGCAGATTGCAATCTTGGGAGCGGGTGAAAGTGGGGTTGGAGCTGCAATTTTGGCTAAGAAAAATAATTTTAATGTATTTGTTTCGGATAACGGACAAATCAAGCAAGAGTACAAAAACGTTCTTTTACAGCATGATATTAAATTTGAAGAAGGAAGACATTCCAACAATTTGATTTTAGATGCAGAAGAGGTGATCAAAAGTCCGGGTATCCCGGATAATTCGGCTGTTATTCAGGAAATCAGGAAGAAAGGAATACCGGTAATATCTGAAATTGAATTTGCTGCCAGGTATACCCAGGCAAAGAAAATCTGCATTACCGGTAGCAATGGCAAGACCACAACTACCCTGCTTACTTATCATATTTTAAAAAAAACAGGATATAAGGTTGGTCTGGCTGGTAATGTTGGGAATAGTTTTGCATTGCAGGTGGCTGAAAATGACTTTGATTACTATGTTTTGGAAATAAGTAGTTTTCAGTTGGATGGAATGTATAGTTTTAAAGCGGACATCGCGGTTTTAATGAATATTACTCCCGATCATTTAGATAGATACGACAATAATTTTATGAATTATGCAGATTCGAAATTCAGGATAGTTCAAAATCAAACAACGGCAGATGCACTAATATACTGTTTTGATGATGAGGTAATTGTAACGGAATTGGCAAAACGGAATGTGCAATCAAAACTTTATCCTTTTTCAATTAATAATTCATTTGTTGGAGAAGGAGCATATATAAAAGGAAAAGAATTAATAATCAATATCAAAGAAAATATAACGAGTATGAAATTAGACGAGTTAGCACTTCAGGGTAAACATAATGCTTACAATTCCATGGCCGCCGGAATAGCCAGTCGGTTATTGGAAATCAGAAAAGAAACCATAAAACAGTGTTTGTCTGATTTTCAGAACATTGAACACCGGTTGGAAAGGGTGGCGAATATTCATGGTATTGAATTTATCAATGATTCAAAGGCCACTAATGTAAATTCAACCTGGTATGCACTTGAAAGCATGCGGAAACCAGTTATTTGGATTGTAGGTGGCCTGGATAAAGGCAACGATTACTCGCCTTTAAAAAATCTGATCAAAGCAAAAGTGAAAGCAATAATTTGTCTTGGTATTGATAATAAGAAGCTTTATAGCGCTTTTGCAGATTTGGTTCCAACCATAGCGAAAACACAGGATATGAAAGAAGCTGTAGATATAGCCTATCATTTAGGTGTGCCGGACGATGTCGTTTTACTATCTCCGGCTTGTGCAAGTTTCGATTTGTTTGAAAATTATAAAGATCGTGGTAATCAATTTAAAACAGCAGTGCAAATGTTATAAAAATAACATTTACAATTTATTATGATAAAATTATTAAAAAGCATCAAAGGTGATAGGGTGATTTGGGCAATAGTTCTGCTTTTGTCCGTTTTTTCCGTTCTGGCGGTTTATAGCTCAACGGGCACGCTTGCTTTTCGCTTAAGGCATGGAAATACAGAATATTATCTGCTTAAACAGATCATTATCCTAATTATTGGATTGTTGCTTGTGTATTTTACCCATTTAATTGACTATAATAAATTTTATAAGCTGTCTGCTATCCTCTATTTTTTAACCTTGCCTGCTTTAGCCTTGTTGTTTCTTGTTGGAGCAATAATTAATACCGCTGCACGATGGTATGAAGTGCTTGGAGTAACTTTCCAGCCTTCCGAGTTTGCTAAATTGGCACTTATTATGTTTGTTGCCAGATTGTTAACCAAAAATCAGGATGAAATAAACGATTTTAAAAAATCTTTTTTGCCAATTTTTATTAGTATATCTGTAGTCTGTGTGTTGATTTTTCCATCCAATTTTTCGACGGCGGTTTTAGTGTTTGCCGATTGCGTTTTTTTGATGTATTTTGGAGGAGCAAATCTGAAACACCTTGGAATTGTTTTTGTTGGCTGTATTGCTATGGGACTGATTGTTTATTTGGCTGGAGATAAATTATCACATTTCGGACGTTTGGGTACTGCCCATAACCGGATGGAAAGGTTTGTCAAAGGCGATAGTACCGATCGTTACCAGGTTGATCAGGCTAAGATTGCAATTGCTACAGGCGGGTTTTTTGGTAAAATGCCAGGAAACAGTACTCAGAAAAACTTTTTGCCACATCCGTATTCCGATTTTATTTATGCTATTATTATTGAAGAATTTGGATTTGCTGGTGGAATAGTTATACTTTTACTTTATTTAATTTTATTATATCGAGGTATTCGCATCTCCACAAAATGTCCTACGATTTTCGGTTCCTTGTTGGTGATGGGCCTTACCTTTAGTCTTGTTTTTCAGGCATTAATTAACATGGGCGTAGCCGTAAATATTTTACCGGTTACCGGACAAACGCTACCGATGGTAAGTATGGGTGGTACTTCTATTTGGTTAACCTGTATTTCATTGGGGGGCATCATAAGTGTCAGTAAAGTAGTTGATCAACCAATTCAGCAACCGATACAAACAACAGATAACAATGCAACAGAAAAAGATTAAAATAATTATCAGTGGCGGTGGCACCGGTGGCCATATTTTCCCAGCTATTGCCATAGCCAATGCCTTGAAAAATAAAGTTCAGGACATTGAAATCCTTTTTGTTGGCGCTAAAGGCCGTATGGAAATGGAAAAAGTTCCCGCCAACGGTTATCCTATTGTTGGATTATGGATTAGTGGATTCCAACGAAGACTTACCATTGATAATTTAATGTTCCCTTTCAAAGTGCTTGTTAGCTTGTATCGGTCGCGAAAAATAATTAAAAAATTCCAGCCTGATGCCGTGGTGGGTTTTGGAGGATATGCCAGTGGTCCGATGTTACAAGCAGCTACTAAAATGGGCATTCCTACCGCTATTTGGGAGGGAAATTCTTTTGCCGGTGTTACCAACAAAATATTAGCCAAATCAACCGGTAAAATTTTTGTTGCTTTTGACGGCATGGAACGGTTTTTCCCCAAAGAAAAAATAGTGCTGGCAGGAAATCCAATACGTCAGGAAGTTACAGAATTGGAGGGGAAACGTGCGGAAGCATTACGATTTTTCGGATTAAATGAAAATAAAAAAATTCTTCTTGTCATTGGCGGAAGTTTAGGCGCTTTAACCATAAACGAAAGCATCCAAAAAAATCTGGAACTTTTTAAACAGAACACTTTACAGGTGATTTGGCAGACAGGGAAAAACTATTATGAAACTGCAAAAGAAGTCGTAAAACCTTTTGAAAGTTACGGAATCAAGGCATTTGATTTTATTTCGCGCATGGATTTTGCATATGCCATTGCCGATTTGGTCATTTCGCGTGCCGGAGCCATTGCCATATCGGAACTATGTTCGGTAAGCAAGCCGGTTATTTTGATTCCTTCTCCCAATGTTGCAGAGGATCATCAGACTAAAAATGCTATGACACTGGTTAATAACCATGCCGCCGTTTTGGTAAGAGATTCGGAAGCCCGGCAGAAACTGGGTCCCATACTGATCGATTTGTTAAATAATATTCCCGAACAACAATTATTACGGGAAAATATCAAAAAATTAGCATTCAGGGATTCGGCAAATAATATCGCAGATGAAATTTTAAAATTAATCAAATAAAAAAATAAAAGATTGAATCTTAATAAAATAAATACAATTTATTTTCTGGGCATTGGCGGCATTGGCATGAGCGCCCTGGCAAGATTTTTCCAATCGAAAAAGAAAAACATTTTTGGTTACGATAAAACTCCGTCTCAGCTTACCGATGAACTTATGGCGGAAGGAATGAATATCCATTTTGAGGAAAATATTCAATTAGTGCCTGAAAATGTGGATGTAGTAGTTTATACACCAGCTATTCCCGCAAATAATAAAGAATACCAATGGTTTATCGAAAATAAAATTCCGATGATGAAACGCTCGGAAATACTTGGAATTTTATCCGATAGTTTTAAAACTATAGCTATTGCCGGAACGCATGGAAAGACCACGACGTCAACATTAACGGCACATTTATTAAAACAATCAAGCCTGGATTGTACGGCATTTCTGGGCGGGATTGCCAAGAATTATCAAACCAACCTGTTGTTATCCGATAAAAGCAATCTGCTGGTGGCTGAGGCCGATGAATTTGACCGCTCTTTTCTGCATTTACACCCGCATTCAGCCGTTATTACTTCTGCTGATGCTGATCATTTGGATATTTATAAAAATAAAAGTCAGTTACAACTGGCTTTTGTTCAGTTTGCTTCACAGGTAAAACCCAATGGTAATTTGATTATTAAAAAAGGAGTGAATCTGAATCTCAATCCGGATGACCAGTCCACTTTGTATAGCTATTCCCTTGAAAATGGCGCTGATTTTTTTCCCGAAAACATACAAATTCAAAATGGATTGTACACGTTTGATTTTGTAACGCCTGATGAGGTAATGAAAAACATGAAGTTAGGCTTGCCTGGCTTATTTAATGTGGAAAATGCCATTGCGGCTTTAGCTGCCGCGTATTTAAACGGGGCTAACGAACACGAATTACGGGCAGGACTTGGTAGCTTTTTGGGCGTAAAACGCAGGTTTGATTTCCGGATTAATAACCAGGGGATGGTCTATATTGATGATTATGCGCATCATCCTGCAGAATTGAGAGCTTGCATTACTTCTGCCAGACATTTGTTTCCCGGAAAAAGAATTTCAGGTATTTTCCAACCGCATCTTTATTCCCGGACAAGGGATTTTGCTGACGAATTTGCGCTAAGTCTTGATTTGTTGGATGAAATAATTTTATTACCCATTTATCCGGCTCGCGAATTGCCTATCAAGGGAATTGATTCGGAAATGCTTTTGCAAAAAATTAAAAATCCAAACAAAACATTATTGAGTAAGGATCAATTAGTTGATGAATTGATTAAAAATAAAAAATTGGAAGTATTGTTGACTCTGGGCGCCGGCGATATCGATCGTTTGGTTCCAATGATAGAAGAAGCTTTAAAAAACAGGTAATTATATTAATAAGAAAATGAACTTTAAACGTATTCTTGCTATTTCGTTCTGGACGGTTCTGCTATCGGGTTTACTCGTTTTAGTTGGCTTTGCCAATTTTCAGTATCGGAAAACTTTATGCAGGAATATTGAAATTACCATAGATTATGCTCAGTCCGATACGCTTATTACAAGGAGTGATATCTATAAAATTTTAAAAAATACCGATTCGTCATTGGTAGGTCGTTTATTATCAACAATAAATATTGATAAAATTGAAAACACCTTAAATAATGATGCTTACATTGCTAAAGCGGATGTTTATTCAACCATAGATGGAATCATAAAAATTAAAATATTCCAACGACAACCGATAATAAGAGTTGTGAATCAGAATGATATTAATTTTTATATTGATAGTCAGGGGTATTTAATGCCAACTCGTCCGCTGAAAACAGCAAGGGTTATGGTTGTAAATGGTTTGATAAAGGAAAGCTATCCACAACTTAAAAAACTGATTATAAATCCACAAAATAAAGAAGATAGTCTAAAGTCCAGTTCAGGTCTTTATAAAGCATTTTGGCTGGCGAAATATTTAAACACTCATACTCCCTTACTTTCTCTGGTTGACCAGATTTATATTGATAATTCTGATGAAATGGAATTAATACCAAAAGTTGGGAATCATTTGATTATTTTTGGTGATACAAACCAAATGTCGCAAAAATTTGAAAATCTGATTCTGTTTTATCGCAAAGGACTTACAAGGGTAGGTTGGGATAAGTATAATATCATAAACTTAAAATTTAAAAATCAAGTAGTTTGTTCAAAAAAAATATCAAATGGGAACATCTGAAATAATTGTCGGGTTGGACATAGGCACGACTAAAATTGCCGTAATTGTCGGCCAAAAAAATGAATTCGGGAAAGTTGAAATCCTTGGATGTGGAAAAGCTGAATCTATTGGTGTAAAAAGAGGTGTTGTTGCAAATATCGAAAATACAACGAACTCAATCATTGCAGCCTTAAAAGAAGCGAGCGACAAATCGGATGTTGAAATCCGGGCAGTAAATGTTGGCATTGCCGGGCTGCATATTCGTAGTTTACAACATCATGGAAGTATCATCCGTAAAAATAGTGAAAACGAAATTAGCCAGGAAGATATTGATATGCTTACCGAAGACATGTACAAGCTTGCCATGAGTCCGGGAGAAGAAATTATTGATGTAATCCCACAATATTACATTGTTGATGGTGAACCTGGTATCAAACAGCCCAAGGGTATGGAAGGTGTTTCATTAGAGGCAAATTTCCATATTATTACTTGCCAAACCACTGCTGCACGGAATATTGTTAAATGCGTGAGAAAAGCCGGTTTGGATGTAGAAGCGCTGATACTCGAACCTTTAGCTTCTGCCGAAGCAGTGCTTAGCGAAGATGAAAAAGAAGCTGGGGTGGTTTTGGTAGATATTGGTGGAGGCACCACCGATATAGCTATTTTTAAAGAAGGAATAATATGCCATACTGCTGTTATTCCTTTTGGTGGAGAGATAATTACTGAGGATGTGAAAGAAGGTTGTTCCATACTGAAAAAACATGCTGAAGAGCTTAAAGTTAAATTTGGTTCTGCTATGGCAGAGGAAAACCGGGATGATGAAGTAGTGTCCATTCCTGGTTTAAGGGGACGGCCACCCAAGGAAATTACATTGAAAAACCTTGCCAACATCATTCAATCCCGTATGGGAGAGATTATTGATTTTATTGGTTTTGAAATTAAAAATTCGGGTTTGCAAAAAAAATTACATGCCGGAATTGTGCTTACCGGTGGTGGTGCGCATCTAAAGCATATACGGCAATTAACTGAGTTTAAAACCGGGATGGAAACCCGTATTGGTTATCCTAACGAACATCTGGCTAAAGGAGTACCTGCGGAAATGGCAAGCCCAATGTATGCTACTGGTGTTGGTTTAGTCCTTATTGCTTTGGACCGGTTGAATAAAGAAAAAAGTAAAAACAGGGAGTTTAGCAACGATCCGGAAGCTAAATCTTCGCCCCAACCAAAACCAGCAAAAAAATCAATTTTTGAGATTATGAAGCGGTTTTTTGAAGAACAACCCGACGGCATGAAATAAAGATATTAACAATTTACCTGTTGATAAATATTTTAAAAAAAACTCCAGTCGTTTTATATTTGAATTAATTTTAAAGTGGAAAAAATGGAAGACATGTTCAAATTTGATATACCCAAAAATAAAAGCTCCATTATTAAGGTATTTGGAGTCGGCGGTGGTGGCAGCAATGCTGTAAATCACATGTTTAAACAAGGCATTGTAGATGTTGATTTCATCCTTTGTAATACCGATGCCCAGGCTTTGCAAATGAGTCCGATCCCCATGAAAATTCAGTTGGGTGAAACCGGATTAGGCGCTGGAAATGATCCACTTGTAGGAAAAAATTCTGCATTGGAAAGCCTTGATGACATTAAGGATTTATTACAACAAAATACCGAGATGTTGTTTATTACAGCTGGCATGGGAGGTGGAACAGGAACAGGTGCAGCGCCAATAATTGCATCTGTTGCCAGAGAATTGGGCGTTCTTACCGTAGGTATCGTTACCATGCCTTTTTTGTTTGAAGGCCGGAAACGCAAGGAACAGGCAGAAGACGGTATAGAAGAATTAAAGAAATATTGCGATACCATGTTGGTAATTTGCAATGAGAAACTTCGCGAACTATACGGTAATCTTACCTTGACATCTGCTTTTGCCAAAGCCGACGATGTGTTGACTACTGCTGCCAAAGGAATTGCAGAATTAATTACTGTAGCTGGACATGTAAACGTTGATTTAAAAGATGTTAGGGCTGTGATGAAGGATGGTGGAAAAGCGCTTATGGGATTAGGTGTTGCAGAAGGCGAACATCGGGCTTTAGAGGCTATCCAGGCTGCGTTATCATCTCCGTTACTCGATGATTGCAACATACGCGGAGCTGCTAAGATGCTGCTCTATATTGCATCTGGAAGCGAAGAAATTACCATGGATGAATTGAGCGAAATTACCGATTATATAAAAAATGAAACCGGTACCGATACCAACCTGATTTGGGGAAGCGGAATAGATGAAAATCTTGACAAAAAAATCTCAATTACTTTAATTGCCACTGGATTTGATTCTAAAAATAAAAACGCACAAACCGTCATCAGAGAGAAGATCGTACACACGATGGGTAGTGTTGTTGTGGAGAATAAAAATACGGAAAGACAATCCATAGAGCCTGTTGAAGTAGAACGTAAAGAAGAACAAATCCATTTGGTTAATCGTCAGTTAGAAGAAGAAACAAAACCTCAGACCTCTGAATTTTATATTTCAGAAAAGTCTCCAGTCATTAATTTTGATATCACTCCTTCGCAAATGGAAGTTAAAAAGGTATCAGCACAAATTAATGAACCGGTTTTAATTCAAAACAAAGCTATTGAACCTGAAAAAAATACTTCATTTGAACCAGTATTTAAACCGGCTGAAAACAGAAATACAGAGAAATTAGAAACAGCAAAAGGTGAAAATGATGCCATTGCAATGGAACGCATCAAACGCTTACGTGAATTAAGTACCAAGCTTAAAAATCCGGTAGTGCTGTCGAATTTAGAAAGTGTTCCGGCCTATATTCGGCGGAATGTGTCTCTTTCCGATACACCAGCTTCTTCTGATTCTCAGATTTCTAAGTTTACCCTTGATAGTGATAGTCCAAAATTTAGTGAAGAAAATCCATTTACAAAAGGCAATAAGCCTGATTAATAATATTATATAATGACTCTCGAAGAACAAATTAATGCCGACATTAAAACAGCAATGCTGGCAAGGGAAAAAGAAAAATTGGAGGCGCTGCGGGCAATAAAGTCGGCAGTTTTACTCGAAAAAACAAAAGAAGGCGCTTCTGGTGTAACTCAGGAAGCAGAATTGAAACTACTTCAGCATCTGGTGAAACAACGTAAGGAAGCTGCGGAAGTATATGCGTCTCAAAATCGTACAGAACTGGCTGATTCAGAAATTTTTCAGGCAAATATTATTGAAAAATACCTTCCGGCGCAAATGGGAAATGATGAACTGGCAGATATTTTAAAGAAAATAATAGCCGAAACAGGCGCAAGTTCTGTTAAAGATATGGGTAAAGTAATGGGAATAGCTACTAAGCAACTTGCTGGTAAAGCGGATAATAAAGCTATATCCGATATTATTAAAAAGCTATTGTCGTAAAGTTAGTAATTAAGTAAAAAAGAAAAAACCCTCTGAGCATTCTCGGAGGGTTTTTTTATTAGGAGGATAAGGAAAAATTATTCACCAAGTTTTAAGCGTTTGAAAGAAGTAACCGTTAAATCTTTATCATGACTTTGCAGATATTGATGAACTGTTAACTTGTTTTCTCTGATGAATTCCTGGTTCAGCAAAGTATTTTCTTTAAAGAAACGATTCAATTTGCCAAGGGCAATTTTTTCAACCATTTCTTCCGGTTTACCTTCCTGGCGTGCCAGATCTTTTCCGATTTCGATTTCTTTTTCGATGGTCTGCGGGTCAACATCGTCCTTATCAATAGCAACAGGTGCCATTGCAGCTATTTGCATAGCTATTTCGTGACCAATTTCTTCCACGCCATCAATTGCGACTTTATTAAAACCAACGATAGTCGCTAAACGATTACCCTGATGGTTATATGGAAAAGTGATAGGTGCTTCAACAAAAAGATAATGAGCTAATTCCATTTTTTCACCGGTTTTCCCGATCAAATCGCTAAGTCCTTCTGCAAAAGTTCTTTCCGTGAATTTCTGTGACAGCAATTCTTCTGTATTTTTGGGTTTTATAGCTATTGCTGTATTTATCAGAGCATTAGCGAAATCAATAAATTCCTGATTTTTAGCTACAAAATCGGTTTCGCAACTGAGCATTATAACAGCAGCAAAGGTTTTGTCATCATTTGTTTTTGCTAATACAATTCCTTCGTTTGCATCACGATCGGAACGTTTTGCGGCCACTTTTTGACCTTTTTTCCTTAAAAAATCAATAGCTTTCTCAAAATCGCCCTCTGATTCCACAAGAGCATTCTTACAATCCATCATGCCGGCGCCGGTCATCTGTCGTAGTTTATTGACCTCAGCAGCAGTAATATTTGCCATATTTTTAAATTTTATAAGTTTATTTTTTTGTAATTGGTTTCCGGATGGACGGTTTTTTTAAAACCGGTTTCCGGGGACGTTTGCCGCTTTCGTCGCTACCTTCTTCGGTAATATCTTTAATTTTTCCGATTTTAGCGTCAGCTTCCCGTTTTAGTCTTCTTTTTTCTTTTTCTTCTTCTTCAGCTTCGAGTTCTTCTATAGTTTTAGAAGTAGTACGGATTTCGGCTTCGTCTTTTTCTTCGTCCTGACGTTTATCGCGATCTAATTTACGTTCCATATTTCCTTCTTCAATAGCCTGAACCATTATTCTGATAATGACATCAATAGATTTTGAAGCGTCGTCGTTTGCTGGAATAGCAAAGTCAACTTCATTAGGATTGGAATTGGTGTCTACTATTGCAAAAGTTGGGATATTTAATTTATGAGCTTCAGCTATGGCAATATGTTCTTTGAGTATATCTACAACAAATACTGCAGATGGAAGGCGGCTCAGATCGGCAATGCTACCGAGGTTTTTCTCAAGTTTAGCGCGTTCACGGGTAATCTGAAGGCGTTCGCGTTTGGAAATGCTTGTGAAACTGGTGTTGCTCATCATTTTGTCAATGGACGACATCTTGCGAACAGCTTTACGTATGGTAGCAAAATTAGTTAACATTCCACCAGGCCAGCGTTCAGTAACGTAAGGCATGCCAATTTTTTTAACATGTTCATTAATAATTTCCTTGGCTTGTTTTTTGGTAGCAACAAAAAGAATTTTTTTACCCGATTTGGCAATTTGTTTTAAAGCGTTGGCAGCTTCATCAATCTTTGCCATGGTTTTGTATAAGTCAATAATATGGATACCATTACGTTCCATAAAAATATATGGAGCCATGTTGGGGTTCCATTTGCGACGAAGGTGACCAAAATGCACACCTGCATCTAACAATTCATCAAAAGTTGTTCTTGCCATTTATTTTATTTTTAAGTTTACATTCCTATTCAAAAAGCAATTGCCGAGTAGTCCGGTACAAACAGGAATCTCAGCAATTTAGATACTAAACTTCCTTCAATTTTAACGTTTACTGAATTGGAAACGTTTACGTGCCTTTTTCTGACCTGGTTTTTTACGTTCAACCATACGTGGATCACGACGCATCAAACCTTGGCTTTTTAATGCCGGACGATATTCGGGATCTATTTCGCATAATGCACGTGAAATAGCGAGGCGAAGGGCTTCGGCTTGTCCGGTAATTCCACCACCATCCAAATTGGCTTTAATATCGTATTTGTCACTCAAGTTGTGAGTTTCTAGTGCCTGACGAACAATGTACTGGAGTGTACCTGTGTGAAAGTAATCTTTATAATCCTTATTGTTAACGGTAATTGTACCACTTCCTTCTTTCAGGTAAATACGTGCAACTGCAGTCTTTCTTCTGCCAAGAGCATTAATAATTTCCATACTTATTTAATTGAATTAAGATTTAACGGTTTTGGTAACTGGGCTTCGTGTTTATGTTCGGGACCCGCATATACTTTAAGATTGCGAAAAAGTGCATCGCCCAAACGATTTTTAGGCAACATTCCTCTTACGGCTTTTTCGATAATTGCACCTGGCTTTTTAGCTAACATTTCCTTAGGAGTTGTCTTCGATTGACCTCCAGGATAACCTGAATGACGAACATATTCCTTGTCTGTCCATTTTGCACCCGTAATGGTGATTTTTTCAGCATTGATAATGATCACATTATCTCCGCAATCAAGATTAGGAGTGTAGCTGGGTTTATATTTTCCTCTCAAAATTTTGGCAACTTTCGATGCCAGACGACCCAAAATTTCATTTTCGGCATTAACTACATACCATTCTTTTTTTATGGTATCCGGCGTAGCACTCAGGGTTTTATAACTTAAAGTATCCATTATTGTATGATGTTTCTTTTAAAATACCTTTCTATGTAAAAGGGGGTGCAAAAGTAGGTTATAATTTAGTATTTAACAAATTTGTAAACAATTATTTGTTAATAAAAATATTAAATGCTTATTCTTGATTATTTTAACCCGTTTTCGGGCTGCAAAGGTAAAAATAAATCCTTTTATTAATTACAGTTTCCTTAAGATTTATCATTTACTTTTGTTAAAATGTTGATATTTAATGTTACTAATGAAATATTTTAAAAATGAATTATCAGGTATCCAGAACCATATTTTATTTGCCATGGCAATGGGCTTCCTCGAAATGGTAGTTGTAAAAAGTTTAATGACAATATATTATCCCAAATGTTTCGTTTTTCAGAATGGCTGCTTCTCATTCTTGGCTCGCTTTTTACTGTTGTTGCCTATATACATCCCTATGTTTCGTTTATGTTACAACGTTTTAACATAAATCAAATTTTTGGGTTTTACAATCATAAAATTCTGATGGAATATACAATGCAATTTATTCCTTACCGGTTTAACTGGTGGTTTTTCAGTTTTGGGGAGTTGCTAATTTTTTTCTCCCTTATTCTATTTTCTAAAAGAATGTTAACAAACCTTCCGCAGAAGAGTTAATTCTTCTATCTATTCTGTTACAATTTTAGTAATTTTGCCAGCTATTTAATGTTGATGTTTATCTGTTTTTAGTAATTTTTTAAAAATGGTCATTAACAATTCATTTAATTCAATCCTAAAATCATAACTCATTAATGTCAATTATCGTAAAGAATATTACAAAACTGTATGGTGCGCAAAAGGCTCTTGATAAAGTATCTTTTGAAGTTAAAGCCGGTGAAATCGTAGGTTTATTAGGCCCCAATGGAGCCGGTAAATCCACCATGATGAAAATAATCACTTGTTTTATTCCACCAACGTCAGGCGATGTTTCCGTTTATGGTTTTGATATTATGGAGCAATCGGTTGAAGTGCGGAAAAAAGTAGGTTATTTGCCCGAAAACAATCCGCTTTATCTTGAAATGTATGTTAAGGAATACCTCGAATTTGTTGCCGGATTGCATCAGCTTGGAAAAAATACCCATAAACGGATTGCCGAAATGATTGCCAATACCGGATTGGAATCGGAGCAAAACAAAAAAATAGGAGCGTTGTCCAAAGGTTATCGTCAACGGGTTGGGCTTGCTCAGGCGCTCATCCACAATCCAGAGGTTTTAATTCTGGATGAACCAACTTCCGGACTCGATCCCAATCAATTGATAGAAATCCGCAACCTGATTAAAGAAATTGGAAAAGAAAAAACGGTTATGTTGTCCACTCACATTATGCAGGAGGTAGAAGCCATTTGCAATCGTGTTGTAATTATTAATAAAGGTAAAATCGTAGCCGATGATCTTACCGAAAAACTTTCTGCCGTAACTTCACCCAAAGAAATTATCCTTGTGGAATTTGATAAAGAAGTGAAGGCGGAATTACTTAAAGGTATTCCCGGTGTTGCTAAAGTAAAATTAGCAAAACAAAACAATTGGGAAATCGAAGCTCAAAAAGGTGTCGATATTCGTTCAAACATTTTTCAATTTGCTGTTAAACATAATGTTACCGTACTTTCGCTCCACAAAGCCGAACACAGCATGGAAGAGGTTTTCCAGCAATTGACCAAAGAATAATTTTTTAGCTATTACATTATATAATTATTGCTTGAGATGTCTTTCTGATTTTTGGGAATATTTCACTAAAAAATAGAACATTGAATCTTTTATGGCAGATTAAGCAATCATTTTTGTCTGTTTTATAGTTATATTATAGGTGAAAAGGAGAAATTGAATAATTTTTTTTTGAAAATATATAAAATTATTTACTTTTGTCGCCAGGCTTTTTAGCTTAAAAGTATTAAAAAAGAAGTGGAAAAATTTGATTGATTGCAACCACTGGAAAAAATGCTAAAACAATTTTCTCCCAACAATCAAAAATTTCCCGGTATTATATTAATAATTAACTTAAAATTAAAATAATGGGATATTTATTTACATCGGAGTCCGTATCCGAAGGACATCCGGACAAATTAGCCGATCAAATTTCAGACGCTTTATTGGACGAGTTCTTACGTTGGGACCCCGAATCGAAAGTTGCCTGCGAAACTCTGGTAACCACAGGACTTACCGTTTGCAGCGGCGAAGTTCGTACCAAAGGTTATGTTGATATTCAGTCAATAGCTCGAAATACGATAGCTGATATTGGTTATACCAAAGCAGAATATTGTTTTGATAGCAAATCCTGTGGTGTGATTTCCACTATTCACGAGCAATCTTCAGATATTAATCAGGGAGTGGTTCGTGCCACTGAAGAAGAACAAGGCGCTGGCGATCAGGGAATGATGTTTGGTTATGCCTGCAGCGAAATGGATAATTTTATGCCGTTAACCAGCGAACTGGCTCATATTTTTCTTCAGGAATTAGCCGCCATCCGGCGCGAAGGGAAAAAAATGACATATCTTCGTCCCGATAGCAAATCGCAGGTTACCATTGAATATGATGACAAAGGGAAACCTAAACGTATTGATACTATTGTGATTTCAACCCAGCACGATGATTTTGACTCGGAAGAAAATATGCTGGAAGTAATTCGTCATGATGTTAAAAAGGTATTGATTTCAAGGGTTAAAAAGAAACTTCCTAATCGAGCTAAACGTTTATTCAGAGATGATTATAAATTGTTTGTTAATCCAACCGGCAAGTTTGTCATTGGCGGACCTCATGGCGATACTGGTTTAACCGGTCGTAAAATCATTGTTGATACCTATGGCGGTCACGGAGCTCATGGCGGTGGCGCATTTTCAGGAAAAGATTCTTCCAAGGTTGACCGTTCGGCTGCTTATGCCGCTCGGCATATAGCTAAGAATCTTGTAGCTGCCGGCGTTGCCAGCGAGGTGCTGGTTCAGGTTGCTTATGCAATTGGGGTTGCACAACCCGTTGGTTTGTATATCAATACCAACAACACGATCAAAATCAAGAATGGTTACGGTAAGAAAATGACCGATGGTGATATCGCACGGAAAGTGAATCAAATCTTCGATATGCGCCCATTTGCCATCGTTAAACGTTTTGGTTTGAAAAACCCAATATTTCTTCCAACGGCTTCCTACGGACATTTCGGACGCGACTTTTATGAAAAAGAGGTGGACGTGTATTATAATCCCCAAACATTGGAAATTAAAGGAAACGGTCAGACTCAGACATACAAGAAAAAAGTTGAATTTTTTGCCTGGGAAAAACTTGATTATGTTGATATAATTAAAAAAGAATTTGGCATTAAATAATTTCCGGAGGCTGTCCCAATGGTTTTTCTAAAATATTTAGGATGAACTGTTGAGGCAGCTTTCTGTTTTATTAAAAGATTATGTATTTTTGTTTTAATTAAACCAGATTAAAACAAAAATAAGATGTACCCAAACGAAAGCCTTCCCATTAAAAGCTGGGCTGAGGACGACCGCCCACGCGAAAAATTAGTGCTTAAAGGCAAAGTTGCTTTGAGCGATGCCGAATTATTAGCCATTTTACTTGGTTCAGGTTCCAAAAATGAAACGGCTGTTGATCTTGCCAAGAGAATACTTAAACATACCGGCGATAATCTTATTGAACTTTCAAAACTTAGCATCAACGATTTGATGAAGTTTAAGGGAATTGGCCAGGCCAAAGCCATCACCGTAATTGCCGCTCTCGAATTGGGACGTCGCCGTCGCGAAGCCGAAGCCCTTGATAGAAAAATAATTAGCAGTAGCCGCGATGCTTACGAAATCCTGCAAAAGGAGGTATCCGATAAACCCTATGAAGAATTTTGGGTATTGCTTTTAAACCGTAGCAATAAAGTATTACGTAAAGTCTGTATTGGTGAAGGCGGTATGAGCGGAACGGTAGTTGATCCTAAAAAAATATTTAAAATTGCTATCGAAAACAATGCCGCCTGTATCATCCTATGCCATAATCATCCTTCCGGAAATCTCAAACCCAGCGATTCCGACATAAAACTCACCAAAAAAATTAAAGATGCAGGAAATAACCTTGATATCTCTGTGTTGGATCATGTAATTATTGGTGATGAAAAATATTATAGCTTTGCAGACGAAGGAATGCTTTAGTTAATTACAAATTAAAAATTACGAATTACGAATTACGAATTTGGATTTTGTTTTATCATTGGCAACTTTCTGATACAATTACTATTTATTATTGAATCCGAAAATGATTAAAATACTCACAGTCATTGGCGCTCGTCCGCAAATTATTAAAGCAGCTGCACTTAGCCGCACGATAAAAACTACATTTCCAGATCAAATTACGGAAGTTATCCTTCATACCGGTCAACATTACGACGAAAATATGTCTAAGGTTTTTTTTGATGAATTGGGTATTCCACAACCGGATTATAACCTGAAAGTGGGTTCTACAAGTCATGCAAAACAAACGGCAATAATGATGGAAGGTGTTGAAAATGCATTGCTTAATGAAAAACCTGATTTTGTGATTCTTTACGGCGATACCAATTCCACCCTTGCAGGCGCTCTTGCCGCTTCCAAAATTCATATTCCGGTTGCTCACGTAGAAGCAGGTTTGCGCTCATTTAATAAAACCATGCCGGAAGAAATAAACCGCATTTGCTGCGATCATGTTTCTACACTTCTTTTTACACCTACCGCTACCGGTTTGAAGAATTTATTAAAAGAGGGTTTTCGCACAGATACTAAACCTCCGTATTCAAACGACAATCCGGCTATTTTTCATTGCGGCGATGTGATGTACGACAATAGCTTACATTTTTCCGAATTAGCTCGTCAAAAATCTGAGGTGTTTACGGATCATCAAATAAGGAGAGAAAATTTTGCCCTTTGTACGATTCATCGCGATAACAATACCGACCAACCCGAACGTTTAACGGCTATTTTTTCGGCGCTGAATCAAATAGTATTGAAGAATGATATTCAAATCGCATTGCCGCTTCATCCGCGGACAGCAAAATTATTAAAACAAAATCTTGCAGCCGATCTTTACCTTTCAGTAGTCAGGAATCCCCGATTTTTAATTCTGCCTCCGGTTTCCTTTCTCGATATGATTGCTCTTGAACGAGAAACACGGCTTATTTTTACCGATTCGGGCGGCGTACAGAAAGAATCCTATTTTTTTAGCAAACCGTGCATTATTTTCCGTCCCGAAACCGAATGGAAGGAAATCGTGGAAAATGGTACCGCCATTGTTGCCAATGCTGATGAACAGAAAATTATCGAAGCTTTTGATTCCCTGATTCATTCTGAAAATTTATCGTTTCCTCCAATTTTTGGTAATGGAAAAGCTGCAGAATTTATCTGTAACCAATTAATTAATAACGCTGAACAAACGGTCGCTATCCGGTAGAATCCGGTTTATGGTTATAAATAATTCAAATTAATTCGGTCATTCTTTGCCGATTAAAATTAAAAGTGTATTTTTGCAAACCATTTTAAAAATCATTTTTTAGTAAATAATTAAAATTAAGAAAATGTTGAAACAGTATGAAACCGTTTTCATTATGACTCCCGTTTTGTCTGATGACCAGATGAAGGAAACGGTAAATAAATTTCAGAAATTCCTGAAAGAAAAGGGGGCAGAGATTGTCTATGAAGACAATTGGGGCTTACGCAAACTTGCTTATCCTATCCAGAAAAAATCAACCGGATTTTTCCATCTTATTGAATATAAAGGAGAAGGAAATATTGTAGCTGATTTTGAAGTTGCATTGAAACGTGATGAACGCGTCATGCGCTATCTTTCCATCGTTCTTGACAAACATTCTCTTGCCTATAACGAAAAGAAACGCAATGCAAAAAATGCTCCTGTAAAAAATATTCCTGAACAGGTAATTGAAAATTAATTTTTAACAAGTAAAATTGAAAAGAAATGGCTAACCAGGGCAATTCAGAAATAAAATATTTAACACCAATAGCTGTTGATGTTAAAAAGAAAAAATACTGCCGTTTTAAGAAAAGTGGCATCAAATATATTGACTATAAAGATGCTGATTTTTTATTAAAATTTGTAAACGAACAGGGTAAAATTTTACCCCGCCGAATTACCGGTACTTCAACCAAGTATCAACGAAAAGTAGCTCAGGCAATAAAACGTGCACGTCATTTGGCGCTGCTTCCCTATGTTGCTGATTTATTAAAATAAAGGAGGAAAATAGCGATGAAAGTAATTTTAATGAAAGATGTTCACAATTTGGGTTTTACCAATGATGTGATACAAGTTAAAGATGGTTACGGACGCAACTATCTGATTCCTCAAGGTATAGCTGCTTTAGCTACAGAAACTAACCTTAAGATACACAACGAAAATATGCGTCAAAAATCTTTTAAGGAAGAAAAAATTAAGAAAGAAGCAACTACACTTGCCAAAGCTCTTGAAAACATTACCGTAAAAATTGGCGCCAAAGCTGCTGCAACCGGCAAAATCTTTGGTTCGGTTAACGCTATTCAGATTGCCGAAGCCATTAAAGAACAATTTAACTACGAAGTTGATCGTAAAAAAATTATTCTTGACGGAGAGGCTATTAAAGAACTTGGTAGTTATACTGCCAAAGTTATTCTGCATAAAGAAGCCAGTGCCACTATTCATTTTGAAGTCTTTGCCGAATAATTTTTAACTGACTTATAAATAAATTTTATATTTTTAATCCCGATTTTTAATCGGGATTTTTTTATGCTTTCAAAAAATCAAGCTAAATACATTCGTTCACTTACCGTAGCTAAATTTCGCAAGGCTAACGGACAGTTTATTGCCGAGGGCACAAAATTAGTTATCGAATTAATAAACAGCTCACTAAAAGTTGTTACTGTTTTTGCTTTGCCATCCTGGATACAGGAACATCTTTTACCGATTGAAGGTAGAGATTTTGAGATAGTTGAAGTTACAGAGCGTGAAATCAGTATGATAAGCTCTTTGACAACGCCTTCTGCCGTGTTGTGTATTGTCGAAATACCAGAATTGATCATTAATCCTGAAAATATAAGCCAGGAGTTGGTGCTAATGCTCGACGACATCAAAGATCCCGGAAACATGGGCACAATTATCCGGACTGCCGACTGGTTTGGTATAAAAACAATTATATGTTCCGAGAATTGTGTGGATATTTATAATCCAAAAGTAGTTCAGGCTACTATGGGATCCATTGCCAGAATCAGTATTTTTTACACCCAGCTTTTCCCTTTTTTAGCAAACCTGCCCTCCGGTGTAATCGTTTATGGATCAATGCTTGATGGTGATATTCTGATTAATAAAAAGTTAGAAAAAAAAGGAATTATAATCATTGGAAATGAATCGAGAGGAATCTCCCCGGAATTACTTCCGTACATTACAGAAAAAATAAAAATACCTTCTTTTTCCGATGCTTCCGGGCATGCCGAGTCGCTAAATGCTTCCATTGCCACTGCCATTATTTGTTACGAATTTCGTCGACGAAATTAAATCCAACTAAAATTATCATTTTTTTATTTTCAAGAAAAAATTAACTTTGTATAGTTTTTATGTCAGGATTGAAAAGCCAATGGAATATCCGGGAAGCATAATTAATTATCACCTTTTTGAAATCAGGGAAATGGAACATTTTTCTGAAAGGACTTTCAACGTATGTTTGGAGGAATCCTTAGATTCCCTTTTTAAAATAATTGCCTTTTATTACAAACATGGCAATTTTATGATGATTAAAAACTGTGGAGAAAAAACCAATAATGAACTGGTTGACGTTGCTCAGAAATATCTTATCAAATATAATTTAACGCCGGCTGCATTATCCAGAAATGAAGAAAATAACCTTTTCGAGAAATTCAAATTCTTCTGCTTTGAGAATTTTAATATTTCTTCATTGGCTATGGAAGAATATAAAAAGGATTTTAATGCCGGTAAGTTTCAATTTTTTAAGTTTATTATGCTTGCTTTTAAAACCATGTTTACCGAACGGGATTTTTTTATTCTTGAATCGAATTGCGGTTTTTTTAAAGTTAAAAAGAAATATACACTTCAGGCAATTGGTGATAAATTTGAGATTACCTACGAAAGAGTTAGACAGATTTCGAAAAAAATTCCCGTTGAAATCGAAGCTACAATGATGCGTTTTCTCAAAGAAATCAATTATATCCAAAATCATTTCGACTATAATTTAAACTTCAACAATGATTATTGTTTAATAAATTCGTTTACCGCCGATTCCATTAATCTAAACGAAAAGCTCAATTTCACTCCCAAATTTTATGCCTTTATTTTTTCATTAGTAAAAAAAGATACCCATCAATTGGTACAGAAAGGTTGTAAAAACGATAAAAATTTTTATTTAATTGAAAATGAATTAGCTTCTGCATTTAATTTTTGCAATTTTTACGAAAACATATGTGCCCTTACGCATAATCGTAACGACCAAACCTACCAACTTAATTTAAACGATTATCTACAGAATTTCCTCAATACATCCGATCTAACTCTTCTTAACCCTATCAGTACTATTTGCAGGGATATTATCATCAACGAATTTAAACTGAAGGAAACTGATGATAAAATATTTATTATTCAACGCAATACGCCTAAAAGGTTATCTGAATATATTATCGAAATTTTAAACGATAAAGGTCGCCCTTTGCATCTTAACGAAATCAGGAAGGAACTTAACCGGCGAACCGTTAAAAGGCCACCCAACATCGAATCGCTAAGATCTTCTATTTTAAGTATTAAAAAAATAAAAGCCATTGGTAAGACCAGTACTTATGCGCTCAAAGGCTGGAGCTATATCCAAACGGCAACCATCAGAAAATTGGTGTTCGATTTTTTACTCAAGTATGATGAACCTAAAAATATTCTCGAAATTACCAACTATATCAAACAATTCAGGGAAACCAATGATAAAAACATTTTGGCGAACCTTAAATTAGATAAAAATCATACTTTTCAATTCTTTAAAAGTGGCTATGTCGGATTATACTCCAAAAAATATAATGTTTACAGTAATGCCTGATTTTGAGTTTATTCGTCTTTATTTCTGGGAATAAAAAATTATCATTTAATATAGTTACCGGTGAAAAAAAATAATGCAAGAGTTCTATTGTTAGTAAGTTTTATTCTCATTTTCTGTTCAATACGGGCTGAAAACGGATTTGTTGGCAATGATGTGATTTATAAGCCATCCATTCATACCGTACTCCTCCACAGGTTGGGGGCTGAACTTACCCCTCCCATAATTAAGTTAAACACAGATGAACAGTTAAAATTATCATTTGATGATTTTGATGCGGATGTAAAACGCTATAAATTCACAGTAATCCATTGTACTGCCGATTGGTATCCAAGCGATGTGCAACCCTCTGATTATATTCAGGGGTTTACCAGTGATTATATTACCGATTACCGGTTTTCGCTCAATACGACCATAAAATACACACACTATAATTTAGTGTTTCCTTCCGATAATTTTCAAATTACCCGGGATGGAAATTATCTTCTGAAAGTTTTTGATGAAAATGATCCTGATAATATTGTTTTTACCCGTCGCTTTATGATTATTGACCCCAAAGTTTCTGTTTCGGCAACAGTTAACAGATCTTTAGTTCCTGCCGAAAGGGATATCCGCCAGCGGATTGTATTTAATATTAATACGCTGAATTATCCGATATCTAATTATCAGAATCTGAAAGTAATTGTTTCCCAGAACGGACGATGGGATAATTCCATTAACGGTTTAAGACCCAAAACGATACTGGGCAATGTTCTGAATTATGATTATGATGAAGGAAATGAATTCAATGGGGGAAATGAATTCCGTCATTTTGATATTAAAAGTCTCAGGTATCAATCGGACAGAGTGCGGAGGCTGAATTTTGATACGGCTTATCAGGTTTACTTGCTGCCCGATGAAAGACGCACGTTTAAATCGTACTTTAGCGACAAAGATATTGACGGTTTATACCTTATAAAAACCGAGGATGGCAATAATTCGGAAACCGAATCGGATTATTGTGTTGTACACTTTTGCTTACCCTATTCTGCGCCCATGGTTGGAGGTAATATTTATGTATTCGGTGGAATGGTTTATTGGCAATATCTGCCCGAAGCAGAAATGAAATATAATTTTAATAAATCGCAGTACGAAGCAACATTGCTGTTGAAGCAAGGATATTATAACTATCAGTATGTGTGGTTGGAAAACGGAAAAACCGGCGATGAAACCTTTATCGAAGGCAATCATTTTGAAACAGAAAACAATTATACCATCCGGGTTTATTACCGCGAACCCGGTTCTTTTATGGACAAGCTCATCGGAATAGAATCCATTAATTCTGTTAAGTAGAACGGGAATTATCAATCCGTTTATTCATATCTGAGCGATTCTATGGGATCGAGGTTGGCGGCTTTGGTGGCAGGCACTATGCCCGAAATAAGCGCCACGACAAAACACAGCACAACTCCACTGATAATCCACAGCCAGGGGATAATAAAACTGCTTTTGATTAACAATGAGATGGTGTTACCAATCATTATTCCCAGAAAAATACCCAGCAATCCTCCCAATTGAGCGATAACAATGGCTTCAATCAGAAATTGCCGTTTGATGGTCTTGCGTTTGGCACCTATGGCTTTTCGGATACCAATTTCCTGAGTGCGTTCGGTAACGGAAACCAACATGATGTTCATCAGGCCGATAGCTGCACCGATAAGCGTAATAAAACCGATGATGGTAGCCGCCAGCCGAAGATATTTCAGGTTGTCGAAAAGCATTTTGGCAAGGTTATCACTTTTGGATATATCAAAATTATCCTCTTCGCCTATTTTTACTTTCCGGATAATACGGAACAATCCGGTAGCTTCTCCCATAGCCGGATCAATTGAATTGGGATTATTGGTTGTGATGTTTATCGTATAGGAAACGTTCGGTTGTGGAAAGTATTGACGTACATTTGTTAACGGAAGAATACACAAGTTGTCGCTGCTAAATCCTATGCCTGAACCTTTTTCTTTTAACAACCCTACAACCTTGTATTTTCCCGGGCCTATAGAAATTATTTGCCCCAAAGAATTTTCTTTTTGGGTAAAAAGGGTTTTGACTAAGTCGTTGCCAATGATGGCCACGTGTGATCCATAAAATATTTCATTTGCTGTAAAATTTCGCCCTTTGGAAATCTCGTTCCCGGAAGTCGTCAGATAATTTTCGTCGGAACCGATAACGGGAATATTGGGATTGGTTTTGTTGGAACCAAATTTCAGGGTGGAAGCACGCGAAGCATAAACGAAAATTGAGGTTGCTGCCGGGAAATGAAAAGAATTTTTAAAATCCATGGCTTCCTGATAGGTAATAACCCTGTAATTTTTGGGGCGGTTGGATTGATCGCCCATGTGTACATGCATACCTCTGTTACGGATAGACAGGGTATTGGCTCCCATCATGGTGAAATTCTGGTTAAGGTAGTATTTTATCGAATCAATGGCCGTTAAAATTCCAACTAAAGCCATTATCCCAAAAGCAATGATTAAAATGGTGAGAATGGTACGTAAAAGATGACTTTTTATGGAATAAAGCGATATCTTAATATTTTCCTTGACAAGATTATTCATCGAAGTTTGATTTTAAAGCAAACATACATGAAATTTTTCAAATAATCGCAATTCCTTTAAAAATCAGAAAAACACAAGAACCGAAGATAGTATGATAGACCAGACAAAAACAGATATGCCTAAGAAACAAAGTGTTTTCAGAGAATAATAATAACGTGCGGCTAAAAAAGAACCCAATGGAATGGATAAAACCACAGGCGTTAAAATGATGATGCCCAATAAACCATAATTGGTGCGGATTTTTGCAAGTGTGCGGTTACGGAAAGTGAAAACCTTCTTTTTATTTCGCCTTAGCGAACCTAAGTGCAGATATGGAAAATTCCGGCGGTTGGGATGCGAAATGAACCAGGATGCAATGGTTGAAAAATGCTTTCGCCATAAAATTATCAAACCTTCGCTTAGATAATAAAAGAAAAGCACACCTAAAATACCTCCAACAGAAGTGGTTAAAAAGGTTTGAAAAAAGGTAAGCCCCAGTTTAAAAGCCAGCGGGGGAGCAAACAGAAATTTAAAACTACTGAGGAATAATACTTCCAATAGTTTAAAAATCAGTTTAACGGTAAAAAAAATAAAAGTCATGAAAAGAGATTTATAGAAAATTTAGAAAGCCCGGCATAATACATGAAACAAACAAAAATCAGGCCTTATTGTTTAAAACTGCCGCAAAAAGGACAAAAGGGAGAAAATCTTAACAATAAACGGATTTCCATCACCACGAAAGACAAAAAGTGAGAAAGGCTAAACGGATAATCTGTGCGAATTTTATAGCTTTTTTCCGAAAGCTAAATCGCCGGCATCGCCAAGCCCGGGAACGATGTATGCCTGAGCTGTCATTTCTTCATCCACAGCGCCAACCCAAAGACTTATATCATTTTTTGAAAGGTGGCGTTTTACATATTCTACTCCTTCGGCACTGGCTAATATGGCAACAATATGTGTATGAACGGGTTTCCCGTTATTTAATAATTCTTTGTAAGTTAAAGCAATAGAAGCTCCGGTGGCAAGCATGGGATCTGATAATATAAGCACCCGGTCGGTAAGATCCGGGCTGGAAGAGTATTCAATCTGGATATTAAAACTGCCATCCTTGCGATGTTTGCGGTAAGCAGAAACAAAGGCATTGTCCGATTTATCGAAATAATTTAGCAATCCCTGGTGAAAAGGTAGCCCTGCACGAAGTATGGTAGCCAGAACCGGCTGATGTTTCAGTACGGGTACTTCGGCGGTTCCAAGTGAAGTTATGACTTCACGGGTTTCATATTCGAGCTGTTTGCTTATTTCGTAAGCAAAAATTTCGCCTATACGTTCCAAATTTCGCCGAAATCTAAGACTATCTTTCTGTATTTCAGAATCTCTTATTTCAGAAATGAATTGATTCAGAATAGAATTTTGTTTTCCAAGAATTTTAAACATGGCTTTGCTTGTTTAATAATTTAGAATAGAATCTAACTGAACAAAGGTAGGCGTTTATTATTTACAAATTCCGGTTTCAAATGACGAATTTTTATTTTTTTCTGAGCAGAAACAATCCAGCCTTTACTATAAAAGGCAAATGGTTTATGCGGAGAGAATCATAAAAATTTTCGGCAGAACCAAAACTGCGATAAAAGCGTGCCAAATTAACATCATTGGAACCTTCAAAATCCAAAATGCCATCGCTTCCGGCATGTTCTTTTATAAATGAATCAACGAGCAGCGACATGGCTCCGTTATGGCGAGCCCGGGTATTGACGGCCGAAAATAGCAGGATATGATGTTGGTTCCAGCTTACAAAAACCACTCCGGCACATAACTTTCCGTCGGCCATGGCTCCCAAAATCCTGAGGCATCCTCTTTGGTTGCATTCTGTTGCAAGAGACTGTAAAATGGCATATGCCTGATCATTCATTTTTTCGATGTCTTTGCCGCGATGCTGCCTGAACATCTGAATGATTTCTGTAACAGACGTAGTATTGACAATACTTACTTTCGATTCCCGTGCTTTTTTGAGGTTGCGTTTGGTGTTTTGCGAATACCGGCTCAAAAGTTCTTCGTAGCTTTGATCCAACGAAAGCTTAAGGTTGAGATTCTGGATAAACCTCATTTTTTTATCATTTGTATCCCAAACAGGATTTTCTGTTAGTATACCCTGAGATTCGTTGAGATTAATTTCCACCAGGCGATATTTTTTAGAAATGGCGCTGATAAACATTCCGGTAATTACGGCATGGGTAGGATGAACGGAAAAAATACCTAACTGCTGGGCAAAATAGGGTTGGTATAAATAACCGATACCATATTTCTTCCCCGGCGTCAGTGGGAAAACGTATTGATAATCATCTTTTATTAAAGCTTCCCAATCAGGACAAACCACATCGAGATACCACGACAAGGCGTAAATCAGGCCGTTGGCGGAATGATTGATGCAATCGTCCCATTGTTGCCTGTCAATTTCGTGATGTTTCAGATATTTAATCATGGGCAAGTTTAATCATCTCTTCATATACAGCCCGCCATCCGGTCCATTCATCAAGGTTGCTTAGGGATTGGTTGTGCCACAAGCTGATAAAAGTTCCGTTGACGGCTTTTACTTCATCAATAAGCTGTTTGAGGTGAGCAGGTGCGTTATTAGCGGAAATGTTTTTATAATCCTGAAGCGTTCCATCCATAACGGCAAAAGGATGTATTCGCAAGGGCGTAGCCGCATCCTGATCGATGTCGTAGAAAAGAAATGAATCGCAGATCCCGGCGCGGAAGCCGGTTTCGCTGGCATAGCCCATGGTATAATCGTCGGAAATATCAAGATTGATAAGATTGCGGTAGGTGGTCGGAAAGGTGAGCTTCAGAAAATGCTGACGGCTTCGCGTTATTTCTTTGTTCAAAACCTTAGAAAGGTTCCTGACTTCCAACTGCAATTTCTTCGGATTGGTGTTGGATCCGTAAGATGGATGTATGCCTACCTCAGCATAATCGGATAAGGTTTTAACTAAAATGTGAAATTTAGGATTGTTAATGGGTATGTTTTTGTCGTTTAAACCATATTCGGCGAAAAGCACAAAATAGATAGGCTTAAGATTATGTTTTTTTTGAAGTTCAAGTTGATACGTAAAGGTATCGAAAGGGTCGGGGATTATATTTGTCAAGACCTTGGTACGTCGTATGATTTCCGAAAAATCACGGTTCAGAAGGGAACGGCAATATCCGCCCAACGAACGAACAACACCTTTTTGCTTGTACGACCAGGCTGCATCCACATCTATGGTTGGAATAAACTGGTAATTCTTTTCCGGGAAACAAAGTGCAGGGAATTTTTTTAATAATATTTCCTTGATTTTTAGCGCCCAAATATTGACAACCGGTTTTTTTAAGAAATCGTTTTTGAAGGCTATGCTTTGATTGGCTTCAAACCGGTCGTACCGGTCCTGAATAAAGGGGAAGTATTCCTCATAGCGTGAAACCAGATAAAAGGAAGCGGCAAAAGGGTCGAAAGGTAAAGCGGACTTTTTGTTGTAAACCGGGAAAAAAGCGACGGTGCCGGCAAAGGGAATGAATCGCAATTCCTGTACTTTGATGCCTGTTTCAAAAAGAATAGCGGCTGAATCAAAAAAGAGTTCATCGCCGAAAACTTTGGATGAATAATTGATTTTCGGGCCTTCATAAGTCAAAAATTCATCACTGTTATTTGTCAGATTAACATCCAAACCAAGCAATTCGTTGAAGATTAATTTGAAGATATAATCGCAGCGGTTAGTAATTTTAGGTATATAAACAAGTAGCATTTTTTTGAGCTAAATTGGCAGCAAGATAATAAAAAAAGCTATACGTGAAAAAAGTTTAGTATTTTTGAATTTCCAAAATCTGAAAACTTACTATAATCAATGGAGAATTTTATTGTATCGGCACGCAAGTACCGTCCATTAACTTTTACTACGGTTGTGGGCCAGTCGTCCATCACTACTACTTTAATCAATGCTATAAAAAACAAGCAATTAGCTCAGGCTTTTCTGTTCTGTGGCCCAAGAGGTGTGGGCAAGACCACCTGTGCACGCATTCTGGCCAAGATCATCAATTGTGAACATCCCACCGAAAATCTGGAAGCCTGTAATGTTTGTCCATCCTGCGTTTCGTTTAATACTTCCAGTTCGTTCAATATTTTTGAGTTAGATGCCGCATCCAATAATTCCGTGGATGATATCCGCAACCTGGTTGATCAGGTGCGCGTTCCTCCACAAATTGGTAAGTACAAGGTGTATATCATCGATGAAGTTCACATGCTGTCGTCGCAGGCGTTCAATGCGTTTCTTAAAACGCTGGAAGAGCCGCCTGCTTATGCAAAATTTATCCTGGCTACGACCGAAAAACATAAAATTATTCCTACCATACTTTCGCGTTGCCAGGTATTCGATTTCCGGCGTATCAATGTGGAAGACATTTCTAAGCAGTTGGCTTATGTGGCTGCAAACGAAAATATTACTGCCGATCCCGAGGCGCTTCATGTGATTGCTCAAAAAGCCGACGGCGCGATGCGTGATGCATTATCCATTTTCGACCAGCTGGTCAATTCATCGGGAAACCATCTTACCTATGATTCGGTTATTGAAAATCTCAATGTCCTGGATCTGGAGTTTTATTTCCGGATTACCGATTTTTTCCTCACCTCGGATATTCCTCATTGCCTGCTTACGTTAAACGAAATTATAGAAAACGGTTTCGACGGACAGCATTTTTTAACCGGCCTGGGCGAACACCTTCGTAACTTATTGGTAAGTAATGACGAAGCTACCATTAAACTCCTTGAGGTCAGCGCATCCTATAAAAACAAATACCTTGAACAATCCGCTCGCTGTAGTATTCCGTTTTTATTGCAAGCCTTGGAAATCAATAATAAATGTGATGTTAATTTTAAAAATAGCAATAATAAACGATTGAGTCTCGAAATAGCTCTCATGCAGATGTGCTCTATCGTTTCCGGTAATTTATCCGTTGCTCCGGAGAAAATTATTCCCATAAAGGAGAAAAAAGTTTCGGAGGAAGAGCCACGGTTCAGCCCGAAATCTGCACCTGTAACCACCGCTTCAAACCATCCTAAAAGCGAACAACCTAAACCTGTGGCAACAACACCGGAACAGGTATCAAAACCAGCATATATTCCTTCCACAGGTATTTCTATCAGTCAAAAGATTAATCCTGTAAAAGAGGAGAAACCGGCCGATGTCGCAGAAGAAAACCAACCGGCAATCTATCAGCCGGCAACGGAATTTACTCAGAGTCAACTTGAAAATTTATGGGATGAGTTTGCTGCAAGCATTGAAATGGAATCACCTAATTTCTTCAGCACCCTTACCAAACGTAAACCTGAGTTGAAAGATAACTTTTTGATAGAATTGGTGATTGATAACAAGGTACAGGAAGATGAGATCATTTTCCGGAAAGCCGATTTATTGGGTTTTTTACGAAGTAAACTAAATAATTCTCAGATTCAGCTTAATACAAAAATAGTTCTGGTTCAGGAAAAAACAAAGCCATATACCCCACAGGAAAAATTTAATAAAATGGCTGAAAAAAATCCTGAACTGATTAATCTGAAAAAAACACTGGATTTGGAAATAGACTTTTAAATTAGTTGATAGTTGATAGTTGATGGTTGATAGTTGTTTGGGTTTTGTAATTTGAAAACGGTTATATCAATAATAGAATTAATAAAAACAGCCCGGCTTTGGGATAAATTTAATTTCACCTTAAAATAACAACGAATGAAATATCCATAAATGGTTATGTCAATGCAAACTGAAATGATATTTTATGGATATTCCATGTGACCTATAAATTAAAAATTAATAACACATGAAAAAAAATCTTATTTGTTTTATAGCTATTGCTTTTTCCTGGCTTATCACCTCAGGTTTATTCGCTCAGGAGAATGTCAATTTATCAAAACCACTGTCTGTAGACCCGGATGTAGTGATGGGTAAGTTAGATAATGGTTTAACCTATTATATCCGCAAAAATGCCAAGCCTGAACACCGTGTGGAGATGCGGCTTGCAGTCAACACCGGATCGCTTTATGAAGACGAAACACAACAAGGACTGGCTCATTTTACCGAGCACATGTGCTTCAACGGAACCAAGAATTTTCCCAAGAACGAACTTGTCAGCTATCTGCAATCGCTGGGTATACAATTTGGTCCCAATTTAAATGCCTATACCAGCTTTGGCGAAACGGTTTACCAGCTTCAGGTTCCTTCCGACAAGGAAGACCTGGTGGAAAAAGGCTACCAGGTGCTCGAGGACTGGGCTCATAATCTTACCCTCGATAATAAAGAAATAGATAAGGAACGGGGCATCATTACCGAAGAATGGCGTCTGGGTCTGGGTGCCGACGACCGGATGATGAAACGCTATATCCCGGTGATACTTAAAGATTCACGCTATGCCGAACGGCTGCCTATCGGCAAACCGGAAATTATTAAAAACTTTAAATACCAAACGCTTAAAGATTTCTATTACGACTGGTACCGTCCCGACCTGATGGCCGTTGTCATCGTAGGTGATGTGGATGTGAAACAAGCTGAAAATCAAGTTAAAACTCATTTCTCCCAGCTTACCAATCCGTCCAACGAAAAGAAACGTACCGAATATGGCATTCCCGATAATAAAGAACCGCTGATTGCCATCGAAGCCGACAAGGAAGCCACCAACAACATGGTATCCGTTTTTTACAAACATCAGCGTCAGCCGGTGAATACCGTAGGTGATTTTCGCTATGTGGTGATGCAGGACTTATACAACGGCATGCTTAACAACCGTTTAAATGAAATTATGCAAAAGCCGGATGCTCCCTTTGTTTATGCGTATACCGGTTATGGTGATTTTATTGCCCGTACCCAGGACGCCTATGTGTCGGTGGCTTTGGTTAAAGAAAATCAAATAGAAAAAGGTCTGGAAATTCTGCTTGCCGAAAATGAAAGGGTAAAACGCTTTGGTTTCACCGCTACCGAGTTGGAACGTCAGAAAGAGGAAATCCTTTCGCAATACGAACAAGCCGCCAAAGAATCCGACAAAACCGAATCCGTTGAGTATGTTTCTGATTATCTTAATAATTATCTTGATGCCAAACCCATTCCCGGTCCCAAGAATGAACTGGAAATGGTGAAAGGCCTGTTGCCAGGTATACAATTGGTTGATATAAATGCCCTTCCCAAACAATGGGTAAGTGATGATAATATCGCTTTGTTGATTACGGCTCCCCAGAAAGAAGGCATTCAGATACCATCGAAGGAAAAAGTGCTCGAAATTTTAAAAAATTCCACTACGCAGGAACTTACGGCTTATGTGGATAAATTCAGCGAAGCGCCATTATTTAGCCAACCGCTGGCCGGTTCAAAAGTTAGTAAACGTGTGGAAAACAAGGAATATGGTTTTACGGAAATAACACTTGCCAACGGAATCCGGGTGGTGATGAAACCTACCGTTTTCAAAAATGATGAAATCCTTTTTTCGGCAGTCAGCCCCGGTGGTAATTCCCTATATCTCGACCAGTATTTTATGTCATCTTTTTTTGCCTCGCAGATTGTCAGCCAGAGCGGGGTGGGCAAATTCGACAATGTGGAATTGGAAAAGAAGCTGAAAGGTAAAGTGCTGAAAGTAAATCCATATATTTCTGATATAAAAGAAGGCTTTAGTGGCAGCGCTGCTCCTCAGTATTTTGAAACCATGCTGCAACTTACCTATCTTTATTTTACAGCGCCCCGTCAGGATACCACCGTGCTTAAAACTTTTCTTTCCAAGACCAAAAATCAGTTGAAATTCATTAAAAACAATCCGATGATTGCCTTCTACGACACACTGATGCGTACGTGTGCCCAGAATAGTCCGAGGGTTGTTGTCATCCCTTCCGAAAAACAACTCGATCAAATAAGTATGGATATTCTGTTTGAAATTTATAAGGACAGGTTTGCCGATGCTGGTGATTTTACGTTTTTTATTGTGGGCAATTTTGCCATTGATTCCATCCTTCCGGTGGTTCAATCCTATATAGGTAGCCTTCCTGTAACTCATCGTACGGAAACCTGGAAAGATGTTAGCCCGGAGTTCCCCGAAGGAATCAAAGACGTTAGTATTTATAAAGGTACCGAACCCAAAAGTATGGTGGGAATTGTCATGGCAGGTAAGTTCGAGTGGAACGATAAAAACAGAATGGAACTTCGCATGTTGAAGGAAGTTCTGTCTATTAAACTCCTCGAAGTTATACGCGAAAAAATGAGCGGAGTATATTCTCCTCAGGTACAGTTGATGGTGGATAAATATCCACGAAGCGAATATTCCATTATGACCATTTTTGGATGTTCGCCAAAGAATACCGGTAAGCTGACCAAAGCCGTTTTCAAAGAGATTAACAAAATTCAGAAAAAAGGCCCAACGCTTGTTGATTTGAACAAGGTAAAGGAATTGCTTATCCGCGAACATGAAACCGATGTGAATACCAATAGCTATTGGCTCGGGAAAATTGAATCATCTTATTTTAATGGTGATGATTTAACCACAATTCCTGATTTCAACGAAAGGGTCAATGCCATCACCATTTCTGATTTGCAGCTTGCGGCTCAAAATTTTATGAAACGCGATCATTATGTGCGGACAGTGTTGCTCCCTGAAAAGAAAAAATAAAATACTAATTGTAGCCTCGCTTTCAGATGATTTACACCTTAGGAGAAACCGTTTTAGATATTCTTTTCCGGAATAACGTTGCCGTTTCTTCAACTCCCGGCGGTTCCATGCTTAATGCAAGCATCAGCCTGGGTCGACTGGGGCTGCCGGTAAGTTTTATCAGCGAATATGCCAACGACAGGGTAGGGGATTTGATTGATAATTTTCTGCACGATAATGGAATAAGTACCGCTTTGGTAAATCGCAATAGCGGGAAAACTCCGGTTGCACTGGCTTTTCTGGACGAAAGAAACGATGCGCACTATCAGTTTTATCGCCAGACAGTGCAGCCAGAAAACAGAATTTCCTTGCCGGATTTTCACTCCGGCGATATTTTTCTCTTCGGGTCTTTTTATGCCATTCAAAAGGAAAATCGTAAGGCTGTCATGGCTTTGCTCGAAAAGGCTCGTGAAAACGATACTGTCATTATTTATGATCCCAACTTCCGTAAGCCTCATCTTCACCAATTACCGGAATTAAAGCCTTTTATTTTGGAAAATATGGCTTTCGCCGATATCATCAGAGCTTCCGATGAAGATTTTAAACTCATTTTTGATGAAGATGATGCCGGTAAATGTGTTGATAAAATTTTGAAAAACATGGGAACTTTACAATCGTTCCCGAGTACTCGGAACCCATCGCCAATCCTTATCCTAACCCGGAACAGCAAAGGAGTTGATCTTCATACTTTGGGGCTTGACTTGCATCTGGATTCAAAAGAAATTCGGCCGGTAAGTACTATCGGAGCAGGCGATACGTTTAATTCTGGTGTTGTATACGGTTTACATATGAATAGGATTCTGAAAAAAGATTTAACCGCTATCCCGTCCGGAAAATGGAAAGAAATACTGCATTTTGCTATTGACCTTGCTTCAGAAGTTTGCCTTAGCATGGACAATTATATTGATACGACTAAACACTGAATCATGTCATTAGCTCAATTTTTATCAAAACAGATTGTAAGACTTTCCGGTTGGAAATTTTTGGGGACCATGCCTCCCGGAGTTAAAAAATGTGTGTTGATTGTTGCCCCGCACACCAGTAACTGGGATTTCTTTATTGGATATCTGTGTTTTATTCTAATGAAAATAGATCCCAAAATTCTTATCAAAAAGGAGTTGTTTTTCTTTCCTCTCAGTCTGCTGATGAAAAAAAAAGGATATATCTCCGTTGACCGCGACAAACGGAATAATCTTATCCAGTTTGTGGCTGATGAATTTTCCAAACGCGAATCCATTGTTATTCTGATCACTCCTGAAGGTACCCGCAAAAAAAATCCTCATTGGAAAAAAGGATTTTATCACATTGCTTTGCTGGCAAAAGTTCCCATTGTCCTTGGTTATCTCGATTATGCAAAAAAAGAAGGTGGAATAGGAGGGGTACTCTACCCTTCAGGAAATTTTAAAGATGATTTTGCCCAAATTGAAGCTTTTTACCGAACCAAGAATGCCAAATATCCAAAAAAATTCAATTTATCTGTCGAAAACGCAGTGCCTGATGATAAAGATAAAAGGTAACAATCATTTAGCTTATCAAAAGAACAACGTCTTTTGTGGCTAAATTTCAAAAAAACCGAACCACCAAGATCACTAAGAAGGCATAAAGATATTCTACGTTTTCTATAACAGAAATTTTTAACGTAGTGAAACTTTCGTTTCATCTGACCCCACTTATCCGGTAATATCTTGAAAATTAGACATAAACCTACCTCCCCTCGCGAGGGGAGGGTTGGGGAGGGGTCTTATTTTTAGGTTTTTCATGATGAATTTTCGTGAAGATAAATAGCATCAAAAATGTCCATTACGTTTCAGAATAATATAATAATATGATTTCCCGTTAACAGTTAATAAATCATTAAGGTTTCCTCCCGGATTGATTTATATTGTAATTTTTTATAGATTTGAGAAAAATTTAACGAATAGAAATTGAAATGAATACTATTGAAAATCAATTAAACTTTGGTCTCATCGGCGCTGCTGGCTATATTGCTCCACGCCACATGAAAGCCATCAAAGAAACTCATAACAACCTGATTGCCGCCCTCGATAAATTCGACAGCGTGGGCATCATCGACAGCTATTTTCCTCAGGCTTCTTTTTTTACGGAATCCGAACGTTTTGACCGTCATTTGGATAAACTTCGCCGCAAGGGAGAACAAAAAATTGATTTTGTCAGTATCTGCTCACCTAACTACCTGCATGATGCTCACATACGCCTTGCCCTTCGGAATGATGCCAATGCGATCTGTGAAAAGCCCCTCGTGCTAAATCCATGGAATGTGGATGCATTAAACCAGATAGAAAAGGAAACGGGTAAAAAGATCTTTAACATCCTGCAACTTCGTCTTCATCCTGCCCTGCTCGAACTGAAGCAGAAAATTGAAAATGGACCTAAGGATAAAGTCTATGATGTTGATTTAAGCTATATTACAAGCCGTGGCAAATGGTATTTTATTTCCTGGAAAGGCGATAGCGCAAAATCGGGTGGCGTAGCTACCAATATTGGCATCCATTTTTTCGATATGCTCATCTGGATCTTTGGCAAGGTTAAACAAAGCATAGTCCATCTAAGTCAGCCTGATAAAGCCGCAGGCTATATTGATCTGGAACATGCCCGCGTCCGTTGGTTTCTGAGTGTGGATTATGAAAATATACCCGCAGAGATCAAACAGAAAGGACAACGTACTTATCGCTCCATCACTGTGGATGGTAAAGAAATTGAGTTTAGCGGAGGCTTTACCGAATTGCACACCGAATCGTACAAACAAATAATCAATGGCAACGGTTTTGGGTTGGAACATGCCCGCCCATGCATCGAGATGGCTTACGAAATACGTAATGCACAGGCTATCGGACTTATAGGCGAATATCACCCGTTGGCTGCAAAAAAGTAAATCCTTAATCTTTACCTTTTGAATAAAGCGGACGAACAAATAAAAATTAACGCACATCCTTACCATTGGTATGCCTGTTATACCGTTTCACGTGCAGAAAAAAAAGCCCTAAAACAGCTTCAGGATGCGGGTATAGAAGCATATTTGCCCTTACAACGGCGGTTACACCAATGGAAAGATCGTAAAAAATGGGTGGAAGTCCCGTTGATCAATTCGTATATTTTCGTTAGAATCAGTGAAAAGGAATATTTTAATGTATTAAATACCAATGGAATTGTACGCTATATCTTTTTTGAAGGTAAGGCCGCTACCATACCCGACTGGCAAATAGAAACCCTGAAATTAGCCATGGCTTCCGGAGCCGAAACGGAAATCACTACCGAAAAATTAGAAGCAGGAGAACCCATAGTTGTAAAACAGGGACCTTTTATTGGTTTACATGGCGAAATGATTGAATACAAGGGAAATAAAAAAATTAAGATTCAGATTGAGCACATTGGGCATACGTTATTGCTAACCGTTCCCATCGGTTTTGTGGAAAAAATTTCATAATGCAATTATTTAATAAACAATATAATACATTGAAAAGTGAACGAATATTAAAAATATTTTGTAAAGTTTGGAGATTTAATAGAATTTATTTATAACTTTGAGTACTTTTTTTACTCAATTAATGAATGTAATTAATGTTATAATTTATAGATAGATAAATTTACCCTGAAATCATGCTCGACACTTTAATCAGTTCACAAACGCGTCTAAAACTCCTGTTGAAGTTTTTCCTCAACAGTTCCACCTCGTCCTATCTGCGCGATCTGGAATCTGAATTTGGAGAATCTACCAATGCAATACGCCTCGAATTGAACCGTTTTGAGCAGGCAGGCTTGCTAAGCTCTGCTTCCATGGGAAATAAGAAAATGTTTTCTGCAAATATTCAGCATCCCCTTTTTAGCGACATCCATAACATCGTGTTAAAACATTATGGGCTCGATACCATAGTGGAGGAAATCGCCCATAAGTTAGGCGGAGTATTGAAGGTGCTGCTTGGTGGAAGTTTTGCCCGGGGCATCAACAGCACGGTAATTGACCTCCTAATCATAGGTTCCGACATTGATAAAAACTATCTTTTGCAATTAATAGAAAAGGCCGAATCCATGATCCGGCGAAAAATAAGATATATCATTCTTTCCCCTTCCGAATTCCAGAGCTATCCCCAAACGGATACTTTGCTGTTGTGGGAAAATAATTAATAAACGCTTTTTAACCTTCAAACCGTTAAAAAGTAAATTTAAAAACTAACTCATTCCCCGTAGGTTACAAATCTCCCTGTAACTGAGAGGGCGAAGCTGTAAGCGGCCTGTCCCGAGAGCGAAGCGACTCGGGAAGACCTCGAAGACTACTAATCCTGCGAAGCGGGATTGGTTCCGAAAAGCTGTCAGGCGAATCGGGACGGGGCAGTGTTCCGAAAACGTAGTGATTCGGGGAGATGTATAATCGAATGCACATCTTTTATTAACATTCGCCTTTCACAAAATAACCGAAGTATGGAAGTTCAGGATATTGACATTCAAAATGTTATCAAACAAATTGTTAATGAATTATTGATTAATTAATTTATCTAATGTATTCCTTGATCTACCATAAAACACTTTCAGTAGAAAAATGGAGCACCTTTTCGAAAGGGAAACAATTGCTGATGATTGCCAATGAGTTAAATCGTGCCCAAAACTGTATAAATAATCACCTTACACAAGAAACAAACTTAGCCTACGAAAGAGCTTTTAAACTCATCGCACTTACGGTGGAATATCTCAAATGGAAAGGAAAATGTAAAGAATTATTACGCTGTAATGAAATGATGGGAGAACTCTATATCTCTGATAAAAAAGATGCTCATCAAAATCAGATGATGATGGATACCCTTATAAAACTGAGTGTTGAATCATATAATTTGTTAAATCAAAAACAACATTATTCACTAATTATGTTAATTGCTGCGAATAAAATTACTTTCAATCAATAAATTAATAGCAATTCGTTTAATTTGTGTCATTTATGGACAAAAAATAATTCGTTGACCCAAGACATTCGTAAAATTCGCGTAATTCGTTGACAAAAAATTCGCGTAATTCGTTGACAAAAATAATTTGTTGACGAAAATAATCTGCTTGAATCTGCGGACCATTAATAAATTGATAATTTTTCATTATCTTTGTTCTTTATACAACATTAAAATTGAAAAAACTTCCCGATATATCTTCCGTTCCATTCTGGGATGTTCATTTTGAGAAAACAGCAGAAGAATATCAAAAATACAGTATCTATATTATTTCAAAGGTTTTCGATTATGGTTCACTCAGCGATCTGATTGAAATAATCCGGTATTATGGTAAAAAGAGAATTAAGGAAGAAATCGTTAAAGCAGGCTCCCTGCGAAAAAAAACACTTACTTTTGCTTGCGTCTTATTTAATCTGAAACCTACGAATTTTAAATGCTTCATCAGGAAACAGTCGAGCCAGCTACTTTGGAACTACTAAACCGGTTGTTTTCCAAGGATTATCTTTCCGGTTTTGCACTTGCAGGTGGTACTGCGCTTGCCTTACAACTCGGACACAGGATATCTATTGACCTGGATTTTTTCTCCGATCACCCATTTAACGCCAATGAATTGACTAAACAGATTTCTTCAGATTTCAGGCTTGATAAAGAATTTATCGAGATCGAGGAAAATACACTTAATTGTATTATCAATAATATCAGGGTACAATTTTTGACATATAATTACCAGCAGGTTAGACCGGATTTAAATGACGGAGCAATACGCCTATACAGTTTGCCAGATGGTGCAGCTATGAAATTGAATGCCGTTACCAACCGTGGGGCAAAGAAAGATTTTTTCGATATTGCTGCTTTATTAGAAGTTTTTTCGTTGAAAGATATGCTGAATTTCTATACTAAAAAATATAATGTGGTTAATTATCAACATGTACTTAAGTCACTATCTTATTTTGAAGATGCAGAATCTGAAATGAACCCGGTGTGTTTAAAAAAGCAAAACTGGACAACAGTAAAGAAAAAAGTAAGTACTTCCGTAAGATTATATTTTAATGAAATACTTAATTCGAAAGTTTAAAATCATCGAAATTCTGAATCAAAAATAATCAGCAACAGGCATCATCGAATTAAAAAAAATAAATGCAATTTATTGACTAAAAACAACATTATCCACTAATTTCACTAATTACCGCAAATAAAATTAGTTCCAATCAATAAATTAATAACAATTCGTAAAATTCGCATAATTCGTTGATAAAAATAATTTGTTGACCATCATAAATCTGCGGATCAATCTGCGAGAATCTGAAGACTGAAGCCAAATAAGTAAATGACAAAAATCAATAATACATACACCATTCCTACCAATGAATCAGAAACGGTAGAATTCAAATACTCGTTTCAGGCGGAGGTTATTGAGACGTTGGTAGCATTTTCCAATGCCAAAGGAGGATGTGTATATATTGGTGTGCAGGACGATGGAACGATTAAGGGAGTAGAAATCTCTCAGGAAACAGTGGTACAGTGGATCAACGAGGTGAAAACCAAAACCTCACCCACATTGATTCCTGATGGAGAAGTACTCGATGTGAACGGGAAAACCGTTGTTATGCTCAAACTGCAGGAATATCCCATTAAACCGGTCTCTTTTCGGGGCAAATACTATAAGCGGGTAAAAAACAGCAACCATCTGTTGTCAACGACCGAAGTAGTCAATATGCACTTGCAAACGTTCAATACCAGTTGGGATTATTACCTATCACATCAGTTCGGGCTGGAAGACATCTCTTTAGACAAAGTACAGCAGGTGATAGATACCGTAAACCGGGAACTAAAACTAAACATAACCGATGATCCGCTGACATTTCTGCTTAAACACGATTTGGTACGCGACGGAGCTATTACCAATGCCGTTTATCTGTTGTTTACCAAAAAAGAAACGTTGTTTACTACGGTAGAATTAGGCCGGTTTCAGACCAATATCCTTATCAAGGATACGGCACGAAGTAAGTGCGATATACTGAACCAGGTCGATGAGGTGCTGAATTTTGTAAAGAAGCACATCAACAGGGAAGTGATCGTTACAGCGCAGATTCGTAATACCCAACGCTGGCAATATCCGTTGGATGCCCTGCGCGAGATCATTCTAAACATGATCATCCACAGGGATTACCGGTCATCGTCTGATTCCATCGTAAAAGTATTCGACCATAAAATCGAGTTCTATAATCCCGGACGGCTTCCAGATACCATCACGGTGGACGATCTTCTAAATAATACGTACAAGTCCACGCCGAGAAACAAACTGATCGCTGACTTTTGCAAATCGGCAGGTATTATCGAAAAATACGGCAGCGGTATCCAACGTGTTATCGACTACTTTAAGAAAGCAAACCTGCCTGTACCCGTTTTTGAAAATATCTCAGAAGGTTTCCAGGTGGTGGCCTTTGACGGGTATAAAGAAACGGAAAATGTCCCTGAAAATGTCCCTGAAAATGTCCCTGAAAATGTCCCTGAAAATGTCCCTGAAAATAGAGAAAATTTAATAGTGGAATTGATGAAGGAAAAGGAAACTGTTTCGATGGAAGAAATGGCTGATAAATTGAATGTAAACGTAAAGACCATAAAAAGAGATCTGCAAAAGCTTAAACAAAAAGGACTCCTTAAGCGTATCGGCTCAGCTAAAGGCGGCTATTGGCAGATTATAAACAAATAACGAATGGTAAAAAACAAACTTTTCTTAAGTGAATTCAAATAATTCGTTGATCAAAAACAACATCATTGAATTACACTAATTACCACGAATAAAATCAGTTTTAATCAATAAATTAATAGCAATTCTTTTGATTTGCGTCATTTGCGGACAAAAATAATCCGTTGCCCCCAAGACATTCGTAAAATTCGTGTAATTCGTTGACCAAAATAATCTGCGGATCAACCTGCACCGCAAAAAGAACAAATAACGAAAGATAAAAAAACTAACAGTGAAATTCTTCACTCTTCATTAAAAACAATGACCATGCCCACTAATAAAGTAGCTCTAATTTCCGGCATCACAGGACAGGACGGCTCCTACCTCACCGAGTTGCTCCTCGAAAAAGGATATGATGTCCATGGCATCATGCGGCGTTCCAGCTCGTTTAATACTTTTCGTATTGACCACCTGTTCCATAATAAAGAAATATATAATAAACGATTCTTCCTTCATTATGGCGATCTCACCGACTCAAGTAACCTAAACCGTCTGGTAGAAAAAGTTCAACCCGACGAAATATATAACCTTGGAGCCCAGAGCCATGTCCAGGTCTCTTTTGAAGTGCCCGAATATACTGCCGAGGTAGATGGTATTGGAACACTCCGCTTTTTGGATGCTATTAAAGAAAATGGGATAAATACCCGTTTTTACCAGGCTTCTACTTCCGAACTCTATGGAAAAGTGCAGGAAATTCCCCAAACGGAAAAAACACCTTTCTATCCCAGAAGTCCTTATGCAGCCGCTAAACTATATGCTTACTGGATAGTGGTAAATTACCGTGAAGCATATAATGTTTTTGCCAGCAATGGTATTCTTTTTAATCACGAGAGTGAACGCAGAGGCAAAACCTTTGTTACCCGCAAGATCACCGTTGCAGCTTCTAAGATCATCCTTGGACAACAGGATACGCTCTTCCTTGGCAATCTCGACTCCAAACGCGACTGGGGTTATGCACCTGAATATGTAGAAGGAATGTGGCGTATTTTACAAACTAACGAACCCGGTGATTTTGTTCTGGCGACAGGCGAAACTCATACCGTCCGCGAATTTATTGAAGAAACGTTTAACGTTTTAGGTGAAGAAATTCAGTGGAAGGGTAAAGGTATTGATGAAAAAGGTATTTTAAAATCTACCGGTAAAGAGGTGATAGCCATTGATCCGCGTTATTTCCGCCCAACCGAAGTAGAAATCCTTATTGGCAATCCGGCTAAAGCAAAAAAAATACTAGGCTGGGAACCAAAAACGAAGTTCGAAGAGTTAGTGAAGATTATAGTTAATGCTGACTTTGAGAAGATAAGAAGGAGAAGTGATGAAGAAGTAATGAAGAAGTGATGAAAGTGATGAAAGTGATGAAGTGGTGAAGAAGTGATGAAGTGATGAAGAAGTGGTAAAGAAGTGATAAAGTGATCCCATCACTCCATCACTCCATAACTACATAATATAATAACTACTCAAATGAATAAAAACAGCAAAATATACATCGCTGGCCACCACGGTATGGTGGGATCTGCTATATTACGGAACCTCAAATCCAAAGGCTACACCAACTTTGTCCTTCGTACCATAGATGAACTCGACCTTACCCGTCAGGCTGATGTTGAAGCCTTTTTTGAAAAGGAAAGACCGGAATATGTAGTGGATGCCGCCGCTAAGGTAGGAGGTATCATGGCTAACAGCATCTATCGGGCACAGTTTATCTACGAGAACCTTACGATACAGAATAACATCATCCATTCCGCATGGAAATATGGAGTAAAGAAACTTCTTTTCCTTGGCAGTTCCTGTATCTATCCCAAACTTGCACCGCAGCCCATAAAGGAAGATAGCCTCCTTACCGGACTCCTGGAGCCTACCAACGAGCCTTATGCCATTGCTAAGATAACAGGCATTAAGATGTGCGAAAGCTATTACCGCCAATACGGTAGTGATTTCATCTCCGTGATGCCCACCAATCTCTATGGACCAAACGACAACTACAACCTCGAAACCTCCCATGTGCTGCCTGCCCTTATCCGTAAGTTCCATTTAGGAAAATGTATGGAAACCAACGACTGGGAAGGAATACGGAAAGACCTTGATAAACGACCCATCGAAGGCATCTCCGGACAAGCCAATGAAACAGACATCCTGAACATCCTGAATAAGTATGGAATCAGTAACACCCCATCACCCCATCACCCCATCACTCTATCACCTCTTGAATCACCACTTCCATCACCCCATCACTCCATCACCTCATCACTCCAACTTTGGGGCACCGGCTCCATCTACCGTGAATTCATGCACGTGGACGATATGGCATCTGCCTGTGTCTTTATCCTCCAAAAGGTAAGCTCCCCGCAGCTTTACGATGAATATAATCACACCCATATCAATATAGGTACCGGCACTGACCTTACCATTAAGGATGTAGCCATGCTGATAAAAAAAATCACAGGCTTCCGTGGAAATATAAGCTGGGATGCTTCCAAACCCGATGGCACTCCTAAGAAACTATTGGATATTTCCCTCTTAAGCAAGCTGGGCTTCAAATCCCTCTTTCCCCTTGAAGATGGAATTAATTCAGTGTATAAGCACTATATAGATAATTTATAACAATTCGTGAAAATTCGAGTAATTCGTTGACCAAAAATAATTCGTGAAAATTGGTGCAATTCGTTGACAAAAAAAAATCGTTCAATTCGTTGACCCCAAAAACATCATCGAATTACACTAATTACACTAATAAATTAATAGTAATTCGTATAATTCGTGTAATTCGTTGACAAAAGAAATCTGTTGACAAAAAAACATTAGATGACATATACCAGAATAAAAGACTCCCGCGTCCTCGTTACCGGCGGTGCCGGGTTCATCGGTTCCAATCTCTGTGAGGACCTGCTGAAATACGATAATGAAGTGATCTGTCTCGATAACTTCTCCACCGGACATTTCCGTAATATCAAAGATTTTATTGACCATAAAAACTTCCGCTTGATTGTAGGCGACATAAGAAATCTGTCCGACTGCAAAAAAGCAGTAGATGGAGTAGATATTGTTTTACAGGAAGCAGCCCTTGGCTCTGTACCCCGTTCCATCAACGACCCGGTAACGACTAATGAAGTGAATATTGGAGGTTTTCTGAATATGCTGGTTGCCGTACGGGATGCTAAAGTAAAAAGGATGGTTTATGCTGCCAGTTCCTCCACCTACGGTGATTCCGAAAACCTGCCCAAGGTTGAAGACATTATTGGTAAGCCACTCTCTCCTTATGCCGTTACCAAATATGCGAATGAGCTCTATGCCCATGTCTTTGCCTTAAATTATGGATTAGATACCATAGGCTTACGCTACTTCAATGTCTATGGCCGCCGCCAGGATCCCAATGGAGCCTATGCCGCCGTGATACCTAAGTTTACCATGTTGCTGATGCAACACCAAAGTCCGGTGATTAACGGCGATGGCACTAACTCCCGCGATTTCACTTACATTGATAACGTTATCCAGATGAATCACCTTGCTGCCACTTGGGAAAGAACTTCATCGCCCCTTGTCCCTTGTCCTTTGTCTCCTGCCCCTATATTCAATACCGCCGTTGGCGAACGCAACGACTTAAACATGCTTGTTAAATACTTAAAACAATATCTGAGCGAATACGATCCCGAAATTGTGAATGTTGAAATTAAATATGGTCTTACTCGTCTGGGAGATATCCCTCATTCGTTGGCAAGCATAGAAAAAGCAGAAGATTATTTGGGTTATAAACCCTCACATAATCTGCAAACAGGATTGAAGGAAGCTGTAGAATGGTATTGGAATAACCTGAAATAAATGAAATTAGCCTTTTATCCAAAGTTCGTTGATTAATAATTTAAATTATTTTGCATGTCAATTTCTGAAATTAAACTTATCAACCTTCCAAAATTTGAAGACCCTCGTGGTAATCTGACCTTTATTGAGCAGGAAAAACATATCCCATTTAAAATTAAACGGGTTTATTGGATTTATGATGTTCCTGGAGGTCAGGTACGTGGTGGACATGCATTTAAACAACAACAGGAATTGATCGTTGCCCTCTCAGGAAGTTTCGATGTGATTGTTGAAGATGGAAAATTACAACAAACCTTTTCCTTAAATCGATCTTATTACGGGTTATATGTGCCTTCACTTATATGGCGGCAAATGCAGAATTTTTCAACTAATTCTTTGGCATTAGTTCTAAGCTCAACGCCTTATAATAATGAAGATTATATTCTTGATTATAATAAATTTCTTAATCATAAGTAACAATATGATAAATAGTGTATATGATTGTGTAATAATTTCTTTAAATAAAATTCATAATAGATCCGGAAATATAACTATTGTTGAAGGTCAAAAAAATGTTCCTTTTGATGTTAAGCGGATTTATTATCTTTATGATATTCCTGGTGGAGAAACAAGGGGCGGGCATGCTCATAAAGAATTGAATCAGTTAATTGTAGCTACTAGCGGTTCATTTGATGTAATGTTGGATGATGGAATTAATAAGAAGATTGTTACTTTGAATAGGCCAAATTATGGTTTACTAGTTGTTCCAGGCATATGGCGTGAACTTATGGAATTTTCTTCTGGAGCTATTTGCTTGGTTTTATCTTCACATTTTTATAATGAAGATGACTATATTAGAGTGCATGAAGAATTTTTAAAATATAAAAATGTTTGAAATTGTAAGATATTCTATTTTGCAAAAAAGAATATGGGATTTGTTTGTTGATAGTTCAAAAAATGGAACTTTTTTGTTTAAAAGAGATTATATGGATTATCATTCTGACAGGTTTAAAGACTTTTCTTATATGGTTTATCGTAAAGGGAAATTGCATGCGATACTCCCGGCAAATCGTGATAATGAAATATTATATTCCCATCAGGGTTTAACATATGGTGGATTCATAATGTCTTCAAAAGTAACAGTCAAAGAAATGCTCGAAATTTTTGAATTATTAAATATAAAACTTAAAAAAGAAGGAATTAATAAAGTCATTTACAAACCAGTTCCATACATCTATCACTCTATTTCGGCACAAGAAGATTTGTATGCCTTGTTTCGAGAGAAAGCAAAAATAATAGGACGAAATATTTCATCAACAATTTATCAAAACAATAAAATCAAATTTGTAGAATCCAGAAAGTCTGGTATTCGTAAAGCAATAAATAATTCTATAATAATTGAAGAAAGTAATGATTTTAAAGCTTTCTGGGGAATATTGAATAATAATTTAAAACAAAAATATGGAATAAAACCTGTTCATTCAATAGATGAGATAGAACTACTCCATAACAAGTTTCCAAATAACATAAAATTATATTTAGCTAAAAAAAACAACAATCCACTGGGTGGTACGGTTGTTTATATCACAAAAGAAGTTTTGCATACGCAATACATATCAGCTAGTATTGAAGGCAAGGATTTGGGCGTATTAGACTTGTTGTTTGATAAATTAATCAATGAAATTTATTTAAAAATACCTTTTTTTGACTTTGGGCAATCAACTGAGCAAATGGGAAACAAATTAAATGATGCTTTAATCTTTCAAAAGGAAGGTTTTGGTGGGAGAGGATTAATTTACGATATTTATGAATATAAAATTTAAGTGGTTATATGAAAGAAAAAAAACTAATTATTATTGGCAGTGGAGAAACAGCGCATCTTGCTTATGAATACTTTACACATGATTCTGAATACAAGGTCGTTGCTTTTGCTGTTGAAAAAGATTTTTTAAATAAAGAAATTTTTCTTTATTTACCCGTATTTTCCCTTAATGAGATTTGCAATAAATTTCCTATCAATGAGTACAATGTTTTCATTGCAGTAAGTTCCACAAAATTTAATCGTTTAAGAACTCGCTTATATAATTTGTGTAAATCATATGGATATAATATAATTTCTTATATAAGCTCAAAAGCTTTTATCTGGCATAATGTTGAAATTGGGGAAAACTGTTTTATAATGGAAAATAATACACTCCAGCCATTTGTAAAAATTGGCAATAATGTTACTTTATGGAGTGGAAATCATATAGGACATCGGAGTATAATTAAAGATAACTGTTTTATCACCTCTCATGTGGTAATTTCGGGTTTTTGCGAGGTCGGAGAAAACTGCTTTATCGGAGTTAATGCTTCTATTGCCGACAATATTACAATTGCTGATGACTGTTTAATTAGCTTAGGTTCTGTGATTGTAGAAAACACTGAGAGAGATGGTATATATAAGGGGAACCCTGCTAGAAAGCACCCGTTATCAGCAAAAAGATTTTTTAATGTAAACGAATAATAGTTAAATTATGAAATGGATAAAAAAAGGATTGATTTACAGCCCAGATAAATTGCAAGATTGGAAAAATAATTCAACTTTGCAACCAACACCACTTATTCTTAATGATAAAATTCGTGTATATGTTGGTTTGCGAGATAAACAGGGGGTCTCAAGAATTGGTTACATAGATTTGGATATAAATAATCCACAAAAAATATTAAAGGTAAGTGATTCTCCTGTTTTTGATATAGGTGAAAAAGGAATGTTTGATGAAAATGGTGTTGTTCCAACTTGTGCTGTTAAAAGAGATAATTTTATTTACCTATATTATGCTGGTTATGCTTTAGGGGAAAAAGTAAGATTCCAGGTTTTCACAGGTTTAGCTATAAGTAAAGATGAAGGTGAAACATTCCATAGAATAAAGAAAGTACCTATAACTGATCGTGTTGAAAATGAGGAATTATTTAGAGTTATTCATTCAATACTGTTTGACAATGGTATTTGGAGAACTTGGTATGGTGCAGGTGATCATTTTGTTAATGGAAAAGCTAAAACACTCGCGGCATATGATATTAGATATATGGAATCTTTCGATGGAATAAATTTTCCAAATACTGGTATTGTTGCAATTCCTGTACCCGAAGGTTGTCATAGAGTAGGACGTCCCTTTGTTTTTAAAGAACAAAATATCTATAAATTATTTTATGGATTTGGCTCTGAAGAAATTCCATACCAATTAACTTATTCGGAATCTGTTGATGGAATGACTTGGATTGAAAAAGAAATTAATTTGCCATTATCAGTAAATGGTTGGGATTCACAAATGATGGCTTATCCTTCTTTTGTAAGAATAAATGGTCAAGGATATCTTTTCTATAATGGAAATAATTATGGATATGATGGTTTTGGATACGCAGAATTAATCACAGAATAAATATTTAAAGCTATGAACTTACAAGACTTTACAATCAAAGTTGCCGCACAGTTTATTGATGGCGAAGATTTGAATTTAACCCCAGATACTAATTTTAGGGATAATGATTCGTTTGATTCCCTTACAGGAATGTCAATACTTGTAATGATAAAAGATCATTTTGAGTATCAGATGAGCGTTCACGACTTTCTTAAGTGTAAAACACCTGCAGATTTGTATAACTTTGTCCAAAACGCAATAAAATGAACAAATCATATTTACAAGCAATTTCATACTATTTTCCGAAACAATGTCTTTCAAACGAGATGCTATCAGAAATGCATCCTGAATGGTCTGTTGATAAAATATCAGCAAAGACGGGAATTTTTAAGAGATATATAACTGCTTTGGATGAGACTGCCGGTGATATGGCATTAAAAGCTGCGGGAAAACTAATTGAAGAATATCATATAAATAAAAAAAATATTGATTATGTGATACTTTGTACACAAAGTCCTGATTATTTTTTGCCGACGACAGCTTGCATTATACAAGACAGATTGGGCTTAAATAAAAATTGTGGAGCTATGGATTACAACTTAGGCTGTTCTGGCTTTATTTATGGTTTGGGTTTAGCAAAGGGATTGATATTAAGCGAACAAGCTAAAAACATTTTACTCATTACTTCAGAAACTTATACTAAACATATTCACCCATTAGATAAGTCCAGCAAAACAATTTTTGGGGATGGAGCAGCTGCATGTTTAGTTTCATTTAATCATAGTTCTTCATTTTGGAATGCGGAGATAATGGATTTTTCCTACTTTACAGACGGTGCTGGTTACGATAAATTAATTATTAGAAATGGAGCAATGCGAAATAAGTCCGTTGGAAATTCAATTGATGTTTATGAAGATGACACCTTTTTAAGTAACGATGATTATATTTATATGGATGGAAAGGCTATATTTGATTTTACATCTTTTGAAGTGCCTAAATTACTCAATGAGAATTTGCAAAAAAACAAATTACAAATTAATGATGTGGATTTATTTATTTTTCACCAGGCTAATAAATATATGTTAAATTTTGTGCGAAATCGCTGTAATATTCCTGAGGATAAGTTTTATATTAATCTAAAAGATGGTGGCAACACTGTATCGTCGACTATTCCAATCGCATTAAAGCGTGCGAGTGAGGAATCTCGATTTAAAAAAGATAGCAAATTGCTATTGTGTGGTTTTGGTGTAGGACTTTCGATGGGAGCAATAGTTTTAAATTTTTAATGGCATGATTAAATTTCTTGATTTACAAAAAATAAATGCACAATATACCGATGAACTCAAACAAGCCGCTTCAGAAGTAATAGATTCCGGTTGGTATTTGCTAGGAGAAAGAGTAAAAAAATTTGAATCCCATTTTGAAGATTTTATTGGAGTAAAACATGTTATAGGTGTAGCAAACGGACTGGATGCTTTACGGCTTATCCTGAAAGCATATAAAGAAATAGGGGTTATGCAGGAAGGCGATGAAATCATCGTACCTGCCAATACTTATATTGCTACCATACTCGCCATAACAGATAACCATCTCAAGCCTGTTTTAGTAGAACCTGACATTAACACTTACAATCTTAATATTTCACTTATTGAACAGCATATAACACTCCGAACCCGTGCTATCATGGTAGTTCATTTATATGGACAAGCGTGCTGGAGTACCGAATTAGAAAAGATTGCCAAAAACTACGAATTAAAAATTATTGAAGATAATGCTCAGGCAATTGGAGCAGTTTGGAATGGAAAACGAACAGGTTCTTTGGGGGATGCTGCCGGCTTTAGTTTTTATCCTGGTAAAAATCTGGGTGCTTTAGGAGATTCAGGTGCTGTTACCACCCATGATGGGCAATTAGCTGAAGTTGTACGTGCACTTGCTAATTATGGAAGTAATGTGAAGTATCACAATCAATACCAGGGTTTAAATAGTCGTTTGGATGAAATACAAGCAGCCTTTCTCGACATCAAACTTAAATATATTGATAAAGAAAATCAACTACGTCGTGAAATTGCACAATACTACTGTGGGAATATTAAACATCCGGATATTGTACTTCCAATACAAGAAAATCTGCAATCTGCAATCTGCAATCTGCAGTCCCATGTTTGGCATCAATTTCCCATCCGCTCCAAACAAAGAGATAAACTCCAAAAATATTTTACTGCAAATAATATTCAAACATTAATTCACTATCCTATTCCTCCTCATAAACAATATGCTTATAAAAAATGGAATAATAAAATTTTATCAATAACAGAAATGATTCATTCAGAAGAATTGAGTTTGCCAATAAGTGCTGTAATGAATCATATAGAAGTTGAAAAAGTAGTTCAGACTATGAATAAGTTTTAGATTCTTATTATATAGTTCATTGCTTTATAATATTACTAATCAATTGACAGAACAGCAAAACTCTTATCGCCAGATTATGAAAGCCACATCTCTCTTTGGGGGAGTACAGGTTTTTAGCATTATTATTTCAATTATAAGATCAAAATTCATTGCAGTATTGTTAGGCCCTGCTGGGATGGGAATAGCCGGATTACTTACCTCAATCGTGAGCTTAATAGGTGGACTAACGAATTTCGGATTAGGCACAAGCGCAGTAAGAGATGTAGCTTCTGCCAATGGCACAGGCAATGCAACACGAATTGCAACAGTAGTAACAGTACTTAGGCGTTGGGTTTGGGTTACCGGCACTTTAGGTACGTTGGTCATGTTGGTACTTTCTCCCTGGTTAAGCCAACTTACCTTTGGCAATCGCGATTATACGTTCGCCTTTATTTGGATTTCTATAACACTCCTGTTTAACCAGTTGACTACTGGGCAATTAGTTCTTCTTCAAGGAATGCGCAAATTGCAGTACTTGGCAAAAGCAAGTTTAACCGGCAGCGCATTGGGGCTAATTATTACGGTTCCATTATACTACAGGTTTGGTATTGACGGCATTGTTCCTGCCATCATAATTACATCTGTAATATCCTTGTTGCTTTCTTGGTATTTTGCAAAAAAGATTAAAATAGCACCTGTAAAAGTATCACGGGTCAGGACGATCACCGAAGGTAAAAATATGCTTACCATGGGATTTCTGATTAGCCTGAGTGGACTAATTTCTATGGGAGCGTCATATTTGGTAAGCATCTTTATCCGCCATACAGGTGGCGTTTCACAAGTTGGTTTGTACGCTGCTGGTTTTGCCATTATCAACACCTATGTTGGTTTGATTTTTACTGCCATGGGGACCGACTATTACCCTCGCCTTTCGGCAATAGCACATAGCAACGAACTTTGCAAACAAACTATTAACCAGCAGGCAGAAATTGCGTTGTTGATTTTGGCTCCTATTCTAATAGTATTTCTGGTTTTTATCAAATGGGTAGTTATCATTCTATATTCTAATAAGTTTATCGCTGTTGATGCGATGTTACATTGGGCCGCATTGGGCATGCTTTTTAAAGCTGGCAGTTGGTCCATTTCATTTATATTATTGGCTAAAGGTGCTTCAAAACTTTTTTTTTGGAATGAGCTAATTGCCAGCGTATATATCCTTGTACTTAATATACTCGGATATTACTTCATGGGATTAACAGGTTTGGGTATTTCTTTTATGGTTGGATACCTGCTTTATTTAATTCAAGTTTTTATTTTAAGTAATATAAAATACCAATTTTCTTTTGAATCCTCTTTTCTACGCATTTTTGCAATTCAGTTTTTGTTAGCTTTAAGTTGTTTTATTATAGTAAAGTTTACAATTAAGCCATATTTTTATATTATAGGAATTTTATTGATAATTATTTCAGCTTGGCATTCATATAAGGAGCTAGATAAAAGAATTGAAATAAAATCAATAATAATAAAATTACTAAATAAAAAATAAAAACTATAATTATCAAACAAATATGTTAAATTTTATTAATCTAAAAAATAATAGATCAAAAATAATTGCAATTATATTTGGTTTTTGCTTGTTTAATTTATGTTATCCTTATTTTGTTTGGCATAAAGACCTATTTTTTAGGATATCATTTTTTCTGATAATGTTATTTACAATAATTAACATTAGACTTGTAAATATCACAAAATTTAATATGTTTGTAATTATAATGTTTTCTCTTTGTGTATTTTATGAAAAATATTCTAGATCATCAAATATATTTGGTTATTTGGGTGGCTTCATTCTGATATTAATATTTTTATTAAAAAAAGATAAATATTATATATATTTAAAATATTTTAAGTATATATTTTGTTTATCTTTATTATTATCTCTATTTACCTATATTTTTATTGTTTTCTTTAATATAGATATTCATTATAACTTAATTTCACCTCTAAATGATCTTAAAGGAATAAAATATTTTCAATATCCATTTCTTGTTTCAGAAGGGCCTCTGGGGTTTAAATATTTAAACATACGTTTTTGTGGCATGTTTGATGAACCCGGTGTAGTTGGCAGTATGACAATAATGCTTTTATTTGCTGATAATTTCAATCTGCGATCTAAACAAAATATCATTCTTTTTATTGCTGGTATTTTTTCCTTTTCCTTTTATTTTTATTTAAGTATTTTTATATTTTTTATATATTTAACAAAGAAAAAAATTAGATTACTTTTCATTTTTTCATTTTTTATATTTTATTTAATGAGTAGTAATAATGAATTTATAAACGCTTTAATCTGGGATAGGTTTACTTTTGAAAATGGCTGGATAAAAGGCGATAATAGATCTACGGGTAGTCTTGATGATGTGTATCAAGATTTTATATATAGTAATGATTTGTTATGGGGTAAAGGAGAGAAATATGCTTTCGATTATGGAGAGGGATCTTCTTCTTACAAGATGTCAATTGTCCAAAATGGATTAGTGTTTTCTATCTTAATAATTTTAACATTTTCATTATATGCTTATAAAAATATTAAACAAACCAAGTATTTCATTGGGTATTTGTTTCTTTTTTTGGGAATGTTATATCAGCGACCAGGTTTTCTTTTTACTCCCTCAACTCTGTTCTTATTTATTGCAAGTATTTATTCAATTAATAAATTAAGTGAGAAAGAATCAAATTCTTTTAAAAAAACCACATTTATTTCATCCAAATTATAAAATAGGTGCAAAATCCATTTGTTGAGAAAATATATACAACATTTCTATGCTAATTGCTAAAAATAACATTACAAATGAAGGTCGATAAAAATAATCGTGTTTTAGCTTCTATAATTGTTATTACATATAATTCTGCCAAATTTGTTCTGGAAGCGCTTGAAAGTGCCAAAGCACAAACATATCAAAATTTAGAATTAATTATAAGCGATGATTGTTCATCCGATGATACTGTTCAAATCTGTAAAAAATGGATCGAAAAAAATAAAGGTAGATTTGTTAGGACAGAATTAATAACTGTTGAGAAAAATACAGGTACATCGGCTAATTTTAATAGGGGACTTAAAGCTGCCAAAGGAGAATGGATAAAGTCAGTTGCTGGAGATGATGCATTAATGTCAGATTGTATTGACATTAATTTAAAATACATTAAAACTGATCAAAATATTAAAATTGTTCAATCAGAATGCAAAATATATCAGGATAATTTTGAAGAAAAATGTTCTATTGGTAGAACTAATTGCAATAATATTTGCTTCTTCAAAGAAGGTATTACATCCGAAGAACAATATCAACTTCTTTTAAAAAAAAACCGAGTAATAGGCCCAGCTGTTTTTATTAAAAAATCAGTGCTTGAAGAAGTAGGAGGATATGATGAAGATTTTAAATTAATAGATGATTTTCCAATGTGGATTATATTAACAAAAAATAAAAATAAAATTCATTTTTTAGATGAAATTACAGTAAAATATAGAAAATCTTCTAATTCAGTTATAAATAATGGCAGAATGTTTATTTCTGAAAAATATGCGAGGGAAATGTTAATTCTTTTTAAAAAGTATTTACGAAATGATATCACCACATACCGCTATTTAAGATATAATATATATTTATATTTAACTATAGTTATGAATAAGTTAGGTTGTAATAGAAAAAATTTATTTAGTAGGTTTTTGCATAAAATTATTTTTATTTTATCACCCGGATTTTCTAAATAATATTTTGAGTATACGTTATGAGCTACTTTGTTAACTTGAAAACTCTTTTCTCAGACGATTCTGATCGTAATATAGAAAAGTTGAGCTATCTATAGGAGGATCGAAATTTTTTATAAAAAAATCCAAGAAATAACAGATTCAAATCTGTCTATTGAGATTATTAGAAATAAAAATATTCTATTGAAACCTAATTGGGTTATACACAACAAAAATAAAAATGATGAATTTTGTTTAAGGACGCATGATAATTTTCTTTTGGCTGCATTAGTAGTTATTTTAAGTAAGAAGCCTGCATCTGTTTTAATAGGTGATGCGCCGATACAGGGTTGCGACTGGAATAAAATGATTGGAGAATCATTTAAAGATAATATAGTCCTTCTCAACAAAAAATACAATATCCCTATTAAAATAAAGGATTTTAGAAGGGTTACTTTTGACCCGAAACAAAATAATCCGGTAGGAGAACGACATCCCCTTAGTGAGTATGTAATTTTTGATCTTGGTAAAGAAAGTTACCTTGAATCAATAAGTTCAAAAAGGAATAATTTCAGAGTAAAAGATTATGAAACTGATAGTCTTGCCGAATCTCACACAATGGGAAAACACAAGTATTGTATTACAAAGGAATTGTTCGATGCAGATGTTATAATTTCTATTTCAAAAATAAAGACACATCAAAAAATAGGTATTACGGGAGCTTTAAAAATATTAGTTGGATTAAATGGAGATAAAGACTACTTACCTCATCATAGGGTAGGCGGTATAGGATTTGGAGGTGGCTGCTATCCTGGTAAAAATATTTTTCGAAGGGTATCAGAATCTTTTTTAGATAATGCTAATAGAAAACGAGGTAAAAAATTATAATGGTTCTGGATTTATTTATCTAAAATCATGTGGAAGTTATCTTTTCCTAAAAAAGTCCATTATTTAGTTGCGGGATGGTATGGCAATGACACGGCTTGGAGAATGGTAATTGATTTAAACAAGATAGCAATCTATGGGAAACAAGATGGTACAATATCCAAAACACCTCAGCTTCAACCTCATTCGTTATGTGATGAAATAATAGGTGGGCAGGGAGACTGGCCACTTAATCCATAACCTTTGCCATTAGGAGTTATTTGTTTGCAAACAACAATTCAATGACAGATATTCGCATGAGTATTTTAATGGGTTTTGATGTTCAAAAAATACCCCTTCTTAAAACGGTTGCTCAAAATATAGAACAGGAAATTATTTACCTTAGTTTAAATGACCAACAAATAATTCTAAAAAACATTCAAAAATTATCTATAAAAACATTACCACCTCCAGGTGGGGTTAATTATCTAAATAAACCATGAAAATAGCAATACATCATCGACCCGGAAGTTTTAGCGAACGCTGGATGCAATATTGTAAAAAACAGGGCCTTTCATACAAAGAAGTAAATTGTTATGATTCAAACATTATTGAAAAAATATCAGATTGCGATGCCTTATTATGGCATCACAGTGAATCAAACTATAAAGATGTTCTTTTTGCAAAGCAATTGCTTTATTCAGTTCAAAAAGCAGGGAAGGTAGTATTTCCAGATTATAATACAGGTTGGCATTTTGATGATAAAGTCGGACAAAAATACTTATTGGAAGCGATTAAGGCTCCATTTGTTCCAAGTTATGTGTTTTATACAAAAAAGGAAGCTCTTAATTGGATTAACTTAACATCCTTTCCTAAAGTATTTAAATTGAGAGGAGGAGCTAGTTCCTCAAATGTTAAATTAGTACGTACCCGAAAAGAAGCTGTTAAGCTTGTACGAAAAGCTTTTAATTGCGGATTTCCCAAATTTAATAGAGTTAGAAATCTAAAAGAAAGAATAAGATTATATAACGAAGGTAAAAGCTCTGTTAGTAGTATCTTCAAAGGACTGGCTAAGTTGTTTATCAATACAGAAAATTCCAAAATGCAGTGTAAGGAAAAGGGTTACATTTATTTTCAAGACTTTATTATTAATAATAATCATGATATACGAATCATTGTCATAGGAAAAAGGGCATTTGGGATTAAGCGATTAAACCGTAGTAACGATTTCCGAGCTTCGGGTAGTGGTAAAATATTGTACGATAAAAATCAAATTCCGATTGATTGTATAAAAATATCTTTCGAATTAAATAATAAAATTAATGCTCAAGCAATTGCTTTCGACTATTTGATTAATAATGATAATAAATATGTGCTTACTGAAATAAGTTATGGGTTTGTACAAACAGGTTACATAGAATGCCCTGGTTATTGGGATGATAATCTTAATTGGCATGAAAGAGATTTTATTCCAGAATATTTTATTATGCAGGATGTTGTTAAATCAATATTAAATACTAAATATAAAGGTAAAAAATTATAGATATTAGCAATAAATAATATCATATTTATTTGTTATGAAGATACTTTATATTATAGACACCTTAAAAATTGGAGGTAAGGCAAGAAGATTTCTTGAATTATTAAAAGGGGTAAATAATATATTTGAAGTTGTATTGGTTTACTATGATAAAAACGTATTTTATGAAAAAGAAATAAAAAATCTAAATGCGAAGATATATAGTATTAAAAGATGCAATAATTATAGTTTTTTAGGTTTTTTGGAACTAATAAATATTATAAAAAAAGAAAGACCCAGCATTATACATTCTTGGATGCTTATTGCTACATGTAAAATTCTAATAGTGAAATATGTATTTAATTTTAAATTAATAGATGGTAGTATTGCAAGTGCTGATGGAGAAAAAAATAATTTTAAAACCAATTTATTATATAATTTTTCTTTTAGATTTTCGGATGTAATTGTTGCAAACTCAAAAGTTGGTATTAACTCTTTCAATGCTCCAATAATTAAATCAATGGTAATATATAATGGTTTTGATTTTGGCAGGGTAGCTGATATTAAGAAGATAAACATTCCAAATATTAAAAAATGTACTTATATAATTGGAATGATTGCTAGATTTGATGATGACAAAGATTATGAATCATTTTTTACTGCTGCTATTAAGTTATTGTCTATAAATCACGATTTAATATTTATAACTATTGGTGATGGTAAAAACTTAGATAATTTTAAAGGAAGATACTCTAAAATACCTAATTTCTTATTTACTGGAGCTGTTAAAAACCCATTAGATTATATCGATATGTTTGACATCTGTGTGCTAACAACCTATACGGAAGGTATATCAAATACTTTATTGGAGTATATGGCATTTTCAAAACCAATTGTAACTACAAATTGTCCTGGTACAACTGAATTATTAGAAAACAACAAAGAGGCTATTTTAATACCACCTTCCTCACCTAATTATTTATTTAATGCTATTTATAAGCTTCTAAATAATAAATCAAAGATGGATTTACTAGGTAAAAATGCCAATGAAAAGCTAAAGAAGTCTTTTAGTATTTTTAATATGATAAGCAATTATAATAAATTATATCTATCATTATTTAAATAATAAAACACATAAAATTAATATAAAAAATATGATTGAATTAATAATATACGATTTTGATGGTGTAATGACCAATAATACAGTGATAATTGATCAATATGGGAACGAAAGTGTCACTGTTAATCGTTCAGATGGTTTAGCTATTTCTGAATTGAAACGACGAAATATAAAACAAATTATTATTTCTACTGAAACAAATCCAATTGTACAACGAAGAGCTGAAAAGCTGAATATTCCATGTATAAATGATGTTGAAAATAAAAGAATAATTGTCGAAAATTATTTAAAAGAACAGAAAATAGATAAAGAAAAAGTTGTATATGTGGGAAATGATATTAATGATTTAGAAGCTATGCTATATGTTGCCTATCCTATTGCACCTATGGATGCAGCGGAATCAATTAAAAAAATAAGTAAATTTATAACAAAATCTAAAGGCGGAGAAGGTGTCATACGTGATGTTCTTGAAATATTAAGTAATGAAAAAATTATAGCATTTTAAATTAAAAAATACACACATAATTAATTTATAAATTAAATAAATATGAATAAAGCTATCTTTATTACTGTACGTAATGGGTCAACTAGATTACCAAATAAAGCACTTAAAGAAATTCAGGGAATACCTACTATAGAATATGTAATTAGACGAATGAAGTATTCCAAAAATGCTGAAAGAATAATTCTCTGTACTACAGAAAATAAACAAGATGATTCTTTAGTAGAAATTGCATTACAAAATAAAATCGATTTTTTTAGAGGATCCGAAGAAGACAAACTTGAAAGATGGAGAAGTGCTGCTGAAAAATTTAATATCGATTTTTTCTGTACTGCAGACGGTGATGACCTTTTTTGTGATCCAAATTTAATTGATCTTGCGTTTGAACAATATTTACGAAATAATTCCGATTTTATTGAATCAAAGAAGGTTATCACAGGTGCATTTACTTATGGAATTAAAGTCTCTGCATTAAATAAGGTTTGTGAAATTAAGGATTCTGATCAAACAGAAATGATGTGGGTTTATTTTACAGAAACTGGGTTGTTTATATGTGAGGAATTAGAAAATATTCCCCAGAAATTTATACGATCAGATATTCGAATGACTCTTGATTATCAGGAAGACTACAATTTTTTTAATACTGTAATTGAAAAATCTGGCAAAAAGAATGACTATCTACCATTAAATGACATTGTCGACATTATTAATAAATATCCTGAGATTAATAAAATCAACTTTTTTCGTCAACAACAATGGGCGGATAATCAAAAAATGAAAACAGTGCTTAAATTAAAATAATAATAATTATGAATGAGTTAAAAAATCCATCGAAATGGTTAGGTAACGAATTGGCATATCTTGAAAAAGTATTGAATTCGGAATCTTGGGCTGCCACATCTGGTAATTGGAACCAAACCTTAGAAAAAGCATTTGCTAAAAAAATGGGAACAAGATATGGAGTTGCATTAAATTCTGGCACATCAACATTACATGCGGCACTGGAAGCTGCAGGTGTAGGTCTGGGAGATGAAGTTATATCTCCGGCTATTACTGTAATTATGGACACTGCTGCAACAATTCATGCAAATGCCATCCCAGTATATTGCGATATTGATCCTGATACATTTAATATGGATCCCAAAAAATTGGAGAAATGTATTACAAAAAAAACCAAAGCAATTATACCCGTTGCTTTATATGGTCTTCCTTGTGATATGGATCCTATTATGGATATTGCAAAGAAACATAATCTCGTTGTAATTGAGGATAATGCTCAATGTTTTCTTGGTACATATAAAGGCCGAATAGCAGGGACTTTAGGGCATATGTCAAGTTTCAGTTTCGAAAACACGAAACATATTTCTTGTGGTGAAGGAGGTATTGTATTGACAGATAATGAGAAATATGCTGAGTTGGCTCGTAAAATTGGAGGGCATGGTTTTAAGAATCTTAAAGCAGAAGAAGGACGTATCCGGCTAAATGCTGATACCTTTCAAAGTCCTCATTATAAACGACATGATCTAATTGGATGGAATTATCGTTTATCCGAATTTTTAGCTGCTATTGCATATGCACAATTAGAACGACTCGATGAATTAGTAAACTTGCGCGTTAAATCAGCACAATATTTTATCGATGTAATGAAATCGGAATGTGATTATTTAATCCCTCAAAAAACACCTAAAGAATATACAAATTCCTATTATACACTTGGTGTAAAATATCTTGGGGAAGAAAAAATTGGAGTCTCATGGGAAGATTTTCGTAAAGCATATGTAGAAGCTGGCGGAGATGGTTTTTATGGTGCTTGGAGTGTTCCATATCTTGAACCAGTCATGTCTGAGCGAAAATTCGTGAAACGTCTGCCTGATGCATATGAAAATATTTCATACCCTCAAGGATTATGTCCAGTTGCTGAAAAAGTTCAGCCTCTTATACAACAATGGAAATCTAATTATCGCTCTTTAGAACTTGCTAAACAAAAATCTGAAATTCTAAGAACTGTTATTAAAAAACTTAAAAATAGATAATATAAATCATATGTTTGATATAAACTTTTATAGTAAGATCAATAGTCTTAAAACCCGTTTAGATAATGGTGAAAAAATTGATAAGAAATGGCTTTTAGAAGCGTTTGAAGAAATACGTAGTAAAAAGCCTGTAATTTATAACATTGAGACTACTAACGCATGTAACATGAAATGTGAAATGTGTCCGCGTACTACAATGATGACTCGAAAAATTGAGACAATGAAACTTGATTTATTCAAAAGTATAGTAGATCAAATAGAACCTCATAGTGAAGAGGATTGGAAGGCATGGGAGGAATTTGTTATAAATCGATACGGAGTTCAGCCAAATGATATGAGCGAAAATCATTTCTTTCTGTATATCATACCTAAAGTAATTCAATTACATGGTTATGGAGACCCTCTTTTAGATAAAAACATGCCAGCATATGTAAAAATATTAAAAGAGCGAGGTTTCCAATCTTACTTTAGTTGTAATCCATCCAATATTGATTTGGAACGAACTAAAACAATGTTTGGAAATGGGTTAGATTATATAAAATATTCAATAGAAACTGTTGATGACATGCTTCATAAAAAAATTCGTGGTCAAGCATCTAATTTTACTGAAAGCTATAAAAAGATTTTGGAACTTTTAGCTTTAAAAGCTAAAAACAATTATAAAACTACAATTATAATAACAATGCTTGATTTACATCGTTCTAATCAAAAGGAAGAGTTTGAAAAGCTTAAAGATGCATTCAAAAAATGTGATATATACATATATTTTAAGAGCGAAGATCAACAATGGTATCGTAAGGATTATCATGGAACAACGTCTGTTCATTGGTCAGAATTTTGCAAGCATCCATGGATGTCAATGACGATAAAATCTAATGGAGAGGCAGCTATGTGCATGGAAGATTTTAATAATGAGATTGTGTTGGGAGATGCCCGTATTGATAGTTTATATGATATATGGAATGGAGGAAAATATCAACAATTCCGTATTGATCATTTAGAACTAAACAAAGCCATTAAGTGTACCTTACAATGTGATATGAATTTAATAGGGCATTATTATAATCCTAAGAATCAATAATTCATCGAGGAAAGGAGGAATGTTAATAATGAGTGCAAACAGGATTATAATAACAGGTTCAAAAGGTCTTATCGGTACTGAACTGACAAATTATTTGTCAAAAAGAAATGAAATCATTGAGATTGACTATAAGCTTGGGCACGATTTAACGGACGAAATCTTTGTTAAAAGCTTCTTTAAAGAAGTTGAAGCTGGCTTTTTAATTAATTGTTTTGCTATAAATGATCATATTTTTGATGAAAGTGCCAGAGAGAATTTGTTTAATATCTCTTTAGAAACCATTAATAAATATTTACAAGTAAATATTGTGTCTTTATTTTCGGTTTGTCGTCAATTTGCACTTCAAAATGCTGCAAAAGGAATTATAAATTTTGCATCGACTTATTCACTTGTTGCTCCAAATCCATATTTATATAATGGGGGTGAAAAAAATATAGCTTATGTTATTTCAAAAGCGTCAGTACCTCAACTCACAAAGCATTTAGCTGTTCATTTTGCACCAAAGATTCGTGTAAATTGTGTGGTACCTCATGGAATTGAAAATAATCAAGGGGATGATTTCAAACGTAGGTTTGCAAAATTATCTCCCTCTGGAAGATTAATGCGAAAAGATGAGTTAAATGGTCTAATGGAATACCTTTGTTCTGAAAATTCTTCATACATGACAGGATCTATTATATCAATAGATGGGGGTTGGATTTCTTGGTAAGCGTAAAATGTATATTTAAAATATAATTATGAAATTTAATTTAGTATAATTTATTCATATTAATATGTATCTCTAAAATTTGTTATTATGTTAGATTTATCAAAACTTACAAAGCCTTATTTGATTGCCGAAATTGGCATTAATCATAATGGCGATATTAAAATAGCTAAAAAATTAATGGATGCTACTTTTGCATGTTCATGGGATTGTGCAAAATTCCAAAAAAGAAATCCTGAAGTGTCAACACCAGAACACCAAAAAAATGTGGAAAGAGATACTCCATGGGGGAAAATGACATATTTGCAATACAAATATAAAATTGAATTTGGTAGATCCGAATATGATATTTTAGATAAATATTGCAAGGAAAAACCTTTAGACTGGACAGCTTCTGTTTGGGATTTAGATAGTTTGGATTTTTTAATGCAATATGATCTTCCGTTTTTAAAAATTCCATCTGCTCACAACCAAAACAAAGAATTGTTGGTTGAATGTTGTAAAACAGGTTTGCCTATTATCCTATCTACTGGAATGAGTACAATAGAGGAAGTCGACGATACTGTAAACATACTGGTTAAAAATGCAAAACAGTTTGCAATTCTTCATACAAATTCTTCATATCCTGCTAAAAATGAAGAATTAAATTTATTGATGATTCCAAAACTTAAAGAAAGATATAATTGCATTATTGGATATAGTGGACACGAGTATGGTCTTGATTCTACGACAGTAGCAGTTGCATTAGGTGCATTAATCATAGAACGACACATAACATTAGATCACATGATGTGGGGTACTGACCAATCTTCAAGTGTTGAGATTCAGGGTATGGATAAACTTTATAAACAAGTTAATGCTGTAAATAATTATCTTGGGGATGGAGTAAAAAAAATATATGAAAGTGAATTAAGCATTCGAAAAAAATTAAGAGGATGTTAATGATTTTTCCTGTTAAATGAATTTCAAATAAACAAGTTTTTAATCACATATGATAAGAAAAATAGGCTTAAAACTATTAGACATAACTATTAATTTAGTTTATACTACATTTTCATTTTTTATGATTCTTATATTTTCAAAAAAAACAAAAGGATTCGTCAAACATATAGATCAAGAATGTGTTATACTAGGTAATGGACCTTCCTTACTTGAAGATTTAAAAATAATTGAAAATAATATATCAGATAAATTTATAATATGTTTAAATGATTTTGCATTGTCAGATTACTATATTAAGTTAAAACCAAGTGTTTATGTTTTTCTAGACCCATATTATTGGGAAACACTTGATGTAAATAAGATCAATCATTCTTCAGTTATATCTGTATGTAATAAAATATTTAAACGTATTTTAAACGAAACCACATGGCCTATTATCATTTATACTCCTTTTGAATTCAAAAAATCAAAATTGTATAAGGAATGTAAAAATGAATTTATTGAATTCAAATTCTTTAATAGTATTCCAGTACAGGGATTTACATGGTTTATTATTTTTAGCTTAAAGCATAGATTAGGTTTACTTAAAGCAGCAAATGTAATTACACCTTCACTTTATTATGCTATTATGAGTGACTTTAAGACTATTTATTTAAGTGGAGTTGATCATACATGGGTAAATTCTATTGTGGTTTTGGAGGACTCAAAAGTATATATGGCTCAACCACATTTCTATGATAATGATACTTCTTTCAATCCTGTATATTTGAGTCCCGAGGATAAGGAATCTCCTAAACTTTATAAATTGTTAGAAATTTATTCGAATGTGTTTAAAAATTATTGGATTTTAGCTGATTTTGCCAGAAGAAAAAATTGTAGAATTTTAAATTTAACAAATAAATCTCACATTGATGCTTTTACAAAGTATTTATATGATGATTGTGTTATGGGTTTTGAGAAATAAAGATTATAGTGTATATTTAATATTAAGAAAAATAATTATATAACAATATGACTACATATGATAACGTTAAAGGCTATGCCTATGATGAAACTATTAAAATAGAACAGTTAGAAAATAAAATTGAAAAGGCATTAAATATTGTTTTATCATATGGGAATAAAAGAATTGAAAATATTCTAATTGCCGGTTGTGGTAAAGGAAATGAAGCTTACCCATTTTTTAAATATACTAAAGCTAATGTATATGGTATTGATTTGAATGTTTTTCCAATATTTAAATCTGTTAATAACAGGATATTTCAACTTAAAATGGATAGTATAGATAAATTGTCTTTTAGTGATGAAAAATTTGATTTAATATATTGTTATCATGTACTTGAACATGTTAACGCCCCCCTCAAAGTATTATTAGAGCTAAAAAGAGTATTATCAAAAAATGGAATAATATTTATCGGATTTCCTAATAGACGAAGGATGTTGCCAGGATACATCTTTTCTCATTTAAATATTTCTTTGTTGGAAATAATTAAATTCAATTTAAATGATTATAAAATGCGTTTGTGTGGTAAATTTAAAAACGAATTTGGTGCGCATGCTGGATTTACTGAAAAGGAATTTCTTGCAATGACCAAACCAATTTTTAATGAAACCATTTCAATAAGAGGAGAATGGATAAAATCGAATTACCCAAAATTCTTAAAATTTTTTAAATTCATTGACAAGATTATGCTTGCAGATTTTTTTTATCCATCAAATTATTATATAATTAGAAAATAACATCATTTTATGGATTCAAAAAAAATTCTTATAACAGGTGGTGCCGGCATGATAGGCTCAAATCTGGTCAAACGATTGGTTAGGGAGGGTAACGAAGTTTTTGTAATTGACAACCTTTGGCGTGGTAAATTGGAATACCTTAATGATGATATGGGAAACCCAGTAATTCCGTTGGATACCCATTTTTTTAAACTTGATTTGCTACAACCTGATATTTCGGAATTTATAATGCCTAAAGTAGATTATGTTATTCATTTGGCAGACATTGTAGCAGGAATTGACTATGTTTTTAATAATCAGGGAGAATTATTCCGCAATAATATTTTAATTAATTCAAATATTATTTCTACTGTTCGTAAGTATAAGAATATGGTTAAGGGATTTATATACGTTGGCACCGCATGTAGCTTTCCTCTTACACGACAAAACTCATTGGAAGTTATCCCCTTGCGTGAAGAGGAACTTTTTCCTGCTATGCCTGAGTCTGCTTATGGCTGGAGTAAACTAATGGGACAGATTGAAACAGAGTACTTAGAACGGGAAACCGGAATTCCAACATGTATTTTAATGTTTCATAATGTTTATGGTTCTCCTTGTGACTTTGGAGAACGAAGCCAGGTAATCCCGGCTCTTATTAGAAAAGCAATCAATTTTCCTAAAGAGCCCTTTAATGTATGGGGAAGTGGAGAGCAAGGGCGTGCATTTATACATGTGGATGATATTGTCAATGCTTTATGCCTTGCCTTAGAAAAAGGTTTAGGAAAGGGGACAATACAAATTGGTCCCTCTGTTTGTACATCTATAAAAGAAATTTCTGAAATGGTTGTTAGAATTTCAGGCAAAAACATACCAATTTTTTTCGATACAACTCGCCCGGAAGGCGATAAAGCAAGAAGCGCAGATTATTCAAAGGCAAAATCAATATTGGGATGGGAGCCTAAAGTCCCTCTGCTTGAAGGACTGAAACAACAATATCAGTGGATAGAAAAACAATTACAAGAAAAGAACTTATATCATGACAGTTAAACTTGAAGATGTTTTACCTGTTAAAACATCGCATGGAGTTGGAGAAAATACGATTTTTATTAAAAGTATGTTTTATCTAATCTTACTCAAGTAGCTATTGGAGTCTTGACAACAGGTGATAGCATAGAAATACATCAACATCCATCGATGGAAGTGTTTATTACTTTATGGAAGGAAATGCATCGTTTATTATTGTTGTGAAGACTTTTAATTGTTATCCCAACACGTTTGTTTTTGTTCCGTCTATTGTAGAATGTCAATTATCAATCATTAACCACATAAAATTTTAATATTGGGGAGTAGCAATTTTGATGAAAAAATATTTTAACATCAACTATGAATTTGACCAAAACAAAGTCGATGAAATAATTCTGTACCATATCGCAAATCAGAAACCAGGATATGTTTGTTCTTTAGATGGGAATAATTTAGCAGTGGCTAATACTAATCCTGATCATTTGCGAATGGTAAATGAAGCTATAGTTAATAATTGTGATAGTAATTGGGTACCGATCTTTATCAATTGGATTTATGGAACGAAATATAGCAACTATTGCGGTACGGACTTATTTATTAAATATATCAGGATGAAAAAATTCCGTCAATTCTTTCTGGGTTCAACCCCGGGAGGTTTTACATAATTTAAAAAGAAATCTATCCCGAATTGACCCAGATATAAGTTCTATGTGTTTTGTACCATTACCTTTTAGAGTCAGTTACGGAATTTGATTATAAACAAATTGGAGAAATGATCAATGATGATGAGCCAGATATAATTTGGGTTTCCTTAGGAGCTCCAAAGCAAGAAAAATTTATGAATCTACTTTTACCTTATCTAAACAAGGGAGTTATGTTTGGTTTTGGAGCAATATTTAATGTATATGCAGAGATGCCTAATTTAAAACGTGCCCCCTAAATTTGTGATTAGACTCAAACTCGAATGGCTTTATCGATTATTTCAAGAGCCAAGAAAACAAATACGTAGAGAAATATTATTTTTCACTTCAATTCCAAGGATTATAAAAGAAGAATTAAAAAAGAAACATTTAAGAAGTCGCGTTTAATATAAATGGAACCATTATGAAACCTGAAATATCTAGAAAAGCAATTAAATATATCCGTAATATTTCGCCTGTAAAAGAAATAATTAGTTATGCAGATCCTTCGAACATTAGAAATTTAGGGATCGATCCGAATCGGGTAATATTTTTTGCGGGAGGTTGGGTCAATCACTATGCACCTAAAGAGCTTCAAACTGCGTACAAATCAATAATTGAAGATACAGATAAGTTCCACTTTTTTGGTGGATATCCTCCAATTTTAGGATCAAATGAATGTAAAGACGTCTTATGCCAATATGAGGCCGGGATGTAGGGAGTGGAAACCCTTCATATTGATAATATTGTAATTAGAAATAGTTCACCCGATTTTTCTTGCCAATTTTATCATCCCCATTTTGGAAAGCAATCTATCATTTAAAATGTTACTTCTCTTACTTTCTAAGTTAAACGCTAATAATGGGAAATAAATGCATTGACTATTTACAGATCGATTAATCAAATTGGTTATTTTAATGTATTTTGAATTAGAAACTTATGCCAAAATTGAAAATTTTATTGATCTATCCAGTTTAACTGAGAACAATATTTACGATGGTTTCAGGTGCTACCCATTGGCTAAAGAAGCTTATTATTTTAGCTATCAGCAAAATATTCAATCAGTAGTTTTTGTGCATCTTCTGAAAAAAACATTACTTTTGTCTAATATACCTTAAATTATAATCATGGACACAAATAAATTTATTAAGGATTTCATCACCATTTTTGATGACGAACCTACAGATGTATTAACTATGGATACCGTTTTCCGAAATATTGAAGGCTGGAGTTCTTTGACTGCATTGGCGTTTATGGCTTTAGCGGATGAGGAGTATAATGTTAAAATCAAAGGAGAAGACATTCGAATGGCAAAAACCATAGAAGATTTATATAATAGTATTAAAACGAAAATGTAATACAATGTGTAATCCTTTTTCACTTGAAGGGAAAACTATATTTATCACAGGTGCATCTTCCGGAATAGGACGTGCCACTGCCATTGAATGTTCAAAAATGGGTGCTACTGTTGTAATTAGTGGCAGGAATACGATACGTTTACAAGAGACTTTTGATTTCCTTGCAGGTGATGCCAACCATATCCAGATCGAAGCAGACTTGGATGATAAATCGGTTATTCCTTATTTAGTAGAAAAAACTCCTTTACTTGATGGCATAGTTCATTGTGCTGGTATCACAAAAACGCTTCCATTCCAGTTTATTAATGAAGAACAACTGTCAGCTATTATGCAGGTTAATTTCATGGCTCCAACGCTCATTTCGCAAGCTTTCCTTAAAAAGAAAAAATTAAAAAATGGAGCTTCGATTGTTTTTATATCCTCTGTTGCAGGTGTTTTCTGTTCTGCAGTTGCAGGTTCAATGTATTCCGCTTCTAAAGGAGCTATCAATGGTATTGTAAAAGCTATGGCTGTTGATCTTTCTGGGAAAGGTATTAGGGTTAATTCTGTAAATCCAGGAATGATAGATACTGCGATTTTCTCTGAAGGGATAATCACCCCGGAACAATTGCAGGAAGATATGAAAAAATATCCGCTAAAACGTTACGGCAAACCTGAGGAAGTAGCTTATGCCGTCATCTTTCTCTTATCTAATGCTTCACAATGGATTACCGGTTCAAATCTGTTAATTGACGGTGGTTTTACATTACTTTAAAATTAATATTCCACAATTAGCATAAGGTAACATAACTAATTTTTATAACAATTTTTAAACGTTGTAAATAACCTGGTTCCTATTAAAATAAAATATTATGAAAGCGTATGTAAAGGCAATATCTTATTATCTACCAGAAAGTGTTTTAACTAATGAAGATATATCAAACTTATTTCCTGAATGGACAGCCGAAAAAGTTGCATCAAAGGTTGGAATAAAAAGCAGGCACATATCAGGGGAAGATGAAACAGCAACCGATATGGCATTTAATGCTGCTTTAAAGTTATTTGATGAGCATGGGATTGATAAATCTGATATAGATTTTTTACTATTATGCACGCAAAGTCCTGATTATTATTTGCCTTCTTCTTCATGTATATTACAGGATAGGCTTGGTTTAAATAAACACTGTGGAGCTTTTGATTTTAATTTAGGATGTTCAGGTTTTGTTTATGGTTTGGCAGTAGCTAAGGGTTTGTTATCAGCAGGTATTGCAAAAAACATTTTACTTTTAACTTCTGAAACTTATACGAAGCATATTCACCCCAAAGATAAGGGGAATAAAACTATTTTTGGAGATGCTGCGTCTGCAATATTGATTTCAAATGAAGGTATTGGAGAAATTAAGGAGTTTGTCCTTGGAACCGATGGCTCAGGTTATGAGCAGCTAATTGTTAAGAATGGCGCTTTGCGTAATCATTGCTTTACCAATGAATTCAGTTTTGATGAAGAAGGCAATATCCTTGCTCCCGATTACTTATATATGAACGGTTCAGAAGTATTTGCATTTACGATAAGAGAGGTTCCCCCCTTAATAGATGAAGTATTAATTGCCAATGGATTAAAAAAAGAAGATATTGACTTGTTCGTTTTTCATCAGGCAAATAAATTTATGTTGACTCACCTGCGTAAACGGTTAAAAATTTATGAAGAAAAGTTTTTTATTTTTATGGAAGATGTTGGCAATACGGTATCTTCTACGATACCTATTGCACTATATGAGGCAATGAAGCAAAATAAAATTAAAAAAGGGAATAAAATATTATTAGCAGGTTTTGGAGTTGGTCTTTCCTGGGGAGGAGTAGTAATTACATATTAATTTATGGAAATTTCTTTCTTTTATACATCTCAGTTAACAGAGACACATTGGGCATCATATACCAAATCATTTAACCATGTTTTTAATAAAAAATTTTCTATACAAAATTTCAAAGACAAATATAGTAATAACTACAAAAGAGAATCATATCATGGATTTATAATTGATGGAGATGCAATTGTGGGCGGTTGTTCTGCAATTCCATGGCAATATAATTATTTCGGAAAAGATATAATATTTGCTTTATTTGTAGATGCTTTCGTTCATGAAGAATACCGGAAAAACGAATTTGCCCTTTATGATGCCTATAATTTAGTAAAAGATAAATTGAGAGAAGATTTCATTCCTTTTATTGTTTCTGTTCCTAATGCAAAAGCTTATCCTTTTTGGAAAAAGCTGGCTAAATGGAAAGACATCGGCATTCTTCCCTGGTATGTATTGCCCATTAGGCTTGGAAATGTTATAAAAAAAACCAAGTTATTAAACATTTCTATTTATTTTATTTTAATTTACGCTACAATTAATCTTATTATATCTTATTTTTTCAGAGTAAAAAGAAAAGGACATGTTTCATTAACTATGGACGATTCATTTCGTAAGAATCGTTTTTATGATAAAACATACATAAAAATAAAAAACACCTCATTTTTATATAAAATTGATTATGAGGATGAAAGACGTGTAGTTTATTTGTTAAATGAATCAAATTTTAGTTATGCAGAATTGTCAAAAGCTGTTTTTAAGGTTGTTATAAAAGAAAAGGTGGATATAATAATATATATAGGAAAAATAAACTCGTTCCAGTTAGCTTTAATTAAATTACCTTCCTTTATTCAACCCCGTAAATTTAATTTTTGTGGCTATGAAGTCATTAAAGATATGGTAGATCGAAAAATTTATTCATATAATAATTGGGACTTTGGATTAATAAACTTCGATGTAAAATGAACATACTTACCTTTGATATTGAGGAGTGGTTTCATCTCTTAGAGAACGACTACTCCAAAAATGAAGACGACTGGAATAAATTTGAAGTGCGCATTCATCACAATATGGAGCGCATTTTTCGTATTCTGGAAGATACTCATTCCCGTGGCACCTTCTTTTGCCTCGGCTGGATAGCCAAAAAATACCCGGAAGTAATACGTCAGATCAGTGAGTTGGGCTATGAGGTGGGTTGCCATTCAGCCAATCATCAGTTGGTGCATCAGCTAAGTCCCGCTGTCTTCCGTGAAGATACTATATCTGCAGTCAAACGTCTCGAAGACATCCTTGGCAAAAAAATAACCGCTTACCGAGCCCCCGGTTTTTCCATTACCGAAGCAACACCCTGGGCATTTGAAATATTGGCAGAAGCAGGCATCACCCATGATAGTTCTGTCTTCCCTGCCCACCGTGCCCACGGTGGCTTCCCGTCCTTTCCTTCCCACACCCCTGCAATCATCAATTATAAAGGTATTACTATTAAGGAATTTCCTATTACCACAACTAAGTTATTAGGTAAAGATATCGTCTTTGGTGGTGGTGGTTATTTCCGGTTATTCCCATATCCGCTAATCAAACACTGGACACAGCAACAACAATATATGTTAGCATACCTCCATCCCCGTGATCTGGATGCCGGTCAACCTATGCTTCCCGGTCTATCCACTTTCCGAAAATTCAAATCTTACAATGGTTTAAAGGGAGCAGAACACAAACTTATGAAATGGCTGACGGATTTTGAATTTATAGATATAGAAACAACTGTTAAAAAAATAAATTGGGCAGAAATACTTGTTATAGATTTATCAGATGCTTATTAATTTTTGTGATATACCATTTATAGAGTATCTTGATGTGGAGATAATTTCGCGATCAAAACATCCCCTGATCTTTAATTGTATTAATGCTTGGTCTTTTTACAGCTATTATCATAACCCTGATTTTAAACAGGCTGTTTTACATGGTATCAATCTTATTGATGGAGCCGGAATTGCTTGGGGGGCATCCCTGTTAAACAAAATTCACATTCATAGAATCACAGGATTTGATTTAATGCTTTATATGCTTAAGCATTCAGATTTATTGAGGATAAAAAAAGTATTATTACTTGGATCATCAGAGAATGTTTTATCCGGTATTAAAAAAAGGATAATAAAGGAATTTCCCGATCTTGAATATACTTTTTATAGCCCACCTTATAAGAATGTTTTCGATAGTATGGATATTGATCAAATTTATCGATTCATTCAAAGTAATGAACCTGACCTTATATTTATTGGACTATCAGCTCCTAAACAAGAGATAATTTCATTAAAACTTATAGAATTAAATTCGTCGGCTAAATATTTTTGCAATATTGGAGCAGCTTTCGACTTTTATGCAGGTACAGAATCCCGTGCACCCTTTTTCCTTCAAAAGATAGGTTTGGAAGGTTTGTTTCGCACTTTCTTGAATCCAGTTAAACACTTGAAAAAAGATATTAAATCATACCCCTTTTTATTTAAGAAAATTCTTCAATACAAAATCTATGGCAAATAAAACTGCCCTTATTACAGACATCAACTACTATTCACCTTTACCCTTTTCCCTTGTCCTTCGTCCCTTTTACCTTATCATCCTTATACTTCCTGCATACCTCGAGTCAGAGACCGCATCTCTCGTTTTTCGTCCAAACGTAGGTTTTGATTTCATAAACCCAAGGTAGCAATGTACCGTATCGCCCACAAATTCAGGAGGCACTTCTACTTCTATGCTACCTTCTGCCCGCTTTGTGCTATCAGTTAAATAGATGGCTTTCCGTTTATCAGGATTATAAATCAATGCCATTGCCAGGTCACTTTCCGAAGCATTACCTATACCCGAATTATTATCCCAACGTATACACACCGCACCTGGGCGGGAGGATTCACAGGTTGGGTTCAATGCCCCGGCAAGGCTTCCCCGGCTTACTAATACCGAGGGATAATCAATAACAAAATCGGGATATTCACCGGTAACGGAATGATGAAAGATATAGGAAAATGCAGCATTAAATGCATTTATCTTCACTGCATACCCGCTGTAACTGATATGGATAAAATCTTTCATTGGTTTTAGAAAACCCATTACCACTGCAAACTTCAATCGTTGAGCTGCCTGAAGTTCAGTATTCGCATCCTTGAAATACTCAGGCTGTTTGCGTACATAATTTTTACCTCTCCGGTTCACCCAAACGGCATCATTTACTTTGCCCGATATCTTTCCCAAAATTCCGATCTTAACAATTTCCATCTTTTTTGTGATATAAAAACCGTCTTTTGCCTACTGCCTACTGCTTACTGCTTACTGCTTTTTCTGAACCACAATAGTCACATTAGGACACATAGAAATTAATTCAAATCAAGCTGCTTTCTGCCTATCCCGATGAAGAATCGCTAAGTCGTTCCTCCTAAGCTCTTCTATATCGGGATTTCGCTTCGCTCAACTGCCTGCTCCTTACTACTTACTCCTTACTGCCTACTGTTTTTTCTGAACCACAATAGTCACATTAGAACACATAGAAATTAATTCAATTCTTAATCTTCTAAGCCGCTAAGATTCCCTAAAATAACCTTGCATCCCTCGCGGTAAAAAATAAGCCGCTAAGCCGCTAAGTCGCTAAGTCGCAAAGTTCGCTAAAATAACCTCGCGCCCCTCGCGTCCTCGTGCCATTGCGGTGAAAAAGAAAAGAATAAACCGCTAAGCCGCTAAGTTCGCTAAGTCGTTGCTTCAAACTCCCCGCTCCGTAATTCGTAATTTCAGAATCGCCCATTCGCTAAAATAACCTCGCGTTCCTCGCGTCCTCGTGTCTTTGCGGTGAAAAACTTTGCTACAAAAACCACAGCGTCTTCTTTCCATATTCCGGTAGCGCCTCGCTCTCGAACCATGGAAACATCTGTGCCAGCATTTCCGGATAACGTACCGTAACAGGGATAGGCGGTTGCTTTACCGTGCGCCAGTGCATAAAACAAAAAGAATAAACCTGTTTCATTAGCCGTTCCACTAATTCAGGGTCATCGAACAGTTTTTTATCGTTCGACTGCAATTCAAGTTTTATAGGCAGCGGACAGGTTTTTACAACACTCGTTTCATTATCCCGCTGGTTGACACACAACAGGTACTGTTGATTACCCAGATGGAAATAGCTGCCGTTCAACGGCATTTTTTGTTTATATCCGTTATCGAACACTAAGTGATTTTCCGAAAAGGTTTTATAAATGCTTACGATGATCACTGGTATGCCTAAATTGAGCTCGCGCAGCTTCTTCTCGATAGGATACAGCTCTTCTTCGCTCATCTTCTTGTAGAAGTGGATGATCAGCCTTTCCACATCCGGCTTTTCGTTACGGTAACGTTGCAACGCGTCTGCCACGGTGCCAGCTAAGGCCCAGGTTTCGTCGGCAGGAAAACAATCAAATTCCCTGAAGGTGCCATCGTTGGAAAAGCAGAAGGCAGAGCCTATATATTTTCTTTTGTATTGTTGCGTACAGAATGCTCCGAAACCTACGATAAGCTCTTTTTCCACTTCCTGGTTCAGCCGCCAGGGGATACCACCCAGCTTGGCAATCGTAGCTATGCCGATGTTTGAAATGAAATACTTAAACCCTTCCGATAGGATATGCTCTCGTTCGATAGCCTGCATGGAGATATCGCGCCGCAAAAGCAGTTCTTTGATTTGATAATAGATAGTACGTTTTACCGGGTCAGGCTCAAATTTACCATAAGGACTGACATAAAAGGCAAAATGGCTGCATTCCGGATCTAAGGAAACATGACTGATCCGTTCACGGATTTCCTCCACCGGATTGGGACCAAAGGTGATGATGTTTAGTTCCTTTGTATAATGCATGGGAAGCCTGGTAAATTCACTGAGATGGATAAATCCTTTCTTTTTAATGATATACTGATATAACTCTTCCGCCCAGGTTTTATCATCGTTGGAATAGATGAAAAAGAACTTTACATTCCGGTAGGGTGATAACCGGTGAGGTCCGTGATTGCGTATGCTATTAAGTACATCCTGTCCAGTATTCCCTTCACCAAATACCAGATCGTTTGTCGTATTCCGGATACGAAAGCATTCGCTACTGTCCACCTTCTTCCATCCGGCGGTAAAGGGGATGACCTTTCTGAATTCTCCGGTGTCGAGATATTTCTTAACGTAAGTATCTATTTTACTATACATCTCGGGATACTTAAGAAGGATAGGCTTACGTGGTATGGTTATATTCAATATGTTAGAAAGTTCCCGGTGCAGTACCGGATAGATTTCGTCAGTATGATACATGGTCGTATCGGGTAGGCGGGTATAGAGGTAGAGCCGTTTGCGAAAGATCACCTGGTGAAGGAGTTGGATATCCAATTGGGCTTCTGCAATTAATCCGGACAAAGGAAGGGTGGTGGTATACGATAATCCGTCATAAGTTATTTCCAGTTCAGGACCATTTCTTTTATGGTCGTGCTGTACATGAAGGGTAAATTTATGGTAAGCCATAAAATCGTTGGTGGAATCTTCCCGGGAATGATACCAAAATTGAGGATCGTGCAGGAAGTTACGGGTACATACACAGGCGGTATCTTTAAGGGTTTCCGTTATCCTTTGATGATAATAGGCATTTGCAATCGCTGTTTGATCATTCATATTCACTGTGATATGTTTGCCGGTCCCGGATGAGGTAAAGTCGGTATAAACAAAAGGTTCATCCTTTTTCAGATGAGGGAAAAGCGTATGGGCGATATCGGGTAGTTTATCAATTCGGAACCGGATGCAGCCCTCATGTTTTTCGGTAGTGAAGCACATTTCTTTTTTTGCCTCGGGATGACAAAACGGCAGAATGTTGTAAATCAACCCGGTAGACATTATAGATTTAGAAGCAGCTTCCGCCGGTTCTTTTTCTAAAATTGTTTCGTTTAAAGCATTTGATTTCATAATTATTTTTTTTAGTAACAGAATTATAGTGTGTTGTATAAATTAGTAGCTTTTAGCCGTTAGCTTTTGGCCATTAGCTTTTAGCAAAATGCAAATCAATAGATTAATTATTTTTCATCTAATTCAGATTATTACATTCATTTTCAATATTTCAATATAAGCATGGGTTTATTTTACATTCCAACAAAATATTTTTTTAGCCACGAAGACACGAAATTTCACTAAATTTTCTTTGTGTTTCTTAGCGACTTAGAGCCTTAGTGGCAATATTTTTCAAGTTTTTATTTTTTTAGCCACCAAGTCACGAAGACACGAAGTTTAACTAAATTTTTTTAGTGTTTCTTAGAGCCGTAGAGTCTTAGTGGCAATATTTGTTATTTTTTTTAGCCACCAAGCCACGAAGCCACGAAATTTCACTAAATTTTCTTTGTGTTTCTTAGCGACTTAGAGCCTTAGTGGCAATATTTTTCAAGTTTTTATTTTTTTAGCCACCAAGACACGAAGGCACGAAGGTTCACTAAATATTCTTAGTGTTTCTTAGAGCCTTAGAGTCTTAATGGCAAAACACTAGTGATGCGTTAACTTTTTAAAATTAGTTGTAAATAATTGATATAAAAACAAATATAATCGTTCTTTGATTTTTTGATTTGAATTGACCTGTAGTTTTGCACTTTTTTAAGTGCATGATTATGAATTCAGGTAAGTATGTATTTGCCCAGCTTTTACAATTTGTCAACAGGTATGAGTTTGAAAAATGTGTAAATCGGTATAATGGTGATCACAGGATCAGAAATTTGAATTGTTGGAACCAGTTTTTACAACTTTTCTTTGGTCAACTGACTTCTCTTAATTCATTACGTGATATTTGTTTATGTCTGAAAGTTCACAAGAAGAAGCTCTATCATTTGGGTATTAAGCAACATGTTGAACAATCAACTTTATCGCGGGCAAATGAAAATCGTAATTGGCACATATTTGCTGATTTTGGAGAGTATCTGATAAAACTGGTAAGACCTCTTTATCAAGATACCCCAATCCCCAATATCGATATTGACAATGATGTGTTTGCTTTAGATTCGACGACGATATCGCTTAGCATCAAGTTGTTCCAATGGGCACATGGAAAATACTCACGGGGTGCAATAAAAGTCCATACCTTGCTTGATTTGCGGGGAAGCATACCGACCTTTATCCTTATTACCGATGGTAAATACCATGACAGCAACGCACTTGATGAGATCATTCCAATCCCTAATGCTATTTATTTGATGGATAAGGCTTATGTCGATTTTCTCGCATTGTACAATATCCATAAAGTAGGGGCATATTTTGTAACCAGAGCAAAAATATCGCTCAATTATATTGAAATCGAAAGAAACTTCAATATTGATGACTCATCGGGGTTAAGAAGTGATAAAACCATCAAACTTAATGGGTATAAGTCTAAAAAACTTTACCCGGAGAACTTTCGGCTTGTTGAATATTACGACCAAGAAAAAGCCTTATTGCTCGTGTTTTTAACCAACAATTTTGACATATCAGCCCTTGAAGTTGCACGTTTATACAAAAATCGATGGCAAATAGAAGTGTTTTTCAAATGGATAAAGCAGAATCTCACCATCAAAAGATTATGGGGGCACTCAGAAAATGCAGTAAACATTCATATATGGGTGGCTATCTGCACTTATCTGATTGTAGCATATATCAAGCATTCACTCAAAACCAACTTGTCGGTTTACGAAATAATGCAAATTTTGGGAATATCTGCTTTCGATAAAACTTCAGTTAAGGAACTGCTTACCGAGGTACAAGTCAATCAAAATGTGAAAGAACAATACGATTTATTTTGTGATTAATTTTAACGCATCAGTAGTGATGGCAAAAAGTAAATCATTGTTTTGGCCGTTAGCCATTAGCCGTTAGCCATTAGCTATTAATCATTAATCATTGGCCATTAGCTTTTTATAATTAAACATTAATCATTAGTCAATCAATTTTCTATTCTATAAAATCTTCGCGTCCCTCGCAGTAAAAAAGAAACTCCCGAAAAGGTCGGGACCAAGTCGCAAAGTGCCAATCACCCATTCTCCCACTCGCCCTATCGCTCCGTCGCCCTATCGCCCAGTCGCTTCTCCAAACTCCCAGCTCCGTAATTCGTAATTTCAGAATCGCCCATTCTTTCCTTCACCCTTTCACCCATTCTTCCATTCGCTAAAATAACCTCGCGTCCTAGCGCCTTTGCGGTGAAAAAGAAATCAAAAATTCGCACATTAACCATTTAACATCCCTTCTATCTCCTTACTGCTATACAAATATTTAGCCCCGAATTTTGTAAATGAAATGATTTTCTTATCACGATAATTTTTCAATGTCCCTTTACTGATATGTAATAATTTGCACACTTCTCCGCTGCCAATCTTCTGATCCGGTTGTTCTTTTTTTTCACGAAGTTGACTTAACGCAAGCGAAATATTTTTTAATTGTTTTATTTCCCCTGCCATGGACATCAACATCTCTATAAGATATTTCTCCGTCAATCCATGCTCTTTTTCTTCCCGTCGCATAAGGCTGTTTTTTGTCGGGTACTTGTTTTCTGGTATCTTCTCCGTCAAGGCTTCCGGTGGCAAATAATGATGTTTGAGGGCAGTAATCAACTGTTGAGTTGATTCATCCACTTCGATAGTAGATTTATATATATTTTTCAGATCCGCTTCTTGTATCCTCAAAAAAGCAGGTTCGATGAAGTTACCATATTGTCCGGCGGTTATTGTAAATAATAAAGCAAGGGCAACAAGCGCCCTCAGCACTATCGAACGATCATCTTTATCGTTAATACGTAATGCGATAAGCTGCGTCATTCTTTCGCTGATGGCTTTCATTACCTGCATACAATAATGTTTCTTCAGCATCACTTCCTGGATTTGTTCCATGTTATTTTGGATAACGGCAAGATAAGACTTCAGGGCATTGCCGGTAAGGAGGTAGTAGAAATTCAGACGGGGCTGGTTACTCAGGTACGACAAAAAAGGCTGAACAGTATCTGGATAATGTTTTAAACTTTTTACTTCGGAAAGCTCTTTCCATTCGAGCAGCAGATTCCCTTTCAGGTGGATATCCAGTTCATGGAAGGCGATAATCAGTTGTGCGAAATAGGTTGCCGCATCCGGAGGCTGATGAAGATGTTGTAGCAGCAGTCGGAATTTCTTTTCGTCCCGGTTTTCTTCCAGCCAGGGCATCAGGCTGTCGGAAAGGATACTTTCAAATGTTACAAATCCAAATCCCATATTCGTAACTGTTTAACATTCCATTGTATACATTATAAAATAGGTATATGCCAGTATGGAATGATTATTTATTATTACAAAGGTACTTAAAGTATGGGTAAAATAAGTGTCTATATTAAACTTTTTATGAACATGTTTATATTTTTATGTCAAAGCCTTACCTAAAATGTTTTGTAAAAGCAATTAATATATCTGTTTATTAGAAACTTAGTATTTTAGGGGCAATAAAATTTTGTTGATATTTTTTTAGCCACCAGTCCACGAAGGTCTAGTAAATTTTCTTCGAGTTTCTTAGTGACTTGGAGCCTTAGTGGCAAAAAGTAAATCATTGTTTTAGTCGTTAGCTTTTGGCAGTTAGCTATTAGCCATTAGTCAATCAAATTTCTATAAAATCCTTGCGTCCTTGCGTCTTTGCGGTGAAAAAGAAAAGAAAAAAGAAACCGCTAAGCCGCCAAGACACGGAGCCGCCAGGGTTCACCAAGCCTTTTTATTGTTTCTTAGAGCCTTAGGGTCTTAGTGGCAATAAATTTTAAGTATATATATTTTTTTAGCCGTCAAGACACGAAGACACCAAGGTTCGCCAAGCCTTTTTATTGTTTCTTAGAGCCTTAGGGTCTTAGTGGCAATAAATTTTAAGTATATATATTTTTTTAGCCGTCAAGACACGAAGACACCAAGGTTCGCTAAATATTCTTTGTGTTTCTTAGAGTCTTAGCGACTTAGTGGCAATAAATTTTAAGTATATATATTTTTTTAGCCGTCAAGACACGAAGACACCAAGGTTCGCTATGTCTTCTTTGAGCTACTTAGGGTCTTAGTGGTAATAATATTTATCATTATTAAATTAAATCAATCATCAGTTTAAAGTACCATTCTTTTTATACCGTATTTAATTATTGGAACATTAAAATTAATCAAAAAACCTAAACTTTTACCAGTAAGTTTCAAATGACTTAATAGCTGAGCCTCCCAAACAGGATTAACGATTTCTATAGCTTTTAATTCACAAATAACCAGATCGTTTACCATTACGTCTAATCGTAATCCTTCTTTAAAAGTAATCCCGTCAAATACTATCGGAATATCAAGTTGTCGCTTAACAATAAAACCATTCTTCATTAATACATGACAAAAACAAACCTCGTACACCTTTTCCAAAAGTCCAGGCCCAAGTTCTTTATGAATAATGTAAGCTGCATTCACAATACCTTTTCCAATTCGTTCTTCTTCAAATGATATTTCTTTATACATGATCATGTGTTTTTTTTAACCACCAAGACACGAATTTACCAAGGTTTACTAAATTTTCTTTGAGTTTTTAAGCGACGTAAAGTCTTAGTGGCAATATTTTTCAAGTTTTTATTTTTTTAGCCACCAAGTCACGAAGACACGAAGGTTCACTAAATATTCTTAGTGTTTCTTAGAGCCTTAAAGTCTTAGTGGCAATATTTTTCAAGTTTTTTATTTTTTTTAGCCACCAAGTCACGAAGATACAAAGGTTCACTAAATATTCTTAGTGTTTCTTAGAGCCTTAAAGTCTTAGTGGCAATATTTTTCAAGTTTTTTATTTTTTTTAGCCACCAAGTCACGAAGATACAAAGGTTCACTAAATATTCTTAGTGTTTCTTAGAGCCTTAGGGTCTTAGTGGCAATATTTTTCAAGTTTTTATTTTTTTAGCCACCAAGTCACGAAGACACGAAGGTTTACCAAATATTCTTAGTGTTTCTTAGAGCCTTAGGGTTTTGGTGGCAATATTTTTTAAAAATTCTATTCAAAGATACAAAAAAACTAATTTCTGGTAAATATAGTAAAAAAGGGGCTGTCCGGTAAAGAACAGCCCCTTTGGCAACTTCAGTCTTGCTTATGCCATTTTAAGTAATCGTAACACTACCGGCATAGGACGAGTTGGAGATGGCATTCTTTGTCTGTCCGCTCAATACCGCATTCAAAGCCATAAAACTCAGATAACAATGAAGCGTGTCGCCTGAATAGTTAGCCGGAACTGCCACATCCACCGTCCCTGCAGCTCGGTTAACGCTATCCAGAAGATAGACAGCTTCCTGTTTGTCAGGATTGTAAATCACAATCATCGCCCGGTCGCTTTCCAAAGCCAATCCCACACCCGAATTATTTTCCCAGTTTAGCTTTACAACGGCTGGCTGGGTAGAAACACAGGCAGGATTAACTGCCCCGCTAAGATTACCCCTGCTCACCAATGCTACAGGATAATCCATGACAAAATCGGGAAACACACCCGAAATGGCATTGTTGTAGTTGTAGGAAAATGCAGCGTTGAATGCCGACATTTTCACCGCATAAGATTTAAAACCAACACGTATAAACTCAGTCATCGGTTGCAGAAACCTGATCACCGTTGCAAATTTATACCGTTGATTGGCCTGAAGTTCTGTGTTGGGATTGCTTACGCCGGCTGGCAAAATACGAAGGTAATCAATACCTTTCCAGTTGCCTCCAACCACGTTACCGACTTTACCGGATACTCCGCCGAGTATCCCTTTTTTAATAGTTCCCATAATTTTAAATTTTTAAGGGTTAAACACTAAATTTATTTTGTCTTCAGTAAATCATTTTACTTCCGACAACTGGTACACCCTACGCAAATAGTTTGCAAAATACATAAAAATGAACGTTTTATATCGTTTGTCAGGGGAAAGTTTGGAATTATTGTCAGCGTTTAAATTTTGTCATACCAAAACGTTCAGATCGTATCAATTTGTCCGGTCTAAGTTGTCATGTTTTTATACCCTTTCAGCCAATACTTGCCAGGGGTTTTACAGTTACCATCCCTATACCATCGCTATGTCATCCCTATGCTACGCGTATATAATGCAGCAATAAATCAGTTATTTAACCTTAATTTACAGCTAAAAACATAGAGAAGACATAGAGAAGACGAAAAAATTAGTATGGATGCGGGTAGACACTGATCATAATAAGGATATGACACCCTCGCTCCAAACTCCTCGCTCAAATCGTAATTCGTAACTTCAGAATTACCTATTCTCCCATTCTCCCTCTCGCAAAGACGCAAAGACGCAACTCGCCCCGTCGCCCAATCACCCATTCTCCCCATCGCCTCATCGTTCAGTCGCCCCATCTCCCCATCGCTCCCTCGCCCATTCTCCAAACTCACAGTTTATCGTTCGAAAGAATCTTTGGATTTTAAAATATCTGCATTTATATTTGCATCCAACAAATTCAATCTACACGATCCTTTGAACATCCTCACCATTGACCTCGAAGACTGGTTCCATATTCTGGACCATGAAGGAACAGCTACCGAAAACGACTGGGAACGTTATCCTTCCCGCATTCATCAGGGTATGGAAATCCTGCTCGGGATATTAGCAGAAACGCAAACCCCGGCAACCTTCTTTGTTGTCGGCTGGATGGCTCGCCGGTATCCGGATATCATCCGTCAGTTGGATGTTCTGGATTATGAAATTGCCTGCCAGAGCGACCTGCACCGGCTTGTTTACCGTATGGACAAGGATGCTTTCCGTCAGGATACGCTGAAAGCCATCGGCCATATCGAAGATCGTACCGGCAAAAAAGTTACCGCTTACCGAGCTCCCGGTTTTTCCATTACCGAAGCTACTCCTTGGGCATTTGAAATACTGGCGGAAGCAGGCATTACCCACGATAGTTCTGTCTTTCCTGCCCACAGGGCACATGGTGGTTTTCCGTCTTTTCCTTCCCATGTCCCGGCAATCGTCAATTATTCCCGAAAAGATATGGATCAATCAATTCTGAAAAGATCGGTTCCAATCAACAATCAACAACCAACAATCAACAATCAACAATTATAACGGTATTACCATCAAAGAATTCCCCATCACCACGACTAATTTATTAGGCAATGATATTGTCTTTGGCGGAGGCGGTTATTTCCGGCTCTTTCCTTATCCCCTGATCAAACACTGGACACAGCAGAAACAGGGATATTTGATGGCTTATATACATCCCCGTGATGTGGATGCCGGTCAACCCGTCCTCCCGGGTTTATCACCCATGCGTCGTTTCAAATCCTATTACGGAATAAAAGGTGCAGAACAAAAACTAAGGCGATGGCTTACCGATTTCCGTTTCACTGACTTGCGTACGTTTGATAAGGCTTTCGATTGGGAGAAGGCGGAAGTGGTTGAAGTTAAATGAGAAAAGGAGAAGAGGTGAGTGGGAGAAGGGGAGATGGAGAGAAAAGGAGGCTGGATGTGAAAATTGATTAAATAATTATTATTACAATTTAAAATATTTGTTATGGAATTAATTAAAACTCATAAAGATTTAGAGGTTTACAAGCTTGCTTACAGACTGGCTATGGATATTTTTGAATTATCAAAGTCATTTCCAAAAGAAGAAAAGTATTCACTAACAGATCAAATTCGTCGAAGTTCTAGGTCAGTTGCTGCTAACATTGCTGAAGCATTCAGAAAACGACGTTATGAAAAATATTTTGTATCAAAATTATCTGATGCTGAGGGAGAAGCAGCAGAGACACAAACATGGCTCGATCTTTCACAAGATTGCAAATACATCACCTCGGAAATATGTAAGCAATACAACATAGAATATGAACATGTTATTGGAAAACTGATTAATATGATTAAATCACCAGAAAAATGGTCAATTTAATCATTCCAATCGCACTTTCATCTAATCACCAACTCACTCTATTTCATCTTCACCTATTCTCCCATTCTCCCACTCACCTCTTCGCCTCTTCTCCATTTCCCCCTTCACTCATTCCCCCCTTCATCTTTTTGTTAATCAAAAATTCATAATTCGTCAATCAAAATAATTCTATCTTTACTCCCTAAAAAATAAGCATGCGTCGCATTCCACTCAGGGTATATATTATTGCATATGCTGTCCTTATCGCGGTGCTTTCGCTCTTGCCCGGTAACGATGTGCCCAATGTAGATCTTCCAAATGCCGATAAACTGGTACATTGGTTGATGTATGCCGGATTGGGGTATCTTTCGGCATCAGCCTTTAGCACCTGTCCTTTAAAATGGAGGCAGGTTCGTTTCTGGCTGTTTATCATGCTATTTACCTATGGCTTTTTGCTGGAATTTGCTCAGGAGCTTTTTCCTGCACTGCACCGCTCATTTTCCTATTGGGATGCTGCCTTCAACGGTTTGGGAGCTATCACCGGAATTTCATTACGATTGAAAAGAGGGTATCGTATCTGTCGTTGCCAGTGTAGTAACCAATTACATACTTTGGGAATAACCGCCCGGAATATAAGAGAGCCTTCTTTAAAGCCTTCGGAGGGGAAAACACTGATCAGTCACAACCCGGGTTTGCCGGATATCATCAGTAAAGCTTTTCGTTGGAAGACTGTTTACTATGATTTGGACGACACTACCCGGATAACTTTTGTTTGCACAGGCAAAAGCTTAGTCTCTCTTCCTCATTTTTCGTATGGAGCTGTTTTTAGTTCATCTGAAAGTACATTGGGAACTGACTGGAAAGCCAAACTAACGCATCTGGCCGGAGGTAAAGGATATACCAACATCGAAGTACGTAGCTGTTTTCCGCAGCCAGATAATTATCAAAAAGTGGCTTCCTGGCTACCATTACAGCACAACATTTCAGCACAGGAAAAGATGTTCTCGTCAAATTTAAAACGCAAGATACGTAAAGCGTCTAAAAATGGTTTTGAAGTAAAACAGGGCGGCATCGAATTGCTGGATGATTTTTATAGCGTATATTCGCGGCACATGCGTTTTCTCGGCTCCGGAGCTTTATCCAGGCATTTCTTCAGTTGTTTGTTAAAAGAATATACCAATGGATTTGCCGGAATATTCCTGGTGATGTATCACAACAAGGTCGTTGGTGGAGCTATTAATCTGGAATATAAAGGTTTTTATGAAAATTGCTGGTTTGCCACGCTCAAAAAATACCAGCGGGCTTATGCTTCCTATGTTCTGCACGACCGGATGATAACACATGCCATCAGCCTTAATGCCCATACCTATAGTTTCGGGCGTAGCAGCAGGGACAGCGGAGTGCATGAATTTAAGAAACAGTGGGGCGCTACCGATGTTCCCCTTCAATGGTTCCAGATACCGGCAGAGACGATAAGTCTTAGGAGGCAGGAATGGTTGAAAAAACTATGGAAACAATTGCCCTGGCCTTTGGGTAACCGCTTTGGAAACTATATGGCGAAATGGGTGTATTAACATTTTATTAAAAATGGGAAACAAATGCTGTACATTTATTAAAAATGGATTAATATTGCCAGATATTCCGTTTTAATCTTGTTTTAAAGCAAACACGTATATGCCACATTCCCTTATCTTGCTCTATCGCAACAATCGTTATGTAAAGATTATTACCGATGTAGCCTTATTTTGTCTGATCACCGTTGCTTTTCATTTTCTGTGGTGGCAGGGATTAAAACCTATTGTTGGAACCAAACAGGCTTTCCTTGCTTTGGCTAATGGATTAGCTCACAATGTTTTTATATGCAGCCGATGGATATTGGTTAATTTTACCGGCATTGTCAGCTATACCGAAGGCAATACTTTTCATTACATCAACAATGGCTACATTTCGGTGGTGGAAAGTTGTTCGGGGTTGAAGCAATTCTATCAGATCATTATATTATATCTCCTTTTTCCGGGACCCTGGAAACATAAACTATGGTATATCCCGGCCTGCATTATCGTTATGCACCTGTTCAATATTTTAAGAATTATCGGATTGTCCTATACTTTAATTTGGGTTCCCGCGCATTGGGATTATATTCACCTTAGTATTTTCCGCCCGATGTATTATGTAGTAATATTTCTTCAATGGGTTTTCTGGAACGAAAAAATAAGAAACTGGGGTAAAATAATTAAAGTAGATTAAGATGATTTTTCGGTTTTTAATACAAATACTCGATAAACCATTATGAATACTCGAAAAATCACTGCGGATAATAATTTTTCAATTTATTAAAAAAAAATAATATATTTTTGCATTCGCAAAAGAGTGTGCCGATAAAATATAATTATGGATCAATTTTTACTATTTTTTGATGATTTTTCTGTTCGTTGGATTTTGAGTGTACTCACGTCCTTTTTTATTACCTGGTACTCTATCCCAATTATCGTCCGGATTGCCAGGGGTAAAAACCTTTTTGCCATATCCAACAACCGGACGGTTCACAATAGCAAAATACCTGTGTTAGGTGGTTTGGCTATTTTTACGAGTTATTTTATTTCTACCCTGCTTTTTACCAAAGTAGCCACTATGCCCCATATGCAGTATGTGATAGCGGGTGCGGTACTCATTTTTATCATTGGTTTAAAGGACGATTTGATTTCTATTTCATGGAAGTCAAAAGCCATTGGCGAGTTGGTAGCCATCATCATCATTGTAATGCTTGGAAATATCCGTTTTACCTCCTTGCATGGTTTTATGGGCATTAACGAAGTAAATTATCTGACAAGCTTTTTAATTACTGTTTTTGTAATGTTTGTGATTACCAATTCCATAAACCTGATTGATGGCATTGATGGTTTGGCTTCGGGTATTGCTATCATTGCATCAATTACTTTTGGCGTATGGTTTTATTTATCCGACAATTTAGAATACGCAATCAAGGCATTTAGTCTTGCTGCCGCATTAGTTGCCTATGCACGTTATAATTGGTTTGAAAATAAAAATAAAACTTTTATGGGAGATACCGGCTCATTACTATTAGGGTATCTTCTTGCCATTTTTACCGTCCAGTTCAATCAGATGAACTTAGACGCCAGTGCCCCATCTTATATAGCATCTGCTCCAGCTGTCTCTATTGCCATACTTATTATTCCCCTGTTTGATACCCTTAGAGTTTTTATTATACGTATTTTGCGCAATGGCTCTCCCTTTAAAGCCGACCGCAGGCATATGCACCATTTATTGCTTGCCATGGGACTTACCCATTTGCAGGCGAGTTGCATTTTATTTGCACTCAATATCCTGGTAATCGTTGTTGCTTTCACTTTTCAGAATGTTGGTATTTTATGGCTTGGTTTAATTGAATTTGCAATTTTATTGTTATTTGCCAGTCTTTTAGACCTGTCGGTGAGACGCAAAAAAGAAGCAGGGGAGCCTATTAATTATTGCGATGTATGATGCGTTTAAGATATGGATTTGCGATTGTTGCGCTATTTGTTGTAAACTGTCTGCCATTCGCTGCCGTATTTTCGCAGCCATTACATCCGGCATATTATAACCAATCCTATTTTAACGAAAAGACACTTTATCAGCCGGGAGCTAACGTACATACTTCCGTTAAACCCTATTTCCTTCCTGAAATCCAATCATCGATAACTAATGATACGGCTCGGCATGAAACGGATGCGCGTTTATGGACTAAAATAAAACATAAATTTACACAGACTCATTTTTTCACCATACGCTCTAAAGACATTCATGTAACCCTTGATCCGCTGTTGCAGTGGGAGGGAGGCAGGGAAAGTGGAAACAGCGATCTTTTGTATAAAAACACCAGGGGCTTTATGCTTGAAGGTAACATCGGTAAAAATGTGGCATTTGCTTCGCGTTTTTACGAAAACCAGGCCACTTTTTGCGGATATATGGACGATTTTATCCGTGCCAAAGGCGTAGTTCCGGGTCAGGGAGCCGTTAAAAATTTCAAGGGGAACGGTTTTGACTTTTCACGCTCGGAAGCGTATATTTCCTACAGCCCTTCATCGTATTTTAATTTCCAGTTTGGTCACGGAAAGAACTTTTTTGGCGACGGATACCGTTCCTTGTTGTTGTCGGATAATGCTTTTTCGTATCCTTTTCTGAAAATAACGACTAATATCTGGAAAATAAAATACATCAACCTGTACATGCAGTTGCAGGACAAAAACCTTCCGTATTCTAAAAACTTAGGATATCAGAAGAAGTACGCTACCATGCAATACCTCAGTTACCAGATTCATCCAAGGGTGCAAATTGGCCTTTTTGAAGCCATCGTGTGGGAAGCACAGGATAGTAGTGGATATCGTGGTTTTGAGTTGAATTACCTTGACCCTGTTATTTTTCTGCGTCCGGTAGAATTTTCGGTGGGGTCGCCCGACAATGCCCTGATGGGTGCCAACCTGAATGTGAAAATCGGGAAGCATTCCGTTGCCTATGGACAACTTCTGTTGGATGAGTTTAAGTTAAAGGAAATGACCAAAGGCAATGGCTGGTGGGGTAATAAATTCGGATGGCAGTTGGGTGGTAAAATGTTTGATGCGTTAACCATTCCCGATTTATATCTTCAGGCAGAGTTCAATTCCGTTCGTCCTTACACCTATTCCCATTGGTCGTCGTTGCAGAATTACGGACACTACAATCAGTCATTAGCCCATCCTTTGGGTGCCAATTTTAATGAATTCGTAGGCATTGCCCGGTATAACTATCATCGCTGGTATGCCAGTCTTAAATTTAATTATGCCCTTTACGGACTCGATACTGCAGGACAAAACTTTGGTAAGGATATTTACCTTTCGTATGATGATCATGTAAGCGATTATGACAACAAGATAGGGCAGGGCTTACGCACTAACCTTTACATGGCCAAAGCAGAACTGAGCTATCTGATCAATCCTGCCTATAACCTGAATGTTTATGGAGGCTATCTTTACCGGAAGGAAACCAACAAACATTATACCGATAACACATCCTTTGTCTACTTTGGTATACGCACTTCCGTGGAAAATATCTATGATGACTTTTAGAAGCCGTTGTGGCGACAGAAATTTTTGATTGTCGCTGGATTTGAATTAAAAACAAAAAGCCTTGTGTATTGCAAGGCTTTTTGTTTTTAAAAAACGTAATTTTATTATCATACAGCCATTCATCCTTAGTTAAAAATAAAAATATTTTTAACTGTTTTATTCAATCTTCAAAAAATTAATCTACTCATTCTCTTTATTATATTTATATTGTATTTTATTTTTTTAAAAAAATGCGCATTTATATAATTTTTTTTTCTTATGCAAGCGATATTTTATTTTTTTTTCATAATATTGCATTTCCGAATTATAAGAAAAACTTTAGATTCACCAGCAAATATAATCGCTGGCATAATTAAGTTCGCCAACATACTACTACTTAAGCACAATTAGGTTTATTATTAAATTTAAACAATCACTAATTCTATTTTTATTATGAGTAGAACTGCGGCTCATTTTCACCTAATAGTAAACGGCGAAGCTGCATACACAGAATTTGTAAACGAGCTAAACCAACGCATCGAAAACTACAATCTCGTAATTACCCAACGCAAAGGACGGAATGCAAAAGAAGATGGCGATGAAAAAGAAGCTCCGGAAACAAACTGATAGGAAAATGATACTATAAAAAACTTGTTTTTATGTAAAATCGATTATATCCGATTGTAATCGCACAATTAATAACCAAATATTAATTTCATGAAAAACTTTCTATTCGATTTCCTCATATCTCGCCCGCAGGTTTAAATATTGCGGGCAATATCCAAGAAATCAATTTTTAATCAATTTCAATAATTTTTATTAATAACTTTTATTATGAAAAAAATCTTTACATTTTTATTTACTTTGGCTCTGGCATCCAGTATCTATATGCAACCGGCAAATGCACAGTCAGGAAAGGTACAAACAATTCACAATCCTAAAGCCATCCCTACTATTACCAAAGATGAAATTCAAAAAAACGCCCAAAGTTATCCACCTAAAGATAATACGATAGTACTTAACTTCGAAGGTCTTGGAGATGAGACCTCAATTGAAAATTTTTATAATGGCGGTGGAGGAACTAATTATGGAATATATTTCAGCAACAACGCATTGGCGCTAATTGGTTCGGATCATGGTGGTAGTGGAAATTTTTCAAACGAACCATCGCCAGTTACAGTAATGTTTTTCCTTACTGGAACACCCGTTATGAATGTTCCAGCAGGTTTTACAACGGGTTTTTCATTCTATTATGCCTCTGCATACGTTGGAACCGTTAATGTATATGATGGATTGGACGGAACGGGTAACCTGCTTGTATCAGCACCTTTTGCAGCCACTCCATCTCCATGGACCGAATGGCAGAGCATGGGAATAACCTTTTCGGGGACTGCGAAATCGGTAACTTTTGCAGGGGTTCAAAATCAGTGTGCTTTTGATGATGTAACCTTTGGTTCTGTAACTCCCGGAGGAGGTGCTGAACCGGCTGACCATTTCACTCTAAGCGGACCCAATCAAGTATCCGCAGGCTCTGCCAGCTCCAACTTTACTATTCAGGTATATGACCAAAATGACAATGAAACTACCGTAACCAGCGCTACTACATTTACACTTTCAACTACTTCCACCGGAACTACTGTTTATAACCCGGCAAGTCCGGTTACTATAGCCAGTGGAAACGGCAATACCACTTTTACTTATCAGGACAGTAAAATTGGAAATTACACCATAACTGCAACAAGAGCATCGGGTGATGATATTGGGTTGATCGGAAAATCGGCTACACATGACATTGAAGTTAACCTCGATCCATGGGAAATATGCAATACATCTCCTGCGGCCAACGGACAAACAGAGTATTTCCCCGACGGCAGCATTGCTCCTGTATATGGAAAGTTTAAACTTTCTGCTACAGGGTTGTCAACGGCACAAAATGATGTTCACAATTTTGTTTATCAGCCCATCGGTAATACCGGTACGGTAATTGCCCGTGTGTCCGAAATTGAAAATGGCGGTTGGTTAGGCGTGGAAATGCGCGAAAGCTGTGCCCCCGGTGCAAAAACAGTGCTGTTTAAAACCCGCTATTACAATTCCAATGTGATTATAGGCTATCGAACCGCCACCGGCAAATCCATGACCAATGTCAGTCAGACAGTTCAACTTACCCGATGGATGAAGATTCAGCGTAACGGAAGCCATTTTATAATTTATACCTCAGTCAATGGAACTTCATGGCAAAAAAGATACACTGCAACGGTGAGTATGAGTACCAATATCCTTGCCGGTATCTTTACCGAAAGTATACGTTCCGACCGGACTTCCATCGCTCAGTTTGATCATGCAGAGGTTTCAGCTTCCATTAAATCTTCTGAAATATTAGATAATGAAACGATAGCTACCGGACAACAGGTAGATATCTATCCTAACCCTGCCGACGAATTGGTAAACATCGTAATGCCGGATAACGAGGCTAAGGTGAAAGTTACCCTGACTTCGATGCAGGGCAACGTTATCTTAACTACTATCTTTTACGGTAGCGAAGCCCAACTCAATACCAGCCACATCAATCCCGGTGTGTATGTGTTGCGATTTGAAACCGAAGGTAATGTTATTACTAAACGACTGGTGATTATGTAAATTTTAATCAAGCAAATCACCAAACAACCCTGACAGGTTTTGAAAACCTGTCAGGGTTGTTTATTATCTTTAATTGAAAATAAAAATATTTTTAAACCATTTTATTCAATTTTTAAAAACGTAATAGTCTCATTTCTTTTACCATATCTATATTGCATTTTATTATTTATAATTTTTTTAAAAAAAAATGCGCATTTATATAAATTATTTTTCTTATGCAAGCGATATTTTATTTTTTTTTCATAATATTGCATTTTCGAATTATTAACAATTAATAATTCCTTTCGGGCAGTAAAATGCCGGCGAAAGAATGTTGGCCTGATAATCACTTGAATGCTTTTCGACTTATTAATGCTGTTTATTAATAACAAAGACTTCTGATTATGAAAAGGTTTTTTACAGATCGGGTTAAAACCAGCCTGACTATAAATTGCAACCACGCTATGGATGTAAGTCCCGGCAATGGTTTTGTATATATACGACCTCCTACTCCCATCATCTTTTCTTTCATCACTTTATTGTCCTTTAACGCCTTTGGTATACCTCCCGGGGCATCTTCAGGAAACGCTAAGCATAAAATAAAGCTTTCTAAGGCCGACATAGCATCTTCTCAACCAAAAATAGTGTCTTCTCAGCCAAAAATAGAAGCCTCTCAATCAAAAATAGAAGCCTCTCAACCAAAAATAGTGTCTTCTAAAACAAAAATAGTGTCTTCTATTTTTAAAATAGGAGCCTCTCAGGCAAAAATAGAAGCTTCTCAAGCAAAAATAGAAGCCTCTCAACCAAAAATAGAAGCCTCTCAGGCAAAAATAGTGTCTTCTATTTTTAAAATAGAGCCCTCTCAGCCGGCGGTAGTATCTTCTGCACCGGCATTATCATTAATTATTTACGGCTTACAATCGCTATCGTTCGCCACGAACGAAACAATAAATAAATTTATATCACTTTTAAATTCAAAACACTATGCAAAAATTATGGAAAGCGGTGCTGCACATAAGCAATGCACTGCAATTTAAAAAAATTCATCCCCTTGCCAAGAGGGTTGCCGCAGAGATGGCAAAAAATGCGGAAACATTTAAGACTCCCGATCCTCCGGTTGCAACCCTGAATGCCGAAGCGGATATTCTTGCTACTCAAATGGCGGATGCCGAAGGAGGCGATCATGCAAAGATAGAAATACGCAATGCGCAGTCGGGTAAAGTATTTAACATGTTACGTGATGAAGCGGCGTATGTAAACAAAGTGGCTTCCGGCGACAAGGCTATCATCCTGTTGTCAGGCTTTGAAGCCAATGACGAATCTGATCCCCTGCCTATACCGGGCAAAACCGTTGTTAAACGTATTGAAGTTGGAGCCGAAACGCATTCAGCTAAACTTATCATTGATTCTCTGCCAGATGCAAAGTATTATAAAATAGAAATAAGTACCACTCCTTCCGACGAGAGTAGTTGGAAACTGGCCGTGGATAATGTTTCGTCGCGTTCGTTGATTGTCCGGAGACTTACACGCGGACAGGAAGTATGGTTTCGCGTGGCAGGAGGCAATTCCCACGGCTGGGGCGATTGGAGCGAACCGGCTTCTTTTATTGCCTGGTAATGTAAATTACGAATTATGAATTACGAATTACGAATTAGCGGGGAAGGAGACATTCCATGTTTAAAAAAATAAACCAAAAACATAAGAATTTGCAAAAGCCAACAACAATATTTAATCGTATCAAAACATGGAATGTCTGTCAATCACGAATTACAAATTATGAATTAGCGGGGAAGGAGACATTCCATGTTTAAAAAAATAAACCAAAAACATAAGAATTTGCAAAAGCCAACAACAATATTTAATCGTATCAAAACATGGAATGTCTGTCAATCAGATTATGATTTTTTTTAAACAACCCTTTTTAATCAACAAATAATCTTTAACGATGAAATATCTATAAAGGCCTTAGCTACTGCAAAGCGGAAATGATATTTTATGGATATTTCCCCGAAAAATCGGTGCAGACTATTTGCCCAATAAAAAATAAAATTAATAACGATGAAAAGAAAGATTCTCAAACTAAATGTATTTGCCTGCATAATTATCTTATAAAAAGTTTTTATGCAGGCTTGCGGGTATTTGTAACATACCCGGTTATCAGTTTTATTATAATATTATTTATTCATTTTTAAATTTTAATTTTATGGAAGTTTATTTAGGAACAATCTTAGCTTTTGCATTTAACTATGCACCTTTGGGCTGGGTTTTATGCGATGGAAGCACTTTACCTATTACTCAATATCAGGCCTTGTTTTCACTTATAGGAACTAAATTTGGCGGCGATGGAAGAACGACTTTTGGAGTACCCGATCTGAGAGGACGTGCCATTTTAGGTTATGGTGCAGCTACTACTAAAACCTCTGCTGTGGCATGGGGCGAAGTAAATGGTAGTGAAAATGTAACCCTTGTTGTTAATAATATGCCTTCACATTCACATCCAATGGTAAATGGCAATGGAACAAACGGAACAGCAAAAGTTACTACAACCATTAATACAATTAATAATACGAGCGCTTCAAATGAATCGGATAGCGGTTCAAATGCTTTAGGAACATCAGGAACAATGCCTTCTATTTTCCGTGAATTTAGTGACGGAACAGATCGTATTGGTGGCGTTTCCTCTTCTATTACAGGTACTACTGGAGCAAGTGGAGCAAATTCTCCTGTATCTTTACGGAATCCATATTTGGGTTTAACATACTGTATAGCTACTATGGGACCTTTCCCCACACGTCCATAAAAAAATGATTTTTGATACAGAGGGGAAAAAACTTCCCCTCTTTTTACTAAAATAATAATGGGCCTTAACTTAGGAATACTCATTCCCCAATCAAATACCTATCCGGCCATCGGACGCGATTTTATGGATGGGCTGGAACTATCAACCAAAGGATGTTCAATCCATTTGCACATAGAAGGCATCGGCTTTGGAGCCGATATGGAACAAATAATCAATTCCGTTCAAAAACTGCAAAATCAATACAGAGTGCATCTCGTTACCGGACTTATCGGGCATCACCAGATCGAACGCTTATATCAACTAATGAATGATCTGGAAAGCTTGCTGTTTTATTCCGACCTTGGTGCCAAATTACCTTACGGACTGAAAAAATCGCCATGGATTTTTTGCAATTCATTCGATTTATTTCATTCAGCCATTGAGACCGGAAAGCGTATGGTCGCTAATGGACATAAAAATATTGTAAATTCCACATGCTATTACGATGCAGGCTATGGATTTACACAGGCACTGGAAAAGGGACTTTATGATTCGGGCGGAAGTTTTGCCGGTCATTTTATTACGCCGCTTAATCCCAGGGAACAGGAAGCCGCATTGATGAAACAATATATGGATATCGTCAATCCTCATGCAATTTATGCTCAACATAGCGGAATTTTTGCCCGCGAGCATGCTTCTTTTTTACAACAAAACAAACTCTCATCAGGTTTTCCGGTTTATGCCTCGCATTTTGCCATCGAAAATGAATTATTAACTGATTTTCCGGGAATCTTTCAAAATACCAAATGCGTTACCTCATGGATGCCGGAAGAAGACAACGAGGCGAGCCGGAAGTTTGTTTCGGCTTATTCCGATGAATACGGGAGGCAGCCATCCGTATTCTCGCTGTTGGGTTATGAAAACGGAAAAGCCATTGCTGCTGCTGCAAATTCATTATCCAAATTTTTACCCTCCGAAATTAAAAGAAGTTTAGAGACGGTTAATTTTGAATCTCCGCGTGGCAGATTCCAATTTCATCCCGACACTCATCGCACCTTTTTTGATCAATGCTTATGGAACATTCGATTTGAAAACGGAAAGTACATTAAAAGAAAACAGCAGCAATTTGTCAACGACACATCTCTCACCCTTGAATTGATGAGCGGTGAAATACAGGCTCCCGGAGGATGGTACAACGCATATCTTTGTCAATAAACACACAAAATATCAAATAACTAAATCAAAATTAAACATAAATATTAAAAATTATGAAACAATTTTTACTCTTTTTAATGATAACGATTGTTCTGCTGCTTGGCGGGCAGGCAACGGTTAAGGCACAAACGACTCTCGCTGCTGGCGATATTGCCATTGTAAGGGAAAATGAAGACAACGCTGCTGAAGGGTTCTCTTTCGTTACTCTGGTGCCTATTTCTGGAAACACTGTTATTTATTTTACCGACGAAGGTTGGGCCGGAACAACATGGTATGGAACTTCGGAAGGACATTTTAAATATACTGCACCGTCAGGTGGTCTGGCTGCAGGAAGTGTAGTACATATTAATGAAATTAGCACTAATACGCCCGGCGTATCAGGTGCTGGTGGTACAGTTGAAATGGCTTGGTCATCAACTTCACTTAACTTTTCCGGAGGTGAATCAATAATTGTTTATCAAACCAGCGCTTCATCAAAACCAACAGCCGCACAATTAACCTTTATTGCCGGCATTATGCTAAATGATGGCTCTTCTGCAACTGAAGTTTATGATGCTTCAACTTTATGGACTTCCTCTACAATAACGATTGCAACAGTAAACACTTGCCAAATTCCCACCGGATTAACCAATGGTACAAATTGTTTTTCAATGTTTGCAGGAGGTTCAGAACCGACCAGCACATTTAATGTTCGCTACAATTGTACGTTGATTTCAGGAACTAAATCAGAATTACTGGAAGCCATTAACAATAAAGCCAATTGGATTTATCAAACTACAGGTGGCTATTCAACTTCTGATGTCTGTTCTTTTACAGTTAGTAGCGCCAGCCCTGAAATGAATATTACGGGAAACGGAACAACAATTGCCGATGGCGATGCAACTCCATCGGCAACCGATAGTACTGACTTTGGCTCTACCGATGTTGCCAGCGGTATGATTGTAAAAACCTTTACCATTCAAAATACAGGAACAGCCTCCCTTAACCTTAGCAGTTCGCCTATTGTAGCCGTTTCGGGTAGTAGTGATTTTACAGTTACCACACAACCTACAACTCCAGTCTCTGCAGGTAGTTCTGTCACCTTTCAGGTGACGTTTAATCCTTCGGGATCAGGAACGCACACAGCAACCCTTTCGATTGCCAACAACGATGCCGACGAAAATCCATATAACTTCAGCATTCAGGGAGTGGGTACAGCCCCCGAACCTGAAATGAAGATCTCAGGGAACAGCGTGGAAATTTTAGATGGCGATGTTACGCCATCCACATCTGATTATACCGATTATGGGTTGGCCGATATCAATACAGGATCGGTTACCTATACCTATACCATCGAGAACCAGGGATTGGCTGCATTAACCCTTAGCGGCAGCCCGATCGTTTCGTCCAGTTCAAGCGACTTTACAGTTACACAACCCCCGGTTTCTTCAATAGCAGCGGGTGGTTCCACCACTTTCCAGGTTACATTTAATCCCACTGCAACAGGAACGCGCACGGCTACCCTTTCGATAGCCAATAACGATTCGAACGAAAATCCTTACGATTTCACTCTGCAAGGGTATGGAACCTCACAGAATCTTTCAGTTGGCGACATAGCTTTTATCGGATACAATTCAGATGATCCCGATGGCTTTACCTTTATTACGCTTAAGGCTATCCCATCAACCGAGATGATCTATTTTACCGAAGAAGGATGGAATGGTTCGGCCTGGTCGGGAAGCTCTACTGAAACCCACTATGCATGGCAAGCTCCTGCGGGTGGCTTATCTATTGGTTCGATTGTTTATGTTTATGAATCTTCATCCAATGTTTTAACCGCTTCAACAGGCACGATTTCCGGGATGTTGAGTGGTTCAACTTTTAATTTTTCAGGAGGCGACCAGGTACTGGCCTACCAGAGTGGAAGCGGCGTTAAGCCAACTTCACCCACATTTATTGCCGGTTTACATGCCGATTATTTTTCGACCAACTACAATTCGACTACAACATGGAGCCAATCAGCATCTGCTGGAGAGCAGAATGCATCTACCGTTCCGACAGGGTTGACCAACGGAGTAAACTGTGTTTCGCTTTTCCCCGCAACCACCGAGGAGGATAACGCCAAATATAATGGAACCCTTACCGGGAATTCAAATGCCATACGAACAGCAATCAATACCTATACCAACTGGATTTCAAAGAGCGATACTTATTACGATATTTCGCCAACAGGTTATACAACACCTTCGATAACATTAGCTGCTGAAATAAATTTGCTTGGCAATTCCGTTACTATTGCCGATGGCGATGCTATACCATCGGTTACTGATGATACCGACTTTGGGTCGGTTGCTGTTAGCGGTGGCACTGTTTCGCATACGTTTACAATTCAGAATACCGGTTCACTAACGTTGAATCTAACAGGCACACCAATTGTTTCTATTCCAACCAGTGATTTTGCGGTAACCACACAGCCTTCGGGCACAACCATTGCAAGCGGAGGTTCATTAACTTTCACCGTTGAGTTCAACCCTACAGCTGTAGGAACAAGAACCGCAACTATATCGATTGCCAACGACGATAGCGATGAAAATCCCTATAATTTCAGTATACAAGGGACAGGAACCAATACAGCACCCTCCATCTCAATCAGCGATATCACACTGTCATACACTGAAAATGCTGCGGCCACCCAAACCGATGCAACTGCTACTTTATCCGATGCCGATGGCGATGCTGATTGGAATGGAGGAAAGCTTGAAGTGCAAATAACAGCAAACAATGAAACAGCTGATGAAATCAGTATACCTGATAATATTGTTGGAACCATCAATACCAGTGGTACAAATTTGCAAAATGGAGCGACTGTCATTGGAACCCTTAGTGCGAGTGAAGGAACAGTTACCAATGGGACTAAACTAACCATTACATTCAACGCAAATGCTACAAATGCCTTGGTACAACAAGTATTGCGAGCAATACATTACCGTAATACATCTGATACTCCGGGTACTTCAAACCGCACAATTACATTTACCGCAACCGATAAAAATGCTGGTTCCTCCTCCGATACACGTACGGTGAGTATTACAGCTGTAAATGACGCACCGGTATTGGCAGCAATAGAAGGAACCGCATTAAGTTATACTGAGAACGCTGCGGCTACTTCAATTACAGGCACACTTACCGTCAGCGATGTAGATAATGCCAACATGACAAGCGCAACGGTACAGATAACGGTTAATTACCAAAATGGCCAGGACATACTGAGTTTTACCAATCAGAATGGTATAACCGGCTCATGGAATGTTGGAACCGGCATCATGTCACTTTCGGGAAGTGCCACCAAGGCATTTTATGAAACCGCGTTACGAGATGTAAAGTATAACAATACAAGTGATAACCCAAACACTTCGTCCCGCACAGTCAGTTTCACCGTTAATGATGGCGACGTTAACAGCAACATTCAAACAAGAGGAATAAATGTATCGGCTGTAAATGATGCACCAACCTTAACCTCTTTTGCCGGAATTATTGAAACGACTACTCAAAATACAGAAGTTGAAATTACCCTTGCCGAATTAAAAGCGCAGGGTAACCAAGCCGATGTGGATGGCACTGTCGATGCATTTATCGTAAATGTTGTGAGTACAGGAACGTTGAAAATAGGAGCTAATGCAATAGCTGCAACGCCTTTTAACGCTACAACCAATAAAACCATCAATGCAACAAACAATGCCTATTGGACACCTGCAAACAATGCCTATGGAACACTGAATGCCTTCACGACAACCGTTATGGATAATAATGGAGATGAAAGTACCGGAGCAGTTCAGGCAACTGTTCGGGTAAACGATATTACCGCTCCTTCTGTTAGTAGTATAACCATTAGTGGCTCTCCGGCTGTTACGGCTCCTTCAATTACTTTTGTTGTTGCATTTAGCGAACCGGTAGTGAATGTAAGTACCGATGATTTTTCGTTAACTTCAACAGGTACGGCAGCTGGAACAATTGCTTCAGTTAGTTCTTCTTCAGGTACCAGCATTGATGTTACAGTGAATTCAATTACTGGTACTGGTAGTATAAGGCTCGATTTATTGAGTTCGACAAACATTGCTGATGTTTCATTGAATACGCCTCCAGCTGCATATGCCTCGGGCAGTGTGCATACGGTCGACCTCGATGGTCCTGCTCTGAGTTCATCTATCCCTATTGATGGTGCAGCCGGAGTAGCTACCTCTTCCAATATTACTTTGACTTTTAGTGAAAACATTGCTTTTGGAACAGGAAATATTCAGATTATTGACCTTGACAATGGTTCAAGTACGGTTACTATAAATGCAGCTTCACCGGGAACTCAGGCTTCCATTTCAACGAATACACTCGCGTTGAATCCAACAAGTGATTTGGAAGAATTAACAAATTATGCAATTCAGATTGCCGCTACAGCCATCGATGATGTTTATGGCAACAGTTATGCAGGGATATCTGATAATACAACGTTGAACTTTCAGGTTGCCGATATTACCCCGCCGGTATTACTTTCAAGCACCCCTTCTGATAATGCAACCAATGCTACGTTAAGCGGAAATATTGTATTGAATTTTGATGACATTCTCGTTGCAGGTACAGGAAATGTGACAATTAGGAGAAGCAGTGATGATGGCATATTTGAACAGATTGCGATTACCGATTCTAGAATAACTATTTCAGGAACTCAATTAACCATTAACCCGACAGGAATATTTGCAAAAGGTACTGGTTATTATATTGAAATTGATCCAACCGCATTGGATGATGATGCCGGAAATTCATTTGCCGGAATTAGTGGTAGTTCAACATTGAATTTCACCACAGTTGATGTGGTGATCAATGAGGTGGTGACCGAACCTCAAACCGACTGGAGTACAAATATTTTTAATGGAACTAATGGAGGGGGATCTGTCTCTGAAATTGATGAATGGGTGGAATTATTTATAAAATCTTCAGGAATTGATTTATCCGTTGGATGGACGTTAGAGGTTTCCTCAAATGCTTTTTCGGGCTCTTTAAATGCGGATGGAGTATTTGAAATTAGTAGATATGTTGGTGGAACTGGATCCATTTCAAATACTGCGTCCGGAAGTTATTTGGTTTTAGGTAATCCAATAAGTTCTTATCAGATGACAAATTCAACAACTATAACATTAAAAGATCCCGGGGGAGCGGTTGTTGATGCTGTAACTTTATTCAATAGCAGTGCACCTTCAGCCAATTCCGATAACATTTTTAACGAATCAGCCCAACGTTTTCCTAATGGTACCGACACTGATACCAATACCGATTGGACACAGGGTCAGGCCAGCATGGGAACTGCCAATACCGGGCCAAGTGTATCTTTTAATACTGCCAGTTCAAGTGGTTTGGAATCGGTAAGCAGTGCCAATTTGCAAGTTGACCTTTCAGCGAAATGCGGAGTGCCTGTAACTGTCAATTATACCGTAACGGGAACAGCAACGGGCGGAGGAGTCGACTATACGCTTGCCAATGGCACATTAACAATCGATGCAGGAACTACCAGTAAAAATATTACTATAGCAAGCATTATCAATGATTTGGTTGTTGAAGGCGATGAAACGGTTGTTGTTACTTTATCGAGTCCAGTAAATGCTACTCTTGGCGCAATTACTGTTCATACTTATACCATTACCGATGATGATGTAGCTGCGCTAACCATTGCTGCCACGGCACAGGCTGAAGAAGATGCCACCGACGGTGAGTTTACCATCAGCACGGACAAACAGTTTGATGCACCCGTTACGGTAACCTTTACCGTGGGAGGAGATGCCGCTTCAGGAACCGATTATACAGCTATCGGCACTACCGTTGTGTTCCCGGCTTTCAGCAGTACCGTTACCATACCCGTGGAGGTGATTGCCGATAACCTGGTAGAAAGCGATGAAACAGTCATCGTATCCATGACCACAACAAGCAATAGCGATGTTTCTGTTGCAGCAGCGCCAGACTCTTCCGCTACAGTTACCATCACCGATGACGATGTGGCTGTTTTGAGCATAGCAGCCACCACGCAGGCTGAAGAAGATGCCACCGACGGCGAGTTCACCATCAGCACGGACAAACAGTTTGATGCACCCGTTACGGTAACCTTTACCGTGGGAGGAGATGCCACTTCAGGAACCGATTATACAGCTATCGGCACTACCGTTGTGTTCCCGGCTTTCAGCAGTACCGTTACCATACCCGTGGAGGTGATTGCCGATAACCTGGTAGAAAGCGATGAAACAGTCATCGTATCCATGACCACAACAAGCAATAGCGATGTTTCTGTTGCAGCAGCGCCAGACTCTTCCGCTACAGTTACCATCACCGATGACGATGTGGCTGTTTTGAGCATAGCAGCCACCACGCAGGCTGAAGAAGATGCCACCGACGGCGAGTTCACCATCAGCACGGACAAACAGTTTGATGCACCCGTTACGGTAACCTTTACCGTGGGAGGAGATGCCACTTCAGGAACCGATTATACAGCTATCGGCACTACCGTTGTGTTCCCGGCTTTCAGCAGTACCGTTACCATACCCGTGGAGGTGATTGCCGATAACCTGGTAGAAAGCGATGAAACAGTCATCGTATCCATGACCGCAACAAGCAATAGCAATGTTTCTGTTGCAGCAGCGCCAGACTCTTCCGCTACGGTTACCATTATCGATGATGATGTAGCTGTGTTAACCATTGCTGCAACTATCCAGGCTGAAGAAGATGCCACCGATGGCGAGTTCACCATTAGCACGGACAAACAGTTTGATGCACCCGTTACGGTAACCTTTACCGTGGGAGGAGATGCCACTTCAGGAACCGATTATACAGCTATCGGCACTACCGTTGTATTCCCGGCTTTCAGCAGTACCGTTACCATACCCGTGGAAGTGATTGCCGATAACCTGGTAGAAAGCGATGAAACAGTCATCGTATCCATGACCACGACAAGCAATAGCGATGTCTCTGTTGCCGTAGCGCCAGACTCTTCCGCTACGGTTACCATTACCGATGATGATGTAGCTGTGCTAACCATTGCTGCCACGTCACAGGCTGAAGAAGATGCCACCGACGGTGAGTTCACCATTAGCACGGACAAACAGTTTGATGCACCCGTTACGGTAACCTTTACCGTGGGAGGAGATGCCACTTCAGGAACCGATTATACAGCTATCGGCACTACCGTTGTATTCCCGGCTTTCAGCAGTACCGTTACCATACCCGTGGAAGTGATTGCCGATAACCTGGTAGAAAGCGATGAAACAGTCATCGTATCCATGACCACGACAAGCAATAGCGATGTTTCTGTTGCCGTAGCGCCAGACTCTTCCGCTACGGTTACCATTACCGATGACGATGTGGCTGTGCTAACCATTGCTGCCACGGCACAGGCTGAAGAAGATGCCACCGACGGCGAGTTCACCATCAGCACAGACAAACAGTTTGATGCACCCGTTACGGTAACCTTTGCCGTAGGAGGAGATGCCGCTTCAGGAACCGATTATACAGCTATCGGCACTACCGTTGTGTTCCCGGCTTTCAGCAATACCGTTACCATACCCGTGGAGGTGATTGCCGATAACCTGGTAGAAAGCGATGAAACAGTCATCGTATCCATGACCACAACAAGCAATAGCGATGTTTCTGTTGCAGCAGCGCCAGACTCTTCCGCTACGGTTACCATTACCGATGACGATGTACCACCAACGGTAACGACAACTGCGGCCTCATCCATTACCACCACTTCAGCTATCCTGGGTGGTAATGTTACAGATGGTGGCAGTGTTACGGTAACCGAAAGAGGCGTGGTTTATTCATCCACCGATGATACCCCGACTATCGGGGAAACCGGGGTAATAAAAGAAAGTAATGGCGATGGAACAGGAACTTTCGATGAACCGATTACCAGCTTATCAATTAATACAAGGTATTACATTAATGCCTATGCTACCAATGCCGTGGGAACAAGTTACGGAACGGCTTCGAATTTTGTAACCCATGCAAACATCCCCGGCGCTCCCATAGTCGATGGCTCTACGGCCAATTCGCTGAATGTGGCGGTAAACGTTAACCTGAATCCCGATCTTACAGAATTTGCTATTTACGAAACAAGCACGGCAAAATTTGTTCAGGCCAACGGTTCATTAGGTTCAACTGTTGTATGGCAAACCGCAGCCCAGTGGCATGTCGACGTTTCCAATACAAGAATTACCGTTAACGGACTTTCCGTTGGCGTAACCTATACTTTCAGGGTTAAAGCCAGAAATGCTGATAATTTTGAAACCGATTATGGAGAATCCACTACAGGCATCACCTGCACCAACCCAACAGTTGCCGGAACCATCGGAAGCGACCAGATCATCTGTGACGGCAGCACACCTTCTCCTCTGACAAGCATTTTAGGAGCAAGCAATTATGGTGGCACCCTTGAATACAAATGGCAGCATTCAACCACTGACGAAACTACCGGTTTTACCGATATTTCAGACAGCGATTCCGATGACTTTGTGCCCGGTACACTTACCGTTACCACCTGGTTCAAAAGACTTGCCCGCGTAAGTTGCAGGGGCGACTGGACCGGCGCTGTAGAATCGAATGTGGTGAAGATAACCGTTGATGAAACGCCTCCCGTGGTTTCAGCCAAAACCGGCAGCACGGTTACCCTCGATCCTACGGGTAATTATACGCTTCTTTCAGCCGATCTGTTGAATTCGTTCTCGGATGCCGGAGTTGGTGTCGAATCGGTGGCTATCGTTCCTCCTACCGTTAATTGTACTAATCTTGGACTTACAACGGTTACAGTTACGGTTACTGATTCTTGCGGAAACCATACTGTGGTTACTCCGCAAATTACAGTTTTGGAAGGCAGCGCTTTACTTTCTCCTTGGATTTCATGCATGGTTGGCGCTTCTAACGGTACAGCCATCTATAGTCCCTGCACCAATAATGGAACATTTACGCTCACATCTACCGGCTTATCATCATCAAATGCCGATATTCAGGAGTTCACATATCAAACCATCGGTAATACCGGTACGGTAATTGCCCGTGTGTCCGAAATTGAAAATGGCGGTTGGTTGGGCGTGGAAATGCGCGAAAGCTGTGCCTCGAATGCAAAAACGGTGCTGTTTAAAACCCGTTATTACAACTCCAATGTGATTATAGGTTATCGAACCGCCACCGGCAAATCCATGACCAATGTCAGTCAGACAGCCCAGCTTACCCGATGGATGAAGATACAGCGTAATGGAACCCAATTTACCGTTTATACCTCAGTCAATGGAACTACCTGGACAAAAAAATACACAGCAACGGTAAGCATGAGTACCAATATCCTTGCCGGTATCTTTACCGAAAGCGTACGTTCCGACCGGACTTCCATCGCTCAGTTTGATCATGCAGAGGTCTCAACTTCCATTAAATCAGTAGAAATATTAGATGATGAAACGATAGCTACCGGACAACAGGTAGATATCTATCCTAACCCTGCTGACGAATTGGTAAACATCGTAATGCCAGATAACGAAGCAAAGGTTAAAGTTACCATGACTTCGATGCAAGGCAATGTAGTTTTAACCACTATCTTCTACGGCAGCGAAGCCCAAATCAATACCAGCCATATCAATCCCGGCGTGTATGTGTTGCGCTTTGAAACCGAAGGTAATGTTATTACTAAAAGACTTGTGATTATGTAAATTTTGACCAAGCAAACCACCAAGCAACCCTGACAGGTTTTCAAAACCTGTCAGGGTTTTTTTAATAGTCTGAGTCCGGAATAAAATTATAAAAGTGAAATGATGATGATAAATTAATATGGCAACAAATAATGGCATTGTTTTTCTTAATGTTAAGCTCTAAAAAAAATGACAACAATGATATTGCTAAACTATCAATAGTTTTTCAGGATGGATAAAAACAAAAAAGCCTCGCGAATTGCAAGGCTTTTTGTTTTGTGGGAGTTACTGGATTCGAACCAGTGACCCTCTGCTTGTAAGGCAGATGCTCTGAACCAACTGAGCTAAACTCCCTCTCAAAAGAGGCTGCAAAGATAAATCTATTTTTTTATTAAACAAGCCAGTGTGAAAAAAAATTATAAAATTTACTTTTAGGAAAAACATGCCAAAAGGATTTAATATACGCTAAATGAGTTAATAGGGTCATAATTCTTGTTTTTTATCTTTTCCCCTTTAACCTTTTGCTTTTTACTTTTTACTTTTTAAACTACATTTGCTGCTGTTACGCTTAAGTTAAAAAATGATTTTAAAAAAGTGTTTTAAATCTTTATCCCGACGGATATTCGTTCTGCTACTATCAGTTGTTTGTCTGATTATAGCCTCCTGCAATCCGTCGCATAGGGTTTTGCGTAAAGGTTATCTTCTTGATAAAAATTCATTAAGCATTGATAAACCTGGTATTACCCGTGATGAGATATCCGGGTTTATTCAACAGAAACCCAATAAAAGACTCCTTGGCGTTTTCCGTTTCAATGTCTGGGTATATGAACATACCAATCAGGGAAAGGACACACGCGTAAAAAGATGGTTTAAAAATTCCTTTGGTAAAATACCGGTAATACTTGATACAACCCTTACCGACAATTCGCTAAGCCAAATAAAAATCTATCTTGGTAATAAAGGTTATTTTGGCGCTGAAGCCAAAAGGCAGATAACGTACAAAAAGAAAAGAGCAAAGGTAAAGTATCAGGTAACCTTAAATAAACCGTATTTTATTCGCAACATCAGTTATTCGATAAGCGACAGCGTATTGGATACCCTGGTAAAATCGCGCCAATCAGCTTCATTCATCAAAACGGGAGATATTTTTGATGTATATAAGCTCGAAGACGAACGTGAACGGTTGACGAATATTCTTAAAAATGAAGGGTATTACTATTTTTCAAGGGAATACATTCTTTTTAAGATCGACAGCGCCTTAAAAACCCATCAACTGGATATAAACGTAAATCTGCTGAATATTCGTTCGACGGCGGATACTTCTCTGGGTAAGAACTTTGAAATAAAACATCAGAAATACTTGATTAACAATATTTATATCTATCCGGAATTCAACATTTCCAAACCGGATTCTATTTTTGATACGGTAAACATAGCTAACCGTTACTTTTTTATTTATAAGGGACATTTAAAAATTAAGCCACAGGCCATCACAAGGAATATCTTTCTTAAGAAAAACGATGTATACCGCCTGGATGATGTATCGCGTACCTATGACCGGCTTGGCAGCTTACCACTCCATCGTTTTGTGAGTTTTAATTTTAAACCTCCGTTGCATGATACTTCAAACCTGCTTGATTGCCGTATAGAACTTTCACGAACGCTCATTCAACAGTTTACTTTTGGTGCCGAAGGTACAAATTCGGGAGGCTATCTGGGAATCGGAGGAAACTATGGCTATGTTAATAAAAATATTTTCCGTGGGGCTGAAACTTTCCGTTTGCGGTTGAAAGGCGCCCTCGAAATGCAAAAGACGATAGGTGGCAGTACAAAGAATGTTTTTTTATTTTTTAACATGCTTGAATTGGGAGTAGAAACGGGTATTGAGTTTCCCAAGTTATTGTTTATGCCTAACCAGGAACGTTTTTCACGGTTTTCGAGTCCGAAAACCATGTTGGTTTCAGGAATCAATTATCAGACACGTCCGTATTATCAGCGCTATATCACCAATATTTCCTTAGGCTATGAATGGAAGCAATCCGAAACGGTTGGGCATTTATTATCTCCTTTGGAAATTAATTCGGTAAGGATTTTTCCCGCCGATACGTTTACTAATTACCTTAACTCCCTCAAGGATACACGATACATTTACCAGTATACTGACCATTTAATTATGGCTCTGAAATACAGTTTTATCTTTAACAATCAGTCCTTAGCACGCAGTCACAATTTTTGTTATTTCCGGTTTAACTTCGAGTCGTCGGGTAATATTTTAAATTTATATAATAAAATGCTTAATGGTACCAAAGATGCTGCCGGGTATTACACCTTGTTCAACATCCATTATGCTCAGTATCTAAGGGGGGATGCTGATTTTAGGTATTATAATATCATTAACAAATGGAATACATTGGTATTCAGGCTTTCGGGCGGACTTGGTGTACCTTATGGTAATTCTAAATCGTTGCCTTTCGAAAAAGGATTTTATTCGGGCGGAGCCAATGGAATGCGTGGCTGGGAGATCCGATCCTTAGGCCCAGGCTCGTTCAGGGATACGGCTAATGCCAATTTTGATAAAATGGGCGATATTGTGCTCGAAGGAAATATAGAATACCGTTATCCGCTTTATCGTTTTTTTAAAGGCGCTCTTTTTGTTGATGCTGGCAATATCTGGATGTTGCGCGACAATAAAAATTTTCCCGGAGGTCAGTTTAATTCCATTAAATTTATAAATCAGATAGCTTTGGATGCCGGCTTGGGCTTACGGATGGATTTATCATATTTTGTTTTCAGGATAGACGGTTCACTTCCGATAAAAACGCCTTCCTTACCGGAAAACCACCGCTGGGTAAACTTTAACCATACTACCATCAAGGATGTGATGTGGAATTTCGGAATCGGCTATCCGTTCTAAAATTGGCGATTGACGATTGAGGAATTTTTTCTTATTAACCCGAACTCAGGTTAATAAGGCGAGCTTAACACAATCGTGTGCAAATTTTTTAGTCTGGTTTATTAAATCTGTAGGTCTCATGGAAAATTGATTATTTGCATAAATAATAGTACAAATATAATCAATTCGACAATCGTCAATCAATATTCGTCAATCAACAATAATGTTGCAAACGCCTCTATTCCTTCTTCTTTACCTACGAATCCTAATTTTTCGGAGGTTTTTGCCTTGATTGAAAGATCATCTTCGGTGATACGCAAAATAGGAGCAAGGATTTTCTTCATTTCCGGAATAAATGGCTGGAGTTTGGGTGTCTGCAAAACGATGGTTGCATCAAGGTTTCCTATCCGGTAACCTTTGGCCGAAATAAGTTCCATTGCCCGCACTAACAACATTTTACTGTCAATACCTTTGAATTCCGGAGATATATCGGGGAAATGTGTGCCAATATCACCTAAGCTGGCAGCTCCAAACAAGGCATCAATGATGGCATGGATAAGCACATCGGCATCCGAATGCCCAAGAGCGCCTTTGGTGTGTGGAATGATAATACCGCCCAGCCAAAAATCTCTGCCTTCGGCTAAGCGATGAATATCATATCCGAACCCAATTCTCAATTTATCTCCTTTGTGCTTTAAAAGCGTCAAAATCAAATAATAAAGTAAAACGAAGGGTGTTTTCCAATGGATTTTTCTGTTCGGTAGGTATCAGGTATGAAAAATCAAGGCCAAAAACATTGTATTTCAAACCGGCTCCAAGAGTAAAGAATTTACGGTTACCTTTGGTTTTATCTTCATAGAAATAACCGCCACGGATGGCAAACTGTTTGTCGTACCAATATTCTACACCAAGTGAGTAAGTTATTTCGTGTAATTCTTCGCTGAACCCGTCGGGTGCATCATAAAAAGATTGCAACATACCGCTTACCACCGAAACATTTGGATTTTTACCTTTCAGGATGATTTGATTTTGATTGGCATCATAAACTGGTAGTCCAAGACTGTCAGTTTTATAGATGGGAGGGGTGGGAACCAGCAATTTATTTAGATCAAGCATGAAGGTTAAACTGTTGAACTCGTCCAGATTAAGAAGCAGTGACGGACCTAAGCGGAGATTGGTAGGAATAAAATCTTTTTTTGTAGCGTCGTTGGAATAGGATATTTTAGAACCTATATTGGAAATATTTATACCAAAAGCAAATTTTCCGTTAAGGTTATTCTTGAATGTCATATCTTTTTCATAATAAAGGGCAACGTCAGTAGCAAACGATTGACCAGCTTTTGTTGATTGAGAAGAAACGACTTGCCCCTGAGTTAGGTTGGAGTTGATATAACGGGCAGAAACAGCGCCGGATATATGATCCGAAAATTTACGTGAATAAGCTGCATCAATGGCAAATTCATTTGGACGGTAATTGTTTAAGAAAGTGCCATGATCATCTGTAAATGCAATGTCTCCCAACGAAAAATATAAGAGGGATGCTGAAATAGCCTGCATATCGCCAATTTTTTTGTAGCCGGTTAGATAAGCTAAGTTAATGTCGCTAACAAGGGAGCGTAACCATGGACTATAAGCGGCTGAAAAGCCCATATTTTTTTCCATAAAGGCATATTTTGCTGGGTTCCAGTGCTGCGAATTAATATCTGGAGAAGAAGAAACTCCGGCATCACCCATTGCGCCTGCACGGGCATCGGGAGAAATCAATAGAAATGGAACAGAAGTAGTTACCACATTGGTTTGTCCAAGAGTATTTACTGTGTTGTTTTGAGCATGGACGCTAAGTATTCCAAAGGTTAGGGTTACAAAGAAAAAAAGGCTTAATAATTTATTTGAATTTCGCATAGATGATTTTATTAGGACTGCAAATATAAATAATTTTCAATATAGCATTTAAAACGACGGCGTTTGATTAATATTGTTTCATGATTCAAGGCTAACACAAAAAATAAGGATAGAACAATCATGCAATTTAATAACCAAACGATCCAGTAATTACCAAATTATCAATTTACTAACTGTTTCAATATAGTTTTGGTCATTTTTTAGCACTTTTAACCGGTATACATAAACTCCCTTACCGGTTTTTTGTCCCCCTTCGTCGGTACCATCCCATTCTATGGGATCTAAAAGGTAACTCTGAGCATTGCCAATTTTTTTATTAAACGTTTTTATCAACCGGCCATCAATAGAATATATTTGAAGGATAAGGCTGAGCGCATTTCCGAATTGATTGTGCCTGAAAATAAAATAGGTTTTATCGCTGAAAGGATTAGGATAATTGATAACCTGGTTGATGGCAAGTTTGATGGATTTGGAAACGTAAAAATTTATGGAACTTTCGGATGAATTGTTATATAAATCCCAGGCTTTGAGTTTAATTGTATGTTGACCCTCATCCAGATTCTCGAAGGGGAGGGCAATGGTGCCGTAACGGAAATCCGGACTACTTGTATGAAGCGAATCATTCAGTATTATTGGGTTATTTTCATCGCCATCCACCACAGCCATAATGTCATGCCCTAATCCACTGCCTAAAGTATTGATACCTACACTATCGCTAAGGTTTGCAAAAAGTATGGCATTTTCACCAATTACATTGCCATTGGTAAAAGTTGTGTCGTTCATGTATAATCGGATGTCGGGACCTTTATCGTCGGCAATTGGGTTTGGATCCAGTCCTCCAACAACGAAATTTTTGTCATAACCGGTAGCATCATTACTGCTGTCGTTAGCGTAATAACTGATTTTGCCGTAACCATAATTCAGGGCAGCGTCGCGTGGAATAACAAATTCAAAGGTAAAAGCACCATTTTTAACCTCTGTTTTCCCATCGTATAGTAAATTATTCTGAAGCAGAAAAGGAGCGGGAATGCTTCTGAAATCGTTACCAAGTGTATAATATTGAACGGGTTTATCGAAAACCTTGGTATGCAATGTGCCCGAAAACTGAGTGATTTTGTTGCCGCTTGTATCCTGAATTTCGCCAGAAATGCTTACCCTCGAAAGAGAATGCAGGGTGTCGGCTATCTCATTGACATCCTTACCGTTGATTTGAGTTGTAATTACCTTATATGTAGGATAAGCCAACTGTAGCGCAGGATCACCCAACAGGGTAAAATTAAGGAAGTTAGTTGCCGGAGGATTTTTTGCCAAACGGATCAAATCACCGAGGCGGTAGTGCCCTGACTTGTAATTTTTAAAAACGTTTTTATAAAACCGTTGGTTTAATAGCTTGTTGTATTGAGCAAAAGCGACGCGGGTTGTGGTCAGTATGGCAATTCCACCGCCATGAGCATTCAAAAAGACCAGTTCTCCGGCTGAAGTGCTCGAAGGATTATCATAATTGCTGAATTCACATGTGCCGGTAAAAAACAAGGGCATGTGGTCGTAATTTGTCCATGCATTGATGTCTTTGATGGTCAATACGCGCTCTTCAGCCCAGCCTACTTCACCTCCATGACCGGTATAATTCATAATCAACGCTCCCTGATTCACCTGTTTGTTGATGGCTTTGGTTACATCGGGGTATTCGTCGTTTTTTGTTCCTTCAACTTGCCGGTAGGCATCCAGATAAATTTTATTAATATTAATATTATGATAGGATGAATCAACAATTTGAGCAAACTCTTCAGCCTGATTAAAATGTAAGTTATTGTCTTCATCGTCGGCTACCAAACAAATTTTATTTCGCCAATCATCCATCGTCTGGCAGGAATTGGTATAGTAATGCACTACCTTGTCCACTGCTGTTGTAGCTTCTTCAATATCTTTAACAGGAAATCGTCCAATACCAATGTCTAAAGCGCCAAAGGCATCCTTTCCTTCGTACCAGTTCATCAATCCATAATAATCATCGGTTACGTAAGATGATGTTATGCCAAGTGATTCCGTCGATTGGTAGGTAGGTATAAAATTAGTATTGGGTAATACCCGGTTTTTCATATCATACGAACCATCACCGAACAACAGCACATATTGTAGTTTTTTACCGGAAGCTGAACGGTCGTAGAGCATTTTAATAAAATCACGTATGGCAGTAACATCCTGAGCTCCTGAAGAAAATTCGTTATAAATTTCCGGAAGATTGACAACTACGGTAGCAAGCCCGTCATGAAGCAGGTGAATCTGAGCCAAACGCTGTGCCTGTGATAAAAATTCCGTCGGGCTGATAATTACAAAATCAATATCATTTATCGCATGCAGGTTCTGATTGGGAATGTTACCGACAAATTCGGGTGTAAAAAAGGTATTGCCGTCAAAGGCAATGAATTGCCTCAATGTGTCCGTTTGGGCTACAAATTGCAGCGTATCGCCAGAGACGACAGCAGGCATTTGAACAATGTCGGGCGTACTCACATCCCAGATTGTAATGTTTTGAGCGTTGGATGCAAGCGAAAACTGGGTGATTTTATTCAATCCGGTACAGGATATGTTTCGGAAACCAAGTTGCCCTTGATGGAAGATCAAATTCTGGATAACGTTAATTTCAAGATAATCGAGCCATCCTGTGGATGTTGCTGTTGGAGCATTATACCTGAGACGGATTGTAAAATTAGTATCGGGCAGGTTAAACCGCGCGTAATTGGCAGCGGCAGCGGCATAATAGTAAATATCCTGTGCAGGGAGGATACCGCTAACCGGACAGTTTAAAACGGCTTGTTGATTGGCAAATACATCAAAGGAACTGCTTGTAAAGGCTTTGGCAGCTACCCTCAACTTGATACTTGCTATTGAGGAGGTAAGCCTGTCGGGGAAAGAAAAAACCGGTAAAGTGATTTCGGGAGTTACGCTATTCATTTCCTCACCATACCATTCTTTGCCCGAATGGATAAAATTCAGGCTGTCTTTTTCATAAAAAGCATAATCATTAAAGGTATTCACAAAAGTATTAGGAGTGAGTGTACCCGAATTTTGATCAACAATGCGTTTGCCGATATCCAAATCAACGGTTAGAAAATAATAATTTTCATCCGAATAGAGGTGTTTCGTATGCTCAAATGATTGCAGTTGTGCATTGTATGTCCAGGTGTTGGGCGATTGACCATAAAAAAGTATATAATCATTTTCATCGAAACTGCCGTCCTCTTCTCCCACAACCTTGATAGCATTTTCCATTAGGTCGTCGGGGCGGGGAATTTCGTTTGATTCGGGAAGCATTCCTCCTCCGTTACCGTAAATACGAATATTATGTGGATTAATGGTGGAAGGATTAATGCCCATGTTTACCAGGTCGGAATAGGTGATTTTAAAAATACCTGTGTTTTTTACTCCGATTTTGTACCATTTCCCGGTGGAAAGTACAGAGTTAGAGGTGTAATATCTTATTACCGTCTGATGTCCGAAAGTGTCGAAGTGATAAAGCATGGAATCGGGTCGTACCTGTTCTTTAAATGGCAGAATTTGTTTTTGCATGCTGGCTTTGCTTATCAAAGGCAACAGCAGTGCAAGTATCAACAGCTTAAATGTGTGTTTAACGATGGCCATAGTTTTCATGGCTGTAAAAGTAAAATAAAAATGCAATCAAAAGATTAATGAATGATAACTAATTTTCCTGTTTTTTCGGCAGTAAGTCCATCGGCAGTACGTAAGGTCATTCTGAAGATATAAATGCCTTGCCTTAAACGGTTTCCATGGTTATCGTTTCCATCCCATCCGGTAACATCGGTCCGGTATCCTTCCGTAACGATGCTTTTTTGAATGTTTCTTTGAAGCCTTCCATCAATGGAAAAAATGTCAATCTTAACGTTCATCTCTTTTCCACTTTGATTATGAACGAAAGCAAAAGTTGTGGCTTCGCTCATTGGATTTGGATAGTTATATGCCTGGCTTATGATAAACTTTGAAGATTTTACAACCTCAAAATCAATGCTGCTGGTGGATGAGTTATTGCACACATCCCAAACCTTAAGTTGCAAGGTATGATTACCCTCGCTCAATCTGTTCAGAGGATAGCGTATTACGCCGCTTTTATATGTATTCAGATTTGCTTCATAAAAATCGTTTAAAATCATAGGGCTTTCCGTGTCGCCATCTATAACGGCCACTATATCATGACCAATTCCATTTCCTATCGTGTTTATACCCATGGAATCGCTTACCAATGCGAGTAAAACGGGATTTTCGTCTGTCGTTTGACCATTAACAAATTTTTCATCATTCATAAATAAATGAATATTTGGCCCTTCGTTATCGTTCAGGATGTTTTCGGACATACCGCCTATGATAATGGATTTGTCGTAGCCACTTGCATCGAGTGTGCTACTGCTGGCATAATAACTCAGTTTTCCGTTTCCGTATTGATAAGCAATGTCTTTGGGAACAATAAAATTAAAAGAGAAATTGCCATTCACAACCTGAGCTTTGCCCTTGTACAGAACACTTTTCTGAAGCTGAAATGTTGCATTGAAACCACCATTGCTTTCAAGGGTAGTGATATTCTCGGGTTTATCGAATACCTCCATGTAAACCGTACCGTTAAAAGAAGTTGCCTTTTCGCCGGTAAGTTCATGGATGCTTCCATAAATCTGAACATTGGCAAGGGCTTTTAACGTATCGGTTAGTTCCCCGTAAGTGGTAACGGAATCGGTAAGGATATTTAGTCGTGGAAAAGCAATGGAAAGTGCAGGATCGCCAAGAAGGACAAATTTGCGTTCGTTATAACCATCACTTATATTCTCGCGTTTTGATAAACGAATAACATCACCCATTTTTAAGTAGTCGCCGGAGTTGTCTTTTTTTAGCGCATATTTAAAAAAGCTTTGGTTTAGCTTGCTATTGGGATAACCGTAGGTGGGACGGGTTGTAGTGAACATGGCGATAGCTCCGGCATTGGGTTTAAGGCAAACCATTTCACCGGCTGAGGTACGTTCAGGATCATCAAAACGGCTGAATTCGCAGGTAGCCGTAACAAAAACCGGCATATTGTTGATATTTTGCCAGCTTTCGATGTCGCTGATTTCCAGAACTCGTTCCTGAGCCCAGCCGACTTCGCCACCATGTCCGGTGTAGTTCATGATTAAACAACCTTTATCTACCCGCTTATTTATTGCAATATTAACATCGGGAAAACGGGAGCCTCCGGGAGTTGAAACCTTTGGATAGGCATCGAGGTATATTTTATCAATATTGTATGTGGCATAGGTGGTATCCACAAGCGAAGCGAGTTCTTCGGCTTGTCCCAGAAATGAAGAATCTTCATCATCGGCAACAAGACAAATCACATTACGCCAGTCACCCTTGGTCTTCTGTTCGGTGTTGTAATAAATTACTTTATCAACCATATCGGTAGCTTCTTGTAGGGTTTTTGCAGGTAAACGTCCTATCCCGATATCTATCAGATCATTTTTTCCGGTACCTTCGTAATCATCCAGAAAACCGAAAAAATCGTCAGAAACATAAGAATATGCATCAATATAAGAACTTTGTGACTGAAAGGAGGGAACAAAATTGGTATTGTTTGCCATGCGGTTTTTATAGTCATAGGAACCATCACCCAATAGAAGCAGGTAATGTGGACCGTTTACCTGGGCACCTTTATCCCAAAGCATTTTGATAAAATCGCGTATTCCTGAAATATCCTGTGCGCCGGACGAAAATTCATTATATATTTTTTGAGGTGTGGTAACGGTTACACTCATATTATCGTTTGAAGCATGAAACGTAGCCAAACGGTAGGCTTCATCTAAAAATGCCGGATAGCTTATGATGACTAAATCGGTGGGAGCTATGGCATGAAGATTTTGATTTTCTACCTTTTCGATAAATTCGGTAGTCATAAAAGTACTGCCGTCGAAGGCTATAAATTCATGAAGCGTATCGCTTGGCCAACGAAAATGAAGTTGATTGTTCGACAGGGTTGTTTCTGCTTTTTTAGCGTCACCGTTGGCTGTTACATCCCATACCGTAACATTGCTGGTGGCATTGGAAAGAATAAACTCGGCAACTTTGTTCTGACCAACAGAGGAGATATTTCTGAAATTCATCTGCCCTCCGTTGAAATTAAGATTGCGCACAACATTTAGTTCCAGATAATTCAACCAGCCTTTCGATGTGGAGGATGGTTTACTATATTCTACTTTTACATCAATGGAAGGTCCGGCTGAAGAAAAACTTTTGGTTCCAAAACTTCCGGTGGCCATTGTGTAGATATCGCTTACTTTATCGAGCGAGAGGTATAGTTTGTTGCTACTTACGTTGTTTACTGAAATAGAGAAATTGCTTGAGACAGATGAAAAAGCAGCTACATTGGCTGTAAGTATTACCGGAAAAGTGGGGTCGATATCCGCAAACGTGAAGGGAAAATGATAGGTGGTAAGAGCATCAAAAGTCTCTCCAAGCCATATCTTTCCCGATTTTGCCACATTTATATCATCCTGTTCGTGAAAGGCATAATCGTTAAATTGAGTAACCGTTTCTGTGGCAGGTAATTCGGACGATGGCAACGATTCTATGCGTTTCCCTTCGCCAAGATCGGTAGTAATAAAATAGTAGGTGTAATCGGAATAAATATTTAAACTGTGTTCAAATCTGGAGGTTTGTGAGTTGTACTTCCATGTATTCGGCGATTGCCCGTAGAATAGTATATAATCTTTGGCATCGAAGGTTCCGTCATCTTCACCACTCACAAAAATGGCATTCTCATGTAGATCGTCGAAACGGAAACTGCTGTTGGCTTCCGGAAGCATTCCCCCTCCGTTTCCATAAATACGAATATTTTTCGGATTTATATTTGTGGGGTTAATTCCCATAGCTACCAGGTCGTTGTAAGTAATTTTATAGATCCCCGTATTTTTTAACCCTATTTTATACCAGTTTCCCGATTCCAAAACGGAATTGGCAGCATATTTTTTGGAATTGGAAGTTTTTGAGCCAATTGAGTCAGTATTTTTTTCTAAAAACTGAGCAAAATTGGTGGAATATAATGATAGTAGAGCGATAAGTATAAAAATACGCTTTATACGCATGGGTGTAATAGTGTTTATCATTAAGCAAAGTATAAAGTAAAACCGGAAAATGTATAAAAAAACAATAAAATCAGAAACAAAAATACCAAAACATATAAATTAACGTTTCTTTCTAAATTTGAATAAGAACGTTATCAGAAATAGCAATATTGTAAAACATGTCATTTTTAAAAAAATATTTGTAATATTGTTTTTTGAATTTAGCGGATGGTATTATGTTGAAATTACTTCATTATTTGATGATTGGAGTTATATCATGTTTTAATTTTGTTTGTGCGCAGGATGCTGAATTTTCACAGTATTTTGCGAATCCGCTTAATCTTAATCCCGCATTGGCGGGGAATAAAATGTGTCCGAGAATTACATTTAATTATCGGAACCAGTGGCCATCAATAGCAAACGGTTTTATAACATATACCGCTTCGTACGACATGTATATGGAAAAATTGCATGGGGGAATAGGTTTTAGTTTTATGAACGACAGGGCTGGACAAGCTTATCGTTCCACCGCTTTCAGCGGAATATACAACTATGGCCTGAATATTTCGTCGAAGGTGGAAATAAATGCTGCCATGCAGGTTACCTATCAGCAAAATACATTGGACTGGGATAAATTAGTATTTGCCGACCAGATAGATACCCGGCAGGGAGTAATAATACCTGAAACGGCTGAAGATAAACCTGATCGGTTGAGCAAAGGCTTTCCCGATTTTTCCACAGGTATAACCGTAGGATACGATAAAAGCATGTATTGGGGTGTGGCAGTGCATCATCTTTCTCAGCCTGATATTTCATTTTATGGAAAAAGTGCACTCGATATGAAAATAACCGCCCACTGGGGAGCGTTATTTGATTTGCAAAAAGAATCGTCGGAAGGGAATACCGAACATCAAACGTCGCTTTCCCCAAATATACTGTATCAGCAACAAGGTAAATTTCACCAGCTTAATATGGGGTGCTACCTGAATAAGTATCCTTTTACCGGGGGAGTTTGGTACAGAAATAATTTTGAAAATTCCGATGCCATTATTGCAATGCTTGGTTTGAGTTTTTTAGATTTCAAAATAGGATACAGTTATGATTATTCAATATCCCGTTTGGCTAAGGTAAGCGGTGGATCACACGAATTGTCGTTAGCCTGGCAACTACCTCGTTTTGAAAAACAACATAAACTTCATCAACTCGAAGTACCCAATTTTTAATTATTATCTTGAATGACTATAAACAAACAATAAAAATGATTAATTACAGTAAAATTTTCGCTGCATTCACAATGGTAATTTCGTTAGGACTGTTATACTCCTGCCACAAAGAAGTATCCCGAACAACAGGCTGGGAATATAACAATTCCAAAAACGGTGGTTTTGAAAAACCAGATTTTAAGGAGCAACAACCCGGTCCTGGATTGGTTGCAATTGAAGGCGGTACTTTTGTAATGGGAATGACTACCGATAACATTATGTACGATTGGAACAATATTCCTCGCAGAGTTACCGTACCCACTTTTTATATGGACGAAACCGAAGTAAGCAATTTCGACTATGTGGAATATCTTTACTGGTTGCAAAGGGTTTATGGAACTAACCATCCTGCTGTTTACCGCAAAGCTTTGCCCGATACCTTGGTCTGGCGCGACAGATTATCCTATAACGAACCCTTGGTAGAAACCTATTTACGTCACCCCGCCTATCGAAATTATCCGGTGGTAGGCGTAAGCTGGCTTCAGGCTAACGACTATTGCAACTGGCGTACCGACAGGGTAAACGAAATGTTACTCATTAAACAAGGCATACTGGAACATGATCCTGCTCAACAGGATGATAATAACTTCAATACTGAAGCTTATTTAGCTGGACAATATGCTGGAACAGTAAAGACCCCTCTCGCTAACCTGGCTCCCAATAGCACAGGCAAACGCGGTGCGAAAATTGAAGATGGAATTTTAGTTCCAAAATATCGCCTTCCTACCGAAGCTGAATGGGAATATGCAGCGCTGGGTTTAATCGGAAATACGCAGGATGAACGCATAGCCGAAAGAAAAACCTATCCATGGAGTGGAAACGGTCTGCGGAATTCAGATAAAAAATCTTATGGTGAATTTGAAGCTAACTTTAAAAGAGGCAGAGGCGATTATATGGGTGTAGCTGGAAATCTCAACGACAGAAACGACATCCCTTCAGAAGTAAAATCCTATTGGCCTAACGATTTTGGACTCTATAATATGGCAGGAAATGTAGCTGAATGGGTGCTTGATGTGTATCGCCCGCTCTCCTTTGAAGATGTTTCTGATTTAAGCCCTTTCCGCGGTAATATTTTTAAAACCAAAGCCACAACTCCTGAAGGTACTCTTGAACAAAAAGACAGTCTGGGACGGTTGAAATGGCGCGAAGTTACTACTCAGGAAGGTCTTAATCGTCGCAACTACCGCGAAGCCAATAATATTAATTACCGTGATGGAGATTATCCTTCCAATATTACCAATAACTGGAATAGCAAACCTTCCGATCCCAATACGACTAAAAATATGTATGAATATGGCGTTACCTCATTGATAAGCGATAAATCAAGAGTTTATAAAGGCGGTTCATGGAAGGACGGCGCTTATTATCTTAGTCCGGGTGCAAGAAGGTATTTGGACGAGGATTTAAGTACTGATTACATCGGGTTCCGTTGTGCTATGACACGGGTTGGAAGTACTGTTACAAGTAAAAAGAATCGGTAGAAGAATATTCTTCGTCTGGTTACCGGAACAGAATAGCTTTTCTCAGGAATAGCTTTAGACATTGAAAAATTGTTAATTATAAATCAATAAATGATAATTGTCCGAAATGGTGGTTTGCCTGTATTTTAGGTGGTAAGATTTCGGACAATTTTTATATTTAACATAATGATTACTATCGAACAATTATACCATTTATTTAGAAATCATCCGTTTGTTTGTACCGACACTCGTAAAATACACCCGGGTTCAATTTTTTTCGGTTTAAAAGGTGAAAATTTCGATGGCAATGTCTTTGCCGCCAAAGCTCTGGAAGCCGGTGCAGCTTATGCAGTGATCGATAATAAAGAATATCAGAAAGATGATCGTTTTATTTTAGTTGAAGATACATTATCCACCTTACAGCAACTTGCCGTTTTTCACCGCAAACACTTTTCGATACCCATTATTGCCATTACCGGTACCAATGGAAAAACTACAACTAAAGAGCTGATAAGTAATGTATTAAAACAAAAATTAAACATCGTTGCTACGTCAGGTAATTTTAACAATCATATCGGAGTACCACTTACTTTACTTTCGATAACTGACCAGACTGAAATAGCTGTAGTTGAAATGGGCGCTAATCATCCCGGAGAAATCAATTTGTTGTGCCAGCTTGCCAAACCCAATTTTGGTCTGATTACAAATATCGGAAAAGCTCATCTCGAAGGATTTGGAAGCATTGAGGGTATTATTAAAACTAAAAATGAATTATACGATTTTCTGAAAGGCAATCATGGGCATGTGTTTGTAAATCATGAAAATAATATATTGATAGATTTATCAAAAAATATTTCCCGGACTACTTATGGCATAAGTACCGAAGCCGATGATTATTTCATTCCCGGTGAACCCAACCTTTTTGCGGAAATTTTCTGGCAATGCAATACGGACACCAAAATCGACATAACATCGCAACTAATTGGTAATTATAATGCAGAAAATATTATGGCTGCCGTAAGTGTTGGAAATTATTTTGGTGTGGAACCTGAAAAAATAGCATTTGCTATTCAAAAGTACAAACCGGATAACAACCGTTCGCAAATTATTAAAACGAAAAACAATTCGATTATTTTAGATGCTTATAATGCCAATCCGACGAGCATGCTTGTTTCTTTGGAGAACTTTGCTTCATTGAAGGCAGATAATAAAATGGTAATTATCGGAGACATGCTTGAATTAGGTAAAGATACCGAAATGGAACATCTTAAAATAGTTCAATTGCTTGAAAAATTGAAACTGAAACAAGTATTTCTTGTCGGCACTCAATTTTCAAAGCAATGCAACACCCAGAAGATGATATGCTTTCCTGATACAGCTCATGCCAGAGATTGGTTTATTGCGAACCCTGTGAAAGGAGCATACTTTTTAATCAAAGGATCAAGAGGAATGCATTTGGAGGAATTAATTGAAAATGTTTAAAATATAGAATAATCGTAGACATAAATAGTTTATTCTGCGGCAACGTAAGAAATGAATATTTGCAATTACTTTTTTGTAAGTTTAATAAAATTCCTATTTTTGTATCAATAAATATTATACGAAGCTATGAGAAATAATGATGTCGAAAATGAAGACTTTAATTCTTTTAATTTAATATTATTTCTTTATCGTTGGCGCAAGTTATTGATTATATTTACATTGGCTGCTGCGGTGCTATCTTTTATTTTTACATTACCTTTTTTTATAACTCCCAAGTTTCGTTCGTCCGTTATCCTTTTTCCTACGTCAAGCAACTCGGTATCCAAAGCTTTATTGTCAGAAAACGCTGATAGCAAGCAGGATATTCTTGAATTTGGTTACGAAGAGCAAACGGAACAAATGCTTCAAATGCTAAACTCCAACAAAATCCGCGACCGGATAATAAAGAAATTTGATTTGATGAAGCATTATGATATTGATCCGAATTCCAGCTATAAAAATACTAAACTTAACCGGGAATACGATAAAAATATCACTTTTAGGCGCACAGAGTTTATGGCTGTTGAGATAGCTGTTTTGGATAAAGACCCTCAGATGGCTGCTGATGTTGCTAACAATATTGCCGATTTGCTCGATTCCATTAAAAATGAGATACAACACGAACGAGCCATGAAAGGATATAAAATTGTGGCTGCCGAATATCTAAAACTACAGAATCAGATAAAAGTAATGGAAGATTCCATGACGGTCTTACGTAAATTAGGCGTTCATGATTATGAAACTCAGGTGGAAATGATTAACCAGCAGTTAGCCAAAGAATTAGCAAAAAATAACCGTGTGGGTATCAAAGCGTTAGATGATAAGTTGAATGTATTGGCGCTCTATGGCGGACCCTATGTATCGCTTCGCGATGCTCTGGAAAACGATCGTAAGCAGTTGAGTATGATTAAATCAAAATATGAGGAGGCTAAAATTGACGCTGAAGAAGTATTACCTCAGAAATTTATCGTAAACAGTGCTTTTAAAGCCGAACGAAAATCATATCCTATCCGCTGGTTGATAGTTTTAGTTACTACCGTATCTTCCTTTTTGCTGATAAGTGTGGGAATAATTGTTTATGAGCAGATTAATAAAAAAGACCTTAAATAATAGTATCTTACAAAATCATTATTAAAAATTATAAAATCATCATAGAATATGGAAAATTATTTTGGCAACTTTAATCTTTTTCAATTGTGTTATAAATGGAAATGGCATTTGGTAATTTTCGTGTTAATAGCCGGAATTTTAGGGCTAATTTTTTCTGGACCATTTTTCATTAAACCAAAATTTAAATCGGTAGCCATTGTTTATCCAGCCAATATTTCAAAATTTTCGGAAGAAAGTGAAACTGAACAGATGCTTCAGTGGTTCGAATCGAGGGATATTGTTGATAGCATGATTAAAAAGTTTGATTTACCCAAACATTATGAGATCAAAACCAACGATAGATTTTATATGTCAAAGATTTATAGAACTTTTGACGAAAATGTTACCATTGCCAAAACAAAATACGAATCAGTTAAGATTGACATTTATGACACCGATCCGCAGATTGCCTGTGATATGGTTAACTCTTTGATAGATTTTTATAATAAAAAGGTGAGAAACATTCATAGAGAAAAATATCAGGAGGTTTTAACTATTGAGGGAAGCAGGCTCATGGAGAAAAAGAGGCAACAGGATTCGTTGCTGAGAACAATCAACAATATTCGTACTAAATACGAATTAATAGATTACGGTATTCAAACCAACGAAGTTACCAGAGGATATCTTGGTACTTTCGATGGGTCGAACAGAGCCAATGTTAACCGAACAGAAATAAAAAGAATAAAGCAAAATATTGAAAATAAAGGAGATTCGTTGTTGCTGATCACGGGTCAACTTTCATCGGTTTGTGCTTCGTATAATAATTTTAAAATTTCATACGAGGATGCTTTACGTAATGTAAATAAAGTTCAAACTTTTGCCAACATTGTTACAAGTCCCTTTCCTGCCGATAAAAAATCTTATCCTTCACGCTTGTTAATCGTTTTTTATGCTATGGGTGCAGCGCTTTTCTTTTCCATTATTACTATCGTTATAATAGATGGACAGAAAACATTTAAAAATTAGTTTTTAAAATTTAAATACGACAACTAAACCATCAGTTTTTCAGAATCGGTTATCCATGATAAACAAGAAATTAAGTTTAAGCAATAAGGTTTTATGGGTTTATATCATCTGTAGTTGTGTTGTTGCCCTTAACTGCATTTTCATCATAAAGGAATTTTGGTGGGGAATGCTTTTACCTGTGCTTGTACTTTTGGCTTATTTATTCTTTTTCAAGCTTGACATTTTATTATTATTAATTCCATTATCTACACCCCTCGCAATTAATATCAGAGATTTCGATATAGGATTTGGAATATCTTTACCCACCGAGCCCATATTATTTGGCATTCTTATCCTGTTTTTTATCAAATTGCTCTGGGATCATACATTCGACAGAAAAATTTTAAAACATCCGGTTACTATTGCAATAATATTCAGTTTGTCATGGATGTTTATTACGTCTTTGACCAGTTCCATGCCATTGGTCTCATTTAAATATTTAATTGCGAGATTGTGGTTTGTAGTACCTGTTTTCCTGATAGGTACGCAGGTGTTTAAAAAGTTTGATAATATTAAGTTATTCAGTTGGTTGTATGTGTCAACGCTTATCATTGTGATTGCTTATACTATTTATAATCATGCCCAGTTTAATTTTAATGAAAAAGCAGGTCACTTTGTAATGACACCGTTTTATAACGATCATACGGCCTATGGGGCCATTCTTGCTTTTTTTATTCCCGTTTTCTTAGGATTTTCTTTTAACCGGAAGTATAAAAAACGAACCCGATTTGCCTCCATGATTGTTTTTGGAATATTAGTAATAGCTATTGTTCTGTCTTTTTGTAGAGCTGCCTGGGTAAGTTTGGCTCTTGCATTGATTGTCTATTTTATTATAATTTTCAAAATTAAATTGCGATGGGTTGTTTTGTCAATCGGTGCATTGGTCGGATTTTTTTATGCTTTTCAATTTGAGATATTTAATGCGCTTGAAAAAAACAAACAAGGTTCGTCGGCTAATTTTGTAGAACATATAGAATCCATAACAAATATTTCATCCGATCCATCTAATCTTGAACGCATCAACCGATGGCAATCGGCTTTTCGTATGTATTCCGAAAGACCATTTTTTGGCTGGGGACCGGGGACTTATCAGTTTATATATGCTCCTTTTCAGCGTGCGAGGGAGAAAACTATCATTAGTACTAATGCCGGCGACCTCGGAAATTCACACAGCGAATATTTCGGTCCTCTTTCCGAAGAAGGAATGTTGGGAATGTTGGCTGTTTTAGGAATTGTTTTTACTGTTATTTCAACTGGTGTAAGAGTTTACAAACGGTCTAAAGATAAGGAAATAAAATTATTAAGCCTTATTACCTTATTGGCGTTAATTACCTATTTTATTCACGGCATGATGAATAATTTCCTCGATACCGATAAAGCTTCGGTACCTTTCTGGGGCTTTATTGCCATTTTAGTAGCCTTAGATGTTTATCACAACCCTAAATCCGACAAAGAAATAACGGATGATAAACCGGAATTGCCTGATAAAATTTCCGAAGCATAGCCGTTTTTTTGTATCTTTGCATTGATTTACAATCAATCGTTCTATCGCTTTTCCGGGTAAAACCGGAAGGGAGGAAAGTCGGGACAACGCAGAGCGCCATACTTCCTAACAGGAAGGTCTCGGTGAAAACCGGGAACAGAAAGTGCCACAGAAAATAACCATTCTGATGCAAATTGGGAAAAGGGTGAAAACGCAGGGTAAGAGCCTACGACGGCGGGAGGTGACTTTCGGCGGGGGTAAACCTTATGGGTTGAAAGATCGAATATATCCCGTTAATCATTACAGTTTAAATTAAACTGAATGATTTCTGAGCTGCTCGTTCAGTTTTTATTGAGTAATCGGTGAAATGTCGGGAGGGGTAGGTCGTTAAAGGTATCGGGTGACCGCTATCGTAGATAAATGATAGAAGCTCCTTTACGGAGAAACAGAATCCCGCTTACAGATTGATTGTTTTTATTAGTCCTTCCCTTTGATTAGGGAAGGATTTTTTATAATATATCTTCTGTCGCTTCGTTAAGTTGTTAAGAATACTTTGTTAATAAATTCTGCTTTTCAGCTTGAGCTATGCTGCTTTTTTGATGTATTTTAGTCATCGTTTCAAAAAATTACTATGAAGAAATTAATCATTTGCATTATCCTTGTATGTTCGTTGATTTTAGGTAAATTTTCTTTGCTACATGCACAGAATACCGCCATTTATTCCAATCCCGACAACAACTACCGTTTGGCAAAGGAACTGTTTGAAAAAGAGAAATATGGAGCTGCTCTTCAAAAATTTACATCGGTTATTACCAGTGTCAATAATCCAGAATCAAGCTTGCAGATCAATGCCGAGTATTATGCCGCTTTTTGTGCTTTGGAACTATTTCACGATGATGCCGAATACCGTTTATTGAATTTTGTTAAAAATCATCCCGACAATCCTAAGGCAAAACAAGCGTATTTCCAGATTGGCAAATTTCAATACCGGCAAAAAGCGTATGATAAAGCCATTGAGGCATTTGAAAAGGTAGATATTTTTAACCTTAACAATGAGGAATTTGGAGAATACTATTTCAAAAAAGGCTTTAGTTATTATAAAACCAATCAATTTGAAAAAGCGAAAGCCGATTTTTACAAAATTAAAGATTCAGATTCCGGATATGCTCCGTCGGCTAATTACTATTATTCGCACATTGCCTACCTTGAGAAAAATTATGAAGCTGCGTTAAAGGGCTTTAAACAATTGGAAAACAATGAAACCTTTAAAAATATTGCTCCATTTTACATTGTTCAAATTTACTATATCCAGGGCGATTATGAAGAATTGTTGAAAACCGCCTTGCCAATACTCGATAACGAAAAATCAAAGAAGATACCCGATATTGCCCGACTGGTTGGCGAAGCTTACTTTAAAACCGGGAAATACAAAGAAGCTTTACCTTATTTGGAAATGTACGAAGATAAAACCCGGAACAGGGTAAGTCCGGCTGAAAAATACCAGTTAGCTTATGCTTATTATAAAACGTACGATTATGATAAAGCCATTCCACTTTTCCAAGATTTAGCTTACAGTAATGATTCCCTTACTCAAAATGCTTGTTATCATTTAGGCGAATGCTATATTAAAACTAATCAAAAACAATTTGCCCGGAATGCTTTTTATTCGGCCTATAAAATGACATATTACAAGGATATTTGTGAGGATGCTCTTTATAACTATGCCAAATTATCCTATGAGCTTGGTAAAAACCCTTTTAATGAAGCCATAAAATCCCTGAAATTATACATCAATCAATATCCCGAATCGCCTCGCGTTGACGAACTTTATGTCTATTTGGTTAACCTTTTTATTTCGACTCATAATTTTAAAGATGCATTTACTTCCCTCGAAAACATTAAAGTGAAAGATGAAAAGCTTAAAATGGCTTATCAAAGCATTACCTATAACCGTGGTTTAGAATTGTTTAACGAAGGAAAGTATGATGAGGCTATTGAACTTCTAAAAAAATCATTAACATTGACTTATGATAAAACGCTGGTAGCTAATGCACGGTATTGGATAGGGGAGGGCTATTACCGCAAAAGAAATTATGAAGATGCCCTTTCCAATTACCGCACTTTTTTGTTGCTACCCGGCGCTTATAATTCGGAAATGTATGGACTGGTTAATTATAATATTGCTTATGTCTATTTTAAAAAGAAAAATTACGATGATGCCAGCATTAATTTCCGTAAATATTTGACAAGCAAAACAAAAAAAGATCCCAAATTTGTAAGCGACGCCTATTTACGTTTAGCTGATTGTTATTTTATCAATAAAAAATATGCAGATGCTTTGGAAAATTATGACAAGGTAATTTCTTCCAGGATAGCGGATGCAGATTATGCTCTTTATCAGAAATCGCTTGTGCTTGGTGCTCAGGGAAACATGAAAAAGAAGGTGGCTACTCTTGAAGATTTAATAGCGAATTATAAACGGTCGTCATACCAGGGAAATGCACAATATGAGCTTGGAGTTACGTGTTTGATAATGAATAATTTGGAAGATGCTATGACTTGTTTTAAAAAGATAGTCAGTGAGTTGCCGCATAGCGTTTTTGCCCGCAAAGCCGAGCTGAAAATAGGTATGATATACTATAATAACAATCAAAATGAACTTGCCTTGCAAAGTCTTTGCGATGTTGTAGATAATCATCCGGGCACGCCCGAAGCCAAAGAAGCATTGGTTACCATCAAAAATATTTATATTGATATGAACCGTGTGGACGATTATGTGGCTTATACACAGAAAATTCCATTTTCTAATGTTTCCACTTCCGAACAGGATTCCATTTCCTATATGGCTGCCGAGAACCTATACATGAACGGCGATTGTCAGGCATCTTCACAGGGTTTTGAAAAATACATCGCTAAGTTTCCTCAAGGCTCCTTTATTGTAAATGCTAACTTCTATAAAGCAGAGTGCGATTATAAAAATAACCATTCGGAAAATGCTTTAAAAGGATATGAATTTGTAATTAGCCAACCCTTGAGTAAATTTTCAGAAACTTCATTGCTCAATGCCGCAAACATACAATTTTCATTAAAAAATTATCAGCCTGCATTGAACGAATACCGGCGTCTGAACGAAACTGCCGAGAATAAAGCCAATATCCAGGAAGCGCTTACCGGAATGATGCGGTGTTATTATCTTTTACATGAATACGACACTGCCATTTTTGTTTCCGAAAAATTGCTGGGCCAGGATAAACTAAATGATAATCTTACCAATGAGGCCAATCTTACCATAGGACTTGCAGCTCTGGCTACCAACAATCTCAGCTTGGCCAAAACCCAGTTTCAGGATGTTGCAAAGAACTCGCGTAACGAAACAGGCGCTCAGGCTAAATACCAGTTGGCTTATCTGCTGTATGTCGGGGAAAATTACAAGGAAGCCGAAAAAACTGTTTTTGAACTTGCCGAAAAATTTTCGTCCTTCGATTACTGGGTAGCTAAAGGTTATATTCTTTTGAGCGATGTGTATGTTAAATTAAATAACAATTTCCAGGCAAAGCAAACATTACAAAGCATTATTGACAATTATGATGGCGATGACCTGAAAACAGAAGCAATCAAAAAATTTAATACCATCATCGGGCAGGAAAAAGCAGCCAACACTCCAATTAACAATGGCAATCAATAATTGTCCAATTTTAACCGAAAATATATTAAAAATGAAGATAGCAGCTAAACATTTTTACCGTTCTTTTCTTTTTGGATTACTTGTTCTTATGGCTATTCCGGCAATATCGCAGAACAAAACCTATAATGAAGAGGTAACCGTAGTGGCTCCTTATGAGCCTGCCATTGCAGATGCTTCTAAAATTAACCTGACTCCGGAGATTTCTCTTCCAAAACCTGAAACGCCAACGTTGAATTATTCCATACGTTCCTTTTTGGTACCCACTTTTTTTCAGGTTGAACCCATTAAACCGGCTAATATTGCCGGCGAAACCCTGCCCGAATTGACAAAAGGATACGTCAAAGGCGGTTTGGGCAACTACTTTACTCCCTATCTGGAAGCTTTTTATAATAGCTTGCGTACCAATGAATATGCCTGGGGAGCACACCTGATGCATCTGTCGGATAATGGGAAAATCAATGACTATTCCAAAAGCACAAATAGTTTTAACCAGTTGGATGTCTATGGCAAAAAATTCTTTACCAACAAAACGATGGTTTCGGGTGAAATGGGCTTCAGCCGCCGTATGGTTCATTTCTATGGTTTCCATCCCGATGATTTTTTTGTACAACCGTCCAAGGGCGATCTTCGTCAACGCTTTGCCCTTTTTAACGCCTCTGCCGGATTTCAATCAGACAATCCCGAACCTTCTGCCTTGAATTATTCTGCCAATATTAGTTTCTATCATTTTGCCGATCGTTTCAAAACAGGAGAAACCAACCTGAAGATAAGCGGAACCGGAGTTAAAGATTTCAGACTGTTTGATTTTACCAAGATGCAATCAGTTGGTTTGGAGGCTCAATGGGATTATTATCATAATTCGGATAGTCTAAGTAAATATTATAATGCTATTTTAACCATTAAACCATATATCAGTACTGTTTTTAATGATTTTACTTTTAAGGCAGGATTAAATCCTGTGATAGAAACGGGCGATGTTTCCAAATTTCACTTATATCCGGTTGCTAAGGTGCAGTTAAAAGTATTGGATGAAGTGTTGTTGGTGGAAGCCGGTATCGACGGTGGATTGCAAAGGAATAGCTATAAAGAATTTACCACGGACAACCCTTTCGTAAATTCTGACATTACCTTAAAAAACACAAGCAATACGTTTAAAATATTTGCAGGAATTAAAAGCCGTTTAGCCAATGATATTGATTTACAGGCAAGCGTTTCATCCTCTTCCCTAAAAAATCAGCCATTCTTTATTACTGATACTGTGAATGTTTATAAAAACCGCTTTCTGGCGGTTTACGATGATGTTAACCTCTTTAACATTCATGCAGAGGGAGCCTATCACATGGGCGATAAGATAACCATGGCGCTGAATGCGGATTATTTCCATTATTCAATGGACAAGCTAAGTAAACCCTGGAATTGTCCCGATTTTAAATTCAGTTATTCTGCCAAATATAAGTTTCTCGAAAAATTTGTGGCTACAGCCGATATTTATGCCTGGACTAAAACGTATGTAAGAGATTATAGATGGGTTTTGTATGATGATTTCTTACCGGAAGAACCGCAGATAGAGGATATAAAAACCATAAATGGTGCAGTGGATGCCAATCTGGGATTGGAATACCGTTATTCCAAAAAAATCTCCGGTTTTGTGAACTTGAATAATATACTGAATACCAAGTATTTTCAAGATTATAACTATCCGTCCCAACGGTTTAATTTTTTGCTCGGAGCTACCTATTCGTTTTGACCGAATTTATAAACATTTTGTATGCGTAATTGTTAATAAAATCAATGCTTTTCATGGCATTTTTGTGTAAATCGTTCCTTAAATTTTATTACCTTTGTAGCTTCTACAAATTTGTATAAATAATTGATTATGACTGAAAAAAGTAAAAACTATTCTGCTCAGGAAAATTATACCGCCGAAAACATTCAGGTACTGGAAGGATTGGAAGCTGTCAGAAAACGGCCTGCCATGTATATAGGCGATGTGAGTGAAAGAGGATTGCATCATTTGGTTTACGAAGTAGTTGATAATTCGATAGATGAAGCCCTGGCAGGATATTGCAATAAAATTGATGTTGCCATCAATCCCGATAATTCCGTTACCGTAAATGATAATGGAAGAGGTATTCCTACCGATTGGCACGAAAAAGAGCAAAAATCAGCTTTGGAAGTAGTAATGACGGTTTTGCATGCCGGAGGGAAATTTGATAAAGGTTCATACAAAGTTTCCGGAGGTTTGCATGGTGTTGGCGTCTCCTGTGTGAATGGCCTTTCCGAACATTTGACTGTTAAAGTTTTCCGTCAGGGAAAAATATTTATTCAGGAGTATGAATTTGGTAAACCGCTTTACCCGGTAAAAGAAATGGGCGAAACCGATAAATCGGGTACCGAAGTTACTTTTAAACCCGATGGAACCATTTTTAATACATTAATTTATTCTTACGAGATTTTAGCCTCCCGTTTACGCGAACTTGCTTTTCTTAATAAAGGAATTACGTTAAAACTGACGGATTATCGTGAAAAAGATGAGAATGATCAATACCTGTGTACCGTATATCATTCTGACGAAGGGCTGAAAGATTTTATTACGTATCTGGATGGTAATCGCGAATGTCTGATGCCAGAACCTATTTGTATAGAAGGTGTTAAAAGTGAAGTGCCCATTGAAGTGGCAATGCAATACAATACATCATTTTCCGAAAATATCCATTCCTACGTCAACAATATTAATACACACGAAGGTGGAACCCATTTAGCCGGTTTTCGTCGTGCGCTTACCCGTACCCTTAAAACCTATGCCGAAAAATCGGGAATGCTGGCTAAATTAAAGTTCGATATCAGTGGCGATGACTTCCGTGAAGGATTAACTGCCATTATTTCGGTTAAAGTACAAGAGCCTCAATTTGAAGGTCAAACTAAAACCAAGCTTGGAAATTCCGATGTTATGGGAATCGTTGATCAGTTGGTAAGCGAAAAATTAAATTACTACCTTGAAGAACATCCCAAAGAAGCGAGAACTATTGTTAATAAGGTAATTCTTGCTGCTACGGCCCGTCATGCTGCCCGTAAAGCAAGAGAATTGGTTCAACGCAAAGGTATTCTTTCAGGTTCCGGTCTTCCAGGCAAGTTAGCCGATTGTAGCGAGAGAGACGCTTCTCTATGTGAAATTTTCCTTGTGGAAGGTGATTCTGCAGGTGGAACGGCTAAACAGGGACGCGATCGCAAGTTCCAGGCTATATTGCCATTGCGCGGTAAGATTCTTAATGTCGAAAAAGCCATGCAACACAGGGTTTTTGAAAGTGATGAAATCAAAAATATTTATACCGCTTTGGGAGTAAGTGTAGGTACCGATGAAGACAGCAAAGCTTTGAATCTCGATAAACTCCGGTATCATAAAATTATCCTTATGACCGATGCTGATGTCGATGGAAGTCATATTGATACGCTTATTCTTACTTTCTTTTTCCGGTATATGAAGGATCTTATTGAACAGGGTTATGTGTATATTGCCACTCCGCCACTTTATCTGATTAAAAAAGGAAAAGAAGAGGAATACTGCTGGACGGAAGAACAACGGCTGGAACTGGTACAGAGATATTCAAACAATGGTGACGACAAAGGTGTTCATATACAACGTTATAAAGGTCTTGGTGAAATGAATGCCGAACAATTATGGATTACCACCATGAATCCAGAGCTCCGTACTCTGCGTCAGGTTCTTATCGAAAATGGTACTGAAGCCGATCGTACATTTTCCATGCTCATGGGCGACGAAGTTCCTCCGCGCCGCGAGTTTATTGAAAAGAACGCCAAATACGCTAAAATAGACGCTTAACTTTCGATAGCCTGGTTTAAAAACTGGTTCAGCGGTAGCATAGCTTTAAAAATCATAATACTATATTCCAACAAATCGTTGGAGTATAGTATTTTTTCATTTATGGCATGGGCAATGTTGATGCTACGGTACTTTAACAGTTCGATGTCGGGGAAATCGGCAGGAAAGTCTTTCGGCGGTTTTTTCAGCTTGTCGGAGTCGTCGAGAACGTTAAAATAGTTAATAAATTCTTTATTTTCAATAATTTGTTTAAATTTTTCGGCATTGAAATAAATTTCCGTCCTTAATTTTTTTACAACCTCCGGCTGAGGCATATAAATTCCTCCGGCTAAAATAAAATTATCGGGTTCAAGATGAAAATAATAACCGGCTTTTATACTTTTCCGGCCGCCGGCTGCCATATATCCTCCAAAGTTGGTTTTATAGGGTGTTTTATCGGGTGAAAACCTGATGTCGCGGAATATCCTGAAAAGGCAATCTTTTGCATTCAGCAACCCGATACTGCTATCAAATTTTGTTATTTCCGGTATAAGCTGATTGATAAAAAGTTCAAAATCCTTTTTAGCTTCTTCGTACCATTTTTTATTTTCACCGAACCATTCGCGGGTATTGTTTTCTTTAAGTTGAGTCAGGAATTGAATAATATTTTGTGAATTCATATCTTTTTTTTGATGCAAATTTAATAATTTATCGTAAATTAGTACCCTCAATTTATTTCGATGAAAGCATACCTATTGCTGTTTATCGGATTTATTTTTCCTGGTGTTGACGTTTGTGCAGCCCATGAAAACAGTCCTGCTGGAGGACGTGGCGCCGGTATGGCTAATGCTTCGGTGTGCCTTTCCGATTTTTGGGCAGTGCACAACAACCAGGCTGCTTTAGCTGATTTTAAGTCTATTGCTGTGGGAGCTGGTTTCGAAAACCGGTTTTTGGTTAAAGAATTAAGCCAAAAAACAGCAGCGTTTGTTTTTCCTGCAAAGACAGGAGTATTTGGTGTAACTACTTCTTATTTTGGTTATTCACTTTATAACGAAACCAAAATCGGTTTATCCTATTCCAAGCGATTGGGAAACTGGCTATCGGCAGGTGTGCAGTTGGATTATTTGTCGGTGCATCTGGGCGAAAATTATGGTAAAAAAAGTACTTTTACTTTTGAAGCAGGAATTTTAGCTTTTCTTTCCAAAGATATTACTTTCGGATTTCACGTTTTTAATCCTGTGATGGCGAAACTTTCCGATTATGATAACGAACGCATTCCGGCCATTGTACGTGCAGGTTTATCGTATTCTTTTTCCGGGAAGGTGATAGCTACTATGGAAATTGAAAAAAATAGCATTGAAAAGCAACAATTTAAAGCCGGATTGGAATACAGAGTGATAAAGGTAGCATACCTAAGAGCAGGAATGGCAACCAATCCGACCTTGGGAAGCTTCGGTTTTGGTTTGGATTTGAAAAATATTACTATTGATGTTGCGTCTTCGGTTCACCAGGTATTGGGCTTCAGTCCACAATTCTCAGTTATCTATCATTTTTTGTCGAATAAATAATTTAGTGGTTCGTTATGAGCCGTTTAAGTCATATTATCAATGGTCTGATATTCTTTTCAGGAATATTTTATTCCCTGTCCGGTTTGTATGCCCAGGAACCGGTAACCACCGGAAACCTTGATCAGGATATGGAAAACCTGACGGAAATCAGGAATGAAGCGATTGATTTTACCGACATTACCGAACATCTGATTTATCTTCAGAAACATCCGCTAAACCTGAATTCCGCTGAAACCGAAGATCTTAAAAATATTTATTTTCTGAACGATATTCAAATCAATAATTTGCTCACTTACCGTCAGGTTTATGGTAATTTTTTATCTATCAATGAATTATTGGCTATTGAAGGTTTTACGGAAAATTGCATACTCCGGCTTACGCCTTATGTTACCGTGATGCCGGTAGCAGAAAGAAAAAAGATATCTCCCAAAGAAATGATAAAGCAAGGCAGAAATGAATTGTATTTTCGTTATCAGCGCATACTCGAAAAACAGGAAGGCTATTCATCCGTAAGCGATTCGATTCTTCATAGTAATCCTAACGCACGTTATTTGGGAAGCCCGGATAAGCTTTATCTTCGCTATAGTTTTGAATTTTATGATGATATCCGTTGGGGTATCACTGCTGAAAAAGATGCGGGAGAGGAATTTTTTCGCGGAAGCCGGAAAAATGGATTTGATTTTTATTCGGCTCATCTTTTCCTGAAAAATATTAATAATTTGAAAGCTTTGGCCATAGGCGATTACCATTTGCAATTTGGCCAGGGATTAACCATGTGTTCCAACCTTGCCTTTGGGAAATCGGCCGAAGCAACCAACGTAAAAAAGATGTCGAGAGGCATTACACCCAACAGCTCAGCGAATGAGTTTTTGTTTTTCAGAGGAATAGCCACAACATATCAAATCGGTCATTTTGAACTCAGTGGTTTTTATTCTGTAAGAGAACTGGATGCTGCCATTCAGGATACTTCTGATGGTACTATTGTGCTGGGCTCGATAAGGGAAACGGGATATCATCGTACTCCCGGTGAACTTGAGGGTGAAAAGAATTTACAACAAACGGTAGCCGGTGGGCATTTCACCTTTAAAAATAATACGCTTCGGCTTGGCTTTACGGCTTTTAAAACGATGATGGATAAAAAACCAAATGCCGGCATTAAATCGTACAATACATTTGATTTTGATGAGAAAAGTAATTTCAATATGGGTTTAGATTACGATTACGTGTATAAGGATTTGAATGTGTTTGGCGAAATTTCACGTAGCGAAAACGGAGGATTGGCACAAATCCACGGCTTGACGGCCTATCTGGATGAACGCTTGTTGCTATCGGCCGTTTACCGCAATTATCAGAAAGAATATCAAAACGAATTTTCCAATGCCTTTGGCGAAAATACAACCAATGCCAACGAAAAAGGCTTATACCTTGGTTTTGATGCTAAATTGCACAAATATTGGAACTTAAGTGGCTATTGTGATTTTTTTACATTTCCGTGGCTTAAATACCGTGTGGATGCTCCTTCCAAAGGTTCGGATTATCTTGCGCGGTTAAATTATACGCCCTCCGATTGCCTTGCTTTTACTTTTCAATACCATCTGAAAAACAAACAAATAAATCATACCGGCGATAGCTCAAAAATCAATTTTTTGGATGAAACACAAAAGCAATCCTTCCGTTTTCAGATGAATTATGTTCCTTTTCCGTCAGTTTCACTCAAAAGCAGGATAGAGTATGTAAAATATACAGTCACAGATGCTGAGGCAAAAAATGGCTTTTTAATTTTTCAGGATATCTCATACAAAAGCAAGAAGTGGTCGCTAACTTCCGGTTATGGTTTGTTTGATACCGATGGATATGATGAAAGAATTTATGTTTACGAAAGCGACGTGTTGTATGCTTTTTCCGTACCTTCGTTCGAAAACAAAGGAAGCCGGTTCTATGTTTTAATGGCTTTCTGTCCGGTTAAAAATCTGGATTTGTGGATAAAATATTCGCAAACCGCTTATGGCGATAAGCAAGTTGTAGGTAGCGGCTTAGAAGCCATTAATGCCAGCCATAAGCAGGAAATTAAAATTCAAATGAGGATAAAATTTTAATATTTTATAGTATTTATCAACTTCTTTGTAAATTAGCCCCCTCAAATTAGTAGCAAAAATGATAAAAATTGGAATTATTGGAGGCTCAGGTTTAGAAAAGCTAAACATTTTCAATAAGATAAATGAAATATCTGTGGAAACCCCCTATGGTTCTCCAAGTTCAACATTTTTTTGTGGAACGATGGAGGAAAAGGAAGTTTATATTCTTTCGCGGCACGGACGCAATCATTCCATTTCTCCTACGCACGTAAATAACCGAGCCAATATTATTGCCCTCAAACAGTTAGGATGTCAATACATTATTGCGACGACGGCTTGTGGTAGCCTCAGGGAAGAAATTCAGCGAGGCGACTTTGTGCTTGCCGATCAGTTTATTGATTTTACCCGTTTCCGCAAAAATACCTTCTTCGATTCGTTTGAAAACGGATTGCATCATGTGGCTATGCCCGATCCTTTTTCGGAAGTATTACGGCAACAAATACTTCGTTCAGCCAGCGATTTGAATATAAATATTCATCCGGCCGGTGCCATAATTACCATTGAAGGACCACGATTTTCCACCCGCGCCGAGTCGAAAATGTTTCGCTTATGGGGTGCCGACGTTGTGAATATGAGCACGGCTCCCGAAGCGATGCTTGCCAATGAAGCCGAAATTCCATACGCAGCCATTGCTATTTGTACAGACTATGATAGTTGGAAACACGATGAAGAGCCGGTAACCTGGGAAGATGTGCTGAAGGTTTTTAATCAGAATGTGGTAAGACTTACCGATTTACTTATAAAAGTTATAAAAGATATTTAATGTTTTTTTATTGGAAACAACAGCTTGCCGCGAATATTTGGAAAAAATTCAATGGCTCAATTTAATGTTAAAGAAAAATGATAGAAATAAAAGAAATTAAATGCCGGAAGGATTTACACAAATTCATTCATATTCCGGAAAAAATACATAAAAACCATGCCAACTGGCTTCCACCTATATATTTTGATGAGTGGAATTTTTTTAATCCTAAAAAAAATAAGTCTTTCGATTACTGTGATACCATTCTTTTGCTTGCTATTAAAGATGGAGAAGTGGTGGGACGTATTATGGGAATTATCAATCGGAGATACAATCTGCTACGTAACGAATCCAACGGAAGGTTTGGCTACCTTGAATGTTACGACGATGCTGAAGTATCGCATGCTTTGATAAAAGCCATCGCTGATTGGGCAAAGGCAAAAGAGATGAACAAACTGATAGGCCCTTATGGTTTTTCGGATAAAGATCCTCAAGGCTTTATGATTGAAGGCTTTGAATATCCACCCATCATTGACGCTCCCTGTAATTTACCCTATATGATCCCTCTGGTTGAAAAAGAAGGATTCACCAAAGAAGTGGATTGTTTGATTTACAAATATGATATTCCTGAAAAATTTCCCGAACTTCATACCCGTATCCTTCAGCGTTTTCAGGAAAAATCAGATTACAAAGTCATCGAGTTTACTAAGCGCAGCCAAATAAAGCCGTATATTATTCCCGTTCTTCATCTGATGAACGAAGGGTATAGTAATATTTATGGCTTTGTACCGCTCAACGACAGGGAAATGAATGATTTTGCCGCCCGCTATATGCCTCTGCTTGATCCGCGTTTTCTTAAAATCATTGCCAAAGATGATGAAATTGCCGGATTTGTTATTGGATTGCCGTCGCTGACCAAGGGAATTCAAAAATCGAAGGGACATATTTTGCCGTTTGGTTATTTTCAAATTATATGGACTGCTAAAAGATCCAAACAACTTGACATGATGCTGGGTTCGGTAAAGCCGAAATATCAGGGTCTTGGATTGGAAATCCCAATGGCATTGCGCCTGCTCGAATCAGCCCGAAAAGCCAAAATGGAAACTATGGAAGTGCATCTTATTCTCGAAACCAACCATAAGATGCTTGCCGAAGTGGAAAAAATAGGAGCAAAAGTCATCAAACGTTTTAGGGTATTTCAGAAAAGCATTTAAATTTTTGTAATACTTATTGATAAGTTATAGGCGCTGCAAATAATCTAAGGTTTGTAATAAATTATAATATAACTTGCTGCTTACCGTTTATAATTATTGTATTGTACTATTACCGGCGATTTTCCGGTTGATATTAATAATTTTTATACTTTCGCTACCAAATTTCCGGGTATGAACAAAACCATTTTACTATTAACTTTTTTCTTAAGTATCTTTTCTCTATCTTATTCGCAAACGTTACAACTTCCGGATACCACAAGAGGATGTCAGAACAATCCGGTAATTCTGGATGCTGGCGCTGATTTTCAAACGTATTTATGGAGTACCGGAGATACAACGCAGCAGATTACAGTTGTAACCTCAGGGCAATATTCAATTACGGTTACCGATACCACCGCTAATCATAACGTACAGAAAGATACTACTTTCGTAACATTCCTGCAATTCAGTATTATACCTCACGATACGCTGCTAATTTGTCCCGATAGTGTTGTTTTATCTGTAGAGCCTTCAAGCTTAGCTTGCGTTTGGTCAACCGGAGTTACGGCCAATTCAATAAAAGTAAAGCCTAAAAAGACGACCAAATATTTTGTTACCGTAACCGATGGATTAAGTTTTTGTACCGATACTGTTGAAGTTAAGGTACAGCCGCCCTATCAGGTTTTATGGAACAATTTTATAAAGGTTGCGCCGATACCTGCGACGGACAATACCGCGCCAAAATTACCGGCGGAACGCCGCCCTATCATTTATTATGGGATAGCCATGTTGCATTATTCGATACGGTAGCTGTTGATTTATGTCCTGGCGATCATCAGTTTTCGGTTACCGATGGCAATGGTTGCCGGTTTGATACCGTCTTTACGGTGGATGCATATCCTGCTTCAAAGGTTGAAATTCAAACCGATCCGGATTCTGTTTTTTTACAAAACCCCACCGTTAAATTTTCATTCACCGAACCCGGGGAAACTCAGGTCAGCGACTGGCTATGGAATTTTGGTGATAGCACCACTTCCAAAGAACACGACCCTTCGCATACCTATGTTGCCATTAAAAAATATTACAAACAGGATGTTAAATCGTACCAGGTTTCGCTTTGGGTTAAAAATGAAAACGGCTGCGATACTACTTACGTCCTTGAGCTGCCTATTGAAGAAATAAAACTAACAATTCCTAATGTGTTTACACCCAATGGCGACGGGATGAATGAGCTTTTTGTTATTAAAAAGCTTGATGAATACATTAGTACAGAGTTAGTCATTGTTAACCGGTGGGGTCGAAAAGTTTATGAGAAGAACAACTATGACGGTTCCTGGGGTGGCGATGGCTTGTCGGATGGCGTTTACTTTTATATACTTAGATGTAAAGGCTATTTTAAAGATGATGTCTTTAAAGGTTCCGTTACAATAATCCGCTAATTAATAGTTGAATTTATACTTATCGTTTGTTAAATCGGATTGATATTCCGGTTTGTTTTCATCTTTCTTTTCAGGTTCTTTCGGTAGCGGTTCGCCCGATTCGGAATATTGAGCATATTCGGCATTTTCGTCATCATCTTCTTCCTCAGGCCATTCGTATTTTTTACGTTGGATGCCATCGTTGCGATAATAAACAGCCAGAACGATTCCTGAAATCAATCCCATAAGATGCGATTCCCATGAAATAGGTTTGTTGGGAAAAAACTGTGGAAATATTCCCCAAATAATGCTTCCGTAAAGAAAAATTACTAAAAGTGAGAATGCCATTAACTTGGGTTCACGGCGTATCAGCCCGCTGAAAAGATGGAAACTTGCCAAACCATAAACCAAACCACTTGCCCCGATATGATAGGCTTCACCGCGGGCAAACAACCAAACCCATAGCCCTACCATGAACCAGTTCAGAAAAAAGATACGAAAAGCTATTTCACGATAAAAATAAAACAAACCGGCAGTTAAAACAAACAAAGGCAGAGTGTTGGAAGTAAGATGCCCAAAATCAGCATGAATAAGTGGCGAGGTGAAAATGCCGATCATTCCCCGCGCCTTTAAAGGCAGAATTCCTAAAAATCCCAGATCAAAACCAAAAAAAACTTCGGCAGCTTTGATTATCCATAAAATAAGAATTAAAATAAAAGGAAAAATCAGACTTTTTATCAGTTTATTTCTCTCGTTAAGCATAGAAAATATATTTTACCGTTGAGTAATCAATAATCAGGCCTGGTATGTTAATTTTTCCCAAATCAGAATTTTAGCTTCAAAGATAAGGCATTTTGTACTATTTTTGACTTTTGGTTCAGAAGGAAACTTTTTTTGCATGTAATTTTGTCAGCTTATCGTCGTTTTCTATCTTATTATCTTACAAAAAAATCAAAACTGTTTATCCGAAAAAGGTATTTAAATCATTAAAAAAGTTTATGAAACGAGTCCTAACCCCAAATACTCGGTGGGACGAATTGCACGATTTATAATTAAAAATTGTTTACAAATGAAAAAAAGACATGTCGATTGGTTAGGACTTTTATTATTATATTGTATTTCAGCTTGTTTACCATTAACGGTTCAATCTCAGAATTTTGATTCAAAGATGACCTTCCAGAAATTTGCTGCGGCTATACAAATTATCCGCTATGCTTATGTGGACACGGTAAACGAGCCCAAACTGACGGATGCTGCGTTAACGGAGATGTTGAAAGAGCTTGACCCTCATTCAGTATATATTCCTAAGGCTGAGTTAAATGAAGCAAATGAACCTCTTACGGGTTTTGAAGGAATTGGCGTCCAATTCCAGATTTTTAAAGATACGATTTTGGTTGTGGGAGTCATTGTGGGTGGCCCATCTGAAAAAGTGGGAATTATGGCAGGTGATAAGATTATCAAAATTAATGGAGAAGATGCTTTTGGGAAAAAAATAAGCAACAAACTTGTCATGGAAAAACTCCGCGGGAAAAAAGGTTCTCAGGTCAAGGTCGGTATTTTTCGCAAAGGCAGAAAGAGTTTACTTGATTTTACGATTACCCGTGATAAAATTTCACCTTTTAGCATAGATGCTGCCTTTATGGCAACGCCTCAAATCGGCTACATCAAACTTAGCCGTTTTTCCGAAAGCTCAACCAAGGAATTTTTGGAAGCGCTCGATAAGCTTAAGGCAAAGGGGATGAAAAATCTGATACTCGACCTGAGAGGAAATGGCGGTGGATACATGAACATTGCCCTTGACCTGGCTAATCAGTTTATTGAAAAGAACAAACTACTGCTGTATACCGAAGGATTGCGAAGCGCACGTCAGGATTTTTATTCCGATCCCAATGGTAAATTTGTAAATGGTAAATTAATTATCCTGATCAATGAAGGTTCGGCATCGGCAAGTGAAATTGTCGCTGGCGCCGTTCAGGATTTGGACAGAGGACTTATTGTAGGCCGACGTTCGTTTGGCAAAGGATTAGTTCAACGTCCGTTTATGCTGCCCGACAGTTCGGTAATCCGTCTCACCACTGCCCGTTACCATACACCTACCGGAAGATGTATCCAAAAGTCGTATGCTTCTGGCGTGGACGATTATTATGAAGATTTATACAAACGCTTTAAACATGGCGAATTATTAAATTCCGATAGCATCCATTTTCCCGATTCCCTCAAATATTATACTCCGGCAAAGCGTGTGGTTTATGGTGGTGGCGGAATTATGCCCGATGTATTTATTCCCTGGGATTCTACCAAAATTTCAGATTATTATGCCGATCTTATCCGTAAAGGTATTTTAAATCAATTTACTACCCAGTATGTTGAGGATCATCGTGCTGAATTTAAGAATAGTTATCCCGACCTTAAAAGCTTTTCTGATGGTTTCCAGACAGACCAGGGTTTTCTGAAGCAATTTACCGATTTTGCTGAAAAAGAAGGCGTAAAAATGGATGAAAAAGGTTTCCAAACATCCGAAAAATATATAAAACTTGTTCTAAAAGGTCTTATCGCACGTAATCTCTTTGAAATAAGTTCTTATTACGAAATGGTTAGCCCTCTTGACGAGGAACTTCAAAAATCTATTGAGTTGCTTCAGGATGATGCATTGTTTAAAAAACTGAAGATTAAATCCTGAAAAATATTATGACAGGGGAAAATGGATGACATTTTCCCCTGTTTTTTTTCGCCAACCTTGCCAAAATTGTAACTCACTAATTTGGTGTTGAAAATAATGTTTTCGTAGTATAATGAGCAATGTACATTTACGTACACTTATTGTTCGAAACGATTACAACTTCCATTTTATTTTTTTGTTTTTTGATTTTAATATATTGATAAACAACGATATATTGTCTTTGGCACGAAGTGTGTTTAATAAAGTCCAAAGGTCTTTGACCAAAAAGAACCAAAAAACAAACCAAAAAATTTATCAAACAATTAATGGAGGAACCAAACCATGAAAAAATTAATGATCGCAACCCTACTGGTAACCCTGACTCTCACGTCCTTTTCTAATGCGAAAACTTCGTTCAGTTACCTTCTCACTTCAAAAGGTACAATTTATTGTACTAAAGTAAAAGTTGGAACATCCCAAACTACCTATTTTTTAGCTACTGGCGAGCGTTTGACTTTGTCGAACGATGAATTGCAGGGGTATTACAAAAATGAAAAATTGCACATGAAAATGCCTGAAATCGTAAATAACCAACCAACCGATAATTTTGTATGGATGGAACTGTTATCTACCCGTAATGGGCAATCGGCTTACATGTACCATAATTATCTTCCATCTGGTGATGAAGTTGATGAAATTTACATTTTTGAAAATGATCGTTTTGTGGTAAAAGTGGATGAAAAGAACTACTCAACTGTGCTTCCGTATTTTAACCTGCAATTAAAATAATTTCACGGAAATCAGGAAATAAAGCCGTTTCACCGATGAAGCGGCTTTTTTATTGTTGCACCTTTCTAAAAATGACTAATCGGATGCACCGGATGATTGTTTTTATTTTAATCTTATGGAAGTGAATTTCCCCTGGCGGTAATCCATAAGTGGTACCAGTCCTCGCGACTTATTTGCAATGTACAGGCATCCTTATAATTGCGTATTCTGTCGGGTTGAGTCGTCCCGATGATGGGTTGAATGGTACACGGAATACGGAACAACCAGGCAAGCATGATTGTGCTGGGACTTACACCATATTTTCCGGCAAGCCGGACAAGTAGTTTGGACGTTTCCTTTTCCGCACCCTCGGGCAAATCATCGGGATTGCAGGTAAATAAACCTTTGTGGAGCGGACTCCAGGCTTGAATAGCCATGTGGTTAAGCTGGCAATATTCGAGCATCCCATGCATTCCACCATCGTAAGCAATCATATCCGTGTTTATACTTACGCCAGTGTTAAGCATAAGCGAATGCCCAAGACTTAGCCGTAGTTGATTAGTAATCAATGGTTCATCCATATAATGCTGAATCAGCCTGACTTGCTCAACCGACATATTGCTAACACCGAAATGCCTGACCAAGCCCCTGGTTTTTAGAAAATCAAAAGCTTCGGCTATTTCACTGGCAACCATGAGGCTGTCGGGGCGGTGCAGGAGCAAGGCGTCGAGATATTCTGTTTGCAATCGTTGTAAAATGGAATGCACCTGGTTTATAATATATTCCTTGCTAAGGTTATAATAATTGGAATTATTAGGTCCCTGGTGCAAACAAATGCCGGTTTTGGATTGGATAATAATCCTTTCGCGCAAATCGGGATGATTTTTTAAAACCCTCCCGAATACTTCTTCGGCTTTGCCATAGGCATAAATATCGGCGTGATCAAAAGTGGTGATTCCAATTTCAAGCGCTGCAAAAATGGCTTTTTCGGCTATTTTTTCATCTTCAGCAGTCAGCGTAGTGGATTTCCAACCGCCACCCAAACCCATACAGCCATAAATTAAACTATTGTTCGTTTCCATTATTGAACCCGCCTTTATGATTATTTATTACTGATGTTGCTAAAAATAAAGTTTAACTGACTATCGGCAATTTTAACAAATTCGTTGAAGGCGGAAGGATGTCTGCGATTCATGTATAATAGTAATAAGCCGGTAACCATGTATTTGACTTCATTCCGGATGAGCTGAGCCTGTTCCGGACGAATTATTTTCTGTTGAATGCATTTGTTCCATTCATCAGCACACAACCTGTCGAGGAAGGTGCAGATTAATTCGGAGGTCGGCTTTTTTTTGTCTATGTCCGAAATTCGTTCAAGATAAAATAGTTCGAAAATGCCCGGATATTGTACAAAATACTTGATATAGGCTTTTGAAATTGCCTTGATTTTTTCGGTTCCTTCTCCGTTGTTAGCCGTATCGCTTTTGACAAATGCTTCACACTCGTTCTGAAAATCCTGTACGCATAAAAACACCAATTCGTTGATGTCCTTAAAATAATGGTACATAGTGGCAAAGGAATAACCTGCGCGATCGGCAATACTTCTGACACTTACACTTTTCAGCCCTTCGCCTTTCAGCATTTCTTTGGTGGCCTGAATGAAGTATCCTCTCATTCGTTGTTCCTGAATTTCTTTCTTTTCCATAATTAACATTGTTTATTAAATTAACGCTGCAAAATTAATTAACATTGTTTAATAAACAAAATTATTTGAAATTTTTTTTGAAGAAAGAAAAGTGTTTACCAAATTATTGATAATATATCCGGAAAGAAAGTCCGGATATAAATACAGCCTAACGAATTAAAAATTAACAAGCAAAATTACTTGGTAATTTTTTAAACCGAAAATTCAAGTATATTGTCTAATACAGAAGTGTTTGCATAAAGATAATTAGGTCTTGTTTTCTTATAGATTTCTTTTGCAAACACACGCCCTTCTTCTGAAGCCATCAAGGCTTTGTAAAGGGGAATGATAAATTTACTTCTTCCGACGGTGGTAAGAAAATGTTCGGTCAACGCATAGCAGTTTTTGTAACCGTTGTTTATCGCAATCAACAACCAGGCAGCTAAAATTTTGGGGTTTAACGTAAAGCTGAAGCCAAAAGTTTCGTCCAGGTCGCTCAACTGATCAGGGGTGAGGTTAGCCGGAAGGTGCCGGAGAAAATGCATCCATTCGTGGGTTGACCATTTTTTTGTATTAAGTTCCGACAGGGGAGTGCCATTTTTCCATTGAAAAATCAATTGGCTGACGTTGAACAGGCGGATTGATTTAGGCATAGGGCAGTTGGAAGGCAATCCGCTTTCAAATATCCATTTAAATAATCCTAATTGATCTTCTGTTTTTTTATCGCCGGTTATGACTTGCCGTTCAAAATATTCGATAAAAATATCGGTTGTTACCGGCTGGAATGCCAGTTCGTTGAAATAGCCTTTCAGAAAAGCATCCCAGTGTTCCCTGCCGATTATTTTTTCAATCTTTAAAAGGAATAAATATCCTTTTTCACGAATAATAAGGGCATAGTCTTCATTAGGTAAACGACTGGGAGAATTTGATTTAAGTTGTGTATGATCGCTGGAATATCCAATATTTTTAAATTCCTGATGTAAATCCTGGTAACCGGAAACTGCAAGTATATCGGCAAACGATTTTCCATCGAGCTTTTCTATCAAACGGCGTTCAATGTAAAGGGCAAACGCTTCGTTGAGCCATATTTCGCTCCAGTTAGCAACCGTTACCAGGCTTCCCGGCCACGAATGCGCCATGGCAAGAGCAAGGATATATGTTAGCGAACGATCACCCGATAAAATAGTTGGGGTTATATAATTTAGTCTTGGATTTCCAGTCATGTTTAAAGGAAATGCCTGGGGTAGAACCAGTACGTCAAATTGTCCCCAACGGTAATCGCCGCAAAGTTCTTCGGCAGCATCTAACATTTTGCCCATGTCGGCTAATTCCCACAAAGCTTTTCCTATGATTTGGGGTTCCGCATAAACACCTGTTCTTGCGTCGACGGCTTCGTAGCAAAAATTACCTGTTGCCAATGCTACCAGGTATGAAGGAACAGGCTGATTCATTTGAAAATGATATAAGCCATCGGGATTTTTTTCACGTGGATTTTCGGCGCTCATAAGGGCGAGCATGTCCTTTGGTACCCTGATATCGGCAGTGTAGGTGAAACGTACACTTGGGGTGTCCTGACAAGGAAACCAGCAACGGGCGAAAATGGGTTGAGATAATGTAAATAATAAAGGATATTTTTTGCCCGAAGTTTGTTCGGGGGTTAACCATTGTAATGCCGGAGATTCAGGCGAAGTGGAATAGAAAATGCTTACGCTTGATGTTTTTTTATTTATAGTTATTTCTAAGGGTTTGCCTAATGAGTTTTGTTCCGGGCCTAATGCAAAAGAGGCGGGTTCTGTGTCATCGAGCAAAACTTTTTGAATTGTTAGTCCCCGTGTATCTAAAATCAGTGTCTGACAGCCCGTCAGATTTTCGATTTGATGGGTTATTTTTCCGCTAATTGTCTTTGTCTGAAAATTAATTTCAAGGTCAAAGTTACTGTGCTTCACAACCACTTCCAGCGGATTGGAAAGGGTGTGAATATCATTGCAATCTATGCTTTCCATTTATGCGTATATTTGCAGCGAAAATATACAAAATTCATTAACTTTCACCAATGTTGAACCAGAAAATTTCAAAAACTTCAAAAATATTTATCGCCCTTCCTTTGATGGACGAGTTAGAAACGGTACAGTCAGTTATGGATTCGTTGTGCGAACAGAAAGTGTCCAATCCGGTTGAGGTTTTTGTATGCGTAAATCAGCCCGACGAATGGTGGAATGACGAAGAAAAACGGTTGGTGTGCAGAAATAATATGCGTACGATACGTTTACTCGAAAATGGATTTACCGGTTCGAAAATACCCCTGACCATTATTGATCGCTTCAGCCCGGGCTCGGGTTGGAAAGGGAAGCAACACGGGGTGGGATGGGCGCGCAAAACAGTGATGGACGCCATTGATAAAGTTGCTTATGGATCCGATATTATTGTTAGCCTTGATGGAGATACAACTTTTGGCGAACATTACCTGCAAAGTATAGCCGACAATATAGCTTCCAATATTCATGCTACGGCTATTGCCGTTCCCTATTATCATAAGCTTACCGGCGATGAGCTTACCGACAGGTGTATACTGCGTTACGAAATATACATGCGCCATTATGCACTTAACCTCTGGCGGATTAAAAGTCCCTATCATTTCACGGCCTTGGGCTCGGCTATGGCCATACCTGTATGGGCTTTCCGCTCCATCGGTGGGATGACTCCTCAGAAAAGCGGTGAGGATTTCTATCTATTGCAAAAACTTTGCAAGATGGGCGACGTACTTACCTGGAACGAAGAAAAAGTCTATCCTGCTGCCCGTTTTTCCGACAGGGTTTTCTTCGGAACGGGTCCTGCCATGATTAAAGGTAGAGACGGTGATTGGAGTAGCTATCCTGTTTATGATTATCGCCTCTTTGATGAAGTTTTGGAAACGTATAATAGTTTTGAGCAATTATTTATAAAGGACATTCCAACACCCATGACTGCTATTTTATCCGAGCAGTATAAAAAGGATACCCTTTGGGAACCCCTGCGAAAAAATGTGGTTACCAAGGAGCGATTTATCCGTGCCTGCCATCAGAAAGTGGATGGATTGCGTGTGCTGCAATATCTCAAATCAAGACAAAACGAAACGGAACATAACGACGAACAAAATCTGCTGGAATATTTTGAACGCTTCTATCCCGAAGAATCCAAAACACTGAATATAGATTTTAAACAGTTTTCGTTTAAAGATTCTCCGGTAGAGGAACTCAATAGGATACGTGACTTCATGGTGGCAGAGGAAGAAAAATGTCAGAAGAATACGAATTACGAATTGCAAATTACGAGTAAACAATTTAACCATACAACTGTTAAACAGCGTAACATTTAATAATGCAAAAATGATTGTCATCCTTGGACCTACGGCAACCGGTAAAACTTCCCTGGCTGCTCAATTAGCATCAAGGCTTAACGGTGAAATTATCAGTGCCGACAGTCGCCAGGTGTATCGCGGCATGGATATAGGAACCGGTAAAGATTTATCCGATTACGTGGTTGGTCGTAAGCTTATCCCATATCATCTTATTGATATTGCCGAGCCGGGTTATGAATACAGCGTTTATGAGTTTCAGCGCGATTTTAAAAAAGCATACCAGAATATTGTTTCGAGAAATGCCTATCCCATCCTCTGCGGAGGTACGGGTTTGTATCTGGAAGCCGTAGTGAAAGGTTATCGTATGACAGAGGTGCCGGAAAATGCTGAATTGAGGGCAAACCTGCAATCGAAGACCGACGATGAACTTAGCACTTTACTATCCTCATTAAAACCTTTGCACGCCACTACCGATACCGATAGCCGCGATCGTTTGATACGCGCCATAGAGATTGAAATATATAATCGGACACCTCTGCAAGGCGATACTTTTCCAGAGATAGATTCTGTGGTTTTTGGCATTAATTATCCTAGGAATTTAGTCAGGGAAAGAATTACCCAACGCCTTGAACAGCGATTAAGCGAGGGAATGATTGCGGAAGTGGAAAACCTTCTTCTGAAAGGCGTCGCTCCCGAACGGCTGATGGCTTACGGATTGGAGTATAAATTCGTTACACAATATCTTATCGGCGAATTGTCGTACGGCGATATGTTCCGGCTGCTCAACACTGCCATCCATCAGTTTTCCAAACGTCAGATGACCTGGTTCCGGGGCATGGAACGCCGGGGCACAACCATTAACTGGATAGACGGAGAGCTTCCGATGGAGACAAAGGTTGAACAGATTCTTGGATTGTTGCCCTCTACCTATGGTGATGGTGAAACGGGTTCCTCACTGCGTTCGAAATAACGGTCCACACTTCCTTTTCTTCTTTCAGCGACGACCGTCATTTCGACCGAAGGGAGAAATTTAAAACATTCATCCACCGTTCTCTCCACTCTCTTCCCAGGAGAAGGGCTGAGGTGAGTTTGCTGAAAAACTAATGGTTTGTTACTTCATGTTAATCCTGTTTTGAATTCCCGATTTCATGCTACAAACGCATTGCGGAGCGCGGAAAATGCTCTCCGGAGCACGGAGAATGTTTAGCGGAGTACGGTAAACGTATTTTTGGAAAATGATGAAATTTTCCCCGGCAGGGAAGATTATTTTTCAGGCCATTGACGGCTTACCATTTAGTTTTGTAAAGAGAAAGCCTGAAATACGGACTATTCCTCCGCCTTATCCCCAAGCAGGGGGACAAAACGGAACGTGCCGTGATGTTCGGTGGTGAGGTTGCCTTCGGCATCTTTGATGATGCGGTGCATAATCTGAACATCGCCTTCACCTACAGGAACCACAAGGATACCGCCGGGTTTTAACTGTTCGATGAGGGGCTGGGGAATGTATGGTGCGGCGGCGGTAACCAAAATTTTATCGAAAGGAGCAAAAGGAGGAAGTCCTTTGTAGCCGTCGCCGTAAAATACCTTTATGGTATAATCCATTTCGGGTAATAGTTTTTTTGTTTTTTGGAAAAGACTTTTCTGCCGTTCGATGGAAAACACTTTGGCTCCCATTTTCGCCAGTATGCAAGCCTGGTAGCCCGATCCGGTTCCCACTTCGAGCACCTTTTCGCCCTTTTGAATTTTGAGCAATTCGGTTTGAAAAGCTACGGTATAAGGCTGCGAAATGGTTTGTCCTGCCCCGATAGGGAAAGGCTTATCTTCGTAGGCAAATTCGAGGAAAGAAGAATCGAAAAAGAAATGCCTGGGGACGGCTTCCAGTGCAGCCAACACATTTTTGTCCGTTATTCCTTTTGCGCGTATGCTTTCAACTAATATCTTCCTCAATCCTTTATGCCGAAACGTATCTGTCTTCATTAAAAAATATTCTTTGCCGGTTAAGCTGTTTTTTTGTAAAAAATGCGTGCCAAAGGTACGCCATTTTTCAAAAAGAGCAGTAGATGGATTTTGGGAAGTAGAGGATTTCTTATTAAATCGGTGAAATTAGTCTGATACTTTCATCAGTTGAAAAAAAACATGTAGGTTTGCAAAAAAATAATAGTCATGCTAAAAATAGGAGTCCTGGGAGCAGGACATTTAGGCAAAATACACCTTAAATGTATTAAACAGATAGAAACTTACGAATTGGTGGGTTTTTATGATGCCGATCGTGAAAATGCGGCAAATGTATCTGCCGAACTGGATATAAAAGCTTTTCATGATATGGACGAATTGATAGATGCGGTGGATGTGGTAGATATTGTAACGCCTACCGTTGCCCATTTTAGTTGTGCTTCCAAAGCATTGAAAAAGACGAAACATGTTTTTATTGAAAAGCCTATTGTAACTACGTCTAAGGAGGCACGGGCATTGATTGACCTTGCCAGCGAAGCCAACGTAAAAGTACAGGTAGGGCATGTGGAGCGTTTTAATCCGGCATTTATTACGGCAAGCGATTACCTGACCAAGCCCATGTTTATCGAAACACACCGGCTGGCTCAGTTTAATCCGCGCGGAACCGATGTTCCGGTGATTCTTGATTTAATGATTCATGATATTGATATAATCCTCAGCGTGGTAAAATCGAACATACGGAAAATAAGCGCCAGCGGCGTCGCCATTGTTAGCGATACGCCCGACATTGCCAATGCCCGCCTCGAATTTGATAACGGATGCGTAGCCAATCTCACCGCCAGCCGCATTTCGATGAAGAATATGCGCAAATCGCGTTTCTTCCAGCGCGATGCTTATATTGCCGTCGATTTTTTGGAAAAAGAAGTGGAAATTATCAGGCTTAACGAAGTAGATGAAACGAACACTAATCCCCTTTCCATGATCATAGATCTCGGAAACGGCAAAGGAAGCAAGGAAATATTTTTTGAGCATCCGCCTATCGTTCCTATCAATGCTATTCAAATGGAATTGGAGAGTTTTGCCTCTTCTATAATTAACAATACCACACCGCCGGTTACCATTAACGATGGCTATAATGCCCTCGAAGTCGCCTACCGGATTATGGATAAAATGCAACGAACATTAGTTGATTAAAAAAACCTAAGTATTAGCAATATTTTCATTTTTTTCCCGTTGGTTTTTCTGTTGGTAAAACTGCTTCTATGCTACTTCAAAATTTACGAAATTATCTTTGCTTTATTACTCTTACAGTCTTGATCTTTAGCCTAAATTCCTGCGATAAAAAAGAAGAGGCTAAAATTCCATCCTACATCGCTATTGATAGTATCCGGTTGACCACTGATTATCCCCATCAGGGAACAGCTTCCCATAAAATTACCGATGCCTGGGTGTATATAGATGATGAACCGGTGGGCGTTTTTGAACTTCCGGCAAGGATTCCATTGCAATATGAAGGCGTTCATAAAATTACTATCAGTGCCGGGATAAAACTGAACGGAATAGCCGGTACGCGTGCGCCATATCCATTTTACAACGACTATGTAATAAAACAACTTAATCTGGTTAAAGATAGTGTTATTAAAATTGAACCAACAATCACTTATAAAACATCAACCCAATTTTCGTGGTTGGAGGATTTTGAACAGAACACAATTTCTCTGAAAGCAACTTCGCGCAGCGATACTTCTTTCATACGCTATTCTCAACCGGATTCGGTATTTCAAGGCCACTATTCGGGTTATGGTGTATTACAGGACACCATGACTTTGTGTGAAGTAGCCTCATCCAACGCCTATGAATTTTCTTCGACGGTAAGCGCCGTTTTTATGGAACTTAATTACAAGTCGAACGTAAGTTTTACCGTAGGGCTTTTTATAAATACCGGAAGCAGTGAGGTACAGCAGCAAGTTTTAATCATTAATCCATCCAAGAAGTGGAATAAAATTTATGTAAATTTTACTCCTACGGTTAGCGACTATTTTGGGGCCGATGATTTTAAAGTGTTTTTTGGTTTTATGAGAAATACGGATGAACCGAAAGCACAAGTTTATTTGGACAACATTAAGTTGGTAAATTTTTAACCAGTCATCATGAATAAAAAATTACAAGTTTTTAAGTATGTCCTTGCCGACTTTTTTTCTGCCGTTGTTGCCTGGGGATTGTTTTTTATTTACCGGAAATATATCACCGAACCCGGCGTCCCTCATAGCTTTGAAGATATTTTTTCCGACTATAATTTTTATATTGGTATTTGTGCAATCCCCGCCTTTTGGTTAATTCTTTATACCATAATCGGGAGCTATCGAAAGATATATCGTAAAACCCGTGTAAGAGAAATAGGACAAACCTTGTTTATTACTCTCTTGGGCGTAATTATTATTTTCTTTGCTTTGATACTCGACGATGTCATAACCTCCTATAAAACCTATTATAAAACATTCTTAGTCCTTTTCAGCCTGCATTTTTTTATCACTTATATTTTACGGTTCACCATTACTTCGATTACAATTCATAAAATTCATAGCCGGAAAATGGGTTTTAATACGGTTATGGTTGGCAGCAACGGTAATTCAGTAGCCATTTATAATGAGATTCAAAATCAAAAAAAATCTCCCGGCAATATTTTTATTGGATTTGTTAATGCCATCGAACACAGCAGTTATTCCCTTGCCAAATATTTGCCACATCTGGGAAGCTATAAAGATTTAAAGACCATCATTCAGGAACGTAATGTGGAAGAAGTTATTATTGCCATTGAGTACTCCGAACACCGGACTATCGAGAAAATCATAGCCGAAGTGGAGGAAACCGATGTTGTAATAAAAATTATTCCCGATATGCAGGATATACTGCTCGGTACCGTGAAAACGACTTCTATTTTCCATGCGCCTTTGATACAGATATTCCCCGATTTAATGCCCGAATGGCAGCAATCCCTTAAGAGAATTCTTGATATAGTTGCCTCACTCATTTGTCTGGTTATACTTATTCCGGTTTATATTATTGTTGGCATAGGCGTTAAATTATCTTCTCCCGGAAGCATACTTTATTCTCAACAACGTATAGGTATCAAAGGGAAGCCATTTATTATGCATAAATTCCGGTCAATGTATAAAAATGCCGAAACCAATGGTCCCAGACTTGCTTCAAAGGATGATCCACGGATTACTCCCTTTGGGCGTATACTCCGTAAATTCCGGTTGGATGAAATACCTCAGTTTTATTCCGTTTTTAAAGGCGATATGTCACTGGTAGGTCCCCGCCCCGAACGCAAATATTATATTGACCAAATTATTGAAAAGGCACCTCATTACCGCTTATTACTCAGAATCAAACCCGGCATTACTTCATGGGGACAGGTAAAATATGGCTATGCTGAAAACATTGACCAGATGGTGGAACGCCTTAGATATGATATCCTTTATATAGAAAATATGTCCCTGGCAATGGACTTTAAAATTTTAGTTTACACCGTACTTATTGTTATTCAAGGAAGAGGAAAGTAATTGTTTTTAAATTCAAGATAATAATTAGAGCCATCCAGATATTTTACCTTTTTTTTATGAGCAATTAATTCAACGCAATACCATTTTACTATATCTTAGAATTAGATGCAAGGGCATAGTAATAATAACGAAAATACAATGTCAGAGGATGATAAAGTTTTTAGCAACTTACCCCTGTCAAAATCGGATGAACGGTTCAAATTGTTGCTCGAGAGCAGCAACGATCTGATTGTTGAACTGGATTCCAATTACCGTTTTATTTATATAAACAACACGGTTAATACGTTATTGAATTATGATCCGGCAGAAATTGTCGGCGTCAATTCTTTATCCATTGTTCACCCGGATGATAAAGACAAATTGAGCCATATGATAGACATGGTTTATCATCATGGTAGCCTTTTCAAAATTGAATTCAGATTAAAAACTAAAAATGGCGGATGGAAGTGGTTTGATTGTATCGGAAACCTGTTTAAAACTATTGAAGGTGAAATTCATTCCGTCATTATTGCCCGTGATATTACCGAAAAAAAAGATCTGGAAATAAATCTTAAAGATTCCTTGTCAACAACCAAGGCTTTGCTGAATGCTACTACGGATTTGCTGTTGCTTGTAGACAAAAATTATACCGTGCTAACCCTTAATCATCCTATGGCCAAAAGCAATGGATATGAACTGGACGAGATGATTGGGAAAAATCTTTTTCAACTTATTAATGAAGAAACTCATTTTAAACGGAAAGCCCGCTTTGAAGAAGTGATGAATACCGGGAAACCTTTACGGTTTGAAGATGAGAATAATGGAAAATATTTTGATAATTATTTTTTACCGGTTTTTGATGATGAAAATACGGTTTCAAAGATAGCCGTTTATTCTCACGACATTACCCTGCAAAAACAAAACGAAGAAAAACTTAAAAGGCAAGCCATTGAGTTGGAACAAATGAACGCCAACAAGGACAAATTTTTCTCCATTGTGATGCACGATTTAAAAAGTCCTTTTAATGGTTTGCTGGGTTTTTGTGATGTGCTGACCGAGGATTTTGATTATTTATCCAAAGACGAAATTAGATTGTATATTAATCATATTCAAACAGGTACCAAAAATGTGTACGCTTTGATAGAAAATCTTTTGGACTGGTCGCGTCTGCAAACCGGGAAAGTGGAATTTAAGCCGGAAGCGTTGGGTGTTACCGAAGAAGTAAGCAATATTTTTATGTTGCTTAGCGGGAATGCTTTTCGTAAAAATATAAATTTTGAGCAGAATATACCTGCCAATACTCGTGTTTTAGCCGATCACACCATGTTCCATTCTATTTTACAGAATTTAATATCCAATGCCCTGAAATTTACCCATTCCGGTGGACTGATTTTTGTATCGGCACAAGAGATGCCTGATTTTGTGGTTATTTCTATTTCCGATTCAGGAATAGGTATTAGTAAAGAAAATATTGAAAAGTTGTTTTGTGCCGATAAACACTATTCAACAATGGGAACAAACAATGAACAGGGTACGGGACTCGGCTTGGTGCTTTGCAAGGAATTGATTGAGAAAAATGGCGGAGAAATATGGGTGGAAAGCGAAATAGGAAAAGGCAGCCGCTTTATTTTCACCCTACCCAAAGCCTGACGGCTATAAATTGCCAGATTATTATTTTTAAATTATCCATGATAGGTTTAAAATAATTGGTGAATTATATTTAAAAATAATCTTATTTTTACCCCCAAATTCTAAATAAAGCACCAGCTTATGAAACCTAAACCCCAACTAAGTTTTTGGCAAATCTGGAATATGAGTTTCGGATTTTTGGGAGTACAAATCGGATACTCACTCCAAAATGGCAATACCAGCCGAATCTTGTCGGCTCTCGGAGCCAATGTTGACCAATTAAGTTATTTCTGGCTTGCAGCCCCGCTTGCAGGGTTGATAGTTCAACCCATTGTTGGGCTTTCAAGCGATAAAACGTGGACCCGCTTGGGAAGAAGAATACCCTTTATCTTAGGTGGCGCGTTTGTTTCGGCATTGGCTATGTTTTTTATGCCCAATTCCGAGTTTTTTGCCTATCTGCTGCCACCCATGTTTTTTGGGGCTTTTATGTTGTTGTTTATGGATACATCCTTCAACGTAACCATGCAACCTTTCCGGGCTTTGGTTGGCGATATGGTTTCTGAGAAGCAGCGAAACCGGGGATATTCCATTCAAAGTTTTTTGATCAATGCCGGTGCGGTCGTCGGGTCTATGCTCCCCTTTGTATTGACCTGGCTTGGAGTTGCCAATACTCCGGCTCCGGGCGAAAAAGTAGCGCCTACGGTTATCTGGGCGTTTTATTTTGGCGGTGGAGCATTACTCATAACCGTTTTATGGACCTCGCTTACCACCAAGGAATATTCTCCTAAGGAATACGAACAATATAACAATATTACTGAAAAGGAAAAATCGCACACTTCCCTCTTGTCGCTGATTAAAGATATTCCGGTTACCATGTGGCGTCTGGCAATAGTTCAGTTTTTTTCCTGGTTTTCACTTTTTCTGATGTGGGTGTATACCACTTCTGGCGTTGCCCAGAATGTGTGGAGTACCGTTGCTACTGATTCTACCTCTGCTGCATTTAATGAAGCCGGCAATTGGGTCGGAGTAATTTTTGCCGCATACAGCCTTTTTGCCGCATTATTTTCGTTAGTTATGGCGCAAATAGCCAACCGCATCGGACGAAAAAGCACCTATATGATTGCACTGCTTTTAGGCGGAGTTGGCTTGCTTTCCATGATCTTTATTCATAATCAATACGGATTAATCATTTCGATGGTGGGTATCGGAATTGCCTGGGCTGCTATTCTTGCCATGCCTTATGCCATCCTTTCGGCAGCCCTGCCTGCAAGCAAAATGGGCGTATATATGGGAATTTTTAATGCTACCATCACCATTCCGCAGATTGCAGCCGGATTGTTAGGTGGACTTATTCTAACTCTTTTAAATGGTCATGCCATATTGATGCTCGGTGTTGCCGGCATTTCCATGGCCATAGCCGGATTGACGGTCTATTTTGTGAAAGAGTACAAGGAAAAGCCATAAGTACAGACGTTGGTAAGCAAAATGTTTGCCAGCATTAATTCATTTTCTAATTTTTAAAATACGTAAACGGATGATAAAAGCCTGTATTTTTGACCTCGACGGCGTTATTGTGGATACTGCCAAGTATCATTATCTTGCCTGGAAACGACTTGCCAACGAATTAGGCTTCGATTTCACCGAAAGCCAGAATGAACGACTGAAAGGCGTCAGCCGGATGACATCTTTGGAAATTCTTCTTGAAATAGGCAGCTTGACTTTTGATGAAGAAACCAAACTTCGCTTTGCCGATAAGAAAAACCAATGGTATGTTGATTATATCACCCGGATGACACCCGACGAAATTCTTCCGGGAACCATTGATTTCCTCAATCAGTTAAAATCAAAGAAAATAAAAATTGCGTTAGGTTCGGCAAGCCGGAATGCCCTGACGATTTTAAAACAGATTGAAATGATGGATTATTTTGATGTGGTGATCGATGGTACAAAAGTCAGCCACGCTAAACCCAATCCCGAAGTTTTTCTGAAAGGTGCCGAAGAATTAGGCGTACTGCCATTCGAATGTATTGTATTTGAAGATGCCGAAGCCGGTATTGAAGCTGCTATCAATGGCAAAATGCACAGCGTAGGCATAGGTTCGCCCGAAATTCTCGGAAAAGCCGATATAGTTATCCCAAATTTTATTGGAATTTCTCCCGAAAAAATCTTATCTTTACTGCATTGATGTTGCTATTCCAGATTGGATGCTACATCTTATTTTATGGAATTGTAAAACAACGACTAAACAATAATTCAAAATTTCAAATTACATACCAATGAAAACATTTGTCAAACACAACCCCTGGTGTATTATTGAAGAATGCTTTCATCCCGAATTTAACCGCATTACCGAAAGCCTGATGAGTCTTGGCAACGGGCGTATGGGGCAGCGTGCCAATTTTGAAGAACATTATAGTGGCGATACGTTATCCGGAAATTATGTCGCCGGTGTGTATTATCCCGACAAAACCCGTGTCGGCTGGTGGAAAAACGGTTATCCGGAATATTTTGCCAAGGTACTAAATGCTGCTAACTGGATAGGAATTGATGTGGTAGTTGATGGAGAAACGCTTGATCTGGCAAAATGTGAGATTATCAGTTTTAAACGTGTGCTCAATATGCAGGAAGGCTGGCTTGAACGCTGTGCCGAAGTAAAAATGGATTCTGGCAAACGGCTTGAAATCCATTCAAAACGTTTTCTGAGTATTGTTTATTCAGAGATTGGCGTTATCCGTTATGTCATTAAACCCTTGAATTTTGATGGCAAAATTACTTTCACGCCTTATGTTGATGCGGATGTAATGAATGAAGATGCCAATTACGACGAAAAATTCTGGGATGAGGTGAAACGGGAAGTCAGTGCTGGCGAAGGATATGTGATTGCCCGTACCAAAAAAACCGGGTTTGAGGTTTGTACAGGAATGAAGTTTACTGTGAAGCAAAACGATGCCGTGATTGATTTGAACATCGTGCCGGCTGAAAGAGAAAAATATATTTCCAATTTATTTACTGTTAATTGTATAAAAGGACAAAATACCGTTGTTTATAAATACGGATGCAACCTTTCGTCGGAAAACCATGAAAAAAGAAAACTTCTGGCAAATGCAAAAATAGTTTTGGATAAAGCTTTTAAAAAGGGTTTTGATGCTTTGCTCAACGAACAGATAAATGCCTGGGCCAAAAAATGGGAAGAAAGCGATATTACGATTGAAGGCGACATCGCTGCCCAGCAGGGAATTAGGTTTAATATTTTCCAACTCAACCAGACGTATACCGGCGAAGACGAACGTCTGAATATCGGGCCTAAAGGCTTTACCGGTGAAAAATATGGCGGGAGTACCTATTGGGATACCGAAGCCTATTGCATACCTTTTTACCTGAGTACCGCCGATTCCAAAATTGCACGCAATCTTTTAATTTACCGTTACAAACATTTGCAAAAAGCCATAGAAAATGCCGAAAAGCTGGGTTTTTCCGGCGGAGCCGCTTTGTATCCTATGGTTACGATGAATGGTGAAGAATGCCATAACGAATGGGAAATTACTTTTGAGGAAATTCACCGCAATGGAGCCATTGCTTTTGCTATTTACAATTATATCCGCTACACCGGCGACAAAACGTATTTGTCCGAATACGGGCTTGAAGTGTTGATTGCTATTTCGCGTTTCTGGAGCCAACGGGTCAGCTTCTCGGAAGAAAAGAAAAAATTTGTCATGCTCGGAGTTACCGGCCCTAACGAATACGAAAACAATATAAACAACAACTGGTATACCAATACCTTAGCTTGCTGGACCATGAATTATACCTGTGAGGCTACGGAATATGTAAAAAATACTTTTCCGCGCAAATATGCCCAACTGGTTTCGCGGATAAAATTCGACGAACCAAAAGAAACCAACCGTTGGAAATTCATTGCCGAGCACATGCATTTTCCTGAGGACAAAAATCAGGGTATATTCCTTCAGCAGGATGGCTATATGGACAAGGAGCAGATATTGGTAAAAGATCTGGATCCCGCACAGCGGCCAATCAATCAGAAATGGTCGTGGGACAGGATATTGCGTTCCTGTTTTATCAAGCAAGCCGATGTTCTTCAGGGTGTATATTTGTTTGAGGAGCGGTATGATATTCCTGTTATTCGCCGGAATTTCGATTTTTATGAAAGCCGTACCGTACATGAATCATCTCTTTCGCCCTGCGTTCATTCCATTTTGGCTGCCAAATTGGGATATAAAGAAAAAGCCTACGAGATGTATCTGCGCACTTCCCGTCTCGATCTGGATGATTATAACAACGATACCTGCGATGGTTGTCATATTACCAGCATGGGTGGAACCTGGATGTCGGTTATTCAGGGATTCGGCGGTATGCGTATTAAAAACGAAAAATTGAGTTTTAATCCCATGATTCCTGTTCAGTGGAAGTCGTATACTTTTAAAATCATGTTCAGGAAGAATTTATTGAAAATTACGGTAAATCAAAAAGATGTTCAAATTGAAAATCAATCGGAAAAAGACATTGAGATTATTGTCTTCGATAATATTTACCTGATTAACGGCAACGGGAATTTAGTGATTGCCGGAATTTCGTAGAGGCTGTTCTGAACAAAATTGTTTTATCCTGAATAACAAAACCGGTGTAAGAGGTCTCTTATACCGGAAATTTGTTTATTTTTATACCGTAATTTGTAATGTTTTTAACTGGCTTATTATGAAAAAACTAAAATTTTTCAGATGGCTTATCGCAGGATTATGCCTTTGGTGTTCCCTGGGATTGGCAGCTCAAACCATTGAACGTATTGATCCTCCCAACTGGTGGACAGGAATGAAAAACCCCGGACTGCAGTTGCTTGTTTATGGTAAAAATATTTCCGAAACCAATGCCAACTTTACCTATGAAGGCGTTGAATTAAAGCAAACCCAGCGGGTGGAAAGTCCTAATTACCTTTTCCTCGATCTGATCGTTTCGGATAAGGCTAAACCCGGCAAAATCCATATTGAATTTAAAAAAGATAACCAGCTAATGGTTTCTTATGATTATGAACTGAAACGCCGTGCTTCCGGCTCAGCCGAACGCAAAGGTTTCAGCAGTTCCGATGCCATTTATATGCTGATGCCCGACCGTTTCAGCAACGGCGATCCGGCCAACGATAATGTTCCCGAAATGAAGGAACAGGCTGACAGAAGCAATCCCAACGGCAGACATGGCGGCGACATTGCCGGTGTGCAGCATCATCTCGATTATATTTCCGGCCTCGGTTTTAATGCTATCTGGATGACCCCTTTGCTCGAGAATAACCAGAAAGCTTATTCCTATCATGGCTATTCCATTACCGATTTTTATCGCGTTGATCCGCGATTCGGCACCAATCAGGATTATGCCGACCTGGTTTATTTCAGCCATCAGAAGGGGCTACGGATGATTCAGGATATGATTTTTAACCATTGCGGAAGCGAATGCTGGTGGATGAAGGACCTTCCGGCAAAGGACTGGATTCATCAATTTCCTGAATTTACCCGATCCAACTACCGTGCTTCGGCACTGGTTGACCCTCATGCTTCGGTTTACGACAAGGATAAAATGCAAAATGGCTGGTTCGACCAAACGATGCCCGACCTGAATCAGAAAAATCCTTTATTGGCCGCTTATCTTATCCAGAATTCCATCTGGTGGGTGGAATTTGCCGGTTTGGATGGAATACGCATGGACACCTATCCTTATCCCGACAAGGATTTTATGGCTGAATGGGCTGGACGGGTGATGAACGAATATCCAAACTTCAATATCGTTGGCGAAGCATGGCTTGCTAAAGCTTCGTTTGTGTCGTATTACCAACGCAATGCCAAAACCTTCGACGGCTTCAACTCCAACCTGCCGAGTGTGTTCGATTTTCCGTTGTATTATGCCATTTCGAGTGCTTTCACCGAAAAGGATGGCTGGGATAAAGGCACTGCGCGGCTTTACGATGTGCTTTCGGAAGATTTTCTTTATCCTGACCTCAACAACATCGTGATATTTGCCGATAACCATGATCTGGACAGGGTTTATCCGGTTTTGGGCAGTAATATCAACAATTATAAAATGCTTATGGCTTTCCTTGCCACCACGCGAGGAATTCCCATGATGTATTACGGAACGGAAATACTGATGGATGGGCAGAAAGGCAAAAGCGATGGCGATATCCGTAAAGATTTTCCCGGAGGCTGGCAAGGCGATCAGATAGATGCTTTTACCAAAGAAGGCAGAACGCTTCAGCAAAACGAAGCCTTTGATTATCTTCAGAAACTGCTAAAATGGCGGCATTTTAATGAAGCCGTTTGCACCGGAAAGCTCAAACAATTTATTCCCGAAGATGGTATTTATGTATATTTCCGTTACACGGATAAAAAAACGGTGATGGTATTGCTGAACAACAACGCCGAAACAAAAACTGTGAATACCGGCCGCTATGCCGAATGTTTGCAGGATTTTACCACGGCAAAGGATGTCATTTCCGGTTTCACGGTGATGGATCTGCAAACCCTGAAAGTGCCGGCAAAATCGGCAATGGTACTTGATTTAATGAAATAAACTATAATGCGCCTGAAAAAGAAATATCGTAAACAACTTCAAAAACTTTTATTGGCAGGACTTCTGCTTTTAATTATTCTTCTGTTTGGCGAAAGCTTTAAAAACATGTTTGGTAAGGATAAAGAGAAACCTGGCTCTAAAACTACCCATACCGGTTTGTTTGCAGATTTCGGTATTCCACTGCCCGAGAAATACAACGTTCATGGCATTGATATTTCAAAACATCAGAAAGATATTGACTGGAAAGCGGTAAGCGAAATGGAAGTCAAGGATAAAAAAATATCCTTTGTATTTATTAAAGCATGTGAAGGAGCCACCCGAAAGGATGATTGTTTCGATAAAAACTGGGAAGAAGCCCGTGAGAACAACCTCATTCGTGGCGCATATCATTTTTACCGTCCTGCCCGCGAACCCGAAGAACAAGCGGATATTTTTATGAGCGCGGTTCACCTCGAAAAAGGGGATTTACCTCCGGTGGTGGACGTGGAGGTTACCAACCACCGTCCAAAAAAGCAAATACAACATAACCTGGGCGTTTTTCTGAACCTGCTTGAAGGAAAATACGGTGTAAAACCCATTATTTATACCAATTTATCCTTTTACCAGACGTATCTTCAGGATAAATTTGAAAAATATCCCATCTGGATCGCCTGCTATTTCGACGAAAGTACGCTCGACGTGATGAACCGTAAATGGTCCTTCTGGCAACACAGCGAAAATGGCCATGTAAATGGCATCCAGGGAGCGGTGGATTTTAATGTGTTCAAAGGAAGTCTCGACGACTTAAAAGATTTGTGCATCAAATAAAAGATGGCATCGGTTTAATGCCTTTACCATTAAAAATTCTGTATACTGACGCCTGTTGGTAACGATTTTCCTGTTTCCGCCGATAGTTTAATTTTTTTTAAAAAGATTAATTAATAAATAAATTTTGCGTACTTTAGTACGCTGATTTATTGATGCCGATTTTATTGTTCTTACGACAACATTTTCCGAATTTACGTACATTCCCGGGGAAAGATTTGTGCTGTTGGTTTTGATTTTTGACTGAACTTTCTGTTTATTCACAATATAAATCTTCACATCATGGAAAATGATAAAATTACTATCCAGCGTATTCAGTTGCTCCATCCAAAACTACGCGAGCAGGTTACTGATATTTACGATGAAATTCTTTTACGTGGGGTAAACATACGCTTTACGGCCACGCTGCGCACTTTTGCCGAACAAAATGCCCTGTATGCTCAGGGACGTTCAAAACCGGGAGCGAGGGTTACCAATGCCCGTGGCGGACAATCGTACCACAACTATGGGCTGGCGCTCGACTTCTGCCTGCTGATGAATAATGGTAAAGCCGTTACCTGGGATCGTCATCTTGATCTTGATAAAGACGGCGTAGCCGACTGGGAAGAGGTGGTATACGTTTTTAAACTCTATCAATGGGAGTGGGGAGGCGATTGGACAAGCTTTAAGGACTATCCCCATCTTCAGAAGACTTTCGGGAAAAGCATACCCGAGTTGCTTGCCATGGTTACCAACGGACAAGTTTCCAATGGATATCCTTTACTTTGATTTTGGATAAAAGTTATTCCTTCTTTTTTCTGTTTCGCAAAAATTTTAAATTTTAAAAATCATGTTAGGTTTTAATGTTTTAGGTGTAATTACAGGATTAGTCTTTATTTTCCTGCTTTATAGCCTGCTGGCAACCACCATACAGGAAATTATAGCAAGCTTTATTGGACTTCGCGCCCGGATGTTGCATAAAGCAATACGACGGATTCTCGAAGACGAACCTCATACTTTTGGCCACGCTTTGCACGACCGTTGGCACCGGCTTATAAGCCATTTAAAAACATTGCTTTTGTTCCTTTTTCCTAAATGGAGAAAAAAGAAATGCTTCACCATCAGACAAACTCTGGTTGACCGGTTTTATGAACAGCCATTGATCAAATATACGGCTAAGAATCGTGTATTTAATAAGCCAAGTTATATTAAACCCGAAAACTTTTCGAGCGCAGTTATCGCGTTGCTTAAAGAAAAGGGGAGTGGTATACGCCTCGACGTAAAGGTGGCTGATGTTTTATTTACGAATAAAGAAACGGAACTTGAGCCGGAAACCCGGGCACAATTGCAATCGTTTTGGGAAGAAGCCGAGGGCGATATTACTAAGTTCAGGGCTATTATTGAGCAATGGTATAACAATATTATGGAACGCACCACCGGATGGTACAAACGCCAGGCTCAATCGCTGACGCTTATTATCGGACTGCTACTTGCTGTTATCTTTAATGTGGATACCATCGAAATTGTTCACAAATTGTCGAACGACAAAGCCGGTACAGAAAAATTGACAGAGATGGCTGCCACTTTTATGCAAACTCATCAGGTGGATAACGTTTCGCATGATACCCTTCCCGCCGATACATTGATAAACCGTTTGCAGACTTTGATGAATCAGGATGTGAAAAACACTACGATGCTGCTTGGTTTAGGCTGGAAAAATCCTCCCAAAATATTTCCGTTGACATTGCATCGTATAGCCAAGGCTTTTGTTAAAATTACCCACCGTCCACGCCGAGTATTAGGATGGTTTATTACTGCCATCGCCATTTCATTTGGCGCGCCTTTCTGGTTCGACTTGCTGGGGAAGTTTGTCAATATACGCGTTGCCGGTACTAAACCTTCTTCTTTATCGCCTGCTAATGAATGACAAATAACGAATTTTGAATTAGAAATTAAGAGAAAAGACATTCCATGTTTAAACGAAATAAACCAAAGGCATACTATGATATGTAAAAACCAACAATAAAAATTAATAGTTCCAAAACATGGAATGTCTATCAGCTATCGCCTGCTAATGAATGACGAATTTTGAATCAGAAATTAAGAGAAAAGACATTCCATGTTTAAATGAAATAAACCAAAGACATACCGTGATTTGCAAAAACCAACAACAATTAATAATTCCAAAACACTACTGATGCGTTAAAATTAATCACAAAATAAATCGTATTGTTCTTTCACATTTTGATTGACTTGTACCTCGGTAAGCAGTTCCTTAACTGAAGTTTTATCGAAAGCAGATATTCCCAAAATTTGCATTATTTCGTAAACCGACAAGTTGGTTTTGAGTGAATGCTTGATATATGCTACAATCAGATAAGTGCAGATAGCCACCCATATATGAATGTTTACTGCATTTTCTGAGTGCCCCCATAATCTTTTGATGGTGAGATTCTGCTTTATCCATTTGAAAAACACTTCTATTTGCCATCGATTTTTGTATAAACGTGCAACTTCAAGGGCTGATATGTCAAAATTGTTGGTTAAAAACACGAGCAATAAGGCTTTTTCTTGGTCGTAATATTCAACAAGCCGAAAGTTCTCCGGGTAAAGTTTTTTAGACTTATACCCATTAAGTTTGATGGTTTTATCACTTCTTAACCCCGATGAGTCATCAATATTGAAGTTTCTTTCGATTTCAATATAATTGAGCGATATTTTTGCTCTGGTTACAAAATATGCCCCTACTTTATGGATATTGTACAATGCGAGAAAATCGACATAAGCCTTATCCATCAAATAAATAGCATTAGGGATTGGAATGATCTCATCAAGTGCGTTGCTGTCATGGTATTTACCATCGGTAATAAGGATAAAGGTCGGTATGCTTCCCCGCAAATCAAGCAAGGTATGGACTTTTATTGCACCCCGTGAGTATTTTCCATGTGCCCATTGGAACAACTTGATGCTAAGCGATATCGTCGTCGAATCTAAAGCAAACACATCATTGTCAATATCGATATTGGGGATTGGGGTATCTTGATAAAGAGGTCTTACCAGTTTTATCAGATACTCTCCAAAATCAGCAAATATGTGCCAATTACGATTTTCATTTGCCCGCGATAAAGTTGATTGTTCAACATGTTGCTTAATACCCAAATGATAGAGCTTCTTCTTGTGAACTTTCAGACATAAACAAATATCACGTAATGAATTAAGAGAAGTCAGTTGACCAAAGAAAAGTTGTAAAAACTGGTTCCAACAATTCAAATTTCTGATCCTGTGATCACCATTATACCGATTTACACATTTTTCAAACTCATACCTGTTGACAAATTGTAAAAGCTGGGCAAATACATACTTACCTGAATTCATAATCATGCACTTAAAAAAGTGCAAAACTACAGGTCAATTCAAATCAAAAAATCAAAGAACGATTATATTTGTTTTTATATCAATTATTTACAACTAATTTTAAAAAGTTAACGCATCACTAGTGATTCCAAAACATGGAATGTCTATCAGCTAATAAAATAATTACGAATTAGAAATACTAAATCTGCAATCTAAAATCTAAAATCTGAAATTGCTTATCCCATGGAAAATACCAAACTTTTAAAGATCGTATTATACATCATTGCCGGGTTAGTGCTGCTGAACCTGGCCGTAAGCTTCTTCGGGCGCAGCCGTTTGCGCGATGCGATCAACGAAATCAAAGATGCTAAAACAACGATAAATGCCGCCATGAAAACTATTGACCAGTCGCGTGGCCGGATAGATAAGGTGGTTGGCTATCTCGATTCTACCCGGCTGAAACTTCAGGAAATAAACACCGAAGTGGAGGCAAGTAATATCAATCTGAAGACGGCGCTGCAAAAAACCAATGCGGCAACTTCTTTACTCAAAGAACAAATCCGCAACGAACAGGTACGGCTCGATTCGTTGAAAACGGAATTAGATAAACTTAAATGATAAACCATGAAATACAGACTAATCTTATCTTTTATGGGATTGCTGTTGCTGAATTTGCCCGACTATGCCCAGCAACCCGTAGTTTTTAACCCAACAGACCCCTATCAGAAAGCATTTTTGCTCCGTCAGGGACAAAAAGTAGATATTCTTTGCGATTCGGCTTATGTGATTACCAAATTACGGTATAATCTTTATGAGAAAGCTGTTCAGGGCGTCAGAAATACCAATTATGCCAACGTTTATTCCCTGATTGAAGCATACGAAAACGCATTAAAGCTTTGTCAGCAATCCTACGATACGCTTTTTGGGAAATATAATGCAACATACAACTACAGCATGAACGCTATTGATAAAAGTACCGGCGATTTGAAAATAATAAATAAAGATTTAAAATCGGTGAATGATTCCCTGACGGCTGCCCAGCATCATCTCGACACCGCCATTAAAGAGGTGAAGTCGACACGCAGCCAGAAATACCTTTGGGGAATAGGAGGGTTGGGGTTGGGCGCTGTAACAGGCATTATCGTAGGATTACTGTTGCATTAAATTTAAAATACATCCTGCATTTACAATATCAACCTGAATTCGGGATAAGATTTTATACAAACAACTGAAAAATAAAATTTATTGCCGTTGACTTTAGTCAAAGGAATTAAAAAGACAAACAAATTCTGGCTTTAGCCCAACAAATAAGGTAGAAAAATGTGGCTAAAGCCAAAATAGCTGACTCCTTTTATCCGTCCCATAAATGGGACAGCAATAAATATGCCTGATAATTAAATAATCTTTGTTTTTTAAATTAGGATTTTTATCCCGAACTCGGGTTATCAGTATTTTTCAAATCAATTTCAAGACATTTCAAATCGATTTCAGGACATTTTAAATCGATTTCGGAACATTTCAAATCGATTTCGGGACATTTTAAATTGATTTCAGCACATTTCAAATCGATTTCGGAACATTTTAAATTGATTTCGGGACATTTTCAATCAATATCAGTGCATATAAAATCGATTTCAGCACATTTTCAATCAATATTGGTGCATATAAAATTGATTTCAGAACATTTTAAATTGATTTCGGAGCATTTCAAATTGATTTCAGGACATTTTCAATCGATATCGGTACATATAAAATCGATTTCAAGACATTTTCAATCAATGTACCCGGAGCTAAAACGCACCAAAACAACATAATCGATATTCTATCTTTGGTGAAATTTTGTGTTTTTGTGATTTTGTGGCAATATTTGATTTTTCGGAATACTTAATCAAAAAGACATTCCATTTTTAAAACAGCAATAATGCAGCTTCTTTGGGCATAACTGAATATAGAGTATTTATCCGTTAGATTTGACGAAAAATGGAATGTCTTTCCATCAAATTTATCCTCCCGATACATCCATTTTTTACCAGTTTGAAGTGAAAAAAAATGGTTGATTGGCGTGAAACCCTTATGGTAACTACATTTAATGATAGTCAGTTATTAACAATGAGTTGTTGATAAGTTTTTAAAATTAAGGTAATAATCGTGATTTTTTGTTGTAAACTTGTAAGACATTTTATATCGAATTATTATGATACAACAACAAATTACATCAGCCATCAAAAGCATTAAAAAATCTACTTCAATTCCTTAAAGTTATTCATTTAAAAAAAATGGTATGAAAAAAACATTGATTAACAAACTGCAAATGATAGACGGCCTGTTGACAATATTATACAATTGGCAGTCTGTGTGGGGTACTTCTGTTCCGTTTGCTGCGGCTATTACCGAACTGGAAGCTCAGAAAAAGCTGATTGAAGAACAGCTACGAATACATGAATCGCTGAAAATGCCTTCGGCTGAAGCCAAAAATGAACAAAAAGAACTGTGTACCGAACGTCTTCTTCCACTTAGCGGAGCAACTTCTGTTTATGCCACCGATACACACAATGCCGAGCTTAAACAAAAGGTTGATTTAAATGCAAGTGAACTTAAAAAAGGCTCTCAAACGGTATTTGCCCAGCGTATGCTTGGTTTCAATGAACTGATTACGCCTCTCCTTGAACAGTTGAAACCCTATGGCATTACCCAGGCTATGCTTGACGAACATCGGGAAGCTTCCGAACTGTTTGTTGCCATGTTGCCCAAAAGCCGTGAAAGACAAAAACTGCTGAAGACGAGTAGCGAAAAAATGGAAGCCGATATTACTAATGTTATTCTTAATATCATCGAAGCCCGTCTCGATAAGATGATGCTTATTTATAAGAATACTCATCCCGATTTTTATAACCAGTATATGAATGCGCGTAAAATCGGCGGCTGGAGTCGGCCCAAAGGAAACGGAGAGGGAGAAAAACCAGTTAATTAGCTAATTAGTTAATGTGCTAATTAGATGATTTGAAAATTTGAAAATTAGCTGATTTGAAGATTTGAAGATTAGCTGATTTGAAGATTAGGCGCGAAGCAAACGGGATGTTAATTAGCTAATGAGTTAATATGCTAATTAGCTAATGATAAACATTGCAAACGAAATGTAAATAAGATGATGCTGTGCATTGATAGCTCAGGATAAGATTTGCGCAGTGTGGTGTGTATTGATAGGGGAGAACCCTGCCTGGTTTTTAGTAATTGGGTGGGGTTACATTTTATAATGGAAGAAGGATACCTTGAATGATTAAAAACAGTTTGCGATAAATAAAGAATTAATTTAATGATTTATAAGAAAAATTAATATTTTTACTTTTTAAAAATAAATAATGAATGAGCATAATCATACATATACAACCGAAATGAGAGACAATAGTGTGATTTTGTTATTAGTATAAACGAGTGACCCAGCTGAGCAGAAAATGTTTTTTATGCTCGGAGCATAAAGAAAAATAATTCCACAGAGTTCAATAACCTACAACATTATGAAAATATATTTTACAGATTTCTTTAACATTAATCCGGACATCTTAGAAGAATATGGTGCATTCAATGTTTCGTTAATAAATGATTTACCTCTTTTTATTGATCCTTTTTTACTTTTTGGAAGTAAGAAAACAGAATATCAAGTGTTACATAAAAGTATTTTGGCTTATTTAACTTTTCTTAAATCTAAGTCGGAAGCAGGTATAACTGAACTTTCAGAAGTTAAGTCTTGGTATTTATTTCAAGAAGTAAAACAGAATTGGTTTGGGTATAGTAAGATCGGAAATAGTGGTAGCGGTTTAGGAGAAAAATTTGGCAAATCAATGTCTTCATCCATGCATATTGTTTTTGATGATTTAGGCAAAGAAAAAATAACCCAAACTTCACATCTTGAAAAAGCAGGACTATTTGAAATTGGAGTAGGAAAAGACAATATCAGTGATTTTACTACAAACCTGACAAAAGAATTTTTGCTTACATATACCGAAACTTTTGCAAAAAAATATATTACACCTAAATTACTTAAAGTAGTTAATGTTGACAAAGTATATTTTAACTATGAATTAGAACGTTGGATGCCAAAAGAATTCATGCTTCCATATATTTTTGATGATTTTATAATCTTAACGCCCAAAGACATTCTTACTAAAGACGATAATTGGATAAATAGCAACGACCTAAGGGGAGATTTCCGGCGAATATGTAATAGTATTCCTAATGACCAATTAAGAACTGAAATTTTTAATTATTTTAAAAAAATACTACCGAGACCGCCCAAAAATAAAAAGAATACTCAAAAAGAAATATCTCAAGCAATTCAAGTCACAATTCGTCAGTTTCCTGAAATAATTAAGTGGTATATTAAACAGAAAGAAGAAAATAAAGAAAGAGCAAAAAATATTTCAAAACAAAAGGTTGTTGAAGTAGAAGATGTCTTTGTCCACCAAATAAGTAAGCTTGTCGAAAGGCTCATTAATGAAACGGAATTTTATAAAATTGACTCTAATAGTTCTTATGAAGAAGCACTTAAAAGGATAAATTACTTGAAAGAAGTAATCGAAAATAATGACGGTTATAGATTATTTTATTTAAATAATCAACCAATAAAAAGGGAAGAAGATTTACAAATAATTTATCGTCTGACTTGGTATGCTTCCGACTTTGATATCAATAGGGAAGTTAATAATGGTCGAGGTCCAGTTGACTATACAATATCTAAAGGATCTAAAGACAAAACTCTTATTGAATTCAAACTTGCTTCTAATTCTAAGCTAAAACGGAATTTAGCAAAACAAGTTGAAATTTACGAAAAGGCTAATAATACTCAGAAATCAATTAAAGCCATATTGTATTTTGATAATACAGAACTCAGAAAAATAAATAAGATATTAAAAGAATTGAAAATTGAGAACAATACTAATATAATACTAATTGATGCGGGGAAAAAAATATCAGCTTCAAATGCGAAATAATAGAAACATTGTTACTAATAGTAGCTACTTGCAAATTAGGATTTCATACTTTATTGACAGAAAAATAATAGTTTGAGATATGGGATTTAGCATAGGATTTGTCAATTAAATTTTTCTCTGTATATTAAGTATGGAACATCAACATTAAGCCATAAAGAAATTCATATCATTTAAGACAAATCAAATATGACAATAATTTAAATCTTGATTGATTTAAAAATAATAAGAAATTAAATTAACTTAAAAATTAATAATATGGCAACAACAAAATTTAAATTTTATGTATTTAATGTGAAATTACAATCTAATAAAGAAGGAGAGGAAAGATTTGAAGTTTATGAAAAGCTTATAAAGTCATTAACATCTATTTTAAGATTTACAAGGTTGAATAAAAATGAAGCTATTACCATGTATAGCCCATTCGAACATGAAGAAAATGGCTTTAAATATTTTTATGGTGCACTTGGAAAAGGAATATCATTTTTTGATAAAGATGAAATTCGTGTTTCAGACAATAACAATATTTCAAAAGAACCAGTCAATAAACAAAGAATCTTAGAACCAATTGTTGGTGATTATATATTTGTTCCATCAATACATAGATTCGCATTAATTTATAAACAAAATTCAATAACCGTAAATGAATTTAATAAATTTTTAAATGAACATCTACAAAAAATAGTTGAATTACCTGATAGAATTATTGTTGATTTTGAAAAAGAATCCTCAATTATTGATGAAATTTTTAATGCTCGCGTGATTTATAGTTTGAGCTATGAAATTTCATATTCAAATAACGATGCATTATCTGCACAAGGAGAACTTTTTGATGTTTTATTAAAAGAAAATCATATTGGAGATTTAAAAGTAATGGCACAATCAGATCATACCCCAGAGGGTATGAATATTAAAAAGGTGGATTTTTTGGGTGGAGGTATTGAAGTAGCAAAGAAAAATGGATTAATCAAACAGGCAATAATTTTACCTTTAGAAAGTGATAGAAAGAAAAAAATTAGTAATATTGAAAAACCAATGATTTACGAATTTGAATTGTTTAACGAAAATGACAATCTTAATTTAAGATGGTTCCGTAAACTTATAAATTTATATAAGGCAAAATAAAATTATGTTTATGGATATAGATGAAGAAGAGATTAAAAGAAAGCATAAAGGAGATATACGAACACTTTGGAAAATTTATATTTCAGATAAAGCATTTTATAATAATTTATATTTTAAGATTAGTATTGGCCTTTCATTATCTTTATTATTATTAAGCTATCTTTCAATAACACCCTTATATTATCTAATTATTAAAGTTGTAAACATTACTTTGAGTATTTTACCAAACCTTTTAGGCTTTAATCTTGGTGCTTATATATTAATTGTTGGTTTTGGAGGAACTAATATATTAAATACAATAACAAAACCTTTAAAAAAACAATCAAACTATAGTTTTTATCAGATATTAAATGGAGTATTAGGCATTGCTGTTATTGTACAAATTATTACTTTATTAATGGCTTTTTTAATTAATTTTTGGGATGAGATTCAAGTGAATTTTAAATGGCATTTTGAAAATGCTTATATTATCAATTCAATCATTCTTTTTATTGTAATATTTTTTACAATATATTCTATTTTGTTACTTGTAAATGTCGTTAAACACGTTTTTATATTTGCCCAAACAATACATTTTTGTATTTACATTGAAAAATTAAAAGAGTCAGTTAAAACAGAAGTTCAGGATACTGATAAAAAGAATAATCAGGGGGATATTATAATGAATGAAAATGACATTAATCATAGCAGAAACAAGAAGAATAATAAGAAAAAAAATAAAAATTGCTTAATATCCCGGCCGAGTGGAATTTGTAATTCTGCTTAGAGGATAACATAAATTGCATTTCCGCAAAACAAAAAATAACAAAAGAATTATCTGAAACGGAATTCCACTAAAGACAATGGAAAACAAAATAATATTTTATGAAATATCCATAAGAATAATGCTCGTACAAATCGAAAATGATATTTTATGAATACAGATTATGTGATCAATAAATTAAAAATTAATAACACATGAAAAAAATAGCATTAATTCTGATTTGTGTAATAAATATTACTTTGGCTTTCGGTCAGGATTATTATCCATTCCCTGATTCAAATGCCATATGGAATATTAAAAGCTATTGGAGCCCTTACACATTGATCCATAGATATGGTTTATATGGAGATACTACCATCTGCGGCCAGATCTATAAAAAAGTCTATCAGATTCATGACGATTCCACACTCAATATTAATAATATGTCCTATTATGCTGGAATAAGGGAAAATGATTCAAAGCAAATTTTTGTTAGACTTTCAGAAGATGAATACGAATACCTGATCTATGATTTCTCATTATCAGTGGGTGATACTGTCATTTCCAATGCACCCAATGGATATCTCAATTGGGTACCCTGTGTTATAACCGGAATTGACACGATTCAACTTGAAAACAATCAACAAAGAAGAAGATTTAAAATTAATGATTGGGGTGAATACGAATATTGGATAGAAGGTATCGGCAGTATTGGTGGATTATTTCAGCCAGTTTCAGATTATTTTATAGGAACTATTAATGATTTACTATGCTTTAAACATAACGATACAGCTTTCTATATAAACAATCCGGACTGTGATAAATGTTTTTGCTCTTTATTAACATCGACAAAAGAATTGAACAAAGTAGACTATGAGGTTGAAATTTATCCAAACCCTGCTTCGACAGTTCTAAATATCAATACTGAATCAGACATTGGAGAATCAAAAATCCGACTGTTTAATTCAATTGGAACTTTAATGGAAACAAGATTTGTAAATACATATCCAGTTCAGTTTGAAATAAAAAATTTTCCACCTGGAATTTACACTCTTCATCTGACAAATGGAAAACAAGAATATTCTGCCAGATTTATAAAAATAGAATAAAGCAACATACAGCTTAGCGGAGATAAAATGAAAACAAACAATCAACGCCCCGTTAGGGGCGAAATATTGGTAGAAAAATGATAACCCTCAGGTTTTTAAAACCTGACAGGGTTATCTCAATGGGGGACAAATTTTATTCAAACTTAATTTTAAACAATTGACCGATGAAAAATATTATTTTTAATTTATTAACACTACTGATTGTCATTGCTGCTTGTTGCATACTCATTGTTAAATATTTTCAAAAAGATTTTCCGATTAATGTTTATACAAGTATTGGCTTATTTTTGATAATAACTTCATTGGTCTTTGTTAGCATAGCCCGTATACAATTAGGAAGTTCATTTCAAATATCCGCTAAAGCAAATAAACTGGTTACCGGAGGTATTTATAAGAAAATAAGTCATCCCATTTATTTTTTTGGACTTATATTTATCCTTGGAATGATTATTTTTATTCAGAATTTTTATCTGCTTATTATTTGGTGCGGTTTAATTTTTATGCAAAGGAGAAGAATTAAAAAGGAAGAAAAAATACTTGAGGAAAAATTTGGAGAAGAATATGTAAAATATAAAAAGAATACCTGGTTTTGAGATTTATAAAACTTTATATGAACATAACCCGGCTAAGAGATAAATATTTTGCCACGCGAAACATAATGGAATTGATGATTAAGAAAAATAAAAAGATAGAATTACAAATTTTATAAGGTTTTGGGCGGAATTGCAAATTCCATTCAGCAAGACATAGCTGGGAATCGCATGATAAAGATTAAAACATGATTACAAAGGACAAAATAAAAGAAATTGCATTTAGAAAGGGAGTCGATTTATTTGGCGTTGCCTCTGTAGATAGATTCGCGAATGCACCCAAAGGATTTCATCCTAAAGACATCTATTCAAAAACCGAGACCGTTGTTGTATTTGCGATTAAACTGCCAACAGAATCGCTATATGCGGAAAATCCGGTGCCTTTTTCTTATATGAATACCCTGGCAATGCAGAAAATGGACTCAATAACTTATGAGCTGTCTGCAGAACTTGACAAACTTGGATTAAAAAACATACTTATACCTACTGATGACCCTTATTTGTATTGGGATAATGATAAACAAGAGGGTCGTGCGATATTATCACTAAGACATGCTGGATATTTAGCCGGATTGGGTAAACTTGGAAGAAATAATTTATTGATAAATAAGGATTATGGTAACATGATTCAGATTGGCGCATTGTTGACTGATGCGAAATTTGAGTCAGACCCCTTAGCCGATTATGAAGTATGTCCACCAAATTGCAGAATTTGTCTGGAGGTTTGTCCTCAAAAAGCGTTGACAGGTAAAACTGTTATACAAAAGGAGTGCAGGCCGGTTTCAAATTTCAAGACGGGAAAAGGATATACAATAAAAAGGTGTTTTGAATGCAGAAAAAGATGTCCGAGAGTATTAGGGCTAAGAATAAAATAAAAGCGACGCTGTTCTGGTTGAGTGGCAAATGCTTTACCGTCCGGAATATAGCGGAATTGATAATTAAGAAAAATGAAAACGAAAAATTACAAATTTTCTGATGTTCTGAGCAGAATTGCATCCTGAGTACCCGGGATCACTCAGAAATGATGTAATTTCGCATAATGAAGGAAATTAATAAGTGCCATTTAAAATTGAATTAAACTAAAACGATTGAAATTGATATAACATAAAAGCTTGCAACGGTGGAAAGGAATGAAACTCGCAATTCCTTTCTATATTTCCGTAACCATTATACCCAAAACCTAATAATACTTTGGATTAACAAACATTAAATTGATAAACGATGTCAGGATTCAGTTATAAGAATTTTATGTTGCAGATCATCCAGGGAAGCATTATCTCTGTTATGTTGTTCTATCTGTTTGAAAGTGATCTTCAGAAATTACTTTCAAATACGAAACTGTGGGATATAATTGCAGAAGTGCTTTTTTTTATTCTGTCTTTCTTCATTGGCGTGATGATTGATTTCTTTGCCGATTTCATAGAGAGCGCTATCATTAAAATCAAAGTAATAAAACTGCCTTCGTACTACTTATTGAAAGACGGTAAAAAGTGGGGAATCCGTCTTGCACATCACCAAATGATATTGAAAGATTTGTGTAATACAGCGGCGAAGAATTCATGTAGTGTTCACAACGATTCCGAATACTTTGAAAACGGGCATAATGATGATAAAGAAGGAATTCCTAATTATATTTTCCAGGTTGCAAAAAACCAGGCATTCAGGGAGTGTAGCGAATACCAGAAAGAACAATTGGAATCGTTTTTTGTATTGTATATCTTTTGCAGAAACCTTTCGTTTAGTTTCCTGGTCGTAATTTTGCTGCTATTGTTTAATGCTGATGTTGTAAATTCGGATATTTACCTGGTTTTAATTTCAGCATTACCGTTTTTATTCGTTATTACCATTTTATCATCATACAGATACTTTCTTTATTATTCGAGAATAATGCTTGGATCAACCTTTAGACCTAATAAATAATTGTATAACAGATAAGGGACGAGAGACAAGGGACGAGGGACAAGAGGCGAGAGAAAAGGGATAAAAAAAGTAAAAAATCATAGTATTCACCATTTAAAACCACAGAGATATGTTTACGACACTTGGAGCACAACTAAGAAAACCATCCGGATTTTTTGGAAAAATGGTTTCAAAAATGATGGATACAAGGAATAGAAAATACTATGAGAAAATGATTACAGAATTAGATGTTAAAAAAGATGAGAAACTATATGAGATAGGTTATGGGCCAGGATTAGGCATATGTATGATAATGAACAGCGGCGTCGCCTGTACCATTGATGGAATAGATTTTTCGGATTTGATGTATCATACAGCAACAAAAAGGAATTTAAAATTTATTAATCGCGGAACAGTTAATCTGAAATATGGGAATTTATTGACAGCCGATATTAATTGTAAGACGTATGACAAGGTATTTTGCCTCAATGTAATTTATTTCTGGGACGACTTGAACATAATGTTTAAAAAAATTCACGCCATGTTGAAGGATGGCGGTATATATTATGTCTTTATGGATCATGAAAAGAAACTGAATAAATTAAAATTCGCCCAAAATTTCTGCAAATACACGATAGAAGAAGTGGAATCTGCTCTCAGAAAAGCAGGATTTGGGAGCATCGAATATAAAATGTATTATGGGTATTATATTAAAGCAAAAAAAGATTTTTGACATTTTTGAAGAGCTGAATAAATAAATGTTATGTTTGCGAACCTTGGGGCATTATCCGTTACGGGTGTGCGTAAGGTAAACGGTCATAAATAGTCAAGCTAAAATAAAAAATATTCCCCCGGAATATTGGGGTATGCTATGTAATCAATAAAAAATAAAAGTAATAACAAATGGAAACAAGCATAAATAAAGGAACATTTATTGTTGCATTTATACTATTAATATTGGTATTCAATGTCCAATCACAGACAAGTTTTATCTGGGGCAAACATTTTGGAACGGATAAAAATGAATATGCCATGAATCATGTTGTTGATCAAAAGGGAAATATTTATATAGCTGGAAAAACAATGGGTAAAATGGATGGCGTAAACTATGGCAAAAATGATGGATTTATTACTAAAATTAACGCTTCGGGGAATATCAAATGGTCGAAGCAATTTGGAACAAGCGAAGATGAAGATGTTCAATGGTGTGCCATTGATAATAAAGGTTGTGTTTATATCACGGGTTCTACAACCGGTGGATTAAAAGGCAAAAATTTGGGGAAGGAAGATGCTTTTATTGTAAAATATAGTTCCAATGGGCAGATGCTATGGTCGAAACAATTTGGCACCGACAGTACCGACGTTGGAAATGGGATATATGTGGATAATAAAGGGAATATTTATATTACTGGTACAACCACAGGAAAATTGGGAAAATCTTCCTTCGGGAAAACTGACGGATTCCTCATGAAATTAGATAATAACGGTAATCAATTATTTATTAATCAATTTGGAACCGCAGGTGATGATTACAGCAATGCCATCACCGGATTTAATCATTTCATTTATGTATGCGGTTCAACATGGGACGATCTTGCCTCGAAGAACAAAGGATTTATGGATGCATTTACAGGACAGTTTACCGATGAGGGAAATCTTGTCCGGTTTAATCAATGGGGGAGCGAAGGATTTGAGATTGCCATGGATGTAAAGGTGGATGAAGAAAAAAATATTTATGTGGGTGGTTCAACATCAGGAAATTTAGGTTGTAAACAAATGGGCGAAGGAGATTGCTTTTTAACAAAAATCAGCGATAAAGGAGATATCTTATGGACTAATCAATTTGGAACAGAAAAGCATGATGGTATTCGAAGTGTTATCCTGAATAAGAAAATATCAGATAAAATCCTTGTAAGTGGCCTTTTAAACCTGCCTCCGGCAGAAGCATTTATCAGGATGTATAAAAAAGATGGTAGCTTATTGTGGGAAAAGAATATTATTGAGGGGGATAAACATTTTGATGCGTCAGGTAAAGACGTAAGTATTGATGATAAAGGATATATTTATCAAATGGGTCTTACCAGTTCAAGTCTGTTTGGCACTTTACTTGGTGAAGGCGATGTATATCTTGTTAAATTTAAATTGGATAATGAATTTATGAACCGTTAAAGTCCAGTACTTAAAGCGAGCAAAAGTTACGAATGCCTAAAGTTAAGGTAAGATTGAGATCGTTTAGCGGTTGAAGTATTGTGGGGAAAAGAAATTAACAATTATCTCATTTTTCATAAGGGATAAATAATTGATATTGATGCAAAATTTTTTGAAATACGTCCTGTGGGGAAAATAAATAAAATAGATATTTTGTAACATTCTCAAATTTTTGTTACAATCCTGATGTTAAGTAGTTGGATAAATAAAATGTTGTATATCAGAAAAGAATAGGATGCGGATTTCACGGATAAAATAGGTAAATACTGATAATAATACAAACAGATTTAAAACGGACTTTATTTATGCAAGCATGAATGATAAGAACGGATATATCTGAGAATTATTCCGATTTATCGGAATTAAAATCCGCTATATCAGCAAAAATCTGTGTTTTGTTCTTAAGCTATTCAAATTCAATGATACGACAGTTTTTAGTTTCTATTACTTATATGTATTAAATGAAAACAGTTTTTTATATTTTTGAACCCTTATTAATTCATAAAATAAATTTAATTAAAAAAGTAAAAATGAGAGCCAAAACATTATGTATGATTCTGATCTTTTTATTATCAGGATGGAATTTTATTTTTGCACAGGGAGTTCAGCCCCCATCAAAAGGCAAAGCTGTTGTATATTTTGTTCCTGCCAACAGTGGACCCGACTTTGAGTATTTTCATCAGGATAAATATATTGGAGCCTTTAAAGCAAACAGCTATCTGAGATATGAGTGTGATCCTGGAAAACAACTTTTTTGGGCTTCTTCCGAAAATAAATATTTTCTTACTACCGAATTAAAGGAAGACGGAATTTATATTGTTATGGTTTATGCCACTATTGGCGGATGGAAAAGTCATGTTCAGCTTGTGCCATTAATGATAAAAAATAATCAGAAAGATTTTGAATGGGCTAAAAATTTAATTAATAAAAAGCGTCCGATAAGAATATCCGAAAAAAAAATTACGAAAATGAATCGAAAACTTAAAGATTTTATTTCTTTAAAACTAAATATGTATAACGAAAAATGGAAAAACGAAAAGTATTTTAACAATATGACGGCAGATATGGCTATTCCGGCAGAAGCATTTAAATAATTTTTTTGTTATTTGACTCATAAAAAGATATAAATAGTAAGTGCAGTGGTTCTCTGTTTCTTTTTAAGTATTATAACACATAGTTATACAGAGGAAGCGCGGGGTTGCACAGAGAAAGTTTCAACCCTTGATTGGAATTAAAAAGATAGCCATAATGGTGGTCGTCCGGACATTAAATACTATTCAAAAATAAATATTAATTTAATAAATAATGATATGGAAAATAAAAGAATAATAGCTGTTTCGTTAGCTATAATAATTGGCTTATCAATAAGTGCTGCTATATTGGGTCGGGCAATAGAAAGATTTAAAAAAGAGGACCGGTATATATCCGTAAAAGGGTTCTCGGAACGTGAAGTAAAATCCGATTTTGCCGTATGGACCATAAGAACAAGGATTGCAAACAATGATTTATCCGAAGGGAGCAGAATAATTGATGAAACTAAGAATAAAGTCATTGATTTTTTGCTAAAAAATGATATTAAGCAAAATGAAATAATTCAAAAGGACTTAATCGTAAATGATAAAAAGGCACAAGATTATGGTAATAATACTATTGGGGATAGTTATCGTTTTATTATTGATAAAGTAATACAGGTTCGTAGTGCCAATGTAGATAATATTCAAAAAGTAAGCCGGATGACGGATGAATTGCTGAAGGCGGGTGTGGTAATAAGCAATAGAAATGAATATGATGCGTCTGTTAAATTTATTTTCACCAAATTAAATGATATAAAACCAGCAATGTTGACGGAGGCAACAAGGAATGCAAAAAATGCAGCCATACAATTTGCAAAAGAGAGTAATACAAAATTAGGCAATTTAAGAAAAGCCAGCCAGGGGTTGTTTTCAATCATCGACAGAGATGAATTCCTGACCGGACAAACCGATGGAACATATTATCCAATGAGTTCCGGCGATTTATTTAAGAAAGTCAGGGTGGTTGTTAATGTGGATTATTCTATTAAATAAGAGAGATTTTAGTACATAATAAATTTCTTATTCAATGCAAATTTTGATTGCCATATAAGTTTATTACAATTAATAAAACAGAATAAGTTCCAACAAATTTTAATTTAATAATTATTAACGAATGAAGAAACAGATATTATTAATCGTTTTCCTATTTTTTGCTCCAATTTTAATTTATTCTCAGGATACTATTGTAAGAACAAATGGGGATTTGGTTATTTGCAAAATTCAAAAAGAAAATAAATCAACAGTATCATTTACGATTAAAAAAAATGGCAGGGGAATAAGTACTTTTATGAATAAAAGTGATATCCAATCAATTCATTATGATAAACCGGCAATTGTAAAAAACCACCCCTATAATTCTTTAAGTCCTAAACAAATTAATAAAATTGAATTTTCAGTGGGCTCAAGCATAGCTACGGGTGAATTTGCCAAAGATGATATAACCAATGAAAAATCGGGACTTGCCGGAAATGGATTAAGTGTAAATACCTTATTTTCCCATAGCTTTTCTCCATCCATTGGATTGGGAGTAAAAGGTTACTATAATAGAAATAAGTTTAATGCAGATAAATTAGCGGATGCAATAGCTGCCATGTCAAATCTTTCATTTTCGAATAACAGGGTAAATTATAATTCTTATGGTTTTTTAGCAGGACCAGTATTTTATCTTCCAGTGGACAGATTATCAATCAATGGACGTTTATTTTTAGGATATGCAAACCTAACCGAAACAGAAACAACATTTTCATTTATATCAAATTCGGGTAGTGGTTGGATAAAAATGAGTGAAGTAAGTGCTGGGGCATTTATTTATAATTTAGGGACGGGACTTACCTATACATTAAATGATAATTGGGATCTGTTAGCAAATGCTGATTATCTAAGCGGACATTTTAAATTTGGTTTTTATACGTTAAGTTCAAGCATAGGCAACAGGGAAAAAGGAGAAAGGGGTTCGCAAAATTATGGAGTATTTAATATTTCAATAGGATTAGGCCTGAAGTTTTAGGATAAGCAGTAAACAAGTCATAAGTATAATTTTAAATGAGATATTTAATTGCCATTATATTTCACAGTATATTCAGAATAAATTATTTTAAAAATAAATATTACGGATTTTACAAAAGAATATTTAAACCTTTCGATATTTTTCAAGGTGTTACGATAAGAACTTTGTATCGGAATAAAATAGTATTGAATTTACGCATTGATGACTGGATTCAACAAAATCTTTACTTTCTGAACGAATACGAAGAAAAGGAAATAACGTTTGTGGAACATTTTTTAAAGAAGGGAGATGTATTTATAGATGTTGGTGCGAATATCGGGTTGTATTCATTGGTTGCATCAAAGCAAGTAGCTGAACAGGGTGTGGTTTATGCTTTTGAACCGATAAAAAGGAATTATAATAACCTGATTAATCATATTCGCCTCAACAATGCCAATAATATAATTGCGGAAAACCTTGCGATTTCAAATAATCAAGAAAATATGAAGTTGTTTATTAATGAACAGGATAAAAACAATGGTATGGCGACAGCTTATGCGGAAACTTATACATATACCGAAAGCGTATCATCAACCTCTCTTGATTTATACTTTGCGAATAAGACAGTCGCCCCGGTTAATTTAATAAAAATTGATATAGAAGGAGGTGAGTATTTAGCGCTGCTTGGTATGCAACATATTTTAACGAGGGATAAACCTGTGTTATTAATAGAAATTAATCCCGATGCACCCTACGAGCAAAGAGATATGGAAAATTTATTGTTTGGATTGGATTATAAAAAGTATTTTTTAGATAAAAATGGATTAGTAATAGAGCAAAAGATGCAGGAGGATAATTCCTATAACTGTTTGTTCGTTTGTGATAATCATGTTTGATAAAAAGGATTAATTTGACTTGCAAATTTTAACAGGAATTTTATAATTTTGAAAGCGTAACAGAATTAATACTAATTCAGGAATTGTAAAAGAAAAAATGCAGTAAAACAAATAAATATAGTATTTTTAAAATAAAAATTATGGCAGACAAATCAAAAGAAGTAACAGCATCAATAAATCTGTTAAACGAAAAACTTCATTTTGAAGGAAAAGTAGAGGGCAATGAACCCATTTCTATTGATTACATTCCACCGCTGGGCGATAATCTTGGATATACATCTCTTGAGCTATTACTCTTAAGCCTTTCGTCTTGTGTGGGTAGTTCAGTACTTCTTTTTTTGCGAAAAATGAGAAAAACCATAACCGGATTTGAAATTAACGCCACAGGGATAAGAAAAGAGGAACATCCGACGGGTTTTAAAACCATTACCCTGGAAATGATAATAAAATCAAAGGATGTAACAGCGGATGATGTGGATAAAGTAATTAAGCTATCGGAGGAAACTTATTGCCCGGTTTGGTCAATGCTGAAAGGAAATGTTGAAATCATAACTAACTATAATATTATTTCTTATTAAAAGGAAATTATGATAAGAGCAGAAGAAAAGCCTGATAAAAACCTTGTGTCGGTTTGTGGACTGTTTTGCCCGGCTTGTGGAATTTATTATTCTACAAAGGAAGACAATGAGGAAAACCTGAAACAAATTGCAAACAGGATAAATATACCTTTTGAGAAAATCCGATGTAATGGATGCCGTACCGAAACAAAAACAGCATATTGCATGAATTGTTTTATGGTAAAATGTGCCAAAGATAAAGGAATTGATTTCTGCGGAGAATGTAAGGAATATCCGTGTGGAGAATTAAAAGAATTTCAATCAAAGATGCCCCATCGGACTGAACTTTGGAAATCTCAGGAACGTATTAACGAAATAGGCTGGGAAAAATGGTATCTCGAAATGGTTGATTATTATTCCTGCAAAGAATGTAATACAATAAATGGTTGGTACGATTTTAAATGCAGAAACTGTGGAAATATTCCTGGTAATGAATTTGTTAAAAATAATATGGAAATAGTAAAAACGAAAATATAAAATTCTGCCTTTTTGTAGTATTCCCAAAAAGACCAAATTACCGACAAACGTTTCATGCTTCCTGCAAAGAAAGAACATCCAAAAGAAAAAACAGAATTACATTCCCGAAACAGGCATCGTGAGCGCTATGATTTCAAACAATTGATTGAGAGTTGTCCGGAGCTGATTCCATTTGTAATGTTGAATAGTTACAATGATGAATCTATTGATTTTTTTGATCCGGAAGCGGTGAAGATGCTGAATAAGGCATTACTGAAGCATTATTATTGCATTTCCCATTGGGATATACCTAAAAATTATTTATGTCCACCCATTCCCGGAAGAGCGGACTATATCCATCATATCGCAGATGTATTAGGAAGTTCTAACAAGGGAAAGATTCCGACGGGTAGCCAGATAAAATGTCTCGACATCGGTGTGGGGGCAAATTGTATTTATCCCATCATCGGAAATAAAGAATATGGATGGTCGTTTGTTGGTTCCGAAATTGATACAGTTGCCATTGAATCTGCAAATAGAATTATTGAAGGGAATCCGTTATTGAAGGGAAAGATAGAAATCAGATTGCAACGTAATCCCCAAGACATTTTTACCGGGATTATTCAAAAAGACGAACTTTTTGATTTAACGATTTGCAATCCTCCTTTTCATGCTTCGTTGGCAAAAGCGCAATCGGGGACGCTTCGTAAATTAACTAATTTAAGTCATAAAAAAATCACCAAACCAATGCTGAACTTTGGAGGTCAGAACAATGAATTGTGGTGTGAGGGAGGAGAGTACCGATTTGTAAAAGAAATGATTTCCCAAAGTAAACAATTCTCTGCATCCTGCCTTTGGTTTTCCACATTACTATCCAAAACATCCAGTCTTAAAGGTGTTGAAGAGGCTCTAAAAAGAGCGGAAGCTGTTGAAGTGAAAGTTATACCTATGGGGCAGGGAAATAAAAAAAGCCGCATTGTTGCCTGGACATTTTTTGCCGGGGAACAACAGAAAAAATGGATAAAAATAAAATCGGAAATATAAAAAAATGCCTTTACCACGTTAGTAATCATTTTACAATGAAATTGTTATTAACTATCAGAGGTAATGTTTAAGAGGCAAAAAATTAAACAAAGCAAAGCCCGGCAAATTTGTGGAATGATATTTGTAATCAGTTTAGTTAAAGTTGCGGTTTTAACTGTAAAGTACAGCCGATAAAATCGGTGGCCAAGATTACCCGGAACTGTACTCGGAATAAACGGCAAAAAATAGCCATACTAAACAGTTAAAGTAAGAATTTAAAAATTATTAATATGAAAACAAAAATTGTAAGCCTTTTCATTGTTTTATTGTTTACTCTTGGCAGTACGTATGCACAGAAAAGAGTAATCGCTAAAACCACAAGTTATGATATAAGTGATAATCTCGATTTAGAAGCGGTAGTTTCTTTATTCGGGGATTCAAAAAATCTGGAGGACTTTGAACAGCGTTTAAATGACCCTGATAATCAGATTTCCAATTTGGATTTAAATGGAGATGGATACATTGATTATTTAAGAGTTGTAGAAGCATCAACGGAAGGTTCTTATTTGGTAATAATCCAGGCAGTTATCGGAGAAAACTCGTATCAGGACATTGCCACTTTAGATGTTGAGAATGCTCATAATGGTAAAAGACAGATTGTAATAATGGGCGATCCCTATATGTATGGCCCTGATTATGTAATTGAACCGGTTTTTATCCATTCGCCCGTAATTTTTGATTTTTTCTGGGGACCACATTATAAATCATGGAATTCTCCCTATTATTGGGGCTATTATCCATCGGTATACCATCACAGAAAACCTTTTTCAACATTAAGATACCGGCAGAATATACGAATGCATAAAAATGTAAACGCTTCGTATAGATATGTTCCGGATAGAAAAAGCAATGCTTATGAAAAACTCCAAAATCAAATACGGCGCAATGATTATGAGTCTAAAAATCCTGACAGATCGTTTATTAAACGAAATGAAAATGCCAGAAATAAGTATGAATTAAATCAGAAAAGAAAGACGATCAGGACCAATAGCGGAAATACAAAAAATATTAATAAATCAACGGGCAAGAGAGTCCAGAGTGCGGGGACGCCGACTCAGAATCGGAATCGGAATACAAAACAGGAAGTTGCTAAAAGCAGAACCGGTTATGCTACACCTGTACAATCAAAACCAACTACCAACCCGACACAAAGAAAATCAACGATCAATCCGGGATCAAATAGAAAAGTGTCTTCACCGTCAGAAAAGCCAAAAGTAGAATCAACACGGAGCAACCCGGATAGTAAAGCAAGATCAACAAATAAAATAAATCAACGATCAAGGAATAATAAAGAAAAACAGGACAATACTAACGATAAAGCCAAAGAAAACCCAAGAAAATAATATTGTTGAGATACTGTAAAGAAAAATCTTTTCCAAAGCCCTTTCAAAAACACAAGAGCTTTGGAAAAGAATGTTTTATAAGGGAAAAGCAATAGCTATTTTTAATCCGAGATTATCCATAAACTTATCAAATGAATAGGGGCCATAGCGGTAAAAAGCGCCAACGCCTATGGAGTAAATTTGAAAGTTTATCAGTTTGTTTATCACAAAGCCCGATTCATAATATCCCTTGTCGTACGGTTTTAAAATAATGCCCGAATGATCTCCGGCATTTTTCAGCCAGCCGAATCCGATGTTGGTAATAACAGATAATTCGGGTTGAAAATTTTTGTGGCGTAACAACAGTTTGCCAAAATTATGAGTGAGAAAAACGGAAGAATAACGATTGGCTGTAAATTCGTTCATGCGCATGGTGGCAAAACTGTTGGGAGCAAAAATGGTAAAAGAGCGATAACTGCCGTGTCCGTTGAAAAGTTGCCCATAGGGTATTTTACCGTCAATATATCCGGCTGTAAGCGCCAGCGATGATTTGCCTAAATATTTAGTAAAAAAGGATTTTTCAATCTTCAGATCGTAACGGTTGTAATCAAAATCGCCATTGAGAAAATTCTTAATTCCATGAGTAAAATGGAAGTAAACAATTGGGTAGTCGGTTCCCAGGGATATTTTATTACGAGTGTTTTTTAGGAATTTTTCCCGGAAGGCATACCTTAGGCCGACGTTGAATTCGGTAAAATGAAAATGCTGAAGGGGCGTAATAATACTGTTCATGGGACTGATGCCAAAATAGTATGAATATTGCGGGGTTTTGGTGCTCTGGCTAAGTGAAAGTTTAAGCGTCATATATCTCAGCGTACGGAAACTTAACCAGGCTTCTTTCTGTTCTTCATTATCAAACTTTTTTAACAGATAATTTCTGAAATTATCTTCGCTGAAAAGTTTATGAGAAGCAAACATATCCGTAGCTGCGGCTTCGCTAACATCAAAATGATAAGCTGCGCCAGCTTCCAAATCCCAGGGACGAAATAGCATAATACGGGCATTGCCGCCATATTTTGCCGTTTGATCACCAAATCCGTATCCCCAGTATCCACCTATGTTGAAAGTACGCGACAACTTATCATTGGTTTCTGCGCCAAGCCCCAGATAAAACCCTTCATGCGGATTATAATGCATTAATTTACTCAAGTCGAAGTCAAGCCACCGGTAAGGTATTTTACCTTTCAGCACAGTTTCAAATCCCTTCACATAGCGATCAAAATGTTCAGCCTTGCCCAGGCTGTCAATCATACGATACGTTTCCCGATCCTGAGCGGTAAGGCTGTCCACGCGGTAAGTATTCCAGTATTCTTCAGGTTTTTTGGCGGCATTAGGGTCAACGTCTATCTCCACATTATCGAAATAGCGCTTTACGATATCGGTATTCAGTTGGATGTCGCGGAGATAACTTTTCCCCTTCAATATCATAGGATAAGAAGGTTTGCTTGTATCCTTTGAAACATTTGCACGCATGCCTTTTATAATAATGTCGGTATTCAACTGAACGGGAAACCAGTGGAGACTGTCAACCCGTTCGTATTTCTGCTGAATTTTAATGTCTGCCAGGATGTTGTTTCGCGAAGGCTCTGCAATCACATTTTGTATAGCCCAGCCATTGCTGTTGATATATAAAAGCCCCTTAAGCCCGTCGAAATTTTTGCCGATGAACGGACGATAAAAGATGACGAAGGTCGTATCGCGATTGTTCCGGCTGAAAAGAGTGTCCTTGATATCGAAAAAATATTTGGACAAGCAACCCGTGCTGATGGGATTTACATAGTTTTTATCGAGGATTTTGATAACATCTTTATAAAAGGAATTCGACTGGATTTGTGAGACGAGAAAGACAAACAGCGGATCGGAAAGCCCTGAAATACGTGTGGCTATTACCTTTTGCTTGCTTTTATCGGGATATAGAAACTTATGCTGGACAACATTTTCCATCATCAGCATGTGCTGCTTGTCCATAAAATTCTTCATTGCGGTATATGATGTGTCGACTTTAGCCGAATCGGCAAGCTGGGAAGAATCAATATCGGGTTCAAAAATCATTTTTTCGTATGAAGTGTAGGAAAACGATTTTAGTTTTTCCGGATCGTTAGCATCCTTATTATTTAGCGCATTACGAATGATGCGATGTGCCGGATTTTCTCCGGGAAGTATTTCCACCGTTTGCAATTCGATGGGTATTCGTTTAAGATAAACCTGTAAATCTTTTGTATGGCTTATCTCCATGCTCATTGGCTGATAACCCACATAACTGAATTTTAATATTTTAATAGGTTCTTCGGATTGCAGGCGGAATTTACCGTCAATATCGCTTACATCGCCGCGGTTGCCGCTGTTGATAACGATGTTTACGAAAGCTAAAGGCTTTTTGGATTCAGAATCCACCACTTTACCATTGACGGTATAGTTTTGAGCAAAGGAGGAAATAAATGAAAAGAGTAAAAAAAGAAGAATACCTGGAAATTTAGCGCTCATGGGTTGATGAGTTTCGTTTTTACTGATTTTAGACACTTTTTATGTGGATCAAATATACAACAATACAAAACGGTACGAAAATTATGTTTACAAAAATAACTTTTCGTTTTGCTGATGTCTTAATCCGTCGCGTTCGGTTTTTTTCTGAAGATTCTTATGAAAAGCTTCCGTAAGATCAATGCCGGTTTGATTGGCGAGGCATATCAGCACAAAAAGCACATCAGCAAGTTCATCGCCGAGGTCTTTTCCTTTGTCCGATGCTTTTTCCGATTGTTCGCCATAACGCCGGGCTACGATGCGTGCTACTTCGCCAACTTCTTCGGTAAGCATAGCCATATTCGTAAGTTCATTAAAATATCTTACTCCTGTGGAGTTTATCCATTGGTCCACTTCGGACTGAGCTTCTTTGATTGTCATAATGATAGAATAGGATTGTTGTTAATTTAATTTGAAAATTTTTACCGTATAATTTAAACTTAAAATATAAACTTTTATTGCATTGTTTGTTTCCTGAGTTTGGACTTTTTATTTGGTTGTAATTACGAATTGACTATTTTTGCAACTTAAATGCGGAAGTAGTTCAGCGGTAGAATATCGGCTTCCCAAGCCGAGGGTCGCGGGTTCGAATCCCGTTTTCCGCTCTTTTTTAGTTGATTGTTGATTGTTGATAGTTGATAGTCGAATAACGATTATCGCTTTTACAGTAAATAAATATAAGGTTTTTATTCCTAAACGTTAGGTCGAAATTCAAAATTCCTGCCATTGAACGGTGATCCATATTTATATCAAATTCTTTCACAGTTAAATATTCCTTTCGAATATCACGAACATCCCGAAGCTCCAACGGTTGAAATAGCTTCCCGATTCTGGAAAGGCATAGAGGCAACGCACTGCAAGAACCTGTTTTTTCGTAATCATAAAGGCAACCGTCATTATCTTGTAGTTCTTGAATATACTCATATTGTGGATATCCATGATCTGGAACATCGCCTGCATCAGGGCAAACTTACGTTTGCTTCCGATAAGCGGCTGATGGATAATTTGGGACTCACTCCAGGATCAGTTACCCCGTTTGGCCTTATCAACAATAAAGACCATGCCGTTCATCTGTTTCTGGACGAGAACCTGCAATTCGCCAGCAAAATAAGCTTTCATCCTTGCATCAACACGGCTTCCATAGTAATCAGTTTCCAGGATTTTATCCGTTTTCTCAACTTTACCGGGAATACCTACGAATTTGTTAAGCTTTATGATTGAGCTCTTCCCCAAAATGTAATTTTTTAAATGATTATCCGCTTTCCTGCCCAAAATTAGAAAACAAATAGTAATAGAAAGAAAATGGTAATGATTTTAAGCAAGTTTAGTAGCTATTACAAATTTTCTGTTTTCCAATCCGGATTGTAATTGGTTCAAAAGCTATTTGTCTGGATATCAATCGTGGGCTGTGCTGGAAGCAATTTGTCACGCGACTGAAGGCTTCTACAATGCTGGAAGCAATTTGTCACGCGACCGAAGGCTTCCACTGTGCTGGAAACAATTTGTCACGCGGCCGAAGGCTTCCACAATGCTGGAAACAATTTGTCACACGACCGAAGGCTTCCACAATGCTGGAAGCAATTTGTCACGCGAACGAAGGCTTCCAGAATTTTAAATCCCGTTTATCACGCGACCGAAGGTTTCCACTATGCTGGATGCCGTTATATTTTCAAAAAGGCAGCCTTTGCAGTTCCCTGATAAATTTCTTATTAAAAAATCGTTTAGGTAAGATATCAAATAATCATTTTTCTATTTTTTTTATCAGGTTCTGATAAATCTTCAGATTTTCCAAATCAAAACAAACGAAAAAAAACTTTTCAATTTGAGGATGTTCGGTTAAAAATGAAGTTACGCATTTGATAGCAATGGAAGCGGCAAGCTCCTTTGGAAAGCGGTAAATTCCCGTGCTGATATTTGGAAAGGCTATGGTTTTGCAATCATTTTCAACCGCTAGTTCCATGGCTCGCAAATAGCACGAAGCGAGCAATGTTTCCTCATTACAAACTCCACCTTTCCATACCGGACCCACGGTATGAATGATATATTTTGCAGGCAAAAGGTATCCTTTGGTGATTTTTGCATTTCCTGTCGGACAACCTTTCAATAGCCTGCATTCTTCCAGCAATCCTGGTCCGGCAGCCCGGTGAATGGCTCCATCAACTCCGCCGCCACCCAAAAGACTCGTATTAGCTGCATTTACAATGGCATCCACCTTCAATTGAGTGATATCGCCTTGAATTATTTCAATACGTTCCATCGTGTTTTGTTATTTATTTTGCTAACGACGACAAACTTAATTAATTTTTGTGAATTATTTTTTACATTTGCTTTTAATTAAAATTTTGAACTGAAAAGTATATTTTGTTTTCTTCATTAACTTTTAATCGTTTAGCCAATGGATCTTCACGAATATCAGGCAAAACAAATTTTAAAGAGCTATGGCGTTGCTATACCCGAAGGTATTATGGCCGAAACGCCTAAAGATGCGGTAAAGGCAGCCGAAGTCATTCAACTTCTTACCGATACCGATCGTTGGGCGGTGAAAGCTCAGGTTTATGCCGGGGGAAGAGGAAAAGCGGGTGGCGTGAAAATCGCCAAATCGTTGGAGGATGTACGCGAAAAGGCCAGCCAAATTTTGGGTATGCGGCTTATTACACCACAAACAGGTGCCAATGGCAAGATTGTACATAAAGTTTTGGTGGAACAAAATATTTATTACCCCGGCGAATTCGAAACTGGGGAATTTTATATGAGTATTTTGCTTGATCGCTCTACTTCTAAAAATATGATTATATATTCCCTTCAGGGTGGAATGGATATTGAAGAAGTAGCTGAAAAATCACCGAAACTCATCTTCCGTGAATATGTTGATCGCAAGGTGGGATTATTGGAATTTCAGTGCCGTAAAATAGCTTATAATCTCAACCTTTCCGGCAAAGCATATACCAAAATGCTGAGATTCGTCCGTGCATTATACAATACTTATCGTAATATCGACGCCACTTTGCTCGAAATAAATCCTGTTTTTAAAACGTCAGACAATAATATTCTTGCCGTTGACTGTAAGATGAAATTGGATAATAATGCACTTTTCCGTCATCCCGAATATGCAAGCATGCGCGATTTGCACGAAGAAGATCCATCGGAAGTGGAAGCCTCCGAAAATCATCTTAATTATGTAAAATTGGACGGTAATGTAGGTTGCATGGTCAATGGAGCCGGATTGGCAATGGCTACCATGGACATCATTAAATTGTCGGGTGGCGAGCCGGCAAACTTCCTCGATGTCGGCGGTTCTGCCAACGCTCAACGTGTAGAACAAGGTTTCCGGATTATATTAAAAGATGAAAACGTTAAGGTTATCTTAGTTAATATTTTTGGCGGCATCGTCCGTTGCGATCGTGTGGCTCAGGGTATTGTTGATGCCTATAAAAACATTGGGAATATTCCTGTACCAGTCATTGTTCGTTTGCAGGGAACCAATGCCAGAGAAGCAATGGAACTCATCGAACAGTCGGGCTTAAAAGTTTTTTCCGCTACGCTTTTGCAGCAAGCTGCCGATTTGGTTACCCAAATCCTTAAAAATAATAACAGCCTGTAAACGTTTCCCAATAAACCTTTGTTACTTTTCTAATTTATGCTATCTTTTTTAAGGAAATTTTTCAGCCATAAGCTTATTCAAGGTAAATATTACAATTTTAAAATTGTTAATCTGACGACATTACCTGATAAACTCGATTATTATGTTGTAGAAGATCCTTTTGGCTCCCGTCAGATGTTGCCTTGCTGCTATTATGTCGATTATGGATTTCAGATCGGACAAACGATACGCTGCCGTGTAGATAAAATCAATTGTACCGGACGTATTTTTCTGGAGCCTCTTCATCCGGTTTATCGCGAAGGCAAAATCTATTTCTTTGATTTTGTGGAAACAAAAAAAATACTTAATAAAGATACTGGTAAAGAGGAGGATGTGTTAAGTTTAAAAGATGTTTTTGGTAAAATGGCTCAGGTTTCGTTAGGCAATTATTTTGTCTCTACCGGTTTTACAACCGATAAAATACGATGCAAATTGGTACGAATTAAAAAAGGTAAGCTGTTTTTGGAAATTTGTGATAAAAAAATATCAAAAATCCATTAAGAATTATCTGATTTCAAGTCGGGTAAACAATGAATAACCGATAGTATAAAAGAGGTTTATCTTAAAATAACCGACTGGAAATTATGAACAATTGTTTATAACCCCGGTTGGTAAATTGTTAATAATATCAGGCCTGAAAATTAGATTTGTGCAAATTTATGTATTACCTTTATATCATCAAGCAAGAGATAAAAAGATAAATCCGGGAAGTAGGGAATGCAAGACAGCTAACCATTGTTTTTTTGAACCAAACCCAAGGAACGGAAAATCTGCAAAGATGATTTGAACCAAAAGGAACTACCGGAAAAATAAATGTTGAAAGCAACTGCGTGAAAAACAGTGAGCAACAACAAATCAAAGGCAAGGAAAAAGTTGAAATTCCTAAAAGAATCAAACTTGTTAGTCTTTGAAAACCCTTTAAACTGTAGCTTGGCGCGATTTAAGAACTAAGGTTGTTAAACTGTGAACGGGAAATTTTTCGACAAGAAAGATTTCCCGTTACTGTTTATTCCTCCTGCCTTCGATTCATTTTTTGTGTTTTCCAATTGTTATGCTTGCGTAAAGATGCTTTGTATTTGTTGATTGCTAGCCAATCTTTTAAAAACATTGTTTCCATTAAATTCATTTTATTTGGAAAATATTTCGTATATTTGAGCAGAAAACAGATTTTTATTAAAACGAATTGTGATTTAAAAAGTTTTCAGATGAGCTTAAATATAAGTAATTTAAAAGAATCGAATGAATTTTTAAATATTTTGTTCAACAATATAACCTCTGCTGTTTTTCTGGTTGATCCTGATTTTATTGTTAGAAATTTTAATGATTCGTTTAAACATCTTTTTCATAAAAACGATGAAAAAATAATTGGTAAATTGTGTGGCGAAGCCATCGGATGCAGCTTCCAAGAAGATGAACAAAAAAGTTGCGGGTCAACCAGCTATTGCAAACAATGTATCCTCCGAAAATCACTGTTTGAAGGTTTTGACGAAAAAATCTTTGTGTATAAGCAATTGCTTGAGAGAGATTTTTATATTCAGGGAGAAAGAGTCCCTAAAATATTTCAATATACAACCTCAAAAATAATTTATAACACGATAAACATATTAATGATTATCGTTGATGATGTTACTGAATTGGAATTTCAGAGGAAAGAACTTAAGGAACAAAATATAAAATTGGAAGAGCTAAACAACCAAAAAAATAAAATTCTTGGAATTGCTGCTCATGATTTACGAAGCCCGATTGGTACCATTCAGATGATTGCTGATTTATTGCTTGAAAGTTTTGAGGAATATCCGGCAGAAGAAAATCGTAAATTTTTTAACGATATTCGGGACATAAGCAAGTATTCGCTCAATGTGCTCAACGACTTGCTTGATATTTATGCCATTGAATCCGGTAAACTTGATTTGCAAAAAGTAAAAAGTAATTATTCGGAAATTGTAAGGCGAAGCATTGATATGAACCAACCTTTTGCAAGAAATAAAAATATTGCTATCAAGTTTAATAATAATGGACTGGATCCGGTTCTATTTTTTGATAAAATTAAGATAGTCCAGGTTTTGAATAATTTAATAAGCAACGCCATTAAATATTCACATCCCCAAACCGTTATTTCCATAGAATTAGAAAAAGAAGGCAATGACTTGATAACGCGGGTAGTTGATCAGGGACAGGGTATTTCCGAAAATGAATTATACTTGCTTTTCGGAACGTTCCAGCGGACAAGCACCAAAGCTACTGGTGGAGAGCGAAGTACTGGATTGGGATTAGCCATCGTTAAAAAAATTGTGGAGGAACATAAGGGAAAAGTAGGCGTAAAAAGCGAACTGGGAAAAGGATCAACTTTTTATTTTTCTTTGCCATTAGATAATTGATAGTTGAACAATGGCACCTGAATGTGCGTATGAGTCTGATAATGAATCAATATAAAATAATAGGAATAATGTCGGGTACTTCCCTCGATGGGGTGGATATTGCCTTTTGTATTTTTAATTTTGAGAACGAAAAATGGAGCTATCAAATAGTCCGGTCGGCTACTTATCCTTACGATGCACAATGGCACCAACGGCTTCAGACACTGGAAACGAAAACTGCCTCCGAATTTGCCAAAACTCATGCAGATTACGGGCATTATTTAGGCAGATTAATTGCGAAATTTATGGCAGATTATAAGGTTAAACCCGATTTTATTGCCTCTCATGGTCATACCATTTTTCATCAGACGGATAAACATTTTACTGCCCAGATTGGCGATGGAGCAGCGATTTCGGCTGAAACTGGTTTGCCGGTTGTTTGTGATTTTCGATCAATGGATGTAGCTTTGGGAGGGCAGGGTGCACCTTTAGTTCCCATAGGCGATAAATTCCTTTTTGCCGATTACGACTATTGCTTAAATTTGGGAGGAATTTCCAATATTTCTTATGAAAAGGACACTGAACGAATAGCTTTTGATATCTGTCCGGTAAATATGGCTTTAAATCATTTAGCCCAAAAGATTAACCAACCTTTTGATAATAATGGCGATACTGCCCGGAGTGGAGTTGTAAATACGGAACTTTTAACCGAATTGAATAATTTACCATTTTATAGCTCAAACCCGCCAAAATCGTTAGGAAAGGAATGGTTTCTGAGCTCTTTTCTGCCAGTTTTGGAAAAATCGACGATTTCTGTTGCCGATAAATTGCGAACGGTTGTTGAACACATTGCATTTCAGATTAAACAGAACGTTTTCCAAGCAGATGACTCAAAAAAGCTATTACTAACCGGAGGGGGAACTTTAAATTCATTCCTTGTCGAAAGAATTAAGTCCAATGTTGCAGTCGAAGTTTGTATACCCGGCATTGAAACTATAAATTATAAAGAAGCCCTGATATTTGCTTTTTTAGGCGTGCTCAGGTTGAGGAAGGAAATCAATTGCCTGCAATCGGTTACCGGAGCTTTGAGCGATAATATTGGCGGAGCCGTGTATATGATCTGATCGCTTCTTATTTTTAAATCGAATTGCTAAAATAACTATTAATTAATTCATTAAGAGAATTGTAAATCAAGGGCTCAATTTTACGTATTTTATCATGCGTAAGCCAGCGAGCTTCAATAATATCTTCTTCAGTTTGAGGAATTAAAGTATCATTTCCATTATAAAGCATTTCGTACCAGTGCGTTATTTTTAAAATGGGTTTTTCTTTTAAATAATAGGTGTGATAGGTTTGAGGCAAGGATTTGCTAATTGTCATACCCGAAATGCCAGTTTCTTCGTTAACTTCGCGAAGAGCAGCTTGTTCAGGAGTTTCGCCTTTGTCAATCTTGCCTTTGGGCAAGTCCCACCAGCCTCGGCGGAAAATAAATAAATATTCGTTGTTATTGTTTTTTATTAATCCACCAGCAGCTTCAATAACAGTAAAGTAAGAACAAAATGCTTGAAAAACATAGGCAACATCTTTGCCGCAAATAAAGTAAAGATGATTAATTATCTCGCTGGATTTTAATTTTTGAAATTCAGCAAACAATTGTTGTTCCGATTGGAAAGGTAGATATTGTGTAAAGTCATTGCATTGAAAATCAGATTTGTTTTCAACGAAGTTTACCGATTTGTCGTTTAAAAAAAGTTTATACATTTGCATTATGAAAATTAATGAAGAAATAGCACAGAAAACAGCTGAATTTCTGCTGCAAATTAAAGCAATAAAACTGAATAGTAGTAAACCTTTTACCTGGGCATCAGGTATTCAGTCGCCTATTTATTGTGATAATCGCAAAACGCTTTCTTATCCCAAAATTCGTACATTTATTCGTCAGGAATTTGTACGGCTTATCACCGAAGAATTTGGAACTGTAGATTTGATAGCCGGCGTTGCAACGGGTGGAGTTCCACATGCTGTGTTGGTCGCCCAGGAAATGGGATTGCCATTTGCTTATGTTCGCTCTTCTGAAAAAAAACATGGTTTAAGCAATATTATTGAAGGCGTTGTTGAGTCAGGGCAATCGGTTGTGGTAATTGAGGATTTGGTTTCTACCGGATCAAGCAGCCTTGCTGCCGTACAGGCTTTGCGTGAAGCGGGTTGCAACGTTAAAGGTATGGTGGCTATTTTTACATATAATCTTGAAAAGGCCAAAGAAAATTTTAAAAATGCCGGATGTCCTCTTTTTACTTTAAGCGATTACGAAAACCTGATTAAAATTGCGTTGGAAAAGGAATATGTTAAAGAAGATGATTTACAATCATTGCTAAAATGGAGGGAGAATCCTGAGACATGGGGAAAATAAAAAGTGAAACGGTTCTGATAAGCAAGTCGCCGGAACCCATTTATTCGTTTCTTTCCAATTTCAATAATTTTCAGCATTTGATGCCACCACAGGTTACCGATTGGAAATCAACGGAAGATAGCTGCTCATTTACTATTCAGGGAATGACCAGTTTAGGAATGAGAATCAAAGAAAGAATACCTTTTTCAAAGATTATTATTATACCGGAAGGAAAAGTGCCTTTTAACTTCGAGCTGCACTGCCTGTTTGCCGAAAAAGAAAATAATCAAACGGAAGCTCAATTGATATTTGATGCTGACATGAATCCTATGCTAAGTATGCTGGCAACCAAGCCATTAACCAATTTTGTGAACATTCTCGTCCAGCAACTGAAGGTAATTATTGAACGATAAAGCCGATTTCTTTCAAATCACATTCAATTTTTTCACCCGAAATAATAGTTAACTGCAGCTTACCAAAAGTTGAAATACCGGTGATGGTTGCCTGTATTTTTTTTCCCTTGTAATAATAGGTTTTGGGAAGTTGATATTGATATAAACCAGTAATGTATTCTCTGTCAATTGTTTTCCATTTTTTCTTTTGTAAGGAGTAATAAAAAGTATCCAAACACCCGCAAAGCTGATTCAGACAATCTTCAAGATCATAAATTTTATTATTTTTTATGGCAAGCGATACCGGGTTGGGAGCATCACTCAAAAAAACAGTTTGATTAATATTTATACCGATTCCAACAACGGAGTAAATCATTTGAGATCCTTGTATACTGTTATTAATTAGAATGCCGGCTACTTTTTGATTTTTAATATAAATATCGTTTGGCCATTTGATTTTTACATGTTCGTCGGCAATGTACATTTTTATAAAACGGCATACTGCCAGGGAAATCGCTTTGGTAAGCATAAATTGTTTTTCAGCGGGTAAAAAATCAGGATATAAAACCACACTGAATGTGAGGTTTTTACCTTTTTCGCTTTCCCAGACATTTTTATCTAATCCCTTTCCGGCATACTGGTTATCCGAAATCTCAAGGGTTCCTTCCTGCAAGAATCCTTTTTTTAATAAATTAATGAGATAAACATTGGTTGAAGTTACCGAATCAAGGCGAATAATCTTATTTCCAAATAATTTTGTTGTCATGTTTCTTAAAATTATTGGCAAAGGTATTGAACAAATTGTAGTTTTTTTAGTTGTTAAAAATGTTTAATTTTGCATGGGCTAAATCAGGCATTAATGACGAATAACGAACAAAGTATAATAACAGCTGAAGAAGAAATAGAAATTATTGTAAAAGCTATCCAAAATAAAAAGGGAAAGGGGATCGTTAGCTTAAACTTTCAGAATGTACAACATGCTATTTGTGATTATTTCATTGTTTGTCACGGCACATCAAATACTCAGGTAGTAGCTATTTCTGATTCGATTCAGAAAGAAATGCATGAAATTTATCATACGAAGCCTTGGTATAAAGAAGGTTGTGAAAATGCTGAATGGATTTTAATTGATTACATTGATGTAGTAGTACATATTTTTCAGGAACCTACACGCAAATATTATGATCTTGAAAAACTCTGGGGCGATGCCAGAATAGTTCATTATTCATCAGAATAAAAATAATATAAGATTAATACAAAATAAATGGCTGAAGAAGAAAAAAAAGAAGCAAAAGAAGAAAAGCCTCAGGGCAATAAGCCCAAAAACTCACTTCCTCCAGGATTTCCCTCTTCCAAAAACTTTAAAAAGTTTAATTTCTATTGGATTTGGGGCATACTGCTTATCGTTTTTATTAGTATGCAGTTCTTAAACTGGAATGGTGAAACAAACAAAATTGATTGGGGTAAGCTAAAATCCATGATCCAGGCAAAGGATGTTCAGAAAATAATTCTGGTCAATAATCAATATGCTGAGATTTATATCAAAAAGGATAAATTAGCTACCGATAAATACAAATTAGTACAAAAAACTGCTAAAAATACATTCGGCGAGACCTCGCCACAATATATATATACTCCTGTTTCTGCCGAGAGCTTTTTGGCTGATATTAAAGATATTCAAAAAAACGTAGATGAAAAGGAGATGATTTATATTACTCCAGAAACACGTAAAAATTGGGGCGGTGATATCTTAAGTTGGGTATTTCCCATTCTCTTTTTTGTAGTAGCATGGTTTATTATCATGCGTCTGATGAGCCGTGGCGGCGGCGGTGGCGGCGGCGGTGGATCGTTTTTTAACATTGGTAAATCCAAAGCGCAGCTATACGATAAGGATACTACCGTAACCATTAATTTTAGTGACGTGGCGGGTTTGGAAGAGGCCAAAGTAGAAGTAATGGAAATTGTTGATTTTTTGAAAAACCCTTCTAAATATACTAACCTTGGCGGTAAGATTCCAAAAGGAGCGCTTTTGGTCGGACCTCCGGGAACAGGTAAAACGCTGTTGGCTAAGGCAGTTGCCGGTGAAGCCAAAGTCCCTTTCTTTTCCATTTCCGGTTCCGATTTCGTAGAAATGTTTGTAGGCGTGGGCGCTTCCCGTGTCCGCGATTTATTTAAACAAGCTAAAGAAAAAGCTCCTTGTATCATTTTTATTGATGAAATTGATGCCATTGGCAGGGCAAGAGGCCGAAACGCTATGACTGGTGCCAATGATGAAAGGGAAAATACCCTTAATCAGTTGCTTACCGAAATGGATGGTTTTGCCACGAATGCTGGTGTTATTATTCTGGCAGCAACAAACCGGGCCGATATTCTTGACCGTGCGTTGATGCGGGCAGGAAGGTTTGACCGGCAAATTCATGTTGAACTGCCCGATCTCGAAGAACGTAAAGCCATTTTTCATGTTCATGCTAAACCCTTGAAAATTGATAACAGTGTAAACATTGAATTCCTTTCAAAGCAAACTCCTGGTTTTTCGGGTGCCGATATTGCTAATGTATGCAATGAATCAGCGTTGATAGCAGCCCGAAAAGGTAAAAAATTTATTGATAAACAGGATTTTATGGATGCTATTGATCGCATCGTAGGTGGTTTGGAAAAAAAGAACAAGATTATTTCGATGCACGAAAAAACAGTGATCGCTTTTCATGAAGCCGGTCATGCTGCCGTGAGTTGGTTGCTCGAATTTGCTCATCCGCTGGTAAAAGTTACCATTGTTCCGCGAGGCAAAGCGCTTGGCGCTGCCTGGTACCTGCCCGACGAAAGGCAAATAACCACATATGAACAAATGGTTGACGAAATAACCGCCGCTTTAGGTGGAAGAGCTTCTGAAGAAATTCAGTTTGGTAAAATTTCAACAGGCGCTCTTAACGATCTTGAAAAGGTTTTCAAACAGGCCTATGCCATGGTGGTTTTCTTTGGTTTGAACAAAAAACTCGGAAATATTAGTTTTTATGATTCAACCGGACAGCAGGATTATTCATTTACAAAACCCTTTAGCGAACATACCGCTCAGATTATTGATGAGGAAATAAGCAATCTGATTGAAAATTCCTATTCGCGAGCCAAAGAATTACTGACTGCCAATAAAGAAAAACTTGCACAACTGGCTGAAATACTGCTTAAAAAAGAAGTTATTTTCCGTGAAGATCTTGAAAAAATATTCGGACCTCGTCAATGGGAAGAAGAGAAAATGTTGATTGAAGGTGAAAACGGAAATGGAAATAAATTGCCTGAAAATAGTACAACCATTGCATTAAATTCACCGAACTCAGACCAACAATCAACGGAGAAAAGCGCCGATAAACAACAAACAGATAATCAATCCGAAACAAAAAAGTAGCCGGGTAAATTTGTAATTATGGAAGAAAGTACAACGAAGGAAAAAGTTTTAAAAAAAATCAGGGATGCTCTGATTTATAAAACAGATAATCCTTTTCAAAATATTGATTTTAAATCGCCGATTTATTCCACGCTGGAAAATCCTAACGAGATTAATTTTGCCGAAGAATTAACCAAAGTTGGCGGCAATTTCATTTTTTGCGAAAATGAAACCGAATTAGTAGAAATACTAAAATCCTTTGTTGTTGAAAATAACTGGACAAACATTTTCTGCCTCGATGAAGCAATTCAGGGAATTTTAAGTTATGCTCAAATTCCATATCAATTTGAAGACAAGGATTTCCATGATTTAAAAGTTGCGTTTACCCGTTGCGAATTTCTTATTGCCCGATTAGGTAGCATCATGATTTCTTCGAAGCAAACATCCGGAAGGAGATTGAATATATATCCTGATGTTCATGTGGTTGTTGCATATACTTCGCAAATTGTACCCGATTTGACACAGGCCCTTGAGAAAATTAAAGAAAAATATAGCAATAACCTTCCATCGTTAATTTCAGTGATTACGGGGCCAAGCCGCACGGCCGACATCGAAAAAACATTAGTGATGGGCGCTCATGGACCTAAGGAATTATTTGTATTTTTGGTTGATGATGCTGAAATGGTATAATTAAAGCCATGGAACAAGATTGGACAAAGATTTTTAATGCATCTCAATTACATTTAGTTGAGATTTATCATGGTATTCTTAACGAAAATTCAATTGAAAGTGTTATTGTTAATAAACAGGATTCGGCATATTTATTTGGAGAAATAGAACTCTATGTCCGATCAGATGACGCTTTTGAAGCTATACAAATCATTAAAAAAAATCAAATTCAATCGAATAGTAGCGAAGAATCAACTGATGAAATCTAATAGAAATTAAACATGAAAATGAGTAATTTAATAACCCGGACGATAACCGGAGTTTTTTTTGTGGCAGCCATTATTTCATCAGTTATTATCGATCCGTATTTATTTACGCTATTATTTCTGGTTGTAATCATCGTCGGATTACTCGAATTTTATAAATTGGTTGAAACTACCGGAATAAAACCTCAAAAATGGCTTGGATTGTTAACCGGCATTATTCTTTTTTTATCCATTTCGCTGCATTCGCTGTCCGATTCATGGTTATGGATTGAGAAAGTTCACGACAACCTGCTTTTAGTCAATCTGCCATTTGTTTTTTTAATTTTCATATTCGAACTTTTCCGAAAAAAAGAACATCCATTTACAAATATTGCTTTTACGATTTTAGGAATAGTATATTTTGTATTGCCTCTTTCGTTATTGCCGTCTTTTTTTAAACCGGGTGTTTTGCACTGGAACAGTTGGCATTATGATATATTATTGGGCTATTTTATTTTAGTATGGCTCAACGATACGATGGCTTATGTATCGGGAACTACGTTTGGCGTTCATAAATTATTTGAACGGATTTCACCCAAAAAAACCTGGGAAGGAAGCCTTGGCGGTGCGGTTGTTACCCTTTTGGGTAGCTGGCTTCTTTCGTTATTTTTAAAAGATTTAACTTTAATACAGTGGTTAACAATGGCTTGTATAATTATTGTATTCGGGACTTTAGGCGATTTGGCGGAATCTCAGTTTAAACGCAGTCTCAATTGTAAGGATTCCGGAAATATATTTCCGGGGCATGGCGGCATGCTCGACCGCTTTGATGCCGTTGTCGGATCAGCGCCGTTTGTTTATATTTTTATTCAATTATTATTTTAAAACTATCCAATGCGTATTCATAAAGAAGGGTATAAAATCATTTTAATAACACTGGTATTTATCGTAGCTTTTGATTTACTGGTAAGTTATATTATTCCCTCGTTAAACTGGTTTCTATGGGTTTTATATTCCTTCAGCCTATTTCTGTATGTTTTAATTGTTCGTTTTTTTCGTTCACCTGAAATTAGCATTGAAATTAATGAACAATGCGTGCTTTGCCCTGCCGATGGAAAAGTAGTTGCTATTGAGGATATTACAGAAAATGAATTTTTTAATGAAAAACGAAAACAAATTTCGATTTTCATGTCAATAAATAATGTTCACATTAATCGTTATCCAATATCCGGCACTGTAAAATACCGAAAATATCATCCCGGTGAATTTTGGTTTGCCTGGCGTCCTAAATCGTCATCCGAGAACGAAAGGACGAGTGTTGTCGTGGAAAATGAGGAACATAAATCAATTATGATTCGTCAAATAGCCGGCGGTGTGGCACGCCGGATTGTATGTTATGCCCAGGAGGGCGATAATGTGCGCCAGGGTGGCGAGCTGGGATTTATTAAATTTGGTTCACGGGTAGATTTATTTCTTCCTCTCGATGTTTCTATTGAAGTGAATTTAAATCAAGCAGTAAAGGGCGGCAAAACTATCCTTGCTCGTTTTTTATAAAATTTTGATTTTTTAACAACTTAAAGAAAACATTTTTTATCGCATTAAAGTTATAATATTATATTTGCATCCTAATTAACCATTAAAATTTTAAGACATGAAAAAATTATTTTTAGTTTTATCTTTAGCAGGTGTTTTTACTTTTGCCACAGTAGCTGTTTCTGCTCAAACTACTCCTCAGAAAGCTACACAAACTACAACTAAAGAAGTTAAGAAAGCAGATACAAAGGTAGATACCAAAACTGCTGCTTGTGCTGATCAAAATGTAAAAGACAAAAAATGTTGCACAAAAGGATCTAAAGCTGCTTGTTGCAAAGACGGAAAAAAAGGCGCTAAAGCAACAAAATGCGATCCCGCAAAATGCAAATCAGCATGCCCTGATAAAGCAAAAACCGAAGCTGCTAAACCAGCAGAAAAAACACCAGTTACAAAAGATAAAAAGTAACAAAAGCTAATAATTAATAACTTAGCCTCTCGTTTTCGAGGGGCTTTTTTTATAAAATTTGAATTAATTCCTGAAGCGAAAATACCTCATAAGTGATTTCTTCGTCATGGGGCATTTTTTGGTAATTCACCAATACCTGATCCATTCCCACGCTTTTTGCTCCCAGAATATCTACCTCAATCTCATCGCCTATCATTATACTTTCTTCTGCTTTGGAATGAGTCCGGTTCAATGAATAGGTAAAAATATTTTTATCCGGTTTTTTAAAGCCGGCATCCTCCGATGTAATTATTTGGTCAAAGTATTTGCTTAAACCGGAAGATTCCATTTTTCTATATTGAACTTCTTCAAACCCATTGGTGATAATGTGTAAAGTATACCTATTGCTCAGATATTCAAGAATTTGATGTGTGTAGGGGAAAAGATGGGTTTTGTTTGGCAGGCTGGCAATGTAATCGTCGGCTATTTCTTTTGCAAGAATTTCATTATCAATTCCGAATTTTTCAAGAGTTGAATAAAAGCGTTTTACATGCAATATTTCTTTCGACAGTTCCCCATTACGGTATAAAGTCCATAAGGCATCATTTATTTGATAATAAATTGTTATAAAACTGTTAAAATCGGATACGCCCTTTTGATCGAGCGTGTATTTGGCAAAAACATCCTCCATGGTTTCCCGAGAACAACGGTCAAAATCCCAAAGCGTGCGGTCGAGATCAAAAAAAACGTGTTTGTATTTTTTCATTAAGAAGTTGAAATTTAATGATAAAGAAGTTAAAAGATAAAATCGGTTCGGCAAAATTAATTTTTTTAACCGATTTGTTGAGGATATTAAAAAATGTATTATCATTGTGCTATCAAAATGATATTAAAATATTCAATTATGGAAAACGAAAAATTGTATGCACCCATCTCGGGTTATGTTGGATTGGTAATGGTTTTGATATTGATTGCCTTTCCGTTGCTTGGAATCATTTTCCTTGAGCAACTCTGGCTTATTGCCATTTTATTGATTGGTTTATTCTGTTGTAGTGGATTTTTAATTGTAAATCCAAACGAATCCAGTGTTTTAATCCTATTCGGTAAATATGTTGGAACGGTGAAAAATTACGGTTTCTTTTGGGCAAATCCTTTTTTTGTAAAGAAAAAGATTTCACTTCGTGCCCGTAATCTTAATGTGGAACCCTTGAAGGTTAACGATAAGGTCGGAAATCCCATCATGATTGGAATTGTTATGGTTTGGAAAGTAGAGGATACGTTTAAAGCAGCCTTTGAAGTGGACGACTTTGCTCATTTTGTAGATATTCAGAGCGAAGCGGCTACCCGGAAGCTGGCCAATCATTATCCTTATGATAATTTTGATGATGCCCAGGCTGAAATTACGTTGCGTTCGGGGGGCGAGGAAGTAAATCATGTTTTGGAAAAAGAACTTTCCGAACGCCTTGAAATAGCCGGTATTAAAGTTATTGAAGCACGGATCAGTTATCTGGCGTATGCTGCAGAAATTGCCGGAGCTATGCTTCGTCGCCAGCAGGCAAGCGCTATTGTGGCTGCACGTATCAAAATTGTTGAAGGTGCGGTTAGTATGGTCGAAATGGCATTGGAACAACTTTCGGCTAAACAGATTATTGAGTTGGACGATGAACGTAAAGCTGCCATGGTAACTAACCTTATGATCGTACTTTGTGCTGATAAGGACGTCAGCCCAGTGGTAAATGCCGGAACTTTACATCATTAATTCATGACGAAGAAAAAACCTTTTGTCCTGAGAATTAATCCCGAAGTATTGGAAGCCGTTGAAAAATGGGCTGCCGATGAATTTCGTAGTACGAACGGGCAGTTGGAATGGATGCTGTCCCAAATGTTGAAGAGTGCGGGAAGATACTTTAGCCCAAAGGATAATAAGCCAGATTTGCCATCTGACAGTCCTGAGGAATAAAAACGAAACGAGCCTTTAGAAATAAAGGCTCGTTTGTTGTAATTATAGGGATGGCTGAAAATCAATAGTATTCGTAAATATACTGAATTACATAATTCTGGCTGAGTCCGAGGCCTAAACCATCTACAAAAACAGCAGATTCCACCACGTTGTTTTCGTCGTCGTATTTGCGCTGGATACGCGTGGTGAGAATGTCATTTTTATTGTACTCTTCCTGTTCGGTTAAATTACCCCGTTCGTCGTATTTCATTTTAATATTGTTTTTCCGGTAGGCCGATTCCTCGGTTATCTCAACAGTATTACCCGATTCATCTTCGGTATAAACAGCCCGTTCGGTTAAGTGTCCGGCTTTGTCGTATTTCAAAATCTTTTCCCGCTGACCGGCTTCATTAAAGGTATAAACTACCCGGTATTCTTCATCCGGGGTCAATACTTCATTTTCAACAATGTGTCCCTGTTCGTCGTATTTGTATTTTTTTGATGAAAGTAATTTTTCGTCGTAGTCGTATTCTTCTTCAAGGATCAACTGATTGCCGGAATAATCATAAACCTGTTTCTCTTCAATTTCGTCATCGGAATTAATGGTTACTCTTTCGATTAATTGCTTATTTCCATTGTATTTGTAATGCACAACATCAGGATCGCCTTCGGTATAATGTTTGGTTTTGAGACTGATTTTTCCGTCGGAATCATATTCATACGAACTGTGCTCGATTAGCGAGCCATCTTCATCAAAATATTTTTCTTCTATCAGTCTTCCTTTTTCATCATATTGATTTTCATAGCGCTCTTCTGAATTTCCATCGTTATGGTAGTTTATCTGTAAGCATAAATTCCCGTTGGTATCATACTCGATGTAACTTTGCTTGGTTGAAACTTGCTCCAATTCCTCTGCGCTTGCATTTTCCAGCAGATAATCATGGCGGAACTGAGTGATGGTTTTTATTTGACGTGGCATAAATTTTCTCTAATTAATAAGTTTAGTTTTAATATTTTATAGATAATAATAAAGTTAAGGCTGATTATAAATAGCCGTTTTAAAATTTGCTGTAAATTTACACCAAAATTCTTCGTTGAAGGATTAAAGGATTATTTTGGAAATAAATTTTAGTCATTATCTACTATAAATTGAATGTCGTGAATATTATTGAATTTCAAAAAACTATTTTACAGGGAATACCTCAGGAATTACCCGAACCGCAACCTTATGATTCCAAGGTGAATCATGCTCCTGTTCGTAAGGATATTCTATCCCCCGAAGAGAAAAAACTGGCGCTGAAGAACGCTTTACGCTATTTTCCGGCTTGTCATCATCCGGTTTTGGCAAAGGAATTTGCAGACGAGCTTAAAAAATACGGAAGGATATACATGTACCGTTTCCGGCCGAGCTATCCGATGTTTGCAAGGCATATTGATGAATATCCTCATCGCTCTAAGCAGGCGGCTGCCATCATGCTGATGATACAAAACAACCTGGATCCTGCCGTTGCCCAGCATCCTCATGAACTGATTATTTACGGTGGCAACGGAGCCATCTTCCAGAACTGGGCGCAATACCTGCTCACCATGCAATATCTTGCCACGATGACCGACGAGCAAACGTTGGTCATGTATTCTGGTCATCCCATGGGATTGTTCCCTTCGCATAAAGACGCACCGCGTGTAGTGGTCAGCAATGGCATGGTAATTCCCAACTATTCAAAACCTGACGACTGGGAACGCTTTAATGCGTTGGGCGTTTCGCAATACGGACAAATGACTGCCGGTTCGTATATGTATATCGGTCCCCAGGGAATTGTCCACGGAACAACCATTACGGTTTTAAATGCCGGGCGTATTCACAGCAAGGATGGTCTGGCAGGAAAAGTATTTGTAACTTCTGGCCTTGGCGGGATGTCTGGTGCACAGCCCAAAGCCTCGGTAATAGCCGGCGCTATCGGCGTGATCGCCGAAATCAATCCCAAGGCTGCCCAAACCCGCTATGAACAAGGCTGGGTAGATGAAATATATACCGACCTTGACCAACTTATTGACCGTATCGAAAAAGCAAGAGTGGCTAAGGAAGCTGTTTCGTTGGCTTACCAGGGAAATATCGTGGATTTATGGGAAAAATTTGTAAAGAAAAATGTTAAGGTTGAGTTGGGCTCCGACCAAACGTCGCTGCATAATCCCTATGCCGGCGGTTATTATCCAGCCGGGCTTACCTTTGAGCAATCGAAAGAGATGATGGCAAAAGAACCCGAACGTTTTCAGAAGGAAGTTCATCAATCATTGATCCGACAGGTTGCCGCTATCAATACGATGGCTGAACGGGGAATGTATTTCTGGGATTATGGAAATGCCTTTCTGCTGGAAGCATCGCGTGCCGGTGCCGATGTGATGAAACCGGATGGAAATTTCAGGTATCCTTCGTATGTGCAGGATATCATGGGACCCATGTGTTTCGATTATGGCTTCGGTCCTTTCCGCTGGGTTTGTACTTCTGGAAAACCAGAGGATTTGCATATAACCGATCAGTTAGCTGCCGAAGTTCTGGAGGATATGCTTAAAACCGCTCCGTCCGAAATTCATCAACAACTCGAAGATAACCTTCGCTGGATAAAAGCGGCTGAAGGAAATAAGCTGGTCGTCGGTTCGCAGGCTCGTATTCTTTATGCCGACTGCGAAGGACGGACACGCATAGCGGAGGCTTTTAATAAAGCCATAGGTGATGGACGGATTACCGCTCCCGTTGTGCTGGGACGCGATCATCATGACGTTTCGGGTACCGATTCGCCGTATCGCGAGACTTCCAATATTTACGACGGTTCGCAATTTACCGCCGATATGGCCATACAAAATGTGATTGGCGACGCTTTTCGCGGGGCTACCTGGGTTTCCATTCACAATGGAGGCGGAGTAGGCTGGGGCGAAGTGATCAATGGCGGCTTTGGGATGATGATAGATGGTTCTGCCGATGCTGGCCGACGTATACGAACGATGCTCTACTGGGATGTAAACAACGGCATCTCGCGCCGTAGTTGGGCGCGTAATGATGGCGCTATGTTTGCCATCCGCCGGGCTATGGAATTAAATCCTAACCTAAAAGTTACCCTGCCGAATATTCCGGATGATGAATTATTGAAGGAATTATTCTAAAATTAAATCGTTTAGATAGGTTTTTCCCTGTTCCAGGAGGCTGATTCGCTGGTTCAGCGTTTGCTTTGTCTTATGCGAAGCAAAAAGTTGTGCGTGAAATGTTCACAGTTGTGTATGAAATGTTCACTGCTGTGCATGATTTGTTAACTATTGTGCGTGATTTGTTAACTATTGTGTATGATTCGTTAACTGTTGTGCATGAAATGTTCACTATTGTGCATGAAATATTCACTACTGTGCATGAAATGTTCACTACTGTGCATAAAATGTTCACTACTGTACGTGAAATGACAACTGCTGTGCGTGAAATGATAACTACTGTGCGTGAAATGACAACAGTTGTGCGTGAAATGATAACTATTGTGCGTGAAATGACAACAGTTGTGCGTGATTTGTTAACTATTGTGCGTGAAATGACAACAGTTGTGCGTGATTTGTTAACTATTGTGCGTGAAATGATAACTGCTGTACATGAAATGACAACTGTTGTGCATGAAATGTTAGGAGTGTAAAACGAACTGTGTCATGAAATTTTTTAGTACTGTTGTCAGATAAAAGTATTCGGACTAAAGTCCTCCAAGTAGTTACGATTACTAACTCCAGGCTTAAGCTTGGAGTTAGTAAAACACAGTACCCATTGGCTTTAGCCCTTCAAAGAAATTTTTACCGGACAATAATGAAAAAATAAGATGATTTGGATTTTTGGCAAAACCTAATGCTAACCATATTCAGTAGTTCCGCCGTTTTTTATCTCTTCTGATATAATCGGGGCACAAAAAAACCTTCCTGCTTTTGCAAACGGGAAGGTTTTTGATTTAATCCCAACGATTAGTTATTTTTTAAAGATAAGATAATCCCAGGGTTTTAGCTGGATAGGTGTATCGGCAACAAATTTCATGGGTTTTCCCGAAATACCGCTTTTATAATCTCCGGTGTAGTTTTTTCCTTTAAAGGTAACCGTTTGAGGCTTTGCTGTAAGGTTTAAGATAACAAACACGGTGTTTTCATCTTTTTGCCGTAAGAATGCAAATACGGCTTTATCGTTGGTACTGTTAACACGGGTTAATTTACCACCGGCTTCGCCATTCCAAAGCGCTTTGTTGTCAACTTTAAGCGTTAATAAATTCTTATAGAATCCGTAAAGTTTAACATCTTTCCAGATGATGGTATCTTTTTCGAAAAAACGGAGGCGTTTGTTGAAAGCCATTTCCTGTCCGGTATAAATCAATGGCATTCCTGGTAGGGTTGCAGTCAATACGGCAAATGTCTTTGCGCCGTCGCCCAAGCGTTCGTATTCGGTGCCATTCCACGAATTTTCATCATGATTGCTGGTAAAATACATGCGATAGGCGTTCTGGGGATAAAGGCTGTCGTTTTTAAGCAGGTATTTGGCAATATCATTGGCATTTTTCTCGCCTTTGGCAATCTTGTTCATGACGTTATACAAATCCCAGGTATAAGTCATATCAAAAGCCTGATGCAGGGGAGCCTCTTCGGCTTCGGCAAGCATAAACACCGGTTTTATCTGATCGAGAGCCTTACGGGTATCAATCCAGAAGTCAACGGGAACCAAGCCGGCCACATCGCAGCGGAAACCGTCAATATTGGTATTTTTAACCCACCAGCACATGGTCTCGGTCATGTATTTGCGTAGTTCAGGTTTTTTGTAATCGAGACATACTACGTCGGTCCAGTCGTAAGGTGCAACAAACTTGCCTGTTGAATCCTTTTTATACCAGTCGGGATGTTCTTCGATAAGCTTGTTATCCCACGAAGTATGATTGGCTACCCAGTCGATGATGACGTGCATTCCCTGTTTATGAATGGAATCCACTAAATTTTTAAAATCATCCATGGTGCCATAGCTTGGATCAATGGCCAGATAATCCTTTACGGAATAATAGCTGCCAAGGGTTCCTTTGCGGTTTTTGACTCCGATGGGATGCAGAGGCATGAACCATAAAATATCAACGCCCATACTTTTCAGACGCGGGATATGCCGTGCAAACTCCTTAAATGTCCCTCCGGTGGAAAACTGGCGAAGGTTTACTTCATAAATATTGGCATTTTTGCTCCATTCCGGATGCTTTACCTGTACGATTTCTTTTTCCGGTTTCTGGGCAAACGTTTTGTAACCTATGCCTGCAATTAAAAATAAAACCGCCACTGGAATTAAAATGTAGTACCCGGCGGATAAATGGTCAGATAGAAATTGGGTGATTTTGTTCATAATGGTTAAAGATTAGTTGATAGTTGTTAGTTGATGGTTGTTAGTTGATGGTTGATTGTAATTCGTAATTATTTTATCGTTGGTAAACATTCCATGTTTTGGAACTATTAATTTTTATTGTTGTTTTTTGCAAATCATGGTATGCCTTTGGTTTATTTTGTTTAAACATGGAATGTTTTTTCTCTTAATTTTTAATTCGTAATTATTTTATTAGTTGATAGACATTCCATGTTTTGGAACTATTAATTTTTATTATTGTTTTTTGCAAATCATGGTATGCCTTTGGTTTATTTTGTTTAAACATGGAATGTTTTTTCTCTTAATTTTTAATTCGTAATTATTTTATTAGTTGATAGACATTCCATGTTTTGGAACTATTAATTTTTATTATTGTTTTTTGCAAATCATGGTATGTCTTTGGTTTATTTCGTTTAAACATGGAATGTTTTTTTTCGTAATTTGTAATTTTTAATTTGTAATTATTTTATCGTTTTTCGTTTATGCGAAAGCAGCCATTGATAAAGTTCCTCGTTGTTATAGGTATGAGTCCAGGAATCGTGGCCATCGTCGGGATAAATGGTAAGTTTGGCTTCGCCTCCGTTATTTGTAAGGGCATTCACCATGTCTTTGGAACGTTGAGGAGGCACAACATTATCTTTACCTCCATGAAAAGCCCAGGCGGGAACGGATTTCATTTCATCAATGTTGATGGTGTCGCCTCCACCGCAAACCGGTGCGATAGCTGCAAACCTTTCGGGATGTTTCTGGGCAAAATCCCAGGTTCCAAAACCTCCCATGCTTAAGCCGGTAAGGTAGATACGATCCTCGTCGATACGGTATTTCCGGATTAATTTATCAAGAAGGGCATTTAATACATCCACCGACCACCATTGACCTTCGGGACATTGAGGAGAAATGATGATGAACGGGAAATCTTTACCTTCTTCTACCAATTTGGGAGGTCCGTTCTTTTTAACTAGATCAAGGTTTGTTCCTCTTTCGCCCGAACCATGCAAAAACAGCATCAACGGCCATTGCTGATGACGGTTCTTTTTGTAATCCTTAGGCAGATAGACGAGATAGCCCATTTTGGCTTTGATTTTCATTTTAGAATTTCTCTTTTGCTGAACCTGAGCCATGGAACTATGTGGTAACACGATGGCGACCATAAACAACAAGCTTAAAAAAATCAAGAATCGTTTTGTTATTGCCTTTTCCATGTCATCATTATTTCATTAATCATTAATCATTTTCAAAGTTCCCTGTTTACGTACGTTGAATAATCTTTGACCTGGGGATGGTATTCCTGCGAAAACAGTGGTGAAGAAATCAAATAGTCAGCCGTTGAGCGGTTGCAGGCAGTAGGAATATTGTAAAGAACATTGATCCGGAGCAAGGCTTTGACGTCCACATCATGGGGCTGAGGCTGCATCGGATCCCAAAAAAAGATCATCAGGTCTATTTTTCCTTCGGCTATCAAAGCGCCTAATTGCTGGTCTCCGCCCAATGGTCCCGATTTTAACTTTGTCATTTCGTATTTAAACTTGTAATCTTTCCCGGCATGTTTTTTTAAGACCGATTCAACCAATCGTCCGGTAGTTCCGGTACAGAATAGTTTGTGCTGACATAATATTTGCCAGTTAAATCCTACCCATTCCATCAAATCCCGTTTACGGTTATCGTGTGCTACCAGGGCAATACTTTTAATTTGTTCCATTAATGATTATCTATGCGTAAAAATCAGCGTTTTCAGTTTTTGTAATGCAAAGTTAAAAAAATAACAATATCTGTACCAAAATCCATAGTTTAAGAAAAGAAAAGTTTTTTTGTACCTTTGCCGAAAATTGAGATAAGCATATCGATAGTTAATCGATTTCACAAATTATAGACACAAAATAATAAAGATGAAGAGAGTAATGGTTCTAACAGGTGGCGGTGATTGCCCGGGACTGAATGCAGTCATCAGAGCGATAGTAAAACGTGCTTCGAGTGAAAAGGACTGGGAAGTGCTTGGGAGCATTGAAGCATTTAACGGCATACTTCGTGAACCCACAGAATTAGTTGTGCTCGACGAGAAGAAAGTGTCGGGAATACATTTCCATGGCGGTACAATCATACAAACTACTAACAAGGGAGGTCCCTTTGCCTGGCCTGTAAAAAACCATGATGGCACGTGGTCAACCGTTGATCGTTCGGATGAAATGATACGCAAAATACAATACCTTGGCATTGATGCGGTGATTAACGTAGGCGGCGACGGTTCGCAACGCATTTCGCAGGCGCTTTACGAAAAAGGGCTTAATATCATTGGCGTTCCGAAAACCATAGATAACGATCTGGCTGCAACCGACTCCACTTTCGGATTCCAGACAGCCATTCAGATAGCTACGGATGCCGTGGATAAACTGGTTACTACGGCTGCCAGCCACAACCGCGTGTTTATCCTTGAAGTCATGGGACGTAATGCCGGCTGGATTGCCCTCAATGCTGCCGTGGCCGGAGGCGCTGAAATATGCCTTATTCCTGAAATACCTTATGATGTTAATATTGTTCTCGATAAAATCAATTCCCGTTTTGTGAAGGATCGTGGTTTTGCCATCATCGTTGTGGCTGAAGGTGCGGTTTCCAAAAACGGAAAGTTAGTAGGTACGGTAAGCGATGAAATAGGTTACGAAAACATTCGTTTGGGCGGTATTTCCTTTAAATTGGAACAGGAATTGAAAGCAGCAGGCTGTGTCCACGATATACGCGAGACCGTACTCGGACACCTTCAGCGCGGAGGTATTCCCATAGCTTACGACAGAGTGCTTGCTACCCAGTTTGGCGTCAAAGCCTTTGAAATGGTTTTAAATGAAGAATACGGCAGGATGGTTTCTTACCGTTTTCCGCATATCACTTCCGTTACACTGAAAGATGCTATCCAAAAGCCTAATTTAATTGAACCCGACAACGTGCTGTTGCGTACTGCACGCGGTGTGGGTATTTCTTTCGGCGATTAAATTTTTTGAATGTAATCACTTTTTGTTGTACCTTTATGTTTTGAAAATTATTCATTCATTTTAAAAAAGGTAACAATGAAAAGTGATTATTTATGTCCGGCCTGCAGGAATTTTCTCAATGTAGGCGAAAACGTTGTTTTTCATGCCAAAGCAAGCCACCGCCGTGAAGGCATACTGATGCTTCATCCGCAGGTGGGTAATTATTCGGTGATCAAACACCCGTCCTTCGATTACGAGGAAGGCGAAAAGGTTGAATTCCATTGTCCCTACTGCAACGCGGAGCTTACTTCCGAACGGAACAAAAATCTTGTTAAAATACTGATGATAGATGATAAAAAGCAAGAGTTTGAGATTCTCTTCTCCCGTGTGGCAGGCGAAAAAAGCACGTTTGTAATCATGGGCGAAAAAGTTGAACCCTTTGGTCCTGATTCGACCAAATACATGGATTATCTGAGGGCAAAGAAATAATTTACCCCGGTTAATACCTGTGAGTTCGTAAGCGGTAGAACCAGACAATGAGTATAGCTATGGCAAGCCGCGGAAACATTATCCACCACGCCGAAACGCCAATGGTTACAAATAGCAATGTATCTTCGAGCAGCGAATGCGATACTGCTGTATGATGATTGAGCAGGTCGTTATCGGCCCGGGTTATTTTGTTATTTTCCAGGTAATCTACGGCAATGGCTGAGCCATAAGCCAATCCCAACACATTGGCAACTATCCACAAAAAAGCGCTTTGCCGGGGTAATCCCATCAATTTTAAAACAGGGGCAAGTATTTTTGCCAGGACATCCAATATTCCGAAATCCTCTAATATTTTCTGTAAGATCATCAGCAAAGTAACAAACAGCATCACCTTTAGGGAAAGATAAAGTGTGCTGAAGAACCATGTTTGCATCGTCATCCAGAAACCGGGATGATTTGCCACAGCAAGGGCATGAGCTATCGCTTTATGTGTTTCCGCAGGCAGGAGGTAATTCAGTGCAAGAGCGCCTGCTATGCTTGAACCCAACCGAAGCAATACCATTTTTATCCCCGACGAACCGGTCTTTTTTTGTATTACCGTTTCTACGATCATGTTATGTGAAATCAGACACATCAAAGCAATTATCGTAATCTCCCGCATGGAAAGCGAAAGGCTGCTGATGACGGCAATAGCCGAATATACGTTGAGGAAAATACTTGTCAGGAATACCAAAGCACACTGGCCCGGTAGCCCCAGGAAATGAAATAATGGATTAAACAATTGGGCAAACCAACCTAATGTGCCGGTAAACTGGAGCAAAGCAACCGCAAGCGAAATGGGTATCATCAGGCTGAGCAACCACCAGACGGTTTTTAAGGCTTTGGGTACAGTTGTTGAAATAATATCCCTGGAAAAAGCGGATAAGCCCGGCAAGGTTTGGATTTTATGATTCATTAATGGCAGAAATATCGGGCAAAATTACAAAAAGCTTTCGATGCCAAGCAATCTTTCGAGATAATGAAATTCAATATGGTACAATCCCTTGATGTATTTTATCTTTTCAAAGATTTCCTGCCTCCGGGTTTCATCCTTTTTGCTTTTAATAGCCGTGATCATAACATTTTTAGGAGTATGTTCAGTGGAAATAAACTCAAACACTTTGGTTTGATAGCCATAGGCTTCAAGGATGGCTGCCCGTATGCCGTCGGTGAGCAGTTCGGCCTGCCGTTCCTCAAGGATGCCATGTTTGAGGATAAGATTAAGATCGTTGGACGGATGAAGTTGCTTGCGCAGTTGCTTGTGGCAACAGGGCGCACAGATAATCAGCTTTGCAGCGGAATGTATCCCGCGGTAAATGGCTTCGTCGGTAGCCGTATCGCAGGCATGAAGAGCTATCAGAATGTCGACAGCATCAAGATTGGCCGTTTCTATGGTTCCGGCTTTAAAATGCAGTTGCCCGAAGCCTGTTGTGTTAGCTATCCGGTTGCATTTATCCACCAATTCAGGCCTGAACTCCACGCCGGTGATCTCCGGATTCAGATGGAGTGTATTTACCAAGTAATCGTAGACGGCAAACGTCAGATATCCTTTTCCTGCGCCCATGTCCACAATATGAAAATGGTCGGGGAGCTTGGTTTGCTTAAGCAAAGCATCAATAATTTCGATGTATTTATTAATCTGACGGTATTTATCCTGCATATCCTTTTTCAACGAGCCATCGGGATTGGTAATACCGAGTTCGCGCAGATAGATATTATCCGTCAGGCTTATCCAACGTTTCTTTTCTTTGTCGTGACTAAGCGAAGGCGGTTCGCAACACGTAGCTTTGGATGAGGTAAGCTTTGATTTTTTTTCATTTTTCAGCACCAAATGAAAATCGCCGCCGGTGGTCAACAGGTCTCCATTAGTAAAATCGTTGGTAAGCATTTCTTTAATCAAAGAGATAGCTTCCGTCACATCAAAGTTTTTCGTAAAATCCTTGGTAGGATAGGTATAGACAAACGACAGCTTTTGGTTGTTCTTTATCAGCACAGCTTTTGCCGTAATGTGTTTCAGATCGTTTCCCTTATTCCTTTTGTTGCTCAGCGTTAATTTAACAAATTCGTTGCTGCCGAGGCTTTGGATTATTTTTTCGTCGAAAGTATCGAGGTGGGGATTGTTCATCAGATTGTTTTATAAAAAGACAGGGAGAACTGCCTGTTGTATTTTGGAATAAAATGTAATTTCGTTGGGTATAAACTATTGACAATGCAAAAGTACTAAAAAATGATTACAGACACAGCTGATTAAACAAACCCGACAGTCATTCATAGACCCGGCACCTTACCGGCAACAGACGGTTAGGTCTTTTCTTTAGAATAATGCCAACCGTCAACAGACAGTTGGGTCTTTTCTTTAGAATAAAGCCAACCTTCAGCAGACGGTTGCGTCTTTTCTTTAGAATAATAGTAACCGTCAACAGACAGGTATGCTTTTTCAATACAAAAGGTCGCTTTGTCCACAGACGAAGCGACCTTTTGGTTATAGATATACCTGACGGTAAGGTTATTTTGCCGGAGGGGTATAGGATGCGTTGGCATCGCCATAGCAGAGTCCGTTGAAATCGAGGGTTACATTGTTGCTGCTCACCGTAACGGGTATACTGTTGAACAACCAGTCGCCCACCGAAAAGGAATTGGTGATGGTAGCAATACGTTTTTTGATCAACAACACATCGGAAGCCGAAAGTCCGCCCGAGCCGTTTACGTCGCCTGAAGCTAAGAATATTCCGGTTAACGAGGTGATACCTGCAATATGTTTTTTGAATAATAATACGTCGGAAGCGCTAACGCCGCCCCAGGCTTTGCCGGTAGTAGCCGAAATGGTATACGTTCCGTTGGGGACGCCGGCAAAGGAATAATTTCCTGATGCATTGGTGGTAGTGGAAGCAATCACTGCGCCGTTTCCATCTTTTAATTGTAAGGTCAAACCGGATAAAGGAGTAGATTGAGGATACGTAATCGCACCGCTAACCGAATAAGTGAGCGAACCCGATCCATGCGAAAATTGGGCCGATTCCTGGTAATTAAATATTCCGCCAGAGATAACTTCGGTTCCGTCGTTGCATAGCAGTTGATAAACACCATGCCCGTTGGTACAGCAAATTCCGTTTCCGCCGGCATCGTAAATGGTGAACAGGTAGCAATCGGAGGTGCTCAAATACAGCGTGTCCTTATAAATATGGTTAGTCTGGGTGTACGGACCACCCGATTTCATCACTTGTCCCGATGAATTTTTAATGTCCCAGGTTGTTTCTTGAGGAAGATTATCTGTTCTTAAAATCAATGAAACGTAGTTTTGAGCAACCGGTGCTGATGCAAATGATTTGGTTACCGTATTATTTTGCGGATAATCATCCGGGATGCCATTGGGCGATAAACACTCAATAGTTAATGTATTGTTATCGAGTAATGAAAATGCAATGGAAGGTAATGCGATAGTTGTTGTTCCAAAAACGGGGAGATTGCCATTCCAGTTATACGTCAGAGGACTGGAATTATTAACCGAATAATTAATCTGGAAATTAGTAATGGGTTGTTGCCCGTTGTTGCGGACGGTAACCACGGGATTCAACGATCCGCTGCAGGTTTTATCCAGCACATTGCCAACTTCCGTAATTTGAGCATCGTTAGCATAAATACCGGTTAAAGGTTCGGTTGAACTGTTAGCTGCCTGAAGCACACTTTTATTGGTAAGGTTTTGAACAAAACCAACAACAGATAGCTCACTCAAATTATAAACATTAGCTAATTTCCAGGAAGTAGTGATAATGATGTAATCGCCGGCAGCCATGGAAGCGGGTAGGGTAGTGCCGCTTTTGGTAGGCAATAGTTTTTTCATCACATTATAAAAATCTTTTTCCCCATTTCCTCCGGGAGGGCTGTTAAAATGGATATGCTTTTCGATAACGGCAATATTAGCTACAAGATTACCGCTGACAGCCTGGGTTGCTTTGATAAGCATGGTAACAAAAATGGTGTCGTTGGTGGCTGAAAGTTGATGGTTAATAGAAATTTCCAAGGGAGAAGGGATGGCATATTCAGTATTGATTTTTTGTTGAGTCAGGTTAGAAGGCGCACCAAGGTAATTGCTACCGGCAATAGGTGTTCCGTCCAGAGCGGCATAAGGTACACCGGTAACACTATAATATGTAACTTTTTCCTGAACATCACCGGGATTCTGAGCATTCATCGGGTCAACGCCAGGCCAGTTGGTGTGATATTTTATGGATGTGATTTTGGTTGGATTTGCCTGAAGCAATGCATCAAAAGCAGGATTTTGCGAAGCACAGGGACCACAGGAAGCATTGGTAAATTCTTCCACGAGAACCAAACGTTGTGATTGCGAAAAGGTTTGGATACTTAAAAGTATACATCCGACAAGAAATAGGAATATTTTTTTCATTTTTTTTAAGTTTAAGATTAGCGAGCAAATATAAACAATTTATAAAAAAAGAAGAGTCCCGGAATAGTGGGGACTCTTCTCAATGATTAAAAGCGAATAATCAGTAAATAATTTAGTTATAAATTAATTGGCAGGTGGTGTATAGGAAGCGTTGGCATCGCCGTAGCAGAGCCCATCTAAATTCAAAGTAACACTACTGCCATTAACAGTAACAGGAATGTCGCTGACCAACCAGTCGCCAACCGAGAAAGAATTTGTAATTAAAGCAATACGTTTTTTGATTAACAATACGTCGGAAGCTGACAAGCTGCCCGAATCATTAACGTCGCCCGAATTGAGGAATATACCGGATAATAGAGAAATGCCGGCAATGTGTTTTTTATACAACAGTACGTCGGAAGCGCTTACACCGCCCCATGTTTTGGTGGAGGAAGTGGAAATGGTGTATGTTCCGTTTTGAACGCCGGTAAAGGTATAATTTCCTGCGGCATCGGTAGTAGCATTACCAACTACAGATCCGTTGCTGTCTTTTAACTGTAAAGTAAATCCTCCTAAAGGAACTGGTGTTGATTTTGGATAAGAAACTATACCACTGATCGAATTTCCGGTGGTAGGATGAACACCAAACTCGGCAGTTTCCATCGAACCGACTGTAAATGCACCGCTGCAAACAACGGTAGAACCGCACCGCAATGTATAAAAGTTGCCGCTGATTCCGTTTCCACCTGCATCATGGATAATATAGCGATAGCAATCACCGGTGGTTACATAAAAAGTGTCTTTTACAGTAACATTAGGAGTTGTGAAAGGTCCGTGGCTATCAATTACCTGGTTTTGTGAGTTCAATACTTCATAACTTGTTTCCGATGGATTTGCGTCCAGTTTTAAAAGCATGATAACAGTATTGGTGGAGGCAACAGCCGTACCGATGGTTTTAGTAATAGTATCATTAGAAGGGTTCTGGTCAACTGCACCGTTGGGGTTGGTTGTATAAACCTTGAAAGTATTGGTGGTTCCAGTATTAAATGTCGTTGGAGGAAGTACAAATTGTGCTGATTCAAGATAACCAAGGTTTCCTGTCCAGTTATAGGTTGCTACAGCACCATTGTTGCCTTCATAATTTAGCGTTGCAGAAGTTAAAGCATTGGCGCCTTTGTTTTTAATTTTTACTTCAGGAGTTACAATACCGTCGCAGGTCTTAGCAGGAATATTATAAACGTTGGTTAAGGCAACATCGTTATCAAATTCCGGTAAAGCCATGGACTGTTTGATGCCCTGGAGAATTTCCTTTGAGGAATTAGCTTGAACGAAAGCAACCAATTCACAATTTTCGGAAACCCAGGAGGCGTCCATGGTAAAGGTTTTCGTCATGTTGATGGTGTCGTTGGCTGAGAAATCGAGAGCCGTACCATTTTGATTAGGAACCATAAGGCGTTCTACAAAATCCAGTTTTGGTTGTCCTTGCCAGCTATAAATAATATCGGATTCGGTTAGTGCGAGTTGAAAAACCAAATTACTTCCGGTATATGATGCCAATTTAATAACTTGTGCATTTACGGTATAATCATTTCCCACATGCGAAAAAGTCATGTTTATTTTAAAAGAAGATGGGATTGCTATCCGCTGGTTGTATTTGGGCAAATACGAAGCATACATACTTTGGGTATGGTCGCCGCCAACGACTTCCAGTACTCCATCGAAATGTGCCGTAGGGAAGCCGGATAAGTTATAATATGTATTACGGGCATCCGAGGCAGCGTTAGCGAATGGATCTCCGTTGTGATATTCTATCACGCCCACTTCGCATCCATTGGATACCAAATCATCAGCGCCAAGAGCGGCACCAGGACAATACTGGCACCAGGTTCCAGTGCCGATTTCAACGATTACTTTATTACGGGCAATCTGTTGAGCTTTTAATGCAGGATAACTTAGGAGCAGTAATCCAACTAAAAAAATAGTAAATTTCTTCATAAATAATTAAATTTAGGGTTAAAAAAATAAGTTTGTTTTCCGGCGGTAAATTTATACTTATTTTTATTTAAATATCTACCTTTGTTAAAAAAATTTTTTTATTTGGGTAAAAATTAAAAAAATTTGCTTGTAATAAAAAAAAAGCTATTTTTGCAGCCTCAAACAACGGTTCTTTTAAAGGGTTTATCCCATCGTTAAAATGAAAAATTGTTTTGAGTCTAAAAATAAAGAAATCAGTTCATTTAAGATATTGGTTCGGTAGTTCAGCTGGTTAGAATACGTGCCTGTCACGCACGGGGTCGCGGGTTCGAGTCCCGTCCGGACCGCAAAAAGGTTGCCTTTAAAGGCAGCCTTTTTTTGTTTATACCATTTAGAATAGCATAATTCAATGCTTTAAGTGTTTTTTCTACTTCCTCAATGATTTTCATTTTACGACTTTGATTAATGGTTTAATGTCAAAAGGACAGTTAAATTTCAACTGGTTATGACTTTTTTTCAGATTTTTGCCTTTATTTTTTTCCGGCTTGCTTTTTGATAAATCTATTTTGCTTAGGAAATAGATTACCTTTAAGCATTAAATAGGATAACTATCATGAATTTAAACAATTTTACCATCAAATCGCAGGAAGCCGTGCAAAAAGCAATGGAAATTGCACAGGCTTACAAACATCAGGCTATTGAAAGCAGTCATTTGCTGAAAGGAATACTATCGGTAGATGAAAATGTAACTCCTTATCTTTTAAAAAAACTTAATGTCAATATTCAGGCTTTTACCCGTGAACTGGATAAAATATTGGATTCCTTTCCAAAAGTAATCGGCGGCGAGCCCTATTTATCATCCGATGCTTCTTCAGCTTTGCAAAAAGCCAATCAATACCTTAAGGATTTTAACGACGAGTTTGTTTCCATCGAACACATTCTCTTAGGCATTTTAGCCGGTAACGATAAAACTGCCAACCTGATGAAGGATTACGGTATTAACCGTAAGGATATGATTGCCGCCATCAAGGATTTGCGTAAAGGCTCTTCGGTAAAAAGCCAGACTGCCGAAGAAACCTACAATGCACTGAATAAATATGCCCGTAATCTGAACGAGTTAGCCCGTTCCGGTAAGCTCGATCCCGTTATCGGACGCGATGAAGAAATACGACGTATTTTGCAAATTCTTTCGCGAAGGACAAAAAACAATCCTATTCTTATTGGCGAACCTGGCGTAGGCAAAACGGCTATAGCCGAAGGATTGGCGCATCGTATTATCAATAGCGATGTGCCCGAAAACCTGAAATCGAAACAAATTTTTTCGCTCGATATGGGCGCCCTGATTGCCGGGGCTAAATATAAAGGTGAATTTGAAGAACGTCTGAAGAGTGTAATAAAAGAAGTAATTTCATCGGAAGGAGAAATCGTGCTTTTTATTGACGAAATTCATACCCTTGTCGGCGCCGGAGGCGGTGAAGGAGCTATGGATGCTGCCAACATTCTGAAACCGGCTCTTGCCCGCGGAGAACTGCGTGCCATAGGAGCTACCACGTTAAAGGAATATCAGAAATATTTTGAAAAAGATAAAGCCCTCGAACGTCGTTTCCAGATTGTGATGGTGGACGAACCCGATACGCTGGATGCCATTTCTATTCTCCGTGGACTGAAGGAACGTTATGAAACCTATCATCACGTAAGAATTAAAGACGAGGCCATCATTGCGGCTGTAGAATTGTCGCAACGATACATCAGCGACCGTTTTTTGCCCGATAAAGCCATTGACCTGATTGATGAAGCCGCTTCCAAGCTCCGTATCGAAATAGATTCGGTGCCGGAGGAACTGGATGAAATCGAACGTAAAATTCGCCAGCTTGAGATTGAACGCGAAGCCATCAAAAGGGAAAGCGACAAGCAAAAACTTTCGGGACTCAACGAAGAACTTGCCAACCTCAACGATCAGCGCAATACGATAAAAGCCAAATGGAAATCGGAAAAGGAAGTGGTGGAAGCCATCCAGCAGAAGAAAAACGATATTGAAAACGATAAGCTTGAAGCCGACCAGGCCGAACGCGAAGGTAACTATGGTAAAGTTGCCGAACTTCGCTATGGTAAAATAAAACAGACCGAAAAAGAGCTGATAGACCTGAAAACCAAGCTTACCGCACTTCAGGGCGACACCCCGTTGATTAACGAAGAAATCGGTTCCGAACAAATTGCTGAAATAGTAAGCCGCTGGACGGGTATTCCCGTAAGCCGTATGCTTCAGAGCGAACGCGAAAAATTGCTGAATCTTGAAAAGGAACTCCATAAACGTGTGGTGGGACAAGACGAAGCCATCGAAGCCCTTGCCGACGCCATTCGCCGTAGCCGTGCTGGATTGCAGGATAGCCGGCGACCCATCGGTTCGTTTATTTTCCTGGGAACTACCGGCGTGGGAAAAACCGAATTAGCCAAAGCCCTTGCCGAATTTCTGTTCAACGACGAGAATTCATTAGTGCGAATAGACATGTCGGAATATCAGGAACGCCATACCGTTTCACGACTCATCGGTGCGCCTCCGGGATATGTGGGTTACGAAGAAGGCGGACAACTTACCGAAAAGGTACGCCGTAAACCATTCTCGGTAGTATTGCTCGATGAAATCGAAAAAGCGCATCCCGATGTGTTCAACATCCTTCTTCAGGTGCTGGACGACGGACGACTTACCGACAACAAAGGCCGGACTGCCGACTTTAAGAATACCATCATTATTATGACTTCCAACATCGGCTCGCAACTGATACAGGAAGAATTCAGCCGGATGAATCCCGACAACAGTGAAATGCTGATGGAAAAAAACAAAAACGAAGTGTTCGACCTGCTGAAAAAGACCATACGCCCCGAGTTTCTGAACCGTATTGATGAGACCATTATGTTCAAACCGCTTTCGCTAAACGAAATTCATCAGATTGTCGGTATGCAGCTCAACCAGGTGAAAGAAATGCTGGCAAAAAACGACATTAAACTAACAGTTACCGAAAAAGCCATTAAATGGTTAGCCGATGCCGGTTTCGACCCGCAATATGGCGCCCGTCCGCTGAAACGGATAATCCAGCGTTCGGTACTGAACGAATTATCGAAACAAATCCTTAGCGGCGCCATTCATAAAGATTCCGCCATCGAAGTAGATGCCGACAAAAACGGAATCGTTTTCAGGAATCAATAGCATTGAACCTACAGGTTTTGAAAGATATTTTCAACCGTTAAAAATGCAACAAAAATCCGTCAGGTTTTTAAAACCTGACCGGTTTTATTTTATTTAATAAGGTTTTCACCCGTCAAAAACGAGTTTGAAAAACAGAAGGAACCGATTTTAAAGGTTTATTCCGTTTCCCGTTGGGCTTTGAGATAGCTCATCACAAATTTCAGTTCACCATAACTATAATCATCGCCTAAGGCGGCTTTGGCTTTGCTGAGCGATGTGTTATGATTTTCGCGGAAATACCGTATCATGGCAGCCGATTTGTCAGGGTTGACAAACTGGTCAAGTTCAAGTTCGTTGGTGCTTAAAAAGAACGCCACATGCCCTTCGACCGTTGAGACGGCCATGTGGCGTTCTTCCGCAATTTCGGTGATGGTTTTCCCGCTTTTGAACAGGGTAAAGCTGATATGTTTGGAATCCAATGCCGCAATGGCCGGTTCGTTGTCCGCTTCCACCGGCAAATCCATCTCTTTCCTTCGCCGGTAGGCAATGGTCATTTCGAGAATCTCGCGGCCAAATTCCTGCATCTTTTTTCCACCCATGCCTTTGATGTCTTTCAATTCGACTTTGGTAGCTGGCAGCAGCCGGGCAATTTCCCAAAGGGTTTTCTGCCGGAGGACACGCGCTATTTCCACATTCAGTGCTTCAGCTTTTTCGTCGCGCCACGACCGTAATTCTTTGTAGAATTCCGGATAAAGTGCTTTGCCCATATTGCCGTCCGCCGTTTGTCCACGCCTCATGGGTGCCGACAAATCAAGGTTGGCTTTTGCCTTTATTTCAAGATATTTTTTCAGATCAAAACCATCCTTCACCGCTTCGAGGCATGTTTTTTTTAACGATAAGTCCTTCGACAGTTTACCTAACGCTTCATTCAGGCTCTTGCGAACACTTTGGCTATCCGTTTCAAAAGAAGCCTCATCAAAGGTTGGTATTACATCCTGCAAAAGTTTTTCCGAAAAATAATCACCGGCTTTTTTCACTCTTTCCTGCATGGCGGGGCTGGTTTCGGCATCGGAATACTGAAGGAACAATTGCGAAAGCTGATGCCTGAACCGGGCGGAAACATCCATTATTTCCTGTAAAGGAGACGAAATTTTTTGGAGCTGTTCCGGTAAATTGCCCAGGAGCTGGCTGCTATGTTCGTCGCAAAGCCGAAGCAGGTATTTGGTGCGGTTTTGCAGGATGGCGAAGTCGAAAAGCTCGTTCAGCAATTGCTGCTGATAGCTTTTACGCGCTTCCGCCAGCTCGGAAGGTCCCGGCTGGTGATGTTCCACGTCTTCGGTAAATTGTTCGACGGTAATATCGGATTTTACGCTATGATTGCCGATGGGCGAACTCAACACCAATCCTTCCATCGTTTTGCAACGACTTAGCGCCACATACACTTGTCCGTGGGCAAAAGAATCGCGGGCATCGATGATGGCTTTTTCAAACGTCAGTCCCTGGCTTTTATGAATGGTGATGGCCCAGGCCAATTTCAGCGGAAACTGCACAAATTTGCCAATCACGTTTTCCTCTATCTCCTTGGTGGTTTCGTTGAGTTGGTATTTCGAATTATGCCATTCGGCCTGCTCCACATCAATAGGATACTCATCGCCGGGACATTTAACTTTTACAAAATCATCGTCCACATCAACAACTTTCCCGATTTTGCCATTAAAATAACGTTTCTCGTGCGAAGTATCGTTTTTAACAAACATTACCTGTGCGCCTTTTTTTAACCGCAGTTTGAAATCTGTTGGATAGGCATATTCGGGAAATTCGTCCTCTACCACAGCTTCAAACTGATGTTCCGTCGTTTTTAAACGGTTTAAACGGGTCTCGTTGATTTGCTGCGACTGGTAATTGTGCGTGGTAAGAATGATATAGCCTTCGTCATCACCAGGGTTGAAACCGGGAATATATCTTTGGTTCAGTTGTTCCAGCGTAGCTTCATCTAAGTAGTTGTTGCGTATTTTATTCAATAAATCGATAAAAACCGGATCGCTTTGCCTGAAAATATGCCGGAGTTCGATGCTGACAAAATTCGACTGCCTCAATGCCCTGCTGCTGAAAAAGAAGCAGGTGTCGTAATAAATTTTCAATAAATTCCAATCATCTTCCTTAACCACGGGAGCCAATTGCTGCAAATCGCCTATCATAAGCAACTGCACTCCGCCAAAAGGCTGATAACGGTTTTTATAACGGCGCAACACATCATCAATGGCATCGAGAAGATCGGCGCGCACCATGCTTATTTCATCAATAATCAAAAGATCGAGACTGCGCATGATATTGATTTTTTCCTTGCTGAAGTGCTTTACTTCCGTAGGTTCTGAAGCATCCGGAAAATTGGTTGACGGCGCAGTATTGAAATCACGGGGAATCTGCGGACCAAAGGAAATCTGGAAAAAAGAATGAATGGTAACACCGCCGGCATTGATGGCTGCCACGCCGGTAGGAGCCACCACGATCATCCTTTTGGGCAATAATTGTTTCAGACTGTGCAAAAAGGTAGTCTTCCCGGTTCCGGCTTTACCTGTGAGAAAAATATTTTGATTGGTGTACTGCACAAAGTCGTAAGCCAATTGCAGTTGAGGTTCGCATAGGTTTTCCATAATTTAGTACCAAAGACGGGAGCTAAAATAAGAAAAATTCAGCTTTGTTTTTGATCGTTGCAAAATTTGCTCCGGTACGAAAAAAAACGACAAATAAATTGACAAAAGTCAAAAAAACGCCATCGTTTTATTTTTGTTTGGAGAAAGGCAATTTATAGTCAACGCCATTGATGTCGTAACCTGTGGTTTTGCCTTCGTCGTTGGTTGTGCGGCTAACCTTAAAATCTTTTTTGATCAGCTTGTTAAAACCTTTGATCCCGGTATCGGCGACGTCCCGAAGGGTGATTTTATCGGAATACTTTTGGTCTTCCGGGTCTTTATTGGAAAGAAGTTTTTTGATTTGAAGATGCGCCCATTCCAAAGGTGAATTTGGCCGTTGTTCTTGGGCGGCAAGCGATTGGGCGTATTCAATTTGTTCCGCCATCAGGATGTCGTAATAAAGAGCCGTATAATAGTTGCGGTATTCAAAATCGGGATCATCAAAATCCTTTTCGGGAACAAACATTTGATTTGCTAAGCTGTTCATCGGTTGTGCCGAAGCAAGCATCATCCGGCCGGAGTTTTCTTCGGGAACGGATGTTTCTACAACCGGTTTTGTTTCTGCTTTTGCCAATATCCCCCTATGAGATGTAATATTCGTTATTTTAAATGTGGTAGACTTTGCCCGGGGATCCTGTGGCTTCTGTTTTTTGATGACCTTTGTTGCTTTCACCGGTTTGGCAGGCTTTGCGGTACGGTAGGCCATGAGTTTGTTTTCCGGCTTATACGATGGCTTGTCCTGATTGATCAGGAGATATAAACCGAATAAAATAAGCAATGTAGCCGCCATGGAAGAGATGCGGTAAAGGGCAGGACGGCTTATGGCGCCGATGGTAAATTTTTTAAGACTTTGTTTCCGGTCGAAAGCGATGGACGTATCGGGTTGAAGTTTTGTTTTACCGAATAAATCGTAATCCTTTTTCAGGGATGGATTTTTCTGGAGAAAACGTTCCACCAGCGATGATTCGTCTGTGCTTAAGTCGCCTTCGTGTTTAGCGATGAAAAAATGCTCATAATTGGTTCCATTGATAGTCCCAACAGAAGTTATTCCATTTTTTTTTAATGAGTTTTTATCTTCAAACACTATGCCCTGGTCGGGAACCAATGCAACGGTATCCAATCCTTCAAATTCGTCTTTCAGGTCAGGATTTTTGTCCATGAACATCAACAGCTCATCCACCAGGTCGGGAGGCAATTTCCCTTCGAGGTAATCGAGGAAGTAAACTTCGTAATTTTCTCTGTTGATTTTCATAATTCTTTATATAACAACGTCTAAACTGCCAATATAATTTTTAAGAGCAACCCTTGCCCTGTAAATATAAACTTTAACCTGCGATTCGTTCAATCCGGTGATTCTGCCTATTTCTTCGTACGAATAGCCTTCATAATCTCTTAACAAAACGACCGAACGTTGGATGTCGGGTAACCTGTCCACCGCTTCGTTCAGCACTTCTTTCAGGTCGGAATAACCGTTTCCGGTTGATTTATTTTCATGTTCTTCGGCTACGTAAGGCGTATTCCGGACATCGTACCTGAAACCATCAATCAATGTATGGTAGGCTGTTGTAAAAAGATAAGAACGTGCTTTTTCGTATGAAATTTCATTAACCTTTTCCCACATTCGGGTGAATGATTCCTGCACCACATCCTTTGCCTTATCCACATCCTTAACATTTTTAAGGATAAAGCGATAAACGCTGTCGGAGTATTGGTCAACGCAACTATTGTATTGTGCTGTGTTCATTTACCGTGTTTTGATTTCCGGTTGTTTGAAAATTAGACGGGAATCAGGCGATAAAGTTACAAAAAAAATTAATCTAATTTAAGTACGGCGAGAAATGCCGACTGCGGGACTTCCACGTTGCCGATCTGGCGCATGCGTTTCTTGCCTTTTTTCTGTTTCTCCAAAAGTTTGCGTTTACGGGTGATGTCGCCTCCATAACATTTGGCAGTAACATCTTTACGGACGGCTTTTACCGTTTCGCGGGCAATAATTTTAGAACCGATGGCTGCCTGTATGGCCACGTCGTATTGTTGCCGGGGAATAAGTTCCTGCAACTTTTCGCAGATGCGGCGTCCGAAATCGTAAGCATGATCCTGATGAATCAGGGTGGAAAGGGCATCTACCGAATCGCCGTTGAGCAGAATGTCGAGTTTGACGAGTTTAGCCGGTTTAAAACCGGAGATATGGTAGTCGAAGGAGGCGTAGCCTTTGGAAATACTCTTTAGTTTGTCGTAGAAATCGAAAACAATTTCGCCGAGGGGCAGTTCAAAGGTAACTTCCACCCGGTCGCTGGTAAGATAAACCTGATCCTTGAGTGTGCCGCGTTTATCGATGCAAAGCGTCATCACCTGACCGATGTATTCCGATTTGGAAATCACCTGAGCTTTAATATAAGGTTCTTCCACGTGATCTATCGTCGTGGCTTCGGGCATACCCGAAGGATTGTGTACTTCGAGCGTCTGACCTTTGGTGGTGATCACTTTGTACATTACGTTGGGGACGGTAGTAATCACGTCCATATCAAACTCGCGGTCGAGGCGTTCCTGGACAATTTCCATGTGAAGCAAACCTAAGAATCCGCAGCGGAATCCAAAGCCGAGGGCGGCGGAAGATTCGGGTTCCCAACTGAGGGAAGCATCGTTCAACTGAAGTTTCTCCAGCGATGCCCGCAGTTCTTCATAATCGTCGGCATCCACCGGGAAAATCCCTGCATAAACCATGGGCTTAACGTTGGTAAATCCTTCGATAACATCCTGACTGGGACGTTTTACATGGGTGATGGTGTCGCCCACTTTGACTTCGCGGGCAGTTTTGATTCCCGAAATAATATATCCGACATCGCCGGCCGAAAGCACATCCCTTGGCGACATGGTAAGTTTCAATATACCGATTTCATCGGCATTGTATTCCTTGCCGGTGTGTACAAACTTCACAAAATCATTCTTACGGATTTCGCCGTCGAATATCCGGAAGTAGGCAATGATTCCGCGGAAAGAATTAAATACCGAATCGAAGATCAGGGCGCGCAGGGGAGCCTGGGGATCGCCTTTGGGCGCGGGTACTTTGGTGATGATGGCTTCGAGAATTTCCGCTACTCCTTCGCCGGTTTTGGCGCTGGTACGGATAATATCTTCGGGCTTGCAACCGAGAAGGTCTACAATCTGATCTTCCACTTCGTCGGGCATGGCGTTGTCCATGTCCATTTTATTCATTACCGGAATAATTTCCAGGTCGTGCTCCAGGGCAAGATAAAGATTGGAGATGGTTTGCGCCTGTATACCCTGGGTAGCGTCGATAACGAGCAAAGCGCCTTCGCAGGCAGCGATGGAACGCGACACTTCGTAGGAAAAATCTACGTGCCCCGGGGTATCGATAAGATTGAGTTTATACAATTCTCCGTTATGCCGGTAATCCATCTGGATGGCGTGGCTTTTGATGGTGATACCGCGTTCGCGTTCAAGGTCCATGTTATCCAGAATCTGAGCCTGGGCTTCACGTTCGTTCACCGTGCCGGTAAGTTCGAGCAGACGGTCGGCAAGAGTGCTCTTGCCGTGATCAATGTGGGCGATAATGCAAAAGTTACGTATGTTCTTCATCGGTGCAAAGGTAAGAAAAAGTTTGATGTTTTAAAGAAGGAAAAGAGGAGAGTGGATACATTTAAATTATGGGTGAAAAAACATTGGAACACGGATGAAACGGATTTTTACGAATCATATCCGCGAAAATCAGCCCGATTCGTCTCATCTGTGTTCTATTATGTCAATCACAAGCCGCAAGATTGATTAAATCCCTGATTTCACTTCGGTAAGTTCCACCGGGTAGTTTCCTTTATAGATGTTTCCAAAATGTCCGTCGATGGCAATTTTATCGCCGCTGTGGAAGGTAATGCCATTGATGGAGCATTCCTTTTTGATTTCGTTTACCAGCAGGTCGGTGCAGTTCACCACACAGGTTTTTCCGAGACGCACGGCGGTAACGGCGGCATGTGATGTCGCTCCACCTTTGGCCGTAAGCAGTCCGTCGCATTCAAAAATCATCCCGATGTCGTTAGGCACGGTATCCGGACGAACAAGAATCAGGTTTTTGCCGGAATATTTCGCGGCATATTCTTCCAGATCCTTCATATCGAAGGCAAGGATGCCGTTCATGGCTCCGCCACCGATACCCGTTCCGCGACCTACCAGATTCATCTGATCGGGTGGGGTAGTGAAGAGGTGTATTTTTTTCTGTTTTTTGATATCCATATCGCGGGTTTGCAGGATATAGAGGTCGTCAGGATTTTCCGATTCAAAGGTAAATTCAATTTCCTGGGGCGGATACCCATGATTTTCCACGATATCCTGTGCAATCTGGTGGATGCGTTTGTACATATCGGGCAACAACGACTGGAGCGACTGGCGGTCGAGTTGCAGTTGCTTGCGCTGGGTTTCGCTGATGGGCAGGGCATTTACTAATCCGCCCACAATATCTTCGCCCTGGCTGCAAAGGGTAAAATCGCCAAAAAGATGTACGCCCTGGCGTTCCCGGTTGGGGTTTTGGGTAAAAACAACGCCCGTGCCGGAAGTCCGGTTGAGGTTGCCCAATATCATTTTCTGAACGATAACGGCTGTTCCCCATTCATCGGCTATTTGCATATGCTCGCGGTAGACTTCCGCCCGCTGGCTCGACCAGGAATCGAAAACCGAATCGATAGTCGTTTTTAGTTGTTCGAAAAGATTTTGTTCCAGGTGGATATTGTTTTCGGCCAATACTTTTTTGTAGTCCATCGCAATTTCTTTCATAATGGACGATTCAAAGTTCATCTTCAGGTCAACGTTGTATTTTGTTTTATACTGAAGAATAATCTGGTCAAAAACGTCGCGGTCGATGCCATGAGCCATTCCCCAGCTCTGAATAAAACGGCGGTAACAATCCCAGGCAGTCCACCAGTAATTGGGCTGTTTGCTTAATTCTTCCGCCAGCTCATCATTCATACCTACATTCAAAAAAGTATCCATGGCGCCCGGCATAGAGATGGCTGTGCCTGAACGTACGGAAAGCAGCAATGGCTTTTTAGGATTACCAAATTCGGTATCGGTGCGTTTTTCCAGTTTTCTGAGTTGGGTGTAAATTAAATCATCCATTTCTTTTTTAATATCGGGATGATTGTTGATGGCATTGCGGCGACGGAAGACTTCGGTGGTAAGAATAAAGCCATGAGGAACGGGGAAGTTTGCTAAGCAGAGTTTTTTAAGGAAATAGGCTTTGGATCCAAGGAATATCTGGTTATCCATACGAATAGTTTCCTTATGCAGCGGACTAATCACCAGATCGGAATTGTACGACATAATGTCGCTGATCAGTTCGTGCGGCAGTTTATCCACCATATTTTGCAGCGAGTGGAGGATTTTTCCCACCAGGTTATCCAGCGGCTGAACTAAAAAGGCGGAAGAAATGACATCGCGCGAAAATTCTTCCGATTTAACATGAATCAGTTGTTTCAGGTCGCGGTCGTTTAGCTTTTTATCTTTTACAAAAAGCTGTGGAATGATCATTTTAAGCGGGTATTCGTAAGTGCTCAGGAAATATTTCTGAACTAATTTGTTCACATCGTCGGCAATAAACTGGAAGATGTTGAGGTACTGGTCGAGGGAAAAACTACTCGAAGTTAAGCTGTATTTGAGCATTTGCAGGTTCGAATTCAAACCCTGGCTGCTGATGCCGTCCAGTTCCAGTCCTTCGCGGAAATATTCGAGGAGTTCATAAATTCGGTTTAATGTTTTTGCCGAAATATAATTCAGGTTGATGTGGTTGATAATTTTTTCCATCAGCCGTGTGGCAATGCGTTCCAGGCGGAAGGTGAGTCCGAGCGCTTCAAACTTATCTTCGCGGTAAACGCCGTACATCGAAGGAATGCCAATGGCGATATGGCGTTTGTGGTAGATGTTTTCCCAGCTTTCGCTGGGTTTGGGATTAAAAATGATTTGTTTCAGTTTGTTCATAAACTGGTAAATCATTTTTAATGATCTTTCGTAATTGTTTTGCTGCAGCGACTGGTCAAAACGGGAAATTTCTTCGCCGTTCAGGAAAGGGTAGCGGTTGAGTATTGCGATGATGTCCTCGGTGTCGAAGGAATATTTTTCCTTCAGAAGGAAATAAAGATTGCGGATATCATTCAGCCGTAAAACATCGCGGTCGTTTTTTTCGGGTAGTTTGTCGAGGTAGGATTTGAAGGTGGGATAATCAATGTCGAGGAGTTCGTCGGGTGTGCAGTTGTTTTGCCGGCACATGTCCACCAGCATTTTATGAATTGGAGCGTACCATTCGCTTTTTTTATCAATAGATTCGTACACATCGTTGGGCAGGTAGGGGCGAAGTGTCTCCAGCTTGCCGTCGTACCAGAAGAAAAATACCATTTTTGTCAGCCCGATCAGGGTGTTGTTGCTTTCGGTATGAACCTGTTTGCGCAGGAAATGAACCAGGCGATCTTCGCGATGGCCAATTTCATCCATCGAAGTGGTAACATTGCGTATTTCGCCTTCGGCGCCTATTTCATTAAAATAAACAGGGAAAATACGCGTAAGCTGTTTTACTTTCTTATAATAGGGTGCAATGTTGGAATTGAGTATTTTGGTTATCTCGCGCTGAAAAAGGTCGGTATCGTTGATAAAAATGCCGCCAAGCCGCAGGTTGACGATGAGCGCCGAGAGCAGTTTTTCCATCACTGCCTGCGAATATTCGATGAGCTCCAGCCAGACGCGAATATTTTTGATGTGATTTTCATTTACGTGGATTTGCCAATCCTCGTTCACGTAAACAATTCCGGGAGTCTCAAAGCCAAAGTCGATGAGCTTTTTTTCAAAATAGTTTACCACATGTTTGTCCTCGGAACTATCCATATCAATGATTTTTTTACCGAGCGTAAGCAGAAAATCGAGTACGGAAGAGGTGTGTTCGGCTTTCAGTTCTTCCGAAAGGGCAAACATTTTGTCGGCAAAGTCTTCCAGATCGCTTTCTTTTAGCTCATCCATGGCGTTGCGCAGCATTTTGTTGATGTTCCAGATCAGCCTTTCCTTTAGCTGAACCATCCCCGGCAAATGAAGCAGGTAAAAGGTATAATAGAATTTTTCGATAAAATTGTCGAAACGGTTGGTCAGGTCAACAAAGCGCAGGGCGATGTCGTCAAAGTCGGGGCAACTGCCAATGAGTTCATCCCAGCTTTGCGATTTTTCAATTTGTAAGCGTATGGCATCGAAATAAGGTTTTCCGGTGGTTCCGATTTCGACGGTATAATCGCGGTGAAAAAGATTTGTTTTTTCAAGATACCATTGTTCGATGTTTGCCGAGCGATCCCAATAGTCGATATTTTTGAGGAAAATGCTTTGGGTGATGGCGAATATGGAATCTTTAAAAGTGTTGATGGTTATTGTTTTGATGAGATACTTGATGAAAAACTTGGAGCTTTTGATAAAGCTGAGTTCATTTTTCTCAAAATTCAGTTTAAAAATTTCGAAGCATCTGTTGATCGTTTGTTCATGCAGTATGGTTTGTTCTGAAAGCCGTTTAATAAATTCGAGCAGGGTCTTGATGATTTGTATCTGAAGATCTTCCGGAAGGCTTTGTTGCAGCAGGTTATTGTACATGTTCAGGATAATCCGGAAAGCATTTTCAGCATCCGGAAGCCCGTTGTAGAACCAGAAATCGGTAAGCGCAATTTCGCGAAGTTGTTCGACGACAAATTTGCGGTTGGAAAAAGGATGCTGGTATTCGATAACACATTCCGAAGCCCGTTTATTGATGCCGTAATAGGCATTGGACAATTGAATAAACAGCTGGTGTTCTTCGGGAATAACGATATTTTTATAGCGGGTTTCGGCTAAATTGGCTTCCAGAGCCTTCGACACAAATTTTTCTTTCATTCTTCAAATGCTTACGGTAAATCAAAAATAATAATATTTCCCAAAGTTAGCACGGAATTTTTACATTTTTAACGTAAATTTGTATTCTTTTTTAGTTGGTACAAAATAATAATGTTCAAAATATTACGTTTATTTTTTTGTAACAATAAACAAAAGGTAATTGTCGGTTGTTAGAATAAAAAAATCATTTACTAAATAATATTAACATGTCAAAAATTAAGGTTGCAATTAACGGATTCGGACGTATCGGACGGAACGTTTTTAAAATTGCGTTGGAAAGAGATAATATCGAAATCGTCGGTATTAACGATTTGACGAACACTAAAACCCTCGCTCACCTGTTGAAATACGATTCAACGCAGGGAAAATTTAACGGAACGGCTACATTTGATGATGGCGCTATTATCGTGAACGGAAAAAGAATCCCGGTTTCTGCCGAACGTAGCCCGATTAATATCCCCTGGGCACAAACTCCGGATGTGGTTGTGGAATCTACCGGTATTTTCCGTTCCAAAGAAAGCACTAAAGGTGGTTATGGCGATCATTTGAAAAATGGAGCTAAAAAAGTTATTTTAACCGTTCCGGCCAAAGATCAGATTGATAACATGATCGTTCTTGGCGTAAACGATAACGAATTAAAAGACACCGATCAATGTGTTTCCAATGCTTCGTGTACAACTAATTGTCTGGCTCCGATAGCCAAGATATTAAACGACAAGTTTGGTATAGAAAATGGTTTTATGACAACCATTCACTCCTATACCAACGATCAGATGATTTTAGATGCACCTCATTCCGATTTGCGTCGTGCCCGTTCGGCTGCTGTTTCGCAGATTCCTACGACTACCGGAGCTGCAAAAGCCGTAGGCAAAGTTATCCCTGAACTCAAAGGTAAAATGGATGGTTTAGCTATCCGTGTACCAACTCCTACCGGCTCGCTGGTTGACCTGGTTGCTAATTTAAGAGTGGAAGCTACCAAGGAAGAAATCAATGCTGCCGTTAAAGAAGCCGCCGAAGGTCCAATGAAAGGTATTGTGGAATATACCGAGGACGAAATTGTATCGGTTGACATCATTCACAACTCCCATTCCTCCATTTTCGATGCTCAAAGCACTATGGTTATGGGGAAAACCGTTAAAATTCTTTCATGGTACGACAACGAATGGGGTTATTCAAACCGCGTGGTTGACCTGATTGAAAAATTATTCTGAGGGTAGTAATCAGGTTTAGTTTTACAGAAAAAGGATGGCTTGCCATCCTTTTTTGTGTCATATCTCATGATGCTACTTTTACATCGAGTCATTAGCTATTAGCTGTTAGCTATTAGCTTTTAGCCGCTAGCCAAATGTCATTTTGAGAAACCTGACAGCGTACGAAGTACCTGTTAGCGTTTAAAAGACAATTACGAATTAAAAATTACGAATTACGAAAACATTCCAAAACCTGACAGCATACGAAGTGTCTGTCAGCGTTTAAACTTAGCCATTAGCTATTAGCCGTTAGCTTTTAGCCAACTGCCAATAGCCAACAGCTATACACGGTAGCACAATGTTGCACAAAGTTCCGGCACAAAGTTTCACTACGTTTTTTTCGTCAGCCGTCTATACGCCTGCCGGGTTCATCACCAAAGCCACATCAAGTGTGGTGGTGGTATTACCGATGACGACCTTCGATTCATAGTCCTGGTAACCGGCAAGGCTAACCTTTAGGTTGTATTCACCGCTTGCCACTTCATCAAAGGAAAATTCACCTTTAATGTCGGTTACATCGGCATAGTCGGTATCCACAAACTGAACCATCACATTGGCCAGCGGAGCCTTAGTAACCGAATCAATGATCGTACCCTTGAAGCTGCCAAATCCGGTAGCTCCTTCACGATGATGAGGGCGGCGGATGATGCGCTGATCGAAATAAGCCATTCCGCCTATGGGGTCGTTCACATGGTCGGTGGCTATTTTAAGGATGATCTTCTGCATCTCCGTTTCCAGAGGAATACGCTGAGCCGACGAAGCACTGCGGCTCGAAGAGGTGGCTCCTTTTTTCTCAAGCTGTTCCTCGCGGGCAAGCTGATAGCCGGATTGCAGACCTGCAAAACGGGTGTAAACCGGTTCGCCCAACGTACTTTTATGAGTGTTGAGGAAAGTTACCATGCGATTGAGCAGGTTCTCTATCGTTGTCTTGGTAACATGGGAATATTCCTTTAATCCTAAAGGAAATGCCTCTTCGTATTCCGGCGACTTTTTGCCGAAATTGCCTGAAATCAAACCTTCACATTTCTGTATTTCCGTTTTAAAGGATTTGATGATATCATCTACATTCACCGTATGGCTTTGCTGCTGCGAAAAACTGACGTCTTCGGCAGCCAGCGCCGTTGAAAAGATAGCAAGAACGGTTTCCAATGTTGCTATTTCAGCATCGTACTTTCCGTCGGGATTGTTACTGCGAAGGCTTGCCAGCAAAGCATGGGCAAATTTGTCAAGCCTCAGATCCGTGATGTAGGCATCACGGAAAAAATTCAGAAAAAGATTTTCAAGATTTAACATGATGTTTTTTTTTAAAGGTTTAAAATTAGTACATTAGTACGAAAATTAAGGGTATAAAAATAATAAAAAAATAATTATAGTAAACAACAATTATTAAAAATATTTTTTAAACCCTATTTTAACTTAATGGAACTTCCGGTTTTTCCGACCCCACCCACAAAAGCAATTACGAATTGAGTGATGAAAGTGATGAAGTGATGAAAGTGATGAAAGTGATGAAGTGATGAAAGTGATGAAGTGATTTACGAAAATTTTCCTAAACCTGTCAGTGTACGCAGTACCTATCAGCGTTTAAAATTGGCCATTAGCTTTTGGCCATTAGCCGTTGGCTTTTAGCAAACCGCCAACAGCTAATAGCCAACCGCCATACACGGTAGCACAACGTTACACCAAGCTCCGGCACAAAGTTGCACTACGGGGTTTTAGTCCATCAGACTACAGTGGTAATCTTTTGTTTGTATTATTGCATCTGCAAAGTTGCAGGTACAGCATTCCGTTTGTATTATTGCATCTGCAAAGTTGCAGATGCAGCATTCCGTTTGTATTATCGTATCTGCAAAGTTGCAGATGCAGTATTCCGTTTGTATTATCGTATCTGCAAAGTTGCAGGTACAGCATTCCGTTTGTATTATCGTATCTGCAAAGTTGCAGAGGCAGTATTCCGTTTGTATTATCGTATCTGCAAAGTTGCAGGTACAGCATTCCGTTTGTATTATCGTATCTGCAAGGTTGCAGATGCAGTATTCCGTTTGTATTATCGTATCTGCAAAGTTGCAGATGCAGTATTCCGTTTGTACTATTGTATCTGCAAGGTTGCAGGGGCAGCATTCCGTTTGTATTATCGTATCTGCAAGGTTGCGGAGGCAGCATTCCGTTTGTATTATCGTATCTGCGAAGTTGCAGAGGCATGTAGTAAAGAAATAAATTGCTATTGGCTATTAGCCATTAGCCAATTGCTAATAGCTAATGGCTAACAGCCAGTCATCATTCCTTCACCCATTTTCCGCTTTCCACTATCTTTTCTTTATTCATAAAGCGGTATAAATAGACACCTGCCGGTAAAACGGAAGTGTTGACGGTGGTGGTTCCGTTATTCACCGGCTGACTGACGACGGTTTGCCCGTTGGTGCTATATAGTTCAAATTGCAGGTCTTTTAATGCCGTTTCTATGGTAAGTTGTGTGCTGCCGGGGTTGGGATAAACGATGGCTTCGCTTACCGTTAGCGGAGGCATTTCGTTGGTGGAGGTTATTAATCCATTTTCATCCACCCTTACGATATAGATATCCCGTTCTCTCTGGGTAAGGTAATCGTAGCGCGTACCCAGCATCAGGCAACCGCCATCCTGTGTTTCTTTTATCGTCCATAGATTATAATAAGCATCCCCTCCATAATACTTCGTCCATACTACATTCAGCTGTTCATCAAGTTTGGAAAGAATATACCATGATTTATTGGTGGACCATATCGTCATATCTACATTTTTCGTTCCGCCAATATAAATGGTTTCCGGATTTCTTACAATTATACTTTCCCTGAAGGCCGGAAAATCAACGGTATCAGCATCGCCAATATACGCTTGCGAGATAATGGTATCTTCAGGATTTAACAACATAACGCCGATTCCTCTATCTTCAGTAGTATAAGGCGGAGGCAAAGACGCTTTTTCAGCAGCAAAAACGATATTTGTATCGTTAACCCATTGAGCAGACAACATATTATGATAATTTTCCGGGAAAGAGAAAGCAGATTGAATGGTAAAAGAAGTATCCATCTCTAACATCATGCTTTTCATAAGAGCTACTTTGTTTACAAATGCATAATAGCCATCATGATTCTTTTTCTCAATGATAGTCTGACATTGTGCAATGCTATCAATGATTTTAAATGCAGTAAAGTTTTTGTCTTTATCAGGATTCCACTTCAATACGTACATGTAATAAGGATAATATGGTTCATGATTGAGCGTAAGAAATCCGTAATAAATAAAATCGCCGGTTGAATTCCGGAAACATTTTCCGTTACCAATCAATAAACTGTCGGGTAAATTATAATAATGAAGTCCTAAGGTGTCAAGATCTTCAGTTAATTCTGAAAAAAACACTTTACTATTCCCAGCTATACTATCCGTTGAACTACCAATAACATATAAATTTCCATTATTTTCCAGTATATTATAAAAATCTCCCTTTCCTGAAGGTAAGTCAAATTGTTTAAGGAATAGAATATTCCCGTAAGGATCCGATTTTATTAATAATGGTTTACTCTTTTGGGTATTCGAAATATACGACTTGCCTGCAAACAAAAAAGAGCCGTCGGATAATTCATGGGCATCAAAAACAAGATCACTGCCTTGAGGCATGGTTAATGATATAACAAAATCCGTCTGTGCCTTTGAAATAAAGGAAATTCCGCAAAAGACAGCTAAACTGATAAACAATTTTCTAATCATAATTTTGATAATTAATTATAAAAATTAAAAAAGAGGACTGCACATTTTGTGCAGTCCTTGAAATTTACTTGGTTTCACCACCGGAAGAAACATGAGGAGTTCCTCCTGTATAATCTACATCATGATAATAAATCCAAGATTCAGTACTTAATCCTGTTTGCCAGGTACAAGATATATTTATTAATTGCACGCCAGGTTGATATGTTTGGGATAACGTTACTATGTTGTTTAAGTAATAATTCATCGCATCATATGGAATACATGGCTGAGTAAGTGGTTCTTCACCAGGACCTGCATCTACGAATAAAAGACGGTTCCAGAAACCCCATGGATTCGGAGAAGGTGTTGTAAGATCTAGAGCTGATACTCTATTTGTTCTAATGCTAGTATAATAATAATTACCTGAAGGAATAGCTACATACATATTGGAAACTCTGGTTAATTCTGTAGCTGCATCTCTGCCTGCACAAGTACCATCACATTTTCCTAAATTAAATCCCCAAATCCAATCTTCTCCCACATGGAAATGAGTCGGATCAATGTATCCGCTATTTACAAGAGCGGTCATTTTCAGGTTTACACTATTTGTGCTTTTCAGATGAGCAACCGAAATGTCAGCAAGATATAAACTTGCATTTGCGTAACCACTATTGGCAAGATCAGATGTAATGCTCTCTTCAAAACTGCTCATTGCCGATGAAAGATCCTGTAAAGATATTTTACCATCGTTTACAGGAACGGGTATAACGGTAGTATCAACTTTAAATTCGGTACATCTTTGAACTACCGAATGAGAATAATTTAATGCGGCTTCTACATACCATACTGCACTATCAATAGATAATGTTTCGTCGCTTTTAAGGTTACTTTTGATTTTACTTTTAAAATTAAGTATTTGCTTTTCAATCTTAAGGTCATTGGATGCAGAACTGTTTTTTTGAGTTGCCGGTTCATTATCCTTCTTACAACCATAAAAAGCAATAGAAAATATACTTAGTACTATAAATAAATTTATTGTTTTTTTCATTTTTAAAAATTATTTTATTGATAAAAAGTAATAATTTCCACTTTCGCAGTCAAGCAATTCCGGTTATTACCGGAAGAACCTTCGCCGGAATATTTGGCAATCCATTATCAGTGTTACGAATGTTCCCGGAATTTCAATTACTTTTGCAGCGCTTCCTCCTTTGTTGGTGTATACTCTGTTAATTTAGTCGTTGATTGTGGTTTTGCCTCTACGGGGGAAGCTTTTTATTTAAACTTCATTCCTTTCGGAAAAACCATGCAACAAAATTAATAATGTTTTTGATCTATCGTTCGTGTTATAATTATTTTTTTTAAAAATACTAATCGCTCTTTCGTTCCCGTCGTAAATTACTTACGGATGAAATAACACGGCATTTTAACAATGCCAAGCCCGTTATCCTGGTTCCGTTTGTATTATTATCTGCTTTTGGCCATTAGCTGTTAGCCAATAGCCATACACGGTAGTACAACATTACACTACGGGGTTTTAGTCCATCAGACTACAGTGGTAATCTTTTGTTTGTATTATTGCATCTGCAAAGTTGCAGGTACAGCATTCCGTTTGTATTATTGCATCTGCAAAGTTGCAGATGCAGCATTCCGTTTGTATTATCGTATCTGCAAAGTTGCAGATGCAGCATTCCGTTTGTATTATCGTATCTGCAAAGTTGCAGATGCAGTATTCCGTTTGTATTATCGTATCTGCAAAGTTGCAGGTACAGCATTCCGTTTGTATTATCGTATCTGCAAAGTTGCAGAGGCAGTATTCCGTTTGTATTATCGTATCTGCAAAGTTGCAGGTACAGCATTCCGTTTGTATTATCGTATCTGCAAGGTTGCAGATGCAGTATTCCGTTTGTATTATCGTATCTGCAAGGTTGCAGATGTAGTATTACGTTTGTATTATTGCATCTGCAAAGGTGTAGGCGCATATAGAAATAAATCGCTTTTGGTCATTAGCCATTAGCTGTTGGCCAATTGCTAATAGCTAACAGCCAATAGCCAATGGCCATACAACGTTTCACCTTGGTGCAAACGTTGTTGCAGCATCCTCCCTTTCTGTCGGTTTAACTACCGGAGGTAAATGTCTAATGTTGAAGTAAAACGGGCGATATTCTTTTAATAGGATAGTTCCATTCTCCGGATAATCCGGTTGCCGGTGGTATGATATAATCCCATCAAATTGGCGGTAAGGCAGGAATGTATCGGAAAAAAGCCGACGATGTCGCCGGGTTTGTATTTTTGGAAAACGGCGTCTGAACATTTTACAATGCCATGTTCCTGTGAAAGATCCGAGAGATAAGCATCTTCCAATGACGATGGCCAGTTTTTGCCATCAAAATCCACCATTTGTCCGTAATTGCGTGCGGAATCTTCATTCAGAATAAATTCTTTGGAAAAATGCACGGCTCCACCGTAAACGACCAGTTCATTCCGTTCGGGATGTTTGGCCACAACCGGACAAGCCATCATTATGGCAATTTGCTCCAACAAACAGGAATGCAGCCGGTATTGCATAAAGTCGTAAAAGACAAAATTTCCCGGACGGATTTCGTCTGTTCCCGAAAAATTGTCTTCTATGCTGCACGAAGGGGTATCGCCGGTTGAAATAATCAGCTGGGGATACGATTTCTGAAAAACGTTTTTCAGGTTCACCATTTGGCGGATACTGTGTCGCGAAATTTCAAGAATTTCGGCTACCGATTTTGCATGGTAAGTGTTTCCGGCATGGGTAAGAAATCCTTTAAACCGTAAATGGGACGATAGCCTTACTTTTTCAACGACATTCTGAATTTCATTAATGGCAGTGCTTCCGATGCCGGTGCGGTGGTAGCCGGTATCAATTTTTACATAAGCATCTGTTTCCGAACGGAGGTTTTTATCCAGATAATCTACGGTTTGTACGGATTCTATCAAAATGCTCAGCCGTATTTTGGAAGCCAATTCATTTATCTTTTCTGCTTCAGCAATATTGACAGGAAAGGCGATGGCAATATCTTTCCAGCCATGCGAAGCAAAATATTCAGCCATTTGCACTGACGAAACCGTAATGCAGGAAACACCCTGATCGCGGAACCATTCTCCGATTTCGGCTGAAAAATGGGTTTTAAAATGCGGACGAAAAATAAGATGATGTTTCCGGGCTTTTTCTGCCATTTGTTTGATATTGTTTTTACAAATGGCTTCATTAATTACCAGCGTAGGCTTGAATATGGACAATTTGTTCATTTTGTATAAAAAAAGAAGGCATCCCATTTCAGAGATGCCTTCCATTGTAATAATTTAATTTATTCTTTTACCGTATTTTTATCGGATGTTGTGCCTTTGTCCGAAAACAGATTATAGGACGCATCGGCATCACCGTAGCATAAACCGTTGAAGTTATAAACCACATTGCTTCCATTTACGGAAACGGGCGCTGTATTAAATAACCAATCGCCGGAAGTGAAAGAAGTATAGATGGCGGCAATACGTTTTTTAATGATCAGTAAATCACTCACTGATAACCCACCTGAACCGTTTACATCGCCTGAAGCAAGGAAAATTCCCTGTAAAGGAGAAATGTATGCAAGATGTTTTTTATAAAGAAGTATGTCAACAGCATCTACTCCGCCCCAGGACTTATTTACCGAAGCTTCTATGGTATAATTCCCTGCTGCAATACCGGTAAACTGGTAGTTTCCATTGGCATCACTAAGGGAAGTCGCGATTACGGTTCCGGCATCATTTTTAAGATTCAGTGCAACATTGGCAAGAGGAACAGGATTATTAGCCTGTGGATAAGTAATGGTTCCGCTTATGGAATTTAACAAAACCTCAGAAGAATAATTGGCGGTCCAACCTGCACCGGTAATATTTGAATTGGTAATAAAACGGATAAACATCTTTCCGGAATTGGATGTAACTGGCGCCGGAATGACATTGCCGGAGAAAGTAGCCAAAAGTTGTTGGGACGAATAATCGTAAATTTCCACATAATCATTTTCAGCTTCAGTATCGAAAGAGGTAAAGGTAAGAGTAACCGAACTGGCATTGGGCGGGGAAATAATCCATGTACAAATGGATTTATTCTGATAGTTGCGGTTTCCACTTCCATCTGAAATGGTACCAGTATTATCTGTTAAGTGAACTACCCCTTTACAGAAATCTACGGCTGATGCATTATAACTGGCTCTCCATCCCGACATCGGGCTATTGCTTACGGCTTTAAACGTAATGAACATTTTATCGCCTGAAGAAGTTACAGCCGGAGGAATGTTTGCTCCGGAATATTGAGCTAACAAAGGTGCTGAAGCATCAGCGCCATCATAAATGGAAATAAAATCCAAGTCGTTGGTTTCAAACCGGTCGAATGAAAGGGTGATTTTAGTTACTGAATCGGATGGGTTGATTAGCCAACTGCAATCGGCTCTCTGTTGGTAGTTGGATTGCGGGCCGCTTCCGTCCTCTATGGTTCCGCCAAGTGTTGTTAGGGTTTTGCTTCCTGTGCAGAAATAAGGATAATCGTTTCCTGGCACAAAGTTAACAATAGCACCTTGTCCGTTAGTAAAATTATCTCCTCCCGGATTCAGGTTAGTCAGATAGAAGTATCCGTTGTAAGAACCGCTCCAGCCCCAGTTGAAATGGAAAAAATCGGTACCCTGATAGCCATCCATATTAAAAGCATGACCGCCGGTACCATAACCATCGTAATACATGGGTTGGTGATTATCGAGATTCGACCGCAAAATAGCTGTCCATTGGTCTTCGGTATACGAATCTTTTTCGAGTAGCTGAAGCGAAGAAGAATAATGGAAATAGGTACGCAGAGCCGTTGCCGCATCTTCGCTGTAAGCTCCCGATCCGGTAGGGGAATACATCATATTAACCGCCACTCCGCAGTGATATTGGATAAGAGCCATATCATAATTCCCGTTTCCGGAAATGGAATTGGTCATGTTATCCCAGTTATAGGTAGTATTTCCAAAATCGGCAAACTGATAATCATAACCGTTAGGATAATAGCCATGAGAACCTGTTCCCTGGATAGGATAGCGCCAATAGTTCATTATCTGGCACATAGCGGTAGCCACACATCCCGACCACACATGTCCTCCGGGACCGGCGCCATCGGCCGGGCACAATGCATTGTAATTGGCTCCCTGATCCCAAGTAGTTGTTATTAACGGAAGAACTTCCCGTTCTCCTTTTATTTCCAATGGCAAGCCATCTTTTGTGGTTAATAAAGCTTTCCAGGCATCTGCCGTTTTAGAATCAGGACTTAATTTTTGCTCCCGAGCATAGTTTATCTGCTTTGAGTATCCCTGTACCCAGTTTTCAAAATTTTCGGGATAATTTTCATCGGAAAATTGGCTTTCAAATGAATAACCTAATATCGGGTAAACCAAATTATCGGCAGCTACCATCACAAAACCATGATTTTGGATATTAAAGACATAATAAACAGGTTTGTTCTCAAAAGTTTTTGTAAAAGCCTGACTGATTTTTATATCATTAAACCCGACTTTAGCATGCAGGTTTAATTTGGCATAATAAAAATTTAAAGCCACGGTTTGTGCCTGATCCTGGGGAATAGTTTCTCCGAAATTTAATCCGGGCAATAAAAATGCCAGAATAATTACTGTCAAGATTTTAATTGTTTTCATCTGAAAAAAAGGATATTTGATGAGTTTAAAAAAATGAGTCCCGTTTATCGGGACTCATTGATATTAATAATTTTCTAAAATAATAAATTTATTACAGACTCATAATGAGATTACTCAATAATGAGTTTTTTCATGAATTGTCCATTTTCAGTTTTAACCAAAACGGTATAAATGCCTTTTGCTAAGCCATGGATATTGAAGGTTTTGGAAAGAGACTGATTTTGAGTAAGCTGTTCTTCGTAAACCACACCACCCAGCAAATTCACTATTTTAACAGAAGTTACAGGGCTTTTTATCGAACCGAAATTAAGTAAAAATGAACCGTCGTTTGGATTGGGATAAATGGTTAATAAGGAATTGTCCAGCGTATTTCCAATTGTTCCGTTAGCATATTTGGGAGTTGAAATGTTTCCATTCCAGTCGGCATATTCACGGATTGTCGGTTCGTCGCTCCAATTTATGGTTGAAGTTTCGGACGACAGGGAATTGAAATGCAGGTCAAACAGCTTGGCATTGGTAATATTAATTCCGTCGGCATCGGCAGCCCAAACGAAAGTCAGTTGGCCGGGAGCAGGATTGCCCACAGTTACATCCTGAATACCGTTGAACCAATTATCAGCGCCTGCAAACTGAAGTTTGGCAGGATCATAATTGATGGTAAACTGTAGAGCTCCCATATTCTGAACATCAGAAGCATATACCGGAACAATAATTTTGCCGGATTGTCCGGTTACCGGTTGTATTGTAAAGGAAGCTGAAGATTCATTGCTGATATAATTACCCTTAACAGCAGGAGTATAGGAAGCGTTTGCATCTCCATAAATCAAACCATTGAAATTTTGAATCACATCATTTCCGCTAACTGTAACCGGTGTGTTATCGAACAGCCAATCACCCACAGAAAATGAAGAAATCATACCGGCAATACGTTTTTTAATTAACAGGATATCGGAAGCGCTGAGACTGCTTGAACCATTAACATCTCCTGAATTGAGGAAAATTCCGGTTAAGGTTGAAATACCAGCGATATGTTTTTTATACAATAAAACATCGGTAGCCGAAACACCGCCCCAGGCTTTGGTTGTTGAGGGTGTTAAAGTGTAATCACCATCGGAGATACTTGCAAAGTTATAACTTCCATCTGCTCCGGTAGTAGTAGATGCTACTTCAGTTCCGTTATTATCCTTTAGGGTTAAATCTATATTGCTTAAAGGAACAGGAGTAGATTTGGGATAATTGATTACTCCGCTGATATTGTGCAAAGTATTGGTGCTTGAAAACGTAGCGTCCCATCCATCGGCATTGTAGAAATTGCCTGTGCGGAAAACAATATACATTTTGCCGCTTGGTGAAGTTACGGCCGGAGGAATAGTTGTTCCGGTATAAGTAGCCAGAAGCTGGTTGTTGGCTAAATCGTAAATTTCCATATAATCTTTGGGGTCAACTAACTGGAAGTTGGTAAAAGTGAGGGTAACAAATGGAGCGCCCGTGGGTTGAATTTTCCAACGGCAAAGTGAATTATTGTTGTAATTTTTAACACCGCTACCATCAGAAAGAGTTCCACTTGGTTGAGTAATATTAGCTATCCCACTGCAATAAGTTTTTACTGTGGATGTATATTCTGCCTGCCATCCTTTTGCTGCATTGCTTGCATTGGTGGTGAAGGTAACAAGCATTTTGCTTCCGGTGGAGGTAACAGCCGTGGGAATAGTACTTCCGGTAAAAGTGCCGAGAAGGGGATCGGAAGTTGTGGCGCCGTCGTAAACATTAACATTATCGTCGGAAGCAACGTCGAAGGCTGTGAAATTTAACGTAATACTTGTAACTGAATCAGTTGGAGCGATTAGCCAACTGCAGTTATTGCCTGCAGTGTAGTTTGCCAGAGGACCGCTACCATCTTCAAATGAGCCGTTAACGTTTGTTAACGTATCATTTCCGCATCCGTAAGGATAATTATCTTTGGGGATAAAATTACGGACCATTGCCTGGTTTGAGTTAAAACCATTGAGGTTATTAAGGCTAAAAAAGCCATTGTCTTGTCCGCTCCAACCAAAGTTAAAATGATAGAGCATATTTATGCCTGTACCCTGATATCCATCCAAAACAAAAGCATGGCCACCTTCGGTACCTTGTCCGCTATAATAAATAGGTTTTTTAGCATCAATATTGTCTAAGATCATGGTTTGCCATTGAGTGGAATTGTAGGAAGCCCGTTCAGCATATTGGGTTTGGAGTGAATATCCGAAATAATTGCGTACAGCGGCAGGAACATCTGTACTGTAAGCGCCTGATGCCTCTGGCGCGTAATGCATAGAAACGGCTACACCACATTGATATTGCAGTTCAGCAATAGCCGGTATGCTGTTACCGCTTCCGGTGGTAATACTATTTAGCATATCGTCCCATTTATAATACGTATTTCCAAAGTTGGCGGTAAGCGATCCGTAAGGAGCGCAATAATATGTTTTAGTACCTGTTCCATGGATAGGATAACGGTAATGATACATGATCATTGACATAGCCGTAGCCACACAGCCTGCATACACATGACCTCCTGGGCCAGATTCATCTTCAGGACAAAGTGCATTATAGGGATAATCCTGATTCCACATGACTATCAGCAGGGGATCAACATTGCGATCACCCTTTGTAAGGTTAAGCTGATTGATGTCATCGGCAAGATAATATTTCCATTGAGCAAGCGTTTCGGCATCGGCGCTGATCTTTTTATCGCGCGCCCATTCAGCTTGTTCGGTATAGGTGTGCATATAACTGCCAACGTTGGATTTGGGCGCTGGTTTTTCAAAAGTATTGGTAAACGAATAACCAATAACAGGGCTAATGGCATCTTCAGCGGATATAATTACAAAACTTGTCGGAGTGCAAAATACATAATAAACAGCTTCTCCATTGGATTCCTCTGTAATTACGTTACTGAATAAAATGTCGCTGTATGAGATATGGCCATAATATTGGGTATATCGTTCATAATAAAAGTTCTGAGCCACTTTTCGGGCTTCGTTCATTTCAACTTTTTTTGCAAAAACCTGAGCGGAAAATATAAATGCCAAAAAAATTGAGAATAGTAGAGTTTTGGTTTTCATAGGAATAGGGATTAATGAATCATTATTAATACAAGGCAAAGGTAAAAAAAGTTTTAAATAATTATTACGTTTTACAAATTTATTTAAAACACAGCTTAAATTAATTAGTAATTTTGAAACCTAATTTATAGATAAATAAAAATGAAGATATTAGTTAAAAATATCAAACAACTGGTGCAGGTTGAAGAACAGCCAAAATTAAGAGTTTGCGGAAAATCAATGGCAAAACTTGAAACGATAAAAGATGCTTTTTTATTTATTGACAAAGGCAAAATTCTGGAATTTGGCAAGATGTCCGACTTATTTCAATCATCAATTGCCAATAATCAATCGTCGATCAAAGAAATAGATGCCAAAGATTGTATGGTTTTCCCTTCGTTTTGCGACAGTCATACCCATTTGGTTTATGCCGGAAGCCGCGAGATAGAATATATTGATAAAATTAAAGGCCTGAGTTATGAAGAAATTGCTCAGCGGGGTGGTGGCATATTAAATTCCGCCAAACGTATACATGATTCCTCGGAAGAAGAATTGGTGGAACAGTCTATGGAAAGGCTCCACGAAATAATGATGCTGGGTACCGGCGCCGTAGAAATAAAAAGCGGCTACGGATTAACCACAGAGGATGAACTGAAAATGCTCAGCGTAATTAAAAAGCTGAAAGAACTTTCACCCTTGACCATTGTTCCTACGTTCCTTGGCGCTCATGCTGTTCCTTTGTCATTTCGCGGCAGGCAGGGCGATTATGTGGACTTAATCATCAATGAAATGATACCGATGGTTGCTTCGGAAGGGCTTGCCGATTTTATTGATGTGTTTTGCGACAAGGGATTTTTTACCGAAGAGGAAACTGACCGCATGTTGATTGCCGGTATGAAATATGGTTTACGTCCGAAAATCCATGCCAATGAATTGGACTATTCCGGAGGTATTCAGTTGGGTGTGAAATACAATGCTCTTTCGGTTGACCATCTTGAATATACCGGCGACGATGAAATTAAAGCCTTGCTCGATAGTGAAACCATGCCCACCATACTTCCCGGAGCGGCTTTTTTTCTGAATATGCCTTTGGCTCCGGCTCGTAAAATGATAGATGCCGGTTTGCCGGTGGCTTTTGCCAGCGATTTTAATCCCGGTTCTTCTCCTTCGGGCAATATGCAATTGGTGCTTTCGATGGCTTGTATTATGTTCAGGCTTACGCCCGAAGAAGCTATTAATGCTACCACTATAAATTCGGCTTATGCTATGGGTATCAGCGATACACACGGCAGTATTGCCAAAGGTAAAATAGCCAATGTGTTTATTACAAAGCCTATTTCCACGTATGAGTTTATGCCTTATGCCTTCGGAAGCAATAAAGTGGATACGGTAATATTAAACGGGGAAGTAATTTCTACAAAGTAAATACTTAACTTTTAGTTCATAAAGAAAAAAATGAAAACTATCGGTCTTATCGGAGGTTTAAGCTGGAAATCCACCCAGGAATATTACCGCATCATTAATCAGTCGGTGGCACAAAAAGCCGGAAATTATCACTCCGCAAAAATTATTCTTAATTCTCTTGATTTCGGCGAAGTGGAGCATTGTATTTCCAATAATAATTTTTTTAAAAAAAATTACGAAAAGTGTGATTATTGTTAAAATATTATGTATGTTTGTGTTTTTATCAGGGAATTTTAAGTAAAACCCAGACAGCTACGTTATCCTGCCTGAGAGCCAAATAATATATTTATTAGTTGTAGGAGGATGTGATGACAATTAAAACTTTTTTAAAGGTAGCAATACCTATGGAAGCCGCACTGTTTTTGGTGGCAATTTCAGGATCAATCTTTGCCCAGGAACCTGTTATAGTTAAGGATACCGCCATTTTAAACCAATTTAAACGTAAGTATATTCAATCGGAATTGCTGAAGGCAAAAGAACCTCAGGAAATTCAATACCTTTTCAGTGTACCCGTTAAAATTGAAAAAGAACCTAAGTATGAATATCTTCGTATAGGCGACAAGGCAGTATTAATCAAAGAAGAACAACAACGCCTGCGTGAAAAAGGGCAGTTTAAAATCAGAGGTTATATCTTATTCTATCAGCCGGGTATGGTTTATGTATTTGCTTTAGCGCCGCCGAAAACTCAACCGTAGAAATTCCGTGTATGGCTTAAACGTACAAGTACTTTTTAATCTTCATCGTTGGTGTTTTAATGAAGGGATCGGGTTGCTCGAGAACAAGTACCAACTTCGATGAATTGCTCACTTCATTATTGACATAGGTTTTGATGTCGTCAAGTATCTTTTTGATGTATTGTTGAATATCGTTTTGGAAAAGTTGTGCCGCTTCTTTCATGTTCTTGAAACGTTTTTCAATCTCTTCATAATCCAGATTTACCTTGGCTATGAGTTTACCTTTCATTTCATAAACGATGGATTCAACAACTAATTTATGACGGTTTACCACCGCTTCTATCTCTTCAGGATAAATATTTTCGCCGTTGGCACGAAGAATCATATTTTTAAGGCGTCCTTTAATGTAAAGTCTCATTTGCTTATCAAATACACCCAGATCGCCGGTTTTAAACCAGCCGTCTTTGGTAAAACAGGTTTTGGTAAGCTCTTCGTTTTTATAATAACCCTTCATCACGTTATCGCCTTTGGCTATAATTTCGCCCTCGCCGGTTTTAGGATTAACGTTGATTATCTTTAATTCCTGACCCGGGACGGAAGGTCCGGTGCTGCGGTATCTCCGTTTTCCACCAGGGCTACCTGCCAAAAGGGGAGAAGTTTCGGTAAGTCCGTAGCCTATTTCGTATGGAAATTTTGCTTCTTTCAGAAAAAGTTCAACCTTGGCATCAAGCAGAGCGCCACCTATTCCAAAAAAATGAAGTTGATTGCCAAAAGTCTTTTTTAATTTTAGACCTACCATATAGCTGAACGCTTTGCGTGTGGGCGGAAAATGAAACAGGTATTTCATCAATCCTTTGGAAACCACAGGCTGGATTTTGTTTCGATATATCTTTTCGATGATAAGCGGAACGGTAAGCATCATCGTAGGACGTATGGTTTTTAAGGCTGGCAGCAATACGCTGGGTACCGGAGCGCCTTTAAAATAGAATATCTGTCCGCCTAAGGATAAAGGTAATAAAAATCCGAGTGTGCATTCGTAAGTGTGCGAAAGCGGCAGTACCGACAACATACGGTCGTTGGGTGTAATGGGTTGTATCCTGGAAGTATTTTGCATGTTCGACATAAGATTTTTATGCGAAAGCATTACTCCTTTCGATTGGCCGGTGGTTCCCGAAGTATAAATAATGGATGCAAGGGCATCGTCTTCCAGGGTTCCAAACAATTCATCGATATCAGCTGTTGAAAAATCGGCATTCGAAGGACTGGGAAAGGACGAGGCAAAACTTTCAAAAGAGGTATTAGCCGAAAAATCTTCAATGCTGATGATGTGTTTCACGAATTCGTAACCCTCGTTACCCATTTTATGAAGTAAATTCTTTGAAATGAATAAAACTTTGGTCTCGGAATGATTAAGTATATTCTGTATTTCGTTCTTACTGAAATCATTTAAAATCGGAACCACCACGGCACCCATACAAACCGTAGCCAGGTAGCTTATTCCCCAGTTGGGTCCATTGCCGCTCAGTATGGCTATCTTATCGCCCTTGGTAATGCCTATACCTTTGAGTTGTAATGAAAGGGTAAAAACTTTCTGGTAAAGTTCACGGTAAGTAATTGCCGGGGAATCTACGTATGATAAAGCATCTAAATCGGCAAATTGTTGAAAACTATTGATTAATAAATGCCTGATGGTTAATTGACTCATATTATTTTAGTATAATAAAATACAAAGGTACTACAATTCTGGTTAATCCTAACGGAGAACGGGTGATAACTTTTTTGAAAGCGTAGCTTCAGGAACAATTTCAGCATTTAACAACCCGTAAAGTGTTTTTCCCCGGTTTAAAAATTTTAGATAATTTTGTCAAAAATTTATAAAATGAGAGTACATTTTATTGCCATCGGCGGAAGTGCAATGCATAATTTAGCCATTGCTATGTGTAAAAAAGGATATACGGTTACCGGTTCTGATGATGAAATTTTTGAACCAGCCCGAAGTCGTTTAGCTTCCTATCATCTATTGCCCGAAGCCGAAGGCTGGTTTTCCGAAAAACTGAATCCACAATTCGATGCCGTTATTCTTGGCATGCATGCCCGCGCCGATAATTCCGAGCTCCTCCGTGCACAGGAATTGGGATTGAAAATCTTTTCATATCCCGAATTTCTTTACGAACAATCCAAAAATAAAAAACGCATAGTCATTGGTGGAAGCCATGGCAAAACCACCATTACGGCGATGATTCTTCATGTTTTGAACTATCATCACGTGGATACCGATTATATGGTAGGTGCACAACTGGAGGGCTTCGATGTGATGGTGAAGCTTTCCGAAGATGCTAAATATATGGTTATTGAAGGTGATGAATACCTCACTTCACCGATAGACCGCCGACCCAAGTTTCATGTTTACAAACCTGATATAGCTCTTATCAGCGGTATTGCCTGGGATCATAAAAATGTTTTTCCTACCTTTGATAATTATGTGGAACAATTTCGCATTTTTGCCAACCTTATCTCTCCTGGCGGTACGTTAATCTATTGTGCCGATGATCCGGAAGTGAAACTGGTAGCTGAAGATTGCAGAAACAACATTAAAAAGATTCCCTATTTGCTTCCCGATTATACGGTTAAGGATGGAATAACTTCTATCAATTACGAATTGCGAATTACGAATTACGAACAACTATCAACTATAAACCATCAACCATCAACTATCCCATTACAGATTTTCGGACGGCATAATCTTCTTAATTTGAACGGGGCACGCTTGGTCTGTAACGAGCTTGGCATTACCGATGAAATGTTCTTTCAAGCTATTTCCTCTTTTAAGGGCGCTTCCAAAAGGCTTGAACTCATAGCTAAAAATAAGAGCACAGCCATTTTTAAAGATTTTGCCCATTCTCCTTCCAAGTTAAAAGCTACCACCCGTGCCGTGAAAGAGCAATTTACGGATAAAACCCTTGTCGCCTGTATGGAACTGCATACCTTCAGCAGCCTGAGCAGCGATTTTCTTCCGCAATACGATGGTGCTATGAATGATGCCGATGTTGCTATTGTTTATTTCAGCCCTCATGCCCTGGCTCTGAAAAAACTGCCATCCCTTACGATAGAGCAGGTGAAACAAGCCTTTAACCGGAAGGATTTGCAAATTTTTACCGATTCTTCGGCACTAAAAGATTATCTTTTGGCTATGGATTGGACGAATAAAAACCTGCTGATGATGAGTTCGGGCAACTTCGACGGGTTGGATTTGGCAGAACTTTCCCGGGAGATAATTCCGGGTTGATAACCTTTGCATTAGTTATTTGTTGTCAAAGCAGAAAAAGACAACGTATTGATATTATATATTGAAATTTAGATTTATCAATTTCTTTTTAAATCAGAAGTTATAAACCAGGCTCGCCCCGTTAGCTGAAGGACGAAGATAAAAAGCCGTTTTCTCTGTTTTCTTTAATATAATACCTGCTTTTCGCATGGCTAAATAACCATTGATGTAAGCCGCAACGGAGGTAGCTGCAAGTCCACAGCAAATCCATGGTAATGCATCTCGTAGTTTTTTATCCAGTTGGTCATCTATATTTGCCGATATGGCATACGTCATCAGTATGCCAGATAAAGCAGAAAAACTGACACCGATTATTCCACTGATTTTTGCCTGTTTCATGTATTGGGCGGCGGTGTATTTATAATAGATGGATTTATGTCCGTTCAAACGTTGTTGGAGTACATTGAGGTCTGTAATATTAGTGAATTCCTGACTTGAACAATACTTTACATCGTCTATTTTAATTTCCTCAATGTATTTGTTTGTGGAATCCTTTGTTAAGTTCATTATTACGTAGTTGTTTTTAAGCGTCTCAATTTTGCCTATGTATCTTTTTCCGGAAAAGGTAATAATGGTGTCATTCTTTTGACAGTACGACGCTAATGTAATGGAAAGGAATAAAAATAAAGCGTAAAAAAATTTCATGTGTTGTTAATTTTATTTTTTATTGGTCAAATAGCCTGCCCCGGTATCTCGGGGAAATATCCATAAAATATTATTTCCGGTTCGCAGTAGCATAGGTCATTATGGATATTTCATGATTTTAAATAGCCATTAAACAACCTTCTTACCTTCTTGATGTAGCGGACAAGAAAATATCATCCAAAAATAATATAAAATTATTATACGATACATCGTAGGTATGAAATTTTTTTGCTTTTTGTTGGCAGAAAAGATCAGAAGGTTGAGGAATTATCTTATTTGCCTATACAAAATTTTCCAAAAATATTACTAAGTATCTCATCGGTAGTAACTTCGCCGGTGATTTCGCCGATATAATGGATTGCCATCTTGATGTCGGTCGAAAGCAGGTCGGTGGGGATATGTTCGTCCAGTCCTTTTTCCACATTTTCCATAGCTTCAAGGGCTTTATGGAGAGCTTCATAATGACGGGCATTGGAAATGATGGCTTCGTTCTCAAAATTTCCCGTATCCACCGATGTGAGCAGAGATTCGATAATGAGCTTGATATTTTCCTTGCGTTTAGCCGAAATGAAAATGGTTTCCAGTTCTACAAAATCGGAAAAATGATGGGGCGTTTCCACCAGCAGATCTGTTTTATTGGCGATGATGATAAAGCGTTTGGACTTATTCTCCAGGTGCTCTTTGAAATCAATCAGGGCTTCATTGATGTCCTCTATTGATGTTTCGTTGATATCAATCATATACAGGATAATGGAAGCCTGTTCAATGGCCTGATAGGTCCGTTCGATACCCATGCTTTCCACCGATTCCTGGGTAGGATGCAAACCTGCCGTATCAATAAAACGGAAAGCAACCCCTTCGATTACGAGGGTGTCTTCAATGGTGTCGCGGGTAGTGCCGGGTATCTCCGACACGATGGCGCGTTCTTCGTTGAGTATGGCATTCAATAGGGTGGACTTACCTACATTCGGTTTGCCGACGATAGCCACGGGAATTCCATTTTTAAGCACATTGCCCAGCGAAAAGGAACCTGTGAGCTTGGTGAGTTCGTCTTTGATCACGCACAATAGCTTACGTATTTCTTTTCTGTCGGCAAATTCCACATCTTCCTCGCTGAAATCCAGTTCAAGATTGATCCAGGTAGCAAAATTCACCAGGTCGTGGCGCAGGTTGTGAAGTTTTTGGGTAAAGCCTCCCCGCATCTGGTTAATGGCAATGTCGTGGGACGCCTTTGATTGGGATGCAATGAGGTCGGCAACGGCTTCTGCCTGCGACAGATCAAGCTTCCCGTTAAGGAATGCCCGCATGGTATATTCTCCGGGATGAGCCAGCCGGATGCCGTTTTTGATCAGGAGTTCAATGATTTTCTGTTCAATAAACAGCGAACCATGACAGGATAGTTCGATGGAATCTTCGCCAGTATATGAATGCGGTGCACGAAAGATACTTACCAATACTTCATCAAGCATTTCTCCTTCGTCGAATATCTGCATTAAATGAAGGGTATGCGTGGGCGCTGTGCTGAGCCGAAACGATTTTTTGAGGGGACGCAGCAGTTTTTCACATATCGAAAAGGTTTCGGGACCTGAAACCCTGATTATTCCAATGGCGCTGACTCCTGCAGGGGTAGCCAGGGCACAGATGGTTTCTGTGTTTGCAATAGTTGTAGCCATAGCGTTAATTTTGGATAAACAAATATACATGAATTTTTTAATTTATTTACGCAATTCATGAAATTTTAAGTAACCGGACAAATAGGATGTTATATATCGGAAAAGAACCGGATGCTGATTCCAAAAAGAACCGGACGCGGATTTTCACGGATAAACGCTGATTTTAGAAAAGAATAGGACACGGATTTCACGGATAAAACGGATAAACGCTGATTCTAATACAAATAGATTTAAAACTGATTTCATGCAAACATGAATGTTAAGATTGGATATGTCTGAAAATCATTCCGACTTGTCGGAATAAAAATCCGTTTTTAATCCGCTATTTTTAGCAAAAATCCGTGTTCTATTTTTAGGATTTTCAAATTCAATGATACGATAATTTTTAGTTTCTATTGCTTATATCACAGGAATTCCGGACTGACCGGTAAAATCAATGAAACGGAAAAATAAAGTGTGTTTTCTTTAATGCTATTTGATACGGAAATGCATCATCCTTTCGCCTTCCAGGTAAACATCAAGCAGGTCGTTTATTTTTACGGAACCTACGCCTGCAGGTGTTCCGGTAAAGATAAGATCGCCGGTTCTCAGCGTCATAAACTGCGAAATATAAGCGATGATGGCATCAAAACTGAAGATCATGTCGGCGGAGTTTCCTTTTTGTACGGTCTTCCCGTTGATATCGAGATGAAAATGGAGGTTGTCGGGAGCAGGAAGCGTTTCTTTGAGGATATATTTACTGATGGCCGCCGAATTGTCGAAAGCCTTGGCTATTTCCCAGGGCAGACCTTTGGCTTTGCATTCCTGTTGGATGTCGCGGGCGGTAAAATCGATACCGATACCGATTTCATCATAATAGTCGCGGGCATATTTTTGGGGTATACTTTTCCCCAGCCGGTTAATTCTGATGATAAGTTCGGTTTCGTAATGGATGTCGGTGGAAAAATCAGGATAGAAAAAGGGCAGATTGCTTCGCAGCAATGCCGTATCGGGTTTAAGGAAAAAAACCGGTACTTCGGGTACATCGTTGCCTAATTCCTGCGCATGTTCTGCATAATTACGGCCAATACAGATAATTTTCATAATACATGGATTTTTTAAATTTTCTGTTGCAAAATTAATTCAATTATCGTTATTTATAGAAAAATTTAACGAAAATATGACCAAAAAGTGACAAAAGTGAGTTCTTCATCCGTATTTTTGTTTTACGATCATGTTTATTCAGCTTTAAGAACATCCACCGGATTGGCTGTAACCGCGCGCCAGGTTTGCCACAGAATTGCAGCAAAAGTAAAAATTATCGAAAAGAAAATTACAGCAATGGGAATAAACCATCCAATTTCAATATGATAAGCAAAACCCGAGAGCCAGTGCGAGCACAACCAAAGAATAATAGGTATAGCCATTACATCGGCAATAAGCACAAGCCGTACAAACCGCCACGACATCAGACGTATCAGGCTGTTGTCGCCGGCTCCCAACACTTTCCGGATGCCTATTTCTTTTCTCTTCGACTGCGACACAAACATTACCAACGCCAGTAATCCAAGAGACGAAATAATCAGGGCAATAGCGGTGAAAGCCCGGATAATAACCGAAAGATTTTGCTCGCTGACGTATTGAGAAGCATATCGCTGATCGAGAAAATAGGATTCAAAAGGCCAGTCTTTGGTAATGTTTTGCCATTCGGATTCTATTTTTTTCATGGTGCCCGGCATATTACGCGAATCAATATCAACAAGAATATTGAGATTAAAATTGGGATAAACCGATTTACTTACAATAAAAGCAGCGGGCATCACCTTGTCGTGCAGGGAACGGAAGTGAATATCGTTTACCACTCCAATGATTTTACGGGACGGTAGCGGATCGTAGAACCCCGACAGCGACCGGCCGATAACATCGCCTGTTCCCATTGCGTTCAGTTGCGTAGCAAGAGATTCGTTCACAACACATGCCGGGAAACTGTCGAGTTCCGCCTTCGACATCGTCTTTGGAAACCCTTCACCCCGGAGGATGGATGAATTCATCACTTCAAAGAAATTGTTTTCTACCGAGATAAGGGCAGCCTGTATGCTCTGGTTTTTAGGGTCGGTACCTTTGATAAAAAAAACGCCATAGTTATTCTCAAACTGTCCGGGGACATTATGGGAGCCGGTGATTGCCTTTACTTCAGGCATTTTTTTCAGTTCGGCGGTCAACGCATCGAAACGTTGCGTCATAAAATCATCCCATGGGTTTTTTATAACCACCTTCTGGTGCGATTCAATCCCAAGCCTGCTTTCCGAAAAGAAATTGAGTTGTTTCTGTACGATAATCGCCCCGGTTATCAATGCGACTGAAACAAAAAACTGCACGATCACTAGTACTTCCCTGAGTCCTATGCTTACGCGCGAATTTATGGCAAACGATTCGCCCTGTTTTTTCAACACCACTGCCGGTTTGGGAGCCGACAACACAAATGCGGGATAGCTTCCGGCCAGGCCAATAAGCAATAATAGAACGATCAAAACAACCGAAAATACTTCCGGCCGGAGTAAGGTTTCCAGCCGAAGGTCGGCACCGGCTAAGCCCGAGAACCACGGCAGAAACAATTCGGTAAACAGCAGGGCAAAAATCAGCGAAATAAGGATATAAAAGGCTGTTTCGAGCAAAAACTGTAAAATGATGTGATATCGTTGTGAGCCGACAACTTTTCGCAGGCCAATTTCCCGGAACCGTTTTGCATTGCGGGCAGTGGAAAGGTTCACAAAATTGATGCATGCCAGCAACAGTATCAAAATGGCTGTGATTCCCAGTATCCGGACGGTGGTAATGCTTCCCTGGGGTTCAATTTCCCAACGGTTGGTTTCGGAATGCAGGTGGATGTCGCGAAGCAACTGCAACCGGAAGGGATTGGTTTTTGCTTTAGTGGCATAAGGCGAATTCTTCTTCCAGCAGTTAAAAATACCGGCTTTGATTTCCGAAAGCGAATATCCGGGATTAACCAGGCAGAAAAAATTGAAACTGCTGTTGCCCCACTCGTGCAACTCGGAAGCGTTGGTTGCTCTTGAATAATCGAGTGGCAGTATTCCCAGAAAATGGACAAAAGATTGTTGCGGGATGTCCTCAATGATGGCGGACACCGTTGCCTTGTATGAGTTTTCGAACAACATCACCTGTCCGACAGGATTGGTATTGCCGAAGTATTTCTTTGCGGCAGATTGGGTCAGGATCACTGTTCCGGGTCTTCGCAGGGCTTCTGCCGGGTTACCATTCAGACTTTTCCAGTCAAAAAACGAAAACAAAAGACTGTCGGCAACAATAAAATCCTGGCTGCCTATCACCTTTTCCTTAGCCTTTACCGTAAGCTGTCTTTTCATCAACATGGTAACTGCTTCCACTCCCTTGAGTTCGTTTCGCTGATACTGAAGAAATACCCCGGGTTGAATGGGGTAGTTGTTCTCTTTTCCGACAAGAACCTGCCGGTAGATACGGTTGCCTTTGGCATACATCCGGTCATACCCGGTTTCATGATAAATATACAGGAAGATGATGAAAACGGCTGTCAGACCGGTACTCAGTCCTAATATATTTACAATACTAAACCATTTTGACCGGTTGAAATTGCGGATAATGGTGATTAAAAAATTTCTGAACATAACATGGCCTTGTTTGAAACGGTAGTATCAAAGCCCGTGCCATCCGGTTAACCATAGTTATTTCAGCGTATTGCAGCAGTTATGCAGTTTTTGTTGTTATAAAAACGAACAGGCGGTTGTCCGGTTATGTACAAAAAATAGTCTTTTCATTACTCCGGGGAACAGGAAGGACTGAACAAACCTTCCGGATTGTTGATTGTGGGCTAAAAAAAAGAGCTAACAGCCGATAACCGTTAGCTCTTTACTCCGGATTTCTAACTTCAAATTCCTTTATCCAACCACCATCGCGTTGATGGCTTTGCCCCATGGTCCCAGCTCGCCGCGGGTGTTTACCCAGCGAAGCCAGTAATAAGCCGTTTTGCCGGCATCGGTTCCTTCAAAAGTTTTTACAAACGGTGTACGGGTGTCGGTGGCTACGAATGTAAGTTCGGAAGCATTCTTAGGCGCTTCGCCTCCCAGCTTCATCCATATTTCGCAGCCATGTACCCCTTCCGGTTTAGCTTTGCTTTTGGGAGTGGATTCGTCATTAAAATGAATGGTGTGTTGCAGGCGAACAGAAAAATCTACGTTGCCTACAGGAACAGTAATGGGTTTGGGAACGGCGGTACGGGTTCCGCTTTTCACGGTAATGCCCATACGTTCACGATCGCTGTCCGAAACTTTGGTGTTGTTGGTAAGCCATTGAGCAATGAAACTGCGCAACTTCTTTTCATAAACCGCGCGGGCATCGTCCTTGGCCTGCACATCGGCGCTGGTACGGTTGTTTTTGTTGTTTGCCTTAGCATAGCAGGTGTTCCAGTTGGTTTGAACTGCCACCAATGCAGCAATGTCTTCTTCAGGAATACCCCAGGCGGTTGAACCGGTAGTGAATTCTTTTGCTAAATTATCCTGTCATACGTTGAATTCAGCATCATTTTGTGGGATGTAGTCTGCCATAATTTTAAAATTTAAATGGTTGATAGTTGTGTTAATTTATTGATAATACGGCAAATATGCCGTCTGCATTCTTTATTATCATTGAGCGGGATGGAATTACCGAACTCTGTAAATGAATTATCGAGTTCTGTAAATGAATTACCGAAAGATGGGATGGAATTATAGAGCTCTATAAATGAATTACCGAACTCTATAAATAAATTACCGAACTCTATAAATAAATTACCGAACTCTGTAAATGAATTATCGAGCTCTGTAAATGAATTACCGAACTCTGTAAATGAATTATCGAGCTCTGTAAATGAATTACCGAAAGATGGGATGGAATTATAGAGCTTAATAAATGGATTACCGAAAGACCGGATTAGGTTATAGAGCTTACTAAATGAATTATTGAAGGGAAAAATCGCATTACTCCGAAACCCTGACGGAGCAATCCTTTTGAAGGGGAAATGGGATACTATAGGAGAATACAACAGAGCCATCACAACAGAACAGTTAACCTGAACAAAACTGTTACAAAGATAACAATGTTATTCCGTTTTTAATTTGACAAAAGGCAAAAAATGCAAAATCGGCAATGTTTTTTTTAAACCACAATAGGCACATTAGGACACATAGAAATTATTAACTTTCTGCATACTGCCTATTGCATACTGCTTTCTGCCTACTGCTTTTTCTGAACCACAATAGGCACATTAGAGCACTAAGTATTTTTTTCTTTGTGTTCCTTAGTGTTCTTCGTGGTTAAAAAAGTATAAACCACAAAGGCACGAAGAGGCACTAAGTATTTTTTCTTTGTGATTCTTAGTGTTCTTAGTGGTTAAAAAGATGTAAACCACAATAGCCACATTAGGACACATAGAAATTATTAACTTTCTGTATACTGACTACTTGTCAATGCTATTTAGGCATTAACAACTACTTACTACCTACTCCTTACTGCATACTGCTTTTTCTGAACCACAATAGGCACATTAGAGCACTAAGTGTTTTTCCCTTTGTGATTCTTAGTGTTCTTAGTGGTTAAAAAGATGTAAACCACAATAGCCACATTAGAGCACTGAGTATTTTTTTTCTTTGTGATTCTTAGTATTCTTAGAGGTTAAAAAAGTATAAACCACAAAGGCACGAAGAGGCACTAAGTATTTTTTCTTTGTGATTCTTAGTGTTCTTAGTGGTTAAAAAGATGTAAACCACAATAGCCACATTAGAGCACTAAGTATTCTTTTTCTTTGTGATTCTTAGTGTTCTTAGTGGTTTAAAAAGTATAAACCACAATAGGCACATTAGAGCACATTGAAAATAAATAATAAATCTGCAACTGTATTCTGGGGTTGACCGCCCTATCCCGATGAAGAATCGCTAAGTCGTTCCTCCTAAGCGACTCTATATCGCGATTTCGCTTCGCTCAACTGCCCACTGCTTACTGCTTTTTCTGCCCAAAATTATAAAACAAACCACTATTGTCCGATTAATTTTTATATCATCCCATACGGGATTCAGGTTAATGTATAAACAATCTTCTACCCATATTTTATCCCTACGGGATAGTTCCGTTAGGGACTCAATATCGGTAGAAAAAGAAAGTAACCCCATCTATTCACAAGTCCCGTACGGGACGTTATATATCAATGATTTCATCCGTAAATAATTTAGATCAAGGTCGGATGGAGCTCGTCCCGAAAATCGGGACTCGAACGAATAAAGAATTTTTCTCGGACAACAATGAAAACAAACAGTAATGATTTTTAATATGCTCCATTATATTTTCAACAAAGCAGGGGCTGCGGTCCTTTGCGACCCCAAGCACTCGGGGAACGATTCTCTGCGTTTAAATCTTTTTTTACCGCAGAGAACCGCAAAGAATTGCACAGAGAACCGCAGAGAATTTTTATTAATAAATTGTTCAGGTAAGATATCAGATAATCATTTTTTAAAACCACAAAGAGTACCAAGACATCACAAAGAGCCTTAAGAGCCTTAAAAACCTTATGAACCTTAAAAACTTTAAGAACTTTAAGAATCCCGAATCGCTTCGCTTCCCGATGAAGAATCGCTAAGTCGTTCCTCCTAAGCGACTCTATATCGGGATTTCGCTTCGCTCAACTTTACAAACCTTATAAACCTTAAGAACTTTATAAACCTTAAGAATCCCGAATCGCTTCGTTCAGCCTTATGAACCTTAAAAACCTTATGAACCTTAAAACTTTATAAACTTTACAAACTTTATAAACTCTACATCTCTTTCATCTTCGATCTTATCCGCGAAAGTGTTTCAAGTTTTATTCCAAGATAAGAGGCTGTCTGGGTAAGAGGAGCCTGGAGAATAATATAGGGATGCGTTTTGATGAGTTGCAGATAACGTTCGGTGGAAGTAAGAGACTGAAACTGGATAATACGCTTTTTGTAATTTTCAATGTAGCAGACAACAATAATTTTCTCAATTTCCGCCAATATGGGATAGCGCTTTTTAATTACTTCCAGCCTTGCCCAGTTAATCGTATAAAGCACCGAATCGGTAAGCAACTGGATATTTACATACGAAGGTGTTTTAAGCGTGGAACTATCATATAAATCAATAAATTCGGAAGAAAAGAAGAAATCGCAGGTAATCTCTTTCTCTTTTTTCTGGATAAAAAGCCGAACCAAACCTTCCTCGAGGAACCATAAACAGGTGGATACCTCGCCTTCGCGTAACAGGTAACTGTTTTTTTTCAATTCTATCCGTTTGAAGACATCAAAATAATCCCTTCCCGCCTTTGACTCAAAATCCCGGAGTTTATCAAGCACAGAATCTACCGATGGACGAAGGGAATTACATCCATATTCTTTTCTTAGCCGGCAGTTTTCTATCATTTTGGCAAGCATGGTCTATTCTATTAGTTCATCGAAGTAGAATATTATATCATGAAAAGGAAAACACGTAGATTTTTTAGTAAACGATACAAATATAGGTATTTTAAGCTACTAAATACAAAAACAGATAAAAAGTTTTAATTTATTTTGTTTTAGTACTATTTTTTTTAGTTTTTGAGATTTTTCTTTCACTTTAGTTCTATTTTTAATAATCAATCTACTGTTTTATAAAATTATTTATTCTATTCTTTTTTTTGTCTACCACTTTTATAGAATAAATGCCATTTATTAAACTGCTTACATTAATTTTTTCTGTTGTTGTTCTGGCTGTTTTATTAATTAGTAATCTGCCGTTTAAGTCGTAAATTAATATTATTGCATTTTGAGTAACATTATTTATTGTTAATTCGTTTACTACCGGATTGGGAAATATTGATAATGGATCATTACTTATTTCACATATTTCTGTTACGCCAGCGTCTTGTATTACGGTAATTGTTTGATCTGTTACTCCAATTGCTGAAATAGTTACTATTGCAGTACGGATTACATTTGTTGGATTAACTGATGCCATCAGAGTAAGCGAATCATTGCCAATAGTTGGTATATTCGGACTTAATGTCAGCCATGTTTGATCAGAACTTGCTGTCCATGTAGTATTGGATGTTATATTAACTGAAACGCAACTGTTTTCTGCCGCTTCTATATTTACTGAATCAGTTGATACATAAAGAATAGCCGGAATAACATTAATTGTTACAATTTTACTGGCATTTGTATAATTTAACGTATCTATTGGCGTAAAGTCAACTCTTAGTGGTTGACCATTACCGACATTTAATATTGTTCCTAATGGAGGAGTATAGGTAAATATACCTGCAATATTCGTTGTTGCATTTAATTCATTTGTACTTAATGCACTTCCATAAACTATATCTGCTGGATTATTCCATGTAATAACAGGTTCATTTTTTTGTAAAGTTACAAATGTCAATTCATTTCCATACATAATCCCCTGCTCTAAAGTAAAGATGAATGCCCGTAATGTATAATTTGTTGCGGCTATTAATCCTGTTAAATTATATGAAAAAGTATCGCCTGCAACTGTTACTATCGTATAATTATTATTTGAGATTTTTTTATATTCAAAACCTTTGCTTAATACAGTAAAAGGAATATTACTCGGGTCATATTCTCCTGATATAGTAGCCGATGTTTTCGTTATGTTTGTCACAGGGAGTGTCGTTACAAGAGGTGTATTAAAAGTTATTATATCTCCACTAAGGATACCATATTCTAATGTTTCAACAAAAGCAAAATAATCATAGTTAACATTTGGGGTTAATCCGGTTAGATGATATGTCAGCGTATCTTCTGATACAGTAATGATATTATAATTTCCTTCAGAAGACTTTTTATATTTAAATCCTTTGGAAACAATTGTTATGGGAGCATTACCTGCGGATAATTTACCATTAAGTGTAGCCTCAGTTCGAGTAACATTAGTTGCTGGTAAAGTAACTGTTGTTACGGGAAGAGTTGTAAAAATTTGAGTATTTGCATATATGACTCCTAATGAAGCTGTTCCCACAAAAATTCTATAGATGTAAGATGTATTTGGAGTTAAGCCTATCAAATGATAATTCATGGAAGTATCAGAAACTATTATCGTCGTATAGGCGCTTTGTGTCGATAATTTATATTGAAAACCTTTTGTAACTATTGTTTCATTTATGTTTATTACTCCATTAAGCAAAGCTGAAGTTTGAGTTATTTCAGTTGCTGCCAATGTACTAACAGTGCCTGTAAGGTAGGTTAAAATTGGATATCCATTGTTTGTCGAATTATTATCTTGTTTCCAAGCTATGCTACCATTATTCAAATCCGTAACAAAATCAATACTTTTCATATAATCGCTTGTTTTTAAAATGCCTTGTGTATTTGTTGGATTTGATACGCATCCATTCAAATAATAACAATTAGTTGCAGTAAATGAAGAATAAATATACCCTACTATGCCCCCAACATAACGATAGGTGGCACCAGAACCACTAATTGATCCTACATTGTAACAATTTATAGTATATGTTGAAGCAAAAGAGCCTCCGATTATTCCTCCCGAATTACATTCTGGAGCCGAACAGGTAACGCTTCCTGAGTTGTAACAATTAGTAATGCTGATGTAATTTGAATTTGAATAAATGGAACCAACTAATCCACCGATTATACCCCATACAGTAGTATATGCAGAGGCATATGCAGTACAAGAAAGGTTTCCTGTATTAAAACAATTTAATAATATTGCGGATGCTGAATATTCAACACCTCCTAAAACTCCACCAAGACAACAAGAACATTTAGAGCTTATTAAACTTATATCACCCTTATTATAGCAATTTTTAATAGTCGCCGTAGAATGGTGAACAAATCCAAGAATACCGCTAACATAACAAGAGACTCCACAAGAATAACCATTTATATTTGTTAATGTTCCAGTAATTTCTCCCTCATTAAAACAATCAGTAAGTATAATATCAGAAGAACAACCAACTACTCCGCCAACATAACAACTGTTATTATCATTGCATGTTCCATTAACTGTTCCTGTATTATAACATTCAGATAAGGACGAAGTAGCATTTGCTTCTCCAACAACACCTCCTACTCGACAATCTGACCAATAACTTGAACCATAGGATGAAGTAACTCCGGTGACATTTCCAGCATTGTTGCAATTAGTAAGATTTACCGAATTAGATATGTAGCCAGTTATTCCACCAACAAAACTTATTGCACAATTTACATTATATAAAGGACTTGAAGATGAAGCCGTTGAATTTGAAAATGCTTCGCCGTAAATTGTTGCTGTATTATAACAATATACAATAGCCGAAGTGGAATATGCTTCACCGACTATTCCTCCAACATAACAATCCTCAAAAGAAGACGAATTAACTGTACTACTCATTATAGTTCCACTATTATAACAATTAATAATATTTGAGGAATAAGCATATCCCGAAATACTTCCAACATAACTTGATAAAGAAAATGATAATATGCATGTTACTGAACTATTACCTGTAATTCCAATATTCATAACAGAAGCATTTTTAATATAACCAAACAAACCCACATACTGAAGGATTGAAGTATTGATAAAGAGATTTGAAACTGTATGACCATTTCCATCTAAATTTCCAGAAAAACAATAGACTGAATTTTTCCCAATAGGAGTCCATGGATGGCTATTCAAGTCAATATCAACCATCGTTGTAAAAAAAATTCCTGAATATTTAGTCCCATTATTTACAGACTGTGCTAAAAAAGCAAGGTTGGCGGCATTTTCGATTAAAAAGGGGTTGTCAGATGTGCCAATTCCATTAGTCCAGATTGTCGACGATGTGCCATCCCAAACGGAAGCAGCAAATGAATTTGAAAATGCAAATGTTAATACTACTAAAAAAAGTAATATTCGTTTTTTAATAACAGTATTAATTTTGGCTCGTAGTATTGCTGTACAAAGCAAATACAGATTGGTGAAGAATAAAACTATTTTTTTCATATCTTAATGCAAATTAATATTCTTTTTATAAAACCCCGCCAGATTTTTGATACCCGGCGGGATAAATCTTTATACAATTTTAATCATGTAAACACATTACTTAATTACCACCTTTTGACTTACTACCTTTTCATTACCAATTCGCAGCGTAAAAATAAATGTATCGGCAGTAAGATCATTAACCATCATTTCTTTTCCCGAAAGCGGAATTATCTTTATAATGGAACCATTTAAGGTTGAAATGACTAATTGTCCGTTTTTTAATAAATTATCAGAAATATTAAAAGCTACAGTTACCCCTGTGTTTTTTTGTGAAGGATTAGGATAAACGGACATGGTAACATTCTGAAGTACATGCTTGGCAATACCATTAACAAGCAAAGTAACTTCCGGGATATTTGTTTTTACTTCTTCATTTCCGGCGCTATCTGTAGCCGTAACATAAAACGAATACTCTATATTCTTTTTATATTTAAACTCTACAGAATTAAGTGGCGAATAACTTAACAGAGAGTGATAATCTTCTCCGGCTTTTTTTACAAATACATTATATGCATACACTCCCGAACCGCCTTGGTTATCTTCTGCCTGCCAGCTAATGGTTGCCATACTATCCGAAACAACTGGCTGCGACATGGTACTTACGGGGGCAATTATATCTTTTGTATTACACCAGATCGGAGTAAAAATAGGATCGTTGTAATCAAACACGATGGAAGCACGGTTATTTATACTTCCTCCGTTTCCGATGCCATCTTTTAGGTTAATAGAAAAAGAAACGGAGCCTTGTCCGGAACCGAGGCTATCATTGGGGGGCAGAAAACCAACCAGTGGATTTGTTGGCAAGGTATCGGTTATTGGATCTACTGCCATTAAATACCAATGAACTATACCCGTTGATTTATCGAGTGATAATTGAATCTTAGTAAGTAAGTTAAATTCTGGGCGCATATCCACCTCCCATGTATAATCCTGTATACTGTAAGGTGCTTGTACAATTTTGCTTCCGATTATTATATTTCCTGTTCTGAAACTATTAACATCAAATGAATTTAAATCAAGCGTATCAGTAATAGAAATCTCTTGTGCAGGAGCGGTGGCCGTCTCTTTATTTTCAAAATTAATAATATAAGTAAAATTATTTTTATCGTTATTAAAATACCGACTACCTGATGGTGAACGATAACCGATTTTGTCGTTGGGATCAATTGATGTTACAATAGTAGCAGCAATGTAGTTGCTCTTTCCCTGATTAAAGGCACTGTTGCATGAAGAGAGTGTCTGGAGGATATTCTCATCATTAGCTAATTTATACACTTCCCAAATTTTTGCAATTAATTCATCACCTGGAATTGCACTTATTGCACAATCCATACCAGCTTTTGCAAGATTAACAACAAAATTACCAACGAGTGGTTTATCAATAACGCCTCTGTTTTCTGCCAGTTGCACTTGTGATTCTACAATTGCACCACCTACTGATAAAGCGCAACTAAAACCGGGAACTACCTCCTCAATAGCATCAATACCTAACTCTACCAATTGGTCTTTAGCAACTTCCCCAATTCCTGTAAAACAATCAAAGAAGTCCTGATTGGGAACAATACTACCATTGGGATCTATTTTGTAAACGGGGGAGCCTGCATTCACTTTAATTTCGGTAGGATGGTTCATTTTTACACCAAAAGTGAGAGACCCATATCCTCCTGGTGGAATAATGGGAATTGTAGGTGCTAAATATTTTGTCACTTCTCCAGTTTCATTATCCACATTTTTAAAGGAGAAATCATCCGGGATTGGAGTGTAAAATGATCCAAAATCCGGCACATAATTTTCCCAACCCTCTTTAACAGCGACTTCGTTTGTGCTGGTTAACTGAATAGATAAGGGAATCTCATACGCATTTACATTCCCAATATTTCTATAATTTATTGTATAATAGGTATACATGTTAGGCCGTACATAACTTTGCCCAATTAGTTCTACTTCTATTTCAGGTGCCTTATAATCTTCTATTTCCAGCCCTTCTTTAATAATAACTATAGTATCACCAAAATTGATAATTATGTCCCACTTGCCTTTCGTTTTTTGATTAAAATCAAATAATGCAGAACATTTGAACCGGTTAAGGGTTAGCGTATCGGCATTAATTGTATCTTGTCCGGTTCTGGCTAAACTAATTGTTGAGTTGTTACCAAATCCATTACCTTCAAAAATGATGGTGCTTTTCCCATAATTGCCGACTTTGTTTGTGCTATAACTGAGTATTTTATATTTTGGCCATAAATTAAAGGAATAAGAAAAAGTTGTTGTACTATTTGCAAGAGAAGTACAAACCAAGTAATATATTCCTCCTCTGTTTAATGTAGTATCCAATACCACATTTGTATTTGATGTAATGGTATCCATTGGTTGGCAAAAACCATTATAAAGCACCATTTCAACATCCCTGTCTGATAAAAAATTTTCTACTAAAACCAAATCATCCTTTTCTCCTGCAAATTGATAAATAATAGGTTTCCTGAATTCGTAAGCAGTTATTGTTCCAGAAACAGTTTCTTCAAATGATAATGTTATCGTATTTGCAGGAGGGAATAGTTTATATATCCAAAACTTACAATAATAACCATAACCATAATTAGACATAGTTGTTGCTTCCAAAGTTATTGTATAAATTCCCGTTTCCGGTAGTATGATCTCTCTTACCTGACTTCCCTCATCCTGAAGATCTGAAAGAAGAATTTCGTCATTCGGTGTTTTTATGTTGCCAGATATGTCTCCTCCGTTACTAAAAATGTTATTTGCAAGTCGAATAGTAACATCTTTAACTCCTTGAAACTTTATTATTTTCTTTCCAAAATAAGGAATTGTGCTATAATATTCTTGCTCATAAGTTATAGTATCTGGAGGAATTGGCAATGGATCAACCTGATATATCCAAAATTTACAATAATAACCATAACCATAATTAGACATAGTTGTTGCTTCCAAAGTTATTGTATAAATTCCCGTTTCCGGTAGTATGATCTCTCTTACCTGACTTCCCTCATCCTGAAGATCTGAAAGAAGAATTTCGTCATTCGGTGTTTTTATGTTGCCAGATATGTCTCCTCCGTTACTAAAAATGTTATTTGCAAGTCGAATAGTAACATCTTTAACTCCTTGAAACTTTATTATTTTCTTTCCAAAATAAGGAATTGTGCTATAATATTCTTGCTCATAAGTTATAGTATCTGGAGGAATTGGCAATGGATCAACCTGATATATCCAAAATTTACAATAATAACCATAACCATAATTAGACATAGTTGTTGCTTCCAAAGTTATTGTATAAATTCCCGTTTCCGGTAGTATGATCTCTCTTACCTGACTTTCCTCATCCTGAAGATCTGAAAGAAGAATTTCGCCATTCGGTGTTTTTATGTTGCCAGATATGTCTCCTCCGTTACTAAAAATGTTATTTGCAAGTCGAATAGTAACATCTTTAACTCCTTGAAACTTTATTATTTTCTTTCCAAAATAAGGAATTGTGCTATAATATTCTTGCTCATAAATTATAGTATCTGGAGGAATTGGCAATGGATCAACCTGATAAAAACCCAATGTATAAAAATCACTTATATTTCCATTATGAGTATAAATAACAATGGTATACGTTCCATTTTCCGTTAGGTTTTGTTCCGTTAATATGCAGCCATCATAACCATTTGATTGACCATATATAGTATCCCCAGTTGGAGATATTAATTCCAAATCTTCATAATAATTAGCATCATACCCAACACGAACTGTAGTGCCACTGGCGCCATTGAAAGTATAAAATTTCTTTTCCCATCGTTTCACAGTACCTGTTAATAAAGTGTCAGCAGCTATTACATTTGTCTCTAATGTAGGAGACATTTGATATAATCCTAAAGTGTAAGGTTCACTATACCCACTATGAGTATAAATAACAATGGTATACGTTCCATTTTCCGTTAGGTTTTGTTCCGTTAATATGCAGCCATCATAACCATTTGATTGACTATATATAGTATCCCCAGTTGGAGATATTAATTCCAAATCTTCATAATAATTAGCATCATACCCAACACGAACTGTAGTGCCACTGGCGCCATTGAAAGTATAAAATTTCTTTTCCCATCGTTTCACAGTACCTGTTAATAAAGTGTCAGCAGCTATTACATTTGTCTCTAATGGAGGAGACATTTGATATAATCCTAAAGTGTAAGGTTCACTATACCCACTATGAGTATAAATAACAATGGTATACGTTCCATTTTCCGTTAGGTTTTGTTCCGTTAATATGCAGCCATCATAACCATTTGATTGACTATATATAGTATCCCCAGTTGGAGATATTAATTCCAAATCTTCATAATAAGAATCATACCCTATACGAACAGTAGTACCACTGAAGCCATTGAAAGAGTAAAATTTCTTTTCACCTATATTAATGGTACCTGTTACTAAATCACCAAAATTTATGATTACAGCTTGTGCCCAAGTATAGCTTTGGAATAAAGCGAATATGAATAATGCAAGTATAAATTTTCTCATATTTTAAACTATTTAAAATTTACTAAAATTTATCATTTTTAATTGCCATGCAATAATTTCCCTGTTTTACAGAATTACAAATTTCAATATATTTCGAACGAAAAATATTATTCGTTTAATTGGGACAATCTATTGTTTACCCGAGCCATAACAATGCCAACATTTACCCGAGCCATTACATGCTGAACATGCACTTGAATATCCATATGCCGAATAAATTCCAGACCCACCACATACTGCACATCTGCCAGTACCATGACATGTATAACAAAGTTGAGGCTTATTATCATTATTTACACTCCCGCTACTATTTGTATTATATGCATAAAATGGCCATGCATTTGCAACATTATCTAGTGAACCCATAAATAAAATTTTTAAATCTTTTGTGATTGTTATAAAATCCCTTTTGTTGACGTAATAATAATCTTCTGAATCAATTGATTTTAAAGAATAAAATAGCCATCCTTGTTCTGGAATAAATGAAACATATACACCGTTATGTGTAACCTGTGTATAAATGATTACATTATTTTTATCCCGAAAACTATAGTATTGCTGAGCAGATATAGAAATACTTATTAAAAATAATATAAATAGCAATGTCAATTTTTTCATATATTTTTCGTTTTATATTATTAATGGATTTTCTAATTTTCACTTTAGTTTCATCATTTCCCAAGAGTTTTGAACCGCAGGAGAAGCAATTATAGTTGGCGTTTGTGATTTCTGGTTAACTACTATTGATTGTTGCTTAACATTTTCATTAATATAATTTGATAACGATTTAAAAGAACATTCGCCCTTAGTTTGCTGTAATTCTTTTAATAAGAAATAGGTAAACAAACCATGTTGTTTTTCACTATATGGATAAGCCGTTTCATCACCCGTAGCTGCACTAAACACTACGATGTTACCAGGTATCATTGTTTCTTTTGGTTTTATTTTTACTCCACGCGCATTGGCAAGCATACCATTATCCCGATTACTTCCGCTAAAACAAGCATCCAGAAAAATGGTAATGTTTTGCGAAGGACTTGTCGCTAAACGTGAATACAAGTCGTCGAGTTTAATTGCTGTTTCATAATCGGAAGAAAAACCATCCACAGGCAAAAGATATGCCGACTTATCCTGTTCATTTGGCATACCATGACCAGCATAGTAGAATATTACCTTTGCCTGACCATCGAAAACATTAATAATATCTGTCAACCATTTGATTTCTGATTTCATTGTACCAAATGTGGCATCTTGTAGTAAATGAATGTTTTTTGAGGGAATACCAAGTGTTTTTTCACAATATTGTTTAAATATTTTACCATCATTGGAAGCATATTCCACTTTTACTTCTCGTGTGTAATTTTCGTTGGCTATAATTACCACGAAAGTCTTATTATTTATTTGTGTATTAACGGGAATATTTATATCTACATCCGAAGAATTTTCAATATTGGGTTTATTTTCAATTTTAGTATTCTTTTGTGCTAAACTTTTTTCAGATGCCGTTGAGGAAATTTTCTTAGTGGTAGTTTTAGGAATTTTCTTAGAGACAGTTTTGAAAATATTATCAGAAGCAGTCGGGAAAATTTTAATAAATTTATTTTGCAATTTTTCATTTGTATTTGAACTTTTAAGTTCGACAGATAAAATAACATCATTGTCAATTGAACTGAATGTTTCTATAGATGTCTTATCACCCCCGTACCATTTTACAGAATAAAAATCTTTCTTTGAACTCGGCTCAAAAATAGCCTTAACTTCTCCTTGTTTCCAATGTTTAAAATTACTTTCTATAATTATTGCTTTAAATACATCATTTTGTTTTATTATTCCAAATTTATAGTAATTTGCATCTTGGTATGATTTATAAATCCCTTCTATTTTATCTAATTTATTTGAAGATAAATATTCCTTTATCGAAGCTTCTGTCTCATCTGTGATTTCAACCTGAGGAAGTTTAAGTTCGGGTGTTTTGGATTCATCAAAATGATACGAAATTTTATCAAGACTGACCAAACAGTTTTTTAAAGCTCTGTTAACGTTGTCTTGAAAGTCGTCTATCCAATTTATTGATAAAGCGTCCTTATCGAAAATAATTTCATTTCTACAATTAGTAATCGTAATCCCAACTTTCGAGTTGATATTATTATAGGGATTAGAAGGAGAACAAAACATTACTAAACATGGATTACCTCTTGCTTCTTCCGGCCAATTATCAGTGTTAAGGGATAAAACAATAAAACCTTTTTTACTAAAATTATTATTAAGTGAAGATGTTATTCCATAAACATCTTTTTCCCCACTATTATAGGTTATAACATCAACGTAAACATATTTATAGCCATCAAACACTTGTCCAAATGCAGGAATAGCCATAAATGCTATAATAATAAAACTAATTACCTTTTTCATAAAAGCACAATTAAATTTATGGTTAATGAATAACATGTCAGATAAAAAAGGAAATACTATGGAGAAACATATCATGTCCCTTTGGGCAAAATAGTTTACTCCAATAAATTTTTTAACAAAAGAAGATATATTATACGACATTTCCTTTGACATAAGTCAAATAATGCAACAAAAAGTAAAAAAAACATTGTTAAGTTATGCAATATTCTTAAAAATGTAGGTTTTTCATAGGAATAAGAGCAGTTTCCTATTATTATTCCGGGTTCTCCGGCAGGGAAAGTTTCCAAGGAAGGGGAGTAGAGAAATATTCTAACAACTTAAATTCAGGATAATAGCAATTAAACGTAATCATTTAAAAATAATCCTTAATCATTTAAAGGTTCAGGATAATAGCAATTAAACCATAGCGTAGCTTATTGGATTTAAGTAAGGCATGGATTATGCGGATTGAATGGATTGAATGGATTGTGCGGATTGATATGATCCGTGTTCTATTTTTAAGGTTTTCAAATTTAATTATACGACAATTTATAGTTTCTATTACTTACGATAATATTTAGTTTCTATTAATCATACAAATCAAGGGTTGAAAACTTCTCTGTGATCCTTAGTGCTCTTAGTGGTTAAAAAAAAATGTAAACCACAATAGGCACATTAGGACACATAGAAATTATTAACTTTCTGCCTACTGCTTTTTCCGAACCACAATAGGCACATTAGAGCACATAGAAAATAAATAATAAATCTGCGACCGTATTCTGGGGTTGACTGCCTACTGCTTACTGCCTACTGCTTACTGCCTACTACTTTTTCTGAACCACAATAGGCACATTAGGACACATAGAAAATAAATAATAAATCTGCAACCGCATTCTGGGGTTGACTGCCTACTGCTTACTGCCTACTGCTTACTGCCTACTGCTTTTTCTGAACCACAATAGCCACATTAGAACACATAGAAAAAAATAATAAATCTGCGACCGTATTCTGGGGTTGACTGCCTATCCCGATGAAGATTCGCTAAGTCGTTCCTCCTAAGCGACTCTATATCGGGATTTCGCTTCGCTCAACTGCTTTCTGCTTTCTGCCTACTGCTTTTCCGCTTTCTGCCTATCCCGATGAAGAATCGCTAAGTCGTTCCTCCTAAGCGATTCTATACCGGGACTTCGCTCAGCTTTATAAACTTTAAAAACTTTAAAAACCTTATAACTCTTATAAACTTTACAAATCCCGAATCGCTTCGCTCGGGACTTCACTTCGCTCAGCTTTATGAATCTTACAAACCTTAAAAACTTTATAAACCTTACAAATCCCGATGAAGAATCGCTAAGTCGTTCCTCCTAAGCGATTCTATATCGGGACTTCACTTCGCTCAGCCTTATAAACCTTACAAACCTTATAAACTTTACAAACCTTATTCTACCTCGCATTTCCGTTCAGCAACAGCAACTCATTAACCACAATTTCGGTGGAATTATGAGCCATGCCGTCTTTATCGTTCCAGTTGCGATAGGCCAGCTTGCCTTCCACAGCTATTTCACGGCCTTTTTTCAGGTATTTTTCGCATATTGTGGTAAGTGGTCCCCACACTACCAGGTGATGCCATTGGGTTTCCGTAACTTTGTTTCCATCCTTGCCCACATAATTATCGCTGGTGGCAATAGAGAAACGGGCTACTTTTTTTCCTGTTTCCAGGGTTTTTACTTCGGGATCCTGTCCCAGGCGTCCGATGAGTTGAACGCGGTTTTTTAATGTATTCATTGTCGCTTTTTTTTAATGCCGTTTGGAACGGCTGTTTATAAAATTTAATTAACGATACAAATGTATGGCAGCCTTTTAGCCTGACTCGGATAATAAATATTTGTATACGGATAAAAGCGTTTGTAAACGGTTGTACACGATTATTTACTATTTTTACTCCCAAATTGCCTAAGAATAGTTTCGGTATGTTTTCCGATTTGATGGATAAACTATTGTAAAACATTAAACTTAGGTATTAACCGGTAATTATTATGGAAAACGAAAGACTATGCCTCGATTGCCAGGAACCTTTAAAGGGAAGGGCGGATAAGAAATTCTGCAACGACCTTTGCCGCAATAATTATAACAACCGCCTTAAGAGTGAAAGCAATAACCTGGTCAGGCGTATTAACGGGATATTGCGTAAGAACCGGAATATCCTCGTGGAATTAAATCCTGACGAAAAGTCCATTGTTCATAAAGACAAGTTGCTTGGCAAGGGTTTCAATTTTTTGTATTTCACCAGTATTTATACGGCTAAAAACGGTCATAAATACTATTTCTGCTACGAATATGGTTACTGCCTCATTGAGAATGACTTCTATATCCTTGTTCTTAAGAAAAATTCCAAAAAAGAAATCTGAAATTTAATTGTAAATTAGCAATTAAGGACAAGCCGGACTGACGCCGGCAATATACTTTTGTATGCGAATTCAACAACGATGAACAACGAAGGACAAACAACCATTGATTACAAACGAAGAATAACCCGGGTATTGATTTACATCAACGAACACCTGGCCGAAAACGTTGAGTTATCGGAAATAGCCGCTGTTTCCTGTTTCTCACCTTTTCATTTTCACCGTATTTTTAAAGCCCTGACGGGCGAAACAGTCTTTGAGTACATTGCGCGCTTACGTCTCGAAACTGCAGCCCGTATGCTTCGATATACGCACGAACCGGTGAATTCCATTGCCTGGCAGGTAGGGTACGAAACACATTCTTCGTTAACCAAAGCTTTCCGGAAACAATTTGGTGTCAGCCCTTCCAAATTCAGGATGCTGAATTCTCCCATAAGGGATAGTATAATCAGTATTAATCCATTAAAAAGTAAAATGATGAAACTTGAAAAGCCAGAAATGATCGTAAGGGAAGAAAAAGACTGTTTATTTGTTGAACATATCGGGGCGTACAATACCGCTAATTGCGGCGATGTCTGGCAAACGCTCTGGAAATATGTTGTGGAAAACAACCTTTGCAATCAGCAAACGGAAGTCATTGGTCTTGCCCTCGACGATCCTGACATTACCAAACCGGAAAATTGCCGTTACGACGCCTGCATTACCGTGGATAAACCCATGAAAACAACCGGCGAAATCGGATGCAAAAAGATTCCCGGCGGATTGTTTGTAAAATTTACATACAAAGGACCATATACCAAACTCAGCGATTTCTATCAAAGTGTTTATGGCGAATGGTTGCCAAAGAGCGGTCAACGATTGCGCGATTGTCCCTGTATCGAAAAATATGTAAATGATCCCCAAACTACGCCACCCGAAGAACTGATTACCGAACTTTGGTTGCCTATAGAATAGTAAACCTTTTTAAAACCCGGCAGTTAATCGCCGGGTTTTTTATTTTTTTCTGTTAAAAAATCATAAATATTAAAATTTTACTCCTTGCATGAAAAAAATTATCTATATTTGTTGTTCAATTTAAAAATGACTGTAACCCTAAAATTTTTATATCCGATGAAGAAATTATTTTTAATCTGCGGCTTAGTAATGTTTTCATTTGTTGCCGTTAAAGCTCAGGACGTGGCTAAAGACAATAAAAACGCTCCCGAAATCACTTTCACCAAGCTGGTACACGATTATGGTACGATCTATCAGGAAGGTGATGGAAACTGCGAATTTGAATTCAAAAATACAGGTAAGGAACCCCTGGTTTTAACCACCGTTACTTCTTCCTGCGGTTGTACTATTCCTGAATGGCCCAAAAAGCCCATTCTTCCTGGAAAAACCGATGTAATTAAAGTTAAATACGATACCAAACGTATTGGAAAAATAGCCAAGCAGGTTACCGTTAATTCCAATGCTAAAAACACACCCGTTGTTCTTAAAATCGAAGGCAATGTGATAGAAAAACCAAACGCCAACATACCTGAGAAAAAAACCAACGCTGGCGCTACTCCTGTTGCCAAATAACCATTTATTTTATAAATATTTTGATCAACCCGGTTATTTCTTAGCCGGGTTTTTTATTTTAATTTTTTACAGTTTACGTAAATAAAAATATAATTTTGCAGTCTAAAAACTGAGTCAAAACATTAAAATTATAATTATGCCAAAAATTTCTGAACGTGCCTGTGTAATGCCTGCTTCTCCTATCCGTAAACTGGTTCCTTATGCCGAAGCAGCCAAGAAAAGAGGTATCAAAGTATATCATTTGAATATCGGCCAGCCCGACATAAAAACTCCGGAAATTGCATTGGATGCTATCCGCCATTTCGATCAAAAAGTGATTGAATACAGCCACTCGGCCGGTAACGAATCGTACCGGAAAAAATTAGTAGGTTATTACCAGGGAATCGGTATTGATATCAATCATAACGATATCGTTATTACTACCGGTGGTTCTGAGGCTATCATCTTTGCCATGATGTGCTGCATGAATCCGGGCGACGAAATCATTATCCCCGAACCTTTTTATACCAATTACAATGGCTTTGCCGTTCAGGCAGGCGTAAAAGTAATTCCTATTACTTCTTCCATCGCAACGGGTTTTGCTCTTCCTCCAATTTCCGACTTTGAAAAGGCGATTACTCCGCGCACCAAAGCCATCATGATTTGTAATCCGAACAACCCTACCGGTTACCTTTATTCGCAGCAGGAAATTGAACAGCTCCGCGAACTGGTTCTCAAATATGACCTTTACCTGTTTGCCGATGAGGTTTACCGCGAATTTTGCTACGATGGCAACACCCATTTTTCGGTGATGCGGCTCAAAGGAATCGAAAACAATATTATCCTGATGGATTCGGTATCCAAACGTTACAGCGAATGTGGCGTCCGTATCGGAGCCATGATTTCGAAAAACAAAGAAATTATGACCGCTGCCCTTAAATTTGGACAGGCACGGTTAAGCCCGCCATTGCTTGGTCAGGTTGCCGGGGAAGCTTCGCTGGATACTCCCGAAGAATATTTTACCGAAGTATACGACGAATACATTGCCCGCCGCAATTACGTTATCAATGCCTTGAATAAAATAGAAGGCGTGGTGGCTCCCATGCCCAAAGGCGCTTTTTATACCATCATCGGTTTGCCGATAGACGATTCAGATAAATTCTGCCAGTGGCTACTCGAAGATTTTAATTATAATGGCGAAACGGTGATGCTTGCACCGGCTACCGGATTCTATGCTACACCGGGCTTGGGCAAAAACGAAGTACGTATTGCTTATGTTCTCAAAATCGACGACCTGAAACATGCCGTTAAATGCCTGGAAGAAGCCTTGAAAGTTTATCCGGGAAAAACCATTTAATTTTAGATTTAAGATTTTAGATTGGAATGAATTTTTTTGATTCCAACGCAAACAGAATCATTCAAAATCAGGATAAAGTAAATACTTTTTCCTGATTTTTTTGTATTTATTCAAATCCGGTTGCCAGCTTTCCCTGATTTTTTCCTCGGATAATCCTTCTTTTATCTGCTGCTGAAGCGTATGATTGCCTGCCAGTGTATCAAAATAATCATTAAAGAAATTTTTAGCATCAGGCAGTTTTTTGTACATCATCAGAAGCCATTCGAGATTTAATTTCCCTTCTGTATACCGATGATTTTCGGCATAGGTTGTAAGGTTAAAGCCATAACAGGTTTTTTTATTCAAAGGCGGAATGATTGAAGAACCTGACTTTTGATGAGGTATAAATGAAAAATCATGTCCGGGATAGTCGGGATGACCGAAAATCTGGAAAGGTTTATCGGTTCCTCTGCCGACGCTTACCACCGTCCCTTCGAAAAGACAAAGCGAAGGATACAGAAAAACGGCATTGGCATTGGGCAAATTCGGACTTGGCATCACCGGCAGGGAACAACGGACAGAATGATCGTAATTTTCCATCCCGACGACTTTTAATTTTAATCTGTGTTTTGTTTTCAACCATTTTTCGCCGTTGATCATCAGCGCATATTCGGCAACTGTGAGCCCGTGAACGATGGGCACCGGAAATAATCCCACAAACGAAACAAAGGCAGCCTCCATTACCGGTCCATCCACATAAAAACCGTTGGGATTGGGTCGGTCGAGCACGATAAACGTTATTTTATTTTCGGCACAGGCTTCCATCACATAACTCATGGTAGAAGTGTAGGTGTAGAACCGCGTTCCCACATCCTGAAGGTCAAAAACGACGACATCAATATCCTCCAAATCATCAGACGACGGCTTTTTATGTTTTCCGTAAAGGGAAATCAGCGGCAAGCCTGTCCGTTTGTCTTTCGAATCATTCACTTTTTCCCCTTCCTGAGCTTCGCCACGGAAACCATGTTCGGGACAAAAGATTTTTTTCACTTTGATCCCGGCATTTATCAGACTATCCACCAGGTGGGTTTTCTGAATCAATGACGTTTGATTGGCTACCACAGCCACATTTTTATTTTTTAGCCAACGAAAATAAATTTCCGTTCGTTCTGCTCCGGTGCGTATGGACTGGGAGTATAATGAGACGGAAAATAAAAATAGGATAATGCCGGCGAAATATATTCTTTTCATAGTCGTTTCTAAAATTCAGTAGGCTTCGTTTATTTTTTTACTTTTGCTCCAAACGATAATCACCATTGAATACCGAACTTTTTATCGCCCGACGCATCCTTTCGGGAAACAGGGATAATTTTTCACGCCCCATTGTACGTATAGCTATCTTAAGCATTGCCTTAGGGTTGGCTGTGATGCTTGTTTCGGTAGCCATCGTTACCGGTTTCCAGACGCAAATCCGCGATAAAGTGATCGGCTTCGGTTCGCACATACAAATTACGGCATTTAATTCCAATGTTTCGTACGAATCGAATCCTATTCCTAAAAAACAGCCTTTTTATCCTGGTTTGGAAAAGATAAAAGGCATTCGCCATATCCAGATATATGCGACCAAAGCCGGCATCATCAAGACCGATGAACAGATACAGGGTGTGGTGCTTAAAGGTATCGGAAGCGATTACGACTGGAGCTTTTTTAAGAATAAAATAGTGGAAGGAAAGCCCATCGCTGTCCGCGATACCGGGAAAACCGATGAAGTGCTTATCTCCAGAAATTTAGCAAATATGCTGAAGCTAAAGTTGCACGACGATCTGCGGATGTACTTCATCAACCAAAACCAGACCCGTGCACGAAAGTTTGTCATTAGCGGCATTTACCAGACGGGGCTGGAGGAATTCGATAAGATGTATGTGATTTGCGATATTGCTCATATTCAAAAGCTCAATAACTGGTCGACCGGAGAAGTGGCCGGTTTTGAAGTACTTATTAATGATTTCGATGATCTGAAAGCGATGCGCGAAACCGTAAAGGACAACATCGGCTACGACCTTAAGGCAGAATCCATACGCGATATGTATCCCCAGATTTTCGACTGGCTGGCTTTGCAGGATACCAATGTTGCCATCATCCTTACGCTGATGGTTCTGGTGTCGGGAATAGCCATGATTTCGACCCTGCTCATTCTTATTTTGGAACGAACCAACATGATAGGCATTCTCAAAGCTTTGGGAATGAGAAATAGCGGTATACGCAAGATTTTTCTGTACAACTCGGCTTATATCATCGGAAAAGGATTGCTTTGGGGCAACCTCGCAGGCATTACCCTATGCTGGCTTCAGCTTCATTTCGGGATCATCAAATTGCCGCAGGAATCCTACTATGTTTCGGTAGTTCCCATCAATCTTTATTATTTACCCATTTTGCTGATCAATATCGGAACGTTGCTGGTATGTATGATTCTGCTGATCGTTCCTTCGCACATTATTTCCCGTATTCAACCGGTGAAAGCCATACGATGGGATTAAATTGCTTCTGCGGATGCTAATAATCCGGAATTTATAGCTAATCTTTATAGAAGGTATCCACTTTTAATTCAAGGCATTGTTAATAAGGCAGGTGAAAAATTATTAATTTTATTCCACTTTTTTTTCAATTTAGTAAATCATAGTGTATATTTTTGTATTTTTATCCTCTTTTATCAGAGCTTATCAAGCATTATAATCCGGATATGAAGCAACTAAAAAAATATCTTTTAACTATGGTATTATTCCTGCTGGCGGGCAATGGAATACCGTTGTATTCCATAACGAATAACTTTCAGTCCGGGATTTATCCAAAATCTGGGCGACCCATTTCAAACAAAGCTGTATCCATTAAACCTCCCAATCGTATCATGTCGAGTGGCTGTAAGACGGCTGATGAGTTGGCTTGTTTCCTTAACCTGAATAATCCTTTAGCCGACAGTGCATTTTCGCTACTTCTTGCTAAAACATATGTCTCGGAAAGCATGATTGAAGGGGTGAATCACGATATTGCTTTTTGCCAGATGTGCCTTGAAACGGGTTTTCTGAAAGCTGACCAAACGGCGGCTTTTCTGAGAAATAATTTTTGCGGATTGGGTATAATAACACAAGGACAGGAAGGTAACAGTTTTAATACCGTGCAAAACGGCATCCGCGCCCATATCCAACATCTGAAGGCTTATGCCTGCAAGTCGAAACTAAAATTACCCATTGTCGATGCACGTTTTCAGTTTGTCAGACGTGGCATTGCTCCCACCATCGGGAATCTGTCGGGCAAATGGGCAGCCGACCGGCACTATGCTTCCAAAATCAGGAATCTGCTGCAACGCCTGTACCAAATAAAGAGCAGAACATAAAACTTAAATATTCTAATCTCCAAACCGAAACCATTATGAATAAGACTTTACGTTATATTCTCAGCATTTTAGGCTTTCTTCTGGTGATTTACCTTTTCTGGTATTTCCGCAATATTGTTAGTTACATAATTATTGCAGCGGTAATTTCATTTATCGGGCAGCCATTGGTGCATCTGCTCGACAGAATAAAAATAGGCAGGATCACTTTTCCGCATACCCTGAGTTGTATCATAACTCTCTTCACATTATTAGGGATTTTTTGTTCGTTTGTGGCTCTTTTTGTTCCTCTTATTGTTTACGAGGCAGAAATCATATCCAAAATTGATTACGTTACCATCGGAAAAAGTCTCGAACAACCCCTGGCATCTATTCAGGCATTCCTTTCCATGTATGGAATACTTCCTCCCGGTAAAACCATCGAAACTGAATTGGTTACACGTATGCATTCGCTCATTGATATTGCAACATTCAGCAGTTTTTTTCAAAATCTGCTGAACATCACCGGTTCGCTAATCATCGGGATATTTTCGGTTATTTTTATCGGATTTTTCTTTCTGAAAGACGAACATTTGTTTTACAACGGCATCATGCTTATTGTCCCCCTGCGTTATCAGGAAGAAACAACAAGGATACTTAATGAATCAAAACATTTGCTAAGTCGTTATTTTATTGGCTTGTGTTTAGAAATAGTACTGTTCGGTGTCTTTATTATGATTGGACTTTCCATACTTGGAGTTAAAAATCCATTAATCATTGCCTTTTTGGCGGGATTGCTAAATATTATTCCTTACGTCGGGCCACTCATCGGGGCGGCTATCGGTATAGTACTTGGAGTTGCAGGCAGCCTGCAAGCCGGATACAGCGCCTATGCTTCCAATCTGATATTATTGATTGCGCTTGTGTTTTTGATTACTAAATTTATTGATGATTATGTTTTTCAACCTCTTATTTATTCCAAAAGCATCAAGGCTCATCCGCTTGAAGTGTTTTTGGTAATATTGATAGCTGGAAGTCTTGCCGGTATCGTAGGTATGATTTTAGCCATTCCGGTATATACCCTTGTCCGTATCATTGCAAAGGAATTCCTGAGTGGTTTTCGTATTGTTCAAAAACTGACAGAAAAAATATAGTCCGATGCGTTTTTTATCTGATTACCGGCATCTGATTTCTGCATTAACCTTCAGGCGAATTGTTAACCTTCTAAAACTTACCTCAAGTTCTTATTTGTCGTTGCTCATGCGACGAACTATTCATTGGGGTAATCCATACAGCATTTCGGTTGAACCTTCCACTTTCTGCAACCTTTCGTGCCCCGAATGTCCTTCGGGACTTAAACAATTCCACCGGCCTACCGGAATGCTTAGTAAAAATATGTACTCCACCATACTCGAAGAGGTTTCCGATGACTTGATTTATTTAATACTCTATTTCCAGGGCGAGCCATACACAAATAACCATATTTTGGATTTTGTCCAGATGGCCAAGCAACGTAAAATTTACGTAGCCACTTCCACCAACGGACATTACCTCGACGATGACAATGCAAGAAAAACCGTGCTTTCGAAACTGGACCGTATCATTATTTCCCTTGATGGTACGGATGCAGCTACCTACCAGCAATATCGTCGCAACGGAGATTTCGATACAGTAATAGCTGGTATCAAAAATCTTGTTAGGTGGAAAAAGGAACTTAAATCTTCCACGCCGTTTATCAGCCTGCAGTTTTTAGTTCTCAAAACCAACGAACATCAGATAAAGGAGATAAAAAAACTGGGTAAATCGCTGGGAGTGGATAGTGTGAATTTAAAAACGGCTCAGTTTTATCATCCCAACGACAGGGATGTACCAATACCTTCCAACAAAAAATATTCACGCTATCGTTTGCTCGAAAATGGCAATTATGTACTCAACAATAAATTTCCCAATCATTGCTACCGGATGTGGAGCACCTGCGTTATTACTTGGAATGGGTGGGTAGTTCCCTGTTGCTTTGATAAAAATGCCGATCATAATTATGGCGATATTAATGAATTGCCATTTAGTGAAATATGGAACAGCGACGAAACCAATAAATTTAGAAATGCCATTTTTAAGAAAAGAACTTGTTTCGAAATCTGCCGGAATTGTACCGAAGGACTTCGCCGTTAGGCTGAAAAATTACCGTATAGCTTCAATTAAATTCACAGCATTTTTTAAGCGTTCTTTGCCCGTACCACTTACCACCGAAAAAGGCAGTTTGCTGCTCGTTAAATCGTTATAATATAAATCGTACAGGTATTGTCTTAGGTGAGGATGCTCGCGCTGGGGATCTTCTTCCCAGGGAAGATCAACATTGCAGAGGAGGTATAAATCGTAAACGTGTTCACGATACTGTTTTGCAATCCAGGGATGGCAACTCTTGTATTTGACTTCGCTCCAGATTTTGGTAACTAAAAATTCAGTATCCAAAAACAGAAAATCATTAGCTTGTTTAGCCGCCGCTTCCTCCTGCAAAAGCTGTTGCTGCGCGATGATCAAAATATCTTCCTGATTGTACTCGCGTTTCATCTGGTCAATATATCCGCGGGCATATTCGGGTACCCAAAGCGTATGATAATGCTTTGCCAGGCTTTCGGCTAAAGTTGATTTTCCCGTTGACTCGGGCCCTGTAATGGCTATTCGTTTAAGCATGCTGAAGCGATTCTTTATACTTTTTATTCCATTCGAGTAAACCAAAAGTGGCAATAAATAGGAAAACAAGATATTGCAAACTGGTAAAGGGCATGCCTTGCATAAATGTTATCGGAACAAGCGCCAAGTCGCCAATAATCCATAATATCCAATTTTCGATTTTCTTTTGCGTCATCAGCCACATAGCTACAAGATAAATCGCTGTGGTAAAAGAATCCCAGAATGGAATCGGGCTATTGGTGTAACGGATCAATACAAAATACATCAGCGCAAAGCTACTCAGAATGGCTATTCCATTAATTATGTATTCTTTAGTATTACAACGTGAAATAGTAATTTTGCTACCATCGTCACTTTTGCGTGTCCAGTTGTACCAGCCGTAACCGTTCATTATAAAATAGAAAAAATTGATGCCCATGTTGGCATAAAAGTGAGCTTTAAAAAACAGATATACGTAAATCAGCACATTGAGAATTCCCGTGGGATAAACCCAGACATTTTCTTTTTTGGCAAACCAAACACTGATAAGCCCGAAGAAAACGGCAATAATTTCGATATAACTGGTTTGGATAATGTTCTGACGAAGCGTTTCCAGAATAGCTTGTATATCCATTAGCGGCGGTCGGAATTAATGATTTTCAATACAAAAACAGAATGCGGTATTTCGCACGAGGTGTGCATTTCTTTGGTTAGCGTATTCATTACTTCAAAATATTCGCCAAAGACATGGGTACTTAAACCGTTGGTATTCACTTCAAGGTTTGTATTCTGTTTCAACCGTCCGATAAAATCTAAGATTGGAGGTATAAATTCGTCCTTCAACGGGTAATAACTTATGTCCACCGAAATAGTCATCGTATTTTTTTTATAAATTTAAGATGGCAAAATTACAATTTAATCTGTGTGTTAGACATTCCATTTTTTTAAAATTAGAATACTTCAGCATTTAGAAACGGGCTGAAAAATATTTATGCTTTTCCCAATGTCGATTATTGAAAAAACTGTACATTTGATTTCAAATTCATAAATCAAAGCAATGAAGCGACATGTATTTACTCTTTTAGCATTTGCCGTTCTGGCTATATTGGTAAGCAGTTGCCTGACAGTGGGCAAAAAGGAATATACCTTTACCCTTACCGGGAAAAATTCGGGAACACTCACCATGAAATTTATCAATATCATGTCCATCAAGGACGACTCGACCGATGTGTCGAATGAAGACTTTGAAGAATTACTTACCAACTACCTCAACGGAGATCAAATAGAGAAGGACTACCCAACGGCAACCAATATCCAGAAAAAACTGTTTGAAGAAAACGGACAACTCTGTGCCATCGTTTCGATGGATTTTCCCGATTTAGCCACTGCACGGCTTTACCAGCACGATAAAAAGAGCCCATATATGCTTTGCATCAAATCGGCTTTGGATTCGGAAAGCTATCTGGATTCCAACGGTGAATATGGCGGCGAAATCATGCCTGTGGTTTTTTGGGAACCCAAACTCACCAAGCTCACTCTTTCCACCGAAGTTACCCAATCGGAGGAAAACACTGTCAGTCTGTTGGGAAAATACAGAAAATGGAAGAAAGAAACCGGCAATTGATGATTGGCGAGCGTCAAGTGACGAGTGGCAAGTGACAGTTTTAAACTCAATAAATAAAGCCTGATTACCTGTTGGTATGTTATTTCTTCTTTTTAACAGCCTTGGCAATAATTAAAATTATAGCTATTAGCCATCCTATGGGATAGGGGAGTATAAGCATGCCCCACCACCATGATAATGTTGACTTACCGCCAAAACCACCTAATGACGATAAATAAAACATGAAAAACACACCAATTACAATCAGTATCAATGATGCCATAAATGCTTTCCAATATCGGTCATGGGTTAAGAATGCCGACAGCGCAACAAGTGTGCTACCAACTGCAATTACAACCGATCCTTCTAAAGGATCAAGAATGCCAATTATCAAAGCAATAATGCCTATAACATAAATGACGCTTGTCCATTTTGCTTTTTCTTTCATTTATTCTGGTTTTATAAAATAGTTTGTTCTTAATTGCCTTTTTATTGTTTCCAAAGATAACGTTTTAAATTCAATATCCAATATTCCTTACCCGGTTTTTCATTGAACGGAAATACATTCTGGATGCTTTAGATCGCTATAATTCTGACGGAATCTCAATGCTTTATCAGTATAGCTCAGATGGCCAGAATTAGGTGTATAGGCAACTTTAAATGAATTAATTTGGTGATAGGTTTAACATTTGATAAAAACCTTTTACTTACCCTTTTTCAGAATTATTTTTTCACTGTCGGATAATAAAATCTTCTTCTTCAGCTCAAGGAAATCATTAAAAGTGGTTTTAGGAAACAAACCTTCATTCATACTTAAATGCCTGATGTAGCATATTTCATTAGGGTAAATGATATATTCTGCTGAAAATTCTCCCCAAATCGTCTTTATCTTTTTATTGTCCGGCACTTTTTCAATTCTTAATGAATCGGGAATTTTATATACTATTGTATCTGCTTTCATAAACTGCCTGCGTATGTAAATCTCCGATTTTCTTTCCCCTATTTGAACCGGAAGAAATTCAATCTCATTTGTAAAATTTGCAGGCAACAATACTTTGTCTCCAACCATTGTTGCATAGCCATTGAGCGAAAGGTGGCATTCTTCATTAATGGAAGGATGACTATTTTTGCATTGCGATATTTGGAAATCATTTAATCTGAAGCTCGCAAAACTAAAATTGCTGGTTATAAAGTTTTCTTTATCTTTTGTATCTCCAATTAATAGCGGGAAATGAGAATCGTAAAACATGCCACCGTAACTGGTATTAATGTTGGCCTCTGCCTGTCCGTTTTCCATTAATGTTACCGTTGCTTTTCGAATAATAATATTATCCTGCGCTGTATACTTTAGAGTATGAACTATTCTACCACCGGATTCATCAATTAAAAGCGCATCCCGGTCGTCGGTAAATGTTCCGATATAACCAAACGGAATTATCTGATTGGTGCTTTCCAGCCAGATCGTATCCTTTTTATTTTCCATCGGTACACATAAAATAACATGATTAAACTGGTTTGATGGAAAGTCTTTTATCAGAGCTTCTGCATTATTGCCCGCATGGATGATTGTATAGTATGATTTTACCCCTACTTTATCCAGTAATGTTTTTAAATAAAAAGCTAAAGCCTTACAATCGCCATATCCCAATCTGTCCACAGTATTTGCTTCTATAGGTTGCCACCCACCTATTCCAATCTGAACGCTTACATATCTTGTTTTATTTTGAAAATATTCATATACCAAACGTGTCTTCTCTTCATCATTCTTAGCGTCTTTTACTAATTCGAGAAGCTTTGCTTCCGTTTCTGAATTCAGGGCATCTCTTCCTTTTAAAAGAGAATTATTCCATAATCCAAAATCTTTCCATGTTTCGGCATTTCCCGGATAGTTATCTATTTTAAAATTATTGGGTGCAAGGCGAATGATGGGAATCAGGTCTGTTAATGGTCTGGAATATTGTTCTTCATTTATCACCTTTACATTTTGTATCTTCCATAAATATTCGTAGTTATTCTTATTTGAAGTCATTATTGCACTATCCGGTACATTGTTTTCGCGATACCGGAATGATACATCTTTGGGTGTAATTACTTTGAAATATCCCTTTTCGAGAGAAATATTGTAATCACCAATGGCTTTCCAATCGGGATAATTCAATAATCCATCAAAATCTATCTGGTATGAATAAACAACCGTAAATGGAATTTTTAAATAATAAGGTTCAATAGCTTTTACACGGTAATCATTATACAAAGTATTATAATCGAAAACACCAATATCCAAAATATCGGAATTTTTCATTTTTTTAAACACTTCGCCATTTTCGTCATAAACAACACAGGATATGTTTTTTATTTTATTGAATTTACCATAGTATTGAACAAACTGGGCTTCCTGCAATCCGTTTTTGTTTAAAACAGAAATTGCCAGCGACACAGTTAAAGTTGCCCGGTTTTCCGATTCAATTTTAAAGGTACATTCGTTTTCCCTGATTACTGCTTTTGCATTTTCCTTTAGCCCGACAGGTATGTCCGAAATTTTATATGCAATATTTTGCGAATGCAATCCTATAGAAAATGCAAAAAAGAAAGCAATAAGTACATTTCTGGTTGTTTTCATTTTCTCTTAATTAAAATCGGTTTAGATTGTGTTTGCAGAATTACATCGTAAAAATTTCGTAATGCATCATATTCGTCTGGCATAAAAATTAGTTTGTCCATTTTTATACCACACAATACCTTTATTTTTCCATTGTCCTCAGAAACCTGATAGTTAAATTGGCATGTATTATCTATCAAGTCTATCACTACAGGATCGGGAAGTTCAGCTACTTTATAGTTTTCAGGAATAGTAAGGGTTAATTCATAATGCTTTTCAACCGGATAATCAAAGTGAACCGGATATATCCTTTCTTTTTCAACAAACTCATTTTTCTTTATCTGCTCAAACAACATTGGGTTAATAATCAGTTCATCGTTTGTTGACAAAACCTGATTGTTGATTGTTACCTTATAGGAATCATGAATTGGATTGTATATACTATCGAGGTTATCAATTTTGAAATCCGTTACACTTAGACCAGGTTTATCTTTCAGTAATGTTTGTTTATATTGATCGCTACTATTATTTTTCTGATAATTTTCCCGGAATTTGTAAGCTGCATAATCCTTGCGGTTGTATGTAATATTCCCGGTTAAGGATAAGTCTTGTTGCAATGTGAGGTCATACGTTGCAGTTTCCATTTCTTTGTGGTCGGTATTTATTTCCACCCATTCGGATGAACTTTTTTCCATTGTAACACCTCCCCAGTTCAAACTTCTGGCGGGCAAAAGATAATATGGCATTAGTTCTTCTGTTGCATCAAGATACAATGTTCTTCCATTAATTTTTACTGCAGCAATAACATAATTGAGTTTGAATAAGCTTGGGCTATTCGGCATCAAAACCCCATTTTTTCTTGAACTCATTACTACAGGAAATGCATCAATGTCCAGTTTTCTCAGCAATTGTACAAGCGCCAGATTAATATCAGCCGAATTTCCTGTTTTGTTTTTGTATGAATTACTTAAAGCTATTTCTGAAGTATATAAGCTTTCCTCTCCATTCCATTTTATTATTTTTATTGCGTCAAAGGCTTCTTTTACCTTTTCTTCATCTGATGTTGTATTTTCTTTTATCTGGTTAGCAATATCTTTTAGATACCCTGAACCATTTGAAAATACTAATCCAAAGTATGGATTTTCTTTTAATAACTTATTTACAGCATCCCACGTAGTGGTAAATTCATAAACAGTATATTGACCGTAACGGCTAGTAGAAGGACGAAATTCCAACAAATCAAATTCGAATCTTGTGGCATAGTTTTTTATGGAATTGATATAAGGTGCCATTTTAAATGCTGGCATATCTTCTGCCACCCATCTGCCGCCTGTGTTTATTTTTAATGGCTTATAACCAAAAAAAGCTTTCTTAAAATATATATGAGTTGTTTCTTCTATTATTAATTCGTTCCATTTTTCGGGAATTATCTGCTGGAAATTCCATTCGGTCGGTAGTCCCAAAAATGAATACTCAACGTCAATGATAGAGCCTTCCTTGACATTGGGCATAGATATTTTTGTCATAAAATAAAAATCCCCAATCATCTTTTCAAAAATAGATTCATTTTTAAGCTTGGTTTTAACTATTTCTCCATTCTCCAGATTATAGGTTGTGCCGGAAATATTTGCTTTGGATATGGAAATAAATTGTTGGGTGGCTAAATCCAATGCCTCTTTTTTGAAAAATTTAATTCTCAAAGTACGTGTAAACATAAGGGTTTGGGCAGAAAAATATCCATAATCGCAAAGGATAACTGCGGGTGCACTGGTATCCTTGTCGTAATATTTCATTTTTAAATCGGCAATATCAACTTTTCCATATTTTATAGGTGGTTTTTGACAGAAAACATTTATTGATAATGTACACAGGATAATAAAAATCGACACGTTTTTCATAAGCATAAAATTACTTTGTAAATATGTGGCTAAAGTAAAAAAATATTTTTAATGTAATATCATAAAGGGAATAATAATTAATATGGTTTATATCCAGCGAACAATCTTTAAAAAGAAAGGTAACATTTGATTAGCATTAATCGCTTGTTTTTATTTGTAATTTTCTATTTTTATAATCCATTTTCTTGTTTTCAATGGCATTGTTATACGTTCAACATCCAACAGCCCTTACCGGTTTTTCATTAAACGGAAATACAATTTCCGCTATGTTTCGAGCGGAATTGCAAATTCCGCTCAGCCGGGACTTCGCTTCGCTCAGCTTTACAAATCCCGAATCGCTTCGCTCAGCCTTACAAACTTTACAAACCTTATAAACTCTGTTTCACTCCCCTTTTTGAAACCGAAATATTATTTCGCCTTCCAACAACAATCCCGCATAAAAATTGTTAACTTTGTAAACGACTTTAAACAATAATAAAATGATTTTTACGCCAGAAAAATGCCGGATACCCGATCAGCGAATGAAGAACTTTATTGACCCGGACGAGATTTGGGATTATATCAATAATACCAAAGCCGATAAAGCGAGGGTTACCGACATTATTGCCAAATCGCTCGATAAAAAACGATTGACCTTAGAAGAAACCGCCGTCCTTATTAACGCTACCGACCCCGAACTGATTGAACAAATCAAGGAAGGTGCCCGCGAACTCAAAAAACGCATCTATGGCAACCGCATTGTGTTGTTTGCCCCTTTATACATCGGCAACAAGTGCATCAACAACTGCCAGTATTGCGGATTCCGCACTTCAAACAAAGACCAGGTGCGCAAAACGCTTAGTGATGAAGAATTAGTAAAAACAGTAGAAAACCTGGAAGATACCGGACAAAAACGGCTCATCTTGGTCTACGGTGAACATCCCGACTATTCGCCCGAGTATATTGCTCATACGGTGGATGTGGTTTACGGAGTGAAGAAAGGAAATGGCGAAATCCGCCGGGTAAATATCAATGCCGCTCCTTTGGATATTGATGGCTTCCGTACCGTAAAAGCGGCCAAGATAGGAACCTACCAGATATTCCAGGAAACGTATAATCCCGAGGCTTACAAAAAGTATCATCTTGGAGGAAAGAAAAAGGACTTTGATTGGAGGATAACTTCCCTCGACCGCGCCCAGGAAGCCGGTATCGATGATGTGGGAATCGGCGCTTTGTTTAATCTGTACGATTGGCGTTATGAAGTTTTAGGGCTTGTCCGTCATACCAACCACTTTGAAGCCTGCTACAATGTGGGTCCGCATACCATTTCGTTTCCAAGGATGAAAGATGCTTCCAACCTGATGCTTGATGATAGATATGTTGTTTCCGATGAAGACTTTGCCAAGTTAGTAGCCATCCTTCGCCTTGCCGTTCCGTATACCGGAATGATTTTAACTGCCCGCGAACCGGCAAAACTCCGTAAGGAAATCATGCAGTTCGGTGTTTCGCAGATTGACGGCGGAACTAAGCTCGAAATCGGCGCTTACGCTGAAACGGAACACGACAAGCAAAACCTCCACCGCGAGCAATTCCAGATTAACGACGACCGTCCGCTTGGTGTTATCATCGACGAGCTTCTTGATCAGGGTTTCATTCCCTCGTTCTGCACGGCTTGTTACCGTTTGGGACGTACCGGCGAACATTTTATGGAATTCTCCGTTCCCGGATTTATCAAACGTTACTGCTCACCCAATGCTATCCTCACTTTAACGGAATATCTGGTGGATTATGCTTCGGAAAGTACCCGCAACAAAGGCTGGAAAGTGATAGAAGATAACCTGGTTGACCTCGAAAAACATCATCAGGATGTTCCGGAGATTCGTCAGCGGATTGAAAGAATAAAACAGGGAGAAAGAGATTTGTATTTTTAGAAGTTTGTAAAGTTTGTAAAGTTTATAAGGTTTGTAAAGTTCTTAAAGCTGAGCGAGGCGAAGTCCCGACATAGAGTCGCTTAGGAGGAACGACTTAGCGAATCTTCATTGGGATTTGTAAGGTTTGTAAAGTTTATAAAGTTCTTAGGATTTGTAAAGTTATAAAATTGAAAAAACATTCCATGTTTGACAGTAGTAATAAAGAAAACATGGAATGTTTATTAAAATAGTAAGATAAAAATGAAGCAAATAAAAATTTTAGGATTGCTGATCACCGACCGGATAAAGGAATCGGGACAAACGCAGAAGGTTCTTACCGATTATGCGCATATTATTCAGAACCGTTTGGGCTTCCACGAGCTATCCGACAAGGTATGCAGCCGTTCCGGCGTTATCATACTTCAGTTGGCCGGCAAACAGGAGGAATGGGCAAAGTTTGAAACTGCCCTGGCAGCCATACGCGGACTGGAAGTCAAAGAAATGACATTTACACTGTAAATCATCTGATACAAAACCTAAAAATTAACGTTATGAGTAAAGAAGTACGCATTCTGGGTATTCATATTTCCGAAAGGGTAAAGAATGCCAATAGGGTTCAGGAAACCCTGACCAAGTATGGATGTTCCATCAAGACCCGTCTGGGTATGCACGACGTGGCCGACGACTATTGCAGTCCCTGCGGATTAATGCTGCTGGAACTGGTGGGCGATGTGGACGAGTGCACCAAACTGGAAAAAGAGTTGCATGCCATCGAAAACCTGGATGTGCAAAAGATGGTCTTTATCTGTTAGTCTCTTTTTGAGCCTTACGGTAAAGGGCGTCTTCAATAAGCATCGTATACAAATCGCTTACCGTTAAGCCCATCTCCCTTACCATTTTGGGGACTATGCTTTCTTCGGTGAGGCCGGGGATAGTATTGACTTCAAGAAAATAAAAGCCTTTTTCCGTAAGGAAATAATCGAAACGTACCACTCCTTCGCAGTTCAGCTTTTTGTACAGATAAGCCGAGATGCTTTTGCATTGCTTTTCATCCTCCAGGCTGATAGGTGCGGGGACAATTTCCTCCGACAACCCTTCGGTATATTTGGCTTCGTAGTCAAAAAATTCCTTTTTGCTCACAATTTGTGTCAGTGGCAGGACAATCATCCGTCCCTGCGACCGGATGACGCCACAGGTTATTTCGCTCCCTGTGATCATTTCTTCCACCACCAATTCATCATCTTCCTTAAAAGCAATCTGCAAAGCCGCTTCGAGGTCTTCCGCCTTTTTTACTTTGGTAATGCCTACGCTACTGCCCGCTTTTTCGGGTTTCACAAAACAGGGAAGGCTTATTTCGTTCAGTATTTTATCGACAGGCATGGGATTCGACCGGTGGAAAGCCACCGATCTGGCAATGTTTACGCCAAGCGCACCTGCCATACGGCTGGCAAAACTCTTCTTAAACGTTACCGCCGAAGTGAACATGTTGCACGAAGTATACGGCAGACCGATCATCTCGAGATAGCCCTGAAGCATGCCATCCTCGCCTGGCGTGCCATGGATAGCGATAAAAACGCAATCGAACGTAATCTTTTCACCATTCACCCGGACGCTGAAATCGTTTTTATCCACGGCTATGCTGCTGCCATCATTGGAATGATAAAGCCAGTCCTTGCCACGGATAACGATAGGGAAAACATTGTAGCGGTCGGTATCCATATTCTTTTGGATCACCTTACCGCTTTTGATTGAAATTTCATATTCGCCGGAATTGCCTCCGGAAACGAGAGCGATATTCTTTTTCATAAGCTGGTTGAATTGACGGGCAAAAATACTTACAATTTCGCTTTGGGGAAAACTATTTTTGTTGATTGTTGATTGTTGATTGGCGATTGAACACCTGAACGAAAAATGCACTGCTAATGTTTTAAAAAATTAGGGATCGGAGATTGATCTTCCGAATAAAAATGATTTTTTTTGTAAAATGAAATTTGAATATCCTAATTTGAATATTGATAATGCCAAAATCAAGTTTTATAATTATAAATTCAAATTTGCATAAAGCAAAATGAAATTTTAATAATAAGGTAAGATATTTAAAATCATAAAATTCAAATTTACGAGGGGCATCATTAAATTTTAAATTACGAAAATGAAATTTAAATTCCACGTTATGAAATTATATTTTAAGATATACAAATTATAAATTAACAATAGTAAATTTAAAAGAAAGGGAAATGCTATGCCAAACAGAATACTTCGTGTCCGGATTCCACAGAAGCCGGTCAGTTTGCTTGATCTGGCCGAAAGGATTTACCAGAAACATCTCGAGGATAAGGAACAGTCGCCTTTAAAGATGCTGCAATCGAACTCATGGGAAAACAACGGAGCCAAAGTTGCCGACTGTCTTGCCCATCACCGGAGAGCGGAAGAATTACGGCTTGAAATGGAGAAGGAATATAGCGAGCGGAATCTGCTGCTTAAGGATGTTATAAAAACGGTAAAAGCAAGCCGGGATATGTTAAAGGGTATTTATCACGATATTCCCAAGCAGTTGGGCGAATGGGGATTTGAGGTTGACGATACGCCCCGTAAACCAAAGAAAAAAGAATAATATTTGTTGTTCGCAAAATACTGAAGGGATGTAATCCGAATAGCGTTTAATCCTAACAAATATCTTCTAAATTACGGTTCCCGAAAATTCCGTTGCCATTAACCATAATATTTGTATTTTTGCCTTTTATTAAGCAATAAATCACAGGTTTTATAGTTAATCTTAATCATCGAACAACCCTAGTAAATGAATCTGTTTCAATTCATCAAGAGCAAAATTTTCCTGAAGAATTTCCTTATTTCCATAGGGGTTACCCTTTTGCTGATTATCATTCTTTCCCTTTCGTTCAGGTATTATACGCATCATGGTGAGGAATTTACTGTTCCGAATTATATTGGAAAATTAGTTACTGATATTTCAGATGTTTCAGCCGAAGGTAATCTGGGAAGCAAGGTTATCGATTCCATTTACGACCCGGCACGGGAAGCCGGAATGATAGTCAATCAGGAACCTTTGCCCGGAACCAAGGTGAAACGCAACCGCATTGTTTATCTTACGATTATTGCTAAAATACCTGAAATGGTTAAAATGCCCGACCTTATTGATTTATCGCTCAGGCAAGCCACGGCAATGCTTGAATCGTATGGATTGGTACAAGGCAACTTATCATACAGTCCCGACATTGCAAAGAATGCCGTATTGAAACAAATTTTTCAGGGTTCTGTCATCAAACCGGCGACACTTATCCGCCGGGGTTCCAAAATAGATTTGGTTTTAGGTTCCGGAGCGGCTAACGGTAGAATCCAGGTGCCTTTCCTTATCGGAAAAAAACAAAGCGAAGCCCTGAAAATACTTGCCGGCCTGCAGTTGACCATAGGAACAGAAATATTTGACGATGGTAAGGATACGATCCATTCCAGGATATATAAACAAGAACCTAATTACGTGATAAACTCGTTTTTGAATCCGGGTGAAAAAGTAAATGTGTGGTACCGGTCTGATAAAAAGTTCGATTTTAATCAATACATCAAGGATTTCGTAGTAGATACTTTAACCGATAACGAAGAGTAATGAAAAAATATATTTTAACAGGAATGCTATTTTTGATGATCCATCTTGCCGGTTTTTCGCAGGAAGTGATCAGTGGTTTGCAAACTAATCCTGTAATTAAAAATTATTTAAAGACCAGCAAAGTACGTCCGAAAATAAAAACAGCAGCATTACCACTTAACCTGCCGTTTTTCGATGATTTTTCCTATGCTGGTCCCTATCCTTTGCCCGAAAAATGGGTTGACCACTATGCTTTTGTCAATACCGATTATGCTCTTTTCGCACCCAGCGTTGGGGTGGCTACGCTTGATGTACTCAACGAAAATGGTGAAATCTATCCCAATGCAACGATTTATCCTTTTATTGCCGACTATCTTACTTCACAACCCATACGACTCGATTCTGTTTTTAGTCCTGTACCCAAGTCTGTTTACAAAAACGATTCGGTGTACCTAAGCTTTTTTTACCAGCCGCAGGGCAGAGGCAATGCTCCCGAAACCGACGACATTCTTGCCCTTGAATTTATTGCTCCTAACCAGGTCGATTCTATCATAACCGAAACCGATACCACGGTTGTTCCCCACTGGAATCGCATCTGGTCGTCGGACGGGATGTCAATTGATAGTTTCTATTCGGCTCATCATTCCTATTTCCAGCGGGTGATGATTCCTGTAACCGATTCCATTTATTTTGATAAAAATTTCCAGTTCCGTTTTGTCAATTATGCCAGTATTTCCAACTCTACGATCCCCGGATGGCAAAGTAATGCCGACAATTGGAATGTTGATTATGTTTATCTGAACCTGGGACGTTCGATTGGTGATACGGTTTTTCATGATGTAACTTTTGTGGATCGTGCTCCTTCCATGTTAAAAAAATACGAAAGCATGCCCATGTTTGAATACATTTTTAATTATGCCAAAGAAATGCGGGATACTATTGGCATGTTCATAAGCAACCTCGATACCATAAGCCATACGGCATCCTATCGTTATGAGATTAGAACCGAAGAAAATGCTCTGGCTCATACCTACGATGGTGGAAGTTATGATATTTCGCCTTTTTATCAAAGCGGTTATGTTACCCATCTGCCTTTTGCCAAGCCCATAGTTAATTTTCTTTATCCTATCACCTCTGTTGATAGTATTGAATATACGGTAAAACACATCCTTACCAATGACACTACTGTTGTGCATCCCGAAAATGATACGCTGACCTATATTCAGAAATTCAGCAATTATTATGCTTACGATGATGGGACACCCGAAGCCGGTTATGGATTGACGCCTACCGGAGCAAAATTGGCTTACCGGTTTACCCTGAATCGCCCGGCTACACTTACTGCCGTGGAAATCTTTTTTAATTCCCAACTCACCAACGACAATCAGATTCCTTTTTACCTCATGGTATGGGACGATATACAAAATCATCCCGGTAATGTTTTGTACGAAAGTGTAAGACTTACGCCTACGGAGAAAAATTATTTTACCACTTATGCCATTGCTGATACGGTCCTTGGGTTGAGCGAAAAAGTTAAAACCTTTTATGTGGGTATTGTTCAAACCACTGATGAAAACCTGAATATTGGTTACGACCGCTTTAATAATGCCCGCAGTAATACCCTGTATAATACCGATGGCCAGTGGAACGAAAGCATTTATAAAGGCGCTTTGATGATACGTCCTGTTTTCAGCAAAGACTATACGCCTCCGGTATCGAATAAATCAGTAGCGATAAAAGTGTCGCCCAATCCGGTGTACGACGGGAATATCACTTTTGAGTTGCCCGAAGGCATGAACAATCCGGATACTTACAACCTTTACCGTTTAAGTATTTATAATGTTTATGGTGAAAAAGTTTATTATGGTGCGTTTAGCCCGACAATGAATGCCGGATTTTTATCCAGAGGCTTATACATATTTCGTATCGAAAATCAACAGAGTCATGTTTCATTCAGCGGAAAATTAGTAGTAGCCGAATAAGCGATGAACGAAAATGAAGAGCTGACAGCTAACCCGGAAGTTTCTGACGAAAGCGGTGATCTTTATGAACATTACCATTTTACGGTTGATAAAGGGCAGGCGTTGCTTCGGATTGACAAATACCTTACTGCTCATATCCAGAATATTTCGCGAAACAAACTTCAGTTAGCGGCTAAAGCCGACTGTATTCTGGTGAACGATAAACCGGTAAAATCCAATTACCGCGTTAAACCTCTTGATGTTATTTCCATTGTACTCACTTTTCCACCGCGCGATGTCGAAATTTATCCGGAAAATATCCCGCTTTCCATCGTGTACGAGGACGAAGATTTGGTTGTTGTAAATAAAAATGCGGGAATGGTGGTTCATCCGGCGTATGCTAATTTTACGGGAACGCTTGTGAATGCGTTATTATATCATTTTCAAAATTCCGGTCTGCCATATAATGAGGAAACCAAGCCTTATCTTGCTCATCGTATTGATAAAGATACTTCAGGACTGTTGTTGATAGCAAAAAATGAGTTGGCTCAAAGCCGGCTTGCCAAACAGTTTTTCAATCATACGGTGGAACGCCGTTATATTGCCTTGGTTTGGGGAAATTTTGACGACGACGAAGGAACCATTACCGGAAACCTGGGTCGCAGTCTCAAGGATCGGCGGGTGATGACCGTTTTCCCGGAAGGCGATTACGGAAAACATGCGGTAACCCATTATAAGGTACTCGAACGTTTTGGCTATGTTACGCTTATTGAATGCCGCCTCGAAACAGGTCGTACCCATCAGATCCGTGCTCACATGCGTTATATCGGTCATCCGCTTTTTAACGACGAGACTTATGGTGGCAACGAAATATTGAAAGGAACAACGTTCAGCAAATACAAACAATTTATTGCCAATTGCTTTAAACTTCTTCCCCGGCAGGCATTGCATGCCCGGTCGCTTGGATTCATTCATCCTTCGTCCGGTAAATTTGTCCTTTTTGAATCGGAGCTGCCACAGGATATGCAGGCTGTGATTGAAAAATGGAGGAGCTATTCAAATAATAAAGATATTCTTAAAGATTAGTATTCCTTAATTTTCCTGTAAACCGAGTCCCTTTCCACAGGCGTGCGGTTTACCTGTTTAATTAGTTCAATAATTTCTTCGGTGTTCATGTCGGGGTGTTTATCCTCGGCGCCGGCAAGAGCATAGATTTTGGTGGAATCGTTGATGGTTCCGTCGAGGTCGTCCACACCAAAACCAAGGGCAAGTTGTGCCATAGGTTTGCCAATGGCTGGCCAATAGGCTTTGATGTGCGGAATATTATCGAGAAAAATTCTCGTCATGGCAAAGTTTTTCATGTCCTCTATGGCTGAGACTTCGCTGATTTGGCTCATCTCGTTGTTTTTGTTCCGGTATTTCAGGGGAATAAAAGCATTAAAACCACCGGTTTTATCCTGTAGCTTTCGCAAGCGGTTGAGATGATCAATGCGATGGGAATAATTTTCGATATGCCCGTAAAGGATGGTGGCATTGGACGGAATACCCAGCCGGTGAGCCGTTTCATGGATGGCAAGCCATTGTTCCGAAGTGTTTTTCCTGCTGCAAATCTGTTTTCGTATTTCTTCATCAAAAATTTCGGCTCCGCCGCCGGGGATGGAATTCAGCCCATATTCTTTCAGTTTTTTCAAACCTTCTTCCGTGGAATATCCAGCTTTTTTAATCATAAAATCAAGCTCAACGGCGGTAAAAGCTTTGATGTGCACATCGGGGCGGATTTTTTTTATTTCCTTTATCAGATTCCCATAATAATGCAAATCCCTGTCGGGATGCACACCGCCAACAATATGAACTTCGGTGATGGATGGTTCTGCTTTTTTAACCCTGTCAAGCATTTCGTCCACGGTAAATTCCCAACCTTCTTCACCTTCTTTTTTGGAAAAAGAGCAGAAACGGCAGTTGTTTATGCAGATATTGGAGGGCTCGATATGGATGTTCCGGTTAAAATAGGCAAAGATCCCGTTTTTGCTTTCTCTCACATGGTTAGCCAGCATGCCAAGCAACCCGGGTTCGGCTTGCTGCCAGAGCAAAAGTCCTTCTTCGGGAGTGATGCGTTGAAGATGGAGAATTTTATCGGCAATGGGTTTGAGATCGTCGGTAATGGTCAGGTGTTGGGTATTTAAATTAATCATGGAGGTTTTTAGTAATTGAGACATTCCAGAATGTCTGTTTCCCCGGATTTATTTTATCCGGAGCATTTTATGATAACTTGTGTTGTTACGGAATTTGATTTTCAGGAAATATAATCCGTTGCGGTTATTGGTCAAATAGATTTGTTTTCCAAAGGTTATATCGGTATAGCGAAAAGAAACCGGCTGTCCGAGGATATTGTAAACCTGAAACTCGGGTACGGACGTATCGGTGGGCAACTGACCAAGGATAACATTGAATTGTTCGGCAGAGGGGTTAGGATAGATAACCGGGCTCACCCAGACGGAATCGGTTTTGGAACTTGTATCGGAGTCGTTGTTAATAATCAGCGTTATTTTATGAAATCCAAAGCTATTAAATTGAATGTTGGAAGGAAGGCTGTCGGTGGAGGAGGAGGGCTGTCCGCCTTCGAAAGTCCAGCGGTAGCCTTTTATTATTCCCGAAGAAGTGTTGCTGACTTTTACCAAACCGTTGATCGGAATGGTATCGGGATAGATAGAGAAATCGGCGTTTATAGCATTGGGATCGCCCAAACCGTTTAGGCTGGTTGTCCCGGAATTACCGGGGTCGAGCCAGGGTTTGAGTTGTTCAGCGGAAGAAGTTCCATTTTTATTCCAGGAGTAAGAAAATTTGCCAAAATAATCGTAAGCCGTCAGGTGGTCGCAATCGGAATCACCACCGGTAAGCGTTCCGATGATCTGACCGTTGGCGTTGTAGAGTGGCGAACCGGAAGAGCCTCCTTCGGTAACGCCATATCCGTTGGCGGTAGCAGCCCACAGCACTTCCCAGTGCGAATTTTTACCATTATTATTCCAGTCGGATGATACGGCGGGCGATGTGTATGTTGATATTTTTTTGATATCTCCTGCCGGATGATGGATACACACCCCGCTTGAACTTTGTTCGTCGCGTGCGTTCCAGCCGTTAAAAAACGGATTATAGCTGCCGGGTACATTTTGGTTGAGCAACACCAGATAAAAATCGGAACCCGTTTCACCGCCGCCACCGCCTTCGGCTTTTTTTACAGCGCCTGTCATGGTATTGTTATGGGCAGAGGAAGTGCTTTGACAATCGGTGCTTTCATAATTAAAATAAAAGATCCATCGGGTTACATCGTCGGGGGTAGCTGCCATTCCGCAATGGTCGGCGGTGAGCAGGTATGGAGTGGCATCCATTAGCGTATTGTTAAGCAGCGACCCGGTACACCAGTAGCCAGCTCCGTTTTTTTTCACCATTATTCTTACCACGCCTTGTTTCTGGTTTTGCCAGTTTTCACCTTCCGTGCAGTTGATATTCACTTCGCAAGTTCCGGAATAGCCTGCCTTTTCATTTTTTTTAGAAAATACTGAGCTTACTCCGCGATAGGCATAAGCAATTTCCGAAATATGAATATCGGGCAATTGATCTGTCCCTGCCGGTTCATTATATTCCATAATGGTGGATTCGCCGGCAATAAGTTCGGTGGCAAAGTTTCCGTTAGCAGAATTATTTGCGCTGGTGAAAGCGCCGATAATCTGACTCTGGCTTTCGTCGTAAAGGAATAATTTTCCACCTTCAGGCAACCGGAAGCGGTCGAAATAAAGAGTTAAGGCTTTTGCGCCCCGGGAAACGATTTTCAGTCGCCATAGTCTTCCGCCATTGGGGAGTTTTTCCCAGGTGCCGGCGTTTTGAATGCTGAAATCGGTAGGTAAATTAATGGCAAAACGGTAGGGCATGCCGTTTTTGGCATCCGTTTCATCTTCTGCGAAAGCATTTTTTAAATCAGGAGCCGAAATTTCCCTGGCGTCGAAGGTTACGGGCAGGGATTTATAGCTGAAACTTTGCGGCGTTCCTCTGGCGCTTATCTGAGCCTGTACCTGAGAATACGTGATAAACATAAGCAGGAAAAAAACTATCCAGCTTTTGAATAGCACTGCATTTCTATGTAAAAATTGAATCGTAGGGATGAAATGTTTCATCTGTTATTAATTTTTAATTTATTGGTCAGATGGAATATCCATAAAATACCATTCTCGGTTGGTATGATCATAGTCCTTATGGATATTTCATGTTGAAAGCTATACTTTAGTTTACAAAAGTAAGAAAAATGGCACAGGCATAAATTTTTTTTAAAGAAGTTTAAATCATACATCTAAAATTGTACTTTTGAAGCCCGGGAATTAATTCGTTAATTTGTAACTCAACGAACGGAAAACCCGAATAAAAAATTATCGTATTTTTATATTTTATTGTAAACTTAAATGAACAGAAAACAATGACAGAAAATCTCAGAAAAACGATACGTGATTCCAAGGCTACCCGCTGGACGGCTTTATTGATTGTATCTTTTACCATGTTTGCCGGTTATTATTTAGCCGATGTAATGGCCCCGCTCAAGGGGTTGCTCGAAAACCAACTCCATTGGAACAGTACCGAATATGGATTTTTTACCAGCGCTTATGGTTGGTTTAACGTATTTCTTTTCTTCCTGATCATCGGCGGAATTATCCTCGATAAGATGGGTGTGCGGTTTACAGGGATTTTGTCCGCTATTATTATGGTCGTAGGTGCAGCAATTAAATACTGGGCTATTTCGACTCATTCGCTGGACGGGACTGTAATTCTGGGCTGGAAAGGTCAGGTGATGGCTGCCGCTTTTGGATATGCCATTTTTGGTGTAGGTGTAGAAGTTGCGGGGATCACGGTATCGAAAATCATTGTTAAATGGTTCAAAGGACATGAACTGGCGCTGGCCATGGGTTTGCAGCTTGCCATCGCGAGGTTAGGGACGGCTCTGGCTATTTCCACTTCATTGCCTGTAGCTTTGCGCTTTGGCAACGTATCGGTACCCGTGCTTTTCTGCTTAGTCATGCTTTGTATCGGGCTCATCGCTTTCTTTATCTATACCTTTATGGATAAAAAACTGGATGCTTCCGAAAAAATTGCACATGAAGGAATGGAACCTGAAGAAGAATTCCATCTGAGAGACGTACTAAGCATTGTCAAAAACAGGGGCTGGTGGTATATTGCCATTCTTTGCGTACTGTTTTATTCGGCAGTTTTCCCCTTCCTGAAATATGCCACCGACCTCATGATAAATAAATTTGGTGTGGACGAATACTGGGCAGGTGTTATCCCGGGGCTTTTACCCTTTGGAACCATACTTCTGACCCCTTTGTTTGGAAGCATCTACGACCGCAAAGGCAAAGGCGCTACCATCATGATTATCGGAGCTGTTCTTATTATTCTTGTTCATGCTTTGTTTGCTATTCCCATTTTCAACAGTTATCTTTTTGCTATTGTATTGGTTATTGTGCTTGGTATTGGTTTTTCGCTGGTTCCGTCAGCCATGTGGCCTTCGGTTCCTAAAATTATTCCCGAGCGTCAGTTAGGAACGGCATATTCTCTTATTTTCTGGGTTCAAAACTGGGGATTGATGGGCGTACCTGCTTTGATCGGCTGGGTATTGGATAAATATTGCGTTACCGGCAGCACGATACAAAACGGACAAACCGTAACCACCTACAACTATACCCTGCCAATGATCATCTTTATGATGTTTGGCGTTATTGCTCTCGTTTTTGCCTTCCTTCTGAAAGCCGAGGACAAACGCAAGGGATACGGACTGGAATTACCCAATAAAAAAGATTAATAAAAGTTACAGGTTATTTTTCCTGTTAAGCCCTGCCTCGGATTCAAATTCGGGCAGGGTTTTTTTCTGCCAATCTTCGTAATTTTACGCCGGAAGCACCAGGCCTGTAGTTTGTGACGTACTTTTTTCGCCAGGGGACGACTTCAATCGGTTTGCGGGGCACTTTTTTTGCCAGGGAACGACTTCAATCGGTTTGCGGCTTACTTTTTTTGCCAGGGGACGACTTCAATCGGTTTGCAACGCACTTTTTTCGCCAGGGGACGACTTCAATCGGTTTGCGGCGTACTTTTTTTGCCAGGGAACGACTTCAATCGGTTTGCGGAGTGTTTTTTTAGCCAGGGAAGAACTTCAAACGGTTTTACATAGTGCTTTTTTAGCCAAAAGTGGACGACATGCAGTGAGCGGGGAACTTTTCGCGCCAGGAGTGAGCGGCCTGCGGTGAGCGGGGCACTTTTCCCGCCAAAAGTGAGTGGCCTGCGGTGAGCGGAGGGCTTTTCGCGCCAAAAGTGGATGGCCTGCGGTGAGCGGGGAACTTTTCGCGCCAAAAGTGAGCGGCATGCGGTGAGCGGAGAGCTTTTCGCGCCAAAAGTGAGTGGCAGGTGGTGAGCGGAGAACTTTTCGCGCCAAAAGTGAGTGGCATGCGGTGAGCGGGGAACTTTTCGCGCCAAAAGTGAGCGGCATGCGGTGAGCGGAGAACTTTTCCTGCCAAAAGTGGACGGCCTGCGGCCTGCCGGAAGCTTTTTTCGCCAGAAGTAGGCAGCAAGTGGTTTAGAAAGGCATAAAAATAAGCAAACAGCTTATTTTTCCAGTTTTTCGTCCAGCGATTTAAACCCTTTACCCAGAATTTCGCTGGCTTCGATCACCGTAAGAAAAGCATTGGGATCAATTTGATGGATATACTCTTCGAGCATCGAAAGTTCACGACGGTTGACAACTGTAAAAATGATCTTCTTTTCGGCTCCGTTGTACATACCTGTACCGGCAAAATACGTGCCGCCACGGTGGATATTATTGATGAGTTTGTCGCGTATGTCATCATATTTATCGGAAATAATAAATACCGACTTATCGTAGCTTACGCCCTGCATCACCACATCCACCACCTTGCCGATAATAAAAATGACAATCCATGAGTACAGGGGAATTTTCCAGTCGCGGAAAGCGATAAGACTCAATAAAACGATGGTCGAATCAACAATCATGATCAGTTGGCCTATAGGAATTTTGGTATATTTATTCAGGATCATGGAAATGACGTCGGAACCTCCGCTGGTAGCCCGGGCTTTAAAAATAAGTCCAACCCCAAGTCCGATAAGCAATCCTCCGAAAATGGAAGAAAGCAGGGCATCGTTTTGAACCAATGGAGCATCGCCACGGAAATAAGCAATGCCGTCGACAAATAATGAAGTAAAAACAAATCCGGTAACCGTCTTGGCTCCAAACCGGGGACCCAGTATCCTGACGGCAAGTATGGTAAGCGGTATGTTAAACAAAAGGGCAACCAAACCTACATGTGTTCCCAAAAGGTAATGCAATACGATGGAAATACCGTAAACCCCACCGGGAACTATTTTATAAGGTGTAATAAAAAGATCGTATCCGGCAGCAACAAAAAAGGCTCCCGCAACGATCAGTCCATAAGTTTTAAACCACTTGCGGGTAAATGGTTTTTCTTTCTGTAGAAACGTCATGGTAAATTCATTATTTGGGTTAACAACAAAAGTATTAAAAAAGTGTACTCCCCGAATAAAAAATACCAGGGCCGGATAATACTACCTTCCTGATGCCCTGGTTCAGAAAACGGGATTAAACAATTTTAAAAAACCGAAAGCAAAATATTCTTATTCCGCTAATTTTTCATTAAGACTCTTGAATCCTTCGCCTAAAATTTCGTTGGCTTCGAGCACCGTAACAAAAGCATGAGGGTCTATTTGATGGATATATTCCTCCAGCACCGATTGTTCTATGCGGTTTACTACGGTAAAAATGATGGTTTTTTCGGCACCATTATACATTCCCTTGCCGGGGATATAGGTTCCGCCACGTTTAAGATCGTTAATGATTTTATTACGGATGTCTTCAAATTTGTCGGAAATAATAAACAGGGTTTTATCGTAGTTAACACCCTGCAACACGATGTCGATAACTTTTCCTGTAACGAAAATAACGATCCATGAGTACAGGGGAATTTTCCAGTCGCCGAATACCACCAAACCTAAAATTACGATGGTTGAATCCACATAAATCATCAGTTGCCCGAGTGGCAAACGGGTATATTTGGCAAATATCATGGCAATGATGTCGCTTCCACCGCTGGTAGCTTTCGATTTAAAAATCAAACCCAAACCAAAACCTATAAGCACACCGCCAAAAATACAGGAGAGCAATACATCTTTCGACAAATCAACCGATCCGCCCATCATCGTTGCCGGATCTTCCCCTACGAAAGCGGTGAGTGTATCCATAAATACTGATGCGAGCACCATCCCGACTACCGTTTTTATTCCGAAACGCGGACCAAGCAGCCGTATTCCCAACAGGGTAAGCGGAATATTCATTAATAAACCAAACGTACCGACAGGAATTTTAGGGATTAAATGATGAACAACAATACCAATACCGTAAACCCCACCGGGAACAATATGATAAGGATTGATAAAGAAAACAAAACCCGCAGCGAGAATAAAAGAGCCGATAACTATCAGACTGTAAGAAATAAACCATTTCTTTGAAAAAATCTTTTCTTTTTGAAAAAAAGTCATTTGAATATAAATTTTAAAGGATTTTTATAAAGGTTTGCAAAATTACGTACTTTTGGCACACCAAATTGAAGTAATAAATATATTATTCCTGACGTTAATGTTGCTATTATAATAAAATTGTTGTTATTTTTGCCTTCAATTAATAAGTGGTAAATATCCGATGATAAAAAACAGACACCTTTTATTAACTTCATTATTATTACTAATCTTCGGATCTTTAGGATACGGACAGCAGGAATATCAGATTAGTCATAACATGTTTAATAATGTCGCCATTAATCCCGGAAGTGTGGGAGGCAATGAAGCAATAGATGTTACCGCTATTATGCGGCAGCAATGGGTTGGGTTCAAGGACTCCAAAGGAAATAATGTAGCTCCTCAAACCTTTCTTGTTTCTATAGATGCACCCCTTAATTTTTTACATGGCGGCATTGGCGCTACGGTGATGCAGGATAAGTTAGGCTTCGATAAAACGATAAACCTTAAACTCGATTATGCCTATCGTACAACATTTGCCGCCGGTGATTTGGGATTAGGTTTGCAGGTGAACATCGCCAACTTTTCGCATGGCAAATCTGGTGATTATACTGCTCCTGATGGTGATGTAGAAAGTGACCCGACACTAAACGGAATCTTTGGTCAAAGCGATATGACATTTGATTTTGGGCTGGGCGCTTTTTATAAGGTTCCGGGTTCGTATTATGCCGGCATTTCGGCTTCTAATATTCTTCAAACCAAAGGAGTCAATACTAAATATAATACTAAACGCCATTATTATTTGACAGGCGGTTATGAATATACGCTACCGGGGCATCCTGCCTACGAAATAGATCCTTCCGTTTTTATTAAAACCGACGGAACGGTAGTTCAATATGATTTTAATGCTTTAGTAAAGTATAATAATAAATTCTGGGGCGGACTTTCGTTCAGGCCTCAGGATGCAGTGGTTATTTTGCTGGGAGTAAATATAAAAAGCCTGATGGTGGGTTATTCCTACGATTTAACTACTTCTAAAATATTAGGTGCGGGTACTGCCGGAAGCCATGAAATAATGCTGAGATATTCGTTTAATCTTGAGTTTGAAAAACATCCCCGTAGCTACAAAAACACAAGATTTTTATAATGAAGATTCTTTTTTATTTCCTTTTTTGATGTTTATCAGATTTCTATTCATGATATTTTTGTTAATTCAAAATAATAAAGCCAATCAAATTTCGTTTATTGAAAAAATGCGAGCTTAGTATGAGACACTCAATTATTTATTATTTATTTATTCTGATTATTTTTTCTAGTTGTGGTAATTCCGGTAATGGTGAACTAACTGGCGTTAAAAATCGTCCCAAATTTTACCAACCCGATCCACATGGTATGGCTTATGTTCCCATGGGAAGCTACACTATGGGCGTTGGCGATCAGGATGTAGCCTATGCCATGATTAATGAACCCAAAACCGTTTCGGTTTCTGCATTTTATATGGATGAAACTGAAATTACCAATAATGAATACCGGCAGTTTGTAAATTGGGTACGCGATTCTATTGCACGCCGTTTGGTCGGTGAAGCTAATCCCGACCGGTATTTAATTTCACAGGATAAAAACGGACAACCTTACGATCCACCTTTTCTTAACTGGAAAAACGATCTTAAATGGAATGGAGAACAGGAACGTGAAGCGCTGGAAGCATTATATTTGCCCGAACATGAACGGTATTTCCGCAAAAAACAAATAGATATCCGTAAATTGTATTACGAATACTACTGGGTAGATTTAAAAGCTGCTGCAGCCAAAGATTATTCCCAACCCGGCGACCCCAAGGAAGGCAGTTTTGCCAATCGTCCACAGGGGATGAAAGATCGTACTCAATATGTTCGTAAGGAAGTGATTAATGTTTATCCCGACACCCTTTGCTGGATACACGATTATACCTATTCTTTCAACGATCCTCAAACCGAGAGGTATTTCTGGCATCCGGCATACGATAATTATCCGGTGGTGGGAGTAAACTGGAAACAGGCTCGTGCATTCTGTATCTGGCGAACCCAATTATTATCAACCTACATGCATTCTCAAAAAGAAGCTGTGGTTAACGAATTTCGTCTTCCTTCCGAACAGGAATGGGAATGGGCGGCTCGCGGAGGTAATTCCCTAAGCCCGTACCCGTGGGGCGGTCCATATACTACTAATAAAAATGGATGTTTTTTGGCTAATTTCAAACCACGGCGTGGTGATTATGCTTCCGATGGCGGTATTACAACGATCATTGTAGCTCATTATCCACCCAACGACTGGGGCTTGTATGATATGGCAGGTAATGTAGCCGAATGGACTAATTCAGCTTACGATGAAGCTACCTACAACTTTGCCTGGGATTTGAATCCCAACTATGTGTATAATGCAAAAGATAGTGATCCCCCTTCCATGAAACGAAAAGTGGTAAGAGGTGGCTCGTGGAAAGATATTGCTTATTATCTACAAGTTTCTACGCGTGCCTACGAATATCAGGACACTGCCAAGTGTTACATTGGCTTCCGTTGTGTTACCAATTATCTTGGACGTCAAAAGGATGACAATTCATCACGGGCAGCTTCACGAATCTATAATTAAAAAATAATTTATTAAAAATTAAGGAATTAACAAATTAATAATATTGATTATGAATTTATTCACTTTTGCCAGATCAAGAAGTTATAGAAATTTTATGTCTAAACTTTATGGTTGGGGCGCTTCGCTTGTTATTTTAGGCGCCTTGTTTAAAATAAACCATTATTATGGGGCAAATACAATGTTAATAATTGGAATGGGTACCGAAGCAATAATATTTTTCTTTTCAGCTTTTGAACCACCTCATGTTGAACCCGACTGGAGTCTGGTACATCCCGAATTTTCCTATCTTTATCATGGTGGAGAAGCTCCCGAAACGCCTGTAAATACTCGCAGCAGCAGAACGACCGGAAAATCTACTACACAGGAATTGGACGATATGCTTTCCAAAGCAAAAATAGGACCTGAACTTATTGAAAGCCTGGGGCAGGGTTTAAAAAATCTGAGCGAAAGCGCTACTAAACTTGCCAATGTTGGTAATGCCACCATGGCTACCGACGACTATGTGAAAAACCTTAATAATGCAAGCAATTCAGTTGGAAAGCTTTCCGAAACCTATCAGAAAGCTTCTCAAAAAATGGATGCAGAATTAACCGAGACAGCCAATTATCATAGCTCAATTAAAAATGCTGCCCAGTCGGCTAATCAGTTGGCTCAGGCTTATGCTCAAACTTCAGAAGCCTTAAAAACCGACCTTTCTTCAGCCAAAGACTTAACCGGAAGCATCAAAGCCGCTACCGATTCTGTAAATGGTTTTGCTCAAAAATATGTTCAAACTTCTGAAATGCTTATTAAATCGGCTCAATCGCTCGATTTTTCAAAAGTGGAAACCTCTCAGTTTAATCAGCAGATAAAAAAGATATCCGACAACCTTGCTGCTTTAAATACGGTTTATGAATTGCAGTTGAAAGGCTCAAACCAATATGTGGACAATACTGCCAAACTTCAGAGTTCTTTAACCGAATTTATGAATAATTTGAATGCTTCTAACGAAAAAACAGCAAATTATAAAACGGAAGTGGAAACATTGACAAAGCGTGTTGCCGCTCTTAACAGCGTGTATGGCAATATGCTTGCAGCCATGAATGTAAACACTAAATAATACGAAGTTTATAAATTTTAAATTCAGACTAACTTAGAAGTATAAATTATGGCTTCATACAAAGAAACACCGAGGCAGAAAATGATTGCCATGATGTACTTGGTGTTAACAGCGCTTCTGGCATTGAATGTTTCCGTTGAAATTCTCCAGGCCTTTTTAGTGGTTAACGAAAGTATGGAAACAACCACCCAAAGCTTTTCTCAAAAAATAGATGGTGTTTATTCAAAATTTGCCCAACAATTTGCTATCAATCAAAATAAAGTTCGACCCTTTTGGGAAAAAGCCCAGCAGGCTAAAAAGATTTCTACCGAATTAAAAGACTATATTTCGAATGTAAAGTACGAAGTAATTTCTCATTCGGAAGGTATTCCGATTGAAAAAGCCAAAACCGCAAAGCTTAGAGAATTAGCCACCAAGGATAAATATGACGAACCTACGCGGTATTTTATCGGCAATTCGCAGGATGGTTCTGGTGGTAAAGCTCGCGAATTGAAAAATAAAATTGTAAAGTTTAAAGCCGACATTTTAAATCTGGTTGAACCTAAAGATCGTGGAAATATTAAATTAGGCCTCGATATTGATGGTCCTTTTTACGATGCCGATAACAAACGCCAGCCCTGGGAAATGCACAATTTCTATTTTACCATTTTAGCCGCTGACGTAACCATTTTAAACAAACTTATAAATGATGTTCAAAATGCGGAATTCGATGTGGTTAGCCATTTGTATTCATCGGTAAATTCCGAAGATTTTTCGTTTAATGAAATTACGGCCAAGGTTGTTCCCAAAAGCAATTATGTGTTGCTTGGCGATAATTACGAAGCCGATATTTTTGTAGCTGCGTACGATACGGCTCAAAATCCTCAGGTTGTCATCGGAGGTTCCAGTTTATCCGGCAAGGGTGGAATAGTTAAATACAAAGTTGCCGCTAATTCTGAAGGTTTAAAAACGTATTCGGGTTTCATAAAAGTTCCGACTTCGTCAGGTATTATTAATAGCTATCCTTTTAAGGAAGAATATATTGTTGCACGCCCGTCGCTTACCGTATCGGCTACCAAAATGAATGTTTTTTACATAGGTGTTGATAATCCGGTTTCCATATCCATTCCCGGAATCCCGGATAATAAAATTATTCCTACAATTAGCTCTGGTACATTACGAAGGGATGGCGGTAAAGGATGGATTGTAAGAGTTACCCAAACGGGTAAAGTTATGATAAATGCTAAAGCAATGTTGGGCACTACATCCCGCAATATGGGCTCTGTCGAATTTCGTGTAAAAAGGGTTCCTTCGCCTACACCGATGATCGGCAACGTTGAAAGCGGTGTTATCAGCAGGGAATTACTTGCTGTTTCTTCCATCATACCTAAAATGCCTGAAGATTTTGATTTCGATCTGAACTTTATCGTTCAATCGTTTAGTTTTGTAGCGTTAAAAAATGGAGAAGTGATCCCCTTAGAGGCAAAAGGAAATCAACTTACTTCAGCAATGAAAAATGTTATTAAAAATTCCAGAAGGGGCGACAAAATATGGCTGGAAAATATTTATGCCAAAGGACCCGATGGGACTACCCGTAAATTATCATCAATTAGTTTAGAAATTAAGTAAACTGAAATATTCGCAGGAGAATCGAAATGAAAAAGAGTTTTTGTATTTTATTTATTGTTATTTTAGGATGTTCTTTACCATCCTTTTCCCAACAAGGGACTCCACGCGATGGAGTATATGATAGGGTAAATACGGCAGAAAAAAAACCGGTACCTTATGTCAATGTTAGGGAAGCCGACGTGTTTTGGAAAAAAAGAGTTTGGGAAGTGATTGATTTTCGTGAAAAAATGAATCAGTCCTTTTATTATCCTGAAGTTCCGCATAATAACTGGAAAAGTTTTATGACGGTAATCATGGAAGCGCTCAAAGATGGTTCCCTTACCGCCTACGATGCCACTTCATCTACGGATGAGTTTAATTTACCGTTGACTTATCAGGAAATCATTTCTAAATACGATAAAACGGATACTATTCAGAAACAAAGCCCCAATCCTCCCTACGCAACGTATGATACGGTAATTGTTTCTAAATTTAACCCTGCCGATGTTAAAAAAATTAGAATTAAAGAAGATTGGTTTTTCGATAAACAACGCTCGGTGATGGATGTCCGAATCATTGGAATTTGCCCGATTATCGATAATTTTGATGAAAAAGGAAATTTCAGAGGCGTAGAACCCATGTTTTGGATTTATTTCCCTGAAGCTCGTCCTATATTTGCTAAGACAGAAGTGTTTAACCGTTTTAACGGAGCTGCACAACTTACCTACGACGACCTCTTCTGGAAGCGGATTTTTTCAAGCTATATCTATAAGGTTGAAAATGTTTACGACAGAAAAATTATTGATTATTCTCAGGGGCTGGATGCTCTGCTGGAAGCCGAACAAGTTAAAAAAGATATCTTTGACTTTGAACAGGATTTGTGGGAATACTAAAATGAATATTTATATTTTCAAAGACTCCTCCCTATGGTTTGGGAGGAGTTTTTTTTTGTCTGGTTTTGGTGATTATTTCTACTTTTGTATACCAATTACTTAAACTGAATCATGTCGTATTCCTTTTTGGATAATGGTGTAGAATACATCAAAGGCGTTGGACCCAAACGGGCCGAATTGCTTCAGAAAGAATTAAACATCTTTACGTATGGCGATTTGCTTGGCTATTATCCTTTCCGGTACATTGACCGCAGTAAATTTCTGAAAATTAATGAAGTGAAATCAGATGCGGCGTATGTTCAACTGAAGGGACATATCCGCAATTTTCAGATGATCGGTTCCGGCAATTCTGCCCGTATGACGGCTACGCTCAACGACGATACCGGTGAAATGGAACTTGTATGGTTTAAAGGGTTTAAATGGCTAAAAGACCGGTATACATACAACAACGAATACATCGTTTTCGGGAAACCTTCCCTGTTTAATGGCAAATTTAATATTGTTCACCCCGAAATTGATGATCCGGCAGAGGATAAAATGTCTTTTACCGAAGGTTTGCAGCCTTTTTACAATACAACGGAAAAACTTAAAAATCGCGGTTTTGCCAGCAAAGGAATTGCTAAAATCATCAAATTGGTATTGGGAAACGCCAAAGGAATTATCCACGAAACATTACCCGAAGAGATAATCAACCGTTTAAAACTTATTTCGCGCGAGGAATCGCTATTCAATATCCATTTTCCTTCGGATACGCAAATACTCAAAAAAGCCCAGTCCCGCCTGAAATTTGAAGAACTATTTTTTATTCAGCTGACTGTTCTTAAGCAAAAAAATGTCAGAATAATAAAGAAAAAAGGACATGTATTTTCGGTAATCGGAAATTATTTTAACGACTTTTATCATAAAAATCTTCCTTTTGAATTAACCAACGCTCAAAAAAAGGTAATCAAAGAAATACGTGCGGATGTTGGCAGTGGCAAACAGATGAATCGCCTGCTTCAGGGCGACGTAGGCAGCGGTAAAACGTTGGTTGCGCTGATGACTATGCTGATGGCGCTTGATAATCATTGTCAGGCTTGTTTGATGGCGCCAACCGAAATTTTGGCTAATCAACATTATAAAACCATTACGCGTTTTCTGACCGGTCTGGATATTTCGGTTGAATTACTTACCGGTTCTACCAAAAAATCGCAACGAAAAATCATTCAGGATAATCTGGAATCCGGAGATCTTAAGATACTTATTGGCACACATGCTTTGATTGAAGAAAATGTGAAGTTTGCCAACCTTGGAATGGTTATCATTGATGAGCAGCACCGTTTTGGCGTTGCTCAACGGGCAAAAATGTGGGAAAAGAACGCCATCGCACCTCATGTGTTGGTTATGACGGCTACTCCCATTCCCCGCACCCTTGCCATGACCGTTTATGGCGATCTTGATTATTCCGTGATCGACGAAATGCCTCCGGGCAGAAAAGCCGTTAAAACCTATCATTTTTATGAAAACGATTCTCCAAAAATCATTAATTTTTTAAAACAGCAAATTGCCGAAGGAAGGCAGATTTATGTTGTTTATCCGCTGATTAATGAATCGGAAACGCTCGATTTGAAGCATCTTATGGAAGGCTACGATGTTATTGTCAATGAGTTTCCTCCGCCAAAATATGCCGTAAGCATGGTTCATGGTCAAATGAAAACGGTGGAGAAAGACAGGGAAATGAAACGTTTTGTCGATGGCGAGACGCAAATAATGGTTGCCACCACCGTTATCGAAGTCGGTGTGGATGTGCCCAATGCTTCGGTAATGGTTATTGAAAATGCCGAACGCTTTGGCCTCTCGCAGCTACATCAGCTCCGGGGCAGGGTCGGGCGCGGGGCCGAACAGTCGCATTGCATCCTGGTAACTGGTTATAAACTTACAGCCATTGGCCGGAAACGTATTGAAACCATGGTTAGGACTTCCGATGGATTTGAAATTGCTGAAATGGATCTGAAACTTCGCGGACCTGGCGACATGGAAGGAACACAGCAAAGTGGCATCCTCGATTTAAAGATTGCCGATATTATTAAAGATGAGAAAATTCTGAAATTTGCTCATCAGCTTGTTTTGGAAATACTTAATGATGATCCACTCCTGGAAAAAGAAAAAAATAGCCTGTTAGCATATCAGTTGAAACTCCATCAACAAAAAAATAAAAACTGGGGTTTAATAAGCTGATAAAGAAATCCGGCGATAATTCCTCTTCCGAATCAACATTTATCGTTATTTTTGCCATTCTTTTTAAAACGTATAAATACAGATGAAGATTTCTTACAACTGGTTAAAACAGTACATTAATGTTGATTTACCTTCCGAAAACATCGCTCAATTATTAACCAACTGCGGGTTAGAAGTTGAATCGGCAGAAACCATCGAATCCGTGAAAGGCGGATTAAAAGGTGTGGTTATTGGTGAAGTAATAACTTGTCGGAAACATCCCGATTCCGATCATTTGAGTATAACCACAGTGGATATCGGACAAGCCGAACACCTTCATATTGTTTGTGGTGCACCAAATGTGAGCGCCGGACAAAAAGTTGCCGTAGCTACCATAGGTACAACTTTTTATAAAGGAGATGAAACTTTTCAGATTAAGAAATCAAAAATCCGTGGCGAGCTTTCCGAAGGCATGATTTGTGCCGAGGATGAATTGGGTTTAGGAACCTCGCACGATGGCATTATGGTTCTTGATCCGGCCGCCGTTGTTGGAACTCCCGGCTTTAAATATTTTAATGTTTCAAACGATACTGTTTTTGAAATCGGATTGACCGCCAATCGTTCTGATGCAACCTCGCATATCGGTGTTGCCCGCGATTTAGTTGCCGTTTTGAATGCCATTGAATTTGAAAAAAATAATACCAATCCGTTTAGCTTGGCTATTCCACCGGTTGAAAATTTTTCCATTGATAATCACGATTTTCCCATTGATGTGAAAATAGAAGATATCCAGGCTTGCCCGCGATATTCCGGGCTTACGATATCGGGTGTGGAAGTAAAAGAATCTCCCGATTGGCTCAAAAAATACTTGCATGCCATTGGTATACGCTCAATTAATAATTTGGTGGATATCAGCAATTTCATTTTATTTGAAACCGGCCAGCCGATGCACTTTTTTGATGCCGACCAGATTCTGGGAAAACAGGTAATAATTAAAAAATTACCGGAAGGAACGAAATTTATAACCCTCGATGAGAAGGAACGTACGCTTACAGCAGATAATTTAATGATTTGCAATGCTGTAGAAGGAATGTGTATTGCTGGTGTTTTCGGAGGCCAAAAAACGGGTGTTACAGAAAAAACTAAAAATATTTTTCTCGAAAGCGCCTATTTTAATCCGGTTTCTATCCGTAAAACGTCGAAATATCATGGGCTAAAAACAGATGCTTCCTTCCGTTACGAACGTGGCGCCGATCCCAATATTACCATTTATGCACTGAAACGGGCCGCCTTGCTTATCAAGGAAATTGCCGGTGGAAAAGTATCTTCCGGCATCGTAGATGTTTACCCCAACCCGATTCCCGATTTTAAAATAGAGCTTACTTATCAGTATCTTAACAAATTGGTTGGGAAAGTTATACCTTCGGCGACAGTTAAAAATATTTTAACGAATCTGAAAATAGAAATCGTAGGCGAAACTTCCGAAGGCTTATCTTTGTCGGTGCCTCCATTCCGGGCTGATGTTCAACGGGAAGCTGATGTGGTGGAGGAAATATTGCGGATTTATGGCTATAACAATATAGAAACTGGCGAAACACTTAAATCGAGTTTGTCATATTACACTAAGCCCGATAAGGAAAAAATAATTAACCGCGTTTCCGATTTTCTGACTAACAATGGCTTTTCGGAAATGATGCTCAATTCGCTAACCAAATCGGAATATTCAACTTACACTTCCGTTTTTAGTCCCGAAAAAAATGTAAAATTATCCAATCCTTTGAGCAAGGAACTCGATGTTATGCGGCAAACCTTGCTTTTCGGCGGTTTGGAAGCTATTCTTTTTAATCAGAACCGGAAGATTACTAATCTGAAAGTGTATGAATTCGGCTCAATTTACTGTTTGAATCCGGATGCGGAGAAAGATGCCGACGTGCAGAAAAAGTATATCCAGAATACACACCTGGCGTTGTATATTACCGGAAAACTTGAACCCGAAAGCTGGCGAACTTCCGACGAGAAAGTCGACTTTTTTAACATGAAAATGTATATCAATCTATTATTGCAAAATATTGGATTCAATATCAATAAAATAAAAAGTGAAGACATCTCGAACGAAATTTTTGAACAGGGTTTAACATATCAGATTAATCGCGAGGATGTTGTTCAGTTTGGCTCTGTTTCACCGGCTATTTTAAAACGCTTTGATATTAAACAACCTGTGTTTTATGCCGATTTTAACTGGGATGTTCTGTTTTCATTAATCCAGAACCGCGATATGAAATATGCCGGAATACCCAAGTTTCAGGAAGTGCGACGGGATTTGGCATTGCTTGTTAATGAAAAGGTAACCTTTGCAGAAATAGAAAAATTAGCCTATCGCATCGGAAAACCGCTTTTGAAAAAGGTTTCGCTATTTGATGTTTATAAAGGAAATAAAATTGACCATGACAAAAAATCGTATGCTGTCAGTTTTAATTTGCTAAATGACAATAAAACCATGAATGATAAGGAAATAGATTCTGCAATGGAAAAACTGATGCTTGCTTTTCAAAAAGAATTGGGAGCCGAAATCAGGTAAAAAAGCAGTTTCTGACTGTAACTTTTTATTATTATATTGCAACTGGGAATTTGTAAATCGTCAAATTTATTATTACCCTGAAATGCAACAAATTAATATCTTAAAAAATAATTCTTATGGCCAATGAAGTTAAATATTCGGTAAGTCCGGCAGGTGTAAAATATCCACTTCCGTTAAAAGATGAATATACCAAGGAATACCAGCGAATTGAGAATTTGGTAAAACAAGCCCGTTCGGAAGGTAAAGAAATAGTGGTAGTAATGGGAGTCGGATTTGTGGGAGCCGTAATGGCTGCCATTGTTGCCGATACCAAGGATAAAAATGGTAATTCAAGTAAATTTGTTATTGGTTGCCAGCGTCCTTCCACACGAAGCTATTGGAAAATACCTATGCTTAATCAGGGCGTTTCGCCAATAAAAGCGGAAGATCCTGAAGTTGATAAAATGATAAACCGCTGCGTGAATGAAACAAAGACTCTTGTAGCAACTTATAATAGCGATTGTTTGGCTTTTGCTGATTGTGTAGTGGTTGATGTTCAGTGCGATTATAAAAAAAATAATTTAGGGAACATGCGTACCGGCGAAGCCGACATGGCAGCGCTGGAAGCAACCATGAAAACTATCGGACAAAAGATTCCACCGCATTGCATGGTGCTTATCGAAACAACTGTGGCTCCCGGTACCACCGAATTTGTAGCCTGGCCAATTTTGAAAAAAGCTTTCACAAAAAGAAAAATTACCTCCATACCGATTTTGGCACACAGTTTTGAAAGAGTTATGCCCGGTAAGGAATACGTGGCAAGCATCCGTGATTTTTGGAGAGTTTGTTCGGGTTGCAATAAAGAAGCCCGTGAGCGGGTTGAGAAGTTTTTGCGTGAAGTATTGAATACTAAAGATTTTCCGTTGACAGTGATGGATCGCCCCATTGAATCGGAAACGACAAAAATTATTGAAAATTCATATCGTGCGACTATACTTGCCTTTTTAAATGAATGGAGTATTTTTTCTGAACGCAATGGCGTAGATTTAATCAAAGTGATTAAAGCCATCAAAATGAGACCTACACATAGCAATATCATATTTCCGGGTCCTGGTGTTGGTGGTTATTGTTTGCCAAAAGACGGCGGTTTGGGCTATTGGGCTTACCGGAATATTCTCGGATTTGAAGATGGCGACGAAGTGTTTAAAATTACTCCTACAGCCATCGATATCAACGATACCCGTTCATTGCATGTGGCTGAACTGGTAAGGGATGCTTTGCGTAACATGTCGCGCTATATTGCAGGAGCCGATGTCCTGATTTGCGGTGCAAGCTATCGCCAGGATGTGGGTGATACCCGTTACAGCGGGAGCGAAATGGTTGTCCGTAAACTTAGTCAGATGGGCGCGGAAGTCAGGGTTCATGATCCTTATGTTGATCATTGGTACGAATTTGAAGATCAGGATGAAGATCCTGCACATTCATGGAAGCGTTTTTTTCGCAATCAGGATAATTTAAGCAGCATCGAAATGCTAAAGGATTTGCCTAAAGCTGTTTCTGGTGTTGAAGCTCTTGTTTTAGCCGTACCGCATTCCGATTATTTAAATTTAAACCCTGATGATGTGGTAAAATGGGCGGGTAATCCCATTGCTATTATTGATTGCTTTGGTATTTTATCGGATGATAAAATCCGCCGTTATTTTGAACTGGGATGCGAGGTAAAAGGCCTCGGTCGCGGGCATATCATGCGTATTAAAAAGGAATTACTGAACGAAAAAAAGTAAACGTTTTTTCAGTAATATTTTAAATAAATACTGGTGCCTTTCTGCTATTTTTATAGGATAGTAGTGATTAAAGGTTAGCATAAAAATCATCGAAGCGCTTCGACACTTTAACGCAAATGGTGATTATTATGATTTTTTTATGTAGGTTTGCAAAGTGGTTATCTGTTGATTGCTGCTAAATTTGGCAAAAATGAATATTCAAACAATAAAACAACGGTTTGGAATTATAGGAAATTCTCCCCTGCTCGATAGGGCAATAGATATTGCCAGACAGGTATCGCCTACCGATATTTCGGTGTTGATTTTTGGAGAAAGTGGTACCGGAAAGGAAGTCTTTCCTCAAATTATTCATCAGTTGAGTTCGCGCAAGCATGGACAATATATAGCCGTAAACTGCGGCGCTATACCCGAAGGCACCATTGATAGTGAACTTTTTGGACACGAAAAAGGTTCGTTTACCGGTGCGCATGAAGCTCGTAAAGGATACTTTGAGGTGGTGAACGGAGGTACTATTTTTCTGGATGAAGTTGCCGAATTGCCATTGTCCACCCAGGTCCGGCTGTTGAGAGTACTCGAAAGTGGCGAATTTATCAGGGTTGGCTCTTCCAAGGGACAAAAAACAAATGTGAGAGTGGTGGCGGCTTCTAATATTTATATTCCCGATGCCATTGATCAGGGCAAATTTCGTGAGGATCTTTATTACCGTTTAAATACTGTTCCCATTCATGTGCCCTCCCTCAGAGACCGCAAAGAAGATATTTTTCTTCTTTTCCGTAAATTTGCTTCCGATTTTGCCGAAAAATACCGCATGCCTGTTGTTGAATTAGATGAAGATGCAAAAAAACTGCTTATTAATTATCGCTGGCCTGGAAATGTTCGTCAGTTGAAAAATATTGCTGAACAAATTTCCATTATTGAAGAAAATCGCATTATTTCTTCAGATATTCTTATTAAATACCTGCCTCAAAGCCAAAATCGCGACTTGCCGGTTCTCTATTCCAAAAAAGAAGCTTCTGGTAAAGAATTCCTGGAAAGAGAACTGCTTTACAAGGTTTTATTTGATATGAAACAGGACGTTAATGATTTAAAAAAATTGGTTAGCGATATTATTCAAAATGAAGGCGACTCCCGTCATTTTCAGGAAAATCATTCCCAGCAAATTCAAAACCTTTATAAAAATTTTGGTTCCGATTCCGATGATGCTGAAAAGTTTGAAATTCATCAGGATTTTAATTCATCTGATGATGAGCCAATTCAGCATTCGGAAATACTTGAAGAATCATTATCCCTGCAAAAAAAAGAAGTGGATCTTATTAAAAAAGCACTCGAAAAACATAACGGGAAACGAAAAAATGCTGCAAAAGAATTGGGTATTTCGGAGCGGACTCTCTATCGGAAAATTAAAGAATACGACATCCAGTAAATGCATAAGGTTAAAAACCTAAGGGCTTAGAATGGAAATATGAATAGTAAAATTATGAATAGAACCTCGAAACAACGGACACATTTCCGATTTTTTAAAAATATAATATTTTTTACCGTGATTTGCTTCACGTTTTCCGGATGTGGTATTTATTCGTTTACCGGAGCTTCCATTTCACCTGATGTGAAAACGGTTTCTATTCAATATTTTGCCAATAATGCTTCGATTGTTCAGCCTACACTGGCGCAATCATTTACTCAGGCTTTAAGGGATAAATTTGCTTCTCAAACTAATCTGACACAGGTGAAATCAAATGGCGACCTGAACATTGAAGGCGAAATAACCGAATATGTTCCGGCACAACCTACAGCCATTCAGGGAAATGAAACTTCGGCGCTTAATCGGTTTACCGTAAAAGTGAATGTACGCTTTACCAATAAATTAGACCCAAAACAAAATTTTGAAACTTCTTTTGAACGGTATGTCGATTATGAAAGCACCAAAAACCTTTCACAAATAGAACAGGATCTGATCAAACAAATTAATGATTTATTGGTCGAGGATATATTTAATAAAGCAGTTGTTAATTGGTAGATGACCAACGTACGAATTACATTTATCAATGAATAAATTTGAACTTGATCATTTCATTCAACATCCCGGGCAATTAAACCTTGAAAGTCTTTCAAGGCTCGAAAACCTGATTAATGAATTTCCATACTGTCAAGTTCTTCAGTTACTCTTTGTTAAAAATCTTCACGTTTTAAATCATTTCCGTTTTTCCAACCAATTAAAATTGGCCGCAGCTTATTCTTCCGATCGTAAAAAGCTTAAGCAACTGATTGAAGATACATTGAGTATTCCAAAAACAGTTCCTTTCCAGCCGGTTGGTTACAGTTTAAAAATTGAAACGGATAATCTCATCCCGAAACCGGAAATATCACCGGTCAAAAAAGATGACCGGAAAACTGATTTATTGGAATTGATAAAAAAACGTCTTTCCGAAATCAAGGAAGAAAAATCAAAGGAAAAGATAACTCAAAATAAATTTAAGGCCCAAAATTCTGAACTAATCAATAAATTTATTGACGAACAACCTACCATTGCAAGGGGAAAAGCCGAATTTTTTAAACCTCTGGATTGGGCACGGCAGAGTACCCAGGAAAATGAAGATATCGTTACCGAAACTTTAGCTAAAATATACCTAAAACAAGGTCATAACGATAAAGCCATTAAAATTTATGAAAAATTATGTTTGGTTTTTCCTGATAAAAGCAGTTACTTTGCAGACCAAATTAGAAAAATTCAAAATCTATAGTAAAACAACATAAAATACAACATCATGGGCGCATACGTTTTTATTTCTGTTCTGATACTCGTTACTTGCATTATATTAATTCTTGTAGTTCTGGTTCAAAACTCAAAAGGAGGTGGATTAGCTTCTAATTTTGCCGGTTCTAATCAATTTATGGGCGTACGGAAAACTGCCGACTTTCTTGAAAAAGCTACATGGACGTTGGCTATCATCCTTTTGATATTAAGTTTGGCTTCAATATTTGTAATTCCCCGGAATACAAACGTAAAAAGCGCTGCCGATACAGAATTGAGAAACCAACTTGACAAAAACAAGACCCAACAAGCTACAGATTATAAAGCTCCTCCAGCTAAAGAAGAATAGGTTTTCGGAATTTAAAATTTAAAAATGTCAGAATGTCATAAAATTCTGACATTTTTTTTATAAAACGACTTTGGCATAAAATATGACAGTGCTTCGTTACAATTAGTATTTATAATTCATTTATGTCTAACAAAAAAAATAATTAACATGACTAAGTTGAATATCAAGCCATTAGCAGACAGAGTGTTGGTTGAACCGGCCGCTGCCGAACAGAAGACTGCAGGTGGAATTATTATTCCCGATACAGCAAAAGAAAAACCGCAAAAAGGAATTGTAATGGCTGTAGGAAATGGTAAAAAAGATGAGCCCATGACAGTAAAAACAGGTGATACCGTTTTATACGGAAAATACGCCGGAACCGAAATCAATGTAGATGGTAAGGATTACCTTATGATGCGTGAATCGGATATTCTGGCAATTATTTAATTATTTTTAAACAATAGTATTAATCCTTAAATCATTAAATAATATGGCAAAAGATATTATATTCGAATTTGAAGCTCGCGAAGCTTTAAAAAGAGGCGCAGATGCTTTAGCAAATGCTGTTAAAGTTACGTTAGGACCTAAAGGCCGCAATGTTATCCTTGACAAAAAATATGGTGCTCCAGCTATCACCAAAGATGGCGTAACCGTAGCCAAAGAAATTGAATTGAAAGACCCTATTGAAAATATGGGCGCTCAGCTTGTTAAAGAAGTTGCTTCTAAAACTTCCGACCTTGCAGGTGACGGCACCACCACTGCAACCGTTTTGGCACAGTCCATCATCAACACAGGCTTAAAAAATGTTACTGCCGGCGCTAATCCAATGGATCTGAAACGCGGTATTGACAAAGCTGTGGAAGCTGTTGTAGAACATCTTAAATCACAGTCAAAAGAAATTGGCGATACCTACGATAAAATTGAACAGGTTGCTACCATTTCGGCAAACAACGATCCTAAGATCGGTGGTATCATTGCCGAAGCTATGGGTAAAGTGAAAAAGGAAGGTGTTATTACCATCGAAGATGCCAAGATTAACGAAACTTACGTTAAAGTGGTTGAAGGTATGCAGTTCGACCGTGGATATATTTCTCCGTATTTTGTTACCGATACCGAAAAAATGGAAACCACCTACGAAACCCCATTTATTCTTATTTATGATAAGAAAATCTCGGTGATGAAGGATTTACTTCCTATACTCGAAAAGGTTGTACAAACCGGACGTCCATTATTGATCGTAGCCGAAGATATCGAAGGTGAAGCATTGGCAACTTTGGTTGTTAATAAATTAAGAGGTTCGTTGAAGATTGTTGCCGTAAAGGCTCCTGGCTTTGGCGATCGTCGTAAAGCTATGCTCGAAGATATTGCCGTTTTAACCGGCGGTACTGTTATTTCGGAAGAAACGGGTTATAAACTCGAAGATGCCGATTTATCATACCTTGGACAATCAGAAAAGATTTCTATTGACAAAGACAACACGACTATCGTAAGCGGCCTGGGAAATAAAGAAGATATCAAGAGCCGTATCGGACAGATTAAAGCTCAGATCGAAAATACCACTTCGGATTACGACAAGGAAAAATTACAGGAACGTCTGGCAAAATTGTCGGGTGGTGTTGCCGTAATTTATGTTGGCGCTGCCAGTGAAGTTGAAATGAAAGAGAAGAAAGACCGCTTCGACGATGCATTGCATGCAACCCGTGCCGCTGTTGAAGAAGGTATTGTTCCCGGTGGCGGCGTAGCATATCTTCGTGCCATCAGTGCATTGGACAATATTAAATGCGAAAATGAAGACGAAATTACCGGTGTAGCTATCATTCGCCGCGCTTTGGAAGAACCCCTGCGCCAGATTGTAACTAATGCAGGTATGGAAGGTTCCGTAGTTGTTCAGAAAGTAAAAGAAGGAAAAGATGATTATGGTTTCAATGCCCGTACCGAAGTTTACGAAAACTTGTTTGAAACCGGCGTTATTGATCCAACCAAGGTTACCCGTGTTGCCCTCGAAAATGCCGCTTCTATTTCCGGTATGCTCCTGACGACCGAATGTGTTATCTCTGATATTAAAGAAGACAATCCAGCTCCTGCTATGCCTAATCCAGGCGGTATGGGCGGAATGTACTAACAGATATTTTGCTCGTTGAAATTAAGCCCTTCGGAGAAATCCGGGGGCTTTTTTTGTGAATTGAGTGATGAAATGATGAAGTGATGAAAGTGATGTAAGTGATGAAGTGATGAAAGTGATGAAAGGGGAGTAATGGTAACTTTGCGTCATTGCGTCTTTGCGAGAGGACGATTGAGAAAATTACGAATTACGGAGAACAATTACGGAAAACAATTACGAATTACGATTTAGAGGAAGAGACATTCCATGTTTAGGAAAACAAATAAAAGGCGTTTTGTGTTTGCAAAAGGTGGTAAGAGCAAATAAAATCCTTGAAACATGGAATGTTTAAAAGAAGAAAAAGAGACATTCCATGTTTAGGAAAACAAATAAAAGGCGCTTTGTGTTTGTAAAAGAGTAGTAAGAGTATATAAAATCCTTGAAACATGGAATGTCTAAAGGGAGTAATGGTAACTTTGCGTCATTGCGTCTTTGCGAGATTTACGATGTCAAATTCTGAATTCCTTTTTCTGGGGGCAGGTTAGGAAGAATGCCGTTCATCCGTATCCTCCAAACTATTCAAATAGTCCTTGCCCGTAGGGCATAAAGTATTGTAGCCATCGTATTCATTTTTTGTTTTTGATACCTCGTAGAGGTTAAGCCTTTCATTTGTTTATCTCCTACGGAGAACAGATCGATCTTCATTTTTCATTTGCTACAACACTTTAACCGCTACGCGGTATTTTTATTCGTTTTGCGAAATTATAAATTCTGCGATATTCCGGGCGGTGTTACAATTGCTGTTCAGCCGGGATTCTTCCCTTCGGTCAGAATGACGGCCACAAGATGATGGTAATGGGAGGAGAGTAGGCGGCGCAGCCGCCCACTCTCCTCCCTTTTTTTCTCTTTAAGGAAGACTGTCATTTCGACTGAAGGGAGAAATCTAAAACAGTCTTCCACCGCTCGCTACGCGGTATTTTTATTCGTTTTGCGAAATTATAAATTCTGCGATATTCCGGGCGGTGTTACAAATACCGCTCAGCCGGGATTCCTCCCTTCGGTCAGAATGACGGTCACCAGATGATGATAGAGGGAGGAGAGTGGGCGGCGCAGCCGCCCACTCTCCTCCCTCTATTCTTCTCTTTCAAGAAAGACTGTCATTTCGACTGAAAGGAGAAATCTAAAACAGTCTTCCTCTGCTCGCTCTTCTTCCTCTTCTTCTCTTCAATGACGACCGTCATTTCAACCGAAGGGAGAAATCTAAAACAGTCTTCCTCTGCTTTGCTTTTCCATATTTCCCCTCCCGGAAAGTTTTAGGAAAAGAACCAAAGCATTCTTTTATAGGAATATTTCTTCCGGATAGTGGAATAACTCATTTATCTAAAGGAATAAAACTTCCGTATAAAGTAATTATTTAATGGTATAATTATACTAAATTTCAGTCTAATGATACATAATATCTGTATTATTAAATAAAAAATAAATTATATTATACGAAATTATCGTATAATGATGCTATAATTTAGTATGATTATACTAAAAATTTGTATCTTTCTGTTAAAAATTTACATTACTGTATAAAAATTTTGTATCTTTATACGAAATTTCTGTATGAAGAAATAAAACATTTTCTGTTTATAATAAATAATAATTATCAGCTAACTAATCTTATTTATTCTCTTAAAAACACGGTATTATGACAAACTATATTCCGCGAAGCGACATTAAATTTAATCTGTGGCAGGGTAATCTGATGAAGGAAGTCCAGCCCAAGCTGACAGACTGGAACATTCCTGAAGGAGATTTTAATGTATTAAAGTCCGTTCAGGATAACTGGAACATCTGCTTTACCAAGTCAAGCAACAAAAATAATCGTACCAGCGCCGACGTACAGGCAAAAAATGATGCCCGGAAAGTGTACGAAAAGCAGCTCCGCGGTTTTGTGGCTCAATGGCTGACGAGTAATTCAAAGATACCGAACGGCGACCGCGAACGGATGGGCATAACGATTAAAAGCCGAACCCGGACAGCCGTCCCCAAACCTGTAACCATACCGGTTGGGTATGTCGACTTTTCTATCCATATGCAACACACCATTCATTTTCACGACGATTCTACTCCCCACAGAAAGGCCAAACCGGCAGGGGCTCATGGTTGCGAGATATGGATTAAGCTGGGCGGAGATGCTCCCCGCGATGCAAATGAACTATCGTATATTATAACTGCTACCCGCACGCCTTTTGTGAAAACATTCGATGGCAATGATGCCGGCAAAAGGGTTTACTACCAGTTTCGGTGGGTGAATACCCGCGGCGAACAGGGACCGTGGAGCAATGTGATAAGTGCGATGGTTGCTTTTTAGAAGGACAGTAGAATTGAATGGTAGGGTCAGATAAAAATGAAAATATACAAATCAAACCTTATGAAAAATACAATACGCATAGCAATAATCGTAACAGTTTTTTCTGTTTTCCCGTTATCCAAAACCTTTGCCCAGCTTTGGCCTAAGACTTATCAGGGGATTTATGATAATGTGTATGCAAAAGGTATGATAGAGTCCTATGATAAGGGTTATTTCTTGCTTTCGGATATTTCAGAAAGTTTATACAGTTCATATTCTGCGTATATCTGGGTAACCAAAACGGATGTCAACGGGAATATTTTATGGGACAAAAAGATCGGAAATACTTCGTATGGTATTGAGAGCTATGCCTTCAAACAAACAGAGGATGGAGGAATAGTTATTGCAGGCTCAAGGATGAGCGAATCAGGTGAAGATAAAGATCCTTGTATTATTAAGATGAATGCCTGCGGAGAAATCGAATGGGCAAAATGGTTCCCGGTAGAAGGGACATTTAATTTAGGATATGGAGTAGAACAGACACCGGAAGGAAATTATGATTTTATGGTTTTGATGTATACATATGATGTGTTTAGCGATAAACGTATCTCAGTCATTCGTCTTGATCCGGAAGGAAATATGCTGAAAGTAAAAGATTTTATAAAAGATGATCCTGATTTGCATAATGATGAAGCCGTTAGTTTATTACCTCTTAATAACGGGACTTCGTTAATTACAGGATTTGCTGATTATCCTGATTCTGAAAATCCACAACGTTGGTTTATACGGTCCTATTTTATAAATTACAACGGAGATCTGAGTACCCGATGGAACCGGGTATGGAACAGTGATTATTATTATTCAGATGCTGTTAGATCAGCGGAAAGCAACACGGGAATGATTTATACGGCAGCAAGGCATACACGGAATGAAGCGGGACTTCCGGATTCTCCCTGTTTATTAAAAATGTCTTCATCTGGTGAAACCCTAATGAATGTAGATTTAGTAAAGAATTCAGCCCTTGGTGTAGCAACTACAATTGATTTCTTAAATGATACTACCCTTATTTTAAGTACAGCGTGGGGAATAGATAATAATGAAATTTTTAAAACAGACACACTGGGAAATACCATTAAAAGAAGGGAGATTCTTCATAACGACTATACTATTTGGTGCTCTTGTGTAACACATGATAAAAAATATCTGTGTTTTGGCAGTTTTTTGATAGGGGAAGATTTTATTCCCTACTTATTTAAGTTTACCCCGGAATTGGAATATGATACGTTAAATCCTGCCGTATATACCTATGATTCCCTGTGTGGTCATCCCATTACCTCCTCGGTTATTGATCCCCAATGGGATATTATCGAAGACATAAATGAGCCGGAGAAGAATACGGAAGCCCAACAATTCCTGCTTTCACCTAATCCGGCAACGGATAATGTTACCATCACCCTGCCGCAGTATACGGTAGAGAAAACCCAAACCGGAGGCTTTACGGTGGTTACCACAACCTACCGCTACAACGACAAGCCGGAACTGGAAATCTACGACCTCAACGGCAGGCTGCAACTTAGCCGTACGTTGCAGAAAGATGAAAAACAATTAACGCTTACTATATCCTCTTTGCCCGCCGGGGTATATATGGTACGGCTGGTGGCGGATAAGAAACAAGTGGCGGAGACAAAATTGGTGGTAACAAAATAGGACCCCACCCCAGCCCTCCCCTCGCGAGGGGAGGGAGGAATACACCGGGAATCAGTGAAATGCCGGATGGGTAGGGTCAGATAAAAAATGAAAATTGCAAAGTACACATACGGTACCGCAAAGAAGAAAGATGAAATAAAAAATACTTTTTAGTCAGCCCCGTTTTTTTAAGCTCCCGGCCAAATAATCATAATAACCGTTTAGCTTTGGATGCCTGGTTCAGCGTACAATCCGGTAGCTGGATGTTATTGATAAGAATAATCCCCGGTTTTTTCCCTTTTTCAAAGCTTCCAAAAACATCATCCATTTTCAGGAACCGGGCGCCATTCAACGTAGCCCAACGGAGCATCTCTTCCATTTTTATCTCCGGGAAACGCTTAGATATGGTTTTTAATTCCTCCGGAACCGATAACTGACGGTTGGCGGCTAAGCTGTCGGTTCCTATGGTAAGGTTTAAGTTCAGCTTACGGAAGAGTTCAATATCGGGCAGGTGGTTTTCGATAAACATATTGGCATTGGGACAAAGCGCCAGCCAAAGGTTGGGAAAACGATTACAGGCAAAAAGCATATCCTCTTCGTTGGAAACGGTATTATGAACCAGCAGCAGATGATTCTTTTCGGGAAGGAAAGGCGAAACGGATTCCAGCGGCCTTTTTCCCGTTGGGCGGAAAGACGAAAAATCCACTCCATATGCCTTCATCCGCTCGGGGACGGCTCCGCTTTTATCGTTAAATAAAAGGTTCTCATCCTCGTTTTCCTGGTGATGGATGCTTAAAAGACTGTTGCTATCCGCTGCAAATCGGCCGATGAGCGAAAACAATTTCCCGGAAACGGAATAGGGTGAATGGGGAACGATGGAAACCGCGCCGTCGTTATTCTTTAAGAAATGATAAAGCCCGAGTGCATAGTCAAAGCGTTGTTGGGCAAAAGCCGGGTCGGAGCCAAAGACCTCGATAAAGGTATGAAAATGGATAGCGCTGCGGCGTTTTACTCCGAATGCATCTGCGGTGTTGGAAATGTCGCCCACGGCTACGGTTCCGTTTTCGGTCATTTCTTTTTCGGCGTCTGCTATGGCTTCGCTGATCTGATCCTGCGAAAAAGTTTTTCTTATTTTATCGAGTTCCATCAGGAAACGATGAAGTCCTTTTTTGGGGGGGATCAATCCACGGAAGTGCGATAATTCGAGATGGCAATGGGTATTTATAAATCCGGGACAGAGTATGCCGTCGTATTTTTGTACGTCCTCCACGTGATAATCCGTCGTTGCCGGATTGATAACTTCAACGATGGTCCCATCGTTTTCGGTAACGAGGATGCCCTCTTTTATGGCTGGCTGACTGATGGAAAAAATATAATCGGCGGTGAATTTTTTCATTTTAATCCTGTTTTTCTTTGCTGCTTTCAGTGCATTCTTTGCGGTAAAAAATAAACGCAGAGGGTCGAATGCCTGGATAGCAGAGAACCGCAAAGTTATAATTTTATAGGCATTGTTGTCCGATAAAAATTCTTTATTCGTTATGAAATCATTGATGGATAACGTCCCGTACGGGACTTGTGAATGGATGTGGGTACTTTCATTTTCTACCGATATTGAGTCCCGAGTGCTCGGGACTATCCCGTAGGAATAAAATATGGGTAGAAGATTGTTTGTAAATTAACCTAATCTTTTCACTTCAGAACTTCTGTCTCTTGTCCTCGTCCCTTGTTCCTCGTCCCTTGTTCCTCGACTCTCGACTCATGTCCCTCGACCCTTGTCCCTCGTCCCTTGTCCCTTTATTATTTTGTTCCATCCGGAAACGAAGCCGGCTTGGCAAAATCGGGATTGGTAAGGAACTCATCATCGCGCAGGGTGTGGATAAAAGCCTTCAGGTCGCTCTTTTGTTTGGAAGTCAGGCGGACGCCTCCAGTTGCCACATGGTGCATCAGCGGATCGATATAAGGCGACCAGACTACCTTTCCGGAATAGAAGTCGATGACTTCGTCTAATGTTTTGTACCTTCCATCGTGCATATACGGGCCTCGTACTTCCACATTACGAAGGGTGGGCGCTTTGTAGGCTCCGATGTCGGGAGTTTTGCCGGTTACATGATAGCGGTCGCGGGTATCGGTAAAAACGGTATCTTTTCCATTATTGTAAAACAGGTTGGTTGTAAACAATGGATTGCCGCTTTCGCCATGGCAGTGGAAACAGTCGCCTCCGTTTTCGGTAGTAAAAATCTCAAATCCGCTTAGTTCCTGTTCCGAAAGCTGTACTTCGCCCCGCAGGTATTTATCGAAACGGGAATTGGAGGAAATCAATGTGCGGATAAACTGGGCGATGGCTTTCCCGATATTCTTCATGGTAACTTTATCGCTTCCGAATGCTTTTTTAAACAGTTCGGGATAACCGGGGATGCTCTGGATGAGCGCTACGGTGCGGCTGGTGTCGCCGTGCATTTCGTGCGGAGCGGTGATGCCCATCCATACCAGGTCTTCGATATTCCGCCGGTGGGTGTCCGGGTTATCCGTTCGTATCAATCCGTTCCACAGATAGCCGTTGTTGTTCCATGCCAAGTTTATCATTGGCATCATGGCATGGGGCGTAGGTATTCCGGTTAAGCCATGAGGCATGCCGCCGGGAAAGGAAGGGTTGTTGATGCCGCAGGTAAACGAATATTCCTGAATATGGCAGGTGCAGCAACTCATCAGCGAGTCGGGGCTGGTGCGGCCCGAAAGCCTTCCGTCGTAAAACAGGTATCTTCCCAAGGCAATTCCTTCTACCGTCATGGGATTATCGGCAGGGATATTCAGGTTGGAAGGAAAGAATTTTGGAATCTGAATAGTGTAAGGAGTAGGGGTGTAGCTACTTTCCTTTTCTTTTTTACAACCCCCGGTAAACAGAACTGACAGAACACAGATGAGACGGATTATACAGATGGGCACAGACTCCAGGTTTGTGGCTAATCGTAAGAATCCTTTCATCCCTTTCATCATCTTGAAGAAATGCTTTCCGAAAATACAAACTTACCGTTTTTCTTGAATATATTCTGGACTTCCTGGTTGCCCATAATGCTTCCGCCATAAACGTCGAAATTGTAAACGTAAGGATATTTAAACCATTTTTCGATGTTCATGTTGATGTTGAATGTCTTGGTTTGTCCGTTTAGTATCGTAAAAGATTTATCTAATTTTACGACGAAGTAATTCTGTACATAACGATTTATCGAGCTGTCGGCATTGTAAATCTGTCCTATTCCCAGATGAACGCCAAATGGCATGGCTTCTGTTCCGCCTGCAGGTATCCATTTCCCGTTGAGCTTCATATAATGATAGCCACCGCCCATCATTGCTGGCCACGACATATCCATTTCGGGGGTGGTGGAAAAAAGACCGGATTTATTTTTTAAGGTGTCGATACCAAAATTAAATGTGATGGAATCGTAATCACCGGGGATAATGTTATTGGAAAAGTTCCATGTGAAAGTGCCGGGGATGTCGGTGTCCACATAATGAATATCCTGGGGATTGGTATAATTGATCTGGGTTCCGTCGTGTTTCCAGAATTTAAAATCGGAAACAAAATACTGGATATTGCTTACCGAATACTGATTCCCGGCGGCATTGATATATTTTATGGTATCGAATTGTACCGGTAGCCCATCGACGGTATGGGAAAAGGTAAACACAATTGTGCTGCTGTTAGAGTTGTTTTTTGTACACGAAAACAAAAATATTCCTGTAAAAGCAAGTAAAAGAGAGGCTATTAAAAACTTGATTCGTATCATTGTATTATTTTTATTGGACTTCAAAAATACAAAACAATATGGCAGGTACAAGCTTCGGGTAAATTAATAGCGTAAAAAATCGTACTTTTGCCAAAAATTAGCATATGGACTTCAAGGTAGGCGACAGGGTAAAGTTTTTGAACGAAAATGGCGGAGGTATCATCACCAAAGTCATTAATTCCAACATGGTGAATGTGGCGATAGAAGAGGGTTTTGAAATTCCGACCTTAGCAAGCAACCTTATCAAAATTGATTTAAGCAAACGGGGTTCAAGCATGTTTGATGAAGAATTTGAAATTCCGGCATCTACCCGTGGCGCCGAAACTGAGCCGGCTAACGATTATGCCGAACGCACCAGCCCTTTGATAAAATACAACACCAGAAACATTTTTCCCGAAGGTATTTACCTTGCCTATATTCCTCACGAACAAAAATGGCTTATTTCGGGCATGCTCGACATTTATTTGGTGAATCATACGCCTTATTCCACACTGTTCAGCCTGTTTCTGAAGGAAGAATCCGGCGGTTTTTCGGGGATGGACTATGATGTGGTTCCATCCGGCTCCAAACTTTTGATCACTACCATCGATCGCGATGAACTGGAGCTTTGGTCGGAAGGGGTGATCCAGTTATTATTTCATAACGATCAGTTTGATGCCATTCCGCTTCCTGCCAATTGCAGCTTCCGCGCCAAGCCTTCCAAGTTTTATAAGGAAGATAATTACCGCGAATCGAATTTCTTAGGCGAAAAAGCATTCCTGATCACCTTGACCGAACGTAAAACCATCAAATCGACTACCATGGCGGAGGAGACTTTTAAGTATGATGACGTTCAGGAGCAAAAGATGGAAGCGAAGCCTGCAGAGGTAAAAGGTCTGATAGATGAACACCAAACGGTTTACCGTGAAGCCGAAGTGGATTTACATATCGAAGCGCTGGTGGAAGATGTTTCGTCCATCGAGCCCTCGCTGATTTTGCGTAAGCAAATCAATTATTTCACCCAATGTCTCGAAAGCGCCATTGCCCGTCAGTATTTTAAGGTAACTTTTATTCATGGTGTCGGCAACGGTACATTGCGGACGGCTATCCGGGAAATATTGAAAGCTTATTCCAACCTGGAAGTACGAAGCGCCCCTATGCAACAATACGGCATGGGAGCCATAGAGGTTCTTATAAAATAATAGACTTTAGGTTGTCCTGACCTTAAACGCTTTTCCGGGAGCTATTGCTTATTTCTTTTTTTTCTTTTTTTCTTTAGGAACGGTATCGCGGATAATCAGGAAGATATCTTCGCTGTCGCGTTTCATCAGGTAGGTTTCCCGGGCAAATCTTTCTATCGTCAGCGAATCGTAAAGCAGTTTCTGAGTAGCTTCATTGTCAATTTTAATTTGTTTTAGGTGGGCGTTTTTTTCAATCTGCATTTCCTTTAACTGGCGGTTAAGCTTTTGCTGGTAAAGAAAATTATTTTGGTCGAAAAACAGCAGCCAGACAATAAAAGCCACCGTAACAAGGAAGAATTTATTCTTTAGAAAATTGAAGACTTTCCTGACCATAGGGGTGCGATTGATGGAGCAAAGTTAAAAATTATCACATCGCAAACATCATAACCGGGATAAAAAAGGCTTTAATATTCGACGGATAAGCTAAACCTTTGCGCAAAGTGTTTGATTAAAAGACTAAAAATTAGGCAAAATGGTTTTACAAACCAAGCGTTTCGCTGATAGGTAGCATGGATTGGATGGCTAAATCGGCAAACTCGCTGATGGGAATACCAATTTTTTCGCATTCCATGATGGTTTCGCGGTTTACGGAAGCGGCAAAAGCCTTTTCTTTCATGCGTTTCACCACCGATTTGGTTTTTACGCTGGCTAATTTCCGGTCGGGATAAACATAGGTGGTAGCGAAAATAAGTCCGGTAATGGTTTCGCCGGCAGCCAAAGCATGTTGAAAAACGGTGGTGCGGTCTTTGCCGGTTGCCATTTCGTTGTGCATGCAGATGGCGTCAATTATTTCGGGATCAATAGTATAATCTTTAAGAAGGTTGGCGGCTTCGGGTCCATGGGTTTTAGGATTGGCATTGGTAACTTCCACATCAATATCGTGGAGCAAACCGGCTAATCCCCATTTTTCTTCATCCTGACCGAGCCGTTTGGCCAAGGCTTTCAATACGGCTTCCGAAGCATAGCAATGAAGCAACATTTTTTCGTTTTTAATGTAGCGGTGAAGCAATTCCATGGCTTCTGTTCGTGTAAATTCCATCGTTTTGATTGTTTTTAATTAATGAATATCCAGTCCGTTGAGCATATAGGTAAGATGCATGAGGTTTTTAGAGATTTCAGCAAAATATTCTTCCACGGCTTTTATGCTTCCCGGAAGGGCGAAGACAAATGTTTTGCCCATCAGCCCGGCAATGCTCCGGCTGAGTAATGCGGCAGGTTTTTCTTGTCCGTATTTTAGCCGTATCAGCTCCATAATACCGGGAATTTCCTTATCCAATAAAGGTTTTACCGTTTCGGGCGTAATGTCGCGCGGTCCGATACCGGTTCCGCCGGTGGTAAATACAAAATCGATGGATTCGGATTTAGCTTCCAAAAGCAATGAACGTAGCTTGCCGGCATCATCGGGGATAACGGTGTAATCAATAGCACACTGACGGTGGCCGTCGGTGAAAAAACCGGTAACTATCTCGCCGATACGTTTACCGCTGAGGTCGTCGTATTCCCCGTGATATGCCCTATCGCTAAGGGTAATGATTTTTATTTTAAAAATTTTAGGTTGATAAATGGCTTCATCACCGGCTTTCACCGTGCCCCCTTTGAGTACGCGGCAAAAAATACCTTCTTTAGGCATTACGCAGTTTCCCACTTCTTTAAAGATGGCGCAGCTTTCGCCATGACATTTTTTACCGATCTGCGAGATTTCGAGTTCGGTTGAACCGATGCTGATTCTGTCCAAAGGATGCAACAGATAAAGTTCAATGCCTTCGGTGGTAATATTTTCGGCAAACTCACCGTATTTTATCTTGCGGTTTGCCTGTTTCTCAAATTTATGGATGCTTTCCAGCCCAAGCAAACTTACCTGGCGGTGCCATTTACCGGCGTGGGCATCACCTTTTACACCCTGTTCATCAATACTGATTTCAGGAACGGGTGTTTTAATGGTTCCTTTTTTTTCGGACCGGTTAACCGAAACAACGTTGAAAGTATTCATGGTTTTTATTATATAAGGATAGCGTTAGACAATAATTGAATAATATCAGAGGTTGGTTTTGGTTTTTTCCGACAGGTAAATTTCGTCGATAACCATCATTTTGTCAACGGCTTTGCACATGTCGTAAACGGTAAGCAAGCCCACCGAGACGGCGGTCAGCGCTTCCATTTCCACCCCGGTTTGCCCGATACATTTTACCATGCTTTTGATGCAAACTCCGTCGTTGACGATAGTAGCTTTTACGTCAACTTTGGTAAGCTGAAGCGGATGGCAGAGCGGAATCAGGTTGCTGGTTTGTTTGGCGGCTTGTATCCCGGCAATTTCGGCTACGGTAAGCACATCGCCTTTTTTCATCGCATTTTCGCGGATAAGCCGGATGGTGTTTTCATTCAACCGGATTTTTCCTTGTGCTTTGGCTATCCGTAGCTGAGGATTTTTCGGGCTGACATCCACCATATTGGCTTTTCCCTGTTCGTCGGTGTGGCTTAGATTTTCCATAGTTTTCGTTTTTTATGCTTCAGAAAATAGAATTTAAAATCAGCCTCCAATGGTATAAAAATGACCATGCTTATTGGTTGTGCCATTTTGGGGCTTGAATTCAACGGCTTTCAAAAAAGCTTCCTTTGCTCCCAGTTTTCGCACGTCGAATTCAAAATCATTAAAAAGACAAGGTTTTAGCTTGCCATTGGCTGTAAGCCGGATGCGGTTGCAATGGGAACAATCGCCACCCGAACCGCCTTCTACTATAGAAAACTCTCCTGTTTTTAAATTCATTTGATGAATAAAACGAACCTGAAGCTGATGCTGCCTGCAGAAATTGCTAATCTGGACGGCATCTTCTTCATCGGAAGAGTTTTTTACGACACAGTTGATTTTAATGGGATTTAAACCTGCTTTTTGAGCGGCTTCAATTCCCAGAAAGACGGTTGTGATATCACCACCTCGGGTAATTTCTTTATATTTTTCGGGGTTGATGGTGTCGAGGCTGATATTTATACGATGCAGACCGGCTTCTACCAGCGGTTGGGCAAACTTGGAAAGCAATGTCGCATTGGTGGTCAACGATAAATCGTTGATCGCTTCTAATTGCGAAAGCATTTTAATCAAACGGGTAACGCCTTTTCTAACCAAAGGTTCGCCGCCGGTCAACCGTATTTTATCCACACCGAAATCAGTGGCAACTTTAGCAACTTCAAAAATTTCTTCCAGCGATAAAATATCCTGATGGCGGAGCAATTCCACGCCATGTTCGGGCATACAGTAGCGACAGCGGAGGTTGCAGCGGTCGGTAACGGAAATGCGTAAATAATTTATCCGGCGGTTAAAATGGTCGTACATCAACGATTTCCCCCTTTTTAAGTTCTGTAATTCCAACGGCGATAGATAATATTCCCTGGGCTTCCGTAAGGGAAGCAATATGAGCCGAGCCGTGATACGAAACAGGAAAAACGGCTCCGTTTTTGATTAAAACAGGAATAAATGCCCTGCGTTCTGATTTTTTGCGATGATAATTTTCTCCCATGGGCATACTGATGGTTAAAGGCTGGTAATGATGCCCCATCATTTTATAGATAAGCGGTTTTACCAAAAGTTCGAACTGGAAAAAAGCCGAAACCGGATTGCCCGGCAAGCCAAAACAGTGTTTTCCATTTTTTCTGGCAAATAAAGTCGGTTTTCCCGGCTGAACGGCGACGGTACGGAACAATACATCGAAACCTGCTTTTTTTATAACTTCCGGAACAAAGTCGAAATCGCCCATGGACACGCCACCGGTAATCAGTACCATGTCATTGCGTTCGCTTAAAATGGAAATGGCTTGTAGCGTTGCTTCTTCCGTGTCGTCCGCAATTCCGTAATAATCCGGTTTAGCGCCGGCATTTATTACCTGGGCTATCAGTTGATATGCGTTGGAATTGCGAATCTGCGAAAGTCCAGGCAAAAACTGAGGTTCCACAATTTCATTACCCGTAGAAAGAATTCCAACCTTAACTTTTGGGAAAACCATTGGATGGGTGCAACCTGCCATTGCCATAACGGCAATATGCTGTGGCTGGATTAAAATTCCCTTTGGTAGAACGACGTCGCCTTTTTGAACATCATCGCCACGGTAACAGATGTTTGTTGCCGTTTCTGTTTTGGTAAATCTGATTTTATTTTCGCCTGTCCTTTCGGTATGTTCAACCATCAGAACGCAATCGGCGCCTTGAGGAATCATGGCGCCGGTCATTATTTTTGAGCACTGATTTTCGGATATTTTTTTTGTTGGAAATGTTCCGGCAGGGATTACTTCAATTACATCAAGTTCAGTAGTGATGTCCTGTTTGCGACAGGCATAGCCATCCATAGCCGATTTGTCGAAAGGCGGCATATCGGTGTCGGAAATCACATCGCGGGCTAAAATACGTCCGGGAGTATCGGTAAAATACACCTCTTCTTCTCCCGGAATTTGTCCGGATTCATTCAATACTATACTGATAGCTTCTTCAAAGGAAATCATTACGTAAGGGTTTTTATCTTGCTGCAAAAGTAATCATCTAAACGTTTGCCGGAAGGTGTTTCTGAAGGTAATTATATATTTCTACCTGTGCTCTTTTTCTGACTTTGGTTCCGTTGGTTTTATAACAATTGGGAGTGGAATTATTAATAATCCGTGCTTTGCAATTATCTTTTAACTGAATATCAAGCATTGTCTTGAGTTCCTTGCGAATATCCTTGTCAAAAATCGGGCAAGCCACTTCAATACGGTTGTCGAAATTGCGTATCATCCAGTCGCCGGAAGTGATATAATATTGTTCGTCGCCACCGTTGGCAAAAATAATAACCCGTGAATGTTCAAGGTATTTATCAACGATGCTGATGCCTTCAATATTTTCACTTAAATTCGTGATCCCAGGATTCAGCGTGCAACTTCCTCTGACGATAAGTTTGATTTTTACTCCCGCCTGGCTGGCCAGATATAGTTTAGCGATTATTTTCTCATCCACCAGGCTGTTAAGTTTAATGATGGCAAAAGCTTCCTTACCCATTTGGGCATTTTTGATTTCGTTGTTTAGCTGACGGATAAAAAAATTCCGCATCTGAAAGGGCGCTACGATAAGTGTTTTGAACCGCTGTTGTTTATAGTTGGCTTCAAAAAGTTCGAATACTTTTAAGACATCAGAAGTAATATCCGGATTTGCAGTAAGTAAGCTGTCATCGGCGTAAACTTTTGCCGTTTCTTCGTTAAAATTTCCAGTACCTATGTTGGCATAATAAACGTTTTTTTCTTTTTCTTTCCGCCGGATTAAAATGAGCTTGCAATGGACTTTAAAACCAGGTATGCTATGGATAATTCTAACTCCTTCGTCGCTTAGTTTTTTCGACCAGTAAATATTAGCTTCTTCATCAAAACGAGCCTGAAGTTCGAGGAACACGGTAACTTCTTTTCCGTTGCGGGCTGCATTAATCAGTGCATTGATGACATTGGAATTTTTGGCAGCGCGGTAAATAGTCATCCGGATGGATTTAACCTTAGGGTCAATAGAGGCTTCACGAAGTAAATCAATAATATACTGAAACGACTGATACGGAAAATGTAACATGACATCCTTATGACGTATGGTTTTAAAGATGCTTTTATTAATTGATAAATCCTTATGAAGCAAAGGGTGTGCTATAGGATATTCCAGTTCGGCAGGCCCGACGTTGGGGAAGGACATAAAATCTTTAAAATTATGATATCTGCCTCCTTTGGTTAATGAATCATTTTTTGAAAAATTCATTTTTGTAACAAGCGCTTTCAACAGGTTTTCGGGGATGGATTTATCGTAGATAAAACGCACCGGCGATCCTTTGCGCCGCTGTTTCAGGCTTTCAACCATGGTTTCGAGGAAGCTTTTCGATACATCGTTATCGATATCCAATTCTGCATCACGGGTCAGTTTGATGGTATATGCTTCAAAAGTATCGTATCCGAATATGGAAAAAATATCGGATAAGCAGTATCGTATCACGTCATCGAGTAAAATGATATACTTTTTGTTTCCATTGGCAGGCAAAATCACAAAACGTGAAACGGGAGGGGTGGGTACTTCCATCAAAGCATAACGCTCTTTTATGGTATTTATGCTATTTTTCAGCAATATAGCTAAGTAAATTGATTTGTCCTTCAGCGAAGATGTGGCGGTGAGATTGTCAAGCATCAATGGGAAAAGGTGTGGGCGTACATTTTCTCTAAAATAATTTAAAACATATTCACCCTGTTCTTGACTTAAATTTGTTTCGTCTACGATATAAATATCTTTTTCTTCAAGCTTTTCAACAATATTATGCCAAACTGAACTAAAAATCTGCTGATGTTTTTCATCGATCTGTGCTATCTCATGAATAATTTCTTTAGGATCAAAATCGATGCTTTTGTAATTTTTACGGCTTACATTAGCCATTCGATTTAGTGTGGCTACTCTCACACGGAAGAACTCATCGAGATTGTTGGAAAAAATTCCTAAAAACTTTATTCGCTCAATTAGTGGTGTTGAATCGTCGGCAGCTTCCTGCAAAACCCGTTCGTTGAAATTTAACCAGCTGATTTCCCTGTCAATATAGTTGCGTGATATTTTGCTCATTAATATTATTTCAATTTATTGAGCAAAAATACCTAAAAAACCAATGAATTAAACCGCCTTCGGGCATTTTTGAGAAGACAAGATGATTTGAATGGTTAAATGAAAAATCAATCCTGTTTTTTTGATTGGTAATTAGCCATTCAGGATGGATGAAAACTTTAACTTTGAAATAGTAAAAGTACTGGAACTGAATTTTTTTAAGCCAATTGATAAAAATTTTCGGTAACCTTTGTTTAATTGAATTATTTTCACGTAATTTGCAAATCCGTTTAAAAACAGAAAATTGATAATTATACAACGATGGCAAGATATTGTGAAATAACAGGAAAGAGCATGTTGGTAGGTAATAGTGTATCCCATTCCAACATTAAAACCAAAAGAAGATTCTATCCCAATCTTCAGACAAAGAAATTTTATATTCCTGAAGAAGATAAGTGGATAGTATTGAAAGTATCGGCAGCAGGTTTACGTACCATAGACAAAAAAGGCATTTACGCTTGTCTGAAAGAAGCTGAAAAAAAAGGACTTATCGCTTTTTAGATTATTAATCTTTTAAAGATGTAGGATGCTGTTGCCTTTAGAGGTTGCAGCATTTTTTTTGTCTTATTCTTTTTAAAATAATATCGAAAGCGAATCGTTTATATTTTATTTGTTTGGGTTGATTGAATTTTCTTGTTTTTTATACTGAAAGATTAATAATTTTGCGATACATGAAATTATCGGTTAAAATAATAATAGGAACGGCTATTGTCTTCTTTTTCAGTGCTAAAGCCTTTTGTCAGGAGGTGAATACCAATCTGGTACAATTTTCCGGCATTGTAGTATCGAGTGATGGCGAAAATCTGAAACCGGTTCCATTTACTAGCATTGCCGTAAAAAATTCCCATAGAGGAACGACAAGCGATTATTATGGCTATTTTTCATTTGTTGCCCGTAAAAATGAAGTCGTGATTTTTTCTTCGTTAGGTTATAAAAGGGCAAGTTATACCATCCCCGATACCATAACAAGCAACAGGTATTCCCTGATTCAAATCATGACAAAGGATACGATTATCCTGGCTGAAACAGTAATTTATCCCTGGCCTACACGCGAACAGTTTAAAGAAGCGTTCGTTAAACTTAAAATTCCGGATGATGACTATGATCGTGCCCATAAAAATCTGGTTTTAATGGATAGAAAAGAAAGAGGGCTCGCTTATGAAGGAAGTCCGTATGTGATGGATGGAGCATCTAATTACCAAAGTTATATGAGCGACCAATATAATAAGCTGTATTACAAAGGGCAGGTTGTGCCAAATAATTTACTGAATCCTTTTGCCTGGGCCGATTTTTTTAAGGCCTGGAAAGAAGGGAAATTTAAAAGTAACCAATAATTAATGAGTCTATTAAAAAAGATTATCCTTTTTCTATTTATCACCTCAGCCACAAGTGCTTTAGCGCAGGAAACTGCTACCATTTACGGAATAATTACCGACGATAATAAAAAACCACTTGATTTAGTTAATGTTTCCATAGCTGGTCTTCCCGGGGGAACCATGACCAATAAAACTGGTTATTACGAGCTACAGGTTCCGGCTAATAAGGAAATAACCGTGTTGGTTTCTTTTGTTGGTTTTACCACCGAATCATTTAAAATCAAACTCTCGGCTAATGAACGGCGAGGCGTGAATAAAGTTATTAAAACTTCCTCTATTAAACTTCCCGATTTGATTGTCAAAGATAATGCCATCAGCCGGACAACCAACCTTATCCGCATTGATCCTAAAACGGCAGTAGTCATGCCCAGCTTTTCGGGTGGTATAGAATCGCTTATTAAAACCATGCCGGGTGTGTCATCTAACAATGAATTAAGTTCCCAGTATTCGGTAAGAGGAGGTAATTATGATGAAAATCTGGTTTATGTAAATGATATAGAAATTTATAAACCTTTTTTAATACGATCGGGACAACAGGAAGGTTTGAGCTTTTTAAACCCTGATATGGTTTCGTCCATTTTATTCTCGGCCGGAGGATTTGAAGCAAAGTATGGTGATAAAATGTCATCAGTACTTGATATTCAATATAAAAAACCTCAAAAATTTAAAGGTTCTGCTTCAGGAAGTTTGTTGGGCGGTAGCGTACATCTTGAAGGCGTTTCCAAGAATAAACGATTTTCCTATTTGCTTGGAATTAGACAAAAATCGAACAGCTATTTGCTGAAAAATATGCAAACCAAAGGCGATTATCAAACTTCCTTCACCGATGTGCAGACATTACTTACGTATGACATAACTAATAAGCTGGAAGTTTCGGTTCTTGGAAATTATGCCCGTAATTATTACAAAGTGGTTCCACACGACAGGGAAACCGATTTTGGCACGCTAAACGAAGCCATGCGTTTAAAAATTTATTTTGAAGGGCAGGAAGTAGACCGGTTTGTTAACTATCTTGGAGCATTATCATTTAATTATCACCCGAATAATAATTTAAAAATTAAATTTATTACTTCTACTTTCCGTTCCAATGAAAGCGAGACCTACGATATTTTGGGACAGTACTGGATAGGTCAACTTGAAACTGACGCTTCGCAAAATCAATCGAAAGAAGTAATCGAAGCCTCCGGTGTTGGAACCTTTCTTAATCATGCCCGCAATTATCTGGATGCTACTGTTTATAATTTTGAACAGCGTGGAACATTTACATTACCAAACAATACGCTGATATGGGGTGTTAAGTATCAGCATGAAACGATAAACGATAAAATGAGGGAATGGAGTTTAATTGATTCTGCGGGATATGCACTTCCCTACGTCCCCGATTCCATAGGCGCCGTTTTTCCAAATAATAACAATCTGTATCTTAAGGATGTTATTTCATCGGATAATAATTTGTCATCCAATCGTTATACCGGTTTTGTTGAAAATGTGAGATCGTTGGATGGAGAGCGTAATCGTTTTATTTTAACACTCGGAGTTCGTGGAAATTACTGGGATTTGAACCATGAATTTCTGCTTAGCCCCCGCGTGGGCTTATCATTTAAACCCAGTTGGGAAAACGACATTCTTTTTCGATTGTCATCAGGATATTATTATCAGCCGCCTTTTTATCGCGAACTCAGAGATTTTCAAGGAAATATAAATACCAATCTGAAAGCCCAGTCCTCTGTTCATTTTGTGGCTGGCAGCGATTGGAATTTCATGGCTTGGTCGCGTCCGTTCAAGTTTGTTTCCGAAATTTATTATAAATATCTGGATAATTTAATTCCGTATGAGGTTGATAATGTACGAATCAGGTATTTTACCAACCAAATTGCAAAAGGTTATGCCACGGGTATCGACATGAAAGTAAACGGCGAATTTGTCAACGGGATTGAGTCGTGGGCAAGTTTGTCGGTAATGAAAACTGAGGAAGATATTAAAGGCGATTTTTATTACGACTATTATAACCAGGAGGGCAATAAAATAATTGCCGGATTTACTACGGATAATATTGCTGTGGATAGTACAATACAGCATCCGGGATACATTCCCCGACCGACCGACCAAAGAATTAATTTCGGGCTGTTTTTTCAGGATTATCTACCCAAAAATCCTTCGTATAAAATGCATATTAATTTATTATTTGGTAGCAGATTGCCTTTTGGTCCTCCAAATTCGCCCAAATATAAGCATACCATGCGAATTCCGCCGTATCGCAGGGTGGATATTGGCTTTTCAAAACTCATTAAAGGCGAAAATTCAAAGTTGCCTCATTCGAGTTTGTTAAATTATTTCAAAACCATTTGGCTGACAGCTGAAGTTTTTAATCTCTTACAAGTCAACAATACGGTATCCTATCTTTGGGTTACCGATGTTGACAATCGCCAATATGCGGTGCCTAATTATCTTACATCGCGGCAGTTGAATATAAAACTTGTAATAGAATTCTAAAAAAGAATCAGTTTCTATTTGTGGAATAAACGCAGAATATCGTTACCGTTAGCAAAAATCAGCAGGGCAAAAAGCAAAACCATTCCAACAATCTGGGCATATTCAAGGAATTTGTCGCTGGGTTTGCGGCCGGTAATGATTTCGTAAAACAGAAAAATCACATGTCCGCCGTCCAATGCCGGAATGGGAAGTACGTTCAAAATGGCCAGCATGATTGACAAGAACGCGGTTAATGTCCAAAAGGATTCCCAATCCCAAACACCGGGAAAAATATTTCCAATGGTAATGAATCCGCCTACCGATTCATAGGCTTTTACTTCAGGAGAAAAGATTAATTTGAGTTGTTTCAGGTAATTGCCTATTCCATTATAACCTCTAACCACACCTGCAGGAATAGCTTCTGCCAGATTATACTTTTTTTCATGTAGTTTAAAATATCTGCTTAAATCCTGGGGCGGATAAATGCCAATCAGTCCTTCGGCAGGTACTTTCACCGGAATAACCAGTGTATCGCTATTGCGCAAGACAGTTAATGCAACCTGTTGATTTTTATGTTTTTGAATTTCAGTACGAAATTCATCAAAAAAGTGCATCATGGTATCGTTTAACCCGATGATTTTGTCTCCTTTTTGCAATCCGGCCATTTTACCAGCCGATTCTTTGGTGAAATTTCCAACTTCAAACGGAATCCTGACCGAGATGAAATCTGGGGATTTATGTTTAATCAGCTTGCCAATAAACCCGGCAGGGACAGCAATATCCATTTTTTTGCCTTGACGTTCAATTTGAATACTTTTTGCATCATCAAGAATGATTTTCCCGGGGATTTTCATAAAATCATTTACTTGCTGATTGTCGACGGATAATATTTTATCTCCATTGCGAAGTCCCATTTCGTAGGCCAGCGAATCAACGGTAATTCCGTATTTTACTTCGGAGGTGGGTAAATATTGTTCGCCCCAGGCAAATAAAATACCGATATAAATACATACGGCAAGAATAACATTGACGGTTACGCCTCCAAGCATGATAATCAGTCGTTGCCAGGCCGGTTTCGAACGAAATTCCCAGGGCTGCGGTGGCTGATTCATTTGCTCACGATCCATGGATTCGTCAATCATTCCGGCAATTTTTACATAGCCGCCAAGCGGCAACCAGCCTATACCGTATTCTGTTTCACCTTTTTTGAATTTAAATAATGAAAACCAGGGATTAAAGAATAAATAGAATTTTTCAACCCTCGTTTTGAATATCTTTGATGTTATAAAGTGTCCGAATTCATGAAAAATAACAAGGATGGACAGGCTGAGTAACAGTTGAATAATCTTGATAAATATAGTCATTTTAATTTTATTAAATTACAAAATTTTGTTTGCCATTAGCCGGACTTCACGGTCGGTTTGTAAATAGTCGGCAAAAGTAGGTTTTTTAATGAAATAAGCCGAAGTCATGCACTTTTCTATTATTTCCGGCATTTGCAGAAATCCGATTTTGTCGTGTAAAAAAGCATTTACCACCACTTCGTTGGCAGCGTTAAGAATACAAGGCATGTTACCGCCTTGTTTTAAAGCTTCATAAGCAAGTGACAAATTCCTGAAGTTTTCGGTGTCCGGTTTTTCAAAAGTAAGCTCCGGAAAATCAACAAAGTTAAAACGTGGAAAATCAGATTTTAAACGGTAAGGGTATGAAAGAGCGTACATAATAGGCAATTTCATGTCGGGTAATCCCATCTGTGCTTTTAATGCACCATCTTCAAACTGAATCAACGAATGGATAATAGATTGAGGGTGGACGATGATATCGATTTGTTCGGGTTTTAAGCCAAACAACCACCGGGCTTCAATCACTTCCAGTCCTTTATTCATAAGGCTTGCCGAATCAATGGTAACTTTGCAGCCCATTTTCCAGTTGGGATGTTTTAACGCGGCTTCTTTTTGAACGTTCGACAAAAATTCCCGGTTTTTTCCACGAAAAGGACCTCCGGAAGCGGTAAGATAAATCTTTTCGACCGGATTCTGATATTCGCCGGCAAGGCATTGAAAAATAGCGGAATGTTCGGAATCTACCGGATAGATATTGACTCCTTTTTCTTTAGCTAATTGTGTAACAAGCTCGCCTGCTACAACTAAGGTTTCTTTGTTGGCGATGGCAACCGTTTTTCCGGCTTCAATGGCTTTAAGCGTGGGCTTCAGCCCGGCAAATCCTACTAAAGCCACTAAAACCAAATCAATAGAATTATTTTCGACAATTTGCCAAAGCGAATCTTCTCCGGCATACACTTTAATATCCAAAGGATCGAGTGCATCGAAAACTGTAGAATAAAATTTATCATCACCAATAACTACGGAATCGGGTTTAAACTCCGTAGCCTGACAAATAAGCAGGTCGGCATTTTTGCGGGCGGTGAGTACTTCCACCGTGAAATCTTCGGGATGCAGGCGTATTACTTCCAGCGCCTGAGTTCCGATTGAACCGGTAGAACCTAATATAGCAATGCGTTTTTTCAAAATGAGATGTATTCTTTAGGATTGATAGGGTTGCCATTATACCATAATTCGAAATGGAGGTGAGGTCCCGAAGATAATTCTCCGGTTTCGCCTACAATGGCAATCGGTTCGCCGGCTTTTACGAAGGTTCCTTGTTTTTTAAGTAGCACTGAATTATGTTTATATACAGAAATGATATTTCCCTGGTGTTGAATAGCGATTACCCAGCCTGTTTCAACTGTCCAGTTGGCAAAGATAACTGTACCGCTGAGCGTGGCTTCGATGGCTTCATTTTTTTGTGAAACAATGTCAACGCCATAGTGATTGATACGAGGATTAAATTCGTTGGTTATCATGCCTTTTAAAGGACAGTAAAAATTCTGGCCGCTTATGCTTAACGATGGCGTATTATTGCCGGTGGTGAAGCTTGGAGAGAGACTGTATTTGTTCTGACTTTCCACTTCTTCCCTCAACAACGAATCTTCTTTTGATTTTTTATCCTTGATGTTGGCATAATTTTTCGACTTAGCCGAATCCTTAGGCACCGGAATTTTTTCATCAATTTCTTTTCCTTCAATAATATTTTTGATGTTATGGATGTAAAGGTCTTTCTGACGGAAATCCTGTTCAATGGAATCGGCTTTCAGTCCTAAATCATATAAATTCTTCTGAAAATCAACGCTTGCATAACCGGGAATATATTCGCGGAGCGGAGTAAAGGCTATAATATAAGTGGTGAGAAATATCAAAAGAATTGCTGTGGCGCCTATGGCAATGAACACGTTGAGCCGGGATAAACGAAATGAAAACTTTTCCTCCAGCGTTTCCTCGTTCAATATGACCAAACGATACTTATCCCTAAGCTTTTGCAACCATTTTTTGGGATTTTTTTTCCTATGTTTTTTACCGGATGCCATTGGCTATAAATATGATAAAATAATAATATTTCTTTTTATGATTGTTTTGACATCAGTTTTGGAGAATACTCCTTCTCAATTTTGCAAATATCGTAAATTTTTCCGTGTCCTAACCTTCAATTCTCGATTTAACAAAGTTTAACCCAACTAATTTATTAATTCAGTTCGCTTCTAATGAATAATTTTTGATTAATACTTGAACTGTTTTAATAAAAAAGACTGCTAATTAAAAAAAATAAAATATTTTTGCATAAATTGAGTTAATTGTAATAACCTAAATCTATATTCTTGATTTCAAACCGGCTTTATAAAATCCTGACCTTAGCTTCGATTGGATTAGCTATCATTTTTGTTTATTCCTGCTCGACAAAGAAAAATACCTTTACGCGCAGGGTATATCATAATCTTACAGCCCATTTTAATGTATACTGGAACGGCGAACAAAGTTTAAAAGAAGGCGTTGCAACACTTGGCAAAACGGCCAAGGATAATTATAGTAAAATACTGCCCGTGTTTAACTACGGAACAAAAGAGAACGCCACAGCCATCAATCCGGCTATGGACAGGGCTATTGAAAAAGCGACGCTTACCATAAACCACCATTCCATGCTTTTTAACAGAAAAGAGTATGTGAGATGGATAGACGATGCTTACTTCCTTATGGCAAGGGCACGTTTCTATAAACAGGATTATAGCATGGCGCGCCGTACTTTTGATTTTGTAATTAAAAATTATCCACAAAGCAATGTCAAATGGGATGCTACTTTATGGATGGCAAGGACGAATATTCAGATGAAGGAGTGGGAAAAAGCAAGCGCTTTTCTAGAAACTATTCAGAGCAAAGCGGATAAAGAATCTATTCCATTAAATGTGCAGAAACTTTTTCCTCTTATTTATGCCGAGTATTACCTTAACCAGCAAAAACTGAAGGATGCAATTCCTTTTCTTAGCCGTGGAATAGAACTTAATACCAACCATCAGTTAGTTACAAGGCTGAAATTTATTCTTGCCCAGGTTTATCAGCAAACGGGAAGTGAAAAGAGTGCATCTCAGCTGTATGCCCAGGTTATTAAGAGAAATCCTTCCTACGAAATGGCTTTCAATGCCAAAATCAATCTTGCAAAAACGTTTGATAAAAGTTCGGGCGACAGCCGGTCGTTGATGAAGGAATTGAAAAAGATGCTGAAGGATCCCAAAAATAAAGATTTCCGCGACCAGATTTATTACGCTCTTTCCGAAATTGCCTTAAAAGACAAAAACGATACGCTGAATATCCATTATCTGAAACTTTCGGTTAGTTCGAGCACTACCAATACTTATCAAAAAGCGACGTCAGCATTGCAGTTAGCCGATACTTATTTTGCCAAACCCGATTATGAGTCGTCTCAGATTTATTATGATACCTGTATGCAGGTTCTTCCAACCGATTTTCCCAATTATAAACTCATCGAAAGCAAAGCGAATGTTTTAACTAATCTCATTGAAAATCTCAAAGTCGTACAACTACAGGATAGCTTGCAACGTCTGGCTAAGATGTCGGAAATGGATCGCGGGCTTATTGTCAGCAAGATTATACAAAATATAATTAAGGAAGAAGAACGGAAACAGGAAGAAGAGAAACTCAGAGCTTCTATGCCAACGTTAGGACAAATACAGGGTGAACAGGGTTCTACTACAAAAACAGGAAGCTGGTATTTTTATAACCCACAGGCCATAAGTTTAGGATTTAGCGAATTTATTAAAAAATGGGGAAGGCGTACGCTTGAAGACAATTGGCGATTGAGCAATAAACGGATGGTGATTGCCGAGAATAAACCGGCTGATACTGCTTCAACCGATAGCACGCTTGCCAAATCGGATAGTGCAAAAGTTATCTCCACCGATCCTAAAAACCCGAAAACGTATTTACAGAATATCCCGCTTACACCCGAACAAATTGCCGCTTCGGATGCTAAGATTGCCGATGCTATGTATAATCTCGGGTTCATTTATCTTGATGGTTTAATGGATACCACCAAGTCGATTCAAACTTTTGAAAACTATCTTCAACGCTTTCCCAATCACAAAGAGCGGCTAAAAGTATATTACCAGCTCTACAAAACTTATACGGCTAATAAAAACAACACTAAAGCGGAAGAATGCAAAAATCAGATATTAACCGGATATCCCGATAGTGATTATGCTAAACTTATTACCGACCCCGATTATTATCTGGAACTGATGGCCGTGAAAGAATGGGCCGACGCCCGCTATGCCGAAGCATTTGGCGAATTTAAAATGGGACATTACAATCTGGCAATAATCTATTGCAACGATGCCATACAAACATCGCTTGATAAAAAACTAACCCCGAAATTTGAAATGCTGAAGGCTTTGGCCATAGGGAAAACACAAAATACAGATTCATTGGTTGTCGCTTTACGATACATCACGGCTAAATATCCGGACAGCGAGGTTTTTCCTTTTGCCAAAAACATGCTCGATCATTATGCAAAGCCAGTGGCTGCGGTGGCGCCCGAACAGGCAAAACAGCAGGCGGCGGCAGCTCAAACCGAGAAAATGGCCGAATCGCTGTATGCGTTTAAACCCGAAACCGGTCATTTTTATATATTGCTAATCAATTCGACCAATGTCAATTTAAATGTTACCAAAACCAAGATATCCGATTATAACAGTAAATACAACAGCCTCGATAATCTGATTATTAATAGCGTGATCCTGGATAATAACTGGCAGATGATTTCGGTAAGTAACTTTGCCGATATGAAAAAGACGCTGGATTATTACAACGGAATCCGGATTAACGATTATGTTTTTTCAAAAATGCAGCCCGACGATTTTCGTCAATTTATCATATCGTCCGATAACTATCCGATATTTTATAAGAACAAAGACATCGAAACCTACTTGAAATTTTTCAATAAATATTATATCAAGAATCAAAAGCAATAAGGTTTTAGCAAGTCGTTGGCTAATTTTTGGCATGGGTTAGCAATTTTTATTTTTTTTGTGTTGCAGTTAATTGTTTTTACTATTTTTGTTTTGTTTTAAAAATAAACTGTCATGGCAAAAAATCTACTTCCCGAGCAACCTTCAATCAATCTTATTGGCAGCGGCACCGATATTAAAGGAAACATTAATTCAAACGGCGATATACGTATTGACGGAACGCTTGTTGGTTCTATTATTTCTACCGGCAAGGTAGTCGTTGGCTCCACAGGGAATGTGGATGGCGATATCACCTGCCAGAATGCCGATTTTTCGGGTATTGTAAAGGCAAAGGTCATCGTTTCGGAATTGCTATCGCTAAAAGCAACTTCTGATTTTACAGGCGATGTTATAACCAATAAATTAGCCATAGAGCCGGGCGCTAAATTTTCGGGCAGTTGTCGCATGGAAGAACCGGGACTGGTCTACAGGAGAACTATTGAAGATGAAACCGGACAAACAGGGCAGGAAACTGCTTGATAATTACGCCAGGTATTCGAGCATCGCCTTGCAGATGGCTGTTATTATCGGTCTGGGCGTTTTTGGAGGCGTGCAACTCGATAAATGGATGAAAATACCTTTCCCCGTATTTACGGTTATTCTGTCGTTAGCTTCGGTAGTGTTAGCTATTTATTATGTAGTAAAAGACCTGATAGGTAAAAAATAATTTCCATAAAAATTAAAACTTAAAATGATATTCGGATGAAGCTATCCTTTCTTCAATTCCTTCGCAATTTGGCTATTTTTACCATAATTATTGCCCTTATAGGTTGTGTTGTCATTTATTTCCTGCCCGATAATTATATCAGTCCGGTAATACCTTATCTTTTCTTATTCTTTTTTGTGGTAACGCTTCTGGTTCATTTTATTTTACTAAAAGCTACCGGAAAGCGGTTTGCCAAATTTGTTCCTTATTTTATGCTTGCCACCACGCTGAAGCTGTTTCTTTATGCGGTGGTATTGCTTTTGTATACATTTACCCACCGTGCAGACGCCATAAACTTTATTATCTCATTTTTTATACTCTATTTGCTGTTTACGGCCTTTGAAACCATCACCTTGCTGCGAAACGGGAAATAATTGCGGATACGGTTGTATCGTAGTTAACCATCAAAATGCAGGTTTTTTGGAATTAATAGTTTTTTAAAGTTATCGAAATTTATATTTTTGCAGCCTAATTAATAAATATGGAAATTACAGGAAAAGTTATAAAAACATTGCCTTTGCAGAGTGGCGAAGGGAAAAATGGAATCTGGAAAAAACAGGAATACGTAATAGAAACCGAGGGGCAATACCCTAAAAAAATATGTTTCTCGCTGTGGGGCGACAAAATTGAACAGTCACGGATTGCGGAAGGTGAACAGATTAATCTTTCCTTTGATGTGGAAAGCCGTGAATACAACGGACGCTGGTATACCGAAGTAAAAGCATGGAAAATAACCAAGACCAACGAACAGGCTCCTCCTTCGGACCAATACAACGATATTCCGCCCGAAGATCCAAAAGATGATTTACCTTTTTAGTTAAAATCATTTCGAATTTAGCAAATAAAATAAGCTGGGATTAAATAGCAGATAATCCTACAATCTTTTTACCATTCTCAGTTTTACCTGAGAGCCTCTAAGCCGAAAACCGGGTACATTCTGCCAAGTGCAAATTTACCCCGGTTTTCGGCTATTTTTTTGTACAGTAATAAAAATTGACTTCCTCTTTTTTACGAATACTCGATAAACCCCTACGAATATCCGGGAAAACCTTACAAATAATAAATTTTTTGAAAAAAACAAAAAAACAGTAAAAACCTATTGAAAATATTTTTAATATTGTCGCTCAAATAATAATCATATATGAAACACAACCTACCCTCTTTAATTACAACCATATTATTATTCTTTTGTACCCTTACCGGCTATACGCAGGATTATTGGAACCCAATAAATACACCATCAGGAGTTAACATTGGGCCATTGGCTGCTACTACAAATGGTACAATTTTTATCGGAACCTATTATAATTCCGATGGAAAAGGTATTTATCGTTTAATGCCTGATAGTACAAGCTGGGAATTAGTTGGTTTATCTAATTACAATGTTTATTCCTTTGGGATAAACCCGACAGGTGAAATATTTGCGGGTGTTAATGATAAAATATTTAAATCTTCAGATAATGGGGATACATGGATAGAAAAGTGCAATACAGATGGAAATGTTCTTTGTATTACACCGGGAGAAAATGGGGCTTTATTTGCCAGTTGTTGGGGTAATACTAGTACAATCCAGCGTTCAACAGATGATGGAGAAACCTGGTCAGAAGTTTTTAATACAGGTGATAATTCTGAACCTATTTATAGTATTGCTATTCGGAATTCCGATACCATTTATGCCGGTACGACCAATTTTTTTGAGGGTGGCGGTATGATCCAGTCTGTTGATGGAGGAATGACATGGGATACGATCGGATTGTATAATTTTCATGTGACGTCTGTAGCTATAAATTCAAAAGGGGATTTGTTTGCAGGTACTTATGGGCACAATACCCAATATGAGTTGAGTGGTGTATATGCAAAATATCATAATCAAAATAATTGGGGAAAAATAGCTTCCGGGTATATTTGTACTGTTTTAATAAACAAATTTGATGATATTTTCGTTGCAACAGGAAATGTTTGGGGACACGTTTATACCTCAAAAGAGAATGGTGCTTCCTTTCAACTGTTAAATGGTGTTTTTCCCGATGAGGTATCTTGTTTAGCACTTGACAGCGCAGGTTACCTTTATGCTGCTTCATCAAACCCGGCTTATCTGGCAAAAAGTCGGGAATCTACCACCATTATCACCCTTGACGGGTCTATAACGTATGCCAATGCAGGGGCCACACCTTTAACAGGCATCACGGTTGAACTGGCAAAGGAAGATTCAATTGTCAGGGATACCTTGACTAATGCCCAGGGCTATTATTTATTCAGAGGCATAGACATTGGCGTTTATATTATGAATGTAACATCTCACAAATCCTGGGGAGGTGTATCGGCAGCCGATGTATTGTTATATCGTAAGCATATTGCCAATATTTCCAATCTAAACGGTATTTATCTGGCCTCTGGCGATGTTAACGGTTCGGGCGACTTGACGGCAGTGGATGTACTCCTGATAAGGAAACGTATAGCCCATCTGATTGATGCTTTTCCTGCCGGCGACTGGCTGTTTAATAATCAGCCGGTAACAGTCAATGGCAGGACTACCAGTAATTTCAACGGGATATGCTATGGCGATGCCAACGGGTCGTATGTGCCACCGGCAGGTAAAAAGCAATGAGCAATTCAAGAATTATTTTTGAGCTTATCCCAAAATAACTGAAGTTTCGGAATAGGAATAAAAAAATGTCCATACTAAAATAGCAATAATCGTTGCTTTTATTTAGAACTAAAGCCTTATCAGAACTGATAAGGCTTTTTCTTTTGCAAAAACGGAATGCCGCCCCCTTTTATGGAAATACAAGACCGTTGCAAAATAAAGCGAGAGTGAATTTTCTTGTTTTTTTACTGAAGATATTTAGTTTTATACCATTAAAATGTTTTTTTTGCCGTTTTTTATTCTCCTTATCTCTATAATATTGCTGTAAATGAGGAATTTTCTCCTCATTTTTAGCATTGGGACATAATGATCCCAGGTGAACGGTATAAGTTGTATGCAATAGCTTCCATCAGATGTTGGGTATGCATTTTTGACAACCCCACATAACGGGCTACTCCTCCACCAAACCATCGTTTTATTGACCCAAATGTCCGTTCTACTTTATACCGGGTTTTACTCACTATTTTGTTGAATTGTATTTCTCTTTCTGTTAACTTTCTATTTTTGGCTGCTTTATTCATTATATGATTACGAAGTCGTTTCTGCTGTAATATTGTATCGTTCTTTTTACTTTTATATCCTTTGTCTGCTTTTACCCAAGTCCTTTCCGTTAATTCACATGTATCCAATACCTGCTCCAAATTGCTTATTTCATTCACATTAGCCGAGGTGGTAAGTACTCCCAAGATTAACCCATTGACATCAGTAATCGTATGTTTTTTATATCCAAACCGGAGCTTCCCGGCTTTTTTTACCCATCTGCCTTCGGAATCAACTCCTGGCTGGGTCTTCTTTATCAATTTAAATTGTGAGGCTTCTTTTTCTCTTTCTTCCTCCTTTGGCTCTTGCTGACGATCTTCTACTATTTCATATTCCGTTTTCCCCTTTGGCTTTCTTGGACTATCGGTAATACTCGCATCTACAATGACTCCTCCCTTAACCAGTATTTTCTTTTTCTCTAATTGTTTATTCATCGCTTTGAATAATTTTTCGTACACATTCTTTTGGGTAAGTTCGGTACGAAAACGACTGATAACACTATGATCGGGACATTTGTCATCTATACTTAATCCTACAAAACGACTGAAGGATATTCTGTCATTTACCTGGTCTTCTACTTCATAATCACTCAAATTATACCAGGTCTCCAAAAGACATATTTTAAAAAGTAATAGCCCTTCATAAGCCGGACGTCCACTTACACTTTCTCCTTTTTGATAGTGCTTATTGATAATATTGGAAATAAGTCGCCAATCGATCAATGTATTTACCTGATCAAAAAATTCTGTCTTTACTTTCCTTCTTTCTGCTGCTAAATCAGCAAAGCCTATGTGTTTCTCATTTTTCATGCTACAAATATAACAAATTCATTGTTATAAATAACACTAATCTAATATTTTATACGCATTTTTGCCTTGCAATGGTCTTAATACATAAAAAACGGAAAAACTGGGGTAAATGTGTACCAGTACGGTTAAAGCGTAAAACAGGGCAGGTAAGTATATTTACCGATATACAAAAAGTGAAAATCAAGGCATGTAAACATATTGACCGATATACAAAAAGTGAAAATCAGGGCAGGTGAATGTACCTACCGATACATAAAAAGTGAAAATCAGGGCAGGTGAATGTACCTACCGATACATAAAAAGCGAAAATCAGAGCAGGTGAACCTGTTGACCGGTATACAAAAAGTGAAAATCATGACAGGTGAACCTATTGACCGATATACAAAAAGTGAAAATCAGAGTAGGTAAACCTATTGACCGATATACAAAAAATGAAAATCAGGGCAGGTAAACCTATTGACCGATATACAAAAAATGAAAATCAGGGCAGGTAAACATATTGACCAATATATAAAAAGTAAAAATCAGAGTAGGTAGGTATATTGACCAACACACAAAAAGTAAAAATCAGGGCAGGTAAGCTATGGCAGATGCGTAGTAGGGACTAAATCTGCCTTTAATACGTTAATCTATGCAGTTAATCTGTTCTCCCAGATATTCCGTCAAAGCAAAATCCAGTTCCTGGCGGGTGCAGATGCCGTTTTGGATGGTCTCATCAAAACTGTCTTTAAATGTATGGGTTAGGAGATGGGCTATTCCATTTTTTTGGGAAAGCGAAAGCGAGATCTCCGGCGGCAGGGCAGGGGCGGCATAATCGTAAAAACCGGCTTTGGTCTTTATTCCTAACCGCCCCTGGTTATAAAGAGATTGTAAGCTGGCTATTAAAGGCTGGTAAAACTCTTTCTTATCTGAATTTATGATGTATTGATTAACGGCGAAAAGCATGGTATCTATGCCAACGCTATCGAAAAAATCGAAAACGCCAATGGGAAAAATCTTTTCTTTAACTACATCATCTATCTGACGGAAATCTATGCCGCTCCGGTAGAGTCGGCAGGCTTCCGCCTGGAAATTGAGAAAAAGTTTATTCAGGATAAAGGCATTCTCTTCGGCTAAATTCAGGTGAAATTTTTTAATTTCCGAAAGAAAATGATGAATCTTTTTATGAGTTGTTTCGCTGGTGCTGTCCGTGTAAATATATTCCACAATGTTGCGATAGGATACCGGGTAAAAAAAATGTAAACCTACCATTTTATCCTTTCGCTTTGCGGAACTTAGCAACAGGGAAGGGACGATGGACGAGGAATTGGAGGCAAAAATACAATCGGGATTGACAACACCATCCAAATGATGAAATAGTTCCTGTTTTACATTTATTTTTTCGGTTATTGCTTCAATAATAAGTTCACAACCCGAAAGCAATTCCATCGTGTGTCCGATAACGGTTGTCTGCATGAGTCGTTGGTAGCGTTGTTCGTCTATCAGTTGGTTCTTAAATTGCCGTTCGGTTTTTTTAATGAATTTTCGCCGGACTTCAGCGGCTTCGGGTTCTGTTTCACAAAGCCAGGCAAGCTCAAAACCGAAGCCGGCGAGGTAATTAAAGATGTCGGTTCCCATTTTGCCGGAACCGATAAGTCCGATTTTAACAGGGGATTTCGTTGTCATTTCGTTCAGCGTTTTGAAATGTAAAAATATCATTTGTTTTGGCAGGAATCTCAGGATTTGAAAAAAACTGTACGAATATTCAAAATATTAACGAAATTTGCGGACTATTACCTTGTTGCACCATAGATTGTAGAACAGCTAAAAACTACGGGCTATTTGCAGGTTGTAATTAAACTTAAATGACGGAGAAAGATAAAAATAAAAAAAAGACGTATACCTATCCATTTACGGTCAGAGGTTATGAGCTGGATTCATTTGGCCATGTTAATAATGCAGTATACCTGAATTATTTTGAACAAGCGCGCTGGGAAATACTTCGTGAAGAAGGGCTGAAGGAGAAGTTTATCGAACATGGATGGTTCCTGGTGGTTACCCAATGCAATATCCGTTATCATCGCGAAGCAAGGATGTTTGATGAGCTGGAAGTGCAAACTACCCTCGAAAATGAATCGCCTTACCTGATTTTTAAACAGAAAATATATAATCGCACGGATGGCTTAAAAGTAACAACGGCTGTTTTTAAGACGTTGCTTTTAGATAATGACCGCCGTCCAAATGATATTTTACCGGAATTGTTTAATCTATAGCATGAAGCAAAAATTTGATATTGCCGATTTTGAAATCACGGATGAAATTGGAATTCTGAAACTGAATAATCTGCCTCAGAATTATCTGATTGAACCGGCTTTTGCTGATCTGGAGAAGCTGCAACGATGGCTGAATAATGATATAAAAGGGTTGATAATAACCGGTACAGGCCGTCATTTTTCGGCAGGCGCCGATATGTTTCATCTGAAAGAGATGGCAGCAAATGCAGGAGCGTTGGAAAAGAAAATGACTGCCGGAAACCAACTTCTGAATTTCATCTATGACCTTGATATTCCAACCATCGCAGCCATCAAAGGAGTGTGCTTTGGCGGAGGTTTGGAAATAGCCTTGAGTTGCCAGATTCGCTTTTGCAATTCCAGGGCTTTATTTGCTTTTCCTGAAGTAAATCATGGATTAATCCCCGGTTTGGGCGGTATTGTGCGTGCCAGCCATTTGATTGGAAATGCCGGATTGCTGCAGATGGCGCTTGGCGGCGATGTGATGGATGCCGGAAAAGCCCTCGAAGTTAAGCTGGTGGATGCTATTATTGAAACGGAAGAAGTGGAAAACTATGCCATTAAAGTGATGAAGAAAATGGTTGAGGATCGTCCGCCGGAAGTTATCCATGCCATCATGCAAGCCATCAGGAATTCAGAAAAAATGACCATGGAAGAAGCCATTGCCGAGGAAACGAAATTGTTTTGCAAATTGGCATTATCCGGTAAACTTTTTAACTGAAATTAATCATTACTCATTAATCATTAGTCATTTAAAAATAACCATTGAATTACCATACTGTTCGATACAAACTTGAGGAAGGAGTGTTTCATTTGATTTTGAACCAACCTCCGGCCAACCGCATGGACATGGTTTTTTTTGATGAATTGCAGGACATTGTTATCCGGATACTTCCTTCTGCCAAAGCAAAAGCAATAGTCATTTACGGGGAAGGCCGTCATTTTTCGTCGGGCGCCGATTTGCCCGATTTAATTTCAAATTTAAAACGTAACTCAATCCTTGACAGGGATAATTTAATAAATACATACCCCGGTTTCCTGGAAACCAATGTGAAAACATTTCAATATTTTAATGAGTTGAAAATTCCGGTAATCGCTGCTATCCGTGGCGTTTGTCTGGGCTCAGCGCTCGAATTGGCTTTGTTTTGCCATATCCGGTTATGTGCCAAAGGAGCGGTGCTTGGTTTCCCGGAATCTACTTTTGGTTTGTTGCCGGGCTGCGGAGGCATTCAAAAGGTCATCCGTTTGTCGGGCAAGGCAAAGGCAATGGAACTTTTGCTGAAAGGAAACAGCTTTTCGGCCGAAGAAGCGTTGGAATGGAATATTGTCGATGGCTTGCTTTCCAAAAAAAATGTAATTGAAAAAGCTATCGCTTTTGCCAAAGAAATAGCTCCTGGTTATAAACGATTGTATGCTAAAGAAAATATAAAAAAATTACTGAAGAATGAATGAACAACATGTCCATCCAATGTTGGTAAAGCTAAGCGGAACCGGAACATTTCTGCCAGGTAAGCCTATCCCTTTTGATGAAGTGGATCATTATCTTGGCGAATTAACTGAAGCTCCGCTCAAGGTAAAAAAATGGATCGACCGCATTAAACCGCTGATGAAGGAAATGCTCGAAGTGGAATATTATCATTTTGCCATCGATCCGGTTACCCGCGAATTTACGGAGGATAATGTTACCATGGCAGTCAAAGCTTCACAAAAAGCGTTGGAATCTGCAGGTTTGAAAGCTACCGATATTGATTTGATTGTTTACGGAAGCGCTCATCAGGATCAGATGCCGACGGCTTCGGTGCGCATACAGGAAGCTCTCGGCATTGAACAATGCGGCGAAATATCGGTGCATGCCAATTGTACTTCTGCTTATAAAGCCTTGCTTATTGCCCATGATTTTCTTAAAAGCGGCAGGTATCGTAATGCCTTGGTCGTATCTTCAAGCATGTCGTCGTCGGAACTGAGGGCTGAATATTATAACCAGCCTTTGCTGAAGAAGGAAGAACTTTTTTTGAGATATTTTCTTTCCGATGGCGCCGGAGCCTTGGTTCTGCAGGCAAAGGATACCTACGAAAAAGGCTTGTATTGCGAAAATACTTACATGGAATCTATTGGCGGGAAAAAACCGGCAGCCATGTTGAATCATCGTCCGGCTTACTGGATGAATCCGAAAGAAGAGTTTGAAAAAGGATACCATCATCTGGCTCAGATGTTCAACGAGCAATTGCGGGCACATTTCCACGAAGCGGACGGAAGCGTTTTTTACAAAGGCTTAAAACGAATGATTGAGAAATACGGGATTGATACCGGTAAAATTAAGTTTTTCCAGGTCAATTTTCCGTCGAAACATATTGCAGAATTGGTGATGGACGAATGCGAAAGCCTTGGCATCAGCAAAAAAAGCTGGTATTCAAAAATGGCAAGTATGGGTTATGTTGGCCCGCCGATGGCTTTTATTTGTCTCGATCATATTTTCCGTGAAGAATCTTTAAAACCCAACGATTTAATATTGAGTTTTGTTACCGAAGTTAGCAAGTTTATGCAGGCTGGTTTTTCCTTCGAAGCACACGGATAAATCAATTCTTGTTTATAGAAAATCTTTTTATTCCCGTTAAAATTCGTTAATATCAGGATGCTATTCTTAGAATTATTGTATGTTTGCGCATCTGAAAAAATCAGTATCTTTGAAGAACATCTTCAGCAGCAAATAAACGGGTATGATAAAATATCTTCTGAAAATTAAGAAATTGTGGTTATGGTCGGCTTTTTCGATAGTGCTATTTGCTGCCTGCGAAAAGGAATCTAAAGTTCATAATTCGACTGTACCCAATCAATTTGTTGATGAGAAATCCGCTTTTGAAAAAGCAAAACAAAAAATATCTCGATACTATAAACTGCTTTCTTTTTTTAAAAGTCAGGGATATACCATCTGGAATTTTAAGACATTTTACTATTCCGATAAAACAAAACTGCCTGAAAAATTATTGATTATACGGCATGATATTCATTTTCGGGATATTGATCTGGCATATGACACGTATCTTATCGAAAAGTTTTTTTTAGGCAGTGCAAATACGGCCACCTATTTTGTGATGCTGGATGATCCTTCGGAATCGGGCAATCCTTTCGTACGCCAGAAATATCTTGATTTCATTAGCTTTTTGAAAAAAAGACAGGTGGATGTTCAACCGCACATATCGCCCAACGAAATGTATCTTAAACGTTATAGCCCATCCTGGATTTATAAATCTGAAGAGGAATTAAAGAAAATAGTTCAGGACGACTATGTAATTACTAAAACTGATAAAGGCACAACCATAGAGGCGAAAGGTAAAGATGAATTATCTATTGGCCTTATGAATTCGAGGATGATACAGATGCTGAAGGATTATAATACGGTTTGGAAAGCATCTACCGGTCTGGAGGTTTTTGCCTATGCTGCCCATGGAAGCAAAATCCCGATCAACTATGCACTAAATAATGCCATTCTTCTCGATCAGCTTTCGCTGCTACGAAGCGACGTTTATCATTTCGATGCATACAATTCATGGATATCAAAACATTTAACTTACCTGAGCGATAATGAAGTGCCACCTTGGATGAACAAACCTGAACTGATAGCCCCGAAACGATATCAGCTATTAGTCCATCCTTATTTGTGGGATGGTTTAGGTTCGGAAACGTTAAAGAATTTTGGCGCTAAACCGGGAGTTGATACTTCGTTCCGATATTAGATGCCGTGGCTATTATTACATTTTAAACCTTTTATTTGCACATGAGAAAATCTCTATTATTCATTTTATGTTTATCGCCCGTTTTGCTTTTTGCCCAGGAAAAACAGGATCCGGTTATTATTCGCACTTATCGTCAATTTGAAAAACAGATGGAGATGGCTCCCTGCACAGCCGGAGATGTAAAATCGTGTCTTAAGGGATTAAATGCCAAACAAACGGAATACTTTGAGTTTCTATATGCTTATATGCCGCTGGTTGATCTTGCCGACCAAACGCCCAATTATTTTCTAAAAAATATCAATACTTCCATCGAAGCTAAGAATACCTTTAGCTGGGGAAAGACCGTTCCCGAAGACATCTTCCGCCATTTTGTACTGCCGGTAAGAGTTAATAATGAAAATCTTGATACGGCGAGGCTTGTTTTTTTCAGGGAACTGAAAAACCGTATTAAAAATATGAATATGCGGCAGGCGGCACTGGAAGTAAATCATTGGTGTCATGAAAAAGTAAGCTATCAGCCAACCGATATGCGCACTTCTGCTCCGCTTTCCACCATAAGAACAGCTTATGGACGCTGTGGCGAGGAATCAACATTTACCGTTGCCGCTTTGCGATCGGTGGGCATACCTGCCCGTCAATGTTATACTCCGCGATGGGCACATGTGGATGATAATCATGCCTGGGTGGAAGTTTGGGTGGATGGTAAATGGCATTTCCTGGGCGCCTGCGAACCCGAACCCCAGTTGGATATGGCATGGTTTTCGGCTCCGGCCAAAAGGGCGATGATGGTTCATACCAATGTTTTTGGCGATTATAATGGTCCTGAAGAAGTGGTGGCAAAGGAAGAATATTATACCAAAATCAACCTGCTTACTAATTATGCTCCTGTTCGTAAAATTTATGTAAAGGTTACCGATAAAAGCGGCAAGCCGGTAAAAGATGCTACGGTAAAGTTCAAATTGTATAATTATGCCGAATTCTATCCATTAGCTGTTAAAAATACCAACGGGAAGGGATTGGTTTCCATGGTAACCGGTTACGGCGATCTGATTATCTGGGCAAATAAGAGCAACGATTTTGGCTACCGGAAGATTACGGTGGAAAAAACCGACACCCTGACCATGTGTCTCGACAAAATTGCAGGAAAAGAATATACAGAAATTTTCGATCTGGTTCCTCCCGTGGAACGTAGCATTGAGGAGGCTTCCGAACAGGGACGCAAGGAAAATGACTTTAGATTTAAACAGGAAGACAGCTTGCGCAATGCCTACAGGGCTACATTTATAGATTCGGTTGCAGCCTGTGCCTTTGCCGCAAAAGAAAAATACAACACCGATACCACGTGGATGTTTCTGAAAGAAAGCCAGGGAAACTGGAATGAAATTCAGAAATTTATGAAAGAAGCTTCCGGAAACCAAAGAAACTATGTATTTCAGCTTCTCGCTTCTTTATCCGAAAAGGATCTTAGAGATACGCCTTCCGCTTTCCTTGCCGATCATCTGCAAAATGCTATGGATTATTCCAAGGCCATGGATGAAGAGATTTTTACCGGCGATGTTCTTTGTCCCCGTATTGATTACGAAATCATCACTCCCTATAAAAGCTTTATCCGGAATTATTTCGATGATAATTTTATCAATGAATGCCAAAAGAATCCGGTGAATATCAGCTCGTGGATACTTCAAAATATTACCATTAATAATAAAGCTAATTATGGGAATACGCCCATTTCACCCATTGGGGTTTTAAAACTGGGGATATCCGATAAATTTTCCCGTAATATCCTTTTTGTCGCTATTTGCCGTAGCATGGGTATTCCTGCACGCCTGGAACCAGCTACCAAAGTCCCGCAATATTATCATGCCGGTCAATGGAACGACGTGAGTTTTGAAGCCGAAAAACCTGTGGCTACTAACCCTAAAGGAAAGATAATCCTTTCCAATTCGGACAATACAGCCGAAACTTCTCCGGTTTATACGCAGCATTTTACCCTTGCTAAGTTTAACGACGGTGATTACCAAACCCTCGATTATGAATTTGATGAAAATCTGAAAACGCTTCCCTGTTCGTTGACCGTGGATGCGGGCAACTATATGATGGTTACCGGTAACCGGATGAACAACGGAACCGTGCTTTCCAAAGTGAGTTTCTTTAATGTAAATCCCGGACAGGAGCGCCCTGCTGAAATAGAAGTGCGGCCGCTTACCGTAAAGCTCAATCCTTTGGGAACTTTGGATGTTTCAAAAACCAAACTCGTTCCTTTTGATGGAAAACAGATAAGTCTGTCTGAAATTTCCAATGGAAAAGGCATGGTGTTGTGTTTTATTGAGCCTGGCAAAGAGCCTACCAACCATGTGATGAACGATATCAAATTGCTTGGCGATAACTTTGAAAAATGGGGTGGGGGCATGGCTTTTGTTTTGAATGATAAAAAGCATACACCTGCGTCGGTAAAAGCCGAGTACAAGAATATGCCGGCACAATCGGTTTATTATTATGATAAGAATAAAACTCTGCTTACTAAAGTGGAGAAAGCTCTTGGAAACAGAAGAATCAATAACTTGCCGGTTATTTTGCTGCTGGACGACCGTGGACAGATTTATTTTGTTTCCGAAGGTTATAGCATAGGAACTGGCGAACAATTGTACAAAAATATTAACCTGATTGATGAATCCATGATTAAAAAATAATCATAGAAGAAACCCCGAAGGTTTCCAAAACCTTCGGGGTTTAATACCTTAGAAAGAACCTAACCGATGACTACTTTTGAATTAAACGGAGAAGAATACATAGAATTGAACAAGCTTCTGAAATTGCTCAACTTTGTGGAGAGCGGAGCGGACGCGAAATTAAGGATTGATAATGGAGAAGTTACCGTTAACGACAAAACGGAATTGCGGAGACGAAATAAACTACGTGCCGGAGATAAAGTTTGTTTTGCCGGACAAACAGTAGTTATTGTCTGAAGGATTAGAGACCCTCAAGGTTTTTAAAACCTTGAGGATCTAATAAAATTATCCGTATTTTTGCCGGTATAACAAAGAACAATAGATCAGATTACAAATAGATAATGTTTAATTGGCTGAACAGCATAGACACTTCCTTGTTTCTTTTCCTTAACGGGAAACACAATGCGTTTTGGGATGTGGTGATGTACTGGTCGAGCAACAAACTTATCTGGCTTCCGGTTTATCTGTTGTTGATTTACCTTGTCGTCAAACATTATCGCCGGCAGTCCTGGATCGTCATTCTTTTTGTAGCGTTGCTTATAACTCTTACCGACCAGATTTCCGTTCAGTTGTTTAAGGAAATTTTTCACCGTTTACGGCCTTGTCACCAGCCGGCATTGGAAGGATTGGTTCATCTGGTGAGAGGAAAATGTGGCGGAGATTATGGTTTCATTTCTTCCCATGCATGCAATTATTTTGGAATAGCCCTTTTCCTTATCGGGATGCTGGGCAAAAGAGTACGCTACTTCATTCCGCTTATTCTATTCTGGGCGGTCTGGATAAGTTATAGCCGCATATATCTCGGTGTTCATTTCCCCGGCGACGTGCTTACCGGCGGATTGGTTGGCGCACTTATCGGTTACCTGCTTGCACGGGCGTGTAAATGGGTGCTAGGAAAAGTAAAAATAAGTTTATAAGGTTCTTAAGGTTTGTAAAGTCCTCCAGCTTTTAAAAGTCGACTCTGTTTTATTCAACAATCAACCAGCAACAATCAACCATCAACTATCAACTCTCATTAAGTACTTTCCAAATCAAATCCTTTAGCTTCATCAACCCTTGCTGGGTGTGCGATGAAATGAAGACGGAACTCACATCCGGCAAATTCTTTCTTACATCATCCATCAGTTCCTCATCCAGAAGGTCGGATTTGGAAATAGCGAGAATCCTTTCCTTGTCGAGCAGTTCGGGATTATATTGTTTCAGCTCATTCAGCAGAATATCGTATTCCTTTTGAATATTATCGCAGTCGGCAGGAATAAGGAAAAGCAGGGCAGAGTTACGTTCGATATGTTTGAGAAATCGTAATCCAAGCCCTTTGCCTTCAGAAGCTCCTTCGATAATTCCCGGGATGTCGGCCATTACAAACGATTTATTGTCATGATAGCTAACGATGCCAAGGTTAGGTCGCAGGGTAGTGAACGGATAATTGGCAATTTCGGGTTTGGCAGCCGAAAGTACCGAAAGCAGGGTTGATTTACCGGCATTGGGAAATCCAACCAAACCCACATCTGCCAAAAGTTTCAGTTCAAGTATTTTCCAGCCTTCTATACCCGGTTCGCCAGGCTGGGCAAATTTAGGAGCCTGGAAGGTAGCCGATTTAAAATGATCGTTACCCATTCCACCTCTTCCTCCAGGTATCCAAACGATGGTTTCACCGTGTTCGGTAATTTCGCATTCAACAGCGCCTGTTTCTGCGTCGCGGGCGATGGTGCCTAACGGAACTTCAATGATCACATCGTTACCGTCGGCTCCGGTTCTCAGGTTTTTACTGCCACTTTCACCGTTCTCCGCCAGGATATGCTTGGTGTATTTCAGATGCAACAACGTCCAGAACTGATTATTGCCTCTTAAAATAATATGAGCTCCCCTGCCGCCGTTTCCACCGTCGGGACCTCCGTGAGGATTTCCCTTGGTACGATGAAAGTGCATGGAGCCAGGTCCACCGTTGCCTGAATGGCAAAATATCTTGACGTAATCTACAAAATTGGAAGTGCTCATATGGTAGTTGTTAGTTGTATGTTGTTAGTTGTTAGTTGATGGTGTACTGACGATTGACAAATTTTTAGTTTCCTGGATAACTATCAACCAACAACAATCAACTAACAACTAATTAAATTGTCAATTTCTTTACAAATATCGGCAAAAATTCCTTCTATGCTTCCGATGCCATGTACCGGATGAAATTTGTTTTGTTTTTTATAATAAGCAATCAGAGGCTCGGTCTGGTTTTTATAAACCTGTAACCGTTGTTTAATCACATCTTCTTTATCATCCGCGCGGCCGGTTTCCAAGGCGCGTTTCAGCAAACGGGTGATGAGTTCTTCATCCTTTGTTTCGAGGGCGATAACCAGGCTTACCGGAGTATGATTAGCGTTAAGCATTTTGTCAAGTTCTTCCGCCTGAACCAGAGTGCGCGGGAAACCATCCAGCACCAAACCCTTAGCCGTCTTATTCCGATCCATTACCGAACGGATGATGTCAATCAGTACGGCATCGGGAACTAATTCACCTTTGTCCATGAACGTCTTGGCTTTCATACCCAGTTCGCTCTTGTTGCCGATTTCGGCTCTCAGAATATCGCCGGTGGAAGTGTGAATTAAATGATATTTTTCGGCAATTTTTATCGCTTGGGTTCCTTTGCCTGCGCCGGGAGCACCAAACATAATGATGTTAAGCATTTTAAAAGTTTTATAATTAAACAATCTTATAAATTTCCGGATAATTTCGCCCATAGCCGTCGTAGTCGAGCCCATAACCAACAATAAAATCATTAGGAATTTCTATTCCTACGTAATCAATGGGATAGCTTTTTTGAAAAGCATTGGGTTTAAAAAGGCAGGTTGCCAAGCGGATACTTTCGGGTTGAAGTTTTTGGATGTCAGCAATTAATTTTTCCATGGTAAGACCGGTATCTATGATGTCTTCTACGATGATTATCGAACGTCCGTGGAGTTCTTCGTTTATTCCGATTAACTTCTTTACATTCTGCGAACTGCTTGTCCCTGCATAAGATGAAAGTTTTACAAATGACACTTCGCAATCGAGGGTGATTTTTTTCATCAAATCGGAAGCGAACATAAAGGCTCCGTTTAGGATAACAATAAATAAAGGATTTTTTCCTTTCAAATCGGTATTTATTCGTTGAGCAACCTTGTCCACAGCGGCCTCAATTTCGGTGGCAGAAATGAAAATTGAAAATTCTTTATCTAGAATTTTTATTTTATTTGTCATGATTTAAAAGACTAATTGATTTTTTAACGAAGGTGCAAAGGTAAGATTTTACCCTTGCCAAAAATCAATTATTATTTACCTTTGCCAAAAAAATACAATTATGCAAGCAAAAGTGAGCATTATTATGGGTAGCACTTCCGACCTGCCGGTGATGGAAGAAGCCGCTAAATTTCTGAACGAAATGGAAATTCCGTTTGAACTTCATGCGTTGTCTGCTCACCGGACTCCCGAAAAAGTGGAAACATTTGCCAAAGGAGCCTATGAAAGAGGCGTTCGCGTAATTATTGCCGGAGCCGGTATGGCAGCCCATTTGCCCGGTGTTATTGCGGCTATGACCCCCATCCCGGTGATAGGCGTGCCCATCAAGGCTTCGCTCGAGGGATTAGATGCCATGTTATCTATCATTCAGATGCCTCCGGGTATTCCTGTGGCTACCGTTGGGCTGAATGCCGCAAAAAATGCAGGAATCCTTGCCGCTCAGATTTTAGCTGTTGCCGACGAACAATTAATGAAAAAACTGATACATTTTAAAGAAGAGCTTAAGCAAAAAGTGGTTAAAGCTAACGATGAACTTAGTAAAGTGAAATACCCGTTTAAAGCTAACTAATCTTTCCGGGTATTATATTTTAAAAGGATTATCCAAAAAGAACTATCCGTTCTTTTTGGATAATCCTTTTTCGTTTACACTCCAGGGTTTTATCATCATTTTATATTCCTAATCTTCTTCTCTTGTTTCCTGAACATTCCAGATGTTTTTTTGTTAACTGTATTTAGAAGTGTAATTCTTAAAACAGTTAAGTATGGAAGCAAGCAACTATACCATCAATACAACGGATAAAGAAACCCTGGCAAAATGGTTTCATCTTTTAACGCTTGGACGTAAGCTCGACGAAAAGGCGCCCAATTATCTGAAGCAGGCCTTGGGATGGTCGTTCCATGCACCCTATGCCGGGCACGATGCCATCCAGTTGGCCATCGGTCAGGTGTTCGACCGCGAAACGGATCATCTTTTTCTGTATTACCGCGATATGCTTTCCGCCCTTTCTGCCGGAATGACCACCGAAGAAATCATCCTGAACGGATTATCTAAAGCTACCGACCCGGGAACGGGCGGACGCCACATGTCGAATCATTTTTCCAAACCGGCCTGGCATATTCATAACGTATCTTCGGCTACCGGTAATCACACGCTTCATGCCGTTGGCGTGGCTCGTGCCCTCAAAAAATACAATCAAAAAGGGGTTGCCATCAGTTCGCAGGGCGAATCGTCAACCAGCGAAGGCTACGTCTTCGAAGCCATCAACGGGGCTTCCAACGAAAAGCTACCTGTCATTTTTGTGATTCAGGATAATCGCTACGGCATTTCCGTACCTAAAAAAGACCAGACAGCCAACCTCCATGCCGCCGATAATTATTCGGGATTGAAAAATCTAAGGATCATTCACTGCGATGGCAAAAACGTGTTCGATTCCATGAACGCCATGATAGAAGCCAAACGCCATGTATTAGAAGCCGGCGAGCCGGTGATTGTTCATGCCAGTTGCGTTCGCATAGGTTCGCATTCCAATTCCGACCGCCATGAACTATACCGCGACGAAAACGAAATTCAATGCACCACGGCTGCCGATCCAATGAGCCGCTACCGTAAACAACTCATCCATTCCAAAATCTTTACCGAAGAAGAATTACTGGAGATAGAAGCCGGTGTGAAACAGGAAATATCGGACGCTCACAAAAAAGCCCTTGCTGCTCCCAATCCCGATCCGGCGACCATCCTTAACTTTGTAACTCCCGATCCCTATATTTCGACCAAGTATCCCGATGGTACGCATAATCAAACTTCCGGTGAAAAGAAAAGATTTATCCAGGCCCTCAACGAAACCCTCAAAGCCGAGTTCCGGCTCAATCCCGACACCTTTATCTGGGGGCAGGACGTGGCCAACAAGGAAAAAGGCGGGGTGTTTAATGTTACCAAAGGCATGCAGAAAGAATTTGGAAAGGAACGTGTTTTCAATGCGCCCATAGCCGAAGATTACATCGTAGGAACCGCCAACGGTATGAGCCGCTTCAGCGATAAAATACGCATAGTGATTGAAGGAGCCGAGTTTGCCGATTATTTCTGGCCAGCCATGGAACAATTAGTCGAGCTGTCGCATGATTACTGGCGTAGCAACGGACAGTTTGCTGCCAACGTTACGTTGCGCCTGGCTTCGGGCGGATATATTGGCGGAGGTTTGTATCACTCTCAAACCATAGAGGCTGTTCTGACCACTTTCCCCGGTCTGAGGGTTGTGTATCCTTCGTTTGCCGACGATGCCGCAGGTTTGTTGCGCACCAGCATACGTTCCAAAGGTCCAACCATTTTTCTTGAGCCCAAAGCCTTGTACAACGATCCGAAGGCTGAAGCGTTTATTCCCGATGACTTTGAAGTTCCTTTCGGAAAAGTTCGCATCCGGCGTACAGGCAGCGACCTTTCCATCATCACCTACGGCAACACCACCCACATGTGCCTGGAAGTAGCCGAAAAAATTGCTAAGGAAAGTGGTAAAAGCATAGAAGTGGTGGATATCCGCTCATTAAATCCTTTGGATAAAGAAGGAATATTAAGTTCGGTAAGGAAAACCAACCGCGCATTGGTTGTGCATGAAGATAAAATGTTTGCTGGCTTTGGTGGCGAGATTGCTGCTCTTATTGCTTCCGAAGCTTTTGAGTATCTCGATGCTCCCGTAAAACGTATCGGAGCCACATTTACTCCGGTGGGATTTTACCGCGCCCTGGAAAATGCAATCCTTCCCGACAACGGGAAAATTGAAAAAGCAGTAAACGAATTGTTAGCCTATTAAAAAAGAAAAAATTATGGCAAAATTTGAAATTGTAATGCCTAAATTAGGCGAAAGCATCATACAAGCTACTATCATCCGTTGGCTGAAAGCCGTCGGAGAAACCATACATGAAGACGATTCTATTGTGGACATAGCTACCGATAAGGTAGATTCTGAAATACCGTCGCCTGTGGAAGGGATACTGACTAAGGTTTTTTATGAAGAAGGAGATATTGTACCTGTCGGTAAAGTAATTGCTATTATTGAAACAGGTATTGATGGGATAAATGAGAATGAAGAAGTATCTCCGCGTGAAAGCGAAACCGAAGTATTCCCGACACAGGAACGGTTGATTATAACCAAAGAACCTGCTTCCGCCCGTTTCTATTCTCCTTTGGTGAAAACCATAGCCGGTAAAGAAAATATTGCTGTTGCCGAATTAGATTCAATACAGGGGAGTGGCTCCGGTGGCAGAGTGAACAAAAACGATCTGCTGAATTATATCAAATCAAAAACGGAAAAGCAGGCAACACCCGTAACAGCTGCTTCAACGGTAGCTATTCCCGTTTCTGTTGCCGGTACCGGTGATCAGATCGTGGAAATGGACCGCATTCGTCGCCTGATTGCCGACCATATGGTGATGTCCAAACAGGTATCGCCTCATGTTACTTCCTTTATTGAAGCCGATGTTACCAATATTGTCAACTGGCGCAACCGGATGAAAGACGGTTTCCAGAAACGCGAAAATGAGAAGTTCACTTTTATGCCGGTGTTTGTTGATGTTGCAGCTAAGGCATTGATTGATTTTCCGGGCGTCAACGCTTCGGTGGAAGGACATTCGATTATTCTGCGCAAGAACATCAATATCGGCATGGCTACCTCGCTTCCTAACGGTAACCTGATTGTTCCGGTGATAAAGAATGCCGACCAGAAAAACCTTCGGGGGCTGGCGCTTACGGTAAACGACCTTGCCAACCGCGCACGGCAAAATAAATTGTTACCCGACGAAATACAGGAAGGAACCTTTACCATCACTAATCTGGGAACGTTCGGAAGCATTACCGGGACGCCCATCATCAATCAGCCACAGGTAGCTATCCTCGGCTTGGGCGTGATACAAAAGAAACCCGTGGTACTTGAAACGCCGCAGGGCGACGTCATTGCCATCCGTCATCGCATCATTCTTTCGCTCACCTACGATCACCGTGCTGTGGACGGAGCCCTGGGCGGAATGTACCTGCAACGTATTACTAAGTATCTCGAAGAATTTGACATCCGGCAAACGATTTAATCAAAGCGAAATACCGGATTAAAAATCTCGCAGCAAAAACGGCTTGCTGTAATTTACATTCCTAAATGTTTGAATGCTTCATACGCAAGGATGGCAGGCCAAACGATTGCTTTTAAGAATCCAAGAACGCCCATCCAAAAACCGGTGGCATGGGAAATAAAATAAATGGCTGCTCCGATGAAGCCTAATCCATAAACGGCTCCCGAGGGTGTGCCCCTATGAATTTCCTTTCTTTTTTTCTTTTCTTCTTCCATATTCTTTTTTTTAAAGGATGTCTGTTTTTTTAAGATGATATTTAGACGTTTTTGGCACACATTACCTGTTGTTATTTTTTGATCTTTACATAAATATGCTTTATGTGCGTTTTTTCAACGTCTCTTTCATCAATATCAAAATGATCGTTTAATGATTTTATCAATGGCGTTAATTTTAGAAATCCATAGTTTCGTGGGTCAAAATCAGGTTTCTTTTTAATGATCAATGCTCCGACTTCAGCAAGGAATGCCCAACCGGTATCATCAGCCAGGTCTTCAATCGATTTTTTTAATAACTGGATTAATTTATTGTTGATTGGATCAATTTTGGCGGTTTCAAAAGTTACCGGAGTAGTTTTGGTTGCCGTCTTGGAAGGTTCCGCAGCGCCAATAATTTCAATATAAATAAACTTATCGCAGGCAACAATGAATGGGTTAGGTGTTTTCTTTTCGCCTATTCCTATAACCAACATACCGGATTCCCGTAGCCGGATAGCTAAGCGGGTGAAATCACTATCGCTGGAAACGAGGCAAAATCCGTCAACTTTTTCACTATGTAAAATGTCCATAGCGTCAATAATCATGGCGGAATCCGTGGCGTTTTTACCTGTGGTATAACTATATTGCTGAATCGGGGTTATTGCATGTTCGAGTAATGCGGGTTTCCATCCCGATACCGTTGGTTTTGTCCAGTCACCGTATATCCTTTTAATGGTTGGTAACCCAAGTTTTGCTATCTCGTCGAGCATCCCTTTTATATTTGAATAAGGAATGTTGTCAGCATCAATAAGCACTGCTAATTTCAAATCATTTTTCTCTCTCATGGCTGTTGTTTTATTAATACCGTCAACGTAATAGCGGTTTATTCACCGTTCCTTTTGCAAATATAAGTAAAAAGAGACGATAGCCGGAGTATGATTCCCCGATTTCTTTATTTTTCAGTTAAAATAAAATCAACTATTCCGTCAACTAATCCCGGTTTTAAAGGCAAGTCGGGTTTATTGTATGTTGCCATGTTCCTTTGAATATCGGCATCCGATTCTTTTAGCACATGATTCATCGAATCAATCAGCAAAAGTTCAGCATCCGGCTTTGATGCCGAAAGCATTTTGGCATTATCTACTGTTACTTGTAAATCTGTTGTACCCTGAACAATTAATACCGGAATCTTCAATTTGCTTATTTCCTTTGCAGGATCATATTGCATCCATGAAATCAGGTACGGTTGAATGGCGGGACGACATATGAAAAGCAAATTCTGATTCACATCCGAAACGGTTTTGCCCATTTTCAGGCTGTCAATTATTTTATTTGATTCATCAAGCAGTTCGAAAGATAATTTATCTTTTAACTGTTCCTGCAATATCTGATCTGCCGGATAACCGGCGCCCGAAACCGAAATTAATGCCGACACCTTCGTCCGTTCTGCGGCAATTATCCCTATCAACGACCCTTCGCTATGACCTAAAAGGATGATTCCCGAAAACCGTTGGTCCGATTGTAATAACGATATCCAACCGACAACATCGTCAATGTATGTTTCAAATGTTAACTCATCTTCACTTATCATTGCTACCTTGCTTTTTCCAATCCCGCGCTTATCAAATCGTAGGGTGGAAATACCCTTTTGGGCAAAACCTTCAGCTAACATTTTGTAAGCATTTGTCTTAATTCCCAGGGAAGAATTGCAATTTCTGTCGGTGGGTCCCGAACCGGCAATAATAAGAACTACCGGAGACGTTTTTACAGTAACGGGAATTGTTAATGTTCCGGAAATATCTCCCGTTGACGTTCTCAATGTTATTTCAGATTCTGAAAAAACAGTATCATTTTTGGTTTGTGAAAATAAACCTATGGATAAAATGAGTAAAGCAATAACAAATAATAACCTTTTCATACACACTATTGATTTAATAAATCTATTGTTTCCCTGCCGCCACCAGCCCGCTGTTGCTTATTAAAATCATCCCTTATTTTCTGATTCAGTTCCGGGATATGATCTTTCCGACATTGATTGCAAACTTATTACTATTATTGAATAAAACCATCAAGCGGTGATTTATTTTTTGCTAACAGGGTGAGTGTAAACTCAACAGCCGTTTTCGTTTCTATCCATAGCCATTGATTTTTCCAACGCATTAAAATGGAACGATATTTAATGCTACTTTTGCTGAAATTTAAAAATAACGAAGTATGAAAAAAATATTTTTGACAATAGCAGTGATTTGTGTTGTGTTTCTTGCCAGTTCCTGTAAAAAAGATTCCAACGGAAATAGCGCCAATTCGATGAGTGCAAACATTGGAGGTTCGCAATGGTCAGCGCTTATTCCGGCAGGAGTCCTTTCAAATGGGGTACTTGTCGTAACCGGAACTTCCTTAACCGGACAATCAATTATTGTAACCGTTAATGGACAAACCGCCGGCACCTATAATCTCTCTGTTATACCGCCAAAAGCCGAATGCCTGGGAACGTACAAGGCTACGCTTACCGCTACATCGGAGGACACGTATGTAAGTACTACCGGCAGTGTTGTCCTCACCAAGGTTGATCTGACCAATAAACTTGTCTCCGGCACATTTGAATTTACCGCAGCCAATTCAACCCTTGTGGTAAAACAAATTACAGCAGGAACCTTTACGGATGTAACTTTTATTACTCAATAGTTGAGACCTGATCATACAAAACCCCGTAAAGTTTAAGTTCTTTACAGGGTTTTGTTTTACAATATTCCATTTAAGATGGTCTACTTTGTATTTAAAAACAGGCAAATTCGATTTTTAAATGCCAAATTCTATTTAAAAAGAATCACTTTCTATTTCAAATCTGCCACATTGGCATTTAACATATCTGCTTTCTATTTAAAGAGAAGCAAATGTTATTTTTTTCGATCACTTTTAATTTCATATCAGCCACTTTCTATTTCAAATCTGCCACATTGGCATTTAACACATCCACTTTCTATTTAAAGAGATGTAAATGCTATTTTTTGGGGACACTTTCCATTTAAGAAGAAGCAAATGCTATTTGATGGGTGGCACATTCAAATTTTGCAGAATATTTCCTGCTATGGCGATATTTATTCTGCCTTCACGATCTTTAGTTTGGCAAATTTTAGCAAAAGCTGCTTTTGTCCGATTCCGTTGAAGAAAACGGTCGCCTTACGGTTGGAAGCGTCGCCTTCCACGTTCAGCACTTTGCCTCTTCCGAATTTCTGGTGGTCAACCTCCATCCCCGGCTGGATGTCGGCGGCATCGGAAGGTTCAAAACTTCCTCCGTTATCCGTAGTATCGCTTGCCGGAGTCACCGTATCGAGTCGTTTCAGATTCTTTTGCTGAAAAAGAGAAGCCGGCAATCCCGATAGCGTTCCGTTTTCGGAACGACTTGGTCCAAAAACCGAAGGCGCCTTGCGCGGGATGTCCAGGTAAACGGTATCAATTTCATCAATAAAACGACTGGGTTCGCAGGGCGTAAGCGTACCCCAGCGGTAGCGCATATCGGCATACGTCAGCGTAACCCGGATACGGGCACGCGTAAGGGCTACATAAAAAAGCCTGCGTTCTTCTTCCAGGTCGCTCCTCGAACTTAGCGACTGCATGGATGGGAATAGATTCTCCTCCATTCCGGTGATATACACATAAGGGAACTCCAGCCCTTTGGCGGAGTGGATGGTCATCAGCGCAACCTTGTCATTATCGTTTTCATTGTCGTTATCGGCATCGGTAAGCAGGGCAATGTCCTGCATAAACTCGTCGAGAGTGCGTATGGAAGTGGATATTTCGCCTCCGTTTTCAAAACTGGGTTCGGGTTCTTTTTCCGAAAAGTCCTTGATGGCGTTTAGTAATTCCTCAATGTTTTCGTAACGGCTCAGGCCTTCGGGTGTTTTATCTTCGTACAGCTCTTTCATGATGCCGCTCGAACTGGCGATGTGTTTGGCCAGGTCGTATGCATTGCGGGTCTTCAGTTGGGCTCTGAAACTTTTAATCATCAGCACAAACTCCGAAATTTTGGTCAGCGTTCCTGTATTTATTCCGGCCATTTTACCTTCCGAAATCACTTCCCACTGGCTCTTGTTTTCTTCGTTTGCCTTCACGATGATATGTTCGAGCGAAGTCTTGCCTATACCGCGGGCAGGATAGTTAATGATGCGGCTCAGGGCTTCTTCGTCGTTCAGGTTAATGGCCAGCCGGAAATAAGCCAACAGGTCTTTTATTTCTTTTCGTTTGTAAAACGACAAGCCACCATAAATCCGGTAGGGGATATTGAGCTTACGCAAAGCTTCTTCGATGGATCTCGACTGGGCATTGGTGCGGTAAAGAATGGCGAAGGCATCGTTGGGCAATTGGTTATACATTTTGGTTTCGAAGATGGATTGGGCAATCATCCGTCCTTCTTCGTTGTCCGACGAACCATGCAGAACCGGGATGAGCACGCCTTCCGCATTCTCCGTCCACACTTCTTTAAAGATTTGTTCCTTATTATTTACGATGATGCTGTTAGCTGCCTTAACTATCGTTTGTGTGGAACGGTAGTTCTGTTCCAGTTTAAAGGTCTTAAGATCGGGATAATCGTTTTTAAAATTCAGGATGTTCTGGATGTTGGCTCCACGGAAAGCATAAATACTCTGGGCATCGTCGCCCACCACACAAATGTTTTCGAAACGGGCGGCCAGCTTTTTAATGATCATATACTGGGCAAAGTTGGTATCCTGGTACTCATCCACGAGAATATACCTGAACTTCTGCTGATATTTATACAATATCTCCGGGAAATCGCGGAGCAGAACATTAGTATTGAAAAGCAAATCATCGAAATCCATAGCCTGTGCCTTAAAACATCTGTTCTTGTACCGCATCATGATTTCGCCCATCTTCGGTTTGGAAGCTGCCCGGTCCTGTTCCTGGAATTCGCTGTTGATAATATAATCTTCGGCAGGGATTAAGCTGGATTTGCATGACGAAATCCTGTCTAAAACAGCATTTGGCTGGTAAACTTTAGGATCTAAGTCGAGTTCTTTAAGTATAGTTTTAATCAAACTTTTGCTGTCGTCGGTATCGTAAATGGTATAATTGGAAGGATAGCCAAGCAAATGGCCGTCGATGCGAAGAATCTTGGAGAAAACGGAGTGAAAAGTACCCATCCATACATTGCGGGCGTCGCTGTTGCCTACCAGTTGGAGGATACGTCCCTTCATTTCGCGGGCAGCTTTATTGGTAAACGTTAATGCAAGCACATTAAAAGGATCAACCCCCGTGCTGATAAGGTGAGCTACCCTATAGGTGAGCACACGGGTTTTCCCCGAACCGGCTCCGGCGATCACCATCACAGGCCCATTAATACTTTCAACAGCCTGGCGTTGAACTTCATTTAAATCGCTAAGTATATTATTCACATGCTTTATTTTATGGGGACAAAAGTACATCTTTTGCCTTTACGGGGCATATTTTTTTCAATTCCGGGTGGGTTTAGTTAATTTTAATGAATTAATTTAAAATAAAATTTGTATTTTAAAAAATAGTTCTATCTTTGCACCCGCTAAAAATGAAGAAAACCTCATTTTTGCAAGAATTAAAAAGCTGAAAAAGCTTATAAGGAACCTGATAAATTAAGACAACTATAGGTTTCGACTCGGGAGATGATTATTGCAATCGTTCCGGATGTCAGAAAACGTCTTTCCAACCTTATCATTTTCCCTATTTTTTTAGCCGACGAATTCTTTGATTAGTAATAGATTGAAAAATTAATAACATTTTTTCATTTAATCTATTGGTTTTCTAAAATTAATTTGTACTTTTGCAGCCCCTTAAAAAAGGGTAAAATAGTTTTAAATAAAATAATTAAAAACTTATCTATGCCAACAATACAGCAATTGGTTCGTAAAGGTCGCCAGAAGCTGACTGATAAGAGTAAATCACCGGCTTTGGATTCATGTCCACAGCGCAGAGGTGTTTGCGTAAGGGTTTATACCACTACCCCCAAAAAACCTAATTCCGCTATGCGGAAGGTTGCCAGGGTTCGGTTAACCAACGGAAAAGAAGTCAATGCTTATATTCCCGGTGAAGGTCATAACCTTCAGGAACACTCCATTGTAATGATACGTGGTGGAAGAGTAAAAGATTTACCCGGTGTTCGTTATCACATCATCCGTGGTGCATTGGATACTTCGGGCGTTGATGGAAGAAACCAGAGACGGTCGAAATATGGTACAAAACGTCCTAAAGCAAAAAAATAATTAAAAAAATCGTTCCACATAAGTCAAGTGTAGCAAAATGAGGAAATCAAGTCCAAAAAAACGAATCATTCTTCCCGATCCAAAATATCACGATACTTTGGTAACAAAGTTTGTTAATAACATGATGCTTCGGGGTAAGAAAAATATTGCTTTCGAGATTTTTTATGAAGCTTTGGATATTGTTGCAGAAAAAACCAAAGAAGACGCATTGGAAATCTGGAAAAAAGCTTTATCAAATGTAACTCCAAATGTGGAAGTACGTAGCCGTCGTATTGGTGGTGCTACCTTTCAGATTCCTTCTGAAATTCGCCCTGCACGTAAGATGTCTATTGGCATGAAAGCATTAGTACAGTATGCCCGTAAACGTCATGAAAAGAATATGGGCGACAAATTAGCTGCTGAAATAATGGCTGCATATAAAGAAGAAGGCGCTGCTTTTAAACGGAAAGAAGACACTCACCGTATGGCAGAAGCTAACAAGGCATTTTCACATTTTAGATTTTAATAAAATAACCGAAGTACAATATTATAATGTCCGAGAAACTTAACTATACAAGAAATATAGGCATTATGGCTCATATAGATGCGGGTAAAACCACAACTACTGAGAGAATATTGTATTATACCGGTGTAAATTACAAAATAGGGGAAGTGCATGAAGGTACGGCTACTATGGATTGGATGCCACAGGAACAGGAAAGAGGTATTACAATTACATCCGCTGCTACCACTGTATTTTGGAAATACCAGGATGAACCCTATAAAATAAATATTATTGATACTCCGGGTCACGTTGATTTCACTGTTGAAGTAGAACGCTCACTTAGAGTATTGGATGGTGCCATTGCTATTTTTTGTGCCGTTGGTGGTGTAGAACCTCAATCGGAAACTGTTTGGCATCAGGCAAGTAAATATAATGTACCACGTATCAGTTTTATCAATAAGATGGATAGAGCTGGTGCCGATTTTTTTAACGTGGTAGCACAAATAAAAGAACGGTTAGGAGCTAATCCGATCCCACTTCAAATTCCCATTGGTTCCGAGGATGCATTCATTGGTATTGTTGATTTGATCAGCAATAAAGCGTATGTTTGGGATGATAATTCTCAGGATGCCGAATTTAATGAAGTAGCTATACCCGACGATTTAAAAGAAGAAGTTGAACAATATCGGACGATGCTTATCGAAGGCGTAGCCGAAGAAAATGAAAAACTTTTCGAAAAATATATCAACGATCATAATTCAATTTCTGAAGAAGAAATTATTGCTTCAGTGCGGAAAGCAACCCTCGAATTACGAATTACCCCAGTAATCTGCGGAGCTACATTCAGGAATAAAGGAGTACAAATGCTGCTTGATTCCATTGTTCGCTATTTACCAAGTCCACTTGAAGCTCCTTCTGTAAAAGGTATAAATCCAAAAACTGAAGAAGAAGAAACCCGTACAGTTGATGCAAGTGCTCCTTTTAGCGCATTTGCTTTTAAAATAGCTACCGATCCATTTGTAGGTCGTATCGCTTTTTTCAGGGTTTATTCAGGCACTCTCCAGGCTGGTTCTTATGTTTTAAACACAACTACAGGAAAAAAAGAAAGAATTTCGCGCATCATGCAGATGCATGCCAACAAGCAAAATCCGCTTGATAAAATTGAAGCCGGTGATATAGGCGCTGCTGTTGGTTTTAAAGATATACGTACAGGAGATTCCCTTTGCGAAGAACGTCATCCTATACTTTTTGAAGCAATTAAGTTCCCGGATCCTGTTATCAATATGGCTATTGAGCCAAAAACTCAGGATGATGTGGATAAACTCAATAATGCCCTTAATAAATTAGCTGAGGAAGATCCTACTTTTAATGTTCATACCGACGAAGAAACCGGACAAACCATAATAAGTGGCATGGGCGAATTGCATCTCGAAATTTTAACCGACCGTTTGAAGCGCGAATTTAAAGTGGAATGCAATCAGGGCTCACCTCAAGTGTCCTATAAAGAAGCTATTAAAAATACCGTTGAACACCGGGAAGTTTATAAAAAGCAAAGTGGTGGAAGAGGTAAATTTGCAGATATCAAAGTTATTGTTTCTCCTTCGGACGAAGGCATTAAAGGGTTACAATTTATCAACGAAGTAAAAGGCGGTAATATTCCCAAAGAATATATCCCTGCCATAGAAAAAGGTTTTAAAACTGCAATGACCAATGGCGTGCTTGCGGGCTATACCATGGAAAGTCTCAAAGTGGTTTTACTGGATGGATCATTTCACCCTGTCGATTCCGATGCACTGGCGTTTGAAATTTGTGCACGTCTTGCGTTCAAGCATGCATGTAAAAAAGCAAATTCAGTATTGCTGGAACCTATTATGAAAGTTGAAGTTTCGACCCCTGATACTTATCTTGGTGATGTAACAAGCGACTTAAATAAAAGAAGGGGACATTTAGAAGAAGTAATTTCAAAAACCGGACGTCAGATTATTCATGCCAAAGTTCCTTTAGCGGAAATGTTTGGTTATGTTACTTCATTGCGTTCGATGACGTCGGGCAGAGGCAGCTCAAATATGGAATTTTCTCATTATTCAGAATTGCCAACAAGCCTGATGGAAGAGATATTGCTTAAAATTAAAGGCTATTCATTAGTAAGTACAAAATAAGGATATTAAATTAACAAAACGTGAGTCAAAGGATTAGAATAAAATTAAAATCGTACGACCATAATTTGGTTGACAAGTCAGCCGAAAAAATTGTCAAAACCGTAAAATCAACCGGTGCAGTAGTTAACGGTCCTATACCATTACCTACGAATAAAAAGATTTATACAGTATTGCGTGCGACTTTTGTAAATAAAAAATCGAGAGAGCAATTCCAATTGTGTTCTTATAAACGACTGCTCGACATTTACAGTACTACATCCAAAACCATTGATGCATTGATGAAATTGGAATTACCTAGTGGTGTAGAAGTTGAAATTAAAGTTTGATGAAAAGACCAAATTGGTAATTAACAACTCTTTAAAAGAAAAAAACAATGTCAGGAATTATAGGAAAAAAAATCGGAATGACCAGTATATACGACGAAGCAGGTAAAAATCTGCCTTGTACTGTTATTGAAGCTGGACCCTGTGTAGTAACGCAGGTTCGAACAATTGAAAACGATGGTTACGAAGCCATTCAGTTAGCTTTTGACGATAAAAAAGAAAAACATACTACGAAGGCATTAAAAGGACATTTTGCAAAAGCAGGCGTTACACCAAAAAAAGTGGTTGCTGAGTTTACACGTTTTGAAGCCGATCATCAGAAAAAATTTGGTGATGTTCTTAAAGTAGATATTTTTATTGAAGGAGAATTTATTGACGTAGTTGGCATTTCTAAAGGGAAAGGATTCCAGGGAGTTGTTAAACGTCATGGTTTTAGCGGCGTAGGTGGACAAACTCATGGACAACACGATCGTTTACGTGCACCAGGTTCTGTTGGAGCATCATCATGGCCATCAAGAGTATTTAAAGGAACTCGCATGGCAGGTCGTATGGGAGGTCAACGTATTAAGATTATCAACTTACAAATATTGAAAATTGATCCAGAAAAGAATCTTATTTTAGTAAAAGGTGCAGTTCCGGGTTGTAATGGTTCTTATGTAATTGTAGAAAGATGGAGCTAGAAGTATATAAAATAAGCGGAGAAAAGTCTGCCAGAACAGTAATATTAAACGACGAAATATTTAATATTACGCCTAATGACCATGCTATTTATTTGGATTCCAAACAATATATGGCAAATCAGCGTCAGGGAACACATAGCTCTAAAGAGAAATCTATGTTGTCGGGTAGCACAAGAAAATTGAAAAAACAGAAAGGCACAGGCGGTGCACGTTCAGGAAGTATTAAATCGCCATTATTTGTAGGCGGTGCAAGAGTTTTCGGACCTCATCCCCGGGATTATAATTTCAAATTAAATAAAAAACTGAAATTAATTGCAAGAAAATCAGCTTTGACTTATAAAGCCAAAGAAAATAACATTGTAATTTTAGAAGACTTTAATTTTGATACTCCAAAGACCAAAAATTTTGTTGAATTACTGAACAATTTAAAAGTCAGTGATAAAAAGATACTTTTTGTTTTTGCAGAATCCAATGAAAATGTTTATCTATCGTCACGAAATTTAGAAAAGGTTAAAGCTTTGAGTGCTTTAAGTTTGAACACTTACGATATATTAAACGCAAACAACCTGATAATTTCAGAAAGTTCTTTAAAGACTATCGAAGGATTATTCAGCTAAAAATAAGCAGTTAAGTAATTAGAATACAATAAAAATCTAATACGATGGGTATAATCATAAAACCGGTAATAACTGAAAAGATGACTGCCAAAGGTGAAAAGTTAAATCAATTTGGGTTTGTTGTTGATAAAAAGGCAAACAAAATTCAAATTAAACAAGCAGTGAAAGAACTTTACAACGTAGAAGTATCATCTGTTAACACCATGAATTACGAAGGCAAGTCCAAAGGACGTTTTACAAAAGCCGGATATATTGCCGGAAAAAGTAACGATTTTAAAAAAGCAGTAGTTACTTTGGCAAAAGGAGAAACAATTGATTTTTATAGCAATATTTAGATAAATGGCTTTAAAGAAATTCAACCCAACAACACCAGGTCAGCGCTTTAAAATTATAAGCACTTATGACGATATTACCACCAACATCCCTGAGAAAAGTTTGTTGGTTCCCAAGAAAAGGTCAGGTGGCAGAAACAATTCAGGGAAAATGACCATGCGCTACATGGGTGGCGGTCATAAACAGCAATATAGAATCATTGATTTTAAAAGGGATAAAGAAGGAATTCCTGCTACAGTAAAATCAATTGAATACGATCCTAACCGTACAGCACGTATAGCATTGCTTAATTATGCTGATGGCGAAAAGAGATATATCATTGCCCCCCAAGGATTAAAAGTCGGACAAAAATTATCTTCCGGTTTAGGCGTATCGCCCGATGTCGGAAATTCACTTTACATGAGCGAAATTCCCTTTGGTACAGTAATTCATAACATTGAACTACGTCCGGGACAAGGAGCTAAAATGGCACGCAGTGCTGGTTCATATGCACAGTTGATGTCGCGTGATGGTAAGTTTGCTATTATCAAACTTCCTTCAGGAGAAACCCGTATGATACTTCAATCTTGTAAAGCTACGATAGGTATGGTATCCAACGGCGATCATAATCTTGAATCTTCAGGTAAAGCAGGTCGCAACCGTTGGTTAGGCCGTCGCCCGAGAGTGAGAGGTGTTGTAATGAATCCTGTTGACCATCCGATGGGCGGAGGTGAAGGTAGAGCATCCGGTGGACATCCACGTTCACGCAAGGGTATGCCAGCCAAGGGATACAAAACCCGTAAACCGAAAAAACAATCGGATAAATATATTGTTGAAAAAAGAAAAAAATAACTAGCAATAACCAATAAGATAAGTTAACATGAGTCGTTCGCTTAAAAAAGGTCCGTATATTCATTACAAACTCGAAAAGAAAGTTCTCGAGATGGTTGATAATAAAAAAAAGACAGTCATCAAAACGTGGTCACGAGCCTCGATGATTTCTCCTGATTTTGTAGGACAAACCATTGCCGTTCATAACGGTAACAAATTTATACCGGTTTATATTACCGAAAATATGGTAGGACATAAATTGGGTGAATTTGCCCCAACTCGTATTTTCAGAGGTCATGCCGGAAGTAAAGATAAAGCCAAAAAATAAAGAAACTGTAAAACAATGGGAGCAAGAAAACATAAATCTGCAGAACAATTGAAAGAGGCAAAAAAGAAAATGTATTTTGCCAAATTAAATAATTGTCCTACTTCCCCCCGGAAAATGCGATTAGTCGTTGACATAATTCGTGGAGTAGAAGTAGATCAGGCATTGCATATACTTAAAAATTCTCCAAAAGAAGCAGCCGGCAAGCTTTATAAACTATTGCTTTCGGCAATAGCTAACTGGCAGGGCAAAAACGAAGGTGCAAGAATTGAGGATGCAAAACTTTTTATAAAAGAAATATCGGTTGATGGCGGAAGAATGCTAAAACGGGTTCAACCTTCACCACAAGGTCGTGCTCATCGCATCCGCAAACGTTCAAACCACGTTACGCTCATCATTGATAATAAAAAAGAAAACAATTAAAAAAAATAAATTAATATTTGTTTAATGGGACAAAAAACAAATCCAATAGGTAATAGATTAGGAATTATCCGGGGTTGGGATTCAAGCTGGTATGGCGGTAATAATTTTGCTTCAAAATTAGTAGAAGACGATAAAATTCGCAAATACTTGAATGCCCGTTTAGCAAAAGCTGGCATCTCAAAGATATTTATTGAACGTACCTTGAAATTAGTTACTGTTACTATCCAAACTGCCCGGCCAGGTATCATTATCGGAAAAGGTGGACAGGAAGTAGATAAGCTAAAGGAAGAATTAAAAAAACTGACCGGGAAGGAAATTCAGATCAACATTTCTGAAATTAAGCGTCCCGAACTTGATTCAGTAATTGTTTCCAATGCCATAGCAAGGCAAATTGAAGGCAGAATTTCATTCCGTCGTGCAATAAAAACAGCTATCGCTTCCACCATGAGAATAGGAGCCGAAGGAATTAAGGTTTACATCTCTGGAAGGTTAGGTGGTGCAGAAATGGCTCGTCGCGAACAGTATAAAGAAGGAAGAATTCCTCTTCATACCTTACGGGCCGATATCGACTATGCACTTGCCGAAGCTCATACAACCTATGGTCGCATTGGAATCAAAGTATGGATTTGTAAAGGAGAAGTTTACGGAAAACGCGATTTAAATGTAAATATTGAAGCAGCTCCTAAAATTCCAACAACAGGTAGCAGTAATACTGGTCGCCCAAAAGGACCCAGAAGCGGCGGAAACAGTCGTAACCGTGACAATAACAAAAAACGATAATTGAATTATAAAATACTAAATATTACGTTGTAATGTTACAGCCAAAGAAAACCAAATACAGAAAACAGCAAAAGGGTAAAATGAAAGGTAATGCCAAAAGAGGCTACGAACTTTCATTCGGCTCGTTCGGCATCAAAACAATGGAAGAATGCTGGATAACAGGTAGACAAATAGAAGCTGCCCGTCAAGCCCTAACCCGTCATATGAAACGTGAAGGTCAGATTTGGATTAGAATATTCCCTGATAAACCAGTTACCAAAAAACCAGCCGAAGTACGTATGGGTAAAGGTAAAGGTGCTCCTGAATATTTTGTTGCCAGAATTACCCCGGGAAGAATGCTTTTCGAAGCAGAAGGTGTCCCTCTGGAAATTGCTAAAGAAGCCCTCAGATTGGCAGCCCAAAAACTCCCAATCATGACTAAATTTGTGATGAGAAGAGATTATGTTGAAGAAACAATCTAAATAAAACAATGGAACAAAAAGTTATAAAAGAACTTTCGACTCCCGAGTTGATCGAAAGGTTGGATGAAGAAAGAAAACAGCTTATACGGTTAAAAATTAACCATGCTGTTTCTCCACTCGAAAACCCCAACAAAATAAAAGCCTATAGGCAAACTATAGCCCGAATTTTGAGCGAAGTAAGAAGAAGAGAAATCGAAAAGCTGTTAATTAAGTAATCAGTAAGATGGAAAGCAGAAATTTAAGAAAAGAAAAAGTTGGGCTTGTCGTCAGCAACAAAATGCAAAAGTCAATTGTTGTTGAGGTAGAGCGAAAAGTAATGCACCCAAAATATGGCAAGTTTGTAAAAAAGACTTCCCGTTTTATGGCTCACGACGACAAGAACGATTGTAACATTGGCGACATCGTTCGCATTGCTGAAACCCGTCCGTTAAGCAAATTTAAATGCTGGCGATTAGTTGAAATTATTGAAAGAGTTAAATAATTATGATACAACAAGAAACAAGATTAGCTGTAGCTGATAACAGCGGTGCAAAGGAAGCACTTTGCATAAGGGTTCTTGGTGGCACCAAAAAAAGATATGCTACGGTAGGTGATAAAATCATCGTTAGCATTAAAAATGCTATTCCATCGGGCAATGTTAAAAAAGGCACCGTATCGAAAGCAGTGGTTGTACGCACCAAAAAAGAAATTCGCCGAAATGACGGTTCATATATACGCTTCGACGACAATGCTATTGTTTTACTCAATACCGCTGGGGAATTAGTTGGTACCCGTATTTTTGGACCCGTTGCCCGCGAACTTAGAGAAAAACAATTTATGAAAATTATTTCTTTGGCACCCGAAGTGCTTTAATGAAGCAAAGGATATAAAACTATGAGCAAGTTACATATAAAAAAAGGCGATAACGCTTACGTAATTGCCGGAGATTCTAAAGGAAAACAGGGCAGAGTGCTGGATGTTTTTGTTGAAAAACAACGAGCTATTGTTGAAGGTATCAATATGGTTTCAAAACACACTAAACCCAATACGAAAACTCCTAAGGGTGGTATAGTAAAAAAAGAATCCTCTATACACATTTCCAATTTAAAAAAGGTTGAAGGTGGTGCTAAAATCAGCAAAACCGAAAAACAATCAACCGAAACCAAGAGTAAGAAATCAGAACCTACAACTAAATAATAATGAGGGGAGGCATTGAGTAATGAGTTATTCGCCAAGATTTAAAGACAAATATGATAAGGAAGTAATTCCTGCTTTAAAGAAGCAGTTTGAATACAAAAACAATATGGAAGTTCCACATTTGGTGAAAATATCACTTAATCAGGGCTTAGGAACTGCTATTGCTGATAAAAAAATGATTGACACTGCCGTTAACGAAATGACAGCCATTTCCGGACAAAAAGCCGTGGCAACCAAATCAAGAAAAGATATATCAAACTTTAAACTTCGTAAAGGTATGCCCATCGGAGTCAGGGTTACCCTCAGAAGCAATCAAATGTACGAATTTCTCGACAGATTAGTAGCTGTAGCTTTGCCACGTATCCGCGACTTTAGAGGCATCAATGAAAAAGGGTTTGATGGAAAAGGAAATTACACGTTAGGCATACCCGAACAAATTATTTTCCCCGAAATCAATATGGATCAGGTAACGAAAATAAACGGGATGGACATTACTTTTGTAACTTCCGCCAAAACCGATAAAGAATGTTTGGCTTTATTAAAAGAATTTGGATTACCATTCAAAAATCAAAAATAAACATGGCAAAAGAGTCAATAAAAGCAAGAGAAGTAAAAAGAGAACGATTGGTTGCAAAATACGCTACCAAAAGAGCTGAACTAAAAGCTGCCGGAGACTATATCGGGTTGCAGAAATTACCCAAAAATTCGTGTCCAGTACGTTTGCACAACAGATGTAAACTTACCGGCAGACCCAAAGGATATATGCGCCAATTTGGAATTTCCCGCATCAATTTCAGGGAAATGGCTCTAAATGGTTTGATACCCGGAGTTCGTAAAGCAAGTTGGTAATAAATTGAAATTCATAATATAATATAAAATAAATCATGGTTACTGATCCCATTGCAGATTATTTAACAAGAGTACGGAACGCCGTTATGGCAAACCACCGTATTGTTGAAATACCTTCTTCAAGGATGAAAAAAGAAATAACCAAAATTCTTTTTGAAAAAGGTTATATCCTAAACTATAAATTTGAAGAAGAAACCAAACCCAGTATCATCAAAATTGCATTAAAATATCACCCGGTAACAAAGCTTCCTGCAATCATTCAACTTGACAGAATAAGCAAGCCCGGTTTGAGAAAATATGTTGATAGCGATAATATACCACGAGTATTAAATGGATTAGGCATTGCCATCTTATCCACTTCACACGGTTTAATGACCGATAAAGAAGCTCGTCAACACAAAATTGGCGGTGAAGTAATTTGTTACATTAGTTAAAACAGGAGAATTATTAACATGTCAAGAATAGGAAAACTACCCATTCATATTCCTCAGGGAGTGCAGATAACGGTTTCTGATGAAAACCTGGTAACGGTAAAAGGAAAATTAGGAGAACTCAGTCAAGCTGTTGATCCAAGTATTACGTTAAAAATAGAAGGTTCTGATCTTATCGTTGAACGTCCTTCGGATGATAAGCAACATAAAGCTTTTCATGGTTTATACCGTTCATTGATTGCCAATATGGTAAAAGGCGTTTCTGAAGGTTTTAAAACCGTTCAGGAATTGGTTGGAGTTGGTTATAAAGTTACTGCAACTGAACAAATACTTGAATTCGCTTTGGGTTACTCACATAACATCATTTTTGAATTACCTCCCGAAGTAAAAGCCACAGCAGTTACTGAAAGAGGTAAAAATCCTATAATTACTTTGCAATCAACGGATAAACAACTTATAGGACAAGTAGCAGCCAAAATACGTTCACTTCGTAAACCCGAACCATACAAAGGTAAAGGTATCAAATTTATTGATGAAGTTATTAAGAAAAAAGCTGGTAAATCAGCAAGCGAAAAATAATCGGTGATGAAAAAGACAAAAGAATATAGACGATACAGGATTAAACAACGAATCCGTAAAGTTGTTAAAGGAACAACAGAAACACCCAGATTAACGGTGTTCAGAAGCAATAAGCAAATCTATGCACAGGTGGTGGACGATTCTAAAGGGGCAACGTTAGCTTCAGCATCCTCTCACATTGCTGATATTGCATCTCAAAAAATTACCAAGATCGAACAAGCTAAATTAGTTGGCCTTTTAATAGCCGAAAAAGCTAAAGAAGCTGGTATTGACAATGTCGTTTTCGATCGTAATGGTTATTTATATCATGGTAGAATTAAATCCTTAGCTGAAGCTGCCCGCGAAGGTGGCCTTAAATTTTAAAACTTATGCCAAACTTAAACGTTAAAAGAGTAAAATCGAGCGAGATAGAATTCAAGGATAAACTTGTAAGCATCCAAAGAGTTACCAAAGTTACAAAAGGGGGTAGAACTTTTAGCTTCTCAGCCATCGTAGTTGTTGGAAATGAAAGTGGTGTGGTAGGTTATGGTCTTGGAAAAGCAAAAGAAGTAACTGCAGCTATTGCCAAAGGCATTGATGATGCCAAGAAAAATCTTATTAAGGTACCCATTCTCAAAGGAACTATTCCCCACGAACAAACCGGAAAGTATAGCGGCGCTCTTGTATTTTTAAAACCAGCTGCTCCGGGAACCGGTGTAATCGCAGGTGGTGCTATGCGTGCCGTATTGGAAAGCGTTGGCGTTAGAGATGTACTTGCTAAATCTAAAGGTTCGTCCAACCCGCACAGCGTAGTAAAAGCAACTATCAATGCCCTTTTACAAATGCGCGACCCCTATACCATAGCACAAATTCGCGGAATTGAATTAAGTAAAGTATTTAATGGATAATCTTATATCGCTTTAAAATAGCTTATCAATGAAAAAATTACGAATAACACAGATAAAAAGTGCCATACATAAGCCTTTACGTCAAAAACGTACGTTAGAAGCTTTAGGTATTAAAAAAATGCAATATACCGTTGAATTGGAAGCTACTCCCCAAATTGAAGGTATGGTGAATAAAATTCAGCATTTATTATCAGTAGAAGAAATATAATTAACTCGCATAATAAAAAAGATATGGATTTAAGTAATCTTAAACCGGCAGCAGGTTCAACAAAAAAAGTTAAACGAATAGGTCGTGGGCAAGGCTCAGGTAGAGGCGGTACTTCCACACGTGGAAATAAAGGCGCTCAATCCCGTTCAGGTTATAGCCGTAAAATTGGATTCGAAGGTGGGCAGATGCCGATTTACCGTCGTTTACCAAAATCGGGATTCAAAAATATTAATCGTAAAGAATTTCATGGTATTAACCTTGACACTTTACAAAAATTAGCAGAATCCAAAGGTTTTACAGCTATCAATGTTGACATTTTGATTGAAAACGGACTTGTTTCAAAAAACGATCATGTTAAAATATTGGGTAGAGGAAAACTAACTGCAAAATTGGAAGTAAATGCTCACTCATTTTCAAAATCAGCAATATTAGCAATTGAGTCCAACGGTGGTGTAGCCACAAAAATCTAAGTTTAATGAAAAGATTTATACAGACAATTAGGAACATCTATAAAATCGAAGAACTTCGTAAACGAATTTTATTTACGATAGGTATTGTTCTTATCTATCGTCTTGGAGCTTACGTAGTACTTCCAGGCATTGATCCCAGTCAACTTGCTGGTTTGCAAAATCAAACCAAAGGTGGTTTGCTTGGCTTGCTTAATATGTTTTCAGGTGGTGCATTTTCCAATGCATCCATTTTTGCCTTGGGAATTATGCCTTACATTTCTGCTTCTATTGTCATCCAATTATTGGGAATGGCTATACCTTATTTTCAAAAGCTTCAGAAAGAGGGCGAAAGTGGTAGAAAAAAGATTAATCAAATTACCCGTTATCTTACCGTTCTTATTACCGGATTACAAGCTCCGGCTTATATTGCTAATTTGATTTCCAAATTGCCTCCTCAGGCTATTTCTCCTTTTGATCCCAATATTACTTCCCCTACTACATTCTTTTGGATTTCTTCCATCGTCATTCTCGTTTCAGGAACGATGTTTGTTATGTGGTTAGGTGAAAAAATTACAGATAAAGGAATTGGTAATGGTATATCATTAATCATTATGATAGGAATTATTGCTCGTTTGCCCTTTGCACTCTTTGGTGAATTTGTGTCTCGTATGGAAGAAAAAGGCGGCGGATTGGTAATATTCGTTGTGGAACTTGCTGCATTGGTTATTGTAATTCTATTATGTATACTACTCGTACAAGGCACACGGAAAATTCCCGTACAATATGCCAAACGAATTGTTGGCAACAAACAATACGGTGGAGTTAGACAATATATTCCTTTGAAAGTTAATGCTGCAGGAGTTATGCCTATCATTTTTGCTCAGGCTATTATGTTCCTTCCTCTTACGTTAGCAGGATTTGCTAAATCGGAAAGTCTGTCTGGTGTTGCGGCTACATTTACTGATATTAATAGTTTTTGGTATAACTTTGTGTATGCCATTCTGATTATATTATTTACGTATTTTTATACAGCTATTACAGTTAATCCCAATCAGATGGCTGAAGATATGAAGAAAAACGGAGGTTTTATTCCTGGTATCAAACCTGGTCGTAAAACAGCAGATTTTATTGACAATGTGATGTCGCGTATTACTTTGCCTGGCTCTTTTTTCCTTGCTTTTGTAGCTATTATGCCAGCATTTATTCGTTTAATAGGGGTGAATACACAATTTGCACAGTTTTATGGTGGAACATCTTTATTGATTTTAGTTGGAGTAATATTAGACACTTTGCAACAAATCGAAAGCCACCTTTTAATGCGTCATTATGAAGGATTGACCAAATCGGGAAGAATCAAAGGACGCTCTTCTGCAGCTTACGGTATGTAGCTGTATGTTATTAAATTTTAAAAATGATTAGTTATAAATCTGACGAACAGATAGAATTAATTCGGGAAAGTTCTTTACTTGTTGGAAAAACCTTGGCTGAAGTTGCCAAATATATTAAACCAGGTGTAAAAACCATTGAATTGGATAAAATTGCCGAGCAATTTATCAGAGACAATGGTGCAGTGCCGGGGTTTAAAGGCTACAACGACTATCCCGCCACTTTATGTATTTCAATTAATGAAGAAGTGGTTCATGGAATACCCGGGAAACGGGCACTAAAAGAAGGTGATATTATTTCCGTTGATTGCGGAACCTGTAAAAATGGTTTTTATGGCGATTCTGCATATACATTCCCAGTAGGACAAATTACGGATGAACTTAAAAATCTTCTTTTACGAACCAAAGAATCGCTTTACAAAGGAATAGCAGTGGCGGTAGAAGGCAAACGAATAGGCGATATCGGTTATGAAATTCAACAATATGTTGAGTCATTCGGTTACTCTGTTGTCAGAGATTTGGTTGGTCATGGCATAGGAACACATATGCATGAAGAACCTGAAGTTCCCAACTATGGCAAACGTGGTACCGGTATAAAACTTCAGCAGGGTATGGTCATCTGTATTGAACCCATGATTAATTTAGGTAAAAAACAGGTGAATCAGGGAAGAGACGGCTGGACTATTCGGACGAGAGATGGCATGCCATCGGCTCATTTTGAACATGAAGTAGCTATCCGTAAAGAAAAGGCAGAAATATTATCGAGTTTTACTTTTATTGAGGAAGTATTATCAAATTCAACTATATAAAAAATGGCAAAACAAACATCTATTGAACAAGATGGAACCGTTATCGAATCTCTTGGTAATGCCATGTTTCGTGTTGAACTCGAAAACGGACATGTTATTACAGCCCATATTTCCGGCAAAATGCGAATGCATTATATTAAAATTTTACCTGGCGACAGAGTAAAGTTGGAAATGTCGCCTTACGATTTATCAAAAGGGAGAATAATATTTAGATACAAATAACAAATTTTATACAGAAGTAAACCGATAAATACAACTAAACAAATGAAAGTAAGAACTTCTATAAAGAAACGTACGCCGGACTGCAAAATAGTGAGAAGGCATGGAGTATTGTTTGTAATAAACAAAAAGAATCCAAAATTTAAACAAAGACAGGGCTAAAAATATTTATATTAAAGAATTTATAATTTATTACTATATATGGCACGTATTTCAGGTATTGATTTACCAAAAAACAAAAGAGGCGAAATAGGACTAACCTATATCTTTGGTATAGGAAGAAGCACTGCTCAAAAAATTCTTACATCTGCCGGTGTTGACTGGAATAAAAAAGTACAGGATTGGGATGACGATGAACAAAATAAAATCCGTACTATCATTAACGACAGTTACAAAGTCGAAGGAGCCTTGCGTTCGGAAGTTCAAATGAACATCAAACGATTAATGGATATTGGTTGCTATCGTGGTATACGCCACCGTTTAGGCTTGCCTTGCAGAGGACAAAGTACAAAAAATAATGCCCGTACCCGTAAAGGTAAGAAAAAGACCGTTGCTAATAAGAAAAAAGCAGCCAGCAAAGGTTAATAGTTGATTTTATTTTAGAAAAGGAAATAATTATAATATGGCAAAAACTGCAAAAACATCCAAAAAGAGAATTGTAAAAGTTGACCCCATTGGTAAGGCGTTTATTTTTGCTTCGTTTAATAACATCATCATTTCGCTTACCAACAATGCCGGACAAGTTATCTCTTGGGCATCGGCTGGTAAAATGGGCTTTAAAGGTTCAAAAAAGAATACTCCCTATGCCGCTCAAATGGCAGCTCAGGATTGTGCAAAACCAGCCTTTGATTCGGGATTGCGCAAAGTAAAAGTATTTGTAAAAGGACCCGGTGCAGGTCGTGAATCAGCTATACGCACATTGCATACAGCCGGAATCGAAGTTACGGAAATCGTTGACGTTACACCATTGCCACATAATGGTTGCCGTCCACCAAAACGCAGAAGAGTTTAATAGAATTTCAGATTTTTGATTTCAGATTAATTGTTAAAATTAACCTCGAAACATAAATCGAAAAACATAAATTGTAAATCATAAATAAAAGTAAAAATGGCAAGATATACTGGCCCTAAAAGCAAGATCGCTCGTAAATTTAAAGACCCAATTTTCGGTCCCGACAAGGCTTACGAAAAGAAAAATTATCCTCCGGGAATGCACGGATCCTCCAAACGCCGGAAAAAAACATCCGAATATGGAACTCAGCTTCAGGAAAAACAAAAAGCAAAATACACTTATGGCATACTTGAACGTCAGTTTAAGAATATATTCCATAATGCATCACGCAAAAAAGGAATTACCGGTGAAATTTTGCTTCAACTTATCGAATCAAGGCTTGATAATGTAGTCTATCGTTTAGGTATTGCTCCCACACGTAGTGGAGCGCGTCAGTTGGTCTCCCATTGTCATATTACCGTTAACGGTAGTACTGTCAATGTGCCTTCTTACGAATTAAAACCAGGACAATTAGTTGGAGTTCGCGAAAAATCAAAATCACTCGAAGCTATTGTTAATTCTTTGGCATCAAATGCTAAAAGTTATTCATGGTTGGAGTGGGACGAAGCTACTATGCAGGGTAAATTTGTTAATTATCCCGATAGGCAGGATATTCCCGAAAATATCAAAGAACAACTTATCGTCGAGTTGTATTCTAAATAATACTTCTTACATAGTCAACCGATATTACTTTAACAATAAAGAGGAAAAAATATGGCAATCTTAGCATTTCAAAAGCCTGAAAAGGTTATTATGATTGAAGCCAACCAATACACTGGCACATTTGAATTCCGCCCGCTTGAACCGGGTTTTGGAATCACCATAGGCAATGCCCTGCGTAGAATTTTGCTTTCATCCTTAGAAGGTTTTGCCATTACATCCATCAAAATTGAAGGAGTTGAACAGGAATTTTCCTCATTGAAGGGAGTTGTTCAGGATGTAACCGACATAATCTTAAACCTTAAACAAATCCGTTTCAAACGTCTGCTTGACACTGAAACCTCCGAAAAAGTTCATCTTGTTATTAGTGGACAAAATACATTTAAATCTGGAGATATCAATAAATATTTGTCTGTATTTCAGGTTTTAAATACTGAAGTATTGATTTGTAATTTGGAACCTAACGTTAAATTTATCATGGATATCACCATTGATAAAGGACGCGGATATGTGCCTGCCGAAGAAAATAAAATTCTTAATGCACCCATAGGTACCATTGCTATTGATTCAATACACACTCCTATTAAAAATGTTAATTTTCATATCGAAAATTTCAGGGTTGAACAAAAGACCGACTATGAAAAACTTATCATCCAAATAGACACAGATGGCGCTATCCAACCGAAAGAGGCATTGAAAGAAGCTGCTAAAATTCTTATTCACCATTTTATGCTGTTTTCGGATGAAAAAATTACTTTCGATACCGAAGAAAAGACAGTGAATGATGAATTTGACGAAACCTCGTTACATACTCGTCAGTTGCTTAAAACAAAATTGGTTGATCTTGACCTTTCGGTTCGTGCATTAAACTGTCTTAAAGCTGCTGATGTTGAAACATTGGGCGATTTGGTTTCCTATAATAAAACCGACCTCCTTAAGTTTCGCAACTTTGGCAAAAAATCGCTGACCGAATTAGAAGAGTTGGTAAGAGCAAAAAATCTTGAATTCGGAATGAATGTTGCTAAATATAAATTAGATAAGGATTAATTGAAATGAGACACCAAAAGAAATTAAATCATTTAGGAAGAACAAGTTCTCACCGTAAGGCAATGTTAGCCAATATGGCTTCGTCATTGATAAAGTATAAACGTATTACTACAACCCTTGCCAAAGCAAAGGCTCTGCGTCCATACATTGAACCATTATTGACCCAATCAAAAAATGATTCAACCCATATACGCCGTGTAGTATTTAGTTATTTACAGGATAAAGAAGCTGTAGGTGAATTGTTCAGAGATATATCCGTTAAAATTGCTAATCGTCCGGGTGGTTATACCCGTATACTCAAAACTGGTAACCGCTTAGGCGATAATGCTGAAATGTGTATAATTGAATTAGTTGATTATAACGAAAATTTACTGGGTACAAAAGAAGAAAAGAAAGCCAAAACTACACGCCGTAGAGGTACTGCCAAGAAAAAAGTTTCTGATGATACCGCTTCTCCAAAACCAGTAAAAACAAAAACCGAAAAAGAAGTTGTAGCTACAGAAGAAGTTAAAACAGAAGATGTTTCGACAGAAACAGAAACTAATCCTGCTGAGACTTCCGAAAAAGAATAGTTATTAAATTTTAATTTTAAAAAGGATAAAGTGTATAATGCTTTGTCCTTTTTTTATTCAAAATAATTTAAAAAAAAATAAAAAATGAGTACAATAGCAAACATTTTTGCACGCCAAATCCTTGATTCGCGTGGCAATCCTACCGTTGAAGTTGATGTAATGACCGATAGTGGTATTATCGGAAGAGCGGCCGTACCATCAGGCGCTTCTACCGGTGTGCACGAAGCTGTTGAATTACGCGACAACGATAAATCAATGTATATGGGTAAAAGCGTTTTAAAAGCCGTACAAAACGTTAATAAAACCCTGAATGATGAACTAAAAGGCTTTTTCGTTACCGACCAAAACGAAATTGACCAGCGAATGATTGAAATTGATGGTACACCCAACAAGGCAAACCTTGGTGCAAATGCTATTCTTGGCGTTAGTCTTGCTGTGGCACGTGCCGCTTCCCAATACACGGGACAACCTTTGTTTCGTTACATAGGCGGCGTTAACGCAAACACATTACCTATCCCCATGATGAACATCCTGAACGGAGGTTCTCATGCCGATAATAGCATCGATTTTCAGGAATTCATGATTATGCCTGTGGGCGCTTCTAATTTTACCGATGCTATTCGTATGGGTTCGGAAGTATTTCATAATCTGAAATCGGTATTGAAGAAATTAGGCTATTCAACCAATGTTGGCGACGAAGGTGGTTTTGCTCCCAACCTCAAATCGAACGAAGAAGCAATTACCGTTATTCTTCAAGCCATCGAAAAAGCCGGTTATGCTCCCGGTAAAGATGTTTATATTGGATTAGATCCTGCTTCGTCCGAATATTTTATTCCCGAAGAAAATGTATATCATCTTCACAAATCTACCGGCGATAAACTTACTCCCGCTCAAATGGTAGATTATTGGAAATCATGGGTTGATAAATATCCGATTATTTCTATCGAAGACGGTATGGCCGAAGATGATTGGGATGGCTGGAAACTGATGACCGACAAATTAGGCAGCAAGATACAATTAGTTGGTGATGATTTATTTGTTACCAATGTTGAACGTTTGCAGGAAGGAATAAATAAACAAGTTGCAAACTCCATTCTGATTAAAGTAAATCAAATTGGCACGCTTACCGAAACCATTAATGCCGTTAACCTGGCTAACCGTAATTCCTATACTTCGGTAATGAGTCATCGTTCCGGTGAAACGGAAGATACTACTATTGCCGATTTAGCCGTAGCTTTAAATACCGGAATGATAAAAACCGGTTCGGCAAGCCGTACCGATCGTATTGCTAAATACAATCAGTTGATACGTATCGAAGAAATGCTTGGTAATACAGCTTACTATCCTGGCAAGAATTTTAAATATGCCCGGTAAGTAAAACAACTTTATTAAAAAATCAGGCCGTCCCCAAAGGATGGCCTTTTTTTTAGGAATACTCCAGAGAAATTACGAATATCTATCAACCATCAACCATCAACTATCAACTAACCCAACTGACGGGCTTGTATCTTTTCGATAATAACTTTATAAACTTCCACTTCGCGGACAGCCGGAAGGTTGTAGCTGAATTCATGTCCGGTATAGTGTTTCATGATGATGTTAAGCGCTTCCATCTTTTGATCGTTATCTTCAATAAATTCAACATGACCATGGATAACTACACTCCGGTAGTGCATAGCATAGCTGCAAGCCACCGCTTCGTGCTGGGCACGTAGAAGATGGTCGGTGCTGAGGGCTACACATACCTTGTTATTGGTTTTCAGTATTTCAATTTTTCTCCCGGTTTTGGCCGAATGCAGGTAAAGGCAGTTATCGCGGTAGCCGTAATTAAGTGCAACCACATAGGGTTCCTGGTTTTGGTCAACCATACCCACGTAACAAACATCACATTTGTTCAGGATATCTTCTATTTCGGATGGCTTGGTAACGTATTTGCTGCGCATAATTTTTGATTTATCGGTGAAGCATTAGAGTCCGCTTATACTAAAAGCAAACAGGAATTCATAGGACAGACTATTATTATCGGGACGGAAAGTGGATCGTATTCCCAGATCGAAAGGAATCAGAAATCGCAGGAGATGGACATCGGTGGTAAGTTCTACGCCGGTACTCCGGTAAAAAACAGTTCGATCATTCATGGTTCCTTGTCCGTAATCGTAAAACAGATTTGCTTTTATCCTTTTTATATAAACTAAAGGACCTAAGCTAAGGTCGGGGTATATCAATGGTAGTTTGTAATTCGATTTGAGGGAATATAACTCGGTGCAGCTTTGGTCGGTATAGCCGCGCGGATAACGGATAAAATCGGAGAAGAGATAGTTCCCGGAGGTTATTTTCTGATATCCGCCATAGAACCATAGGGAATGGTGGTTGGCTATTCCCGGGAAGAACAATTGGGCTTCAGAAGCAAAGATGCTCGATTTTTCGCCGGCATTGAACGGGTTGTCGCGATAGTTGAATTCGATGGACTGTCCCCATTTCGGGTATAAATCTTTTACCCCCGATTTGATAAAGTTGGAAGTATACAAACGATAATCAAGGGTTTTGAGGTTGGGATTTCTAAATCTGAGTTCCGAAGATTTACGGGTATCCAGCTGGGTGTAGGTGAGCTGAAGCTGAGGTTCTATGTGCTGGTAGAATTTGCCGGTGGTAAAATCCAAAGGCAGGCGGACGGCCGTTTTTAGTTCGGTTTCAAAATAATTTATTTTATAAACATCGTGTGTTACCGGTTCTTCGACATTAGATTTCCGTTCGCCATAGTCTATCTTAAAATCAACGATAGGATACCAGCCCTGGTAGCTGATGTCGGCATGATAGGTTCCCGTTTGCCAGTTGGGATCGTAGTCCCAGCCAGCCGTTGCAAACATGGTACTGAGCAGGTTTTGGGACATCAGCGAAATGCCGGGTTTCAGGTCGATGTTATCAATGTCAATGTAAGCCGGAGCCCAGCTATGAAAATTGAACAGGTTAAGCGTTTTGTTATACTTTTCGGAAGGAAGATTAGCTGATGGCATTTTGCTGCTATTATCCAGTATGCCATTTTCCTGTTTTTGCAGCGATTTGTATAGCTTAATGGAATTATCATTCACCTCTTTCAATGGTTTCCAGATGGCGGGATTATATTCGGTACGGGCAATACGGTAACCCGCAGGAGAGTAATCGGAGTAAATGATGGTATTGCTTGTTCTGTTGATGTCGGCCATGGAAGCGCCATATTTGGCAGAGGTAACCTGGAATACTTCTGTCGTTAGCGTATCCACGGCATAAATATTATCAATTCCCGAGAAGGCGCCATCGAAAAAGACATAATGTCCGGCAGGTTTGGGATTAGCTATTTCGGTGAAACCCGGGGCGAGTAACTGCCGGGCGTTTCCATTGTCAAGGTCAATCGTTGCAAGGTATTTGCCTTTGGCGTTAAGTCCAACCACGACAATCTGACGGTTGTTCGTATTCCATGTGGGGGTGAGATAGCATTCGCTGGCCGGAGCCACGATTTCTTTTAATTCGTTACCGTTGCTGGCATCGAGAATTACAAGGGCATTGCGGTTGTCTTCGTCCACTCTTACGGCGACAATTTGCTTTGCGTCGGGCGATAGGGCAGGGGCAAACAGGCGGCTTCTGAAGGTGAGCTGTTTTACTTTATGGCTATGGATGTCGTAAGTCTTTATCACGGAGTAGCTACGGTATGCCCAACGGGCATCTATTATTTTTTCGGCCCAGGCTATCATTCCTTTTTCGATGGAAATATTATCGGTGGTGCTTGATCCGGGTTTATTGGCTTGATATCCTGTAACCGGTGCCACGGAGATGTTTTCGGACGAATAGAATCCGGGAGTAAACAGCACCTTTTCGTTACCGTATTTATCCATCAATATAAAACGGCTTATATCGTCCAGCCCCGAACGTTCGGTTAATATCAGGCTGTCGCTGATAAATTGCGGGAATTTGTATTTCCAGTATCCTTTTTTAGGGTGTGTAAGGACGGTAAGCGGGGTAAACGTCAGTTTGTTTTCCTGGTTTTGCCACAGGCTGTCGAGGGCGAGCATCGTCTGGCGGTAAAGTTTTACTTTGGTTAAACCTGTGTTTTTTTTCAATCCGCGGTTGAACGGGGTAATGATAAAAGGCTTGCGGGCAACGGTGCTAAGGGTTTTATCCCACACGTCGGCTCCGTATTTCATCCGGGCAAAGGCTGTAACGGGATATCCCATCATGTAATGATCGGGAACGTAATCGCGGTAAGAACCAAAGACGGCTTTATCGTACGAAACCAGGCGATGGTTCAACAGGTTGGAGCGTAGTTCCATTTCAAACGAAGGTATTCGTCCTCTTCCCGAACGGCTTAGCAGGGTTTCGGTGCAAACGGCATCGCCTTCCATCAGCCAAAGGGGCACGTATAATCCGAGTACTATGGCTGTTCCATGTTCGCCGGTAAGGTAATTCAGGTATTTGGTAAAGCCTTCGTTTAGTTTATCCATCTGAAGGTAATGCCGGTATTCGTGAATGGCTAATTGTTCCATCCAATCCTGGGCGTAGGAGTTTTGCGGAGGACAGGTGTAGAATTCCATGCGGCGCGGAGTCCATACCGTAAAGGCATTGGCAACGATGGTTTGGTTATGGAGAATGATGGGTGCGTAGCGGGCTTCGGTTTTTAGCGTCGTAAGTTCCAGCTTGCGTACATCCTCCATCATATTGCCCAGATGCTGTGCATTGTTTTCAAAATTCTGGGGATAGATAATGCGGAAATGTTCCGTCTTTATCTGTCGCCAGTGCAGGCTTGCCGGGTCTTGTCCAAGGTTGTAATATTGTGCTTTTGCTCCAAAGCAAAGCATCATAAAGATAAGGAAAAATAAATTTAAGATTAAAAATTTGTCGGTACGGGTTTGCATAATGTATTGGTTTCTTTATTCCGGTAACGTGATCATAACCCTTGTTGATTGAGACGGTAAAAATAAAGAAATAATCCGAATTCAAGATTATGGATTAACGGTGGTTTATTTGTACACATCTTTACGATGTTTGATTTTTAAAATCTCAATAGTTTTACTTTCTTCTTCAACTGAATAAATAATTCGGTAATTTCCTTGTCGTAAACGATAAAGGTTTGATTCGCCGATAAGTTTTTTACTATATTGTGGGAAGGGATTGTTTTCGAGAGATAAAATTTTAGCATCAACAGCTGTAAAAACTGTTTCTGGCAATTTTTGTAGTTCTTTGATTGCTGATTTTTTAATATTTACAGCATACAAAGCCATTATGCAGTTTTCTTGTTAAGGATTTTTTCTCTTACGCTGGAATACGATTCCGATTCCTCATCCTTACGTTGTTTAGCTTCAATGGCATCAAGGAAATCTTCTACATACTCGCCCCATTTCTTTAGGTCGATGATGATGGATTGCTTATTGCCTTTTTCATCGGTGATATATTGAATGCCTGTCATGACTAAAATTTTTAACAAATTTACATAAAATCCCATTTGTTTCGGCATTGCCTGTAAATTTTAATGAATTCAAGCCATTAAAAAAACAAGCGCATCTTTTCAGGGACGCGCTTGCTAACCTAAAAAACCTAAATTATGGAAACAGGGACTGTTGCCGAAAACCAAACAGACCCGGAGCCGGAAGCTAAGCAGGGTTATTTAATTATTAATCCACTACTAAAAAAAACGTTCATTATGACAAAAATTTAGCTTCTCTTCCGGCTCCCGGCTATTTTGGTATTTTTAGTTGAAAGTCACAGGGTATATCTTCATCTTCGCTTACTTCTACATTATTCTGGGTGGCAACGGCATAGCCGGTCATGGTTGCTGTAACGGAATAAAGCCCTACCGGTATTTCAGCCAAAGCATATTCGCCCTGCTCATCCGTAGTGGTGGTAAGGGCGGTTTCATTTATTATTACCGATATCGTTACTCCGGTTAAAGGATTGCCGCTTGCAAAATCGGTAACCAGCCCGGTGATATTACCCGTTCCCGAAACTTGTTCACGATTGCCGGCTTCTCCCGGGTACAACAGATATTCGTTATATTTGGCTTCATCTCTTCCAAGCCAGACGTTTTTACCAATCTCGCAAATTTCGATCAGCAATGTATACAATTCGTTGCCGGCAATAATGCGTTTTTCGGTTTCTTCGGCACGCTGCATCTCAAATACTTTTTGAGAGGTGAGCATGTCGTTAAAGATAGCCGACTGGGTTTCCAGACGGGTAATCATCGCATCGGTAAGTCCTACTTCCGTTAATTGAATTTTCTTATCCCTCGCAGTCATCACTATGCGTAGCGCCATGTCCTGAATTTCCGTATCGGAAATTTTGGAATAATCGCCCACATGCAGGTTACGGTACACAGCCGAAGATTCTCCGAAAACCATACGTATCCGGTTCCGGATTTCGTTGATGGGTGAGGCAAGATTTACCCTTCCCTTGTTTTTTTCTTCGGTTTTTTCCACTTTAAGTCCTTCCCAGTAATCGTCGGAAGGCAGGTTGTTAAATAATGCGGCTTTTTGTTTAAAAGCGTCAAGTTTTTGCTGGCTGTAATTATACGACGCCAGTTCGCTAAGGTCGCGTTCGGCAAGAAAGGCTTTTTTATCAGCCTCTAACGACAGAACGCCGTCGGTGAAATGATAATTTCTAATTGCCATGATAAAAACGGTTAAATGGATAACTAATTTTTTCCGTTATAAAAGTACGAAATAATTACACATTTTGTTAAAAAAATGTAACTTTTTTTTAATTTTTTTTTGATTTTATTTTAAGATGTTGAATAAGAGGTTGTAATAATATTACAAAATAAGTAAAGATGCTTCCGGCACGATGCCATACAGTTGCGAAACGGCATTGGCGCTCTGCGAAGCGCCGCCGGGCTATTGCAAAACGGTTCCGGATTATTACGAAGCGCCGCCGGACTATTGCAATACACTGCCGGAACTTTACGAAGCTTTGCCGGATTATTACGAAGCATCACCGGGATATTACAATACACCGCCGGAATTTTACGAAGCCATTTCGGGACGTTTCGATGCAATTCCGGGAAATATGTTTTGGCAAAACAATGCCCCGGAGAAGCTTTGCACCGCCCGGGAACCTTATCGCAGTTGCCGCCAAGCTTATTGTAATAAAGAATATGGACTTCGAAATCCCGCGTAGTCCTTATGAAACGGAATGTTGGGGCATAGCAGAGGGGCGGAGAAGCTTATCAGGGAAGGGAGTTTGTAAAGTTTATAAAGTTCATAAAGTTTATAAGGTTTATAAGGTTTGTAAAGTTTGTAAGGTTTGTAAAGCTGAGCGAAGCGAAGTCCCGGCATAGCATCGCTTAGGAGGAACGACTTAGCGATGCTTCGTCGGGAAGCGTAAGGTTCATAAGGTTTATAAAGTTTATAAGGTTTGTAAAGCTGAGCGAAGCGAAATCCCGGGTGAAGCGATTCGGGATTCGTAAGGTTCATAAAGTTCCTTAGCATTATAATAGCAGTAGCTATTAACCAAGTGAAACTTGTAAGTCTTCAGACCCCACCCTTCGGTATTCTCTTAATATTTAGGTGCATATCTCCCTCCCCTCGCGAGGGGAGGGCTGGGGAGGGGTCCGGATGATTTGTTTTTAAGTGATAACATAAAGCGTCTAAAAGACTTTAAGTACTCCAAACGCTAAGTACTTTAGACACTCCGAATTTTAAGTATTTTAGGCACTCCCCAAATTAAGTATTCCAAACTCAATTTTTTTTAACTTTGCAAAAAAAAACAAATGAATCTATTCCTGTTAGCTTTGGGTGCGTTATTCTCCGTTATCAATCCCTTGGGAACTGTTCCAATCTTTGTGGGTTTAACGGAAAAGAATTCGAGTAAGGAAAAAGCGCGAATCTCGTTAAAAACGGCTATTGATGCCTGCGTCATTTTGCTGATCTCTTTCTTTCTCGGTAGATTTATTCTTGAATTTTTCGGAATAAGTATCTACTCTCTGAAAATTGCCGGCGGATTGATCATTGCTTCTTCCGGCTTTGCACTGCTAACCGGTAATTTCAATAAACATAAAGGGATGCAGGAGCATGTAAAGGAAGATGCGCTGAACCGTCAGGATGTTTCGTTAACCCCACTGGCCATCCCTATGCTGGCAGGGCCCGGAACCATTTCCCTGCTTATCACCTATAATCAGGAATACACCCTGCTAAAGGAAAAAATGTTTCTTGTACTCGCCATCCTGACCGTTTCTGTGATTGTTTATATTATTCTTCGAAGTTCAGCCGTCATCGTTAAGGCGCTTGGCGCTTCGGGTATCAATGCTCTGTCGCGGATAATCGGCTTTATTGTTATCGCTATCGGAATAGAATATATTTTATCGGCACTCACAGCGTTGGCAACAAAACTTTTTTAACCGGTCTACAGTATCGAAGCGGAATAATTAAGACCGGCATAGCTAATTTTGATTTTTCCACTCGTCCGGCGATGAATTCGTTTTCCGGATCGGCAGGGTAAAGCAAAAGGCCATTTATGCCAATGATTTTCCTTCAGCTAACGTTTTCTTCATGATATTTGCCCGATTTGCTTTACATTTGACCCCAGTTTAAACATAATCTTTCCTTTATGTCTTACCATATATCTATAAAAATGATTATCCGTAGTGTAGCTGTTTTGCTATTGATAATCATTTCTGCAGCCATTATTATTTTAGTAAATCATAAACATCATACCTCATCCCGACAGCTTAGTGTTGAAAACCAGAAACTGTTGGCAATTATAAATACAGTGGATTCCAATTACTGGAAAAATCCGAATTATTATCTTTCGCTTGCTAATACAGCCATTAAAATAGCTCAGAAAAGCAAGGATAGCACCAATCTGGCCAAAGCATTTCAGAAGAAAGCATTATGCCTTCGGATGATAGGGAGGGACGACAGCGTTATTTATTATCTCATGAAAAGCCTCAAAACTTCGGAAAACCTGCATAACGATTTGCTGACTGTAAAGATAAAAAATGGAATAGCCAACTATTATCTGGGTACGGAGGATTATTACAAAGCGATCACCTATTTTACGGAAGCATTGAAAAAGTCGGAAAATATTCAGGATAAGCATGTGGTAGGTTTGATATATAACGGATTGGGTATTGTAAACATTTCCTTAAAGGAGTATGATAAAGCCATCAGGTATTTTGAACAGGCAAAAGCCCTTTGCCGGCAATCGGGCGATATACATAATGAAAGCGGAATAGATTTAAATATTGCCAATTGCTATTTCGAGAAAAAAGATTATCTGAAAGCCAGGAATTGTTATCATAATATTCTTCAAACATTTTTCCGGCTTAAGGACTCTTCTCAGATTGTATTGGCTTTTGTTAATCTGAGCAATATTGGTAAAAATATGAAAAATACCAAAGAAGCTTTTTATTACATGAGCAGGGCAATGGAATATTTAAAATACTATAATAACCGGAGCCTTTTAAGTTTTGCTTATCTGGAATTAGGTAGCTTGTATTATGATTCGGGAAAATATCCGCTGGCAAAAAAATATCTGGAATTGAGCTTAAAGAATTCCGTAGGAAGTGAATCCAAAAGCAATTCCATGCAGGCATTACAAAATCTGTCGATGATAGAAGAAAAAGAAGGGAACTGCAGCCTGTCCCTGAAATATTTCAAACGATATGCCAGCATCAAGGATAGCATCATGAACGATGAAACGCATAAAAAAATAGCAGACATCCAATGGAAATACGATTTGCATAAAAAAGATTATGAAAATGAACTGCTTCAAAAAAAATATGAAATCAAAAAGAGGCAAAATACCATTATTACCCTTGCATCCACTTCCATTATTCTTTTAATTCTTATGCTCGGCTGGTTAATTATTTTGACTAACCGGAATCTGAAAAAGTCAGTTCAGCTAAAGGAATTGGACAATAGTATTTTACAGGAAAGGATCCTGGCGGATGAGAAGATATCCGCACTGGAAAAAAATAGGTATCAAACCGAAATAGAATCGAAAAACAAGGAGATGACCACCACATCCCTGCAATTGGCTGCCAAGAATGAAATTCTGTCCGATATCCTGAATTCATTGGATAAAATTAACGATGCCAAGTCCATAGATAAGGAATCGTATAAAGAATTGCGGAAAACAATAGAAAAAAACCTGAATCTCGATAATGACTGGAATCAGTTTAAAGAAATGTTTGATCGGATACACCACGACTTTTTTGTTTCAATAAAACAACTATGCCCTAAACTCTCAGAAACCGAACTGCGTTTTTGTGCCTACCTGCGAATCAACCTTCAAAACAAAGAAATAGCAAAAATGCTTAACATTACTACCGAAACGGTTAAAACCACACGATACAGGATTCGTAAAAAACTTGATTTGGATAATAAAACAAACCTGGACGATTTCATCAGAAATATATAAAAAGGGGTTAAAATTCCATTTGCCGGCTGGCAATTATTTTTAGCTGAAAAATCACAGAAAAATTTTCCTGAAAACCATACAAAACTTGTTTGATAACCGGAATTTGATGAACCTAAAAATCATGTTCGGCTATTAATTGTTGGATGTCAGTCTGTTTTGTGAAAAATTATTTTCAACTTGTCCACCATTTGTCCACCGTAAAAATTATATTATTATACTTCCTCTGCCTATTTTTGACCACAGTTTTTTAAGAGTACATTTATTCCATTTTGTTTTTTAGCAAAAGATTAAGATGTCTGGCAACGTGATGCTGTGATGTGTTATAAAATGCTTATAAAGCCAGGAGATGTCTTTTAAATTTAAAGTTTAATAATGTTTAACTAATCTAAAATCACAAGACGATGAAAAAAATGTTTACCAGGTTAGTCATTGCGTGTTTCGTAATGTTTTTGACCTTTAATGCCTTTGCGCAGAAGAAGGAGGGTAATAATGTTTTGAACAACCCCCGTTCTTTTTTTGGTGCGGAAAATAGGGCAATGAACGTAATCGCCGCAGATCCACCGTCCGATATGCGTGCGATTATTTCTAAAATTACCAAAAGTAATGGAACAACGAGTTCTCAAATATCAAATGCTTTAAACGGAATGAATCAGGGAGGACAGAAATGGAATGGACATTCCCGGTTGGAACCGGATACAGCATGGACAAAAAGCTTTGACGGAGGTGGAAACGATGAGGCCTTTTGTACCCGGCAAACTTCTGATGGTGGTTATATCATTGCCGGTAGAACCAATGGTATCGGATCTGGAGATTATGATGGCTGGATTATTAAAACCGATCAGAGTGGAAATATTGTTTGGAGCAAAACCTATGGTGACAGCTATGTCGACGAGATTCATGCTATAAAACAGACTTCTGATGGCGGATATATTGCATGCGGCACTTCCACGGCTTTCGGCTGGGGATTTGAAGGCTGGATAATGAAGATCGATAATAGTGGAAATATGATCTGGAGCCATGGTTATCACCCTATGATGAGTACTCATGGTGATACAGACTTGCTTTATGATGTAGAGGAAATGCCGGATGGTAGTTTTATTGCCATTGGTTTTGGCAATCTGAAAGATTATATGTGGCAGGCTTGGATAGAGAAAGTAAGTAGCAGTGGTGTTGAAATTAGTAATCATGTTTATGGTGACGAATATTGGGAAAGACTTTACCGTATTATTCCTACTTCCGATGGCAATTATGTGGCCGTAGGTGATAAACATGCAACTTATGACAGCTTAACCGCCGATACTATAAAATATTGTCATGACGGATGGCTTGTTAAATTTAATAGCAATGGTGATACCTTATGGACGAATCATTTTGGTACAGAATTTCATGATATGTTTCGCTCTGTAAAACAAACCTCCGATGGAGGTTATATTATTTGTGGCGAAAGGCAAATAAATGACCAGATTGGCTATAAAGACTGGGTTGTAAGAGCAGATGGAAATGGTCAGAAAATTTGGGAAAAAATATTTGAACCGGGAGCCTTTGAAGATGTTCAGATAACACCTGCTGGTAATTATTTATTTGCAGGCGAGACCTATTCTCCTCAAACAGCTTTTGATGGTTTGCTTATTGAAACAGATGCAAATGGAGATGTCGTATGGGAAAAAAATATTACAGCCGGTTATAATGATGATATGTTTGCTTCTCTTAACAAAGTTTCTGATGGAGGATATATTTTAGCCGGAAGAACCAATTCTCCTGAAAATAGCAATGTATGGTTAGTTAAATTAGGTTCTGAAGGTCCTGTCCCCGTAACTTCATTAACAGAGAATTTTGATGAAGTAACCACTCCTTTCTTGCCTGAAGACTGGACAGCCGATATTCAGACTTCGCTTTCCAATACCATAGCCGATGTAAGTTCAACCTTACATGGTATGGCTCCTTCTACTCCGAATGTTGCTTTTATTATGAATGGTTTGGATGGAAGCAACGGACAATTAGATACCCATGCTTTTGTAGCTCTTGTATCTCCGTATGTACAGGTAGGCGAAACCGGAAGTGCCCTTACATTTAAAGCCAGTGGCGGCAACCCGATCATCGTAGGAACGATGACCAATCCGTCGGATACTACTACATTTATTCCATTACAGCAATTTGACCTTACGGCAGCAAATTTTACCGAATGTTCATTAACGCTGACGACACTTGGAAATACTTACTTAGCCTTTAGACATGGAAACGTAAACACGTGTACACCGGTATTTGTTGATGACATAACTTTTGCACCGGTTATTCCTCATACTCCTGTAACCAATTTAACAGAGAATTTTGATGAAGTAACCACACCATTCTTGCCTGAAGACTGGACAGCCGATCTCCAGACCTCATTATCCAATACCATAGCCGATGTAAGCTCAACCTTACATGGTATGGCTCCTTCTGCTCCGAATGTTGGTTTTATTATGAATGGTTTGGATGGAAGCAACGGACAATTAGATACCCATGCTTTTGTAGCTCTTATATCTCCGTATGTACAGGTTGGTGAAACCGGAAGTACCCTTACATTTAAAGCCAGTGGCGGTAACCCAATTATTGTAGGAACAATGACCAATCCGTCGGATACCACTACATTTATTCCATTACAGCAATTTGACCTTACGACAGCAAGTTTTACCGAATGTTCGTTAACGCTGACTACTCCAGGAAATACTTACCTTGCCTTTAAACATGGAAATGTAAATACCTGCACACCTGTATTTGTTGATGACATAACTTTTGCACCGGTTATACCTCATACTCCTGTAACCAATTTAACGGAGAATTTTGATGAAGTAACCACTCCTTTCTTACCTGAAAACTGGACAGCCGATATTCAGACTTCGCTTTCCAATACCATAGCCGATGTAAGCTCAACCTTACATGGTATGGCTCCTTCTGCTCCGAATGTTGCTTTTATTATGAATGGTTTGGATGGAAGCAACGGACAATTAGATACCCATGCTTTTGTAGCTCTTGTATCTCCGTATGTACAGGTAGGCGAAAACGGAAGTTCTCTCACTTTTAAAGCCAGTGGCGGCAACCCGATCATCGTAGGAACGATGACCAATCCGTCGGATACTACTACATTTATTTCATTACAGCAATTTGACCTTACGGCAGCAAGTTTTACCGAATGTTCGTTAACGCTAACTACTCCAGGAAATACTTACCTTGCCTTTAAACATGGAAATGTAAATACCTGCACACCGGTATTTGTTGATGACATAACTTTTGCACCGGTTATACCTCATACTCCCGTAACCAATTTAACAGAGAATTTTGATGAGGTTACCACACCATTCTTGCCTGAAGACTGGACAGCCGATCTCCAGACCTCATTATCCAACACTATAGCCGATGTAAGTACAACCTTACATGGTATGGCTCCTTCTGCTCCGAATGTTGGTTTTATTATGAATGGTTTGGATGGAAGCAACGGACAATTGGATACTCATGCTTTTGTAGCTCTTGTATCTCCGTATGTACAGGTAGGTGAAAACGGAAGTTCTCTCACTTTTAAAGCCAGTGGCGGCAACCCGATCATCATAGGAACGATGACCAATCCGTCGGATACTACTACATTTATTCCATTACAGCAATTTGACCTTACGGCAGCAAGTTTTACCGAATGTTCGTTAACGCTAACTACTCCAGGAAATACTTACCTTGCCTTTAAACATGGAAATGTAAATACCTGCACACCGGTATTTGTTGATGACATAACTTTTGCACCGGTTATACCTCATACTCCCGTAACCAATTTAACAGAGAATTTTGATGAGGTTACCACACCATTCTTGCCTGAAGACTGGACAGCCGATCTCCAGACCTCATTATCCAACACTATAGCCGATGTAAGTACAACCTTACATGGTATGGCTCCTTCTGCTCCGAATGTTGGTTTTATTATGAATGGTTTGGATGGAAGCAACGGACAATTGGATACTCATGCTTTTGTAGCTCTTGTATCTCCGTATGTACAGGTAGGTGAAACCGGAAGTACCCTCACTTTTAAAGCCAGTGGCGGCAACCCGATCATCATAGGAACGATGACCAATCCGTCGGATACTACTACATTTATTCCATTACAGCAATTTGACCTTACGGCAGCAAGTTTTACCGAATGTTCGTTAACGTTGAACACTCCGGGAAATACTTACCTTGCCTTTAAACATGGAAATGTAAATACCTGCACACCGGTATTTGTTGATGACATAACTTTTGCACCCATTTCAAATTCACCTGTTATTACTATTGCTAATATCGAAAATGTTAATTCTGGTACAATAACGGTTCCTGTACTTGCAACGAATGTGGTAAATATGGGTTCCTTCCAGTTTACCATCGAATATGATCCGGCATTGATGACTTATAGCAGTGCATCGGATTGGTATACGGGTATAGATGCTATTACCATTGGTGAACCCACTCCTGGTCATCTGACTTTTGTATGGGCCGCCGATCTGCAAGGAATTAATATTGCTGACGGTACCTTCTTTAATCTGAATTTCAACTGGCTTGGAAGTTCATCTACCTCTTCAGTAAACTGGAGTGATAATCCTACTGCACGTGAGTTTGCTGATTATGATGGAAATATTTTTGTTCCTGCATACAACAATGGTTCTGTAACAGGAACTCCAAGCCAATCTGTATTATCAGTAACGCCATCCAATCAGAATGTAACTTCAGCAGCAGGAACGACCACGTTTGCCGTAGCCAATACCGGCACGGGAACGATAAATTATACTGCTACTGTTACAACCGGAAATGATTGGTTAACGATCATCAGCGGAGCTTCGGGTACAAACAGTGGTACGATAGAAGTATCGTATACCGAGAATGCCATAACCAGTCCGAGGGTAGCTACTATTACGGTAACTGCTCCGGGAGCTACCGGAAGCCCGATTCAAGTAACCGTGACTCAGGCTGCCAATCCTGGAACATCTCCAGTATTAACTATTGGAACATTAACCAATGTAGCTGCAGGATCGATTACAGTTCCTATACATGCAACGAATGTGGTAAATATGGGTTCCTTCCAGTTTACCATAGAATATGATCCGGCACTGATGACCTTTAGCAATGCATCGGATTGGTATACGGGCATAGATGCCGTTACTATGGGAGAACCGACTCCGGGTCATCTGACTTTTGTCTGGGCTGCCGATCTGCAAGGAATTAATATAACTGACGGTACTTTCTTTAATTTGAATTTCAATTGGCTTGGAAGTACGTTTACCTCTTCAGTAAACTGGAGTGATAATCCAACACCACGTGAGTTTGCTGATTATAATGGGATAATCTTTGTTCCGGTATATAATAATGGTTCTGTAGCTGGTGGTACTACACCTCAGCCTGTATTATCGGTAACACCGGTTAATCAGGATGTAACTTCAGTAGCAGGAACCACCACGTTTGCCGTAGCCAATATCGGAACCGGTACAATGAATTATACTGCCGCTGTTGCAACCGGAAATGACTGGTTGACGATCACCAGCGGAGCTTCGGGAACGAATAATGGTACAATTACCGTATCGTATACTACAAACGTATCAACCAGTCCGAGAGTCGGAACCATTACTGTAGCAGCTCCGGGAGCAACGGGAAGCCCGATTAATGTTACAGTTACCCAGGCAGCTTCGGCTGGCCCATCGGCTATTGTAACTATTACTGATGTAACTACTGTAGCGTCCGGACCGATTACTGTTCCGGTACATGCACAAAATATCAGCAATATGGGATCCTTCCAGTATACAATAGAATATAATCTGTCTGTTCTGAGATTCGACAGTATAGGGAACTGGTACCCAGGAATAGAAGCCGTAACGACAGGAAATCCTTCAGCCGGACATCTGACTTTTGTATGGGCTGCCGATCTGAATGGAATTGATATAGCTGACGGAAACTTCTTCGATCTTCATTTTACCTGGATTGCATCGGATGTTATTCAGACAGAAATATCGTGGAGCGATAATCCGACTCCACGTGAATTTGCCGATTACGATGGAAACATCTTTGTGCCTGTTTACAACAACGGTACGGAAACCGGACCTGATGGTATACCTGAAATCGGATCTTCATCCGTTAAGGTATTCCCGAACCCGGCAACCGATGTTGTCAATATAACAGTATCCAACAATATCAGCACTGTTCAGGTGATGAATTATTTAGGTATGGTGGTACATTCTGAAAATATTACTCAGGAGAAGACCATCACGCTGAACACTTCCCGTTACAGTGCCGGTAATTATCTTGTACGTTTTGTTACCAACAGTGGCCAAACGTTGATTAAGAAAATGGTAATAATTAAATAACTGATTTTGTAAGTAAATTAAGTTTGTTTGAAAGGGGCTCTGATGAGCCCCTTTTTTATTTTCCAGCTTTAGCCCAACTTTGAATACATCAAATAAAAAAAAGATAAAAGGTAAGCCTATTGCATGCCTATATGATTTGTAGCAAAGATCAAGGAAAGATCAAGGAAAGATGAAGGAAGACACTTTTCTATACTTATGAGAACCACTTTCTGTTTTTAGAACCTCGAAAAACGATTATTGTAACATGTATTGAATGATTTTTGGGAATAGGATAGTGTTTAATCAATTGTGTAAAGTCGCCCTGTAGCGAACGTCCTTATGCAGTTTTTTTATTTCATTTTTATAAAACTACTCGGTTTTAAACTATTTTTGTGAAATAAAGTATATTGCTACACTTGTATGATGAAAAAGTATTTACCTAAAATCAAAATAAACAGAAACGTATGGTTTTTTATCGTCTCTATTTTGGTTATTACTGGAATTCTATTAACCATATTAATCATTCATCATCAAACATCTATCACCGAAAATCAAAAAAACAAATCGAAGTTTAAAGAACTTTTAAAAATTGTTGATAAAGAATTGTATCTACATCCGAAGATTGGCTTGAAATATCTCGACTCGGCTAATATTATTGCGAATAGCACGAACGATAATTCCAGTAAAATATGGGTTTTGATATATAAAGCCAAATATGAACTCGAAAACAAAGGGAGTGTTGACCAAGCTGAAAAATATAATGACCAGGCTTGGGCACGCGTACAGAATATTAATGACGAACAACTAATAGCCTTAGTCAAAGAAAATAGAGGAAATTGCTATAGTGCAAAAGGAGAATATGAAAAAGCATTTATATCATTTACGGATGCATTACGATATTTTGAGCGAAGTAAAGATGAAAAAAATTTATCAAAAGTCTATAATAATGTAGGTATTGCATTTATAGGTTTAGAACAACCTCCCAAAGCTATTGAATATTTTAATAAATCTTTGGGCATTTGTAAAAAGTTAGGCGATTCACTAACGGAATATAAAGTATTGCTTCATATAGGAGTTTATTACCAGAACATTAGGAATTATTCTACTTCAACAGCATATTATCTTAAAGCATTAGATGGGTTTAAGCATGTTAATGACTCTACAGGAATTTTTTCTGCGATAATCAATATTGGATATAATTTTTTATATCAGGATAATAACATTAAAAAGGCTTTTTCTTATTTTCAGGAAGCTTATGAGTATTCAATAAAAGGTAACAATAGGAAGATGAAAATTGTTGCCCTTATTAATATTGGTGACATATATTTAAGAATGAACAATGTTGGGCGGGCAAGAGATGCTTATGAAAAAAGTTTAAAGCTATCGCAATTCGAAGGATTTCGTGGACAAAAAGCTGCCGTATTACAATCTTTATCTGAAGTTGAAAAAGATGCAGGAAATTGGAAAAGAGCCTTTGAATTACAAGGGCAATATTACCAAACCAGGGATAGTTCCTTGAATGGCGAAACACAAAAGAAAATATCTGAGTTGCAAATGAAGTATGATAATGAAAAAAGGCAGCAAGAAATCAAAATACAGCAACAACGTAAAGACTTCCTAACCCTTATTATTGTTTTGATACTTATTTCAGGAATTATTTCCACCATTTTGCTTCTTTCGCGTCAGAAGATAAAGATGAAAAATATCCGTCTCGAAAGGAAACAACTGACTGATGAAATTGAGTTTAAGAATAAAGAATTGGTTACTAATGTGATGAGTCTGTTGAAAAAAAATGAATTCATAGATGAAGCAACCAACCGTCTTCTGGAAATAGAAAATGGTCCTATGAATGAAGATAGTAAAGGTCAAATTCTTAATTTGATTAAACAAATGCAGAAAGGGAGCGAAGAAGAAATATGGAAAGAATTTGAAACCCGTTTTCAGCAGGTACATAATGCTTTTTATGAACATCTTTTGAATCAATTTCCTGCTTTATCTCCAAGTGAATTAAGGCTTTGCGCTTTTTTGAGGTTAAATCTTTCTACCAAAGAAATTTGTAAAATTACGGGCCAAAATACAGCAAGTCTTAATGTTGCACGAGTTCGTTTGAGAAAAAAGCTGGGGCTTTCCAATTCTCCGATAAATTTAATTACCTTCCTCCATCAATTTTAGTTTTTCGTAAGACATTGTTTATTAAGCACGTAAGATGCGTGTATTAATTTTGTTATACTCCTTTTTTGGAGATGTTACTATTTTGTTATAGACCTTTTTGATAGCCATTGCTTTTCCGGATCATATATTTGCCCGCATAAATTTGCGAACTAATACTTGTATACAATGGCCGAAAAAAAATCTAAAAAAACATCTGTTGCGAAACCCGTCAAAGATTCTATTGAAGAAATAAATAAAATTATGGAAAAAAAGAATTTTGGGAAAAGCATGCTGCAAAAAATCATAGAAGGCATAGAAACGAATTGTACGCCGGCTGATAAAAGAAAGAAAAAAATAAAATAATTGTAAGCGATTATATAGATGATACTAAAAAGAAGGAGGGAAAATGGAATAATATATGTACCAAAGAAAAAAGCAAAGTAAAATTTTGCATTTTCAAGAAGATGATCTATTCTATGTCTTAATAAACCAATTTTGCTTTATTGTTAGTTTTAAAATAAATATAATTAATTATGAAACCTCGATTAAATTTTATAAAAATCACGTTAGTCCTGATTGCTTTTTTGGTAAGTAATATAGCATTTGCTCAAACAAAAGGGTTTACAAGGACTTTCAATAAAACAGCTTTTGTAAAAAAGACTGTTAAAAACTCTTCTGCCATACATAATACCCGGTTGAAGTCGACTTTCGGAAAAAAAACTCCGTCAGATGGAAATGCAATGATTATTCTGGAAGCTCACAACGTATGGAATAATGGTACCGGATATCAGATGTTGTTGGATGCAAATGCAACAGCTTATAATACGATCATACCCATAGTTGGTCCTTTAACAAATGAAGGTGATGTTCCGGATTCCATTTATTCCCAGTTTGAATATAAAATTCCTGTGAATGCGGATGGCTCGTTATCTACTCAGAATATGGTATTAAATGGATCTGATACCATAGAGATACCGGCAGGTACCTATGATTGGTGTATTACCAATCCATGGCCGGGAAGTTGTATGTGGATTGCATCAAATACTTGTGATCCTGGTCGCGCAGATAATTATGTTTTTGAAACAGGATGTACTTATCATTTTTATATGTCTTATGACGAAAATACCGATCATGATTGTGTAACAATAACTATGACTACAAATGCAATGGCGCCGGCTGCATCTTCCAATTTTTCCGTAACTCCGGCTCCTGATCAAGGATTATCAGCAAATTTATCTTGGACAAATCCAACAACTACTTTAAACGGTTCACCGTTAACGTCCATTTCATCGGTTGTTGTTGAGCGAAATGGTGTATCGGTTTATACGTTTAACAATCCTGCTCCGGGTGCTGCTATGACTTGGGTAGATTCGACAATAACATCAACTGATCATTATACTTATGCTGTACGTGCATATAATGGTTTAGGTAAAGGAGCAAGTGCAACAGGATCGGTATGGGTAGGAGCTTTATATAATATGCCGACAGATGGCACCGAAAGTATTTCTATTTGCGATGGCGTTATTTTTGATGACGGAGGACCTAATAATCCATATTCAGGTATTTGTGATGGTACACTCATTATTAATCCTGTAGATGCAAATCATGGAGTACAAATACATGGAAATTATTCTATAGAAAGTGGTTGTGCATATCTTTATGTTTATGAAGGAGCCGGAACCAGTGGAACCCTATTGGGCACGTATTCAAGCGAAAGTGGAACAATCCCATTAACTTCTTCTTTGACGGGACCCTTAACATTGCGATTTGTTTCTGATGATTGTGGACAATATGATGGATTGGAGATTAATGTAAGTTGTATGTGGATCAATCCAAATTGCCTGTCCCCCAATAACTTGGCTTGTGCAGGCGTTTCAGCAAACACATCTCGACTTACATGGGTGGCCCAGGAAGGACAGACCTTATGGGATGTTGAATATGGTCCGGCAGGGTTTACCCAGGAAACAGGTACTATTGTTACTGCAAATAGCAATCCGTTTACATTAACAGGACTTACGGCAGAAACCGCATACGATTTTTATATACGTTCAGATTGTGGAGTACAGGGAGCAAGTGCATGGAACGGACTTGGACATTTTATTACTGCTCCTGAGTGCGAGGATGGTACCCCTTCTGCACCGGTTGTCAAAACCGGAGCAGCAAGTACCTCGCCTATACCATTACCACTATCATTGGCAACTGTTTGCTCTTATACTCAACAAATATATACGGCGAGTGAATTGGCTGCTTATGGTGGAAATTATGGATATCTTCACTCCATATCTTTCCAATATACAGGTGCTCTGACTACAAGAGATAGTATAAAAGTGTATCTTGCAAATACAAATATGAGTTCATTTGTAGCAATTGCAGATTGGATTCCTGGCGCTCAGTTAACGGAAGTGTTTTCCGGGAGCGTTGCTCTTTCCAATACGGGAACTGACAACTGGACTAAGATACAACTGGACACCCCGTTTTTTTATGATGGAACCAGTAACTTAGCTGTTGCTGTATTAGATAATAGTGGCGTATCGTTACATTCAAATCAGGATGAATTCAAATGCCATTTTACCGGTTCTAACAGGGCGATATATGGCAATTCAATAATTTCCGGTGCAACCAAAATAGATCCTTATAATCCTCCTTCGGCTTGTGGTAAAGGACCTTATTGTAATAATATTAAATTAGATATGTGCACTCCGGATACACCATTGATAACGGTAAGTGGTGTGGTAAAAACATTATCAGCGAATGCTCCAATTGCCGGAGCCGTAGTTAAATTTACGGGGGCATTAAATCCCACGGTTACCACAGGAGCCGACGGCGCTTATACGCTTCAGGCAGTAGAAGGCTTGGACTATGACATAAGTGTAACTGCAACCGGTTACAATGCATATAATGAAGCTAACTATGTCATTCCATCCGGTCAATCAACAAAAGATATATCACTGACTGTACCTTCGATAGCTGTATCGCCAGCAAGTATAGATGTTACCACAAATTATACAATCAATGGTACAGCCACAGTAACCTTATCCAATAATGGAAATGGCCCGCTAAGCTGGTATTCTTACGATGTTCAGTTTGATGACAAATCAAAAATATTTGTCAAATCGGGTTCACAAACCAGATCTGTAAGTACTCTTGCTTATGCTACTGTAGCAACTTATAACTCAGTAACAATACCATTGGATAATCCTGCAGGATTGTCTTATGTTGGACCAACATTGCCGGATCCTTTAACCGGCGCTGATTTTATAAAAGGGACATGGTATGCCATTGGCCCGGTGTGTAAAAATATATACAAAATCAATCCTGATGATGGTACATATACGAGAACAGTTTCCCATAATATATCCGGAGCTTTAGGACTGGCATATAATCCTGTGGATGATCAAACCTATATAAAAAGTAGCAATAAACTTTATACCATAGATTTATCTACTGGTCAAACTACCTTAAAATGTAATGTTGCAATTGCCACCCAATGTTTCACCATTACTAATGAGGGACGTTTCATTGCTTTGGATATGAATAATGACAAGATTGTAGAAATTAATCCTGCAACAGGAGTTGTAACCCCATTATTTCCAGTGGGAGCTGATGCCCATGCATGGCAGGACATGGCCATAGACCGTAAAACAAATACGGTATATTGGGCAAGTGTTTGCGGAAATAATATATACCAATTATATAAACTTGATTTGACTGCAAATACACTCTATTCTATGGGAGACATTGGTCAGCAAGTATGTTCATTGATGATTCCAACAATACCCGGGTGGGTAGATTTGTCATCCATGAAAGGAGGTGTTCCTGCCGGTGGCAGTCAGGATATCGTATTGACGATGGATGCCTCCATAGCAGAAGAAGGGACTTACCATGCAACGGTAAATTTTCATAGCAGTAATCCGGATGTAGGCACAGTGTCTGTTCCAGTTACGTTTACCATTGTACATGCAGCCCAGGGAGCTTTGTCAGGGACGGTAATTCATAATGGAAATCCGGTAGAAGGAGTAACCATAACAGCAACCCGTGAAGAAAGTCCGGTTTATACTTATTCCGTCATAACTGGCGCTGATGGTTCATATAGCTTTGATTCAACCATGTACGGGACTTACGACATCACCGCTGTAAAAGAAGGCTTTAATAATTATTTGGCAACGGGCGTAGTTGTTACCAGCGCTCAAGCGACCACGTATAACATTACGATGGTAGCCCCTACAATGAGCCTTGATTCCTTATCCATTACAGCATCTGCTCAGTTTGGAACGATTATTACCCGAACCATTAACGTAACTAACAATGGCGATGGTCCACTGGGATGGACGGGCACGCTTCAGCTCAGTGACAAACAACAGTTTTCGATACCGGCAAATGACGGTAATTTTGAGCATAGCGCTGTTTCTACAGGTCTTGCTCCAACCGTTAACCAAACACCTATTGCTAATACGTATAAAGGATTAAGAGGCTCTAAAGCTTATGGATTTGATGTAAATAACAAAATTTTCATGTCTTTTGATACCGATGATCCATCCAATCCGACAACGATAGACAATGTAGCAGTTCAACCCTTTGGGGCTACCTTTGATAATACTCATACTGACTTTATGTATATCATAGATTATCTTGATGGTAAGATTAAAAAGATAGATATTACTACTGGAAATGTTACCACGGTTGGTTCTGCGGGACTTCCAAATGGAGAAACGCCAACAGGATTAAGCTGTGATAAAACAACCGGAGATTTATATGCCTCTTCCTCTACCGGAGCTAGTTCCAAGATTTATACACTCAATCCAGAGACTGGAGTATGTACACTTATCGGAATAAACAATATACCTGCATTAATAGATATAGCTGTTGATGGAACCGGCCAGATGTATGGATATGATATTGCCGGAGATAATTCGTACAAAATTGATAAAGCTACCGGAGCTGCAACCCTATTAGGTTCCATAGGATTTGATGCAAACTATGTTCAGGGAATGTGCTGGGATCCTGCAAGCGACAACATTTACCTTGCAGCATACAATGTATCAACCTCTTCCGGAGAATTGCGTATTCTCGACAAAGAAACGGGTAACACCGCTATGATATGTTCATTACCCGCAGAAATTGACGGATTTGCATTTCCGGGTCGTTACATTAAGTGGTTAAGCATAGATCCAGAATCAGATACTATTGCTGCCGGAGCATCGCAAGATGTAACAGTAACTTTAGATGGTAATTATATTCCTCTTCAGAAAAATTACACATTGACAGGGAGTATTACCTTCAGCAGTACTCCAAATGTAGGAACTATAACCGTTCCTGTAGCGTTTACCATTGTTACCGAGATTCCGGTTCTTTCAGTTACACCTGCCAACCAGGATGTTGCATCAGCTGCAGGCACGACTACCTTTGCCGTAGCCAATACAGGCACGGGAACGATGAATTATACGGCTGTTATAACTTCAGGCAATGACTGGCTTACAATAACCAGTGGCGGAAGTGGAGTAAATACAGGAACTATCAATGTAGCTTATACTGAAAACACTTCAACGTTACCAAGGACAGGAACAATTACCGTTACCGCTCCTGATGCCACCGGAAGCCCGGTACAGGTTACCGTAACCCAGGCAGCGTTTGTACCACAACCTGTGTTATCTGTTACGCCAACGAATCAGGATGTAACGTTTGCTATAGGTACTACCATTTTTGCCGTAGCCAATACGGGTACAGGAACGATGAACTATACGGCTGAAGTAACTTCAGGGAATGAATGGCTTACCATTACCAGTGGAAGTAGTGGAGTGGATGCGGGTAACATTGATGTAGCATTTACCGAAAATACTTCAACGTTACCAAGGACCGGAACAATCACCGTTACCGCTCCTGACGCCACCGGAAGTCCGGTAAATGTTACAGTTACCCAAGCTGTAAATCCCGCTTTGTTACCAACCCTTACCATTAGCACTCTTACCGATATAATATCCGGATCTGTTTCTATTCCGGTACATGCCGCCAATATTGTTAATATGGGGTCATTCCAGTTTACCATTGAATACGATCCGTCATTGATGACTTATACCGGTACATCTAACTGGTATACAGGAATTGATGCCGTTACCGTTGGCAATCCTACTCCGGGCAAACTAACCTTTGTGTGGGCAGCCGATTTACAGGGAATCAATATTGCTGATGGTAATTTCTTCAACATTGACTTTACCTGGTTAGGATCTACGTTAACATCTGCTTTAACTTGGAGCGATAACCCCACATTACGTGAATTTGCCGATTATAATGGTAACATTTTTGTTCCCACATATATCAATGGTTCTGTAACCGGAGGTATAGCACAACCTGTTTTATCGGTAACGCCGGCTAACCAGGATGTAACATCAACATCTGGTACTACAACTTTTGCTGTAGCCAATACGGGCACAGGAACGATGAATTATACTGCCGCTGTTACAACAGGAAATGATTGGTTAACGATAACCAGTGGCGGAAGTGGAGTAAATACAGGTACTATCAATGTAGCTTATACCGAAAACACTTCAACTTCACCAAGGACAGGAACAATTACCGTTACTGCTCCCGATGCCACCGGAAGTCCGGTACAGGTTACCGTAACCCAGGCAGCGTTTGTACCGCAACCTGTTTTATCAGTAACACCGACTAACCAGGATGTAACATCAACATCTGGTACTACGATTTTTGCTGTAGCCAATACGGGAACAGGAACGATGAACTATACCGCAGTTGTTACAACAGGCAATGACTGGCTAACGATAACCAGTGGCGGAAGTGGAGTAAATTCGGGCACTATCAATGTAGCTTATACCGAAAACACGTTAACTTCACCAAGAACCGGAACGATAACGATAACCGCTCCGGGAGCCACGGGAAGTCCGGTTCAGGTAACCGTAACCCAGGGAGTAAATTCCGCTTTGTTACCCACATTTACCATCGCAACCTTGAATAATGTACCTGCAGGATCAATTACTGTTCCTGTCCATGCAGCCAATGTTGTAAATATGGGATCGTTCCAGTTTACCATCGAATATGATCCGGCATTGATGACTTATAGCAGTGCATCGGATTGGTATACTGGCATAGAAGCCGTTACCATGGGAGAACCGATTCCGGGTCATCTGACCTTTGTATGGGCAGCCGATATGAATGGAATCAACATCGCTGACGGAACTTTCTTTAATCTGAATTTCAACTGGCTTGGAAGCACATCCACTTCTTCGTTAACCTGGAGTGATAATCCAACGCCAAGAGAATTTACCGATTATGATGGAAACGTATTTGTTTCTGTATATAATAACGGATCAGTAACAGGCTCGCCAAGTCAGCCGATATTGACAGTAACACCAACCAACCAGGATGTAACATCATCAGCAGGAACAACTACCTTTGCTGTGGCTAATACTGGCATCGGAACGATGAATTATACTGCCGCTGTTACCACCGGAAATGACTGGCTGACGATAACCAGTGGCGGAAGCGGAGTAAACACAGGAACTATCAATGTAGCGTATACTGAAAACACTTCAACTTCACCAAGGACAGGAACAATAACCGTTACCGCTCCCGGAGCTACCGGAAGCCCGGTACAGGTTACCGTTACCCAGGCTGCAGCTTCTGTTCCGGCAGCCATTGTAACCATTACCGATACCACTACGCTGGTATCTGGTCCTTTTGTTGTTCCGGTACGTGCTCAGAATATTACCAACATGGGATCATTCCAGTTTACTATTGAATACGATCCGTCGATTATTTTATTCGACAGTATCACCAATTGGCATGCGGGTATTGATGCCGTAACCACAGGTAATCCTTCGGCAGGTCATATTACTTTTGTTTGGGCAGCCGATTTGAATGGAATCAACATTGCCGATGGTAAATTCTTTGATATTAATTTTAATTGGATAGCTTCCGATGTAATCCAGACTCAGGTTAACTGGAGTGACAATCCGACTCCACGTGAATTTGCCGATTACGACGGGAACATCTTTGTACCTATGTACAATAACGGTACGGAAACCGGACCTGACGGTATACCTGAAATCGGATCTTCATCCGTTAAGGTATTTCCGAATCCGGCTACCGATGTTGTTAATATCACAGTATCCAACAACATCAGCACTGTTCAGGTTATGAATTATTTAGGCATGATTGTTTATTCTGAAAATATTACTCAGGAGAAGGCCATTACGCTGAATACTTCCCGTTACAGCGCTGGTAATTATCTTGTACAGTTTGTTACCAACAGTGGACAAACGCTGATTAAGAAAATGGTGATAATTAAATAACTGATTTTGTAAGTAAATTAAGTTTGTTTGAAAAGGGGGCTCATGGGAGCCCCTTTTTTATTATTGAGACAGAAGGATAAATTGTAGTTTTAATTTTACTTTCCTGCATTATCATCCTATCCATGCTATGGGTATAAACTTTCTTTGATAAAAAATGATTGTTTAATACAATCCTTCCACCGACAAATAGCGTTCGCCGGTGTCGTAGGCAAAGGTTAAAATCCGGCTGTTTTCCGGAAATTCAGGAAGCTTTTTGGCTATTGCCGCCAAAGAAGCGCCGGTAGATATGCCGGCAAAGATGCCTTCTTCTCTTACCAGTCGCCTGGCAAATTCATAGGCTTCTTCTTTCCCAACCGGAATAACGCCATCGAGTATCTTCGTGTGAAGATTGCCGGGGATAAATCCGGCTCCTATGCCTTGTAAAGCATGTGGACCGGGAGTGCCTCCACTGATAACCGGCGAAAGTTCCGGTTCCACGGCAAATATTTTTATACCTGGAAAAGAAACTTTCAGCGTCTCTCCTACTCCCGTAATATGTCCGCCGGTACCTACCCCGGTAATCAGATAATCCAGCCCTTCCGGAAAATCCCGTATGATCTCGGCAGCGGTAGTACGGCTATGCGCAGCTACATTTGATGGATTATCAAACTGCGAAGGTATCCACGAACCCGGAATGGAGGCAGAAAGTTCCAACGCCTTTTCAATGGCTCCTTTCATGCCTTTTTCGCGTGGAGTAAGCTCAAAGCGGGCGCCGTAAACAGCCATCAGCCTGCGCCTTTCCACCGAAAAACTTTCGGGCATCACCAATATCAGTTCGTATCCTTTTATCGCAGCCACCATAGCCAGTCCTACACCGGTATTACCCGAAGTAGGCTCAATGATAACGCTTCCCCGCTTCAATATTCCTTTTTTCTCGGCATCTTCGATCATTGCCAGTGCAATGCGGTCTTTGATGCTGCCGCCGGGATTGGTCTTTTCCAGTTTTATCCACACTTCCGCCTTAGCGGGAAAAAGTTTAGTTAATCTTACATGGGGTGTGTTCCCAATGGTTTCCAGGATATTCTGTGCTTTCATTTTAAACAGATTTAAAGGGTTTGATAAATAAAAAATTAAATGATAAAATTAATAGGGTCGTCGTTGAACGACTTATTTTGTATTTTGATTTCATTGGTATTGTAAACAATAGAGTAAGGTTCCACGCTCGAAGTAAGCCACACATTTCCACCGATGACGCTATGATGCCCAACAACAGTGTCGCCTCCCAGTATGGTACAGCCGGCATACAAAATCACATGGTCTTCTATGGTTGGATGGCGTTTGATGCTTGCATTCGATTTCTTTACGCTCAGGGCTCCCAGGGTAACTCCCTGGTAAATCTTTACATTACTGCCGATGATGGCCGTTTGTCCGATAACGATGCCTGTGCCATGATCAATGGCAAAAGGATTTCCGATAGTTGCACCAGGATGAATGTCGATACCCGTACGGCTGTGTGCATATTCCGACATCAGGCGGGGAAGAAATGGAATATTCAGCAGATACAACTCGTGTGCAAGCCGGTGTACACCTATGGCATAAAAGCCGGGATAACTGATTATCACCTCCGCTACGGAGTTTGCCGCAGGGTCGGAAGCCTCTATGGAAGCCGCATCTTTGAGCAACAAGCCATAAATCGGAATAAGTTTATCCAAAAAATCATCCGTAAACTTTCCGGCAACGATCTCACTGCCATTGCAACATCTTGCGATAAGCTCATGCAATTGTTTTTTAATATACTGCATGCACGATCCAAGGAAGAACTCATTTTTAATGCAATCCTGATTAAAAAGCAATTCCATCAGGTTATCGGTAAACGCATCCACCTGCCTGCGATTGGGAATCAAGGCCGGGGCATTCTTCTTGGCTTCATAAATGAAGCGCGTAAAATCATTTTCTTTTTCCATAGGGTAAAAAAAAGCCCCTCCAATTGCTTGAAGGGGCGGTTAAAAATATCGTTGATTCAATATTAATATCCTCGCTGTTTCTCCTTCAAACGGACAAGCAACAGGATGCAACAACAAAAAGCGTTATTAATAAAAGATATATTTCTCTCAGAATTCATGCTGCAAAAGTAAAAAAAAATATTCCCGGATGCAGGTATTTAATTTTTTTATAATAAATGCCCGTTAAGGATAACCAAATAATTCCTAATGGATATTTTAAATCAAAGCCCAAAAACAAATAGAATATATTTAATCGTTCACTTGGGGTATATGCCTAACTTTTTTTCGAAAGTTCATCCGGGCATTTCCTGCCTGTAGTTTTTGTCAGCCCTATCTGTACTGTAATCGCAAAGAAAATACCAACCTCTCATCCTGCACAAGAAAATTTTCCACAGCCGTATTTAATAGATTTTCTCTATATTTGACCTATCAATTAAATTCTCGTTAACATGCCTTTACGTTTTCATAAAAACCCGATAATCTGGGTTGGTAGCATTGCTTTGCTGGCAGTTGCCCTGATAATTATTTTCATTTCTTTATTTAAAAATAATCCACCCCCAAAAGAGCAATATAAAGCCGAGAAAAAACAGTTGTCCGGAATATTTGCAACACTGGATACTGCTTATTGGAGAAATAAAGATAATAGCCTGTTTCTTAGTAATAAAGCCATTAATATTTCGAAAAAAATTGCCGACAGTAATGCTTTGGCAGAAGCTTTATATAATAAGGCAAGAATATTACAGAAATTTGAAATCAACGACAGCAGTTTCGTTTTTAATAACCAGGCTTTAGCTATAGCTGAGAAGTTTCATAATGATACTTTAGTTACAAAAATCAAGAATAATATAGGATCGTATTACTTTTATAAGGATAATTATTATCTGGCAATGCTTTATTATACAGGAGCAGAAGATATTGCCACTAAAATAAATGATGAATATATGGTAGCAAGAGCTGCTACCGGATTGGGTTTAGTATATCGGGAACTATATGATTACAAAAAGGCCATAGAATATTATGAAAAATCCATTCGTATATTTGAGAAACTGGCGAATAAAGCTTATACGTATGACTATTGTTCTGTACTTATAAGCGTCGGGGTTTGCTATATGTATAGTGGCGAATACGACAAGGCTGTTATTTATCAGCAGAAAGCATTAAAGGAATCGGGCCCATTACATGATTCGGATATGACTTGTAAAATTTATGGAAACCTGGGAGCCATTGAGCAGAATCAGGGACATGGCGCATCTGCATTGAATTATTTTTTAAAAATCATGGATTATTTTAGTGAAAGGAACAAATACACTAAACAATATGCAATTAGTCTTCACAACTTGGGCTCTCATTTTCTTATAGATAAGCAGTATGATAAAGCGGAAGAGCTTTTGAATCAGGGTTTATCCATTTCACGGGAAATGGGGTTTAAAAGTATAGAAGGTGGAAATATTTATTTATTGTCCGAAGTGAAGAAACAACAAGGCCAATGGCAGAAGGCGTATAAATATTATACCCGTTGGCAGGGAATAAATGATAGCCTTTTAAGTTCGGAAATGAAGAAAAAAATATCCGATTATCAGTGGGAAATGAAATCCCAGAAAAAGAAATATGAAGGAGAGATTCTGCTTAATAAATACGAGATTCAAAATAAAAGGATTCTGATTTTAATTATCATCATTATTTCCGTTGTTATTATTGCTTTGTTGTTTAGAAGGTATCTTAAAAAATCCATAAAGCTGCAAAAAATTGAAAATTCACATTTGCAGGAGATAAATACATTGGAAAAATTAAAGTATGAGACGGAAATAGAAGCTAAAAACAAAGAACTAACAACTCTTTCTCTTCAATTAGTTACCAAAAATGAAATACTAACGAATATCTCGGATGTAACCAGTAAATTATACAAAACGAATATGATGAATGAAGTTTCTTTTAAAGATTTGAATAAAATAATTAAAGATAGTTTGAATATCGATAAGGATTGGGAACAATTCAAAAGCATGTTCGAAAAAGTCCATCAGAATTTCTTTATAAAGCTGAAACAGATATGTCCTGAATTAAGCGAAAATGAATTACGCCTGTGCGCTTATCTGAAAATAAGCCTCTCAAATCATGAAATTGTCAGGATTTTTAATATCAATCCGGGTACGCTTAAAACCAACCGTTACCATATCCGTAAAAAACTTAATTTGGAAAATAAGGATAACCTTGAAGATTATATTAGGAAGATATAAACTAAATTTTGGTTGTGAGTTGTGAATCTATCGGATTTGTAACTTGATTCTTCCTATAAATTTCATCTTAACCATTTAAAATTAACGCAGTATAGTATTGTTGTTAAAATTATTTTTTTTGTAACATTCACCATTTCTCTACCCTCCAAATTTTGTCAGGGGTGAATATTAAGTTTCCTTTGTCGCATCGATTTTAACATGTAAATGTAAAATTGACAAAAAATTTATTTAATCATAACTATTAATTAAAATTTATTAAGTATGAAATTAAACTTACGACTGATTAAGATTTTTATGGTCTTAATGGCCTTTTTGACGGGTAATTTTTTATTTGCCCAGCAAAAAGGTTTTGCAGAAAAGGAGAAACTCCTTTATGAAAAAGGGCCGAGCAAAAGGCCCGGGGCGACAATACAGCCTAAAACTTTTACAATGATGCCAACAAAATCAGGGAAAAGTGAAACCCTTTATTCCACCGATTTTGAATCGTTTACGGCAGGGCAGCAGCTTGCCTGCCAGGATCCCGCTAATTGGACTACTCTCAATTTTGCCCCTTGTGGCTCTAAGGATCCTTATATCAGTACCGATTATGCCCATAGTGGTTCTAATTCAGTAAATCCTAATTACACCGATCCTGTTCTTCTTCTGGGAGACAAGACTTCCGGTAAATACAGCATTTCATTTTGGTTATATACACCTGCTAATTATGGCGGTGAGTGTGTTTTTTATCATGAATTTGCACCAAATAATTTAAAAGCGGCATCAACATTTTATTTTGATGATTGGGGGGGATTTGGTGTGTATGTTAATCAATCAGTCCCATTTATTCAGACAACACATCCTGTTGATCAGTGGTTTAAAGTCACCCAGGTTATAGATATTGACCAGGATTCAGCCTGGTTTTATTTAGATGGTACGCTTCTTTTAAATTGGCAATGGAGCCTTAACAACAGTGGGCAGGGGACATCGAATCAGCTTGCCGCTATTTTATTTGAGGCAGAAGAAACCAATAGTGTTTATGATGGCTTATTTTACTTTGACGATATAGAATATAAACAAGTTATTGAAGAGCCATCCCTTTATTCCACCGATTTTGAATCGTTTACGGCAGGACAGCAGCTTGCCTGCCAGGACCCTGTTAATTGGACTACTCTCAATTTTGCCCCGTGTGGCTCTCAGGATCCTTACATTAGTACCGATTATGCTCATGGGGGTTCCAATTCTGTTAAATTTTCTAATGCGGAAGTAGACATGGAGTCGGGTGTTCTTCTATTGGGAGATCAAACTTCCGGCAGATACAATCTTTCTTTTTGGTTATATACTCCTGCTGATTATGGTGGATTTTGTACGTATGTTCATGATTTTTCCCAGGGTAATATGGAAACAGGAGCATTTTTTTATTTTGATGAATGGGGAGGTTTCGGTGTGTGGACTGGAATTAACTATGTATTCGATTCGCATCCCTTTGATCAATGGTTTAAAATTTCCTGTACCATTGACCTGGACAAGGATTCTGCCTGGTTTTACAAGGATGGTACATTAATCACAGATTGGAAATGGAGCCTTACATCCTCTGGGCAGCCAGGAACGAATCAGATTGGTGCTATTGTATTTCAAGCAATGGTAAATGGTAATACTGACAGTCCGTTATATTACGTCGACGATGTAGAATATAAAATTATGGGCCAAGCAGAAAGCCTGACAGGCACTGTTACTAAGTTAGCAGATGGTTCCCCGGTACAGGGGGAAACGGTAACCATAAACAATGTATCATCCGGAACATATACAGCTATTACTGAAGCAGATGGCACTTATGCCATCAGCGGGGCGGCCGCCGGGGATTATGCACTGACTATAGAAAAAGCAGGATTCAATGTGATTGAAGATGTTGTAACTCTTGTTGATGGACAAACCGTTACCAAAGATTACCAGATCACCGCTCCGGTAATTGCAAGCACACCTGATTCTATAGCAGTAACTCTTCCCGTGGGTGAAACGGTAATACGTACCGTAACCTTATATAATAATGGAGATGGTCCCATGAATTGGGCCGGTGTATTATCAAATGCTCCTACGGAAAAAATTTCTATCCCTGCAAGCGACAGGAATTTTGAGCATAGTCCGGCTTCTGTGGGAAGGGCTCCTGAATCTATGAGGAATGCCCCTGTTTCAGCACCTGCTTCTTCGCCGATGAAAGGGGTAAGAGGTTCTACGGCCTATGCATTCGAATATAATTCCGGTTCATTGATATCCTTTGATGTCGAAAATCCGCAAAATATGACAACGGTTCTTTCGGGTTTAACAGCGACTGGAGCAGCATTTGATCCGGTTTCTAAGGATAATATCTATACTATAACTGAAGCAGATTATCCGAAACTATACAAAGTAAATCTGACAACAGGAAATTTGACAGTAATCGGACCTCTGAATGGGCCTTATCATGGACAAGGATTGGCTTATGACAGAACAACAGGAATAATGTATGCTACTGGTATTGATGAAGCTAATTTTTCAAATATTTATACTGTAGATACTTTAACAGGCGCGGCCACGCTGGTGGGTTCTACAAATCTTCATGGAATAGTGGGTATTGCTATTGATGGTACCGGCCAGATGTATGGTTATGACGTGTACACAAGCAATGCTTTCCGTATTGATAAGTATACAGGCAATGCTACCCTGATAGGTTCTATCGGCTTTAATGCCGGGTATGCACAGGACATGGCCTGGGATCCCATCAGTGATAATATTTATCTTGCAGCAGTCAATGTTACGTCAGGAAGCCCGGTATACGAAATACGCATCATGGACCGGACAACCGGAAATACTGCCCTGATCGGGCCACTCAGAGGCCAGACCGATGGGCTGACATTTCCTGGCGGAGCATATTTGGCAAACATAACCCCGGTTTCAGGCACCCTTGCCGCGGGCGACAGCGTTTCCATAACCGTTTCCTTTAATGGTAATTACGTTCCCACGCAGGATAACCTCACGGTAAACGGCAATTTGGTTTTTAGTTCCAGCCCAAATGTAGGTACAGCAACCGTTGCCCTTTCTATGACATTAGCCGGGGAACTGAATGGCAGTTTGAATGGTACAGTTTCCCATAGTAATATTCCTGAAACAGGAGTTACCGTAAAAGCTAACCGCCAGGAAGACCCGGTTTATACTTATACGACCATTACTGGCGTTGATGGCACTTATGATTTTGATTCTGTCATGAATGGAAAATATACAATTACTGCCGAAAAAGAAGGATTTAACAGCTATTCGTATACAGATATATTGATTAGCGGAGGCCAGGCTACCGTTCAGAATATAGCCATTACGGCCCCTGCGATGGCAATAGATTCTACTTCCATTACAGCGACGGCTCCTTTCGGTACAGTAGTCAGCCGGAACTTACATATTACCAATGATGGAGATGGCCCCCTGTCATGGACCGGAGCGCTTCAAAACAATTTAAACAAGAGGATCAGTGTACCTGCCAGCGATGGTAATTTTGAACATACTCAGGCTTCTCTTACCTTAGCGCCTAAGAATACTGTCACAAAACCCGGTACCTCAGGGTTAAAAAACACAAGGGGTACCACAGCATATGGGTATAATTTTTTGAATATCACCTTTATATCAATTAATACCGATGATCCTGGCAATGCTACGATTATTGATACTATTGATGGGATACTACCCTTTGGCGGGACCTTTGATGCCGGAAATAGTGGTTTTATCTACATCATTGATAATAGCGATGGCAATATCAAAAAATTAGACGTTGCAACCTGTATTGTTACCACTGTTGGCCCTGCCGGGTTGCAAAGCGGCGATACGCCTACCGGCTTAACCTGCGACCGATCCACCGGAATTTTATACGCGTCATCTACTGATGGATACGATTCAAGAATCTCCACCATTAATCCGGTCACGGGTGCAAGTACACTAATCGGATCTACCGGATTTGCTGGCTTAATTGGTATTGCTATTGATGGCAGCGGGCAGATGTATGGTTATGATATTGCTGGCGATAATGCTTATAAAATTGATAAAACTACAGGATATTCTACGTTACTTGGTTCCATCGGGTTCGATGCCAACTATATTCAGGGCATGTGCTGGGACCCGGCTGCCGATAATGTATATCTTGCAGCAGTAAACATGACTTCCGGAAATCCTGCGTTCCAGTTACGTATTCTTGACCGGACAACGGGTAATACAATCCCGGTGGGTGATTTACCGGGTGAAATCGGCGCCTTTGCAATTCCTACCGGTTGGTTAAATTATAGCCCAAAGTCAGGAATCATTGAAGCTGGTAATTCCACGGAGATTACCCTGACCATGGATGGGAATTATCTTCCTTTCCAGGGCAGAAATAATACCTTGACGGGGAGCCTTTCTTTTACTTCCGATCCTAATGTAGGGGCCATAGAAGTTCCGGTTACTTTCACTGTTGAGACGGATTACGGAGTCCTTACGGGAACAGTTGGCCACAATGGTAATAGTCTTGAAGGTGTAAATATCACCATTACCCGTGAGGAAGCCCCATTCTATACTTATGCAATAGTTTCGGATACAAACGGAGCGTATACTTTTACAGCAGTTCTTCCCGGAACATACAATATTTCAGCTTCCAAAGAAGGATACAATCCCTATACAGCCATGGCAGGCGCTGTGGTTACCGGGAGCCAGGTTACAACTTACGATATAGAAATGCTGGCGCCGGTAATGATGGTTAATCCATCAGAGATTGCAGATTCTGCTTCATTTGGTAACATTATCACACGGACACTGACCATCAGTAATACCGGTAACGGTACCCTGAACTGGACCGGAATAGCCATGTCGGGAGAAGGTGATAAAGTATCAATACCGGCCAGCAATGGTAATTTCACCCACAGTACGCCAACACTTGGTCCGGCCAAAGTGGTTAACCATAAAGCAATGACAACAGGTCCCCTGAAAAATTTGCTTGCGGGCTCCACTGGGTATGCGTTTGATATTAATCCATATAAAGTATTTTTCTCGTTTAATACCGATAATCCATCTAATCAGAATATCATCAGCGCTGTTTCCGTTATGCCTTTAGGTGCAACATTCGATGCAATTCACGATGATTTTATGTACATCATTGATTATAATGATGCTAATCTTAAAAAGGTAGATTTAGCCACAGGCAATGTAACTATTATCGGAGCCATTGGATTCCCGAATGATTGTGTTCCAACAGGATTGAGCTGCGATAAAGAAACAGGAATCATTTATGCATCCTGTGCTAATGCCAATGGTACAGAATCCATGATTTATACTATTGATCCTGTAACCGGAGCAGGGACCCTTGTTGGGACTACCGGAATTCCTGTTTTAATTGATATTGCCATTGATGGTACCGGTCAGATGTACGGTTTTGATATCGCCACAGACAATGCTTACAAAATAGATAAAGCTACAGGTGGATCATCCATCATTGGTTCTATCGGGTTTGATGCGGATTGTTCCCAGGGAATGGCATGGGACCCGGCTACCGACATCATTTATATTTCAGCCTATAATGCATCTGGTGAAAGTGAATTGCGCATCCTTGACAGGACTACCGGAAATACCACCCCTGTTGGTTCTTTTGCCGGAGAAACTGACGGATTGGCATTCCCGGGAACAGGTCCGGTATGGTTGTCAATAGACCCCAAATTAGGCACAGTTGCTCCCGGAACTGCCCAGGAAGTTACGGTTACTTTAGATGGAAATTATCCTTTACTGTCAAAGGAAAGTGTTCGTACCGGCCATGTGGTAATCAATCCGGAACCAACGATAGGGTCAGTTTTTGTTCCGGTTACCTTTACTATTGAAGGCGAGATCTTTGGCTCCTTATCGGGAACAGTTACACACGGTAATATACCGGTTGAAGGAGTAACATTGACAGCCACCCGTGAAGAACTTCCTACATATAGTTATTCAGTAATTACAAGCAATGATGGTGTTTATACATTTCCAGAAGCAGTAAGCGGTACTTATAAGGTTACGGCAGAGGCTGCAGGATACAATGGATATTTGGCAGATGCAGTAGCAATAACAGGAGGCCAGATTACTACGCTGGATATTGTACTCACTGCACCTTTAATGGTTATTGCTCCAGAAACACTGACGGTAACTATTTCCCCCAACGAGGAAGCAGATACTACCATTGTCATTACTAATACTGGCGATGGTGTTCTAAAGTGGGCAAGTGACATCTCTTTCAGCAAGGCGAAACACGTCATATCCGTACCAACAAGCGACGGTAATTTCCCGCGTAGCGCCGATCCTGTCTCTATTGGATTGGCCCCGGAAAATGCCAATCGTCCCCCAATGGCTTTTCCGATTGCGAAATTGTCCAGTGGCTCAACAGGCTATGCATTCAGATTTTATAATGCTTACAATTCTGGTCTCTTTTCCTTCAATACCCTTGATCCTGCCAACGTGAATACAATAAATCCGGGCTTAAGGGTATTTGCCTATGGAAGTACTTTTGATGCATCTCATAGAGATTCCATATATATTATCGATAAAGAAAATTATTTAAGAAAAGAAGACATAAACACAAGTGGTTTTAAAGATATCGGAATGTGTAATCCGGTAAATACTAATCATACATGGACGGGGATTTCCGTAGACAGAAATACCAACATAATGTATGGCGTAAGTACAGACGGCAACGAATCGTATATTTATACCATTGATATGAACACCGCTGTAGCAACACCTGTCGGCGCTACCGGAATACCTGCCTGTATTGATATTGCTATTGACGGTTCAGGCCAGATGTATGGATATGATATTGTCGGGGACAATTCTTATAAAATTGACAAAACTACGGGAACCTCCACCTTGCTTGGCTCCATTGGTTTTGATGCCAACTATTCCCAGGGGATGGGTTGTGACCCGGTAAACGATATTGTTTACCTTGCCGCTTTTGCCTATTCCGGAGATCCTTATTCTCCTTATACTCCTGAGTTACGTGCATTGGATAAAATGACAGGTAATACCCAATACCTTGGAACATTTGGTGTCGATAATAATGAAGTAGATGGATTGGCCTTCCACGGAAATTGGTTAACAACATTAAAAGGATCGGGCAGCATTCTTCCCGGAGAAAGTCAGGATATTACCCTTCACTTTAATGCTATAAATCAACCGGAAGGAACTTATACGGCAAGTATTGTTTATACTTCAGATCCAGAAGTTGGAACCATAACTATTCCGGTAACCTTTACTATTGTTAATCAGGTATTATCAGTAACGCCGGCTAACCAGGATGTAACCTATGCAGCCGGAACAACTTCATTTGCCGTAGCTAATACCGGAGCCGGAACGATGAATTATACAGCTGAAGTAACTTCAGGAAGCGACTGGTTAACGATAACCAATGGAGTTTCGGGAACAAATAGTGGCACCATTGAAGTATCGTTTACCGAAAATGCCACAACCAATCCGAGAGTAGCTACTATTACCGTAACTGCTCAGGGAGCCACCGGAAGTCCGGTTCAGGTAACCGTAACCCAGGGAGTAAATTCAGCTTTGTTACCCACATTTACCATCGCAACCTTGAATAATGTACCTGCAGGATCAATTACTGTTCCTGTATATGCAGCCAATGTTGTAAATATGGGATCGTTCCAGTTTACCATAGAATATGATCCGGCACTGATGAGCTTTAGTGGTGCATCGGATTGGTATACTGGCATAGAAGCCGTTACCATGGGAGAACCGATTCCGGGTCATCTGACCTTTGTATGGGCAGCCGATATGAACGGAATCAACATTGCCGACGGAACTTTCTTCAATCTGAATTTCAACTGGCTTGGAAGCACATCTACCTCTTCATTAACCTGGAGTGATAATCCAACACCACGAGAATTTACCGATTATGATGGAAACGTATTTGTTTCTGTATATAATAACGGATCAGTAACAGGCTCGCCAAGTCAGCCGATATTGACAGTAACACCAACCAACCAGGATGTAACATCATCAGCAGGAACAACTACCTTTGCTGTGGCTAATACTGGCATCGGAACGATGAATTATACTGCCGCTGTTACCACCGGAAATGACTGGCTGACGATAACCAGTGGCGGAAGCGGAGTAAACACAGGAACTATCAATGTAGCGTATACTGAAAACACTTCAACTTCACCAAGGACAGGAACAATAACCGTTACCGCTCCCGGAGCTACCGGAAGCCCGGTACAGGTTACCGTTACCCAGGCTGCAGCTTCTGTTCCGGCAGCCATTGTAACCATTACCGATACCACTACGTTGGTATCAGGTCTGTTTGTCGTTCCGGTACATGCAGAGAATATTACCAACATGGGGTCATTCCAGTTTACCATAGAATACGATCCGTCAATTATTTTATTCGACAGTATCACCAATTGGCATGCGGGTATTGATGCCGTAACCACAGGTAATCCTTCGGCAGGCCATATTACCTTTGTATGGGCAGCCGATTTGAATGGAATCAACATTGCCGATGGTAATTTCTTTGATATTAATTTTGATTGGATAGCTTCCGATGTAATCCAGACTCAGGTTAACTGGAGTGACAATCCGACTCCACGTGAATTTGCTGATTACAATGGGAACATCTTTGTACCTGTTTATAACAATGGTACGGAAACCGGACCTGATGGTATACCTGAAATCGGATCTTCATCCGTTAAGGTATTCCCGAACCCGGCAACCGATGTTGTCAATATAACAGTATCTAACAATATCAGCACTGTTCAGGTGATAAATTGTTTAGGTATGGTGGTACATTCTGAAAATATTACTCAGGAAAAGACCATCACCCTGAATACTTCCCGTTACAGCGCTGGTAACTATCTTGTTCGTTTTGTTACCAACAATGGTCAAACGTTGATTAAGAAGATGGTGATAATTAAATAACTGATTTTGTAAGTAAATTAAGTTTGTTTGAAAAGGGGCTCTGATGAGCCCCTTTTATCACTGATGTATAAGAAAAAAATACTACTTTATATGATTTAACCAAGTTAATTATAGTAGTAATTCTCAATATCATAAACAGCGGAAGCCGAAAAGCTGGAAAAGAGTAGGCAATAATTTAATTCCATTTATCATGGCTGTACAAAACAAAATCTCGCAGCAAGTTGACCCTGCAATGATAACCACAGCCAAAACTAAAGTTGGTGAATTGGCAGGCTTATTCCCTTACCGGATAAGTCAAACCGAGGATGAACGAAAAGGTGGGTTAAAAATAGGGTACAAAGTCCTGGGATGGCTCGATCTGGTCTTTACGTATATGGACCAGAATTCCAATCTTATCCCTAATTACCTCAACAAGGCAGAAGCCGATAAAGATTATACCGGACAGAAAGCCATTTTTGAAGTAGTGCATGCAGCCCAACCCATAGTGCAATCGTTGGAAGATACTGCCACATTAATGGCTCAGGAATCCCTTCAGGCAGCACTGCTTTTTTACAATGCAGTGAAGATGGCCTCCAAACAAGGTGTTCCGGGAGCTAAGGATATTTACGACGATCTTAAACGTCGTTTTCCCGGTGGCAAACCTCCTGACAGCCCTCCCGAAAATCCGGATACCAAACAGTAAAGAGGTTGGTTTTATCTTAATGGGTCAACAAAAGTAAAGGGGCAAAGGTTTTGTCCCTTTACTTTTATAGAAAGGTCATCAGGGTATCTCCTGACTGTATCTTTACCATACTTTATTTGCAGTTTTACCCTTATCCTGCTGTATTATCACCCCATTTATGCCAGGGTGTAAGGCTGCCCGGTTTGTACGCTCACCCTGCCGTGTTTGTATTCTAACCACAAAGTGTTTGTGCCCACAGGGCAAACCGCTTGTACCTTCACCCTGCCTCGTTTGTATCATCACCCTGGCTTGATTGCCTTGCAGGGCAAAGCCTTTGTACCCTTACCCTGCCCATGTCAGGGTGTGAGCCTGGTCTGTTTGCCCTTTTACCCTGCCTGCTCTGTACCCTAAATACAAAATGTTTGTATCCACAGGGCAAACCGGTTGTATCATCACTCTACTTTTGTCAGAGTATAAATCTGTCGTAATGGTATTCTCATCTTGGCATATCTGTATTTTCACTTTATTCCTTTGCACTCTGATTTCTGATTCCAATATTTATTAGCTATCAGTATAGGTTATCCTCTACGAACAGGTGAGACCAGGTTAAAATAAGTTATTGTCTATGCGGGTTAAAATAATTTTGTAAATTTGTACCCTAAATCAGAACAGATAATTTCAATGGACTTTTTAAATATAATTATATGGTGGCAACTTAATTTTTCTCCGGATAAAGGGTAGAGTTGTTCGCATGTATATTTTAAATTAATACTAAAGCTGCAAGAATCCCTTGCAGCTTTTTTTATTGTCAAAAAAATGAAAATAACTAAAGTAATTTATTTAAGGCACCTTCAGTGGCAGGGCTTCCCTGCCATAACTCAGAATTTTCACACCCTTAAGTGTTCGTTTTTACACTAACACGATAATATAAATTATTACTAATTTTTTCAGAATAAATCAATAAAAAATACAGATATGATACAACAACAAAATATAAAAATAGCTCCACTTTCAACGATGTTAAATTATAATGGAAAATATGGAGAATATGGTGGTTCCTTTGTCCCCCCGGTTTTAAATCGCCCACTCCTTAAGCTGTCCGATTTTTTTGATCAGGAAGTAAAAAAAGAATCGTTTGCCGACGAATATGTTTATTGTTTAAAAAATTATGTGGGGCGGCCGTCACCTCTTTATTATGCAAAGCGACTTAGTGAATATATCGGATCTAAAGTATACTTAAAACGTGAAGATATGAATCATACCGGTTCACACAAAATAAACAATGCTATCGGCCAGGTACTTTTAGCTAAACGGATGGGAGTAAAAGAAATCATTGCAGAAACAGGCGCAGGGCAACACGGTGTTGCGGCAGCAACGGTAGCAGCACTTTTTGGTATTCCTTGTAAAATATTTATGGGGGCTGTGGATGCGCAACGTCAGATGCTGAATGTCCGCCGGATGAAGTTGCTGGGAGCTGAAATTATTACTACATCGAGGGGGACTGCAACGTTGAAGGATGCCGTGGACGAAGCATTGGAATATTATATTTCGCATCCGGATTCCTATTATCTTTTAGGATCCCAAGTTGGTCCGGATCCTTATCCTCGAATGGTTGGTTATTTTCAAAGTGTGATTGGTCAGGAAGCAAAATTGCAGATTATAGAAGCCGAAGGCCGGTTGCCGGATGCTATTTTTGCTTGTGTGGGCGGTGGTTCTAATGCCATCGGCTTGTTTTCCGGCTTTCTCGATGAACATAATGTGAAAATCTATGGAGCCGAAGGAGGAGGCAATGGTAGTAAAAATAATACTGCTGCTACGCTTTCTTTTGGTGTTCCATCTCTTTTTCAGGGAACCATGTCGTATTGTTTGGTAGATGAGCAGGGAAATCCAATGGAGTCGCACTCGATTGCTGCCGGTCTTGATTATCCCGGCATTAGTCCACAGCATGCTTATTTAAAAGATTCTCGCAGGGTTTTTTATTATCCGGTTACAGATAATGAAGCTATTGAAGCATTCTCCTTATTGTCAAAACTCGAAGGGATAATCCCGGCTATTGAATCAAGCCACGCTATTGCACTTGCAATGAAAATGCTCAAAAACAAGCATGAACTCGCCGTTATTAACCTTTCGGGGAGAGGTGATAAAGATGTGGAACGCGATTTTTGATATAATTTTTTTAAGACTACTGTTTGTTCTATTCAACAAATGGTAGTCTTAGATTTCTTGTAAAACATCATTATTTTCTTACCATTTTAAAAAATGTATTACTTTTGCCGAAAATTTATCACAATGTTTTTTACCAATCAGCATCACCATCATCATACTTGCCAGCAGGCGAAAAGGTGATGTCATGTGCTGATCTCCAAAATAAAGATAAGTAAAAATCGCCCCGCCTGATACCAGACGGGGCTTTTTGTTTTCATAACAGAGGAACTGTCGGGAATTGGACGGGCATAAAACGAAACAGATGTCCGTAACATTAAAAATTGCAGTTCAAAAGTCGGGAAGGCTAACAGAAGAATCGCTCCGGCTTCTTAAAGAATGCGGAATTTCCATCGAAAACGGAAACGACAGGCTAAAAGCCGTTGCCCGCAATTTCCCGGTGGAAGTGCTTTATCTCCGCAATGCCGATATTCCACAGTATGTGGAAGACGGGGTGGCCGACATTGCCATCCTTGGCGAAAATGTGATCATCGAAAAATGCAGGGATATTCAAATCATCGAATATCTTGGTTTTTCCAAATGCAGGCTTTCCATGGCAATACCCAAGGGGATTGAATATTCTGGATCTGAATATTTCAACGGGAAACGTATTGCCACATCTTATCCCAACTCTCTGAATGGTTATTTGAAAAAAAAGAACATCCTGGCCGAGGTTCATGAAATTTCCGGTTCCGTTGAAATAGCTCCCAATATTGGATTATCGGATGCTATTTGTGATTTGGTGAGTACGGGAAGTACATTATTTTCAAATGGTCTAAAAGAAGTTGATGTTGTGCTCAAAAGCCAGGCCTGCCTTGTATCCGGGAAAGAATTACCGGAGGAAACACAAAAAATACTGGATAAATTATTATTCCGTATTCGTGCGGTTTTAGCTTCACGCAATAACAGGTATATTTTGCTGAATTCTCCTGATGATGCTGTTCACGAAATATCCAGAATATTACCAGGTATTAAAAGCCCAACGATTATGCCTTTAGTTCAAAAAGGATGGAGTTCGATGCATTCTGTAATCAGTGAAACGGATTTCTGGAATGTCATTGATCAGTTGAAAGCTGCCGGTGCTCAGGGAATATTGGTGTTACCAATAGAAAAAATGGTTGTTTAAAAAGAAGTATGAATCGAGTTCCGCTTTGCGGGACGAGTTTCATCCGACCTGTTAATAATAAATTATTTACGAATGAAAATAGTATATAATCCTGATATCCAAACATGGAAAAGATTGACCACCCGCCCGGCAATCCATATTGAAACCATGGAAAATGTTGTGAAAAGCATTTTTAACGGTGTAAAAATACATGGCGATGCAGCAGTAAAAAAATACACCCATGAATTTGATCATGCAGAAATAAATGAACTGCAAGTTACGGATAAAGAAATGGCAGATGCTGAGAATAAGATAGGCGAGAGCCTGAAAGCAGCCATTCATACCGCTTATGCAAATATTTATAAGTTTCATGCTTCGCAACAGATATCAACCATAAAAAAGGTAAAAACATCGCCGGGAGTAGTCTGCTGGCAAGGTGTCACTCCCATCGAAAAAGTGGGTTTGTATATTCCCGGAGGCAGTGCACCTTTGTTTTCAACTGTACTTATGCTCGCTGTTCCGGCAAAAATTGCCGGTTGTGGCGAAATGGTGATGTGTACGCCACCTTCTGCCGACGGAAGTATAAACCCGACGATTCTTTATGCAGCAAAAATTGCCGGAGTAACACGAGTATTCAAAACGGGAGGAGTACAGGCTATAGCAGCAATGACTTTTGGGACAAAAACAATACCTGCTGTTTATAAAATATTTGGTCCCGGCAATCAGTATGTAATGGCTGCTAAGATGGAAGCATTCCGTCATGGTGTTGCCATTGATTTACCGGCAGGTCCGTCAGAGGTAATGGTTGTGGTTGACAGAACGGCCAATCCGGCTTTTGTAGCTGCCGATATGCTTTCGCAGGCGGAACATGGCAGAGATAGCCAGGCGCTGATGGTTACCTGGGAACGAAGCATTATTGATCGGGTGGCAAAAGAAATTGAACGGCAACTGGAGGTTCTTCCCCGTAAAGAAATTGCTTGTGCTGCTCTGGAGAATTCAGCTTTGATATATGTGGATGGGAAAGAGGAAGCCCTGTATTGTATTAATAGTTATGCCCCCGAACATTTGATCCTTTCTGTTGAAGAGGAAGATTATTTCTGCAAACGGGTTATCAATGCAGGCTCTGTTTTTATCGGAAATTATTCGCCCGAAAGTGCCGGCGACTATGCTTCGGGAACTAACCATACTTTGCCAACATCGGGTTTTGCCCGTATGTACAGCGGAGTTTCCCTTGATTCTTTTGTCAAGAAAATTTCTTTTCAGAAAATAAGCCGGGAAGGGCTAAAAAGGCTTTCTCCAACGATTATAGCTATGGCTACTGAAGAGAGATTAGATGCTCACAAAAATGCAGTAGGAATTAGAATTAAATTTTGAAACATGATTTTAGAAGATAAGATAAGAAAAAATATAAGAGACTTGGAATCTTATGCATCAGCACGAGATGAATTTAACGGCGAAGCAGAAGTATTTTTAGATGCAAACGAAAATCCGTTTTTTAACGGAGTAAATCGTTATCCGGATCCATGTCAGCATGAACTGAGAAAAGTAATTGGGTCAGTAAAAAAGGTGAATCCAGATCGGATATTTACAGGAAACGGATCGGACGAAGTCATTGATTTGCTGATACGCATTTTTTGCAACCCAGGAAAAGATAACATAATCATTCAGCCGCCCACCTATGGCATGTATGCCGTAAGTGCTGCCATTAATGATGTTGAGATTCGAAAGATTCCTCTTACGCCAGACTTCCAGCCCAATGTAAAAGCTGTGCTGGATGCAGCGGATGAAGATTCCAAAATTTTGTTTATCTGTTCGCCCAACAATCCTTCGGGCAACCTGATGAACCGGCAGGCAATGACACAATTGCTCGATGGTTTTAAAGGACTTATAATTGTAGATGAGGCGTATATTGATTTTTGTCCTGATGCCAGCGTTGTTGACTTACTGGCAAAATATTCCAATTTGTTCGTGATGCAGACACTGTCGAAAGCCTGGGGAATGGCAGGACTGCGTTTGGGTATCGGGATGGGCAATCCGGCGTTAATTCGTATCCTCGATAAAATAAAACCGCCATACAACATCAGTGTATTAAATGCTGAATTAGCGATTCAGAAACTATCTAATCCCCGGCGAATGCAGGAACAGGTAAAAATTTTACTCAACGAACGGGATTTCCTTTCCGGTGAATTGAGGAAACTGAATTTTGTCAGAACCGTTTACCCATCCGA
>OY762503.2:0-554183 GCA_963665885.2 Bacteroidales bacterium | reverse complement strand
ACCCGTGAATGGGTTTTGGATACCCGTGAATGGGTTTATGATACTTGTGAATGGGTTTATGATATTCGTGAATGGATTTCGGATACTCGTGAACGAACAAAATATACTTGTGAACGGGTAAAAGATACCTGTGAACGTATTTTGTATACCCGTGAACGGGTATGGCAAATTTACGAAAGGGCCAAGGCTATGGCTTGCCGTACGTAATATAAAAACAGCGCTCCCCGGTTTTCTATTCGCGGATTTTGACAAAACCCAATCCGCCAATCTTTTTATACTCCATGCTTTGGGGTTTGTAAATGGATTTAACGTATTTTTTTACCAGGCTGGCAATGGCTACCAGGCCGGTTTCGGGATCGTTGAATACCTGATTGCGATGGCTACGGGCGGCAACAAGGGGCGCAGTATTGTCCACCACGGTCTGATTGGTATCCTTCATCCTGCCAAGCAGGGCGGTAAGGCTTGCAATCTTCAGCGGTTCCTCGTTGGGGCTGTATTTGGGTTTGTTCTTCAATGCCTCGATATAGGTTGCCATAAAATCGATCTTGCTGTTGAAACTTTGCTGCGAAGCGGAGATGGTTTTGGGAGCTCCGGCGCCCGGCTCCTCCGGCGTAACGGACTCCGTTTCGCCTTTGACTGCAGAGATACGGCGGCCAAGGAGCTTGTAAACCACAGGACGTATATCGGCAATCACCTGGGGCGAAGCGCCGCAGGAACGGAGAGAATTGAACGAAGCGGTAACAATGTCGCTCAAAGGGGTGAAAACAATACTACGCTCGTCGGAAGCACGATCGGCAGGGGGTTTGGCTTCTTTTACGGCGTTCACACTTTCTGTTGCCAGTTGGTAACATCCATTCAATGCATCGAGCTTGATCAGGGGATTGAAAGGATTGTATTTGGAACCGAAGCCCTGGCAAAGGCCCGTCATGATTTGAAAATTGCCCAGATTTGAGGCAATTCCCGATTCAGAATTTGTACTCATAGGCTTAAATTTTAAAGGATTAATGCCGCTAATGTACAACATATTTTTTGATTTCTACATGATTTTGAAAATATTTTTGGAAAAACATAAAAAAACCGGATAGTTAAAGATAAAAGTAGTGTACTTTAGCAGAAGAAATGAAGAGACAGGCTGTTCCGATTATTGATTTTTATGCCCGGGTGCGGGTGTTGGCTGGGGAAAAGTGGAGTTGAGAGAAGATGGATAGTTTTTTATAACACAAAGGGCACTAAGGATTGCACAAAGGGGCACGAAGAAGAGAATAGAGATAAATTAACGAAGGAATAATGAGGGTCAAAAAAACATTGGCAGCAAATCTATTACGATAGAATAGTCTCAACAGATAGAAATTTTAAACGATATAATTCAACAAATATGGCAGGCATTAAAGTTTTAGTAACTCACGGTGACGCATTCCAAATTAAGGCGGACAGTTTAGTTTTAAAGTTTGCTCAAGCGACTTACGGACTTGACAGAGATATTGAAAGAAAATTTGAAGAGTTAGGTGAACCAATTACAGAAAAATTTCCTAAAATTGGTGGTTATTTTTTTACTGACAGTAAAAAAATAACAAACACTAAAAGCATCATTTTTATTGGTGTTCCAACATTGCGACAATTCGGATACAAAGAAATCCGAGAATTTGGGAGAAAAGCATTTGTATCATTAGCAAGTTCTGATCCTTCAATAAAAACTGTTTTAATGACGATTCATGGTCCCGGTTATGGACTTGACGAAATTGAAGCATTTGAAAGCCAGCTTGCCGGTATTTTAGATAGCATTTCTTCAGACGATATTCCAGACAATCTTTCGGAAATTATTTTTGTAGAGCGATCAAAAGGCAGAGCAACACGACTTCAAAATGTTCTTGTAGGTTTGTTTCCTACATTAGAAATACCAACACAAAAATCTGGTGGGATAAAGCAACTTAAAGAAAATTCAGCTGAAACTATGAGAGCAGCAGGTTATGGTTCTGACAGTAAGAAAAAAATTTTTGTAGCTATGCCATTTGCATCTGAATTTGACGACTGTTTTCATTATGGAATACAAGGAGCGGTAAACTCATGTGGATACTTATGTGAAAGAGCAGACCTTAAATCTTTTACAGGAGATGTGATGGAGTTTGTAAAGGAAAGAATTGCAACCTCTGACTTTGTAATTGCGGACTTAACATCAGCAAATCCAAATGTGTATTTAGAAGTTGGTTATGCTTGGGGTCTTAATAAAAAAACTGTTTTACTAATAAAAGACACCAATGAATTAAAATTTGACACACGTGGACAAAAATGTTTGCCTTACACGACAATAAAAGATCTCGAAACGAAATTGAAGAATGAGTTGTCCAACTTAAAAATATGAGGGTGAAATTTGAGACAGATAGAAGAGTTGCCACTAATTTAAAGGAGTAGCCCCCCTTCAACAAAAAAGAAAACTACCATAAATAACAAATAATTTGTACTTTTATGTCTATGAAGTGCAATTCTTAGTCCGTTGCAGTCAATGGAGTTTTATAAACCCCTTGAGTAGCCTGGATTGAAAATGCAGTGAAAACTTAATTGGGTCAATAGCTACACACTATAGAACCCGAATATGAGACTATATGTTTTTTGCATTTTTGTTTTGCACTTCCTATTTTTTAAACTTAAAAATTAGAAGTTATGAAAAAACAAAAAACACATCTTACAGGTACTAAAAAAAATGTAAATCAGGATACATCAAAAATATTTATGGAAATGCCTATAGTAAATCTCAAAGCAGCAGGGATTGATGTTGGTAGCCGATCTTACTTTGTCTGTGTAGGTCAAGGTTCAAATGATGTTAATGAATTTGGCATTTTTACCTGTAATCTCCATGAAATAGCCACATACCTTAAAAATATGGGGATAGAGACTGTAGCAATGGAATCTACTGGATTTTATTGGAAACAACTCTTTGTATTACTACAAGACTATGGTTTTGAAACAATTCTTGTTAATGCACGGCATATTAAAAATGTTAAAGGAAGAAAAACAGATGTTGTTGATAGTAGATGGATACAACTTTTGCATAGTTTAGGTTTATTATCAGCTAGTTTTCAGCCTGACCTAATTACAGAAGAACTTCGAATTTACACCAGACAACGTCAATACCTTATTCAGCATGCATCGCAGCAAGTATTGAAAATGAATAAAAATCTGACTTTAATGAACTTGCAGCTAAAGCCTATTTTGCGTGATTTGGTTGGGTTAACTGGTCGTAGATTAATTGAATCTATTTTAATAGGAAAAAGAGACCCGATTGAACTTGTTACACTTATACATCCTAATTGCAAGCACTCTCCAGAAGAATTTGTTAAAGCTCTTGAAGGTAATTATCGTGATGAGTATCTATTTGAACTTCAACAAAGCTATGATAGTTACAATCATTTTCAACAACAAATTACTCAGTGTGATGAAAAAATCAATCTTTTGCTTAAACAGAGGGTCAAAATGAAAGAAATTATTCATTTAGATGATTGTTCTCTAACTAAAAATTACAAACCACCAAAGAATATTACTTACAAAAATTGTCCCCCACTACAAATAGCGGAATATGCTTATCACCTTTATGATGTTGATCTACTAAAAATTCCAGGAATAAACACAGGCACAATCTTAACTCTTATTTCCGAAGTTGGTACTGATCTATCAAAATTCAAAACGGCAAAGCACTTTACATCATGGCTTGGATTATCACCAAACAATAAAATAACAGGTGGAAAAGTTATTTCTTCGCACACAGATTCTAAAAAGAATAGGGTAGCATTAGCCTTTCGTGATGCAGCAAATTCAATTGAAAGAATTGTTATCCAAAACCCTTTAAAAGCATTTTTTATTCGAATTGCAGTAAAGAAAGGTCGTTCAGTTGCAATTACTGCAACTGCAAGAAAAATTGCAATAATTGTTTGGAAAATGCTTTCAAATAAAGAAGAATATAGCCCTTTTGTAACTGCTAAAAATGAAGAATTATTCCGTATTAAGAAAATGAAAAACATTCAAAAAGCTATCATTGAGTTTGGAATAAGACAAAACGAATTATCTTTTTAAAGTATAATAATACTTGATTTTTTGCTGCTTTAAATAATAGATTAAAAAGATCTATAGGAATCCTTATATTTGTATTTTATTTGTCACGTTATATATGAGACTGCCCGGCTGAGCGACAAAGCATTTGTCGCCTGAGACAAAGCGGTTTTGGATTACTTGGAACCGCTCAACAGGGATAAAATAACAATGTCATCCTTTCGGGATTTGCCTGTTTTGTCGGTTCTTCATTTCTGATATTATGCTAAACCTTATTTTCCTTATCTTTTTTAACCTTAATAGAAAAATTACACAAACGAAAAATAACCTTATTCCCTTATAGCCGCCATAATAAGGTAATAAGGTAATAAGGTCGGAGGTCGGGGCGGTTATTATTTCTTCTACTACTAAGGTTTAAGAGTAAAAATAAGGTTTTCCTTTTTTATTTATCCGGATGGGCGAAAAATGCTTTACCGCTCAGCGGAGTAGGCATGACAAAAAAACGTAGTGAAACGTTGTGCCGGGACTTGGTGCAACGTTGTGCTACCTTGTATGGCCGTTGGCTATTGACTGTTAGCTATTAGCAATTGACCAACAGCTAACGGCTAAGTTTAAACGCTGACAGGTACTGCGTACGCTGTCAGGTTTTGGATTGTTTTCGTAATTCGTAATTTTTAATTCGTAATTGTCTTTTAAACGCTAACAGATACTGCGTACGCTGTCAGGTTTTTCAAAAAAAGAGCTACTGGCAGCTTGCTAATAACCAATAGCTAATGGCCAACAGCTAATATCCAACAGCCAATAGCCGGTTACGATTTTGCCTTCAATCCGAGTTTTTCACCTTCGGCAAGCATAAAGCGGAAGGCTTCGTCGTATTGGTTGGGAATAATCCCGTCGAGGATGGCTTCACGGATGGCATTTTTGATGATGCCCACCTCGCGGCAGGGTTGCAATGCAAAGGTCTGCATGATGATTTCGCCGCTGACGGGTGGTTGCCAGTTGCGCAGGCGGTCTTTTTCTTCAATTTCTTTGAGTTTGGTTCGTACAATCTCAAAGTTTTTCATGTAGCGGCGCACCTTCTCGGGGTTTTTGGATGTGATGTCAGCTTCGCAAAGCATCATCAGGTCGTCAATGTCGTCGCCGGCTTCAAAGAGCAGCCGTCGCACCGCCGAGTCGGTAACTTCTTCTTCCGAAAGCACAATAGGTCGCAGATGCAGCAGCACAAGCTTCTGCACATATTTCATCTTTTCATTGAGCGGCAGTTTCAGACTCTTAAAAACCGAAGGAACCATCTTCGAACCTTTGAATTCGTGCCCGTGGAAGGTCCAGCCTGTTTCCGGTTCAAAATGTTTGGTAAGCGGTTTGGCGATATCATGGAGCATAGCCGCCCAGCGAAGCCACAGGTTATCGCTGCCTGCCGAGATTTTATCCACCACTTCCAGCGTATGATAAAAATTGTCCTTGTGCCCTTTGCCATCAATAAATTCGGCGCCTTTCAAGGCAATAAACTGAGGAAAAATCAGGTTAAGCAAGCCGCATTGATCGAGTAGTTTTATTCCGGCGGATGGCGTTGGGGAAAGCAGAATCTTGTTGAATTCCTCGATGATGCGTTCCATGGAAACGATGGAGATGCGGTGTGCATTACGGGCGATAGCCGAAAAGGTATCGGGATAAATGGTGAAATCGAGTTGCGCGGCAAAACGAACGGCGCGCATCATCCGTAAGGGATCGTCGGAAAAGGTGATATCGGGATCGAGGGGGGTGCGGATAATCTTTTTTTCGATATCCGAAAGCCCGTCGAACGGATCCATTACCTCACCGTAATCTTCTTTCTGAAGGCTGATGGCAAGAGCGTTGATGGTGAAATCGCGGCGGTTCTGGTCGTCCTCCAGCGTACCGTTTTCAACCACCGGCTTACGCGAATCCCAGTTGTACGATTCCCTGCGTGCACCCACAAATTCAATCTGCCAGTCGCCATAATGAAGCATGGCTGTGCCGAAGTTCTTAAAGACATTAACCGAAGTCTTTTTCCCGATTTTAGCAGCGGTTTTTTCGGCAATTTCGATGCCGTTGCCAAGCACAACGATGTCGATATCCTTGGATCCGCGTTTTAAGATAAGATCGCGTACAAAACCTCCAATGACGTAAGCAGGCATATTGGCTTCGGCAGCAATGCCGGAAACTAATCTGAAAATGGGATGGATAAGACGGTTTTTGAAATTCATCAGGTGGTTTTGTGAAAGCAATTAAAATCCTTTAAGACCCTTCAACCGTAAATCAATCTTAACCGAGTCGGGTTGGGCATAATTATAATTGTAAACGGCGCCTTCCCAGTCGCCATACATGGCGTTGGGCAAAACAATAAAACGGCGCCCGAATTCGTCCTGCATTTTATCCACCAGGTCCATACGTTCGCCGGATGATTTTTTTTCAAATACCTGGGCAAAATCATTCAGGTTGTCGCCGATAAGCAGTGCGATATGGTTATGTTCCAGGATTTGCTGGCGGCGTGGTTCTTTGGTGGATTCGCCGGTGCTCACCATCAGGTGTTTTTCGTCGGCATAGGGAAACCCGGCATCGTTAAGGTTTTTCAGGGTAACTTCTTTTACGTCGTTGCTGCGGTTGGTAACATAATACACATCCACGCCGTTGGCTTTGGCGTAGTTGAGAAAATCTACCGCGCCCGGGATGGCTTTTGCCCGTACAGCCTTGCACCATTCCGACCAAAAGTCGGGATACCTGACATTTTCCAAAGCACATTTTGCCTGGTACGGACTGTTGTCGAGCACCGTTTCGTCAATATCCACAACTATCGTCCGGTGCTGGTTCACCGATTTATCGGCCAAATCTTTGTCGAGCATTACCTTGGCGATGTTAAAAGCCTGGTAAGCCAAAGCCTTCATTTCGCCCGAGCGTTGCTGGTAAAGAACTCCCATCACGGTTTGCTGGTTGAGCATCAGCGCGCGGCACGAGCTATCCACTTCGCGGAGTATTTGAGTGGTTTGCACCACCCTGGTCTTGTCGTGATGTTTTACTTTATTTTTCTTGGTACAATCCGAAAAGGACAGAACCATCGCTATCATAAGCGAAAAGAGGATGATTTTACGAGTTGTTTGCATACCGGGTGTTGTTTGAATCTGCAAAAGTACAAAAACGATTCGTTAATGTGTTAATGTGCTAATTTGTTAATGTGCTAATTTTATGCTAAGCAGAGGATAATAAAAAAGCCGGTTACCCTAAGGAACCGGCTTTTGGAAATAAATAGCTTAACGCTTATTTAGTGTAATCGAGTGATGCTAACCGTTGGTAGCTTTTGTAACGCCATTGAGCATTAACTTCGGCAGCTTTGAATAATTCACCGGCTTCGGCAGGGAATTGTTTTTTGAGCGAAGTATAGCGTACTTCCGAGTTGAGGAAATCCTGGAATTTATCCCATTGTGGTTCTTTGGAATCAATCTGGAATGGATTTTTGCCTTCGGCTTCCAGCAATGGATTGAACCGATATAAATGCCAGTATCCGCATTCAACGGCGCGTTTGCCTTCTTCCTGCGATTTTCCCATGCCCGAACGCAATCCATGATTGATACATGGTGCATAGGCAATAATTAAGGAAGGTCCAGGATAAGCTTCGGCTTCTTTCAATGCCTTGAAATACTGGTTTTGGTTAGCTCCCATGTCAACCTGGGCAACATAAACGTAACCATAACTCATGGCCATCATACCTAAATCTTTTTTACGAACCCGTTTGCCGGATGCAGCAAATTTAGCTACGGCAGCAATAGGTGTTGATTTTGAAGCCTGACCGCCGGTATTGGAATATACTTCGGTATCGAGCACCAAAACATTAACATCTTCGCCGGAGGCTAATACATGGTCTAATCCACCGTAACCGATATCATAAGCCCAGCCATCGCCACCGAAAATCCATTGCGATTTTTTAATCAGGTATTGTTTCAGGTCGAGGATTGCTTTGGCCACAGGGTTGGATTCATTTTGGAGCGCTGCAATAACTTTGGCTGAAGCTATTTCAGAGGCTTCGGCATTGTTTTTACCAGCAAGCCATTCGTTGAAAGCTTCCTTGGTTTCGGCTTTAATATCGTTTTCCAGCGATTGTTTCATCAGGGATTCGATGCGCTGACGGGTATTTTTAACACCCATTGCCATACCTAAACCAAATTCTGCATTATCTTCAAATAAAGAATTTCCCCATGACGGGCCTTTGCCGAATTTGTTGGTGCAATAAGGCATGGAAGGAGCGGAGCCGCCATAGATGGACGAACATCCGGTAGCGTTGGCTACCATCATGCGATCACCAAACAATTGAGTGATTAATTTGATATAAGGAGTTTCACCGCAACCGGCGCAGGCGCCTGAGAATTCGAACAACGGTTGAGCAAACTGGCTGTTTTTAACCGAACCGTTTTTAGGAAGCAAGGTGTCTTTATATCCAACTTTGGTGGTCATGTATTCCCAGCGTTTGGTTTCTCCTATTTGTGTATCGAGAGGTTTCATTTCGAGTGCTTTTTTAGGAGCAGGACAAACATCGGCGCAGTTGCCGCAGCCTGTACAATCGAGAACACTCACCTGCATCCTGAACTGTAAACCTTCGAGCGTTTTGCCCTGAGCTTTTTTAGTCGTAGTACCTTCGGGTGCATTTTTCAATTCTTCTTCCGAAAGGAGGAACGGGCGGATAACGGCGTGAGGACAAACATAAGAGCACTGGTTGCACTGGATACAGTTATCGGCTATCCATTCGGGAACGTTAACGGCAATACCGCGTTTTTCGTAGGCGCTGGTACCGGCAGGAAAAGTTCCGTCTTCGCGATCGAGGAAAGCGCTTACTGGCAGGTCATCGCCTTTTTGTGCATTGATAGGTTCAACGACATTGCGGATAAAATCGGGGACATTGTTCGGATGGGTAACAGGTTTTACTACTATTTTTGCCCATTCGGCAGGGACTTCAACTTTTTCCACATCACTTCCGCGGTCAACGGCGGCGTAGTTCATTTTTACAACGTCTTCGCCTTTGTTGCCATAGCTTTTGACAATAAATTTCTTCATCTGCTCTACGGCTTGTTCGTAAGGAATTACGCCTGAAACTTTGAAGAATGCGCTCTGCATGATGGTGTTGGTGCGACTTCCAAGGCCTAATTCTTCGGCTATTTTGGTAGCATCAATAATGTAGAAATTGATATTGTTTTCGGCAAGGTATTTTTTAACCTGATCGGGCAGATGATTTTTTGTTTCTTCGGCGCTCCAGATGCTGTTTAGCAAAAATACTCCGCTTTTCTTCAATCCTTTGAGCATATCGTATTGATTGAGATAAGCCGGAACGTGGCATGCCACAAAGTTTGGTGTATTCACCAAATAGGGTGAACGGATAGGAATATCACCAAAACGAAGGTGAGAAACGGTTATACCGCCCGATTTCTTGGAATCGTAAGCAAAATAAGCCTGGCAATATTTGTCGGTGGTGTCGCCGATGATTTTGATGGAATTTTTGTTGGCGCCCACGGTACCGTCGGAACCTAAACCATAGAATTTAGCGGCGAAGTTTCCTTTGGGAGCCACATCAATTTCGGGACCCATAGGCAACGATTTGAACGTAACGTCGTCCACAATACCTACGGTGAACTGGTTCTTGGGTTCGGCTAATTTCAGATTGTCGAAAACGGCTAACATCTGAGCCGGGGTAGTATCTTTGGAACTTAAGCCATAACGTCCGCCAACGATAAGCGGAGCATTTTCCTTTCCGTAGAAAATTTCTTTAACATCAAGATATAAAGGATCGCCATTAGCGCCTGGTTCTTTGGTGCGGTCGAGAACGGAAATACGTTTTACCGATTTTGGCATTACGTTAAGTAAATATTTGGCCGAGAACGGACGGTAGAGATGAACGGTAATCAAACCGACTTTTTCACCTTTTTCAACGAGATAATCAATTATTTCTTTAATGGTTTCGGTAACGGAACCCATGGCAACGATGATATTTTCGGCATCTTTGGCGCCATAATACGTAAAGGGATGATATTCGCGTCCGGTGATGGTTTTCAGTTGTTGCATATAATCTTCAACCATATCGGGAAGAACATCGTAAAAACGGTTAGCTGCTTCACGCGATTGGAAATAGATATCCGGGTTTTGTGCCGTACCTCTGGTAACGGGATGTTCCGGATTTAAAGCGCGGTCGCGGAAAGCCTGAACGGCGTCATAATCCAAAAGTTTAGCCAGATCATCCATATCGGTAGCTTCCACTTTTTGAATTTCGTGGGAAGTACGGAATCCGTCGAAGAAGTGCATGAACGGAACCCTTGATTTGATGGCTGTAAGATGAGCAACGGCGGCTAAGTCCATAATTTCCTGAACACTACCTGTAGCAAGCATAGCAAAGCCTGTTTGGCGTGTGCTCATTACATCACTGTGGTCGCCAAAAATTGAAAGCGCCTGGGCAGCTAAACTGCGAGCCGAAACATGAAAAACACCCGGTAAAAGTTCACCGGCGATCTTATACATGTTTGGTATCATCAGCAATAAACCCTGGGAAGCGGTATAGGTTGTGGTTAAAGCGCCTGCCTGTAACGAACCGTGAACAGCGCCTGCTGCTCCACCTTCCGACTGCATTTCAACAACTTTAACTACATCTCCGAAAATATTTTTTCTGCCATGAGCCGCCCATTCATCAATGTATTCAGCCATAGTAGAGGAGGGGGTGATAGGATAAATTGCGGCAACTTCGCTAAACATGTAGGCGATGTGAGAAGCGGCATAGTTTCCGTCACAAGTGATAAATTTTTTCTTTTTTTCCATTTTTCTTTTTATTTAAACATCTTAATTTCAAGCAACTAATATAGTTTGCGAAAGGTTTTGCAAAAGTAATAAATTATTAATTAGCAACAGGTTTAAAATTTCTGTAAATTTTTTTGGTAGACAACTTTTAGTAATTTTAAGCTGAAGGTTTTATTCAATAAAAAAACCGTCTATAGATAAGGATAGACGGTTTTTATTTGTATTAGTTCTTTTATTTATTCGGCTGGAGCTACTTCGGGAGTTGTTGGCTCTTCCGTAGTTTCTGCTACTTCTTCTGCAGGAGTTTCTACAGTGGCTGCGGCTTTTTGTGCTTCGGCTTCAGCGGCTCTTTTTTTGGCAAGAGCTTCGGCTTTAGCTTCGTTAATCTTGATTTCGGCTTCGAGGCGTTTTTTCTTAGCTTCTTTCTTTGTTAATTCCACTTCTTTAGCTTTACTGATGATTTTAGCTTCTTTGGTTGTTTGCCATTCGTTAAACTTTACATCAGCCTGTTCCTGGCTAAGAGCGCCTTTTGCAACTCCTTTTTGTAAGTGCTGTTTCATCAGCACGCCTTTGTAACGCAGGATAGCATTTACGGTATCCGAAGGTTGCGCTCCGTTGCGTAGCCATTCCATCGCTTTATCAAAATCTATATTGATCTCTGCGGGTTTAGTTAATGGATTATAGGTGCCAATTCTCTCTACATACTTTCCGTCCCGGGGTGCACGACCATCCGCAATTACTATATGGTAAAAAGGCATGCCTTTTTTGCCATATCTTTGTAATCTCATTCTTGCTGGCATTTTCTTAAGTGTTAATGATTAATATTTTTTAAAATTGAGCTTGCAAAAGTCCGAATAAAATTCCTAATATCAAAGCGTTTTTAAGAAATTTTGATCATGGGAATTTATTCCTGATAAAAAACAATGACCAAAGTTTAGTCACTGAATCTGAGAATTATAAAATGATAACCTGACGTTTTAGAATATATATTATTGAATTTTAAGCATATAGTCAGTTATTATTTTTTATGAACAATGGAAAAAACCACTGGCTTTTTTTATAATTTTACCAAAAAAAATTCCAGAATCTTACTTCCTAAATTTTAAATAGATGTCCGATTTTACCCATTTACATGTTCATACCCAATATTCCATACTTGATGGGGCTGCCAGCATAGAAAAACTTATTGCCAAAGCTAAGAACTCCGGAATGGATGCACTTGCCATTACCGATCATGGCAATATGTATGGTGTGCTGAAATTTTTTAATGAAGCCACCAGTAAGGGTATAAAACCGATTATCGGATGTGAAATGTATGTGGCAGAGGAAAGCCGGATGAATAAACGGGGAAAACAGGATAGGAGCGGATTCCACCTGATTCTGCTTGCCAAAAACCTGGAAGGCTATCACAATCTTTCCCGGCTTTGCTCTAAGGGATTTCTCGAAGGGTTTTATTATACTCCGCGTATAGACAAAGAATTGCTTAGAAAATATCATGAAGGGCTGATTGCATCTTCGGCTTGTCTGGGTGGCGAAATTGCCCAGGCTATTCTTTATAAAGGGTTAGAAAAAGCTGAAGAAATTTTAAAAGAATATCTCGACATTTTTGGAGAAGATTTTTATCTCGAACTGATGGATCACGGTATTTCCGAACAGGCGGAGGTAAATAAAGAATTGCTCGAACTGGCAAAAAAATTCGGTGTAAAAGTCATAGCTACCAACGATGTTCATTTTGTAAATGCCGATGATTCGGATGCTCACAATATACTTATTTGCCTGAATACAAACCGGGAACTACAGGAAGATTCCGATATGAGCTATACGGGCCAGGAATTTTTGAAAACTCCTGAGGAAATGGCTGGCATTTTTTCGGCTTGTCCCGAAGCCATAAGCAATACCAGGGAAATAGTCAACAAGATTGAAGATTTTTCCATCCTTGCCAAAGATATTGTCATTCCTCATTTTCCATTACCTAAGGAATTTACAAGCGAAAATGAATATCTGCGCCATCTTGCTTATGATGGCGCTTACCGCTTATATCCCGATTTGAATGATGAAATAAAAGAACGGCTCGATTTTGAACTAAGCGTAATCAAGTCCATGGGATTTCCTGGCTATTTTCTTATTGTTCAGGATTTTATTAATGCAGCCCGCAAAATGGGTGTTACCGTGGGTCCTGGCAGAGGTTCGGCAGCAGGCTCTGTGGTTGCATATTGTACCGGTATCACCAATGTGGATCCTATCAAGTATGATTTACTCTTTGAACGTTTTTTGAACCCGGAACGTATCAGCATGCCTGATATTGATGTGGATTTTGATGATGAAGGCAGGGGTAAAGTGTTGAAATATGTTGTGGAAAAATATGGAGAAGACAGAGTTGCCCAGATTATAACTTTCGGAAGCATGGCGGCAAAAACGTCTATACGCGATGTTGCCCGTGTTTTAAAACTGCCGTTGCCGGAAGCCGATAAACTGGCAAAATTAATTCCTGAACGACCTGGGATAACTCTGGAACAAGCGTTTAATGAAGTCCCAGAATTAGCCGAAGAAAAAAATAAGGGCTCGGAATTGGTTCAGAAAACTTTACGTTTTGCACAAACACTCGAAGGTTCGGCTCGGCACACCGGTACCCATGCCTGCGGAGTTATTATTGGCCCGGAGGATCTGATTGATCATATTCCTTTGGCTACGGCTAAAGATTCGGAACTGATGGTTACCCAGTATGATGGAAAATTAGTCGAATCGGCAGGCATGCTGAAAATGGACTTTTTAGGCTTGGCTACGCTTTCCATCATCAAAGATGCCATCGAAAATATAGAAAAACGACACGGAATTAAAATTAATATTGATGAAATTCCGATGGACGATCAACAGACATTTGAACTTTACCAGCGTGGCGACACCATAGGTACGTTCCAGTTTGAATCGGAAGGCATGCGAATGTATCTCCGCGATTTAAAGCCTACTACCATCGAAGATCTTATTGCAATGAATGCGTTGTATCGCCCCGGTCCTATGGATAACATTCCTAATTTCATTAACCGCAAACATGGCCGGGATAAAATTGTGTATCCTCATTCTTCGCTGGAACATATTCTGGAGAAAACATACGGAATCATGGTTTACCAGGAGCAAATCATGCAGATATCTAAAACCATGGCCGGCTTTTCGGGCGGTAAAGCCGATGAACTTCGCAAAGCGATGGGTAAAAAGAAAATGGAACTCATCGAAAAACTGAGAGTTGAATTTATTGAAGGTTCCCAAAAGAATAATGTTGACGAAAAGGTTGCTGCCGATGTGTATGATCAGATGGGCGAATTTGGTAAATACGGCTTTAATCGTTCACATGCAGCAGCTTATTCTATCATTGCTTATCAAACAGGTTATTTGAAAGCTCATTATCCCGCCGAGTATATGGCTTCGGTGCTGACTCATAACCTTCGCAACATCGACAAGATTACTTTTTATATCGAAGAATGCAAACGGGCTGACTTGCTGGTTCTGGAACCGGATATCAACGAAAGCGGTTTTAATTTTATGGTAAACAAAAAAGGACAGATTCGTTTTGGAATGGCTGCCATTAAAGGCGTAGGTGAACAGGCGGTCAATGCGATTATTGAAGAGCGCAACTTAAATGGCCCATTTGTTAGTATTTTTGATATGGCTCAACGAGTTAATCTACGTTCGGTGAACAAACGCTGTTTCGAAGCGTTAGCCATGGCAGGCGCTTTTGATGGTTTTGAAGGAACTCACCGCGCTCAGTATTTTTATAAGGAAAGTGAAGATGATTCGCCTTTTATGGAAAAGATCATAAAATATGCAGCTAATTATCAAAGCAAATTAAACTCAACACAGCAATCGCTTTTTGGCGAAGCTTCTGTTAGCCAGGAAACCGAAATTCAACTGCCTGTTTGTGAGCCATGGTCTAAACTCAAACAACTGAAACTTGAAAAAGAAGTTACCGGTTTTTACATGTCGGGACATCCCCTTGATAGTTACCGAACAGAAATGGAATCTTTTTGTAATACCAATCTGGGTGATTTAAAAGGAGATCTCCGGCAATTGATGAATCATAACCTGATTTTTGCCGGCATCGTAAGTTCCGATTCACATAAAATGACTAAAACCGGTAAACCTTTCGGAAGCTTTACGCTCGAAGATTTCAATGACACCTTTTCATTCAACTTGTTTTCGGAAGATTACCTGAAAATGAGACATTTCCTGACGGAAGGCGCTCTTTTAATGGTAAATGCCAAGGTGCAAAGCCGATATAGCGCTTCCGATCAGTTGGAAATTAAAATTACGAACATCACCCTTTTGCCTGATGCCTTAGAAAAACTTGTACAGACGATTACCGTTTTTATCCCTCTGGAAGTTATTTCTTCTACTTTAATTGATGAATTATACCGGATGATAAAAACCAATAATAAAGGAAAATGCAAAATTAAATTTCAGGTTATGGATGCCAGCGAAAATCTTTCCATTGAGCTTCCAAGTCATAAGTTTATGGTCAGCAATCCCGGAATGGTACATGCCCTTCAATCATATAATAAATTAAAATTTAAGCTAAATTAATGCTTTTCTATTGGTTATACTTTCGGAAAAATATTTTTTTAGCTGTTTTAAAAAAAAATTCTACTTTTGGAAAATGATTAAAAGTTAAGAAAATCATAAATATTAATATTATGGCAATAGAATTAAACGATTCAAATTTTGATGAACTAGTTGTTAAATCCGATAAACCCGTTATTGTTGATTTATGGGCAGAATGGTGCGGTCCATGCCGTATGGTAGGCCCCATAGTTGAAGAAATTGCCCGCGAATACGAAGGAAAAGCGGTGATTGGTAAATTGGATGTTGATAATAATCCCTCCGTAACTGCCCGTTTTGGCGTAAGAAATATACCAACGATTTTATTTTTCAAAAATGGTCAGATCGTTGATAAACAAGTTGGAGCTGTTCCAAAGTCGGTTATAATAGGTAAGCTCGAAAAACTTTTTTAATCCGTTGGGGTTTATATCCAAAAGTTTGCTTTGCTCCGGTTGGTAAGGTTTTATTTTTATGCCCAAGAGCAAAAGGTTTTTATCCAAGAAACAATTAATACAATTTTTTTGTGGACAATACGATAAACCAGGACAGGCTTCAGCAGTTTCATTCTCTGGATTTGTTAGCCCGTCAGGTTGTGGAAGGATTTATTACCGGATTACACAAGAGTCCGTTTCATGGTTTTTCGGTCGAATTTGCCGAACACCGGCTATATAATACCGGCGAATCTGTAAAACATGTTGACTGGAAGCTTTATGGCCGGACGGATAAATTGTTTGTAAAAAGGTATGAGGAAGAAACCAATCTTCGTTGTCAGATTATTATCGACAATTCCTCTTCCATGTATTTTCCTGTAAAGGATAAGCTATCCATAGATAATCCTAATAAAATTATTTTTTCCGTGTATGCTGCGGCTGTGATAATGTACATGCTTCGTAAGCAACGCGATGCAGTTGGGCTGAGTATTTTTTCTGATAAGATAGAGGAGCATATCCAGGCAAAATCAAGTCTGGTACATCACCGGTTTTTATATACCTATCTCGAAAAAATGCTTACGCCTTTGCCTGTGGAAACGAAAAAAAGTACTTTTGCCACCCAGGCATTGCATCAGATAGCCGAAGCCATCCATCAGCGTTCGCTGGTAGTCATTTTCAGCGATATGATGGAAAGCCAGACCAATACCGAAGAATTATTTTCGGCCTTGCAGCATTTACGCCATAATAAACATGAGGTTATTTTGTTTCATGTAAATGATAAACAAAAAGAACAGGATTTTATCTACGATAACCGTCCTTATAAATTTGTGGATATGGAAAGTGGCGAAGAGATGAAAGTGAACCCCAATGAAGTAAAGAATCAATATATTAAAGCGATTAAAGAATTTAGAAAAGAATTGGAACTTCGATGCGGAAGCTACCACATTGATTTTGTGGAAGCTGACATCAATTCCGGCTTCAACCAGGTGCTTTTACCCTATTTTTTAAAACGGAAAAAGTTGCATTAGTTTTTATTTCTGAAATCTATTCCAATTAATTTCAAAAAATGAAAAAAGAAAGAATTTTAATCTATCTATCAATTATTTGGATACTTACGTTTGTAAATACAGAAAATTTGTTTGCCCAAAAGCAGGCAGAACTTGATTTTGAAAAAGCAAAAACTGAACTTCCGATATATTATAATTTTATTGAAAGTCTGAAAACCGAAGGATATACTTTCTGGGATTTTAAAACCTATTGGGATGCCGACAAAACCAAATTGCCGGATAAGCTGATTGTTATCCGGCATGATGTCCACCTGCGAGATGTCAGGTTTTCGTACGATACGTATCTTATTGAAAAGAAATTGCTTGGCGATAACGTGGCCACGTATTTTGTGATGCTTGATTTTCCTGATGAAGAAAACGATGCCGGAATCCAAAAAGAATATCTTTCACTTATTCATTTTTTGAAAAGCAAAAAAGTGGATGTCCAACCGCATATTTCGCCAAACGATTTGTACCACAAGAGTGTAACTACCTGGTGGAAAAACAAACCCAAAGAGGAATTGATTAAATTGGCAAACGCTAATTATATAACAGACCATAGGGAAAATGATATTAAAATTTCGGTAAGGACGGATGGAAAAGATGTTTTTAATCTTAAAGAGATGAATGACAGTATTATATCATTGTTGAAAGAATATAACAAGGAATGGAAATTGAAAACCGGACTAACGGTAAAATATTATGCGGCACATGGCAGCAAACTTCCTTTCAACCTCACCCTTTTCAATAATGCGTTTATTCTCGATCAGGAGGAACTGTTGAAAAGTAAAGTGTATGAATTTGATACGTATAACACCCAAATTTGTAATTATTTAATTTATCTCAGCGATAATTCAGGTCCCGATTGGATTGAAGCTCCGGATAAAATTCTCCCGGGCAGGTACCAGTTTCTGAGCCATCCTTTTGTCTGGTACGACCCTTCTGTTGTACGTCCGGGGAGGCCTCCACAGTATCCTAAACAAATTCAATAATTTGATTAGCAACCATTCGGGTTTGTAGCTTCATTTTTTTTACTTTTGCTTAATGAATTCTCAACAAGTTGATGCCGGCGAATTTATCGCCAGATCGCTGATAATGCCAGTTATTGATGTCCGGTCGCCTGCCGAATACAGCCAGGGACATGTACCGGGGGCATATAATATACCCTTGTTTGATGATGAAGAACGTAAAAAGGTAGGCATACGCTACAATAAATCCGGTCGCAACGATTCGGTTCTCCTGGGTTTGGAATTGATTGGCGGGAAACTGGCTGATTATGTAAAACAATTGCACCAGATTACAAGTCAAAAGGAGATACTTGTTCATTGCTGGCGGGGCGGAATGCGAAGCGAAAGCATGGCATGGCTTTTCCGCCTGGCCGGATATAAAGTCAATATCCTAACCGGAGGCTATCGGGCATATCGAAAAAAAGTCAGGGAAGGATTTGAAAATGAATCCAAAATGATAGTGATAGGTGGGATGACCGGAAGCGGTAAGACCAGCCTGTTGACTATTTTGGCTGAAAAAGGCATGCAGGTGCTCAATCTGGAAGGCATAGCCCACCATAAAGGTTCGGTATTTGGTGCTTTGGGCCAACAGGATCAGCCAACCAACGAACAATTTGAAAATGATTTGTTTTCAGTATGGAATCAATTTGATTCCGGCAAGATAATCCTGACGGAAGACGAAAGCTTTTCCATTGGCAACGTTACCATTCCACAGCCATTGTTTGATAAAATGCAAAATAGTCCTCTGATCAAAATTGAAATGTCCCGCCACGAAAGAATTCGCAGGCTCGTAGAGGAATATTCGCAATTTGACATCAGTTTATTGAAAGAGGCGTTGCTGAAAATAAAACAACGCTTAGGCGGACAAAACATTAAATCTGCCTTTGAAGCCCTGGATAAAAAAGATTTTGAAACCGTTGCCGGAATTTCTCTCGATTATTATGATAAAACATATCTTTTCAGTATTTCCAAACGGCGAAATCAAAACATAGTAACATTACCTTTTGATAAAGACGATCCGGCGGCCAATGCCATCAGTTTGATGAATTTAATAATTGAATAAAACGCTATTTCCAAAGCACATGACTCCCATTTATTTAGATTATAATGCCACCACGCCTATTGCCGGAGAAGTTGCCCAGGCGATGAAACCATACCTTGAAGAATATTTTGGTAATCCGTCGAGCCTGCATTCCTTTGGCGCCAAAGCGCGACTTGCTGTGGAAAATGCACGTTGCCAGGTGGCTGCTTTGCTTAACTGTCATCCCGATGAAATCATTTTTACCAGCGGAGGCTCCGAATCCAATAATTTTGCCATCAAAGGAGCGGCATGGGCTTACCGCCATAAAGGCAATCATATCATAACCTCGGCGGTAGAACATCCGGCTGTGCTCGAAGTTTGTAAGTTTCTTCAAAAACAAGGTTTTCAGTTAACAATACTTCCTGTTGATGAATTTGGTATGGTGGATGTGCTTTCGGTTGAAAAGGCCATCACACCACAGACTATATTGCTAAGTATCATGCACGCCAACAACGAAGTGGGAACTATCCAGCCTATCGAAGCTATTTCGGAAATCGCACGACGGCATGGCATTCTTTTTCATTCCGATGCAGCTCAGTCGGTGGGAAAGATACCCGTTGATGTACAAGCCCTGAATGTTGATTTGCTTTCGGTGGCCGGACATAAACTTTATGCTCCCAAAGGAGTTGGCGTTTTATTTATCCGCCGGGGAATCCAACTCGAAAAGTTGATTCATGGAGCCAATCATGAACAGAATCTTCGTGCTGGAACCGAAAATGTTGTGGAGATTGTAGGTTTAGGCAAAGCTTGCGAAATTGCCATGCGTGATTTGGAAAATAACAGCGTTCACTTTTGTCGGATGCGCGACAGGCTTTACCGGGGAATAAAGAACAAGGTGGAATCGGTCCTCTTAAATGGTCATCCCGAAATGCGTTTGCCCAATACGCTTAGTCTCAGCTTTCCTTCTATGGAAGCGAATACATTATTATCCGAACTTACGGATATTGCCGCTTCTGCAGGGGCCGCCTGTCATTCGGAAGATGTGAGCGTTTCGTCGGTGCTTCAGGCGATGAAAATACCGATAGAATATGCTATGGGAACCATTCGCTTTTCCACCGGAAGGATGACAACGGAAACGGAAATTGACACTGCCGTGGAAATGATAACAAAAACCGTGGAGCGGCTGATGCCTTCTTTATCTGAAAAGGATAATAGCGGTATGATTTCGTGCGAAAATGTTAAGCTTACCCAGTTTACGCATGGTTTGGGTTGTGGTTGCAAATTAGGTAAAAAAGAATTGGAAAAGATATTGATTCAGCTTCCCCAGGCAAACCATCCGGATGTTCTGGTCAACGCTTCTACTTCTGATGATGCTGCCGTTTACCGGATAACCAATGAGTTGGCAATAGTTCAGACCGTTGATTTTTTTACGCCGCTTGTAGACGATGCCTATCATTTTGGCGCTATTGCCGCCGCCAATGCGCTGAGCGATATCTATGCCATGGGAGCCCGTCCGCTCTTTGCCCTCAACATTGCCTGTTTCCCTTCCAAACGTCTGCCGTTGGAAATTTTACAGCAAATACTAAAAGGTGCCGGCGATAAAGCTGCTGAAGCAGGAATAGGAATTTTGGGAGGCCATACTATTGAAGACAACGAACCCAAATTCGGCATGGTAGTTACCGGCAGCATCAATCCCGAAAAAATACTTACCAATTCCAATGCGAGGGTAGGGGATTTACTGATTCTTACCAAACCTATCGGAACCGGCATCATTGCCACAGCTACCAAACATGGTTTAGCTTCCGCAGATATTACCGGGCGAGCCATTGGAATTATGTCGGAACTCAACAAAAATGCTGCAGAGGTTATGGCTCAATTTCAGGTAAATGCCTGTACCGATATTTCCGGATTTGGTTTACTGGGACATCTGCTCGAAATGACCCGCGCAAGCGAAACCGATGCTGAATTATATCTTAATGCCGTTCCTTTTATAAAAGGTGTGGAAGCGCTTGTCGTAAATCAGAGCGTCAGCGGGGGAACGCTAAGCAACAAGGAATATGTTACTCCTTTTGTGGAATGGAATTCCGTGCCAGAGATCACCCGCATTTTGCTTTGCGATGCCCAAACTTCGGGCGGATTACTTATTTCGATACCCGAAGCTCAGTCCGAAAACTTATTGAAAAACCTGCATGACAAAGGAATTACCCAGGCTGCAATTATTGGTAAGATTTTCAGAAAAGGCAATGGAGCAATCAAGCTCTCATTGAAATAATTGTTCGTATCAATAAAAAACAGTAATTTTGCAGGCTTAAATTTCGAAAGTTAAGTTATTATTAATTATCTAAAAATAAAAGATTTACTCCTAAATCCATTTATCTTTACCTAAAAACACACGGATGAAAATTACTCAGGAAAGTACCGGCGAACAGACGGCTGTCATAAAAGTAGAAATAGAACTTGAAGATTATCAGGAAAAAGTTAACAAATCGCTGAAGGATTTACAGCATAAAGCAAATGTTCCGGGTTTCAGACCGGGGCATGTACCTTTTGGAATGATAAATAAAATGTACGGACCCAATGTTAAATTTGAGGAAATTAATAAAACACTCAGTGAAGGCCTGGACGAATATATTAAATCAAACAATATTGAGTTGCTTGGTCATCCGTTAGTGAACAAGGAAAAGACCAGGGAGATGGATAATGAAAGTCAGACCAATTTTGAATTTTTCTTCGATCTGGGATTTGCTCCGAAATTTGAACTGAAGGTTGATAAAGACATAGCCGTTGATTATTTCGATATAGTTGTCGGCGATAAAGAAGTAAACGATTATATTACAGGTATGCGACGCCGTCATGGAGCCTTGATTGAGGTTGATTTAACGGAAGAAGAAGATGCGGTAAAAGGCACTTTTGTTCAGTTGGATGAAAACGGCGCTGAAAAAGCTGACGGTATCAAATCGGAAAATTCCATTATGGTTAGCGTGATTAATGATGAAACCATCCGCAATCAGTTTATCGGGAAGAAACCGGGCGATAAAATTGTTTTCAATCCTGCCAAAGCATTTGAAAAACCGGGCGATATAGCCATGTTCTTAAATATTAAGAAAGAAGAAGTCGCAACGCTTGATTCCAACGTTGAATTCACCATCGAAAAGATTAGCCGCCTTCAGTTAGCCGAATTGAATCCGGAATTCTTTGCAAAAGTATTCCCCAACCAAAACATCGAAACCGAAGAGCAGATGAAAGAATTGGTAAAAGTTGGAATGCAGCAATCCATGACTAATGAAAGTGAATCTTCTTTTATGAACGCTGCCATGGATGCCATCATCAAAGCTCATAACCTGACTTTACCCGATGACTTTACCAAACGCTGGTTGCTTGAGAACGCTGAAGATAAAATCACTCCCGAACAACTCGAAGTTCAATATCCGAGTTATGCCGACAGTTTCCGGTGGAAACTGATTGAAGGCAAAATTTTAAAACAGAATAATATTGAAGTTACCGACGACGATATCCGCAATCATGTAAAAAGTTGGTTTACCAGCCCTAACGCTGAAACGCCAAGTCCTGAACAGGAAGAAACGTTGAACAAAATTGTGGATTCGATGTTAACCAATGCAGAGGAAGTGAAACGTATCAACGACCAACTGTATGATGAACGCCTCAAAGCCTATTTCAGGGAGAATATAACCGTAAATCATCAGCAGGTTTCTTATGCCGATTTTCTCGCCAAAGCTTACGAACACCGTCATTAATCAAAACTTATTGCCATGAACGAATTCAGGAAATACGCTGTTAAGCACATGGGCATTAACAGCCTTACGCTTGATAAATACGCTTCAGCCTATGGAAGCTATATTTCGCCTACCATTATAGAGGAACGTCAGTTGAACATAGCCACGATGGACGTTTTCTCGCGTTTGATGATGGATCGCATCATCTTTCTGGGAGTACCCATTGATGATTACGTAGCCAATATCATACAGGCTCAGTTGCTTTTTCTCGAATCGGTGGATTCCAAAAAGGATATCCAGATTTATTTGAACACTCCGGGCGGTTCGGTATATGCCGGATTGGGTATTTACGATACCATGCAGTACATCGCTCCTGATATTGCAACCATCTGCACCGGTATGGCCGCTTCCATGGGAGCTATCCTGCTTTGTGCGGGAACCAAGCCCAAACGTACGGCGCTGAAACATTCCCGTATTCTTATTCATCAGCCGATGGGTGGAGCCGAAGGTCCGGCATCCGACATCGAAATTACCGCAAGGGAAATTCAGAAACTTAAAAAAGAACTTTACGAAATCATAGCCAAACATGCCGGTCAAACCTACGAGAAAATCTGGGAAGATGCCGACCGCGACTATTGGATGACTTCCCAGGAAGCCAAGGACTATGGTATGATAGATGAAATACTTGAAAGAAAATAATAAAATGGCTAAAGACACCGAAAAATGCTCGTTTTGCGGCAGGGATCAGAAACAGGTCAACATGCTGATTGCCGGTCTGAGTGGACACATCTGTGATTATTGTGTTGCTCAGGCACAGGAAATCATCAACGAGGAAGCCGTCATGACTAAGTCGTCGCATCTTTCGGATTTTGATCTCCGCAAGCCGATAGAGATTAAAAATTACCTCGACCAGTACGTCATCGGACAGGATGAGGCAAAAAGGGTGCTTTCAGTTGCTGTGTATAATCATTATAAACGCATCAGCCAGCCGATGGCCAAGGACAGGAAAGATGATGTGGAGATTGAAAAATCGAACATTATCCTCGTTGGCGAAACAGGAACGGGCAAAACACTTTTAGCCCGTACCATTGCCCGGATGTTGCAGGTTCCATTTGCCATTGCCGATGCTACCGTTTTGACGGAAGCCGGATATGTGGGCGAAGATGTGGAAAGTATCCTTTCGCGTTTGCTTCAGGCTGCAAATTTCGACCTGGCTGCCGCCGAAAGAGGCATCGTTTTTATTGATGAAATTGATAAGATTGCCCGCAAAAGCGACAATCCTTCCATCACCCGCGATGTGTCGGGCGAAGGTGTTCAGCAGGCATTGCTTAAATTGCTCGAAGGAGCTATCGTAAGCGTTCCCCCGCAAGGCGGACGCAAACATCCCGAACAAAAAATGATACAGGTGAATACGCAGAACATCCTGTTTATTTCCGGCGGAGCTTTCGACGGGATCGATAAAAAAATAGCTTCGCGTATGCGTGCCCATATCATCGGTTATTCCACCGATAAGAAAAAACACGAGATCGACATGGACAACCTGCTGCAGTATATCGCACCACAGGATTTGAAAAGCTTCGGACTGATACCCGAAATCGTGGGACGCTTCCCGGTGATTTCTTACCTCAGCCCGTTAAATCATTCTACCCTGCGCCGTATTCTCACCGAGCCTAAGAATGCCCTGATCAAACAGTTCACCAAACTGTTCGAGATGGATAAAATCAAACTTAATATTGATGAGAAAGCGCTCGATTTTATTGTTGAAAAAGCGATAGAATTTAAACTTGGTGCACGCGGCTTACGATCGATGCTCGAAGCCATACTCACCGATGCCATGTTCGATTTACCTTCCGATACCAAGGTAAAAGAACTTCATGTTACGAAAACCTATGCCAAAGATAAACTTGCAAAGTCGAATGTTGCAAGGCTGAAAGTTGCTTAAATTGTGGCATGTTTGTTGATTTATACAAAATCATCACTGCCTATGAAAAAGATACTAATCATATTATCCCTGTTGGCTGTTTTTGCAAGCAGTAACTTGTTTCCGCAGCAAGCGGACTTCATTAGTCCGCTCAAACCCAAGAAGCTTTATCGCGTTGCTGCCGTTATTATCAATGGCGATACCGTCCCCTATATCGGGCTGCCCGAAGTGGAAATCTTCGGTAAAGGCGATCCGACCAAGCTCCAGCGGTTTAAACGATTGGTGTATAACGTTAAAAAAGTATACCCCTATGCACGGCTTGCTGGCATCAAATTCAATGAGTACAACACCCTGATGGTGAAAACCAATTCCGATAAAGAAAAAAAACGCCTGATGCGGAAGGCTGAAATGGAGCTTAAAGCGCAGTTTGGTCCCGAACTGGAACGCCTCACCTTTACCCAAGGGCATATTTTGCTTAAACTGGTCGACCGGCAAACCCGTAACTGCACCTACGACATCGTCAAGGAATTTCGGGGGCGTTTCATGGCTTTCTTCTGGCAGGGTATTGGCAGGTTGTTTGGCTACAACCTTAAGGATCGCTACGATCCCCAGGGCGACGACAGCGATATTGAATATATCGTGAGGGCAATCGAAGCTGGTAGCATTTAATAGTTGTTTGTTGATGGTTGTTAGTTGATAGACGGTGTTCGTAATTTGTAGCTTTTTTATCACCCCGAGAGCATTCGATTCTATTTTTCTCCAAAATAGGATGTCTAAAACGTTGACAATTTACCAATCAACTAACAAACCTGACAGCGTACGCAGTACCTGTTAACAATTACGAATTAAAAATTACGAATTACGAATTACGAAAACAATCCAAAACCTGACAGCGTTTAAACTTGGTCATTAGCCATTGGCTATCAGCCATTAGCTGTTGGCCAATTGCTAATCCCTTGAGTACTCAGGATCGGGAAGACTATGTTTCGGACTTAGCTATCAACTAACAACGGCGATAGCTAACAGCCAATAGCCAAACGCCAATAGCTAAAGCTAACGGCCCCCTTCCCGTTCGTAGGCTTCGATGATACGGGTAACTAATTTGTGCCGTATCACATCGCGGTGGTCGAGAAAAATAAACTCAAGTCCATTAACACCCTGCAGTATTTTCATGGCATGGATCAGTCCCGAGCTTTGGTTACGGGGCAGGTCTACCTGGGTGATGTCGCCGGTTACCACAAATTTGGATGTTCTGCCCATGCGGGTAAGAAACATCTTCAACTGGCTTTCGGTCGTATTCTGGGCTTCATCCAGAATCACAAAGGCATTGTCGAGCGTACGTCCGCGCATGAAAGCTAAGGGGGCAATCTCTATGGTGCCATCTTCAAGAAACGTAAGCAGTTTTTGGGTAGGAAGCATGTCGCGTAACGCATCGTAGAGCGGTTGCAGATAGGGGTCAAGTTTTTCCTTAAGGTCGCCGGGAAGGAATCCGAGGTTTTCGCCGGCTTCCACCGCCGGGCGGGTAAGGATAATACGCCGCACTTCCTTATTTTTAAGCGCCTGAACGGCTAATGCCACGGCGGTATAGGTTTTACCGGTACCCGCCGGTCCGATGGCAAACACCAAATCCTTCTGATGGCTGCTTTCGACCAGGCGCGCCTGGTTGACCGTACGCGCTTTGATAAGCATACCGTTTTTGCCGTGTACCAATATTCCGCTTTCTATTTCTGCCGTATTGTAGGCATCGTCGCCATTGGACTGCATGATCTGTTCCAGATCGGTATCGGTTATTTTTCCAAATTTATCATAACTGAGCAGCAACAGCGCAAATTTCTTTTCAAAAAGGTTTATCTCCTCCTCGTCGCCAATAATTTTAAGATCTTCGCCACGGGCTATGATTTTAAGCTTTGGGAAAAAGGTTTTGATGTTGTTGATATTTTTATCGTTTACCCCGAAGATATCCAACGGGCTGTATGAAGCAATACTGATTATTTTTTCTGTCATTACATTATATTTAACATATCCGGCCTGCGAAAATAATGCCAATTCTGTTATCAAAAATTAATTTACAATTATTCGGAAAAGGTTTTTTATTATAAAAATTAACGGGATATATTTGCACTTTAGAATTTATATTAGCATTGTCCAATAAAAAATTTCATTGAAGGGCTAAAGCCCAATGTTTATTGTATTTTACTAACTCCAGGCTTAAGCCTGGAGTTACAAAGCGCAATTACTTGAAGGACTTTAGTCCAGATACTTTTATCGGGCAATAGTGAATTTATATAGATTTAAAATACAAAATTAGCGAATTTTCATTGGTATATAATTTTTTTTAAAGGTCTGATGAAACCCTCGTATTGCAAATTATTTTACTTTCGTGTTTGCATTTGGCAAAACATGAAGGTTTGATTGTATTTTTACAAAATGGAATTCCTTGCAGCAGGTGTATACCTGCCGAAGGCAACAACGAAAGTGTTCAATAAAAAATATCGTTGAATAAATTATGGCAATTATCACATTAACCAGCGACTGGGGAACAAAGGATCATTACATCGGTTCGGTAAAAGGTTCCATTCTTAGGCAGATGCCCGAAGCTGTTATTGTGGATATTTCCCATCAGGTGGCCAGCTACGACCTTAATCAGGCGGCATTTATTATCCGGAGTTCGTTCAGGGATTTTCCGGATGGAACGGTTCATATTATTGGCATCAATTCCGATGCTTCTAAAACCACCCCGCATACCGCCGTATTTGCCGAAAAACAGTATTTCATTTCCGCCGATAACGGCATTTTCACCCTGCTTTTCGACCACCAACCCGATGCCATCGTGGAAATTGTCATTCCGGCCGATTCGAGCTATTTCACGTTTTCCGCCCGCGATGTTTTTGCCAAAGCGGCTGTTCACCTTGCTAAAGGAAAGCCCATCGAAGAACTGGGGCCTGCCAAATCGGCCTTTTCGACCAACCGTATACCTTTCCGTCCGATTACCGAAAATAACAATACCATCAAAGGACAGATTATTTATATTGACGCCTACGAAAACCTGATTACCAACATTACCTCTTCCCTGTTTAAAGAAACCGGCAAAAACAGGAGGTTTACCATTTACCTGCGCAATTCGCATTACCGCCTGAATGAACTAAAACTTGCCTATAGCGATGTGAAAATCGAAGGCGAAATCGTTGCACTGTTCGGTTCAAGTGGCTTTCTCGAAATTGCCCTTAACCGCGCTCCTGCTTCCAGCCTCCTGGGATTGGAAGTGAACGATCCGGTGAGAATAGAATTTGAAGATTAATCGCAGCGTTTTTACCAATAAAACGGGCATCTTTCACCAAATATATGCTGAACAGTTTAAGTATTCTTTAACATTAATTAATCATTTTACCCGTTTACCACTTATATAAAAAAGCGTAACTTTGCCAGCCAAATCAAGTAAAGCATCCAATTATGCTCACATTGTTGTTAAAAGAAGTCCGCGGCTTTTTAAGTTCGCTGATTGGCTATATAGTTATTATTGTATTTCTGCTGATTAACGGTTTGTTTTTGTGGGTTTTTCCGGCCGATTTTAATATCCTGGATAATGGCTATGCCAATATGGACGGACTGTTTATGCTGGCGCCTTTCGTCTTTTTATTTCTCATTCCCGCCATCACCATGCGCTCGTTTGCCGATGAAAAAAAGAGCGGAACCATCGAAATGCTGCTTACCAAACCGCTGACAGACCTACAGATTATACTGGCCAAATATTTTGCCGGGCTTGTGCTTGTCGTATTTTCGCTGCTCCCGTCGCTGATTTATTTCTTCAGCGTTTATCAGTTAGGTTATCCTAAAGGCAATCTTGATATGGGAGGAATATGGGGTTCGTATATCGGGTTGTTGTTTCTCGGATCGGGGTTTGTTGCTATTGGTTTGTTTGCTTCTTCCATCACCGACAATCAAATCGTTTCCTTTATCATTGCCGTGTTTTTGTGCGGATTTGTTTATCTGGGCTTCGAATTTATATATTCCCTTTCCTTTTTTGGTTCGATTGACTTGTTTATCAAATCGCTCGGAATAAGCGCCCATTATGCCTCCATGAGCCGCGGTGTAATTGATACCCGCGACATTCTCTATTTTTTAAGCCTTATTTCCATCTTCATTCTGCTGACTAAAATTTCACTGGAAAGCCGGAAATGGTAATATTCAGTTACAACCTACAATCGCTTAAAATAAATTATTCGAAAAAATGATCAGTAAAAAAAGAACAATCAAACAAAATAATGTCATCCAGTTATTACTCTGCCTTGTTATCATTATTTTATTGAATATCATCGGATCGTATGTTTTTACCCGTTTCGACCTTACTTCCGAAAAGCGTTATTCCCTTTCGCCCGCTACCAAAAAGGCGCTCCGCAACCTGGATGATGTGGTCTATTTTAAAGTTTATCTTCAGGGCGATTTCCCGGCAGGGTTCAAGCGATTGAGAAATGAAACCATGGAAATGCTTGATGAATTCAGGGCTTACAGCGATAATATCCAGTACGAATTTATCAATCCTTCGTCGGGTAGCGATAAAAAAGAACGTAATTCGGTTTACCAGCTTCTGATACAACGCGGTTTAAACCCAACCGACCTCCAGGTTAAAACCAAGGACGGGTCGAACCGTCAGATCATTTTTCCGGGCGCACTGGTTACCTATAAAACACGTGAAATACCTCTGCAACTCCTGAACAATCAAATCGGAGAAGCGCCCGAAGCCGTTCTGAACAATTCCATCAAAAACCTTGAATACAATCTGATTAGTACCATCCGCAAACTTTCGGTAGTCGATAAACCCAAGATTGCATTTATTGAAGGGCAGGGCGAGCTCAATTCCGGTCAGGTTTACGATATCATGACTGCTTTAAGCGAATATTATGCCGTCGACAGGGTTAAAATAAATCAGAAAATTTACAGTCTTACCCGTCGCGACAGTTTGAAAGGCGGGAAAATAGCCATTGTTAATAAATATAAAGCCATCGTAATTGCCAAACCCGATTCGGCTTTCGATGAAAAAGATAAATTCATCATCGACCAGTTTATTATGCGCGGAGGTAAAGTGCTCTGGCTTATTGATCCGGTGTTTGCAAGCATGGACAGTCTTCAGAAAAATAATGAAAGCATGGGCGTTACCAACGACCTGAAGCTTGATGACCAACTTTTCAATTATGGGGTCCGTCTTAATTATAATCTGGTGCTCGATTTAAATTCGGTTCCTATTCCCATTGTTACCGGACGCATGGGAAACCAGCCTCAGATTGAATTTTTTCCATGGTATTATTTCCCTGTTGTCATGTCGTCGGGCGCTCATCCCATTGTGAATAATCTGAATGCCGTTAAGTTTGAATTTGCGAGCAGCCTCGATACGGTGGAAGCTCCCGGCATTAAAAAAACCATTTTACTGAAAACTTCTAAATATTCGCGTATTGTTAATGCTCCGGCAAGCATAAATCTCGAGATTTGCCGTAATAAGCCCGACGAACGGATGTTTAACAATCCCAACCAGCCGGTGGCTGTATTGCTCGAAGGAGAGTTCCAATCCCTTTTTACCAATCGGGTACCGCCCGAAATTATGAACAACAAACTTATAGGATTTAAAGGAAAGAGCGCCTCTACCGCTATGGTTGTTGTTTCCGATGGCGACGTAATTAAAAATCAATTCAATCGTTCGCAAGGCTATCCTCTCCCTCTGGGATACGATCAGGATACACGTCAGACATTTGGAAATAAGGATTTTATTATGAATATTCTTAATTACTTTTGCGATGATTCCGGTTTGCTTTATACCCGTACGAGGGAAGTTCAGCTTCGGCTACTCGATAAAACAAAAGTTGAAAAACAAAAGATTTACTGGCAACTTACCAACATCTTTCTTCCTATCATATTGGTTATTGGTTTTGGAATCGTTCAGGGCGTTATCAGAAAACGAAAATTTACCCACATTTAGCATAGCATTGATTTCTTAAATAGTACGAAATGAAACGAAATAAACTGACCTTAATTATCACTCTCGTATTGGCAATAATAGCCGTTGTTCTTGTTTTGAACAACAAGAATTTTACCATTCGCAAGGAATTACACAATTTTGCACTGGATGATACGGCTAACGTTTCCAAAATTTTTCTTGCCGATAAACAGAATTTAAAAGTTACTCTTACCCGTAAAAACCCGGGATTGTGGGTGGTAAACGACAAGTATTCTGTTCGCAAAGATGGTATAGACCTTTTGTTGAAAACTATGATGAATATTGCGGTAAAGGAACCCGTAGCTACGGCTGCTCATAATAATGTAGTAAAGCTTTTGGCTGCCCGCTCGGTAAAATGCGAGATTTATCAAAACGTTTACCGGATTAATTTCTGGGGTATTAAACTTTTTAAACACGAAAAGTTAACCAAAGTATATTATGTGGGCGATGCTACCATGGACAATCTGGGTACCTTTATGCTTATGGAAAATTCCACTGTGCCTTTTGTTACCTATTTGCCGGGATTCAGGGGATTTGTTTCTACACGTTATACTACCCGCGAAGACGACTGGCGCAGCCACAATATTTTTAATTGCAGTGCACGAGAAATCAGATCGGTAAAAATGGAATTCTTTAATAAACCCACGGAGTCATTCATAGCAAGCGTTGACAACTCACGGCAGTTTAAACTCGTCTCCCTGATAAACAATCAGGAGATACCCAATTTTGAGACCATTAAAATAATGGATTTTTTTACAGCCCTGAGCAATGCTAAATTTGAAACGCTGCTCAATACCATTATTGATAAAAAGCAGATAGATTCCATTTCTTCGTCCCGGCCAATGAGTATCATCACGATAACCGATAAAATGGGGAAAGTTTATGTAGCAAAAGCGTTTATTAAAGTTATTGAAAACGAGGGAGACCCAACCGGGGAAGCCTCAGTAGATACTTATCGTTTTTACATGTCGCTTGATGGAAAAGATTTTGTGCTGACACAGTATATGCCGCTTGATAAAGTAATGAAACCTTTGAGCTTTTATATCAAAACCACAAAATAAACCGGATATCAGTCATCAAATTCCTATAAAAAAGAAATCCGCTTCCCTTTCGGTTAGCGGATTCTTTTTTTCCAAACAGGTGGATGTTATACGAGTCCCTGAGCTAACATAGCTTCGGCAACTTTTACAAAACCACCAATATTGGCACCTTTCACATAATTAATAAACCCATCGGGCTCTTTTCCGTATTTTTCACAATTCTTGTGAATGTTACACATAATAGTATGTAATTCTTCGTCAACTTTTTCTCTTGTCCAGCTTAAACGCATGGAATTCTGGCTCATTTCCAAACCTGAAGTGGCAACGCCACCGGCATTGGAAGCTTTTCCTGGAGCGAAAAGGATTTTGTTAGCAAGAAATACTTCAACAGCATCGGGATTCGAAGGCATATTAGCTCCTTCCGAAACGCAGATACAACCATTCTTTACAAGAATTTTTGCTTCTTCACCACTGATTTCGTTCTGGGTGGCGCAAGGTAAGGCTACATCGCATTTAATACCCCATGGACGTTGTCCGTCGTGATATTCGCAACCGAATTTATCTGCATAGTCTTTAATCCTGCCTCTTTTAACATTTTTAATTTCCATCAGGTAAGCTAATTTTTCGGCATTGATACCTGCTGCATCATAAATGAAGCCATTGGAATCGGAAGCGGTAACAACTTTTCCACCTAATTGGGTTACTTTTTGAATAGCATACTGAGCTACGTTGCCTGAACCGGAAACTACTACAGTTTTACCACTAAAAGTTTCGTTACGTGTTTTCAGCATTTCTTTTGCAAAATAAACACAACCGTATCCGGTAGCTTCCGGGCGAATTAAACTGCCGCCCCATTCCAGACCTTTACCTGTTAAAACACCGGTAAATTCATTGCGTAAACGTTTGTATTGTCCAAACATGAAACCAATTTCACGTCCACCAACACCGATATCACCTGCAGGAACGTCGGTATCGGGTCCGATATGGCGTTGAAGTTCGGTCATAAAGCTTTGGCAGAAACGCATTACTTCATTGTCGGATTTGCCTTTGGGATCGAAATCAGAACCACCTTTTCCACCGCCCATAGGCAAAGTGGTCAGACTGTTCTTTAAAACCTGTTCAAAAGCCAAAAACTTCAAAATACCAAGATTTACCGTTGGATGGAAACGCAAACCACCTTTGTAAGGTCCGATAGCGCTGTTCATTTCAATACGATAGCCTTTGTTAATTTGGATTTCGCCCTTGTCGTCAACCCAGGGTACACGGAACATAATGACTCTTTCTGGTTCGGTCATTCTTTCCAAAATCTTTGCATCCTTGTATTTAGGATGTTCTTCTATAAACGGAAGTACTGATTCAGCTACTTCTTTTACTGCCTGGTGAAATTCAACTTCACCTGGATTCTTGGCTATGACTTTAGCCATGAATTTGTCAACCATCTGGTCTAATACTGGATTTGCCATACTTTTTTATATTTATGTTTTATAAAATATTTTCGCTGGCAATATTACTCACAAAAAATGACCTGAAAATTAAAAAACCCTATTTTTTTTCATTCTTCAAAACCGTATAATTAACTGATATTTATTTTTTTACAGATAGGTGGCCAATAATTGAGGAAAACGCTGAAGCTATGATAAGTGTTATGCCTATTTAATATTTTTTATATTACGTAATACACTTAATTATGGCTATCGGTTTCGCTTAATACCCGAAAATTTGTTTTGAAATTGAAGTTTGTTGTATTTTTATAAAAAAATTTGCTTCAACAGTAATCTTACTGGTATTCAATATAATTAATCAATTATGGACGAGCTTTTACAGAATCAAACCGATATCAAACAATTAGTCTTTGAACGTCAGGAACGTTTAAAAGAACTGGCAACGATTAATAAAACAACGCAAATACTGAAAGAAGGAAAAACTATTGAAGAAACCCTTCAGCAGATTTGTATGCTGTTGCCCGCCGGTTGGCAATATCCCGAATTTACCGTTGCCCATATCCAGTTCGATGGAAAAGAATACAAATCTCCAGGCTTTCAGAAAACCCAGTGGCTGCAACGACAAACCTTCGATATCATTGACAACCGGAACGGATTTATTGAAATTTTTTATCTGAAAAAATTCATTGATTTTGACGAAGGTCCCTTTTTGAAGGAGGAGCGTTCTCTTCTGAATAATATTGCCGGTATGCTCACCGGCTACCTCAACAGTCAAGTAGCCTGCAATATTATGACGCACGCTCAGATCAACGAACGGCTGCTTGAAGTCAAAACCAAACCCAAAGAAGCCATCGCAACCAGCAGGCAACTTTTGCAGAAATTCTTAAACAAAAACAATTACGACCGCGATATTTATCACGACCTGATGCCATTTAAAGTCAAGGAAATTATGTTGATTTCCAATCTTTACGATGCTTACAGCATCGAAAAGGAAGGGCGCTTTTCGGAACATGTTTTAGGTGAATATCATCAGTTGAATCTGACTTCCGTTCCTCGCATTACCGGTGTGTCGTCGGAGGAAGAAATATTTTTTGAACTCGAAAACAAACATTACGACCTGATAATCTTCATGGTGGGAACCGATAAAAAAACTCCGGCCGTTCTAAGCCAAAAAATAAAGCAAGCCTATGCCTATATTCCGATATTTCTGCTGCTTAACAACAATACTGATATTCCGTATTTTAAAATTGAAGGCAAGCGTCTTTCGGGCATTGACCAGATTTTCGTCTGGAACGGCGAATCCACGGTATTTTTTGCCATGATAAAACTGATCGAAGATAAAATAAATACAGGGAACGACACTCAGATCGGTCTGGTAAGGGTGATACTGCTGGTGGAAGACTCACCAAAATATTATTCAAGATACCTGCCATTGCTTTATAGCATTGTGTTGGAACAAACCAAACGCATCATTGCCGACGTGAGCACCGACGAACTGTACAAAGTGCTGCGTATGCGCGCCCGTCCCAAAATTCTGTTGGCTTCGAGCTACGAAGAAGCCGTGCAAATCATTCGTAAGTATAAAGAGTTTCTCCTTTGCCTGATTACAGACGTTAAATTTGAGCATAACAACAAATTGGAAGAAAATGCGGGTTTTATCCTTGCCGACTATGCCCGCAGCGAAATTAAAGACCTGCCTATCGTGATCCAGTCGTCCGACATTGAAAATGCCAACAAGGCTTACGAAATGAAAGCCACTTTTATTGATAAAAACTCTGAGACCCTGCTTCAGGATTTTCAAAGTTTTATTATGCACTATCTGGGCTTTGGCAATTTCATCTACCGCGATACCGAAGGTACACAGATAGCTATGGCCAAAACGCTTAAAGAGTTCGAACAACATCTCCGAACCATCCCCGACGAATCGCTGTTATATCATGCCAAAAAGGATCATTTTTCGCTCTGGTTGATGGCTCGCGGTGAAATACAGGTAGCTAAAATCCTTAATCCCAAAAAAATCAGTGATTTTAAGGCTCCCGGCGAAATCCGTGAATATATGCTTGATGTTATTCAGCAATTCCGTAACGAACAAAACAAAGGAAAAATCATCCCTTTTGAGGAGTCGGCTATTCTGGACGAAACCAATATCGTAAGCCTTGCCGAAGGTTCCCTTGGCGGAAAAGGACGCGGACTGGCTTTTGTAAATTCGTTGATTTATAATTTTGATTTCTCCCAATTAGTTCCGGAAATCAATATCAGAACGCCCAAAACTTCGGTGATAGGAACCGAAGAGTTTGAATATTTTATGGATCGCAATCATCTGCGCGAGATTGTCTATTCCGAAAGGGATTATCAAAAGATTTGCAAACTATTTATGGAGAGCAAACTTACGGATACGCTTGTCCGCCGTCTTAAAATTATTCTGAAATTGATCAAAAAACCGCTGGCTGTCCGTTCGTCGGGTCTGTTTGAAGATTCCCTGATGCAGCCTTTTGCCGGAATTTTTGAAACCTATCTTCTGCCCAACGATCATCCGGATATCAACGTGCGCCTGGAACAACTGATGGATGCCATTAAGCTGGTGTATGCATCCGTTTTTTCGCCTATTGCCCGGGGCTATATCGAAGCCATCAACTATAAAATTGAAGAGGAAAAAATGGCGATAGTTATCCAGGAAGTGGTGGGAAATCAATATGGTAATTATTATTATCCGCATATCAGCGGGGTAGCGCAGTCGTATAATTATTATCCTTTTGGTCACATGAAACCCGAAGAAGGTTTTGCCGTGGCAGCCGTCGGGCTGGGAAAATATGTGGTAGAAGGTGAAAAAGCATACCGGTTTTCGCCGAAATATCCGGCCACCGAAATTAATACACCCAAGGATCAGTTAAAGAATTCGCAACTGAAATTTTTTGCCGTTAATCTTGGGAAAAAAGACATCAACCTGCTGGAAGGCGATACGGCCGGGCTATCGTACCTCGATATTGATGTAGCTGAAAATCATGGTACTCTTCGCCACATGGCTTCCGTTTACGACATCGATAACCAGCGTATCGTTCCCGGACTGACCATGCCCGGACCGCGGATTATCAACTTCGCCAATATTTTTAAATACAATTATATTCCTCTGGCCAAAACGATAGAAGTGGTGCTGGATGTGGTTAAAGAAGCGTTGGGCTCGCCGGTGGAAATTGAATTTGCCGTTGACCTGAATAAAGATGAAAACATGAAAGCTTCTTTTTACCTGCTCCAGATAAAACCGCTCATTGGTAATGCACAGGACTACACCATCGACATGGAAAGTATTGAACGAAACGAAATGGTTTTGTTTTCGGAAAAGGGGATGGGCAACGGAGTGATTAACGACATCACCGACGTTATTTTTGTTGATAAAGACGCTTTCGATAAGACGAAAACCATGGAAATGGTTGCCGAAATTGAACGTCTGAATAAAGAAATGATAGCAAACGGGAGAAAGTATATTTTAATTGGCCCTGGCCGCTGGGGAACGCGCGACCGCTGGATAGGCATTCCGGTAAACTGGCCCCAGATTTCCAATGCCAAAATTATTGTGGAAACCAGTTATGAAGATTATCCCCTCGATTCATCGTCGGGTTCTCATTTTTTCCATAATGTTACCTCCATGAACGTAGGCTATTTTTCTATTCAACCCGAACAGTCGGAAAGCTTTATTGCCTATGATGTACTGAAAAACCAGGCTTTGATCAACGGAACGCAATACTTTAAACATGTTCGTTTTGAAAAGCCTTTGACGGTTCGTATGGATGGACGCAAACGCATTTCGGTTATCACCTGGGAAAAATAGCAGGTATGACCTGAAAATCATAAAACAGGCTTTCCGGATTTTAACTTCCGGAGAGCCTGCCTGGCGGAATGTCAGTCCTGTTTGATTGCAATTTTTATTTTGGCAGCGTTGCCGAAATTTGCATTTAACTTTACTCCGCCGCTGAATTTTAGTATTTCTCTTTTTTTAAGCCCTTTAGTCCTGTCCATATAGTTGCCCATATATACGAGCTATCGAGCGTCAGCCCTTTATCATCCAACAAAACAATTCTGTAAAGAGGACGGGATTCAAGTTAAACTGTCCGGTGCTTAAGTTAAACTGTACTGTGGTTAAGTTAAACTGTACTGTGGTTAAGTTAAACTGTACTGTGCTTAAGTTAAACTATACTGTGCTTAAGTTAAACTGTCCGGTGCTTAAGTTAAACTGTCCGGTGCTTAAGTTAAACTGTACTGTGCTTAAGTTAAACTATACTGTGGTTAAGTTAAACTATCCGGTGATGAAGTGATGAGGTGATGAGGTGATGAGGCGACTTAACGACTTGGCGAGAGAGCGCGAGGCTTTATTTAGGATCTTAGCGAGTGGGCGAGTGGGCGACTTAGCGACTGGGGCGAGTGGGCGAAGGGGCGAATGGGAGAGAGGGCGACTAGGGCGAGAGGGCGACTGGGCGATAGGGCGAGTGGGCGACAGGGGAGTTCCGTTATATGCACACTTTGTTATATATTTGCCACACACAGTTTAGCGGATGATGTTAATTTGCGCCATATAACATGGTGTGTTGGGACATGAGCGTAGCAAAACCACTGAAATATACCCATATTACCACCAAAAGTTTCGATAAAATAAAAAGTTCATTAGATAATTTAAATATTTAAATTTTATTACTTTTGTATTTAAAAATCATTGTTGCCGGAAAAAAATTCTTTATTCGTTATGAAACGAGCGTGTTCGCTAAACGCAAATACGGATATAAAAATTAATCGGACAATAGTATTTAAAAATAAAAAAAGGGAATAATCAATTACGAAATAACTGCCATAATGGGGGTTATATATTCATTATTACAAAAAGTTTGCAAAAAATAAAATCACCGTATGATGATCTTTTTTAACAGAATTAATTTACTTTTGTAAATAAAACCTGAATTTTTCAGGGTTATTCATTAAAAATAGATGTACACCCCTGAAAAATTCAGGGGTATAAACGAGTTACCTGCAATTTAAACTGAAGAAATAATGCAAACAGAAACCAAAAAAATATTTATTTCATATAGTTGGAAACCATATAGTAACAAACAAAAAGTTATCGAACTTGCCGAAAGACTTTCAAATGATGGAGTTCATGTAATCATAGATGATTGGGACTTAAAGGAGGGACAAGATAAATACCATTTTATGGAACAAATGGTAAATGATGAAAATGTAAATAAGGTTTTACTGATTTGTAATAAAGAATATGCAGAAAAAGCAAATAGTAAAAAAGGTGGCGTTGGTATTGAGAGCTTAATTATATCTGATGAAATATATCAACAAGTAGAGCAAACTAAATTTATTCCTATTGTCATGGAATTCGAGAATGATAAGCCATGTTTGCCGACTTTCATTAAATCAAGAATATACATCGACTTAAGCGATGAAAATGTTTATGAAGATAACTATGATAAATTAATTAGAAATATTTACAACAAACCCATTTCTAAAAGACCGCCTTTAGGCAAAATGCCCATATATTTAGAAGATGAAAACCCAACATTCTTACCGACTGCCCATAAAGTAAATCAAATAAAAAATTCTCTTATTAACGGCAATAAGAATAGTCAGATTCTAATAAAAGATTATTTACAAACTTTTATAGATAGCCTACTACTTTTTAAGTTGACGGAAAAAAATGGAGAGATTGATACTAATAATTATATTGAAAAAATTGAACTTTCAATAAACCAATTACAACCCTTAAAAATAGATTTCATTGAATTTATTAATGTACTTTTAAAATACTCAGATGATGACTATGATGAACTTTTCCTGGATTTTTTTGAAAATCTGATTCAGTTTTATGAAGACAATGAGATTCGTTTAGAAGTTGATAATAGCTTAAGTGCTGTTGTCAATGATAATTTTAGATTTTTTAATTATGACTTATTTCTAAATTTCACCTCAGTATTATTAAAACATGAGAAGTTCAAGACCCTTGGTTACATTTTCAAGAATAATTTCATTATCTCAAACAAAAGATATAATCAAACAGAGGTTATTAATTTTATAGTATTTAAAAAATATAATTACACATTAAACGAATATAAAAATCAGAGAATTACTCCCAAAAGAGTAAGTGTTGTTGCTGATTATATAAATAAGTATTCAACTATAGTTAAGTTTGAAGATATTCGGGCTTCGGACATTTTAATTTATTATATGTCACTGATTTATCCTAACGAATCAGCCTATAACAACTGGTACCCTGAAACAAGCTGCTATAATTCTTATCGCCTTGATTTATTTCCCAAGATTATTTCAAAAAGGTATTTTGAGAAATTTAAGCATTTGTTTGACGTAAATGATATTGATGAATACAAAAACAAAATATCAAATATCATTGATAAAGATAAAGCGGATAGAGGATATTATAATTTCCCTAAAATTGAAGTTGGATTAAAAATTAATGAAGTTGGAAAAATTAATTAAAAACTGCAGGTAACACGTGGTATAAGTCATGGCTGGGTTTGTGCGGATTCAACAAGTCGAATCTCGTCCCATCCTCGGTTTCGGTCGGACACTCAGACTCTCGTCTGACCGCCACGACCTCATACCACCATCGTTGTAGCCTATAATATAAAAACATGAAAAACAAAATTCCTCCGGCTGAATGGAAAATTTTTTTTCGCCCGGAACAAAACAAAATTTGCAATTCCACACAATGAAAAACAGTAATTGATTATAAAATTTCGCCAATTAAATTTAAATTACAATGAGAAAATTTATTTTATTATGTCTATTAATCAATCTCCATTTAATTACGTATACCCAAGTTATTAAGGGAACAATTTTAGATAAGCAGACTAAAAAGCCAATTGAATATGCCTCTGTTTATTTTAGCGGAACATTTGCAGGAACTACTTCAGATCAAAACGGTAAATTTGAGCTGGACGTTTCAAAAAATCCTTCCATGCCTTTAACAATAAGCTTTGTTGGATATTATTCCTATGTCCTTACTGATTTTTCGGCAGGTAAACCCCTTTTTATTTATCTGACACCCAAGATAAATGAATTAAATGAAGTGGTAATTAGCGCGGAATCCCTTGCCCGGATAAGAAAAGAAAAATTAAAATTGTTTAAGAATGAATTTCTTGGATTGACTACCAATGCAAAGAATTGTGAAATTACCAATGAGGATGATATTAAATTTAACTATGGCAATGATGGCGATACCCTGAAAGCATTCGCCTCAAAACCAATCCTGATTAACAACAAGGCGTTAGGGTACAAAATAACATATTACCTGGATAAATTTGAGTATGATAAAAAAAGTAAAACCGTGATTTTTGTTGGGAATATTATCTTTACTGAGGATTTAACAGTTGATAAAACTCAAAAAAAGTTATACGAAAAGAAAAGAATAAACACCTTTCTTGGATCAAGGATGCATTTTTTCAGATCGCTTTGGTCAAATGAATTACAATCGAATAAATTCATTGTCAAAAATTCGAACGGCCAGATACTAAGCTATAAAAACATTGTAAATAAAGATTCGAGCAATAAAGCATTTCTTAATTTTACCGAAAATTTAATTATAGACTACTATTCAAATCTTAGCGCTTTAAATTTTCTTAAAAATGAAATTTTCTTTGATAAAAATGGATATTTCGATCCGACAGGTATAAATTGGATTGGTGAAATGGCAAAACAACGTGTAGCGGACTTGCTGCCTTATGAATATACTTACTGAGAGGAGCCTCCGGTACTCGGGATTCTGGTTAGAAGGGATCATTTTATTGAACCTGTACATAAATAATGGCTTATGGTATTGCATTTAAACTTGCATATACAACGGGAAAAATTATAAATCCCGGCTGAGCGATTCCGGTACCCGGGATGCAATTCCGCACACTGAAAAACGGTAACAGTAATAATTAGAAATAGAACTTTAAAAACACCTGGAATAATAAAAATTAACGGATCATGGTTTTAAATATACTTTTATTACTGGCAGCATCTTTTGGGATTTTCTGGACCATTAAAACGAAAAAGATGTTTCCGGCTATCATAACCCTTGGAATGATTTTGGGTATATTGCTGACGTTGTTACTGCCCGAAAACATAAAATACTACGGGATTTATTTATATATGGGATTTGTGGCCTTATCGTTTCTTTATTGTCTGGTAGTAAAAGAAATGAAAACAGGGGCACGAATAATAATCGGACTGATGTCTGCTCCGGTATTCGCTTATTGGCTATGGGTGATGAATCATTGGCATGGAAACGAACTGCTAGCGCCAATATTTGTGCTTCTTGTAGCCTTAGCAGGTATTATCGGTAAAGCAAAACTTAAAAATGAATTGGGTTTTCTGACAATACTTGCTGTAGATGCCATTGCAATTATAATTGAACGCCTGATGAACGTAATGTGAAGTTTGCCAATACGAGGCTTGCGTTAATGTCGTTGGCGCTTCATGTTGCAGGAAAGTTGTAGTTTGAAGCGGCAATATTCGGGGACAAACTTCCGGGCGGAATTACAACTTGAATACCCGGGATCGCTCGGCAGGGAATTAGCAACCTATTCCTGTAACGTTACACATGCCATTCTGCAACTGCGAACGGTTCCTGTAACGTTACGTATGCCATTCCGCAAGTGCGAACCGTTTCCTGTAATGTTACACATGCCATGCAGTATTGTACATTGTTAGATTGTATCTTAAACGCTGACAGGTACAGCGTACGCTGTCAGGTTAATGTTGTTGAATAAACCAACTCATCCCCCCAGCCCCCTTCTCTTGGAAAAAAGAGAAGGGGGAGCGGAAGGAAGCGGCAATAATCGGTATGACGAAAAAAACGTAGTGCAACTTTGAACCGGAACTTGGCGCGACATTGTGCTATCGTGTATTTTCGTAATCCCTAAATCATAAACCGCTTCCTCTTTCCCGATCACTTCATCACTTTCATCACTCAATTCGTAATTGCTTTTGGATGGGTGGGGCCAAAAGAACCGGAAGTTTCACTAAGTTAAAAGTTGTTATTATAGAAAACTTTGTGCCGGAACTTGGTGCAACATTTGTGCTACCTTTATTTTTTATGGTTTTAGAAATGTAGCAGGTTAGATAGCTCTGAAAATATTTTATATGATTTATGCAATTTTAAAATATTTATCTCGTTTTTTAAAATAACATATAAAACAAACCTCACATGAAAAACACACTATTTATGTTTCTTGCAGCGCTGATGCTCTTAGCTTCCTGCAAAAAAGATGATTCCGACCCGGAACAAACCAAAGATTATGTACAACTAAAAACCGGCAATTACTGGATATACCGTATCTCGTATATTGATACCTTGGGAGTGGAATCGCTTACCAATACGTATGACAGCGCTTATATCTCCGGCGACACTACGATTAACGGAAACGTTTACGCCAAGAAAAATCATACTGTAATGACGTCCCCTGCGGAATACCTTCGCGATTCGTCCAATTACCTGGTCAATTCGCTGGGTACAAAGATGTTTTCGCCTGTAAATTTCAGCGACACGTTAACGAAAGGTTATGCTATTATGTCTTATTCCGACACACTCTTTTCATATTTTTACAAAATGACGGACAAAGACCTTTCGGTTACGGTACCTGCCGGGACATTCACTACCATGAATTGGAAGGGAACCTTGATACCAACCAAAGCCATGTCTTACACGGAACCGTTGTATAACAATTACTATTATTCGAAAAATGTAGGGTTGGTTCAATATAATAACACCTTTGCCATGACTCGGACCAAAATGGTATGGAAACTGGTGCGCTATAAGGTAAATTAATCCGTCCCCTACCCCAAAAGCTAAATGTTTCTGGTCCCTGATTGGGTTGATAATAATCTGTCCCGTTGGGCACCTCTGATCCTTCCGGACCTTCTCCGGGAGGGTTAGCGTATATTTAAATTTCAGACTATTACCTGATGGGGGGGGGCAGAAGAACCGGAAACTTAAAATGAATGTGCAATCCTATTTCAATCTTATAAATCATCAAAATTATGATTAGAAAATTGTTTATCAGCTTAGCTATCTTTTGCGGAATTTCCTTTATTTCAAAAGCACAGACGGATTTTGTACTATCGTTAACCATGCCCGAAACCGATGACCTTATTTATGATGCCCATGAATTACCGGATGGTTCTTTTTTATTTGCCGGTAAAACAGCCGATAATTCGGGGAAGGTAAAACCAATAATGATAAAAACGGATAATAATGGTAGTATTCAATTTGTCAGAAGCTATGATATGCCCGGGTATTTTTGCACTTTTGTAAATAATAATGAAAAACTATACATTGTTGGTGGTGGTTACACCGATTATGTAAATACGGATACCAGCAGAATGTTTATTTCTGAACTGGATAATAATTGCGATACTGCAGGCCTTATTTATTACAACATGCCCGACAGTTTATCATTAAATATGATTAAGTGTTTGGTCAATTCCTCCAATGACTTTATTTATTCAGGATGGTTAGTCGGAAAATCTTCAGAACACAAATCATACTCATACCTTCTCGAAACAGATAAAAATAAAAAAATAAAAAAATTTAAAGTATTTGATAAAAGAGTAGGACTTATAGGCGATCTGATTGAATCCAGACAAGATAATGAATATTATGCTTTTTTCTGGGAAGTTTCTTTTAAACAACAAAAAGCCTACGGAGACAATAAGATACTTTGTCTGGATTCCAATTTTAATACAAATTGGTCATCTTACTTTCCTATGAGTTATAAAAATACTATGACCGTAAAATGGATATCCGATACTACTTTTATCTCTGCCTGTGAAGAATTTATTGATTCTATGGAATATCATAGTCGTGGTATTGGAGCAATGATCTTTTCGCCCCGGGATACTACAATAATTAAAAGCACGTATATTGGCGTAAATGATACGGTTCTTTATCCAGCTTTAATGAAAAACACTGTAATAGATGATTCGAACAACATATTCATAGGAGGAATTAAAAATTTCGATCCACAAAACACATTTTGGTCGACAAACAAGGCCTGGTTTTGCCTCTCAAAGTTCGATAAACAGATGAATCCTATCTGGACAAAATATTATGGAGGGGATGCTTATTATAATCTATGGACAATAAAAGAAACGCAGGATGGCGGTTGCCTGATGCTTGGAATGCGTTATGATTATCTTACCCAGGGTTATGAACATGATATTTATATCGTAAGGGTGGATGGAAACGGATTAGTAACCTCCACCAACGACATGCCTCCGCTAACGGTAAGCGAAGCCATCGTTTATCCCAACCCCGGCAGCACACAACTTACCATAGAAACGGCATTAAAAGACCTGCAATTTGAACTATATAGCACCAACGGGCAAACCGTCGTCAGTCAGCCGGTGAATAACGGAACCACCACTATCAACACTTCCGCTTTACCGGCGGGTGTCTATTTATACCGTTTTATAAATAAAGAGAAAATAGTGGAAAGCGGAAAGTGGGTGAAGGAATGACCCTTCCTAACTCATCTCTTTAATCAATGCGTTATTTTTAAATCGTATAATCCATCAAAATTATGATTAGAAAATTATTTATCACTTTAGCTATCTTTTGCGGAATCTCCATTATTTCAAAAGCACAAACGGATTTTGTTATATCATTAACCATGCCTCAAGGCAGTGATCTTGTTTTTGATGCCCATGAATTACCCGACGGCTCTTTTTTGTTTGCAGGCAAGTCATATATTTCGAATACCCAAAAGAGTAAACCATTATTAATAAAATCGGACCCTTACGGGAATATTCTATTCCTTAAACAATTTGACATACCTTCAGGAATAGGAGACTTTTATAATATACTGGAAAATGATGGAAATTTATATGTTATTGGTTGTTCAACGGATAGTATAGCAGGAAATAGTAAAGTGTTTTTTTCAGAATTAACTGAAGATCTTGACACCTTAGGACTTCATTATTATAATTTACCCGACAGTTTATTGATTGGCGATGGAAATTGTTTCAGGAATTCAACCGGAGATTTTATTTACTATGGATTTCTTATGCCTAATCACGAGCCATATCTCCCTTACTATATGTATATTCTAAAATGTAATCCCAATAAGGAATCTTGTACATTTAAATTATTTGATAATATTGCAGAGTGCCAAGCTATAATTGAGAAGAATACACATGATGGATATTATGCCTTTATAAGTACCATTCTTCAGGGAGAATTTAAATTGTTAAGAATGGATTCTGCATTTTCTATTCAGTCTTCTTTTTCCTTTTCTCCAAGTTATTATAATATGCTGTCTGCCCAGTGGGTTAATGATACTAATATTGTTTTCGCTTCTGAAATGTGGTATTTCAATCCTTCCAATGTTCTCAACAGAGAGATAGGTGTTTTATTATTAAATCCTGAAGATACCATTATCTCGCAAGCGTATATCGGCAATGCTGATACCATTGTTTATCCAGCCTTCAGAAGAAGTATAGCCGTATACAATCCGGGAACAATTTATATTGGTGGGACTAAAAACATGGATACACATACGGCATGGTCTACCCAAAAATCATGGTATTCGCTTTCCAAACTTGATGAACAAATGAATGTAGTATGGACGAAGTATTATGGAGGGGATGCATATTATACAATGTGGACAACAAAAGAAACACAGGATGGCGGTTGCCTGATGCTGGGTACGCGCTACGATTACCTGACCCAGAATTATGAACGGGATATTTACATTGTAAGAGTGGACGGAAACGGATTAGTAACCTCCACCAACGACATGCCTCCGCTAACGGTAAGCGAAGCCATCGTTTATCCCAACTCCGGCAGCACACAACTTACCATAGAAACGGCCTTAAAAGACCTGCAATTTGAACTATATAGCACCAACGGGCAAACCGTCGTCACCCAGCCGGTGAATAACGGAACCACCACCATCAACACTTCCGCTTTACCGGCAGGTGTCTATTTATACCGTTTTATGAATAAAGAAAAGATAGTGGAAAGCGGAAAATGGGTGAAGGAATGATGTCTGGCTGTTGGCTGCTGAGCCGAAGGCTTAGTCCCGATCTTTTCGGAATTGGTGGTTGTTAGTTGATAGCTAAGTCCAAAACATAGTCTTCCCGATCCTGAGTACTCAAGGGATTAGCAATTGACCAACAGCTAATGGCCAAAAGCAGATGCAATAATACAAATGGAATGCTGCATCTGCAACCTTACAGATACAATAATACAAACGGAATGCTGCCCCTGCAACCTTGCAGATACAATAATACAAACGGAATGCTGCCCCTGCAACCTTACAGATACAATAATACAAACGGAATGCTGCCCCTGCAACCTTGCAGATACAATAATACAAACGGAATACTGCATCTGCAACATTGCAGATGCAATAATAAAATTTTAGACACGCCTCTGCAATTTTGCAGATAGGATAATACAAACAAAAGATTACCACTGTAGCCTGATGGACTAAAACCCCGTAGTGAAACGTTGTGCCGGGACTTGGTGAAACGTTGTGCTACCGTGTATGGCGGTTGGCTATTAGCTGTTGGCAGTTGGCTAAAAGCTAACGGCTAAAAGCTAATGGCCAACAGCTATTTCAGCACAGCCATAAGTTGTTTCAGCCTGGTTCCGGCAATTTTTACGCTATATTCAAGATTGATACGCCGCGTCTGCGACTGAACAAAATAATCCTGCGCCTGGTGTACTTCCAGCGAAGTGGTTTGTCCCTGGCGAAGCCGGGCAAGACAAATGTCCAGGTTTTCGCGTGCAAGTTGTTCGTTGTCCCTTTCTATCTGAAGCATGGATTGCTGATGTTCAAAGTCGCTGAGCGAATTCAACAGTTGGGTATTAATCTGAAGTTTTACATTTTCCAGTTCATCGTTGGCCGACTGAAGCTGGGTTTTAGCAATGGAAATTTGGCGCAGCTTGTTACCCGACTGGTAAAGCGGAATGGAAATATTGCCACCAAATTGTGGACCCACATTGCGGTTTTTCACTACCGAGCCGGATGAATAATCGTTTTGCGAAAAATAATATCCTGCATCCACACTAAGCGAAGGCAAGCGAAGACGGTTATATTCCTTAAGGCTTAGTTTGGCAATATCCACCTGTTTCTGATACCAAAGCACGCTGGTATTGGCCGAAAATATTTTCGCGTTAAGCTCTTTGGCGTCGGGCTGATAATTCAGCGGTATGCTGTCGGATACTTCCAGTCCGGCTTCGGCAGTCATCCCCAGTAGCTGGTACAAACTCCGTTTGGCGGCTTCGATGGCCGACTGCTGAAGGATGGCGTTTTCACGATAAACATTCAGGTCAATCTTTGCCTGGAGCAAGTCGGTTTTGGGAGCGAGTCCTGCATCAAAAGAAGTGGAGGAGATTTTAACCCTTTCTTCATTCAGACGCATGGCTTCGTTGATGGAAACAAGCTGTTGCTTTTGCCTTACCACATCGTAATACGAAGCGACCACTTCATACACCGTTTGCAGAACATTTTCCCTGAACAGGATTTCGCCCTGAGCTTCTATTTCATTCAGCTTATTTTTGGTAACAAACATCTTTCCGCCATCGAATAATGTCCACGAAAGGGCAACTCCTGCATTGATGGCATTGGACGAAAGGGAAGGATTGGTGGCATCGTTTCCCGCCGAAAACTTCTGATAGTTGTCGTTCAGGGCATATTTGTCGGAACCCGTAAGCGAAACTTCGGGCAACATGCCGGCATTCCCTGCCGTGTTGTTTAGCTTATTGATGTCGGCCTGGCTGCGGGCAATGCGGATGCCGTAATTGTTGTTCAAAGCCGTGGCAATGGCTTCATCCACGGTAATTATCTTTTGAGCCGGGAGCATCGGACTGAAAAAGAGAAAAAGAAAAAGGAATATCGCTGGTGTTTTCATCTTTTTTATTCGGCAATTTCGGTTTTAGTTGAAGCAGAAGGTATAAATTTTATTTCATCATGTTTTCGTCCCGACATCAGAATATACATACTTGGAATTACAAACAAGGTGAGCAATAAAGAGAAAAGCAATCCGAAGACCACCACTATCCCTAAGGAAACACGGCTTTCGGCGCCTGCGCCCATGTTAAGGGCAATAGGCAAAGCGCCAAACATGGTAGCGAGTGATGTCATCAAAATGGGACGAAGACGTGCGGAAGCGGCTTCAAAAGCGGCTTCTGCCTTTTTAAGTCCGGCTTTGCGTTTCTGATTGGCAAATTCAACGATAAGGATACCGTTTTTGGTTACCATACCGATAAGCAACAGCATCCCTATTTCGGAAAAAATATTCAGAGTTTGCCCGAAAATCCATAACGCCAGCATAGCACCGGAGACGGCAAAAGGCACGGTAAGCATAATGATGAAAGGATCGCGGAAGCTTTCGAACTGAGCGGCTAAAATAAGATAAATAAGCAGCAGCGCCAGTATCAGGGCGAACGAAATGTTAGAGTTGCTTTCGGCAAAATCGCGCGAAGAACCCGAAAGGGAGGTGTTAAATGAACTGTCGAGTAGCTTGGAAGCGATATTCTGCATTTCGGCAATGCCTTCGCCAAGGGTTTTTTTGTCGGCAAGGTTAGCCGAAACAGTTGCCGATTTGTAACGGTTGAAATGATACAGGGTGGGCGGGTTGCTGTTTTCTTCAATCTTAACCAGATTATCCAGTTGAATCATGGCACCGGTATTATTTCGGATGTAAAGCGAACTGATGTCGGCGGGCTTGTTCCTGTCCTCGCGGTCAACCTGGCCTATGACATAATATTGTTTGTTATTTCTCAAAAAATATCCTGTGCGGTTTCCACTCAAAGCCCAGTTTAAGGCATCGGATACATCTTTTTCATTTACGCCCAAACTGGTAGCTTTCAGGCGGTCGACGGTGATATTCAGTTCAGGTTTGTTGAATTTTAAATCCACATCCACATTGCTGAACACCGGGCTTTTTTGTGCCGCATCCAAAAATTTAGGCAGCACCTGCTCTATTTTATTAAAATCTAAGTTTTGAATAACAAACTGAACCGGCAAACCGCGCGAACCCGAAGTGGAAATGGTAGCTTCCTGGCTTGCGATGATGCGCGCTTCCGGGATTTTCTTGTACATCTTCGACAGCTTTTCATAGATTTTCTGTTGCGAAACCTTGCGTTCATCAGGCTGGGTAAGCATTGTCATAATATTTCCGTTGTTAACTCCTGACGCCATGCCTCCGCCATACCTTGCCATCACAAATTGGGACTGGGGTATCGAATCCATCTGGAGCTTTACAATTTTATCTATTAAATTCTGCGTTGTGCTGTATTCTGTTCCTTCGGGCGCAGTGATGGAAGTTCGTATATAGCTGTGATCTTCCAATGGCGCTAATTCCGATTTCAATGCCTTGGATAATGAAACGATGAGTAAGATACAAGCTCCGATGATGGCGAACGACATCCATTTATGTTGTATAAAACTGCGTAGTATTCGCCGGTAACCATTTTCGAGACCAACAAAAAAAGGTTCGGTTTTGATATAAAAACGCGAATGATGTCCAGCCTTGCCGCCGAGTTTTACGTTCAATACCGGAGTAAGAGTTAAAGATACAAAGGCTGAAATAAGTACAGCGCTGGCAACCACAATTCCAAATTCACGGAACAACCTGCCGGTGAAGCCCTGCAGGAAAATTACCGGGATAAAAACGATCGCAAGCGTGAGGGAAGTTGAAATGACGGCAAAAAATATCTCTCGCGAGCCTTCAAAGGCGGCCTGCCATTTATCCATGCCTTTTTCAATACGTTTATAGATATTTTCGGTAACCACAATTCCATCGTCCACCACCAGTCCGGTGGCAAGCACAATGCCAAGAAGCGTAAGTACATTGATGGAAAAGCCGGAAATATACATCACAAACAAGGTGCCGATCAACGAGACCGGAATATCTATCAATGGTCGTAAAGCGATGATCCAACTTCTGAAAAACAAAAAGATGATAGTTACAACCAATGCTATGGCGATGGCAAGGGTTTCAATCACATCCGTTACCGATTGGCGTACAAAAATGGATTTATCGCGGATAACATTCAGGTTTACTCCTGCCGGAAGGTTTTTCTGAACCTGATCCAGCCGTTTGTAAAATTCGTCGGCAATCTGGATGTCGTTGGCTCCCGGCATGGGAATCAGCACCAGCGTAAGCGCCTGAACTCCATTGCAACTGGCAGCCGATTCTTCGCTCTGCGGACCCAGCACCGCCTCGCCTATATCGCTGAAGCGGATAATCTGGTTATCTTTTTGTTTGATGATAAGATTATTAAAATCATCTTCCGTAACCAGTCGTCCGTATGTTTTGATGGTAAGCTCGGTGGCATTGCCACGAATTTTACCTGCAGGTATTTCGATATTTTCTTTAGCAAGCGCTTCATTCACATCAGCGGGAGTTAATCCGTAAGCCGCCAATTTTTCAGGATTAAGCCAAAGACGCATGGCCGGTTTTTGTTGTCCGTAAATGCCAACAGAACTTACGCCGGGTATGGTCTGGAATTTTTGCTGAAGTATATTTTCGGCATAATCGCTCAGTTCAAGCGCATTCATGGATGTACTTTGAGCCGTAAGCATGATGATGGGATCGCCATTGGCATCCGATTTGGTTACGGTAGGCTGTGCATCAATATCCTGTGGCAAACTGCGCATGGCTTGCGATACTTTATCGCGAACATCGTTAGCCGCCTTTTCCATGTCGGCATCTAAGTTAAACTCCACCGTAATATTACTCGTTCCTATGGCAGAAGTAGATGAAATGGATTTCACACCTTCTATTCCATTGATGGATTTTTCGAGATTTTCGGTAATCTGTGATTCGATGATTTCGGCATTTGCACCGGTATAGGAAGTCTGAACGGTGATGATGGGCGGATCGATAGCCGGGAAAAGGCGTATTCCGAGAAATGAGAACCCGACCAAACCCATCAACACTATGGCGAGGCTTAATACCGTAGCTCCGATAGGCCGTTTTAATGCATAATCTGAAAGTATCATAAGGAGTCGGTTTTAACGTCGGAAAATTTCAGTTTCATGCCGTCCTTGATAAAGAGTATACCGGTAGTAACCACCGTATCGCCACTTTGTATTCCTTCGGTAATTTCGATGGTTGATTCCTTGCGGATGCCTGTTTTTACGGTAACGAAACTGGCTTTTCCGTTTTTGGATAAAATAACTTGCTTGTTGCGTTCCGAAGGAATGATTGCCTGGGTAGGAATCATCAGCGCCTGGGTATTCCGTCCAAGAATAAGTTCAATAGTTGCAAAAGAACCCGGTGTCAGTTCAGCCGATTTACTGTTGACCAAAGCACGTATTTTCAAATTACGGGTATCCTGTTCTATTTCGCGTTCGGTAGCCATTACCGTAGCACTATAAACCTGATCGTTGCCATGAACCCGGAATTCTATTTTCATTCCGTCTTTCAATTCGCTGCTGTATTGTTCGGGTACGCTGAAATCAAGTTTTAGCTTATTGACTGTGCGTATGGTAGCAAGCGAAGTTGCTGAATTTACGATAGCTCCTACGCTGATATTGCGCAGACCGATCACGCCGTCGAAAGGCGCAAGTATTTCGGTTTTGCGTATCTGCGTTTGCAGAATATCAATATCCGCTTTCATGGAATGTATCTGCAGGACTGTCTGATCATAATCCTGCTGGCTGAGTCCGCTCACCTTCATCAGTTCGCTCTGACGCTTGTTGGTTTGTTCGAGTATGGCAAGCTGTGCCTGAAGTTTTTTAAGATTAGCCTGTAGATCACCATCAAACAATTTGACCAGCAGGCTGCCTGCTTTCACAAATTTTCCTTCGGGTAAATTTATTTTTACCACTCTTCCGGCAACTTCGGGCATGAGCACCGTTTCATCAAAAGGTTTCAATGTACCTGAAACAGAAATGGTTTTATCCAGGCGGGTGGGTTTTACGACATAAGCGGTTAAAAAAGCCTGGGTTTTGTCTTTTCCATCGTTTTTGCTGGTCTTGGATGATTTGGAATGGCACGAAAACAACAACAAGGCAAATGCTGTTGTATAAATCAGAATATTATTCTTTTGCATAATTAAAATAACGGTATGATATAGTATAGTTTATCGGAGTTTTATGATTAATTTTTTATTATAACGGGGAAATTCAGGATAACCTGAGTTTGACATCAAATGAACGGAAGACTCTTTTCCGGATTTACCATAAAAAGAACCGTGGCAACGACGAACCGATTTCTTCATTTCATTCCGTAATTTATGACACTCGTTTTAAAAAAAACTTGCAAAAACATCGAAAGAAATCTTTCATTTCATTCCGGTAAGTATTTATTTGCTCTCATTAAATTTTTTGCAAAAATAAATATACCGGATAAAAAATTGTTCGTTTCCATGTTACAAAACAGTTAAATCGTATGCCGGTTAGTATTTACAGACGAACCCGTCAAGTTTCGGGCCAATTTCCTCATACTTTATTTTTAAAATTTAAGCACCCATATGTTTTTATAAATTAATTTTAATTTTTCTTTAGCTTTTTTAGCCGCTTCCAGGGAAGCATAACTGCACAGCGAAATCCGAAATGTTTTATCCTTTTTGATGATACGTACATCATTGAATCCCTTAAGTTTTGCCTTTTCAATTGATTTTTTGGCTTCTTTCAGGGTAGGATAACTTCCGGAAATAAGATGAAAACGGCCTGTTGGAATTGTATCAATAACAATTGTTGATTTTTGAGGATTGGCGAAGCTAAGGCTGTCGGGAGAAATTTTGTTATCGCAAACTGCCGGATTACCTTCGATATCTGCTCCCGCACCAACCCACACGGAAACATATCCTTTGTAAATGCTGACACCCATAGACGACCATTTGTATTTCGTCCAGCTACCTGTATTGAGAAAGAAATCACTGGTAGGGGTATTTTTCCGCCAGAAATCCATTACATTTTGTAAATCCAGAGAATCGCTTTCGTAATAAATCAATTCATAGCCAGGAAACGAATACTGGGTCAGCTCCTTTGGCTTTTCGTTCATACAGCTTTGGCTTGCAGGATCTTTGGTGTAGCAGCACGATTTCCACCTGTCGGATTGCGACCAGCTGTGAAGGTTACAAAAATCTTCATCGGGGTGATAGTTATAAAGATCGCGCGTGTGGTTGTAAGCCACATAGGATAACGATTTGGAAAGCCGGATGGCAGGCAGGCGATTTTTAATCCGGAAATCGTTTATCAGTTTTAGCATCTGAAATTCCTGACTGCTGATGCAAAAATCGGATGGAATATCATTTGAGCCCTTTGCGGCAAAACCCAATGGTTGCAATAAGATAATGATAATAATAAACAAAAATGATATTTTGTTAATTCTCTGCATATTGTTAAGAAATTCTTGTCTGCGGTTTATTTTTCAAAAATAAGGATTTGGTTTCAGTAACAAATAAATGAAAATCTTTTTCCGTAATTAAAAATTCACCCATTTTTACTTTGGCCATTTTAATAAAAACAATCAATTGATAAATCATTGCAACAGTATATGCCACAGAAGCCGTGATTCCGGCGCCGGCTAATCCAAATCGGGGAATAAGCCAAAGCCCGAAACCAAGCGTGAAAACGAAACCTACGCCCGAACTTATGGTGTTATGATAGGGTTTGCCCCTTCCGGCAAAATAATGGCTGAACATCATGGAAACAGCGATGGACACAATGCCAACGCTCATGGTTGAAATGACAATGCCAAGTTGTGAAAATTCCTTATGGAACACAAACACATAAATCTCATTTGGAATCAACATCAGAGCCGCAACTGCTATTACGGTAATGACTGTGGTAAATTTCAAAAAAGCCAGCGTAATTCGTTTAGCATAAGCCTCATCTTCGGAATTGGATATCCTAAAATACTGAACCTGAGCCACACTTTTGCCCACCAGCCAAACACTTTCCGATACCTGAACCCCAACCGAATAAATACCCAACGACGCCCGTCCCAGTACATTTTCAATAATGTAGTAGCTCAGCCGGTAATTAAACAACTGGAAAATACTGGCGACCTGCACATACGAACCGAATTTGAGCATTTCTTTGATCACCGTTTTCAACTTGCTTAAGTTCGAAAATTTCAGGTAAGGTATTACAGGCAACAAACTCAACAGTAATAACAGCCCAAGTGAAAAATAGAGTGCATATACAAAAGCTAACGGACTTATCGTATGAAACCAAAAGATGAAACATAGCAAACCGCCAATCCTCACCACACTTTCGATTACCGACAGGGTATTGTACAATTTTATCTTTTCCTTTCCGAGCAAAATGCTAAGGTTAATGGCCGATAATGCCTGCAACAAAGAAAGAAACATCACATGAAACGTGTATTCCTGAGGAATAAGTTTGAAAAAGCTCAATACCAAAGAACCGGCTACTGAAATAATCAACGACCAAAGATAAGCCGGAAAAAGCAATAGAAAAACATCCTGCCGCGGCACCAGATATATCAAAGCGCCTCCACCTACGAAGTTGCTTATTAATAAATTAATGGATATTCCTAAAATAATTAGCCCAATGGTCCCTACACCAGCCGCTCCAATATATTTTGAGTTTACCACTACCACCAAAAAACTGAGCAGAGTGATAAGTATTCGCGAACCGGCGGTTCCTATAATATTTTTAAACATCCTTTGATGGCTGATTTTTTCAAAAGTAAACAATATTTTAAACGTAAAAGATTATGATATAGTATCGTTTCCAAACCAATCATTTAAAATCCCTTAATCTTTAACTTTGATAAACTCTTGCTTAAAATTATTTTAACGGATTTTTCTCTGTTTTGGGATTTTCCAAGTGTTAAAAATATTTAAAATTATTTCTGCAATTTTATTTTATCGTATGTTTTGATTATCTTTACACCGTATTTACACAATTAAAAAAAGCAAGATGAAATATCCATAAGGATAATGTCCAAACAAACCGAAAATGATATTTTATGGATATTCCATTTGACCAATAAAAATAAAATTAATAACAAATGAAAAATGTAATTAAAATCAGCATGGTAATACTTTTTGTATGCGCCATCGCACAAATCGGTAAAGCAGCAAAGGTAACCGGTATTCCTGATTCGGTACAAAAAATTGTAGAACGGGCTTGCTACGACTGTCATTCCAACAGCGCAAAAGGCTTTGCAAAATCGGCACTGAATTTTGATGGATTTGCCGATTACAAAGTGTCAAAGCAAATGAGTAAAAAAGAGGCTATTTGCGAAAAGATCTCTAATAAAACTATGCCTCCCAAGGGTTATGTCTCTCGCAATGAAAAGGGAAAGTTAACAGAAAAGGAAATCAGGATAATATGTAATTGGACAAAAGCTCCAATGACCAGCGAACCTAAAAAATAGCTTTGCCCTGTTTATTTTTGTTGCTTTTTAGATTTTTTTGACTATTTTTGACCTCCGAATGCTTACATCATTTATGGGGGCATCTGTTTTATTATGATTTCACAACCCGACAATATAAAAGTATTAATTACCGGCCTAAATATCATATCTTCGCTCGGCCTGAATATCAATGAAAACTGGGCTAATCTGGTACAGGGCAAAAGCGGCGTTAAGCCCATCCGCCTTTTTGACCCATCAACATTACAAACACGTATTGCGGCTCAACTTCCGGAAAGTTTTGAAGAATATGCTTCCGGCCGGATAAAGAAACATACGGCCAAACAGATGACACGGGTTACCAAAATGTGTTTTGTTTGTGCTAAAGATGCTGTAGAAGAAAGCAAAATAGATTTTGAACTTCTCGACAAAAGCCGCTGCGGAGTAATATTGGGTGTGGTAAGTACAGGAAATACCAGCGTAGAAAAAGATACTACCGTAAAAAATACGATCATTAAAAGCATGAATAATGCCATGTCGGCATGGATTTCGTTGGAATACAAACTGATGGGCCCCAATTTCACCGTTGCTTCAGCCTGTGCCTCTTCCGCTTATGCCATGGGATTGGGCTACGACATGATTAAAAATGGCATGGCCGATATTATAATTGTTGGCGGAGCCGATTCCATCATCAATCCGGAAGAAATTGCCGGTTTTAATGAATTATATGCCTTGTCGGTTGAAAATGAATATCCCGAAAAAGCAAGCAGACCTTTTTCGGCCGATCGCGACGGCTTTGTGATAGGCGAAGGCGCCGGAATACTTATCCTCGAATCAGAAAAATCGGCTAAAGCCCGTAATGCAAAAGTTTTTGCGGAAATGGCTGGATATGGCATCAGTAGCGAAGCTTACAACATTATGGCTCCCATGCAAGATGGCGAAGGCATTGTTCATACCATGAAATTAGCCCTTAAAAATTCGGGAATATCCCCCGACGATATTGATTACATTAATGCTCATGGAACTTCGACCATTTTAAATGATAAGTATGAAACCATGGCTATTAAAAAAATCTTTGGGCAACGGGCTAAAGAAATCCCTGTCTCATCATCAAAATCGATGATCGGACATACCATAGGCGCTGCAGGAGCCATTGAAGCGGCCATTACGGTGATGAGTATAGTCAACAATACGGTTACGCCCACCATCAATCTCGAGAATCCCGATCCGGAACTGGATCTCGATTTCGTGCCAAAATGTTCAAGAGAACACCAAATAAACTATGCCATGTCCAATTCTTTTGCCTTTGGCGGACACAACGCAAGCATTGTTTTGAAAAAATATAAATAAAAAATACAATAAACCAATTACTTAATATGGGAAAGATAAACGAAAACACAAGAGCCGAAGTAAAAAAAATAGTTCTCGATTTTTTTAGCGAGGAATGCGAAGTTGAACTTACAGAACTATCGGAAAACACTAATGTTATTAAGGATATCGAAGGCGACTCATTGATGTTTCTGGAACTACTCGAAATTTTCAAGAAAAAATACCAACTTGATATTGAACTGAAAACCATCGGAAAATATGTGATGAAACATCCGGCAGAAACCCTTGGCGACATCATCAATATGACCTTGCTCATCATTGAACACGAAAATAAAATTCTTGAACTGGCATAGTTTTAAATATCTTTCAGATTGGAAAATAGTCGTATAGCATTCCTCTTTCCGGCATTTATTAATGAATATTCCAACGACGAAAAACAACAATTATCGGAATATTCCAATAATTTACAAAGTCACCTGGACGAAGCTTCCAAAATTACCGGAAGTGATTTGTCGTTGGTGGAAATTCATGGTTGCCAAATAACTAACGAATTACTTTCGCAGTACATTGCGTACTGTTATAGTTGCACCCTATCCGATATTTTAAAACAGCGCTCCGTTGTACCCAATTTTCTTTCCGGATATAGCATGGGTATTTATGCCGCTCTTTATCATGGAAATGCCATTTCCTTTGCCCAGGGAATAAAACTAATCCGGCAAGCCTACGAGGAAATAAAAAAATGTTGCAACGGAACGCCATTCGGCATGGCCACCATCGTGGGATTGAACAACATTGATCTGCAACAAATAATTATACAAAATACTGATAATGTTGAAATAATAAATAAAAACGGAGAATATTCCTTTGTTATTTCGGGCATTTATGCCGAAATAAACCGGATAGCCAACATTTGCCATCAGGAAGGAGCGCTTCATATCCGGTTGCTTCCGGTAGGTAGCCCTTACCATTCGCATTTTATGAACCAAGCCGCTCAGGAATTTGGAAAATTTGTCAATCAATCCGTTATCAATGATTCTGAAATTGAAATAGTTTCAATTATTAATCAAGGAATTATTAAAAATGCCGCGGAACTCCGAAAAGAGCTGGTGATGAATATTTGTTCGGGAATAAACTGGTTTCTGACGATGGAATTCATGATAAAACAAGGAATAAACACCTTTATCGAATGCGGAGCTGGCGATAGCCTGACCAAAATTGCCAGATTTATTGATGGCGATTTCAAAATGTATCCGATGAATAAACTGAACCATTTGCTGATTAACGCTAAAAACATTTAAAAATCAATAAATTATTAACAACTTAATAATATTCAACAATATGACAAAAGAAGAAATTTTACAATGGCTCGATGCCCACAAAGTTTTTTACCTGGCAACCACCGAAGGAAACAAACCACATGTCCGCGGATTGATGTTGCACAAAGCCAACGAAAGTGGTATTTATTTCACAACTACCAAAGTCCGTGATTTATATAAGCAATTAGTAGCCAATCCGGAAGTTGAACTTTGTTTTCACGAGGACAAGATGCAAATCAGGGTAAGCGGCCGGATTGAAGAACGCGACGACGATATTGAATTGAAAAAAGAAATTGCTGCCGCCCGTCCGTTTATGAAACCCTGGCTCGATCGTACCGGTTTTGGACCGATGGCTGTTTTTAGAGTTGTGGATTGCGTGGCTACAGTTTGGACAATGGAAACCACCCTTGCCCCAAAAACCTACGTGCCGCTGACCTAATTTATCTGGTACATTTTATATCTCAACCGAAGAAGTGTTCTGAATAATGGCTCGCTGAGTTTCATCCGCGATTGCATTTCCATCGCTTCTTTCAGCATTTCAGGTGTAGGAGTTGATTCCCATGCCGGAACGCCATTTGGATTTTTGGAAGCAAACTGGTTGATCCGGAAATATAATTCGTCCTCACCTATGCTGCCGGAAATGTAAAATATCGGTTTTAACAATGAATCGGTGGGCTTAATTATTTTTTCAGCTAAAGCGATCTCACAAAGTCTGGTTTGCGGATATATGCGTAAGCCGGCCGAGAGATATGCCATGTCGTATTTATACACCCATTTTTCGATGAAACTGAATGTTTCGTCGAGGGTTTGTGCATTTTCACCCGGACCACCGAACAGGAAAAACCACATGGTGGGCATACCCGATTGTTGAATAAGACGCGCAGTATTTTCTAATTCTTTCAGACTAAAATTTTTTTCCAGGTTGGCAATCATGCGTGGTGAAGCCGAATCGGGAGTGCAGTCTATCTGTGCAAAACCGGCTTGTTTCATCAAATCAAACAATTCGGCACTGGTATGTCTGGGATTTATTCCCATGGTGCGCAGACGAATTTTCAGTTTCCTCCGGATGATTTCGCGGCAGATGGCTTCGGCATGGCCTGGTGGATCATTAAACGTAGAATCAATAAATTCAAAAATTATATCGCCCAATTGCTCATTGGCTTTTTCTATCTCATCGGCTATAGCTTTGGGAGTTCGCAGGCGGTACTGGCTGCCTTCAATCACCGGATAGGTGCAGTAAATGCAACGATGATAACAGCCCCGTTTGGTTTGTACTGAATAGCTTCCTCTCCGTCGGTAAGGTTCAAAATCAATCTTGCGATACATTTCAGAAAAAGGCAGTTTGCCCAAATCATATGGCGCAGATGCAGAAATAGTATTGTTAAACGAATCTTTAGTGATTATTCCCGGAAGCCCATCGGTAGTTTTACCCGATTCCAGACATTTTAACAAATTTAGCAATGCCTGTTCACCTTCGCCAATAATTCCATAATCCGCGCCCGTCAGCCTCATCCATTCGTTTGGAAAAATGCTAAAACCGCTTCCGCCTAAAATCACCGAAACAGTCGTTATTTTTTGTATAGGTTTGATAAAAGTATTGATAAGCTGATCCGTATATTCTTTGGGATTGGTTTTAACCATATTATCAACATTCCGTATACTGAAGCCAATATAATCGGGATGGAATTGATGAACTGCCGTTTTCAGGTTTTCAATTTTTTCAAAAACCCCATCGAAAAGTTTCACATCAAAAGTTCCTTCCAGGGAAGAAGCAAGCAGGCACAAACCCAACGGAGCCACCGGATACGGAGCCTGTTCGGTATTGGTATTTACAAGGAGTACTCGCTTCATCAAATCAATAATTAGGAAAGCCCAAAGCTAAATAACATCGGTTCCTTTCTTGATTAGCCAAAGTTTTCCCACACTTTCATAAAATTCTTCCAGGGGCATTTTCGTTTTCATTACCGCATTGAAGAAATTGTATTTTGCTAAATCAAAATCAATGATTTGGGATTTAACTTCCTCATAGTAAACTGTTCCTGGCATCGGAGAAAGTATCGTATATCCGGCATAAACTACTTTATGTTTGCCGGAATAATCGGATAACGCCTTGAAATCGTCTGGGGCATAATCACAAGGAATGACGTAATTTCCGCGGAGTTGAACATCGTTTTGATGAAAAACATTGATCGCTTCTTCTATCAGATGCGCCGATGCATGTTTATTATAACGCTTTAATTCACTTTGCCGGAATGATTCAAAACCACAGATAACCACTTTTAAACCACCTTTTGCCAATTTTTCAATCAGTTTGGGATATTTTACAGCCGTGTCGAAACGGATATCCATGATAAAAGTTTTCTGTATGCCCTCTTCGGCGATACGGTCGAAAAGTTTATCAATAAAACCGACGTTTACGATGGTATTGGCGTCGGCAAAACGCACCACTTCATAATCGTCAACCGCTTTAAGTTCATCAATTACACTTTCTATTTTCCGCTGAAGGAATTTCCCGTCGTGTTGTTTCCAGATGGAACAGAACGAGCATTGGTAGGGACAGCCCAACGACGTAAACAAATAAGTGCTGGCATGAGGACTTCCTCCGACTCTATATGTTGAAATCCAACGTTTCAAAAGGCTGCGGTCGGGCATGATAAAATTACGTCCCGCAGGATACCAGGGTTTTACCGGAGCTGAAGTCTTACGGAAAGTCGTTGCGGTATTAATAAAAATGCCTCCGATATGGTCGAAGGATTGATGTTTCGCTTTAGCGATGACAATCTGGCGGAAGATGCCCGCCGATTGTCCCGGACAAACAACATCCACTTCCGGCCGGGCAAAATCACCCGGACAAAGAGAAGTGTGCAAACCTCCGGCAACGGTTAATATTTCGGGATTAAACCGTTTGGCTACCCTGAAAATTTCCATCCCTGCCCAATATTCTGAAGCAATAAAAGTAACTCCCACAATATCGGGCTTAACCAGGAAAAGTATATTATCAATGAGCTGAGGAAGCAGAGGCGAATTGGGAAAAAGGTCGTATTCCCCTTTCAGGTCAATAAAAGTTACATCAAAATCTTTGACCGCTGCTGCAACTGTTAACAATCCCAGTGGCGGACCGATTAATTTTTTATGAATAAAACGCTTGGCTTCGTCCGGAGCATAGCGTAAAATACTATTTATGGGCGAGCGTGGCGGGTTGATTAAAAGAATTTTCATCCGTAAGTTTTATAATAACGACAATTTCAATCCGTAATACGGAAAATGCAATGTCATGATTTTTATGGATGTCAAAAATGCGAAAAAATCCTCAAACCTGGTTTAAAAAAGAAAATATTACTTGACTTTTATTTTCCCGCCGGGTTTCAATACCGCATTTTTCTTCATTTTGTTTAGTGTATACAATTTTTTCAGCGGTATTCCCGATTTCCGTGCAATTTCCGACAGGGAATCTCCTTTTCGTATGGTATAATATTTGCGTCCGCGATAGGATTTTCCCACCGATTTTACATCGTGTTTCGAAATCTTGGAACGGATAAAGGAATTGCGTGTGATCATCAGTGTATCCGACAACAGATCGTGATCGGTAAGGCTCATAATGTTCATCGGATTAAATGGTTCGCCAAGGTAACGGGTTTCAAAATGAAGGTGAACACAGGTGGCATGCCCGGTGTGCCCGCCTAATCCGATGGGTTCGCCGGCTTTTATGGGTTGGTCCACACGGGCAATAATTTTGTTTAGATGTCCGTAAAGGGTTTCAATCCCATTGTTATGGCGAACGACTACCATGTTACCATAACCTCCGTAACGACGGGCGATGCGTACCGTGCCGTCGAAAGCACAACGGATAGTATCGTTTAAATTGCACCGGATATCGACTCCCGCATGGAAATGACGCCCGCGATAGCCAAACGGAGAAAGTAACTGCCCTTCGTAAGGAAAGATAAAAGGGCTATCTCCTTCGTTGTACAAAGGAATAACAGTGGTATCATTTTTGGCCGGTATGTTGCTTACATCAAACCGTCGCACATGGAGGGTATCCCAATTATGTTCATTAACAAAATCTCCGGGAACAAAAATAAGATCAGGCGGAATAAATTTCTGGCTTGTTGTGTCGGGAGTTTCGTCGGGTTGAACATTCAATGGCCTGCCAATAAACCGTGAATTATCAAAGACATCTTCTTTCTGTGGTGTTCTTTCGATGACCGCGGCTGTTATCAGACTGTCGGTTGTTGTATCTGCGGTACGACCAACAGATAACGGAAGAGTAGTTCCAAGGGACATTACGGGTATGAGCGTATCGGATGGATTAGAATGCAACAAGGTTTTGTTTTCAATAAAAAATGCAGAAGTGTCAATAATTACACCCTGCGCTGTTACCATGTCTGTTATAAATAATAGACAAAGAACAACAAATAAGCTTTTTAAAAAATCTGGTTCGTTATAAATCATAGGCTGCTAAATGGTTCGGGAAAAATAAAATTTCCATTTACTTAATTGAACGCCAAAATTAATGATTAATTGCCAAAAAAAAAGACTTGCCTCTGTTAATAATACTTAAAAGACATTAAAACATTGCCTAAAAGGGTTATTGTAATTTTTTCATTATCACCAAAAATAGTATAATTTTGCTTACCAAAATAAAATGATCTTTTATTAAGTTGAAATAAATAAAAATATTAGTATGAAGCGATTATATTTTACATTCCTGGTTGCTGTCCTTTTTTCTGTTCTCACTTTCGGGCAGGGAAACAATGGCAGAACAGACCTCATTACAAAGAAAAATATGAAATTAAACAGCAACATTCTGACTCCGGAGGTTCTTTGGTCGTTCGGCAGGATAGGTGAATCGGTGGTGTCGCCTGACAAAACCACGGTATTATTCGGTGTAACGTATTACGATATTCAGCAAAATAAAGGCAACTGCGATCTTTATACCGTAGGTATTGACGGAAAGAACCTTAAACAAATTACGTCAACTCCCGGAAGCGAATATAATGCTACCTGGCGACCCGATGGTAAAAAATTAGGATTCCTGTCGGCACAAAGCGGCGAGATGCAACTTTATGAAATCAATCCCGACGGAACGGATGCAAAACAAATTTCTTTTATCAACGGAGGAATTGACGGTTTTAAATATTCGCCCGATATGGCCAAAATCCTGTATATTCAGGAGGTAAAAGTTGATAAAAACACACAGGATATTTATCCCGATCTGCCCAAAGCTTCCGGACGAATTATGGATGATTTGATGTATCGCCACTGGGACCAGTTTGTTGACACCTATACTCACATATTTGTGGCCGATTATAACGAAAATAAAATTACCGAAGGAACCGACATCATGCCCGGCGAACCCTGGGAATCGCCACTGAAACCCTTCGGCGGTTTGGAACAGATTAATTTCAGCCCCGACAGCAAAACCATCGCTTATACCTGCCGCAAACTCAAAGGTAAAGAATATGCTCTTTCCACCAATTCCGACATTTATCTTTATGCCATAGCTACTAAAAAAACCACCAACCTTACCGAAGGAATGATGGGCTACGATATCAGCCCGGTGTATTCGCCCGACGGCAGTAAAATAGCATGGGAAAGCATGGAACACAACGGTTACGAATCGGACAAATCGCGATTGTTTGTTCATGATTTTACTACCGGCACCAAAACCGATTATTCCAGGGACTTTGATCAGAACAGCAATGGACTCACCTGGTCGGATGATGGCAAATCAATCTATTTTATCAGCGATATTCACGCAACGGATGAAATCTACCGGTTAGATCTGAAAAATGGAAAAATTATCCGCATCACCGATGGTATTCATAATTATTTAAACGTTGCCGTTGCCGGCAAAACACTCATTGCCCAGCGTCAATCCATGTCGTCGCCTACCGAAATTTATGCCGTGAATCCAAAAGATGGAAAAGAAACCCAGATTACGTTTGTGAACAAGGATTTACTCGATCAGCTGAAGTTCGGGAATGTGGAAAAACGCTGGATTAAAACCACCGATAATAAGGAAATGCTTACCTGGATTATCTATCCGCCCAACTTTGATCCAAACAAAAAATATCCGACCCTGCTTTATTGCGAAGGCGGACCTCAGAGTACCGTCAGTCAGTTCTGGTCGTACCGATGGAATTTTCAGATGATGGCTGCCAACGATTATATCATCGTAGCGCCAAACCGCAGGGGCTTACCCGGCTTCGGAACGGCGTGGAACGAACAGATAAGCGGCGATTACGGCGGACAAAATATGCAGGATTACCTTTCGGCTATTGATTCCATGAAAAAAGAGCCTTTTGTGAATGCCGATAAATTAGGTTGTGTGGGTGCAAGCTACGGCGGTTTTTCGGTGTACTGGCTTGCCGGAAATCACAACAAACGTTTCAAAGCATTTATTGCTCACGATGGCATGTTTAACCTCGAAAGCCAATATACTGAGACCGAAGAAATGTGGTTTGTAAACTGGGATTTGGGTGGTCCGTTCTGGGATAAAGACAATACAACAGCTCAACGCAGTTATGCCAATTCGCCTCACAAATTTGTTCAGAACTGGGATACTCCTATTTTGGTCATTCATGGTGAAAGGGATTACCGCATTCCAGCAACTCAGGGCATGAGCGCCTTTGATGCTGCCGTATTGCGTGGTGTTCCGGCCAAGATGCTTTATTTCCCCGACGAAAATCACTGGGTTCTTAAACCGCAAAACGGAATTCTGTGGCAACGTACTTTCTTCGGATGGCTGGATAAATGGCTGAAATAATAGTTGTTAGTTGATTGTTGTTGGTTGATTGTTAATTAACCTGTCAGCGTACGAAGTACCTGGTAGCGTTTTTAAATAGTTGATAATTGTTAATTGATTAACCTGTCAGCGTTAAATTAGTTGCCGGTAATAATCAGTTGTTTGATCTGGTCGATATCATCGGGATGAAACCAATGAATTTTCTTGTCGCGCATAAACCAAGTCATCTGGCGTTTGGCATAACGGCGGGTATGGGTTTTGATGTCGGCGATGGCTTGTTCGAGCGTAATTTTTCCATCGAAATATTCAAATAATTCCTTATATCCAACGGTATTTAACGCATTATGATGCCGTAGCGGATAAAGACTGCGGGCTTCTTCAAGCAAGCCCTGTTCAAGCATTTGGTCAACACGCAGCCCGATGATTTGGTTTAGTTCTGCCCGTTCGCGGGAAAGGCCTATTTTTAATATGTTGAAATTTCTCGGCTTGGGTGTGCCATTCCGTAGTGAAGAATAAGGTTTACCGGTTTGCAGGCATACTTCAATGGCACGGATGAGGCGTGTAGGATTTGCCAGATCAACGATGGCATAATACTCAGGATCCAATAGTTTTAACTTGTTACGCAACTCTTCTATTTCATTGCTTTGAAGTTCTTTTCGTAAATCGGGATCAGGATCGGGAAGTTCATCTATTCCATGGCAAACGGCATTGATGTATAAGCCCGAACCGCCAACCATAAGCAATTGCGTTTTGGTTAAAAAAAGACGATCGAGCAAGGCTAAAGCATCTGTTTCATAACGCGAAACATTATAATAATCATGAATGGAAAGATTGCCTATAAAATGATGGGGTACGGTGTTTAATTCCGTTTCGGAAGGAGCGGCAACTCCTATTTTTAATTCCCTGTAAAACTGTCGTGAGTCAGCCGAAAGGATTTCGGTATTCAGATATTGAGCGAGCCGTATGCTTATAGCCGTCTTGCCAACGGCGGTAGGTCCGGCGATGACGATAAGCCTTGAATGTTCTGGGTCAGAATTTGACTTCTTCAAATCCATCATTGAGTTCACTGAAGTCGGGATCAACTTCGGTATTGCCAAACAGATCGTCTTCCTCTTCTGTTCCAACGTCGTTTATCTCATCCGACTCATTATCCATTCCGGGGTAGGCTGCCGGAACTGCACCCGGTTTATTGGGTAAATCGCCGATACTTTTGGTGCACCTTGGAAAACTGATGCCGGGAGTGGTATAAGATACTATTTTGGATAGTTCAATATAAAAAGTTTTAAGTTCAATGAAATCATAAACATAAATCATGCGCTGGTGCGGGTCGTCAATAAATTTTTTAAGGATGGCATTATTCATGGTAAAGATCGGAATCTTTTTCCGCGTCTTTTCTTCATCCTCTTCAACTTCTTCCTCAGTTTCTTCGCTCATATCGAGCAGAGTAATTTCTTTCAGTTTGTGCCAACCGCTATTGCATATATAAAATGAGGCTAATTCCTCTCCGTTTAAGCCGGTGGATTCAAGTAATATGTCGTGAAAATCTTCAAATGTCTGACTTGGCAGGATTTCTATCTCCCTTACAAAATCTTCCTGATTTTCAAACAGAACTTTGAATTTATAAACGTTCATCCAATTAAAATTTTAAAGTTCAAAAGTACAAAAAATTTGAATAGATAGCGATCTTTGGGGCAAAAACTCGCAAAATATTATAATTATAGCATGTTACAATTTAGGTTTTGGAGTACCTGATTTAGTAAAACCTTTGCAATAGCACCAATCTCTCCTCGCCCGCCGGTAACAATGATTGCTCCAATTGTCGGCAAAATCGCCCCTTTCGTCGGTTATCTTTTTTTTGGCCTAAAACCCACTATACTTTTGTATCGTGAAATTACAAGAAGAAGGGAACCAACCTGGAATCGAAACTAAAAACGTATAACATTAAAAATCAAAGATAAATGACGATTAAAACAAAATTTCTGTTTATTGCTGCCGGTTTTTACCTACTGATAGCCTGTTCAGCGAAGGGATTTAGCCAGACCACCGACAAAACCTGGAGCTTGAACGATTGTATCCGGTATGCACTGGAAAAGAATATCCAGATACAGCAAACGCAACTGACATCCCAAAAGAAGGAGATTGTCGGCGAACAGGCAAAAACCGACCGCTATCCTTCGGTAAGCGCATCCGTAAGCCAGAACTTCGGATGGAATAAAACGCTGGATGTGGAAAAAAATAAATATGGCGATTATTCCAGATCCAACAGCACCGGTTATTCGGTAAATTCCAGCGTAACCCTTTTTAACGGTTATAAACTGAAGAACACCATCAAACAGTCGGAACTGGATGTAAACGCAAGCCGGTACGATACCCAGACGACCCAGGAAAATGTAAGTCTGAACATTTTGAATGCCTATTTACAGGTACTTTATTCCGAAGAACTGGTAAAGAACAGTCAAAAGCAGATTGAGTCATCGGAAGAGCAGCTTCGTCTTGCCGGAGAACGCCTGCGTCTTGGTGCTATTTCGCAAGCCGATTATCTACAGGTGAAATCGCAATTAGCAAGTGAAAAACTTACACTTGCCAACGCCCAAAGCCAGCTTTCCATCAATAAAGTTACGCTTATGCAATTGATGGAGCTTCCGGTAACGTCGAATTTTCAAATCGTTCATCCCGATTTTGGCGACAGCATCAATCAGCGCCGGATGCCGGATGCCGAAAGCATATTCCGTACAGCCCTTGCCATAAAGCCGCAGATAAAAAGTGCAGAACTTGGACTACAAAGCGCTCAGGGAAATGTAGCTATTACCAAAGCGGGTTTCCTCCCTCAGTTATCGCTTAACGGAGGCTTGAGCACCGGTTATTCGAGTGGCTTGGATGGACTGGGATATGGTTATCAGGTGGAAAATAAGATAAATCCCAGCGTCGGACTTAGCCTTTCCATCCCCATTTATCAGAACAAACAGATCCGTAACCAGGTACAAACGGCAACCATTGAAGTGCAGTCGGCAACATTGACCATGAGCGATACCAAAAACCAGTTACGCAAATCCATCGAACAGGCTTGCGTCGACGTTACCTCAGCCGAAAACGAATACGAAGCAAGCCGCGAGCAATATAAGGCAACATTTGAATCGTATCAGGTTTCTTCGGAAAAATTTGATCAGGGACTATTGAGTTCTGTAGATTTTCTGATTCAGAAAACAAACCTGATCGAATCGGAAAGCAGCTTTTTACAATCAAAATATAAACTAATTTTCAGCTATAAAACACTCGATTTTTATTCAGGAATACCTTTAGGATTATAAAAACAAATAAGATACCATTAAAATGAAAACAAATAAGAAAATATTAGTCACTGTTTTGGCCGGAGTGGCCGTGCTTGCTACCATACTGTTAATAACCAGATCCTGTCGTAAAGAAGCCCAGCGTATTACGTTTGAAACGGCAAAAGTAACCAAAAGCACCATTACCAATACGGTAACGGCGACCGGAACATTGCAAGCCATAAAAACGGTTGATGTTGGTACACAGGTTTCGGGTGTTATCAGTAAACTTTATGCCGATTACAATTCTCATGTAAAAAAAGGGCAGTTGTTAGCCGAACTGGATAAACGGTCGCTAACGATGAACCTGCAAAATTCCCAGGGAAATTATGAAAACGCAAAAGCCGAAGTTACGTACCAGGCTTCCAATTATGAACGCATCAAGGCGCTTTGGGCCAAAAAATTAGTAGCTGAAAGCGATTATGACCTGGCTTTGTATAATTATACCAAAGCAAAAGCAAGCCTTAAAACGGCAACTTCTGATTACGAAAAGGCAAAGGTGAACTTAGAATATGCCTATATTTATTCACCTATTGATGGAGTGGTTCTGAAAAGGGCTGTGGACGAAGGACAAACAGTGGCAGCCAGTTTCAGTACTCCTACCCTGTTTTCCATTGCCAACGATCTTACCCAGATGCAGGTGGAAGCAAGCATTGACGAAGCCGACATCGGGCAAGTAAAAGATGGCCAGAAAGTAAGTTTTACCGTAGATGCTTTTCCCGACATGAAGTTTAGCGGTGAAGTTACCGAGATCAGGATGCAACCGGTAACCACCAATAATGTGGTTACGTATACGGTAATTATCAAAGCGCCCAATCCCAATTTGAAGCTGATGCCGGGAATGACGGCAAGCATTGTCGTTACCGTGGAAGAAGCAACGGATGTTTTATGTGTCCCAAGCAAAGCCTTGCGGTTTAAACCCGACAGCGCTTTAATGGCAACCTATCTTAAAAATTCGCCGAACGATGAAAACAATAGCAGCATGAAAAAATCAATAGCCGCTACCGACAAAAATAACGGTCAGGAATATTCTGAATTATGGGTAAAAGTTGGAAACAGCATACATCCCGTACGCGTTCAGGTAGGAATAAACGATGATATCCATGCCCAGATTATTTCGGGATTGCAGGAAGGCGAAGAAGTAGTTATTACCATGACTTCGTCGGGCAATTCAGATAGTAGCAGTAGCAAAACCACAACCGGCACAACCTCCAAAAGCCCGTTTATGCCAACGCCGCCTAAGAGAAAATAATGATGAATTCCATGGACAAAAGAATCATAGAAATAAAGAATCTGCGGAAAGATTTTCATGTGGGTGAAGTTACCGTACATGCTTTGCGCGGGATCAATCTTCAGATAAGCGCAGGAGAGTTTGTAGCCATCATGGGTGCAAGCGGTTCGGGAAAATCGACCATGCTGAATATTCTGGGATGTTTGGATAAACCAACTTCCGGGGAATATCTGCTGGACGGAGTGCCGGTGGCCGGATTGAACAAAAACGAACTGGCAAACCTGCGGAACCAGAAGCTCGGATTCGTATTCCAGTCGTACAACCTGCTGGCGCGAACTTCTTCGCTCGAAAACGTTGAACTACCCTTGTTTTATAATTCAAAAATTAAAGCCAAGGAACGTCGTGAGCTTGCATTGCATGCTTTAGAATCGGTAGGCTTAGCCGATCGCATGCATCACATGCCCAACCAGCTTTCGGGCGGACAACAGCAACGCGTTGCCATAGCCCGTTCGCTGGTGAACGACCCGGTGGTGATATTAGCCGATGAAGCAACGGGAAACTTAGATACCCGTACTTCTTACGAAATCATGGCTTTGTTCCAGGAATTGAATGAGAAGGGAAAAACTATCGTGTTTGTAACCCACGAACCGGATATTGCCCGGTTTACCTCAAGGAATCTTGTGTTCCGCGATGGCATTATCCTGCAGGAAAAACAGGTTGCCGAAAAATATAATGCAAAGGAAATGCTGGAAAATATGCCAGTAAACTCAAACCTTGAATAAATACAGCCATGAATTATTCTAATCTGATAAAAATAGCATTAAAGGCGCTGCGCCGGAATAAGCTCAGGGCTTTTTTAACCATGTTGGGAATCATTATTGGCGTAGCATCGGTAATTACCATGCTTGCCATCGGACAAGGTTCCAAAAAAAGTATACAGGATCAGGTTTCAGGCATGGGAGCCAACCTGATCATGGTTATGCCTGGCTCGCAGTTCCGGGGCGGTGTGCAGATGGGCAATTCGAGCAGTCAGAATCTGACGATGGAAGATGCAACCGCCATAGAAAAGCTTTGTCCTTCCATAAGTATGATCTCACCCGAAGTAAGAAACAGCGGGCAGGCCATTTATGCCGATGAAAACACCCCGACCACCATTTACGGGGTAAATGAAAACTATCTTGATATTAAAAAACTATCGCTGAAATCGGGGCGTGGGTTCACCGAAAAGGAAATTAAATCGGCAGCTAAAGTTTGCCTGATCGGTAAAACCGTGCTCGAAAATCTTTTTGGCAAAAATGTGGATCCCATCGGACAAAGCATCCGGTTCAAGAATATACCGATGAAGATTATCGGCGTACTCGAATCCAAAGGCTCAAATACCTTCGGTCAGGACCAGGATGATCTTTTGCTGGCGCCCTATACTACCATACAAAAACGTATGCTGGCGATCACCTACGTGCAAGCCATTAATGCTTCTGCCGTAAGCGAAGCCAAATCGAAATTAGCCGAAAGTGAAATCGAATCGTTGCTCAGGGAAAGGCACAAACTGAAAGCTACCGACGAAAATGACTTTAATGTCCGTTCGCAGGAAGAATTAGTAAGCACCTTAAGTTCCATCAGCAATGTACTTACCGTATTGCTTGGCGCCATTGCCGGCATCTCGCTACTGGTTGGAGGCATAGGTATTATGAATATTATGTATGTTTCGGTAACCGAACGCACGCGAGAGATCGGATTACGGATGTCGGTAGGCGGACGCGGCAATGATATCATGATGCAGTTTCTTACCGAATCCATGTTATTAAGCGTCATCGGCGGATTAATTGGCATTTGCCTGGGAATAGGCGCTTCGCGCATCGTTGCTCTGGTGATGAACTGGCCGGTAGTGGTGATGCCGCAGGCTGTAATATTATCCTTTGTGGTTTGTACGGTTATCGGGATCTTCTTTGGATGGTATCCTGCACGCAAAGCCGCCAGCCTTGATCCTATTGATGCTTTACGTTATGAATAATTCTTTGTATTTTTGAAAAATCAATTCAAACCGATTATGCGCACACCATTTCTGACCGGAAAAAAGCTTTACCTCTTTCTTCATATCGCAGCCTGGTCTATTTTGTTCATTCTCCCGACCTATTTTCTTTATATGGATTCAAGCCATGATGTAATTTTCCTCGCCAGAACCTATCTTCATACGATTTTTCTCGCTTTTATTTTTTATATAAATTATCTGTGGCTTGCACCAAAGTTTTTTTTCAAAGAAAAGAAGGTGCATTATTTCGTTTCTGTAATACTATTGATTGCGTTTACCACACTTTTATTTGCATTTACCAATAATCAGCTAAATCCAAAGCATGAATGGGAAAAAGAGATGAATATCCAAATGCAGATGCAGCAAGAACTCAGCATTAATAAGCCTCCTGACATGCCTCCTTCTCCGGATACAAGGAAGCCTAAACCGCCCAAAGGCTGGCCCGTTTATAATTTTGTATTGAATTCATTACTCATTACCGGATTTGGACTGGGGTTGCGTTTTTCGGAAAAGATGATACAAACCGATAAAAGACGTAAAGAAGCCGAAAAAGAAAAACTGAATTCGGAATTGGCATTGCTCAAAAACCAGATAAGTCCGCATTTTTTCTTTAATACGTTAAACAACATCTATTCATTGGTGCAAACCAACACCGATGATGCGCAAAAAGCCATTCTTCAGCTCTCCAAACTGATGCGATACCTCATCTATGAATCGGAAGAGGGAACTACCCCATTGGGAAAGGAAATTGAGTTTATGAATCATTATATCGACCTGATGCAACTCCGCATCAACAACAAGGTGGAACTGAAGGTGGATTTTCCGGAAGTTATAGAATTGATTCCCGTTCATCCGTTGTTGTTTATTCCTTTTATCGAAAACGCCTTTAAACACGGGATCAGCTATCGCGAACCTTCTTTTATCCATATAAAGATGCAAATCAACAACGGTATTCTTTGGTTCACCTGCGAAAACAGCATCAATACCCAAAGCGAAAGCATGGTAAGTTCCGGATCGGGCATTGGTCTCGAAAACATAAAGAAACGTCTTGCTTTGTTATATCCCGGTAAATATACCCTCGACATCAGCAATACCGACCGGCAATACAATGTCTCCCTCAAAATAATAACCACTTAGAAATAAAAACGATGATAAGTACCATTGCCATTGACGACGAACCGCTGGCGCTGAAACTCCTCAGCGGATATATTGCAAAAACTCCTTTTCTCTCCCTCGAAGGAGAGTTCGACAATCCATTGGCGGCAATAGAATTCCTGGAACATACCGCCGTAGACCTGATTTTCCTCGATATACACATGCCCGACCTCAGCGGAATAGAATTTGTACGCGCATTGGCAAGCAATCCGAAGATTGTATTTACCACCGCCTACGAAAAATATGCCATCGAAGGATTTAAACTCGAGGCTATGGATTATTTGCTGAAACCGTTCAGCTATGAAGAATTTCTGGTGGCGGCACAAAAGGCAAAGAAGCAGATAGAACTGGAACAGAAAGCCACCATAACCATAGAAGCCAACAATGAATTCCTGTTTCTGAAATCGGACTACAAGATCCACCGGATTAATTTCGACGATATCCTGTATATTGAAGGATTAAAGGATTATGTAAAGGTATACCTGCGGAACGAACCCAAACCCCTGCTTACCATAAGCTCGATGAAACAAATAGAAGCCAAACTGCCCGTTACCCGGTTTATGCGTGTGCACCGTTCATTCATCGTTAACCTCAGCCGGATTGAGATCATCGAACGGTTCCGCATTGTGTTTGGCAAGGTATATATCCCCGTCAGCGACCAGTACAAGGATAAGTTTCAGGAATATCTTAATCAGAACTTTTTGTAGAATTAATTCTCGGACACATCTAAAAATAAAAGGCTTTTTAAATAAATATTGAAATTTACATGACTAAAACTCTAAAAAGGCAAATTATCCTATTGCAAAAAATCATTATCTAATCTCTAACATGGAGGAAAGCAAACATGAATACACATCAACCCCTTAATTTAGCAAAAATCATAATATTGTTCTTTGCTATTATTTTTGTTTTACCCGTTCAGGCACAAACCGGGGTATATACCTTGAACGGCGGAACCGCAAGTCAAACAAACCAGACGTATGCGGCAACTTTTACCGACCAATCAGCCGTCTATGTTCTTAATTCAGGTCATCTGACGCTAACAAACTGTACAATGACCAAAACCGGCGACGCTTCCAACGTAAATAACAGCAGTCAATACGGTACCAATGCTGGCGTATTGGCAAAATCAGCCGGAATCGTCATTATTTCAGGTGGATCGGTAACAACAAATGCATTGGGCGCCAATGGACTTTTTGCGACCGGAACAGGATCTTCCGTTTCGATGTCTGATGGAACCATTAATGCGTCAGGCAGCAGCGCCCATGGCGTGGATGCAACTTATGGTGGGTCCATAAGCCTCACCAATGTAGATATTACATCAACGGGAGCCAATTCTTCAGTTCTTGCAACGGATTTCGAAGGAGGAACCGTAACCGTTTCCGGAGGTACAATCATTGCAGCTGCAACAGAAGCAAACAGTCATTCCGCCGGCATCTATTCAACAGGTAATATTACGGTTACCGGAGCTACCGTTACATCTTCCGGAGATTGCGGGGGAGTAATTGATGGAGCCAATGCCATCAACCTGATCAATACATCGCTCACTGGTAAACTCGAAGGGATAAAACTTTGGAATACTACACCTGCCAGTGGATCTGCCACGGTAACTATAAACGGTGGTTCACTTACAGCAACCACTGGTAATGCTTTTTATGTTACCGGTGAAGCCGGTAATACCGCCAACGGAACGATAACATTGAGCGGAGGAGCGGTCATCAATGCAGGCACCGGTAACATTATTAAGGCGGTCAGTCCAAGCACGGTAAACTTTACAGCGAATAACGAATCACTAACCGGAAACATGATCACTTCAGGAAACAGCACCATTACAGCCATACTAAAGGACAACACCACTTTAACAGGACGCATCAACGTTGCCGCTTTAAGCATCGATTCAACAAGTTCGTGGACACTTACGGGTAATTCCATTCTAACAACCCTAATTGATCCCAGTGGAATTTCCGGACTTTCGGTTACTAACATCACTGGAAACGGATACAGTGTTCATTATGATTCAAGCCTTGCCGGAAACGGATATCTTGGCGGGCTAACTTATTCTTTAGTTAATGGCGGTGTTCTTACCCCGGAAGCCATTAACAGTATTGAAGAACATCAACCGGCAGCATCAACAGACTGGATTCTCTATCAAAATTATCCTAATCCTTTCAAATCAACCACCACTGTTTCGTTCGAGCTTTTTAAACCGGCATACGTAACCTTGAAAATATACGACATTCTGGGTAATCAAGTAAAAGTATTGTTTAATAAAATGGGAAATATTGGAAAGTATGGAATACCATTTGCCGTTAATGGCCTCGAAGATGGAATTTATTATTACCAATTAAATGTAGATGGCGCTACTCAAACGCAGAAGATGATAATCCAAAAATAAGAGAAATAGTTTTTAGCCATTAGCTTTTGGCCGTTAGCCAATAGCCAACCGCCATACACAGCGTTTAAACGAAATGGAAACGATTAGCTATTAACCATTCCTGCCATGTTTCTCACTTTTTAAATACCGGTAAGTATATTCACCTGCCATGATTTTCACTTTTTGTATATCGGTCAATACACTTACCGGCCCTGTTTTACGCTTTAGTTGTATCGGTACGCATTACCCCAACGTTTCTTCATTTTTATGTATTAACGTAAGATTATATCATAATCATTCTAAAAAATAAATATAATACCATTACCACAAATTATTATATCATAATTTGATTGTAAAATGAGTATAAAACAACCTTAAAAAACATGTTTCAAAATTAAAACATGTTTTTTAATTTAACGACAAGATTTATTATTCGTAGGGGTTTATCGAGTATTCGAAGGAAAAGGGGATAAAGAGGAATTCGAATTTTCTTTATTTTTTTGGCAAAATCAGTACAAAATCATTTGGCAGTTAGCTTTTAGCCGTTAGCTTTTGGCCAATTGCTAATCCCTTGAGTACTCAGGATCGGGAAGACTATGTTTCGGACTTAGCTATCAACTAACAACCATCAACAAACAACTGGCGATAGCTAACAGCCAATAGCCATTTTGAGAAACCCGACAGCGTACGCAGTACCTCGTATCAGTCTTCAATACCCGTAAGGTAGGGGTTGAATAGTTTTTCGTTACCGATGGTGGTGGCGGGCCCGTGGCCCGGGTAGATGCGGTAATCGTCGGGCAGGGTCAGCAGTTTGGTTTCTATGCTTTGAATCAGCTTTTCATAATTTCCTGTCGGGAAGTCGGTACGGCCAATACTTCCGTTGAACAACACATCGCCAACGATGGCGAACTTTTGAGGATGATTTATAAAACAAATACTGCCGTCGGCATGGCCGGGAGTGTCTGCAATCTCAAGTTGCGAATGGCCAAAGCAAATCACATCGCCTTGACGGATAAAATGGGTTGGCAGGCTTTGGTTGTTGAATTTAATGCCAAAAACAGAAGCAAATTCAGGCGCCGCTTTCAGAAGCATCAACCCGTCGGGATGAACTTCGGGTTCGATACCGTATTTTGCGGTAATGAAAGCATTGCCCAGCACGTGGTCGATGTGCAGATGCGTGTTGAGAAGTTTTACAGGAGTTATTTTTTCCGATTCAATAAATTGGCTTATTTCACGTTTTTCTTCTTCCTGGTAACAAGCCGCGTCAATGATAACCGCATGGAGCGTTTCGTCGTAAAGTAAATACGTATTGGTTTGAAAAGAGTTGAAAACAAATATTTTGATAGTTATCATCGGGTTCGGTTTACAAAGGTTGTACCATGAAGCAAAAATAACAAAAATTGAATTGATTATTCCGGTTCAGTATGTATAGAAAAATTAGTGTAATTTAGCCCTTTCATTCCAAAGGAATGCACATGCAACAACCCAAAACATTTAACGGTATAGTTTACAAAACTTTTGTTGTTTTGGCAGTAGTATTACTCTTGGCGCCTATAACCGTGCGTAGCCAGTTTTATAACGGTTCGCAGTTGACTTTCGGGCGTAGCCGGGTGCAGTACAAGGATTTCTTTTGGACTTTTTACCGTTTCGATCGTTTCGATACCTATTTTTATTTAAATGGCCGGGAGCTTGCCATTTATACGGCTCGTTATACCAAATCCTATCTTCCGGAAATTGAAAAACGCCTCGAAGCCCATCTCGACGACAAGATAGAGTTTGTTATTTACAATTCCCTTACCGATTTAAAACAAACCAACATCGGCGCTATCACCAACCAGCAATACAATACCGGTGGCATTACCCATATTGTGGGGAAGAAAGTGTTCCTGTATTTTGATGGCGACCATGCCAATTTTGAGAAACAAATCCGTGCAGGCATCATCCGGATTTTGCTCGAAAATATTATTTACGGCGGCACCCTTGGTTCTCAGGCTAAGAATTCAACGCTGATGAGCCTTCCCGACTGGTACATGAACGGGTTGATTTCATATTTGTCCGATGATTGGAATACCGATATTGATAACCATGTTCGCGACGGGTTTCTGTCGGGGAATTACAAACGGTTTAATCAACTCACAGGGAGCGATGCCGTTTATGCCGGTCATTCTATCTGGAAATTCATTGCCGAACGTTACAGCCCCACCATGATTCCAAATGTGATTTATATGGCTAAGGTGAGCAAAAATGTAGAAGGCGGATTCAGCTATGCGTTAGGGATAAGTTTAAAAGAATTAATCAAGGACTGGAAGGCTTATTATGAAAGCAAGTATGCCGGATTAAAAGTCAAAAACACTATGCCCGATGCCAAACCATTGATTAAAAAAAGAGATTTTTCAAAAGTTTACAGCCGTTTAAAAGTCAGTCCCGATGCCCGGTATGCCGCATACACAACCAACGAATTGGGCGAAACAAAAATATGGCTATACAACCTGTCCACCGGCAAGAAGAAAAAAATCTTTAAAGCCGGTTATGCCCTTGACGAAAAGGTGGATTATTCCTATCCACTGCTTGCCTGGCATCCCACAGGTCTTATGCTTGCTATCATATTGGAAAAGAAAGGCCAAACCCAGCTTTATTTTTATACGCTCGAAAATCATAAGTTTACCCGTCAAACCATTTTCAGTTTCGACAAAGTGCTTGATTTCTCCTATTCAAGCAACGGAAAAATGTTTGTGATGTCGGCAGTGCAACACGGGCAATCCGATATCTTTATCTATACCATTGCATCCAATTCGTATGAGCAGCTTACCAAGGATATTTATGATGATTTGTATCCCCGTTTTATCAACAACTCTTCCGAAATTATCTTTAGTTCCAACCGCAACAACGATACCCTTGCTGCCGTGGAAAAGGATGTAAATACCGGATTATCGCCCAACCACGATCTGTTTCTTTATCCGTATGCCTCGCATTCAGGAATTTTACGCCGCATCACCCAAAGCCCTTTATCCGATGAAACTCAGGCTATGGAATATTCGCCGGGCTATTTTACCTACCTGAGCGACCAGAATGGCATCGTCAACCGCTATCTTGCCCGTTTCGACAGCGCCATAACTTATGTGGATACCACTATGCATTACCGCTATTTCACCGAATCGTTTCCCGTTACGGATTATGCCCGCAATATCCTCGATCAGGACGTAAGCCCCGCTTCCGGAAAAATTTCGGAAGTTATCCTATCCAACAGGCAATATAAACTTTACGTTTCCGATAAATTACTTCCCGAAAATCTGACACCGCTTCAACCCGCGAAAACGCCCTATGTCGAAAGTTTGGAAAAAGAAACAATAAAGAAAGCTGAAGAAAAAGTTGAAGTTCAAAAGAAAAAAATATCCGAGAAACGAAAACGTTTTGTGAATGTCTATCAAAAAGATTTATCGCCCGAACCTGATTTGAATAATCAAAAATCCGGTGAAGATTTGCTTAAAGATACGGTTCATTATAAAAAACAAAATTTTATAGAAATAAACCGTCAGGCAAACGGAAATCTAAAGCAGGATGCCGGACAAACGGCTTATCCGACAATTCCCCTACGCAAACCTGCGATACATGTGCCCCCTGCCGATACTTTTATTCTTCCGGTTCAGCGAAACTATAACGTGGAATATACAATAAACCAGATGGTAAGCCAGATTGATTTTTCCTATCTAAATGCAACCTATCAAACGTTTACCGGAGGCGGTTCGCCTATTTATCTCAATCCCGGAACCAGCGCCCTGATCAATTTTGGGGTAACCGATTTGCTGGAAGATTACCGGATCACCGGCGGTGTCCGTTTAAACACCAACCTTGTCAATAACGAATATCTGATAAGCATCTGCAATAACCGGAAGCGGCTTGACAAAGAACTGATACTTCACCGCCAGAGCGTGGACGAATCAACCTATTATTCCGATATACGGCATTATACCCACGAAGCGTTCTATATTCTTACCTATCCGCTGAACCAGGTGGCCAGCATTAAAGGAACGCTGATTTACCGTAACGAGCAGGCAGTTTATCTTTCTACCGATTATTATAACCTTCGTAATGCTACCATAATCCAGAACTGGGGAGGTTTGAAGTTTGAATGGGTTTATGATGCTACCCGCGATATGGGGTTGAACCTTTATTATGGTACGCGCTATAAGATATTTGGCGAGTATTACCAGTTGGTTGATAAAAAACAGAAAAACATGGTAGTGCTTGGGCTGGATTACCGTACCTACAAAAAGGTTCATCGGACATTGATCTGGGCAACCCGTTTTGCAGCCAGCACTTCATTAGGCAACAGTAAACTAATTTATTACATGGGCGGCGTCGACAACTGGCTTTTCCCCAAGTTTATGCAGGAAACCCCCATTGATTATTCGCAGGGTTATACCTATCAAACCCTGGCAACAAATATGCGGGGTTTCAACCAAAATATACGCAACGGAAACAGCTTTGCTTTGATTAGCAGCGAACTTCGTTTTCCCGTTTTCCGGTATTTTTTCAACCGTCCGCTCAAATTTTCATTTCTGAACAACTTTCAGGTTGTTGGTTTTACGGATATCGGAACGGCCTGGACTGGGTTGACACCCTGGTCGGGCGATAATTTTTTATATACTAAAATTATCAAAAACAGTCCTTTGCTTATAAATGTAAAACTTCAGAAAGAACCTATCGTCGGTTCTTACGGCGCAGGACTCAGAGGCACCCTGTTTGGGTATTTTATCAGAGCCGATTATGCCTGGGGCGTAGAAGACGGGCAACCTAACAAAGGAATATTTTACCTTTCGTTGGGTCTCGATTTTTAATGAACAATAATAATTGTTTATAACTTTATAAACTTTTTAACTTTACAAACCTTATAAACCTTATAAACTAAATACATGAACACAGTAACCGTAATTATTTTAATAGGAATTGGATTGTCGGCCGGGATTTTTGGCGGTATGATCGGTTTGGGTGGAGGTGTAATAATGATACCCGCCATGGTCTATTTGCTGGGCGTCGACCAACATACGGCGCAGGGAACCAGCCTGGCTGTGATGTTACCACCGGTAGGACTTTTAGCAGCTTACAATTATTATAAAGCAGGCAATTGCGATATTCGTTATGCGGCTGTCATTGCTGCGGCGTTTTTCATAGGGGGCTATTTCGGCTCCAGAATATCCCTTAACATTCCCGTGGTAACATTAAAACGAATTTTTGCCATTTCGTTGATAATTATTTCATTAAATATGCTTCTCAGAAAATGACACCCGTTCCCGTATCCATTACCGATTTTATTCACAAGCATCATATTTTTACTCTGGCAACTAGCAGCAATAATCAACCGTATACCTGCACCTGCTTTTATGTTTTCCTGGACGATTTAAACCTTTTCGTTTTTACATCCGACAAAACAACCAGACACATCGCAGAAGCGGAAATCCAACCCCGGGTGGCGGGTGCCATTGCCCTTGAAACTTCCATTATCGGAAAAATTCAGGGCATACAGTTCACCGGTTTGATACGCAAACTCGAAAATAATGAATTGAAAATCGCAGAAAATGCGTACATTAGAAAATTTCCTGTGGCAATACTTAAAGAAACTACGCTATGGGGTATTGAACCGGACTTCATAAAAATGACTCATAACCGTCTGGGTTTTGGGAAAAAATTAATATGGAATAAAACCAAGTAGCGTAATAAAAAACTTATTATTCTATTGCCTTTTAATATTCAGTTGCTTATCTCCACGTGTTCATATTTTGTTAATAAATCCTTTTGGTAAAACTTGCCAGCGGATGTACCTTGCTTTATCGTTTTTTTTGGCAAAAAATTTCTTTAGTATATTTATAAACAAATTATTATAAAAATCTTCATTGGAATGCATTTCCGGTGCTGATTTGGAAAATCATGGATACGAATCTGTTCAGCGAAATAGAAAAACAACCGGAAACAGGGAAAAGCAATCCTTTTTACGAACAGGTATTGGCAAAACGAACCAGACCGGATTTTGCTGCTTCAGAGACTGAACATGTGCAAGACGAAAATAACAAAACGCTTCAAAACAATAAGATGAAAGAAAATTTAATGAGTTATCCTCATGAAGAAGTATTAAAAAAAGCTACCGAATATTTTAAAGGTGATGCCCTGGCTGCCAACGTATGGATGAATAAATACGCATTAAAAAACAGCGAAGGACAAATATTTGAACTCACTCCCGACGATATGCACCATCGTTTAGCCCGCGAAATTTTCCGGATCGAAAAAAAATATGCTAATCCGTTAAGCGAAGACGAAATATATCAGTTGTTTAAGGATTTCAAATATATTATTCCCCAGGGCAGCCCAATGGCCGGCATAGGGAATGATTTCCAGGTTTCATCGTTATCAAATTGTTTTGTCATTGGTAATGAGTCAGATTCCTATGGAGGGATCATGAAAGTTGATCAGGAACAGGTACAATTGATGAAACGCCGAGGCGGAGTTGGGCACGATTTGTCGCATATTCGTCCCGGAGGAAGTCCGGTAAAAAATACAGCTTTAACTTCCACCGGAATTGTTCCTTTTATGGAACGCTATTCCAATTCCACCCGCGAAGTAGCTCAGGATGGCCGGCGTGGAGCGCTTATGCTCAGCATTTCCATACGTCATCCCGATGCCGAAAACTTTATTGATGCCAAATTAGAACAGGGAAAAGTTACCGGAGCCAATGTCTCCGTTAAGCTTGACGATGAATTTATGAAAGCGGTGTTGTCCAACATACCCTATACCCAAAAATATCCCATAAATTCCGATAATCCAAGTGTAAAACAGGAAATTAATGCGAAGATACTATGGGATAAAATTATCCATAATGCCTGGAAATCGGCTGAACCTGGTATTTTATTCTGGGATACCATTCTCCGCGAATCGGTTCCCGATTGCTATGCCGATCTTGGTTTTAAAACCGTGAGTACCAATCCGTGCGGTGAAATACCTTTGTGCACTTACGACAGTTGCCGGCTTCTTGCGTTAAACCTTTACAGCTATGTGGATAATCCATTTACTGCCGAAGCTAGTTTTAATTCCGAACTGTTTACCAAACATGCCCATTATGCTTTACGCATCATGGACGATATTATTGATCTGGAAATAGAAAAGATAGAGCGGATACTCGAAAAAATAGCACTCGATCCCGAAGATGATGAAACCAAACGCATTGAACGCAAAATGTGGGAGAACATACGGAAAAAAACCACTCAGGGACGCCGTACAGGTATAGGCATCACCGCCGAAGGCGATATGCTGGCATCCCTTAGCTGCCGTTATGGAACCACCACCGCTACCGAATTTTCGGTAGAAGTTCATAAACTTCTTGCCATCGAAGTTTACCGGGCATCGGTGGATTTGGCTCGTGAAAGGGGCGCTTTTCCTATTTTTGATATTGCCCGTGAACATAAAAATCCGTTTATCCGTCGCATCAAAGAAGCAGCTCCTCAGGTTTATGAAAATATGATGCGTTACGGCCGACGTAACATCGCCATGCTCACCATAGCTCCGACGGGCAGCGTAAGCATCTGCACTCAAACCACTTCAGGTATAGAACCCGTATTTAAAATTAGTTATAAACGACGCCGTAAAGTAAATCCAAACGACAAAAACAGCAAAGTCAATTTTGTGGATGAAATGGGCGATACCTGGGAAGAGTACAACGTTTTTCATCCTAAATTTATGGAATGGCTAAAAGTAAATGGCTATGACGAAGGAAAGGTAAAAGACTATTCCGACGAAGAGTTGGAACCGATCATCCTCAAGTCACCTTATTATAAAGCTACTTCCAATGATATTGACTGGGTAAGCAAGGTGAGGATGCAGGGCGCCATTCAGAAATGGGTCGACCATTCCATCAGCGTTACCGTTAACCTGCCACAGGATGCTACCGAAGAATTGGTAAGCGAAGTATATAAAACTGCCTGGGAAAGTGGCTGCAAAGGGATGACTATTTATCGGGATGGCTCCCGGTCGGGAGTTCTGTTAAGCAACGATAAAAAGCCAACCGAAGACATTCATGTATTTAAAGAAACCAAGGCTCCGCCTCGTCCCAGGAAATTGGACGCCGAAATTGTTCGCTTTCAGAACGACTATGTGAAATGGATAGCTGTGGTAGGTTTGCTCGATGGGAAGCCCTACGAGATTTTTACCGGGAAAGCCGAAGGCTTTTTCCTTCCGCCCACAGTTACCAAAGGTTGGGTGATAAAGGTGAAAACTTCCGAAACCGAACACGCACGCTATGATTTCCAGTTTGAAGACAAAGATGGTTATAAAGTTACCATTGAAGCTCTTTCGCGTACGTTCGACCAGACTTACTGGAACTATGCCAAGCTTTTTTCGGGCATACTCCGTCATGGGATGCCGCTTCCTATCGTAGTTGATTTGATCACGAATCTTAACCTTGATTCCGAAACCATCAATACCTGGAAAAACGGAGTGGTTCGTGCCCTGAAAAAATTTATACCCGACGGAACAGTTGCTACCGGAAGTACTTGCCCCGAATGTGGCGAAAAAAGTGGACTTACCTATAAGGAAGGCTGCTTGAGCTGCCAGCATTGTGGGTATTCAAAATGTGGATAAAATAGACGGATAATGAGGTTTTATTATCTTTGCCTTTCAAATTCTTTATTTTGAAAACAAAAATCCTCATTATCCGTTTTAGTTCTATTGGCGATATCGTACTTACAACTCCGATAATCCGTTGCCTGAAACAACAATTGCCCGGAGCTGAAATTCATTATCTGACAAAAAAACAATTTATGCCTGTTATTCAGGCTAATCCGTATATTCATAAGATTCATGTGCTTGATGGAAGCCTGAAATCACTTATTCCTGAGCTTGTTTCCGAAAAGTTTGATCATATTGTTGATTTGCATAAAAATCTTCGTTCGGCTTACGTGATTCTGCATCTCAGAAGGCCTTTTTCCAACTTCAGTAAATTAAACATCCGTAAATTATTGCTTACGCGATTTAAAATTAACTGTTTGCCTTCCATTCATATTGTTGACCGGTATTTCCGGGCAGTCAATTGCTTTGGCGTGAAAAATGACGGCAGGGGATTGGATTATTTTATTCCCGAAAAGGAAGAAGTGCCCATGACATCATTGCCGCTAACTCATCAAAAAGGGTTTATCGGACTGGTGATAGGAGGGAAGCACGCTACCAAGCAAATGCCGGATGATAAAATTATTTCCGTTTGCCAAAAAATTAACCGGCCGCTTATTATTTTGGGCGGTAAGGAAGATTTTCCGGTAGGCGAAAAAGTGAAAGTGGCTGTCGGAGACCTGATTTTTAATGCCTGTGGAAAATTCTCCATCAATCAATCGGCTTCCATCGTAAAACAGGCGGAACGGATTATAACCCATGATACCGGATTGATGCACATTGCCGCCGCTTTTGACAAGGAAATCGTTTCCATCTGGGGCAATACCGTTCCTGAATTTGGTATGTATCCATATATGCCGCTAAACCCCGAAAAATCAACCATTGTCGAAGTGAAAAACCTCGCCTGCCGTCCATGCAGTAAAATCGGTTATGAAAGTTGCCCCAAGAAGCATTTCAATTGTATGCGCCTGATTGATGAAGAATTGATTTGCAGCTAATTTTCTGAAAGTAAATTTGGGCCACCATGCGTACTCTTTCTGATCAAAAACAGTATACAATTCCGGTTTTTATTCCGCAGCTTGCCTGTCCTCACCAATGTGTGTTCTGCAACCAGCGTAAGATTTCGGGTACGATGAAGTCGCCTTCAATAGAGGAAGTTCAGAATATCATTGATAATCACCTTCATACTTTTCCCGACAAGGAAAAGCATGTAGAAATCGGATTTTTCGGAGGTAGTTTTACAGGAATACCTTTTGACAGGCAGGAAAGCTACCTTCGGATAGCAGACAGCTATTTCAAAAAAGGAAAAGTGCAGGGTATACGTTTATCCACCCGTCCCGATTATATTGATTTAAAAGTACTTTCGTTATTGAAAGCGCATCATGTTACGACCATAGAATTGGGCGCCCAGTCGCTGGATGAGGAAGTATTGCGTCTGTCAGGCAGGGGACATACGGTGAAAGATGTGGAAAATGCTTCATCCATGATAAAGAACGAAGGTTTTGAACTTGGTTTGCAGATGATGATTGGACTCCCGGGCGATACCGTCGAGAAATCCGTGGCCACAGCCCAACGAATTGTTGAACTGGGAGCCAGTAATACCCGGATTTATCCTACGCTGGTGATACGCGAAACGGATTTGGAAAAGCTATATCTTGAAAATAAGTACATTCCGCTGACATTGTCGCAAGCCGTTGATAATGTAAAACAACTTATTCCGGTGTTTGAATCGGGCAATGTTCAGATAATCCGGATTGGCCTTCATCCGTCCGAAGGATTGCTCAATGGGAATGATATGCTTGCCGGTCCTTTCCATGTTTCGTTCAGGGAATTGGTAATGACTGAAATATGGAACGATATTCAGCAGCAATTGATAATAAATGCCGGGAAGGGAAAAAATATCGTAATTCATGTTTCTCCGGCTGAACTCAACTTTGCCATCGGTTATGGAGGCAAAAACCGTAAAATGCTTCAAAAACACTACCGGAATGTAAAATATATTCCGGATCCGTCACTAAATGCAAGAAACTATTATGTTGATTATTGTTGATAATAAAATTCCGGACACCGCCCGTGCCCGCCTTTCAGAATTTGGCAAAGTCATCGGATTGTCAACTTCAGGAATTACCTACGATGCCATTTCGGGTCATCCTGATATTTTTTTCTGCCAGTATCCGGGCGGCATAGTCGTGGCTCCTAATTTACCGGCAGAATATTTTGAAATTTTAGACAAGCACAATATTCCTTATATTATAGGTATAAATCCGGTTGGGGAAATTTATCCTGAAAGCGCCGTTTACAATGCCGTGGTTACCGATACCTATTATATACATTATCCTGAAATCACCGATCCGGCAATTAAAAAAATTGCAGGGAATCAAATACCGATAACGGTTCGTCAGGGTTATTGCCGCTGCAGTCTGCTTCCGTTGCGGGATAATCATTTTATTACTTCCGACATTGGCATTCATAAAATATTGACCGATCAAAAAATCGACGCTTTGTATGTCTCGCCCAAAGCTATTATTCTTGAAGATTTTCTGCATGGTTTCTTTGGAGGCGCCTGTGGCGTTTTTGGCAACCGGGTTTTTATTTGCGGCAGCTTGGACAGTTTTCCTGACGGAGAAAAGGTAAAAATGTATTTGCGAAAGCTTGACTATGAAATAATAGAATTATGCGATGATCGATTAACCGATGTGGGAAGCATTCTTTTTGTTCAATAGCCATAAGGGTAAACAACAACCTTTTTAAAATAATTTGCTTGTAAGTGTCTTATGTTTACTTTTGCAAAAAATATTTAATATCCGATAAAAGAAAAGAGACAATGAAAGAATCAACAACAGAAAACACTCCAAAATACAAAGTTGCCGACATTTCGCTGGCAGAATGGGGCCGCAAAGAAATAGAAATTGCCGAAAAGGAAATGCCGGGACTGATGGCTATCCGCCGGAAATATTCCTCAGAAAAGCCTTTGAAAGACGTTCGTATTACCGGCTCATTGCACATGACCATACAAACGGCCGTTTTAATCGAAACACTTACAGAATTAGGCGCCGATGTTCGCTGGGCAAGTTGCAACATTTTTTCGACACAAGATCACGCAGCAGCAGCAATTGCCGAACGCGGAGTTCCGGTATTTGCCTGGAAAGGCGAATCGCTCGAAGACTATTGGTGGTGCACCAATCAGGCGCTGACTTTTCCCGGAGGAAAAGGTCCGATGTTGATTGTTGACGATGGAGGTGATGCTACCTTATTAGTTCATAAAGGGTATGCTGCCGAATCGGATTCTTCCATTCTCGATGCAAAACCTTCGAGCCACGAAGAAGCGGTAATTTATAATACTTTGAAAGCAATCCTAAAATCCGATCCCGACAAATGGCACCGTACGGTAGCCGAATGGAAAGGCGTATCGGAAGAAACAACCACTGGTGTCCACCGTTTATATCAAATGATGGAAAGAGGCGAATTACTGGTTCCGGCTATTAATGTTAACGATTCGGTTACCAAATCGAAATTCGATAATCTTTACGGTTGCCGCGAATCGCTTGCCGACGGCATAAAACGGGCTACCGATGTAATGATAGCTGGAAAAGTCGTGGTTGTTTTGGGTTATGGCGATGTTGGAAAAGGCTGTGCCAAATCCATGCGTTCCTATGGCGCAAGAGTCATCGTTACCGAAATTGATCCCATTTGTGCTTTACAGGCTGCCATGGAAGGTTTTGAAGTGGCTCGGATTGAAGATACCCTGGCAGAAGGCAATATTTATGTAACGTGTACCGGCAATCTGGATGTTATTTCCATCGAACACATGGCAAAAATGAATGATCAGGCAATTGTTTGCAACATTGGCCATTTTGACAATGAAATTCAGGTGGATAATCTGAACAACTATCCAGGAATCAAAAAGATAGAAATCAAACCGCAGGTGGATAAATACATTTTCCCTGATGGTCATGCCATTTTTCTCCTTGCCGAAGGACGATTGGTAAACTTAGGTTGCGCTACAGGTCATCCTTCGTTTGTAATGAGTAATTCGTTTACCAACCAAACACTTGCTCAGCTTGAATTATGGAAAAACAATTATGAAATAGGAGTTTACCGTCTTCCAAAACACCTGGACGAAGAAGTTGCCCGCCTGCACCTTGAGCAAATTGGTGTAAAACTGACCACGTTAACAAAACAACAGGCAGATTATATTGGCGTTCCCGTGGAAGGTCCTTACAAAGCCGACCACTACAGGTATTAATATTTTAATAATTAAGGATTTGATAAATATTCCATCCTGAACACTCGGGATGGAATGTTTTTTTAGTTATAAACACGAACGGTTGTCCCGTCGAAGCTGGTACGGTATTGTTTTAAGGGCAAATGTGCCGGTCCTTTGACAACTGAGCCGTCCGACAGTGAATAAACGGAACCGCAACTTTTATCAATAACCAATCCACTCCAACCTGGATAATCCTCAATAATAGCTTTTGCATTTTCAGGATTATATGGGCAGGTTCGTTCATAAGCCATGAATTCATCAGGCATGTAATGATAGACAACAACGCCACGGCTTGGAGAATTGGCTGTATAATATTCGGATCCACCAGTTGTAATTAAACGGTAATTGCTTGGTAATTCGAGGTTGATACTAAAGTTAACATAAGCATAAGGAATATTAGAGTAGGCATTGTTTTTGGAACAGCCCGAATTATTTATTAACAATCCAAAAAATAAGGCAGTGATTAAAAGGTTTTTAAGATTAAACATAAAATCTGTTTTCAATAAAACGATATTTTAAAGATTATATTTTCGTTGAAATTAAAAAGTTTTTATATTTGCCGCCAGAATAGCATCCTTTATTCCTTTTTCATTACGAAACTATTTAGGCCTGACAAGCAAATTTTTACATGCTTATAAAATAAAGTTGCATTGAAGGTTAGTTTTAGATGGGAAAATGTTAAAAATGACTTGATTAATAAAATTTGTTAAAATTTCACAAAAACATAATTAACTGATGGTTAAACTAATATAAATTAAAATTCACATAAATAATAAATTAAATTTGGATACTAAATATTTTTCTTTTTATCTTTACAAACTTTTTAAACAATCATTGTATATATAACATAAATTTATATGGTATGTTAAAAAAACTACTTTTTACAGTTGGATTTGTATGTGTTGCCAGTTTTATGGTATTCTCACAATCGGGAACCCTCAAAGGAAAGATTAGTGATAAAAGCACAAAAGAACCCATTCCATTTGCCAACATTATTATTGCCTTGGGTGGAACTCAGGTAGGTGGGGCAACATCAGATTTTGATGGAAATTTTACTATTAAACCCATTCCTCCTGGAAAATATGACGTAAAAGCAACTTACGTTGGATACAAAGGTGTATTAATGAAAGGGTTATTTATTAATTCTGATAAGATTACATTTCAAGACCTTGAAATGGAGCCCACCTCAACTACCTTAAGCGAGGTAGAAGTTGTGGACTACAAAGTACCTCTTATTAGTAAGGACCAAACTTCGAGTGGTGCTACCGTTACCTCCGAAGAAATTTCAAAGATGCCTAACCGTTCGGCGAGCTCTGTTGCAAGTACCGTTGGTGGAGTATTCTCTGCCGATGGTGAAACAGGAAGTGTTCGTGGACAGCGTTCCGAAGGTACCGTAATGTATATTGATGGTATTAAAGTGAGAGGTTCGACGAACCTGCCACAATCATCCATCGATCAGGTATCTGTTATATTAGGTGGTGTACCCGCCCAATATGGTGATGCCACAGGTGGTATTATTAATGTAACAACCAAGGGACCATCGAGAACTTTTGGTGCAGGTGTTGACTTTGAAACCTCACAATTCCTTGATAATTTTGGCCATAATCGTATTGGCCTGAATATGAATGGTCCTTTAATTAAAAAAGGAAAAGGTGACAATGCTACCGCTTTGTTAGGTTACTTCTTTGCTGGTGAATATAACTTTGAAAAAGACGGAAACCCTTCGGGTATCGGAATCTGGAAAGTAAAAGATAGCAAATTAGCGGAGCTAAAAGCGACTCCTCTTCGTTTGGGAAATAACGGAAGTACAAGTATGACTGCCGAATATTTACGTAAAACCGATTTGGAACATGTTAAAACTACTCAAAATACTAATAGTACCGATATTAGCCTTTCGGGTAAATTGGATGTGAAAACAGGTCCGAATATCAACCTTTCTTTTGGGGGGTCGTTTGTTTATGATGATTCCAAGGGATTTAGTTTATACAATTCGTTGATAAACTGGGAAAACAATTATCAAGTTTTGCAAAATACCTGGAGGGTTTACGGTAAGTTTACCCAGCGTTTCCCCGGGGATAAAGACAGCAAATCCCTTGTAAAGAATGTATATTATACCATACAGGCCGATTATACCCGTTTTCATCAAACTGTACAAGATCCCAGGTTTAAAGATAATCTGTTTAAATACGGATATATAGGAAAATTTGAGAGATCACGTATTCGCTCTTACGAAATGGGATATGATACTATTGCCAAAAAGACGGCCTGGTTACAAAATAACTGGCAGGATACCTTAATTACCTTTACACGTTCGGAAACCAATCCGGTGCTTGCCAATTACACCGAACAGTATTTTTCTCTCCGTAATAATGAAGTGAGAAAATATCAGGATATCAGCAATGTTCAAGGCGGATTAATCAACGGTGATTCTCCTTCATCTGTCTATGGCATCTTTGCCAATGTAGGCACTGTACAGTTAACCCAATCTTATCAATTAACCGATAACTCGCAGTTAGGTTTTAGCATTAATGGTTCTGCTGACATTGGAAACCATGCTATTCAGGTTGGATTACAATATGAACAACGCTCCGACAGATCGTTTAATGTGGGCGCCCAGAGTTTATGGGAACTCATGCGTGGTTATACCAATGCTCATATCGAACAGCTCGATTTTTCAAAGCCTTATTTAGCATATAATAACGGTGTATTTGCTTATGACGAAGAAAACCCCAACGGTATTTTCCTCGACACCATACAATATGATCGGATTTATGATGCCGGTTCCCAACGTACGTTTGATAAAAATTTGCGCAAAGCCCTTGGCGGCACCGGCGGATTAGCCGTAAACGGAACGGATTATATCGACATTGACTCTTACGATATAAACAACAATACCATTAATTATTACGATAAAAATGGCACATTGCATAAAAATGTACCGTTAAACGAACCTCTGAACATTAAGATGTTCTCAGCCGATGAGTTATTAAATAATGGAAGTGGTAATTCTGTTGTAGGTTATTACGGGTATGATTATAAAGGTAATAAACAGACCAGTAAACCAAGTTTTGAAGATTTCTTTACCAAGACAGACGAAGATGGTAATTTAACCAGACCTATTGGAGCTTTTGAACCTATTTATATGGCAGGATACGTTCAGGATGTATTTGCTTTCAAAGATTTGATTTTTAATGTTGGTTTGCGTATTGACCGTTTTGATGCCAATCAGATGGTTTTAAAAGATCCGTATTTATTGTACGATGCCCATTCAGTAAAAGAAAATGAAGTACAGGATCTGGCTAAAGAAATGTCAAACTATACGATACCAGGTAATATGAAAGATAATTACGTGGTGTATGTAGATAAGGTTAACCAACCCACCAAGATTGTCGGCTTCCGTAACAATGACGTATGGTACAATGCTTCGGGTATTGAAGTTACCGACCCGGAAAAATCGTTGAATGTGGGTAATGGCGTTTCACCATTTTTAGTTGATCCCACAAATCAAACATTAACATCAAAGGTGTTTAGGGATTATCAGCCACAAACCAACTTCCTGCCACGTATTTCGTTTTCATTTCCTATTTCCGATGAAGCTTTGTTTTTTGCCCATTATGATGTGCTGACGCAACGCCCTACGCAGAGTTTGAGAATGAATCCGACAGATTATTATTATCTGCCTGTCAGAAGTAGTCCAACGATAAACAACCCGAATTTAAAATCAGAAAAAACCATTGATTATGAATTGGGATTCCAACAAAAATTAAACAATACTTCTTCTCTTATTTTATCGACTTATTATCGTGAAGTTCGCGACCAGATTCAGAGTTTCCGTTATACTGCCGCTTATCCCAAGACATATTATTCATACAGTAACATTGACTTTGGTACCGTAAAAGGTTTGACCGTAACTTATGATTTACGCCGCACAAACAATGCCCGTGTACGTGCAAGCTACACATTACAGTTTGCCAATGGAACAGGTTCCGATGCCGAAACCTCAAAGGCGCTTATCACATCAGGCCAGCCGAATTTGCGTAATCTTATTCCGCTTAATTTCGACCGTCGTCACGCTATTAATTTATTGATTGATTATCGTTATGACGAAGGTAAGAATTATAATGGCCCAACGATCAAACGGAAAATAAAAGGTACAGACAAGTATGAAAATGTACAGTTGCTGAAAAATACCGGACTTAGTTTAACCATTAACGGAGGTTCGGGTACTCCTTATACCAAATATCAAAAAGCCGGTATAGGTGGAAAGGGTAAAAATATATCAGGAAACATCAACGGTTCCCGTTTACCATGGCAGTTCAGAATGGAAGCACGCCTTGACCGTGATATATATTTCGGTAAAAGTACATTCGTAAACGTTTATTTGCAAGTGCTTAACGTGTTAGATGCAAGAAATATTATGAATGTATACGGTGCCACAGGTAATGCTGATGATGATGGTTATTTGTCTTCCGCCGAATATCAGGCAGAAATCAACCAGCAATTAGATCCGCAATCATACCGGGAATTATATCAGATATATATTAACAATCCTGGCAACTATAGTTCTCCGCGAATGATCAGATTAGGACTTTCACTTAATTTTTAATCTTAAAATAATTAAATTATTTTTATTTCAATATTTTTTTAAAATGTTGATTTACTGATAAAATATAAATTAGACATATATTCCAATAAAAAATAGTCAATATGAAAAATATTTTTCGCTTAATATTAATCTTTGTTTGTTGTATTTTTCTTTCAGAATATAGCAAAGCTGATAAATGTCGTTGGCTTAAGGTGAAGAGTACTGAAAACATCAAATCATCCGCCGCAGGTTGTTTACCAGGCGCTGGTTTTAAGTATTTGGACATAAACAACGTAAGATGTAGGATAAATACCGGTGGAGATATGTTTTGGGACTTTGAGGTAGCTCAGTATGAAATACCCAGCGGCTCAAAAAAGACTTCCATTTTTGCTTCTGCCCTTTGGATCGGAGGATTAGACGTCAACAACCAGTTAAAATTATCCGCACAGCGCTTCCGTCAAGTTGGTGTGGATTACTGGCCAGGACCATTAACCATTGATGGTACAGCTGCCGTAACTGATGCAACCTGTTCAAAATATGATAAACATTTCCCAATGACAAGAGCAGAAGTTAATGAGTTTCTTGCCTGGTGGAACAATAAAGCTGATTATCCCGATTATGCTATTCCCCAGTCCATCAAAGATTGGCCCGGCAATGGCGATCCAAGCGCTAACCAAAGTTATTACCTTGCTCCGTTTTATGATCGCGATGCCGATGGGCACTATGATCCTACCCAGGGTGATTATCCTTATTATGATGTTGACAATTCATTATGTCCACGAAACAGAGAAAATTGGTATAAACCAGCAACAAGAACACATAGTATACTCGATCCCGAACCATCTATTCCAGTTCCCGACAGCTACGATAGCGATGGCGCATGGAATCAGGGCGGTTCAGAAGTAGACACTATGGGTATACTTGCCGACCAGGTAATAAAAGGCGACCAGACGTTATGGTGGGTTTTTAATGATAAAGGTAATATACATACCGAATCCAAAGGCGCCGCTATCGGATTGGAAATACGTGCCCAGGCCTTTGCTTTTTCAACTAATGATGAAATTAACAACATGACTTTTTACAGTTATGAAATTATTAACCGTTCTACCTATACCTTAACCCAAACTTATTTTAGCCAATGGCTTGATCCAGATTTAGGATATGGAGCTGATGATTATGTAGGTTGCGATGTAAACAGAGGTTTAGGCTATTGCTACAATGGACGTCCTAAAGATGGAAATGGTGAATATTTTGCATATGGCGATCAGCCACCTGCAGTAGGCGTTGACTTTTTCCAGGGACCTTATATGGATCCTGACTATAATTCCGATGGAACACCCCGTGATAATCCATCATATACTGGTGATTGCTCTATCTTAACCAGTCAGTATACCAGTGACCAATATGCTATAAACGGAGTAAACTTCGGCGACAGTATCCCCAATAACGAACGTTTTGGTATGCGTCGTTTCGTTTATTATAATAATAGTGGCGGTTACAACGGAGAACCCGATAAAGCTATGGATTATTATAATTATTTAAGAGGTATTTGGCAAAACGGCGCTAAAATGCTTTATGGCGGCGATGCTTTAACCACAGGTTTAGGTCCTGAATGCGATTTTATGTTCCCTGGCGATAGCGATCCCTGTAACTGGGGTACCAAGGGACTACTTCCTAACGGTGCTAAAAACTGGACAGAAGAAACTTCCGGCAACCAACCTGGAGACCGTCGTTTTATGCAGTCAGCAGGTCCTTTTACCTTGTTACCAGGCGCTGTTAACTATATTACCGTAGGTATTCCCTGGGCAAGAGCCGCATCAGGCGGAGCATTCGCTTCTGTAGAATTATTACGCGTTACCGACGATAAATGTCAGGCATTATTCGATAACTGCTTTAAAGTTATCAGCGGACCTAATGCTCCTGATTTAACTATCCGGGAACTGGATAAGGAACTTGTTGTTTATATCTCCAACCGTAAAATTGAAGATGCCGGTAATAACTATAATGAAAGTTATTCGGAATGGGATAACACCATTAAATCTCCTGCAGGCGCTCATTATGATTCACTTTACAATTTTGAAGGTTATCAGGTTTATCAATTAGCTAATGCTAATGTTTCTGTAGCCGATATTAAAGATCCAGATAAAGCAAGACAGGTTTTTCAATGCGACAAGAAGAATAATGTGAGCCGGTTGGTTAATTTTAATTATGACCAGGCTTTGGGAGCTGTTGTTCCGGAATTGGAAGTTGATGGTTCGAATACAGGCATTGTTCACTCTTTCAAATTATCTGAAGATGCCTTTACTGGTCAATCCTTTGTTAATCATAAACAATATTATTTCTTAGCAGTCGCTTATGGATATAACAATTTTATGACATATTCAGCTGACCCGGCTGCACAGGTTGAAAATGTTTCCGGTTTAACAGGTCAAAAAAGAGTATACTTAGCCGGACGTGGAAATATTAAAGTTTATACAGGCATTCCTCATATTAATGTTGGCGAAACAAATCCTGCTTCTTCGTACGAAGATGGCCCACAGATTATACGTCTTGATGGTCAGGGTAATGGTGGTTTATCGTTGGATTTAACTAAAGAATCCATTGATGAAATTATGTCGAAGCCACCCGCCGATTCCGCTAATAATACTTTTGGAAATTCCAATTTTCCCATAAGTTATCAACCTAAATATAAAAATAATAAAGGACCAATTACAATTAAGGTTATTGACCCCTTAAATGTAAAAGATGCTACTTATGTTCTACGTTTCGATTCGCTTTACAAAGAAAAAATAAATAATGTTTCTGGTGAATTAGGGATATTTGCCGGTGGAGACACGGCTACCAAATACAATTCAAGCTGGACATTGATTGATAATAGTAACGGAACGGAATATCATTCCGATCAGTCGGTGATTGCAAACAACGAACAGCTTTTCCTCGATCTTGGTTTTTCAGTTGTACTTACTCAGGCTTATTACCCTGGAACCTATATGGTAGGATATAAATCTACCGGACAAACTGATTCTACCAAAGTTTTTAAAGCATTGCAGGAAAATAATGGGTATTTGGAATCTTCTATTCAATATGCGGATAGTACTCGAAAATGGTTGTCTGGTATTTACGATTCGGATGAACCAATACCTAATAACTGGATTAGAGCAGGAACTTCTGCTTCTTCATCTAATCCTACATATGATGATTGGAATCTTTCCTATACAACAGGTTCGCTTGCTAATTTAGTAGGTCAGTCTTACGACCCGGATGGTAAATATGAAAAAATTATTAATGGAACCTGGGCTCCCTATAGTCTATGTAATTATGGATATACAAAGATAAATTCGGGTGGAATACCAACCGGAACCGGTCAGGGCGTGGTGAGTCCGGCTGTTACCATGAATTCAAAGAAGATATTTAACATGAGTCAATTAGCAAGTGTTGATATTGTTATTACTCCGGATAAATCGAAATGGACAAGATGCCCTGTGGTAGAAATGTGTCCTGATGCATTACTTTCGGAAGACGGAGCCGTTAAATATTTCCTTCGCAAAGGCCGTTCTGTTGATAAAAATGGCAACTATGCAAAGGCTGGAGCTGCTGCAAGTTCCAATCCTGAAGATCCGGCATACATCAATGCTACAGGTATGGGCTGGTTCCCCGGATATGCTATCAACATCGAAACAGGTGAACGTTTGAATATGATGTTCGGTGAGGATTCGTGGCTAAGCGGCGAAAACGGAAGAGATATGCTTTGGAATCCAACTTCAAATGCGGGAACTAATAGTAATCCTTTGTTTGGCGGACGGCATATTGTTTACGTAATGTCGCAGGGCAGAATTGTTGATAAAATTACTGATAGATACTTTGATGCACCGGCTTATGATGCTGGTTATGCTCTAAGAAGACAGTTGAGCCTGCCTCCATTTCCAAAACCAGATAATGCAGTGATATCTCCTATTGATCTTGCCTATGCAAGCGCTATGTGGGTAAATATTCCAATGGCGGTTAAAGGACAGGAATGGTTATCGAATGAAGTTACAATAAAAATCAGAGTTGCCAAACCTTATGAAAGGTATTTAGCTGGAGCTGCTGGTAATACATCTATTGTAATGGGTCCAAACAGAGGATTCCCAATGTATCAATTCTCAACCAGCAATATTGCAACGGTTAAAAATGATGTCCAAAAGGCAAAAAGCGATATGGATTTGATTAATATTGTTCCGAATCCTTACTATGGGTATTGCTCTTACGAAGTTAATCAGTTGGATAACCGCGTTAAAATCGTAAATCTTCCGAAAAATTGTGTTGTAACTATCTATAATATTAGTGGAACACTTATCCGTCAATATACCAAGGATGATTCAAGAACCTACATTGACTGGGATTTGAAAAACCATGCCGGTATTCCTATTGCTGGTGGTGTTTATCTGATTCATGTAAAATCTCCCGGCTTAGGCGAGAAGATTATTAAATGGTTTGGCACATTACGTCCAGTTGACCTTAATGCTTTCTAATTTTAAAATGATTTTGTAATTTCCTAAATATACGAAATATGAAAAAAATATATAGCTTCTTAATTTCAATTTTACTGTTGGGATTATTCATTTTACCTTTTAATTTATTAGCTGGTAATAAAGACAGGTCAGGACAGGCTGGCGCCGGAGAACTGCTTATCAATCCATGGGCAAGAAGTTCAGGCTGGGGTGGTGTAAACACAGCCAGCGTTCGTGGAATTGAAAGTATGTTTAACAATGTTGCCGGAACGGCTTTTACAAAAAGTACTGAGTTGGTCTTTGCAAATACCACTTGGTTAAAAGGATCCGATATAAACATTATGTCGTTTGGATTGACCCAAAAAGTTGGTGAATCCGGTGTGATAGGGATTAGTATTATGTCAATGAAATTCGGAGATATAAATATTACAACTACCGATCTGCCCGAAGGAGGAATAGGTACATTTTCACCTAATTACATGAATATTGGAATTTCCTATGCTAAAGCATTTTCAAGCAGTATCTATGGAGGTATCAATGTTAAAATTATTTCGGAAGTAATATCCGATGTTAGCGCTCAGGGTGTTGCTATAGATGCCGGTATTCAATACGTAACCGGAGAAACCGAAAATATTAAATTTGGTATTTCTCTTCGCAATCTCGGACCAACCATGAGATTCAAAGGTGATGGATTAGCTTTCAGAACATTACTTCCGGGGCAAGACAATGAATTTACTCTCGAGCAACGTTCTGCCGATTTTGAACTTCCTTCTCAGCTGAATATCGGTGCAGCCTATGATATTAATTTTGGTGAAAACCATCGTTTAACCATTGCCGGAAATTTTGTATCCAATTCCTTTACCAAGGATCAGTTTATTGGTGGTTTGGAATATGACCTGAAATCATACCTTATGCTTCGTGGAGCATATGCTTATGAAGACGGTATTACCAAAGTAGTAACCGATCCTAACCGGTCAAATGTTTCTACAGGACCCAGCGGCGGATTTACCGTACAGGTGCCTTTGAACAAGGAAAAAGGTTCAAGTTTTGCCATTGACTATTCTTACCGTGCTACGGATAACTTTGAAGGTACACATAGTATAGGAGCAAGAATAAATTTCTAATATCCGCAAGGATAACTAATTTTCAAACTTAATTTAAAAAGGACCCTTTTTTAAAGGGTCTTTTTGTCTTATTATAACTAATAACTAATTTATTTTTTTGAAAATGGGAACCATTAAATATTATACACGCGAAGGATTGCAAAAATTGAAGGACGAGCTGAATTACTTGGTTTCGGTTGAACGTCCTTCTATTTCTCAGCAGATTGCTGAAGCAAGGGATAAAGGTGATTTGAGCGAAAATGCGGAATATGATGCGGCTAAAAATGCTCAGGGTTTGCTCGAATTAAAAATTGCCAAACTCCAACAGGTTGTTGCCAATGCACGGGAAATAGATGAATCGAAACTGGATAACTCCAAAGTTCTGATCTTGTCCACTGTAAAAATAAAGAACCTGAAAAATGGCGCCGTGATGACCTATACGCTTGTGCCGGAAAACGAAGCGGATATTAAAACCGGAAAACTTTCCGTCAATTCTCCCATTGCCCAGGGTTTGCTTGGTAAAGCCGTAGGCGAACAGGTGGAAATTACCATTCCGGCCGGAAAAATTACGTTCGAAATCATTGAAATTAACCGTTAAAATAAATTACAATGGCAACAATTTTTTCCAAAATAATTAAGGGCGAAATTCCATGCTATAAAATAGCCGAAAATGATAAGTTTTTCGCTTTTCTCGATATCAATCCTTTAGCAAAAGGTCATACCCTGGTAGTTCCCAAGCAGGAGATTGATTATATTTTTGATATTGACGATGATCTGATAAAAGAATACATGGTCTTTGCCAAGAGGGTAGCTAGGGCGATTAAAAAAGTTATCCCTTGCCAGAAAATTGGTGTTACGGTTATCGGGTTGGAAGTTCCTCACGCCCATATCCATTTGGTTCCTATTGAATCTATTTATGATATGGATTTTAAAAGAAATAAGTTGCAACTTTCCAAAACCGAATTTGAAGATATCGCTTCCCGTATTGCCGGAGCATTTGAATAAAAAACAAAAAGGTTATTCCAGTAAAAAAGGCATTCCTTTATATTCGGAATGCCTTTTTTGATTAAGCTTCTTTTGTGCTATTTGAAATCCGGTAGCCGGCCGGTGGTATAAGGTACCGCCTCTTTGTTCATCGCCTCTTCCAGCGATTTTAGATCAACATTGTAAAGGGTTTTCACTTTCTGATAAACAGGTGTAAATTCATCCAGAAGTATGGAATACGCATCTTTCTGGGTTTGGGTGATGTTGGAAGTTGAACCCCAGTGCGACCAAGCCATTTTGCTTAAACGCCAGTTCAACGGAACAGGCGCCGGTGGATTTTCCTCGTCGCTTGCTTTTGGCGTTTTGCCATTAAATGTGAATAAAATATCGTCGAGTTGAGCGGCGATGGACTGAGCCTGTTTCATCAATTCGGGCGAGGCGCCGGGAGCATTGTTTAATGCCTGGAGAATAAGCTGCACACGATTAGCAAATTCATCGGTAAATTGTTTGGTTCCCCAGACAATGCGTCCCAGCTCAGCGGATTTTTTCTCAAAAGCTACCATCTCGGAACGGCTATCGGCAGGAAGCGAAATGTTTTTGAGCGCTGCGCAAGTAAATTCAACGGCATCCGCCAGATTTTTAGTAACGCCATTCACCGTTTCGGAAAGAGCAACTTTATATTTTCCAGGCATTATGGGCGTACCGCTGTTTCCTGAAGCCAGGGGATCAAACTTTTCGCCATTGAGTCTTACCGGATATGTGCCCTGATAACGTAAATCCCAGGTGATGCGGTTGATGCCTTCCGAAGGTTTGGTATTGATTTTGCGAACCACATTACCCGATTCGTCGGTAATAGTAAAAGTGAGGTAAGGAACAATTTCATTTTGTTCGGCGCGGAGTTCGGTTTCGGAAGGCTGGGGAATGCGTTCGCCTTTTTTGAAGAGTTCTTTTTCCTTCTCATGACGTTTTTCCTTCAGCATCTTGGGCGATTCCTTCAGGAAATATGTAAAAGTAGCTCCAAAATCCGGATTTTTGGCAATATAATAATTAGAACCTTGTCCGTATTTGGTGTCGGTTTGCGTGTACATCAGCGCATCTTTTACCGGAAAGATGTATCCGTCTTTATCTAAAATATCCTTTTTAAATAAACGCAGGGGCGTGTAATCTTCCAACAGGTAGAAACCACGTCCAAAGGTAGCGATGGCAAGATCATTTTCCCGTTTCTGAATGGCAATATCTTTTACAGGAATGGTTGGCAATCCCGATTTCAACTGAACCCATATTTTGCCACCGTCAATGCTGAAGAAACAGCCATATTCGGTTCCTGCAAACAGTAAATCAGCATTTACAAAATCCTGCTGGATGGTATGTACCGTTCCCTTGGCGGGAAGATTGCCGGCGATGGATGTCCAGGTTTTTCCCTTGTCGGAACTTTTCAGCAGGTATGGTTTAAAATCGTCGCGCTGGATATTATCGAAGGAAGCGTACACCACATTTTCATCAAAACGGGAGGCAAACACATCGCTGACGTACGTATTTTCGGGCACACCGGGAAATTTGCTCACCTGCCGCCAGTTTTTGCCTGCATTTTCGGTAGCTGAAATCACGCCATCGTCGGTGCCGGTATAAAGCAGGTCTTCTTTCACGGGCGATTCATCAAAAGAAATGATGGTTCCGTAGAGCGAAGTGGAGACATCTTTTGCAACGGCGTCGATGCTCCAGTATTTGCCCATCACAGGCCATGTGTTACGGTCAATTTTAGCTGTAAGGTCATCGCTAATCACCTGCCAGGTGTTTCCCCGGTCATCGCTTCGGAATACTTTGTTGGCGCAGGTATAAAGCCGCGTATGCAAATGCGGGCTGATGAGGAGCGGAGTGTTCCAGTTCCATTTATACATATCTTCGCCCTTGCGGGGTTCGGGACGGATGTCAATACCTTCACCGCTTCGTCGGTCGTAACGGGTCATTCCGCCATATTGAGCTTCGGCATACACGATATTGGGATCTTCGGGATCAATCTGACTCCAGAAACCATCGCCACCCTGAGTTACCAGCCATTCGTCGCTTACCACGCCGGTACCATTGGTATTGCGCGAAGGTCCGCCCATGCTGTTATTGTCTTGAGTTCCGCCATAAACGTAGTAAAATGGCAGGGTATTATCCACCTGTACGCGGTAAAACTGAGTAACGGGCAAATTGGGTTTGAAGAAATATTCCTTGCCGCCGTCGAAGCTTTCGTAGATGCCGCCGTCGCCGCCGATGAGAAAATGAAGGGTATTATCCGGGTCTATCCACATCGCATGATCGTCCACGTGACGCTTGTTGTTGCCAAGAACCTTCCATGTTTTACCTCCGTCTTCGGTAAATTGGGTAACGGTTTCGGCAGAATAAACCTTATCGGCATTTTTAGGATCGCAGAATATTCTGTTGAAGTATTGTCCCTGCGATGAATGATCACTCATTTTCTGCCAGGAAGCCCCACGGTCGGCGCTGCGGTAAAAACCACCGGCATCATTAGCCGCTTCGATGATTGCATAAATAATATCCGGATTAGCCGGAGAAATGGCTAATCCCATGCCACCCATATCTTCCGAAGGCAAACCGGAAGTCAGCTTTTCCCAGTTGGCTCCGGCATCGGTCGATTTGTAGATAGCTGTTTCGGGGCCGCCGCCAATTTTGGTAAATACATGCCTGCGGCGTTGTTCCGACGAAGCATAAAGCACATCGGGATTGCGCGGGTCGCAGATGATGTTATTCACGCCGGTGTTTTCGGAAATGGTAAGTATCTTATTCCATGTCTTGCCACCGTCGGTGGTTTTATACAAACCACGGTCGCCGCCCGGTCCCCAGACTGAACCTTCGGCAGCAACATAAACCACATTGCCGTTGCGTGGGTCGATCAGCACTTTTCCTATCTGGCGACTTTCCTTAAGTCCCATATTTTTGAAACTCTTACCGCCGTCAATACTTTTGTATACGCCGTCGCCATAGCCTAATACCCGCTGGTGGTTGTTTTCGCCGGTTCCTACCCAGACCACGTTGGTATTCGTCGGGTCAATAGCAACGGAACCGATGGAATAGGCTCCGTAATTGTCGAACACGGGTTCAAAGGTAGTTCCGGAATTGATGGTCTTCCACACATGCCCCGAAGCTACTCCTACATAATACTCGCTGTGGTTATTTGGATTCACGGCAAAGTCGGCGATACGCCCGGAGGTATATGCCGGTCCTATGCCACGCCAGGTTAATCCGCCGAAAGTACCCGATTTCAGGGTGTCGGATTTTTTCGATTCATCTTTCTTATCCTTTACTCCGGCATAAAGGTATGCTGCGAAAAAGGAAATCAGTAAGAAGAGAAAACATTTTTTCATAGTTAAAGATTTGGTTTGATTTTTGCAATAATTTTAAATTATTCTGCTGGTTTTAAACTACAAATATCCGATTTTATTTTTCAATAAAAAACCTGAATTCTATGAAATCATTAATACTAACGGTAAAAAGCTCTGTATTGCCCATGTACTTTGTCATAAGCATTGTATGGATGGTAACGATGTCGTGCAAAGCGGGCAATGATAGTACGTATAAAAAAATTCCGCTTACGACAAATGAAAAACAACTCATTGCTAATTCAAACACCTTTGGGCTGGATTTATTCCGGGCGGTCAACGTTGCCGAAGCCGACACGTCCAATCTCATGATATCGCCCGTAAGCGTGGCGCTGGCGCTTGGCATGACTTACAATGGAGCCGATGGCACAACTAAAACCGCCATGGAACAGGCTTTGCGGATGCAGGGATTTACCGATTCCGAAATCAACAAGGCTTACCGCAAACTGATGCTATCGCTCCTGAGCCTCGATCCACAGGTGGAACTTTCCATCGCTAATTCCATCTGGTATCGTAATACCTTTAATGTGCAACAGTCGTTCGTTGACATCAATAAAATGAATTACGATGCCGAGATTGCCGCTCTTGATTTTAAGTCTCCTCAATCGCCCGACATCATCAACAAATGGATAGCTGGCAAAACCAACGATAAAATAAAGAACGTGATTAAAAGCATAGACCCACAAACAGTCATGTTCCTTGTCAATGCCATTTATTTCAACGGGAAATGGAAACATCCGTTCGATGAAAAAAACACTTCCCGGCGCCCATTTATCATTCCCGGCGAAACTAACCACAAAGTGATGAGCATGATGATGAATGCTGATTTCCGGCATGGTGCTCAGCCCGATTTTGATGCCATCGAAATTCCTTACGGGCAGGGCAATTATAACATGATCATCCTGCTGCCAAATAAGGATAAAACGGTGAATGATGTGATTGCTTCCCTTAACGGTGAAAATCTGGATGAATGGATGAACCGGATGAAGGAAACCGACGTACAGCTGACGATGCCTAAGTTTAAATTTTCGTTTAAGGAACAGTTAAAAGATGCCCTTTCCGGCATGGGTATGGGTATCGCTTTCGACTCCAGCAAGGCTAACTTTGCCAAAATAAATCCTAATGTACCGCTTTTTATTTCCAAGGTTCAGCATAATACTTTTGTGGATGTGAGCGAGAAAGGTACCGAGGCCGCCGCTGTTACTGTGGTTGTCATGGACAAAACTACTGTAAGCCTCAGACCAGGGCCTTATCTGTTTACGGTTGACCGTCCGTTTGTTTTTATGATTACGGAAAAGGAAACCCATGCGGTGATGTTTATTGGTAAAGTGATGAATCCGCACTTGTAGGAATGATGGCTGTTGGCGGTTAGCTATTGGCTGTTGGCGATTAGCTATTGGCCAAAAGCTAACAGTGGTTTCTTTCAAATAATCCAGTTTAGGGTATAGACATTCCATCACGAGTACTCGTGATGGAATGTCTTTTTGATATCAGAGAATATCCGAGGTTGGACTAAGGCATTTCGGGAGGAAAACAGAGCTGGTCCGAGGTCGGACTAAGGCATTTCAGGAGGAAAACAGAGTCGGTCCGAGGTCTGACTAAGGCATTTCGGGAGAAAATCAGGACAGGTTGGTATATTAACCGATACACAAAAAATGAAAATCAGAGTAGGTTGGTATATTAACCGATACATAAAAAGTAAAAATCAGAGCAGGTTGGTATATTAACCGATACACAAAAAATGAAAATCAGAGTAGGTTGGTATATTAACCGATACATAAAAAGTAAAAATCAGAGCAGGTTGGTATATTAACCGATACACAAAAAATGAAAATCAGAGTAGGTTGGTATATTGACCGGTATATAAAAAGTAAAAATCAAGGCAGGTTGGTATATTAACCGATACATAAAAAGTAAAAATCAAGGCAGGTTGGTATGTTGACCGATATATAAAAAGTAAAAATCAGGACAGGTTGGTATATTAACCGATATATAAAAAGTAAAAATCAGGACAGGTTGGTATATTACCCGATACACAAAAAATGAAAATCAGGGTAGGTTGGTATATTAACCGATATATAAAAAGTAAAAATCAGGACAGGTTGGTATATTACCCGATACACAAAAAATGAAAATCAGGGTAGGTTGGTATATTAACCGATATATGTTACGAAAAAACCAGGGCAGAAGGCGGTAGGTAGTAAAAATAAGGTTTATAAGGTTTGTAAAGTTTATAAGGTTTATAAGGTTTGTAAGGTTTATAAGGTTTGTAAAGTTTATAAGGTTTATAAAGTTTATAAGGTTTATAAGGTTGTAAAGTTATGGGATTTGAATTAGCATTGACAAGCAACGAATAGCCAATCGCTAAATGCCAATAGCCAAATGCCAATAGCTAACTGCCAACAGCCAATCAAAGAAACCTTTCTCCTACCATAAACCCGTGTGCGGTGGCATAGATGATGCTGCGGGTGGCTCCCGAGCAGTCGCCGATAAACATCAGGTTTTCGATTTTGTCGTTATCGAGACGGTTGGAGTAGAATTTGATTTCCGGTGCATACACCAAGTTATCGGAATTGGCTATCCCGGGAATGACCAGATTCAGGTTCTCCAGAAAATCAATAATGCTTTCGATGATACGGCGCGGATAAGCCAGGTTGATGTCGCCCAGGATATATTTATTGCTGCTGAGGGTAGGCTGTACGCGGTAAAGGTATTTGGTACGTTTGGAAGCTTTAAAGTTGCCGTAAGTCTGGAGTATCAGTTTGTTTTCGCCGGCAAGCAGGTTGCTGAGCTTGGCAATGTGCTGTCCGTAACCGATGGGGTCGTTAAAAGGTTCGGTAAGCTGAATGGTAACCAGCACGGCAAAGTTGGTGTTTTTGCTTTTTCCTTTCAGCTTGGCATGACCGTTCACGGTAACAAAGTCGCCGTAGTGCTCCGTAACCACGTAGCCCGAAGGGTTGTTGCAGAAAGTGCGTACCATATAGCCGGTCTTGCTTTTGAATTTTACCTTAAACTCGTACATCTCGCGGTTGATGTCTTCCACAATATGGTCGGGCACCTCAAAACGTATGCCCAGGTCAACCTTGGTATTATCAAGGATCAGCTCGGGGTATTGGTGGATAAGCGTGTTGATGAGTTTGTGCCCGCTACGTCCCACGGACACGATGGCTGTATCGAAACTTTCCGAATTATTAAGCACCACTCTTCCCGGGGAACACGCTATCTCGGTAATTTCGCTTTCGAAATGAAAATGGATATTAGGGCAGGATTTAAATTTTTCATAAATATTAAAAAGAACTTCTTTTAGCTGGTCGGTACCGATGTGGTAAAAGTCGGAAGTGATGGGAAGAAAACCTTTTTCGTAAAATTGTTTGTAGTATTCCTTGTTGGTGAAGGAATGTCCGGTTTCCACCGAGCCGTTGGAGGTATGCCCGATGTAATAGTCCACAAACTGTTTCTGAAGTTCGAGCGGAATGTCCATGTCGCCGCCCATTTCACCGGATACAAAAAGCTTACCGTCGGCGCGTATGCCCGAGATGCTCGATGAATACACATCTTTACTCTTTTCAAAAATATGGATTTGGTGAGAGGAGTCTTTTATTTTTTCGATAAAACCAATGGCGGCAGCGCCAAAACCGATAACAGCAATTTGCATAGATATTTTTTTAAGGATGTCAAAGTTACATTATTTTTGGTAATGTACGCGTGATCGTTGCCATTTAAAAATAAATTTGCATACGCTTAATTTTTAGACTATATTTGTACGCTATAATTAACCTTAATGACCATGAAAAATATTCTTGTTCCGGTTGATTTTTCCGATCTTTCCATCCAGATTATTGATAAAGCGGGTGATATTGCCCTTGCTTTTAACACCAAAATTTTTATTGTTCACATCTCGGCTCCACCTCCGGCATTCGTCGGGTTTGAGATGGTTCCGCAGTACGATTTGGAAGAGCGTACCCGCGAATTGCAAACGGAGAACCGCGACCTGCTTGCGATGGAAAGTCATCTGAAGGAAAAAGGAGCCGAAGTTCAATCCATGATTGTCGAGGGACTGACCGTTGATGCCATCATTGAGCAGGCTAATAAATTAAACTCCGATTTGATAGTGATGGGAACCCACAACCACGGTTTTTTCTACAAAACTTTTCTGGGAAGCGTAAGCGAAGGCGTTCTCCGCAAAGCCAAATGTCCGGTGATGATCGTGCCGGAAGTGATTTGAAATTTTTATTCGTTAAGAAATTCGCGGATAATGCTAAGATATAATTTTGGTTGTTCAACGGCGATGGAATGTCCTGCACCGGGGATAATGACCAGTCGGTGATTGGGGAAAAGTTCCAGATATTCGTTGGTATATCCCCATTTCTGGTTATCGCATTCGCCTTTCATCACCAGGACAGGAATCTGAACATCCCTTAACCTTGGCCGGGGGTCTTTTACCCGATCAAAACTCTGCAGCGTCATTAAGTGTGCATAAAACCCGCTACCACCTTCTGCTTTCAAAGCGTTTGATGTATCACAAACGGTAGATTTGTTTAATTCGTTGGTGAGGTAGGTTTGGAAATCATCTGCTTCTTTATCAGAAGCTAATTTGCTGCCAAAAATTATAGCCCATAGCGAAATAGCCTTGATTCGCAATGACCTTGTTTTTTTGTTAGCCTGCCTATTGGAATAAAGTGGCTCTTTTAACCGGATGCTATCCGGAATCTTTATACCTGCCAGTTCCTGCCTTACGGGTAGAATGGGACCGGGACCGGTAAGAATAAGTTTCTCGACTTTTTCGGGATTGTCGGCTAAGAATTGTGTGGCAAGCATGGCTCCCCACGACTGCCCAATGAGTATGACTTTCTCGGCGCCTGTCTTCTTTATAATTTCTTCCAAATCCTGTTTATGTCTATTGACGGTGTATTGCTTAATGTTTTTTAATCTGCCGGAATGTCCGCTTCCGATTTGGTCGTACAGATAGACATCATAGCCGTTTTCGGATAGGGGCGATAACATTTTGATGGTTTCATCGGTGATTATTCCGCCCGGTCCGCCGTGTAAATAAATAATCGGGTAAGATTTTTTTATGCCTTTGGCCGGAATAAGCACATAACCTATTCTTGAGCCCGTTGGCAAATCCCAATACTTTGTGCTTTCTCTTTTTTGCATTTTAGGGACATTGTATTTCCTGGGTACAAAGACAAACAACAAAAAGATGCCAAAGCCGAGCAGCAATGAAAATTTGATGATGTTGAATATTTTTTTTCTCACAATTACAAAACGTTTTTTATCTCGCTGATTTTACTTTCCCGGTCAAATAAAAAGGTTTTATCCAATGAATTACAAAATTCATATAATTTCAATGCGCTTTCCAAATAATCTTTTGATTTTTCCGGTTCTGTAATCCAGCTAAACATTTTTATTCCTTTCTTTTAATGAACGGTGACATTTAATAACGACTCTTGCGTTTATTCTTTAGGTAGCAGCTTTTCCCGCCACTAAAATACAAAACATTTTAGTTGTTCAAATAAATTTGGTTAAAATTTTATCTTGGGGGATGCTTTTGTATTTCTGTAGAATTGGAAAAGGAGGGGAGTGGAATTAAAATTAACCCTGACAGGGCTTCAAGCCCTGTCAGGGTTAATTAATTTTAACATAGCTGAGCGGAATTTGCAATTTCGCGTTATTCCGAGTTTGTTCCCGGCGGCAAAGCATTTTCCGCTTAGCCGGGAAAACAAAAAAAGGAAAACCTTATTTTTTATCCTTGAACCTTCGTAGAAATAATAACCGCCACAATCCACGACCTTATTTTAGCAGCTATAAGGGAATAAGGTTATTTTTCGTTTGTGTAATTTCTCTACTAAGGTTAAAAAAGATAAGGAAAATAAGGTTTAGCGTAATATCAGAAATTAAGACAAAACAGGCAAATCCCGGAAGGATGATGTTGTTATTTCATCCTTGTTGAGCGGTACCAAGTACCCGGGATTTATTCAGAGCGGTAAAACATTTTCCGCTTAACCGGGAAAACAAAAAAAGGAAAACCTTATTTTTTATCCTTGAACCTTCGTAGAAATAATAACCGCCACAACCCACAACCTTATTACCTTATTTTAGCGGTTATAAAGGAATAAGGTTGTTTTTCCGCTTGTGTAATTTTTCTACTAAGGTTAAAAAAGATAAGGGAAATAAGGTTTAGCGTAATATCAGAAATTAAGACAAAACAGGCAAATCCCGAAAGGATGACGTTGTTATTTCATCCTCGCTGAGCGGTATCAAGTACCCGGGGATTTATTCAGAGCGGTAAAACATTTGCCGCTTAACCGGAAATGGAATAAATTTAGCCCCAGACAGGAATTCGACCTCCTGTCCGGGTTATTCTTCAATCAAAGACGATACTTATTTATTTGAATTTTTATAATTATTCAGCGGAATTTTTGTTTTTTTCTCCTTTTGTTAATCGTTCAACCACTTTAATTAATTGTTCAGAATAATTATAAATATCATCTAATTTGCTTACTTCAAATTTTGTTTCCTTTTTATTTTCATCAAATAATCCTAAATACTTTTTATCACCGTTAAACCAAAGCCTACAAATAGTTTGTCGTATTGAATCATCCAGCAGAACACTAAAGAAATTTTGAAAGTCTCTATAACAAATTCTCGTACTGTCAAGTTTTGTTCGTATTATTGATTTAACAATAAAAAAGCCTTCCATTTCTTCTTCTGAAGTTTCTATTTTATTTTCTTCTTCTTTAGATTGTTCGTCCACTAACTTTATTTGTTCTGCATCTTTTATATTTTCTTTTTCCAAAGCTGCTTTAAGCCTATCGCTAATGATATCACTGATAAATTGATTTAATGACTTTTTTACAATGTCGGTAAATTGTGTCATTACTTTTTCCGTAGCTTGACCGGAATAAACCTGACGGACAAAAAACTTAACAAAATTTGGTGTTGGTTCATTAAGTTCTCTTGTCATTATACCCTTTATTTCATTGGAATATTTTAGTTCACTTGCGGAACTTACAATGCTATTCAAATCAAAATAGGATTTGTGGAATTTTTTTAATTCAAAAACAACTTGTTCCTTCATATTAGTGAAGTCAAATTCTAAGAATGGTTTTTCATCCATTTTATTTGCTTCCATAAGGTCGGTGTAAAACCTGAATTGAATACCATTTGTCAAAAGGCCAAATTTTGATTTTGTTGTATGGAAATAACGAAATAATTGGGAGTTGTGGATGTCTAAATTTTCCCCCCACCACTTGCATTCAATCAATAATATTGGTTCGCCGTCTTTCATAATTGCATAATCAACCTTTTCACCTTTTTTTATTCCGAGGTCTGCTGTAAATTCCGGAACCACTTCAAGTGGGTTGAATACATCGTATCCGAGTGCCTGGATAAATGGCATAATAAAAGCATTTTTTGTTGCTTCTTCTGTTTGGATTTGGTCTTTGAGCCTGATTACTCTTTCACCAAGTTGTTTAATTTGATCTTTGAAGTCCATAGTTTTTTTAAGATTTAATGATATGTTTTTAATTACTCTTGCTTATAGTGACTGGATACAGGCCTTTGCATTTATTCCCTTTTGCAACTGCTTTTTTCCCGCCACTAAAATACAAAACATTTTAGTTATTCAAATAAGTTTGGTTAAAATTTTATTTTGGGGGCTGTTTTTGTATTTCTGTAAGATTGGAAAAGGAGGGGAGTGGAATTAAAATTAACCCTGACAGAGCTTCAAGCCCTGTCAGGATTAATTAATTTTAACGCTTACTGCGTTTTGGGAGGTACAGGCGGGGTAGGGCCGCCTTCGGGATAGAGTAAAAATAAACGGTACTGTGCATAGTCGTCCTTGAACGCCTCTTTGGCACATTCGCTCACCATCGTCATACGCGACCATACTTTATTAAGCCTTTTTACCCTTTCCTGGGTGGATAAGCCACGCGAGGATTTCAGGTTTTGCTGCTGACGGTTGTCGCTTTCGATGGTTTCTTTAATCGTTTTCAGACGTTCGATACTGGTTTCGGTCAGGCCTTTGACGGTTAGTAATGATTTGTAACCGGCATTAGTGGCCTGGGCATAAGCTACCCCCAGCAAATCGGGGAAACGCGTTTGCGATCTGTTTACTTCTTTATACAAATTTTGGCCGAATACGTTTAACATGGCGGCATCGCCCGGCCAGGCGAGCTTTACGTAAAGAAGAAGAGTTTGGTACACATCCCTGCCGGCTTTCATTTCATCATCAAGCTTTTGGGTCTGCATGACAAGGGCGCTGCGGTTGGCAGCGTCGGAGGAAAACGAATGGCAGACATCTATTTCGTCCTGCCAGTCCGTAGCAAAAGGATCATCAAGGCTGGGGAACTTAGCAACAAATGCCGTCTTTCGTTCTGCAAAAGCATCGTGCATTCCCTGGCTCTGTTCAAGCATTTCATCGTCGGGCTTCGTATAGTCCCTTACGACTTCGATTGGTTTTTCCATAATGGCTGGTTTTTGTTCAACATAAATGGATTACCCCTCAAAATTACAAAATTTTTAATTATCAAAAAAAAATCAAATCTTTTTTTTAAAAATTATTTCTTTCGATAAACAGATTTTTATTTCCGAACCCATAATACTGTAGTTGGCTACGGAATATTTCGATAAAGGCAAATAACTTTTATTACAAAAAGAATAACTTTTTTATTTCAACGAATAAGTCCTTTATTTCGACGAATAACTTCTTTTTCTCGACGATGGTTTCCAGCCGGGAAATCTTCATCGAAACACCGTACCACATTGTCGAAACACCGTACCACTTCTTCGAGAGACCGTACCACATCGTCGAAACACCGTATCATATCGTCGAAACACCGTACCACATTGTCGAAACACCGTACCACTTCTTCGAGAGACCGTACCACATCGTCGAAACACCGTACCACTTCTTTGAGAGACCGTACTACATCGTCGAAACACCGTACCACTTCTTCGAGAGACCGTACTACATCGTCGAAATACCGGATTGCATCATCGGGAGATAGGATTTCAGCATCAAAATGCGGAATGTCATCATCAAACCTCAGGATTTTGTTATCAATAGTCAGTATTCCTTACCATAAGCTCCTAACGCTATCATCATCCGGTCAGAAACAAACTTTTTTTTCCGGCTTCTTCAGGAAGGGGACAAGGGGATTGCCTGTTGATAGCATGGATTTTATGTTTTTTTTGATGATAAAATTTCACCGGACAAGATGATATTTTTATTAAAAATTATTGTTGTTTCAGAATTTTAGTATTTTTGGCTCGCTTAATTAAAACACAAAAATGATAACCTGTTGTTATCTTATTACCACATCTAAACATCTATTCCAGAATATCAAGAAACGGGATGAGTTCCATTGTTGATTTTTATTATTTTTGATCACAGAATCAATTACGAATTAAAAATTACGAATTACGATTGCCTTTACTAATTAATTCTGAAAAGACTGGAATTAATTATCAATCATCATTCAAAAAATCAATTTACTATAAACCAACAACAATCAACTAACAACTAACAACTAAAAAATGGAACTTCCTTTTTCAGAATCATATAAAATCAAGATGGTGGAAACCATCAAAAAAAGTACACGTACACAGCGCGAACAATGGATAAAAGACGCAAAGTACAATTTGTTTAACGTCCGCAGCGAACAGGTTTTTATCGATCTGCTCACCGATTCGGGCACCGGAGCCATGAGCGACCGTCAATGGTCGGAAATGATGCTCGGCGACGAAAGTTATGCCGGCGCTTCATCGTATTTCAAGATGAAAGCAGCCATCAAGGATGTGCTGGGCTTCGATTATTTTCTGCCTACTCATCAGGGAAGAGCAGCCGAAAACGTTCTTTTTTCGGGCATGATAAAAGCCGGTGATATTGTCCCGGGCAACTCCCATTTCGATACCACCAAGGGTCATATCGAATTCCGCAAGGCACATGCCGTGGATTGTACCATCGACGAAGCCTTTGATACCACGCTCATCCATCCCTATAAAGGAAATGTCGACCTGAACAAGCTCGAAAAAGTATTGAAGGAAAATCCCAAGGAAAAAGTACCGATGATCATCGTTACCATTACCTGCAACTCATCGGGCGGACAACCGGTTTCCATGAGCAACCTCCGCGAGGTTCATCGTATGGCTCAGAAATACGGTATTCCCGTCTTCTTCGACTCTGCCCGTTTTGCCGAGAATGCTTATTTTATCAAGACAAGAGAAAAGGAATATTTTGACAAAAGCATACGCGAAATCGTAAAGGAGATGTTCAGCTATGCCGACGGAATGACCATGAGCAGCAAGAAAGACGCTATTGTAAATATGGGTGGTTTTATTGGCCTGCGCGATCACGACCTGTGGCAGAAACTCAGCATGTTCAATATTATGTTCGAAGGTTTTGTTACCTATGGCGGCATGAGCGGACGCGATATGAATGCTCTTGCACAGGGTTTATACGAAGGAACGGAGTTTGAATACCTGGAAACCCGCATCAAACAGGTGGAATACTTAGGCAACCAGCTGATCAATTATGGTATTCCTGTGCAACAGCCTATCGGCGGTCATGCCGTGTTTGTTGATGCCAAACGTTTCCTCGAATTTGTTCCCAAGGAAGAATTCCAGGCACAGACGTTAGCCATAGAACTCTATCTCGAAGCCGGAATCCGCGGAGTTGAAATCGGTGCATTGCTTGCCGACCGTGATCCCGACACCCGTGAAAACCGTTATCCGGCCCTCGAATTTCTGCGTTTAGCCATTCCTCGCCGTGTGTATACCAACAACCATATGGATGTAGTGGCTGCCGCTTTGATTAATGTGTTCGACCGTCGTAGCGAAATAAAACACGGCTATCGTATCACCAGAGAAGCGCCCATCATGAGGCATTTTACCATTGAAATGGAAAAAGCATAAAATTCCGTTTCTTTGAACAACGAAAAAGGAAAAGTGTTAATAGCTTAAACGTTACTAACACTTTTCCTTTTTTTATACTTAAATTAATATTCATGGAAAATACCCAAAAATCGGGACGCTATTCACGACTTTACACTCAGTTGCAGGAATTGGTTAAAAAGAGCGATGATCCCATGGCTCACATGGCAACCATTGCCGCCGTTTTAAAACATAAAATTGATTATTTTTTCTGGTGTGGATTTTATCGCTTGCTCGATAATGGCAAATTAATGGTTGGTCCTTACCAGGGACCCGTCGCCTGTCAGGAACTGAAGAAAGATACCGGCGTATGCTGGGATGGAATAAATACCGGGAAGACCATCATTGTGCCCGATGTGGAAAAATATCCCGGTCATATCGCCTGCGACGGTCGTTCCAGGTCCGAAATTGTGGTGCCGGTTCGAAATCAAAAAGGCGATATTGTCGCTGTGCTTGATGTGGACAGCAAAGAGCTCAATTCCTTCGATGAGATTGATGGAGAATGGCTGGATAAAATAGTTACGCTGGTTTTTGTAGCGTAATTATCCGTACTTTTGCCGTCCCAATACTCTTTTTATGAAGAAAATTTTTCTACTTTTCGTATTCGTTGCCTTTTTTATTGGCGTTTTTGCCCAGATTCCTGCCGGATATTATCAGAATGCTGAAGGCAAAACCGGGGAACAACTCCGGTTGGCATTACATAACATTATCAAAGACCATAATGCGCAATCCTACAGCTCGCTGATCGGATATTTTGAGTCCACCGACAAAAAGACTAACAATACGGTTTGGGATATGTATTCCGATGTTCCGGGAGGAACGCCGCCCTATGTTTACCATTTTAACAGTGGCGATGAATGCGGGAACTACAGCGGCGAAGGCGACTGCTACAACCGCGAACACTCCTTTCCCAAAAGCTGGTTTAATGATGCTACACCTATGTACACCGACCTTTTCCATATCTATCCCACCGATGGTTATGTCAATGGTAAGCGTAGTAATTACCCTTACGGGAAAGTAGGCAATGCTTCATGGACTTCACAAAACGGAAGCAAATTAGGCAACTGTACGGTTACTGGATATAGCGGAGTGGTTTTTGAACCCATAGATGAATATAAAGGTGACCTGGCAAGGACATATTTCTATATGGCTACCCGTTATTATACCGAAGATGGAGGCTGGGCCGGCAGTGAAATGGTTACCGGATGCCTGCCCAAACCCTGGGCATTAGCTATGCTCCGGCAATGGGCTACCCAGGATCCGGTGAGCCAGAAAGAAATTGACCGTAACAATGCCATTTATCAAATTCAAAGCAACCGTAATCCCTTTATCGATCATCCCGAATATGCCGAAGCCATCTGGGGAACCAGTGCAGGTATTACAAATCCGGAAGCGGTTAGCGTTAGTGTATATCCCAATCCGGTTCAGGATTATTGTACGGTAACCCTAAGCAACTCTTTGCCGGCAAACGATGAAGTGATTACTTTCAGTAATATGGCCGGACAACGCATCAATGTTCCCGTTACTTTTCAGGATCATTCACTCGTACTCAATACACAGGCATTGCCCAAAGGCATTTACCTGCTTCAACTTCATTCATCCGATTTTTCAGTAAATTTACAGACCAAAATTCTTAAATAAATCCTTATGGCTTTCATCCGGATTACTAAAGAGTTTAAATTTGAGATGGCACATGCTCTCATGGGCTACGATGGCCCGTGCAAGCACATTCATGGTCATTCCTACGAATTATGGGTTACCGTCATCGGTGTACCCGATGCCGATGAAAATTCGCCCAAAAACGGGATGGTTATGGATTTTGGATTGCTTAAAAATATTGTTCGCAAAAACATTATCGAACAATTTGACCACGCCCTCGTGATCAACAAACAAACTCCCGATACCACTTTTGCCAGCGTTCACGAGCTTTTCGATAAACTGATGTTGGTAGATTATCAGCCTACCAGCGAAAACATGCTGATTGATTTTGCCCGGCGAATCAAAGATAAATTACCGGAAGAAGTTAAATTGCACAGCCTTAAACTCCGCGAAACCGTTACCTCCGTTGCCGAATGGTATGCTGATGATAATGAATGATCAGTCCTGATTTCCCCGTTTATCCTGAAAAAGGGATAACACAATATACAACAACAGTATAATTGGTATGGCGATAAATTGAAAAAATACAAAGAGTAGTAAGGATCCAATTAAAAAAATCAGTCGGTATTCGTTTCCATTCCAGTTCAGGTTTTTAAATTTCAGCGAGAAAAGCCGGATGCCGGATACCAGAAGAAACGACATCACTATTGTTAATCCTAACAGAAACCATGTACTGGTGATAACTATTCCCAGAAGGGAATCATTTTGGTTCACGCCCTGGTCAATCTGGTTTAAAATTAAAGGCAGGGAAGCAATCATCAGGGCATTGGCCGGAACAGGTAAGCCTATAAACGATTCCGTCTGGCGGGTGTCGAGGTTGAATTTGGCAAGCCGCAGAGCCGAAAAAACAGGAATGAGTAAGGCAATGAACGGAACAAGATTAATTTCTCCTGCAAATAATACAATATCATTGCTCACCGCACAGAGTTGAAAAACAATCAACCCGGGAGCTACACCAAAAGAAACGATGTCGGCAAGCGAATCCAGCTCTTTACCAATAGCCGATTTTACATGCAACCAACGGGCAGCCATACCGTCGAAAAAGTCGAAAACTGCTGCCAGAAGAATAAAATAGGCGGCATATTTAAGATCGAAATTAAAAGTAAGAATGATGGCTATGCAACCGCTTACCAGGTTTAGCGAGGTGATGGCGTTTGGGATATGCTTTTTAATATTCATGGGAAGCCTTTGGTTATTGAATAAACAAAGGTACGTAAAACCGTATCTAAAAGTATACGGGAAGACTTATTTTTTTATTTGGCCGTTAGAATTGTTTTAACAATTTTTTAGGTATACGTATGATAGCGATTATGCTACTGCCAATAAATTAATTTTAAAGAATCAGCAATTACCTTGTTGAGGAGTAGCCAAAATCTAAGTAGTTTTGCTTTTCGCGACCTGCAACAACTAAAAATAAAACAATTAGGTAATAAAATTGTTTATCAGGGGAATGATGCAGGATAATTTTTCAAATAATGATGAATAAGTTTCGAATTATTTTTATACACTTCCTTTTTATATTAGGGATTCTTAATTGTCCGGTAGTAACATCACAAAATATAAACTATGCCGATAGCCTGAAACAGGTTTTAAAACATGCGGAAGGCAAACACTTTATTGAGGTAAGCAATAACCTTTGCAGATATTATCTGAATTCCGAACCGGATATAGCATTGAATTATGCTTATAATTCGTTGAACGAAGCATTTAAAAATAATTCAGCCAGCGATAAAATCATTACGTATAATTTATTGGGAATAGTTTATGTTAATAAAAACCATTATGACAGTGCGTTTATCAATTTTAATAAGTCAATAAAACTGGCGTACCTATCACGTGACACATCCCAGATTATGTCGGTTATTAATAACATCGGATTTGTGAATTACCGTATTGGTAATTATCAGGAAGCATTAACCAATTTCTATCAGTCGCTCAATTATTATGAAAGAAGTAATGATAAACCCAACGTAGCTACGGCATATAATAATATAGGGTTAATTTACAATGAACTAAAAGATTATGCCAAGGCATTAAGTTATTATATTAAGGCATTGGATCTTGGGGAAAAAGAAAAAAATCACTCCATTATAATATCGTCTATGACTAATATTGGTTTTCTTTATTTCCGAAGTGGAGAACCCAACAAAGCATTAGTGTATTTAAACAAAGCGTTGGTTTATTGTAAGAAATACAATGATAAATTTAACGAATCAAAAATTTATAAGGAATTTGGAATAATAGCTCTTGCCAACAAGGATTATAACAAGGCGATAAGAAACTTGGAGGTTGCTGAAAAGTACAATATAAAGTTAAAAAATTATATCGAGCTGGCTTCTGTATATGAAAGATTATCGGAATGTTATTTAGCAATGAATAAGTTGGATAAAGCCTTGGAACTGGCAAATATAGGTCTGAAATATTCAAGAATAGTCGTAAATAAAAGGTATCTGGCAAGGTCTTATAACAACATTTCCAATATTTACGAAAAGAAAGGAAACTATAAGAAAGCGCTTCAGTATTATCGAAAATCAACGGCAACAAATGCCGAAATCTTCGATCAACAGAAAATCAGTCTTATTTACAATATGCAACTGCAATATGAGACGGAAAAAAGTGCTGGGCAGATTGCAGAATTAAACCGTCAAAAACAGATGCAAAGTTTGATAATAAGCAAACGAAACTGGCAAATTGTAGTTTTTGGGGTGTTTTTTGTTCTTGTCCTTATTTTGCTCTATTTATTTTATAAAAATAAACGCAATAAACAATCGATGGAATTGGAAGCCGCGATTCATAGTTTACAACAACAGAGAGCAATGGCGGTATTGGAAGCCGAAAATCGCGAGCGAAAGCGCATAGGAGAAGAGTTGCATGAAAGTTTAAGTCAGATTTTGCTGTTGGCTAAATTAACGATCTCAAGTCTTAAAATTAATGACAGATATCTGACGATAAAGCAAAAAGAGACGATAAATAATAGTATCAATTTGCTTAATAATGCTTTTGAAGAGCTAAGGAATATTTCACATAATCTTACCCCTTTTCTGCTGAAAGAAAAAGGATTAACCGAAAGTGTGAGGGATATGCTTGTAAAAGTTGAAAATACCAATAACTGCAGGGTGAATTTTGAGGAAGTAGGATTTAACGAACGACTGGGCAGTTCCCTTGAGACCACTCTTTATCGTGTAATTCAGGAGGTGATAAATAATATAGTAAGGCATGCAAAGGCTTCAGAAATAAATTTTCAAATAATTAAAACGGAAAAGGATTTAACCATTATGCTCGAAGATAATGGAATAGGTTTTGAAGTGTTAAAACTTAAAGAATCCAATGGAATAGGAATCCGTAACATTTATTCCCGGATTGAAAATTTAAATGGAACTGTGTTGATAGATTCTGCCATAGGCAGGGGAACAATTTTTACATTAATAATACCGTTAAATTAAGACTTTATGATTACCGATAATAAAGAACCTATCCGGCTTATCATTATTGATGACCATCAGTTATCACGTGATGGGATAAAGGCATTGTTATCCGACATTGAATTCAATGCCACAGTAGAAGTTGCCGAAAGTGGGGATGAAGCATTACTGCTTTTTGAAACCCAGACATTTGATGTCGCGCTGGTAGATATAAATATGCCCGGAATGTCGGGTATACAGCTAACCTGTGAAATTAAAAAGAATTATCCTATCACTAAGGTTATTGCTTTGAGCATGTACGACGACCATACCTACATTTCCAAAATGATAGAGGCTGGCGCTTCCGGTTATATATTAAAAAATATCAACATAGAAGATTTGATAGAAGCAATAAATACGGTAATAAAAGGCAATTTTTACCTGAGCAAGGATATTCAGAAAGTGATAGACGAACATGTTGCCCCTGCAAATGAATCGTATAAAACAGTGAAATCAAATATTATACACCTATCATATCGTGAACAGGAAATTCTTAATCTGATAGCCAAAGAATTTACCAACGAACAAATAGCACAACAATTATTTATTAGCGAACGGACTGTCGAAACCCATCGTAAAAATATATTTATTAAAACTAAACAAAAAACCATCGTCGGATTGATTAAGTATGCGATAGAAAATAAGCTACTGTCATAACCTCCCCAGGCAAAATTCTCGTATCTGGCTGTATTTGTGTAATGTTTCCGATGCAGTAAACTCATCTTGCCATTTTTTAACATTTTTAAGTACTGGTACGGATGATTGTCCTATTTAACAAAGAATAATTTTGATGCCATTATTCAGGTAAGTGCAAAAGTGGTTTTAAAACCGTTGGTAAATAGCGTAATTGTCAGAAAATGACACGACTATTTGCAAAGCGCATTTATCTATACAAAAATTATGAATTATCAACATCAATTTGAACGTTGAGCTAAAAATGAATAAAAGACATCAAAGCATTTTGCCTAAAAACAGGGGTAGAAGGAAGGTGGTTTTAAGCATATACCTTTTATCTACATGGACTGCTCATTTTTAATATTTCTTAACCATCATTCATGATATAGCTTCTGCTATAAATAATAATGGCAATTACTTCTGCTTAAATTCGTATAATCACTTAATTTTTTAATAAAAATGAAATTTAAACTACTATTCTTTAAGGTCTTGATGATCTTAGTTGTTTTTTTGATGGCAAATTTTACATTTGCTCAGCAAAAAAAAGCGCCAAACGGCAAATCTGTAGTATATACTACCGATTTTGAATCGTTTACAGCCGGTGGACAGGTAGCTTGTCAGAATTCGACGAACTGGTCCACCTGGAGCAACGCTCCCTGCGGTGAAGAAGATGCATACATCAGCACTAACTTTGCACATAGCGGCACTAAAGCTGCAAAAGTGGAATTAGTCAACGATGAACTTCTCTTGCTGGGAGACAAAACCAGCGGCAATTATGAATTGTCCTGGTGGATGTATATTGAGAATGATAAAGGCGGTTATTATAACATGCAGCATTTTCAGAATCCAGGCATTGAGCCGGCTTTTGATATCTATTTTCTTCAAAACGGAGGCGGCGAATTTTATACAGGAGGCGCTCCCGCACCAATTACATTTACTTATCCGAAGGCAACCTGGTTTCAGGTTAAACATATTATTGACATTGATAATGATTTAATTTCCTTATACATAGATGATGTACTCGTAAATTCATGGCCTTTAAGCTATACCAATAGTTCAACTACTGGAACTAAACAACTTGGAGCCATTGATTTTTTTGCCGGAGCTTCAGGTTCGGAAACACCAAAATATTATTTTGATGATGTCTATTTTGGCGATGTTCAATCTACGCCAGGGTATGCTAAAGACATTGCTATAAAATCCATATTAACTCCTGTATCAGGCCCGGGACTTACATCTTCAGAAGTTGTAACAATTAAAGTAAGAAATAGTGGTACTGAACCTCAGTCTGACATTCCGGTAAACTATACCATTGATGGTGGTACCCCGGTAAGTGAAGTTATTGCCGGTCCATTAGCCGGTGGAGCTCAAATGGATTATGCTTTTACACAAACTGCTGATTTATCAACAGCAAAAACTTACGAAATTGTTGCTTCTGCTACCCTTGCCGGTGACGAGAATCCGGACAACAACAGCAAAACAATTGCTGTTACTAATTTAGGTAATCAGATTCTGATGCAAAATGGCACGATTTCGGCTTGCGATGCTACATTTTATGATTCGGGTGGACCCGATGCGCCTTATCAGAATAGTGAAAATTATACTTTAACAATTGTTCCCAGTACAATGGGGGCAAAGATGAAATTTAATTTTACAGAATTTAACACTGAAAATAATTTTGATTTTTTAAAAGTTTACGATGGACCTGATGTAAATTCACCTTTGATAGGGAGCTTTTGTGGCTCAACCATTCCTCCGGAATTAGAAAATTTAGTTGCTTCTTCCGGCAATTCAAGTGGAGCCATAACTTTTAACTTTACCTCTGATGGTTCGTCTAATCCTGCAGGATGGGCAGCTACCGTAAGCTGTCTGGCTCCGATGGAGCATGATCTTGGTGGAGTTTCGGTTACAGGTTTAAATAATTTGACCATAGGAACATCGTCGGAATATACAGTTACCATTGGTAATTTTGGTGTGATGCCCGAAACAGGTTCAAATTATAGCGTAAAATTATACGACGGTAATAATACGGAAATAGGCATAATGAGTGGCGTTGATATTGCTCCGGGAGAGACAAAAAGTTTCACTTTTACGTGGACTCCGGTTATCGAAGGTTCAACATATCTGTATGGAAAAGTGTTTCTAAACGGTGACCTAAATCCGGCTAACGATAGAACGCCAAACTTTAATGTGAATGTACAACCTGCCGGCCAAACGGACGTAACTATTGGAACTGGAACGGAATTATGCGGACAACCTACTCCAATGTATTTATGGTTCGGTTATTCCTTTTCACAAACCCTTTATTTGCAATCGGAGATAAATACTGCAAATAAAAGAATTTACCGTATTGGATACCAATATGCTGGCCTTAATCCGAATCTTGAAGAACAAATTGAAGTCTGGCTTTCGCATACGGCTTTAACAGAACTCACAGCTTCGGTTCCATTATCCGGTTTTACCAAAGTATATGATGGACAGTATATTTGCAAAACTGGTGAGGAATATTCGTACATAGACATTGATCCGTTTTATTATAATAATACTGATAACTTAATAGTTACCGTCATTGAAAAGAAACCCGGTTATACTACAGGTACTGATCAGTATTACAGCACTTTAAATTCTTTGCCTCAATCTATGTGCATAGGCGCTCAAAATGATCCCACGCCTTACGATCCCAATAACCTGCCTTCGGGTAATGTTATAAATTACAGAGCCAATATTAAATTATCCTTTGGCGATGTACCAACGACTCCTGCAGTAAAAACATCTCCCGAATCTTTGAATTTTGGAGAAGTTGAGGCTACCGTTGCCAAAATAATGAATGTGGAAGTATCGAATGTGGGCGGTGGCAATCTTGAAATTACCGGTGCAAACATTACCAATGGTCATTATACTATTCTTAATGATTCGTTTCCGATAAATCTGGGAATAGGCGAAAAGCATATTTTTAATATTCAGTTTGTTCCCACAGATCCACAATTGGAGGAAGGAACCATAACATTTTTAATGGCTGATACCATACCAGGAAGCAAAAGCACTCAGCTTACAGGAAGAGGATTACGTTTCGGAATTCTTAGAGAAAGTTTTGAAGGTGAATTATTTCCACCTCTTGGATGGAAAGTGATTGATGATAATGGCGACGGTAAAGGCTGGTTGAGAAATACTGGCTTTGCACCGACAGGCCAAACTGCTCCACGAACAGGTATTGCCTGTGCATCGCTTGATGTTTATGCAGGAACTCCTGGCCAAACAAGTTATGATGATTGGCTTATTACCCCGGAAATGGTATGGCAGAATGGCGATATGTTCAAGTTTTATGTCAAGCGTTTAGCGGATCAGACCGGACAACTTTGGCGCGTATGTATTTCAACTACGGGTAGTGACGTTTCTGATTTTTCACCCATAGATGAAATTTCAGATCCACCATTAAGTTATGTGGAAAAAAGTTATGATTTAAGTCAGCATGGCTTAAGCAATGGCGACCATTATTACATTGGCATCCAGTTTAATTCGATGTGGTGCTGGCCAGGAGTAATTGATGACGTGCTTGGTTCTGTTCTTGTTCGCGTTGCAAAAGATTTAAAGGCGATGACTTTTACAGGCAACGATGTAGTTTATGCAAACACGGTTACTAATTATCAGGCAGTGGTTGGCAATTATGGCTTATCTCCTGTTTCGGCCGGCGATTATACAGTTCAGGTTTGTGCGTATGTAAATGGGCAGGAAACAGTTTTTGCTACCGTTGCCGGTGATTCAATAGCTGTTGGCGAAACCAAAACGCTAACTATACCTGTAAGTATTCCTACAGTAGGAGTATATGGACTTTATTCCAAAGTTGTTTGGAGTGAAGATCTGGATCCTACCAACAATATTAGCCAAATTCTATCGGTAGAAGTAATCGGAAATTCCGTTGTCTTAAAAAATATAGGCGATTTTCCGATAAATGCTCAAACACAATATTACTATTATTATCCGATAAACTTCAGTGATAACAGAAGAGCCAGCCTAACGCAGAGTATGTATTTTGCAAATGAATTGAATACTGGTGGACTCATTGAAAGACTGACTTATTACAAGAGTATCGGTGATAATATGCCTCAACGGAAAATCAAGATATGGATGGGTGAAACCAATCAGCAAAACTTAGATACATATATTCCACCGTCGCAGTTAAAAGTTGTTTTTGATGGAAAAGTTGATTTTACGGAAGGTATTGGAAAAATAAACATAACCCTTACTACACCAATTGTTTATACAGGTAATGGAAATCTGGTTGTTCTTGTTTATTACTATGATGGAACCACTAATAATGATAATTCATTATTTGCTTACAAAGCTCCGGATTACGGACCTAACCGGACTATTTTTGAAAGTGGTTGGGGAACAATTGATCCCGAAAATCCGTCTTTCATTGGCACAACTGTAAATTTTCCGTATACAAGTCTGATGTTTGAAACCGGAAATGGTTTGGGTAATTTAAGTGGCAGGGTGTTGTATCAGGCAGATAATACACCTGTGGATAGCGCAAAAGTAGAAATCATCAATCCTGATTATCCTGAAGCAAATGCTGTGCTCTATACAAATGCAAACGGCGATTATACTGCGCCTTATCTGATGGCGGGTAACAATATCAAGGTTATTATTTCAAAGTTTGGTTATAATGATGTTGTTTATGATAATGTTGTACTTGCAAGTGGTGGAAGCGTTAATCTGGGAAATGCATTGCTGGTTCCCCGGCCTCATATTGCAGTTACGGGATTTGTACGAAAAAGCGATACGCATGAAGCAGCTCAAAACGCAATTGTTAAGTTAAATGGAATTGAAAATTATCAAACTACAACGGATGAAAATGGTAATTTTGAATTTTCTGAGATCTGGGGTTCTACAACATACCAGATTGAAGTATCTTTAAATGGTTATCAAACGTACCAGCATGATGTTCCGGTTCCGGATGTAAATTATACTTTCGATACAATTACAATATTAGAAAACGCTCCAAGGCCAAACCTGGTTAATGCTGTTGAACAAAGCGGTAATGCATTAGTAACATGGTATGCAGCAGGAAAACCCTACCCGATGGAATTCCGTCATGATGACGGGGAAGCGGTCGGCGTTTTAATTACACCAGGTGTTACCAGCATCGTAGGAGGCTCATCGTGGAACTATAATGCAATAATAACAGGTGTACAATGGTACAATTATGAATTCCCAGGCTATGCATCTTCACCGTTGGTTATGATTTCAATCTTAGGGCTGAATGAAGATGGGTCTCCCGATCCCAATAATGTACTTTATACTCAGGGAAATGTAGCTAATGAATACGGTTGGAATTCACTTTCATTACCTGTGGGGATTGAAGCTCCTAATGGTTTCTTCTTTGGTATATCGGGTTATAGCAATTATACTTTATTGGCTTACGACGATGGCGAAGGCGAACCTTATACCTGGCAATCGCGTACGCAATGGAGCAATGGTTTAGGCGCTTATTATCCATTGGAAAATGCTACTTCTCCTCCGCTACGGGCAAATCTTTTGGTTCGTGCGTCAGGGCTTACACAAGGTGATTTACTTGAAAAAATTCAAAATCCAAACGCAAGTTATATTGTTACGATTCCTGAAGGAAAGCCCCTTTTTATTTGTAAAAAAATAGAGGCTGTAAATACAGGAGAACCTAAAGTAATTTTGCCTGTTGTACCCCAAAATAACACTAAAGAGTTTGTTAACTACAATATTTACCGTAAGGCAATCGCAGATGTGGATTGGATGCAGATAAGCACAACTCCGGTAACGGACACTTCATACATTGATACCGAATGGTCAAACCTGACGTATGGTCTTTATAATTATGGTGTGGAAGCTGAATACACTAACGGTGTAAAATCTGAGCTTTCAATATCTAATGTTATAGAAAAAAACATGCGACTAACTCTTAATCTTATTGTTAATACAAATACGGGAGTTCCGGCTTTATCTCATGGAGCAAACGTAACATTACGAAATCAAAATGGGAATGTCAACTATGTGTATGATGCCATAGTGGGTGATAATGGAAGTGTAGAAATTCCAAATGTGATGAAAGGAGTTTACACTCTGGAAATAAGTCATGTGGGTTTTGAAAATTTCACAGAAAATAATATTAACCTTGATATTCCAGATACAGTATTTGAAAAAACTGTTACCATCAATGAGCGTATTTTTGACCTATATGATGTAGAAGTAAGTACTGCCGGCCAGACCATTGGAAATGCTAAATTTTTATGGGATCAGGCGCCCGTTTTAGATGATGTTGAAAGTTATGATCCTTTCCTTATTGACAATATTGGCGATTGGAAAGTTATTGATCAGGATGCTAACCCAACGGTGTATGCCAATGGAATAACTTTTCCACATTATGGCGAGCCATTATCATTTATGACATTCAATCCATCGTTGACCACACCACCACTTTCACCGGAATATTGGGGCGCTTATTCAGGCAATCAATATTTTGCATCTTTTGGATCTGCTTCGGGAACAACAAGCGATTGGTTAATTAGTAAAAAGCAAAATCATAGTTTGCCGTTTACGCTGTCGTTTTATGCAAAAGCCATTACCGAAGATTATGGTTTAGAAACATTCAGAATTGGATACTCCACCGGAGGAAATAATATCTCTGATTTCGTATTTATTACTACCGATGAGTCTCCATTAACTTATTGGACAAAATTCTCATACAATATTCCTGCGGAAGCAAAATACGTTGCTATCAGGCATAATCATACCGGATTTGCTTTATTAATTGATGATGTATCTTTGGGCGTTGAAACGGATGGTGCAATTCCGGCAAACGGTTTTTCTGTTTATTTGAATAATGTTGAGGTTGCTACGGGTTTAACAACTCCGGAATATGAGTTCACAAATCTTACTCCCGGAAATTATACTGCCGGAGTAAAGGCTCATTTTTATACAGGCGAATCAGAATTAAAAGAAGTTAATTTTGAAATTCCGCAAGGAACGGATGTTAATTTCACTGTTACAGATAACCATGGTTCGTTGATTGATGGTGCAGACATCCATATTTTATACAAGAACAATGAAATTCTTACAACTCAAACGGTAAATGGTATTGCAAGTATTGAGCTTTATCCCGGTACCTATCAATATGTTATTTCAAAAGAAGGGTTTGCTTCAGCGGCCACTCAATTTATTGTTGATACAACAAGTTTGAACGTAAATGTTGTTTTAAGCGGGTTCTACAACCTTACATTTGTTGTAAAAGACAATGATAATCAGCCAATAGAAGGCGCAACCGTTGTTTATAAAGATGAAAACCAGGTTACAGGTGAAGATGGAAGTGTTAGTTTTATTACCGTGTCGGGAACATTTTCCTATGCAGTAACTCATCCGAATTATAACAGGGTGCTGTCATCCGTAACTGTTGTTGGTGATATGACTGAAAATGTTGTTATGCCTGAACTTACCTGTGAAACACCGGGTGAATTATCGTATGAACAATATTATAATAATGTTAAATTAGATTGGCTGGCGCCAGTGCTGGGTAACAATGGAACATGGATGCATTGGGATGTTCAGCATGGTGGAACCAGCATTGGAACCGGTGGTGCTGTGGATTTTGATGTAGCACAGCGTTTTGTCCCTTCTGACTTAACACAACAGGGCGGAAAATACTTAACCCGTGTATTATTTGTACCAGGCGAAGCTGCATGTACTTATTCTGTACGTGTTTGGGTAGGAGGAAATATAAGCTCACCGGAAACCTTAGTTGTTGACCAGGTTGTTTCTGATCCTATAATAGGTCAATGGAATGAAATATTCCTTAATACGCCTGTTCTTGTAGATTCGACAAAAGAACTCTGGATTGGAATTCGTAATAATACTACCACAGGACATCCTGCCGGTTGCGACGTCGGACCTGCAATTAATGGGAAAGGTAATATGATTAACCTTGCAGGAACAGGCTGGCAAACGCTTTTACAGGTTTCTTCATCGTTAAACTATAACTGGAACGTAAGGGGATTATTGGAAGATGTTGGTTCACGTTCTGTGGCTACCTTGGTTCCATTGGAAGATGGCAATCGTGGAAGCCTAAAAGGTGTGCTATCAGCTATTAAATCAAGCAGATATGATGGATACGATGAGCCAAGAGTTTTATTGGGATATAATATTTTCCGTAATGATACGCTGATAAATACAAATCCAGTTACTGGTTTAACATATACCGATTTAGCTTTACCGGTAGGTTCGTACACCTATAAGCTTACTTCTCTTTGGAGTAATGGATGTATATCCGATTATTCAAACTCAATTTTAGTTGACGTTGCCGCTCCTGTTTGTCCAGCACCTACTAATTTATCCGGAACCCAGACCGATGTGCATCAGGTTACCTTAACATGGGAAAAACCACCCGTCACCGGACAAAGTCAATGGATAAGTTATTCCGGCGATCAGTCCGATGCTATTGGTACTAATAATGTTGCCGATTTTGATGTGGCACAGCGATATTCCCCCTTTGATTTCTATAATCTGGGAATTACCGATGGCGCTTTAACCAAAATTGACTTTTTCCCTTATTATCAGGCATGTGAATATTCTGTGAGAGTTTGGGTTGGTGGCGATGCTTCTGCACCTGGCGAAATGGTTGTTGATCAGGTTGTAAGCTCATTTACTAATCAATCATGGAATGAAATAGTATTGAATACACCAGTTCCAATTAATACTTCCCAGGAACTTTGGATAGGAATTCGTTGCAATACAACTGGCGGAAGACCAGCTGCTTGTGATGCAGGACCTGCCATAAATGGAAAGGGAAATATGATGTATTGGCAGGGAGCATGGACAACGCTTTCGGCAATTAACCCAGCATTAAATTATAATTGGTGTATAAAAGGATATGTGGATGTAAACGCTAAAAATGGTAGTCCTAAACTTGTAGCGCTAAATGATGATGTAAATAGAAATTCATCAGGTATTCTTACTGCCGGTGGTCATAAATGCGATTTTTCTAAATCCGAAAAATCAGTTAGTGGTTATAATGTATTTAGGAATGGCGCATTGTTAGCTACGGTTTCTGAATTGGAATATATTGATAACAATGCTCTTTCCAATACAAATAATTATTGTGTTAGCGCTGTGTATGATTATTGCGAATCGGAAAAAGTGTGTGTAGACGTATTTGTTACTCCACAGTCAGTTTTATCCGTAACGCCTACTAATCAGAATGTAACATCAACAACCGGTACGACTACTTTTGCTGTAGCCAATACCGGAGCTGGAACGATGAATTATATTGCTGCTGTTACAACAGGAAATGATTGGCTAACGATAACCAGCGGAGCTTCGGGAACGAACAATGGTACTATTGCAGTATTGTATTCCGAAAATACATCAACCAGTCCGAGAGTTGGTACCATTACCGTAACGGCTCCTGGTGCAACAGGAAGCCCGGTTCAAGTAACCGTAACTCAGGCTGCCAATGCTGGGACGTTACCTGCATTAACCATTGGAACATTAACCAATGTGGCTGCAGGATCGATTACGGTTCCGGTACATGCTGCCAACATTGTTAATATGGGTTCATTCCAGTTTACCATTGAATATGATCCATCATTGATGACTTATACCGGTACTTCTAACTGGTATACCGGAATTGATGCTGTTACCGTTGGAAATCCGGCTTCCGGCAAACTTACCTTTGTGTGGGCAGCCGATTTACAGGGAATCAATATTGCTGATGGTAATTTCTTAAACATTGACTTTACCTGGTTAGGGTCTACCTTAACTTCAGCTTTAACCTGGAGCGATAATCCTACATTACGTGAAATTGCCGATTACAATGGAAACATTTTTGTTCCAGTATATAACAATGGATCTGTAACTGGTGGTACTGCACCTCAACCTGTATTATCGGTAACACCAACTAATCAGGATGTAACTTCAGCAGCCGGCACAACTTCATTTGTCGTAGCCAATAACGGAACCGGCACAATGAATTATACTGCCACTGTTACAACCGGAAACGATTGGCTGACGATAACCAGTGGCGGAAGTGGAGTAAATGCAGGTACTATCAATGTAGCTTATACCGAAAATATTTCAACTTCACCAAGGACAGGAATGATCACCGTTACTGCTCCGGCAGCAACCGGAAGCCCGGTACAGGTAACCGTTACTCAGGCCGCAGCTTCTGGTCCGGCAGCAACTGTAACCATTACCAATGTTCAAACTCTTGTATCCGGTCCGTTTGTCGTTCCGGTACATGCTCAGAATATTACCAACATGGGTTCATTCCAGTTTTCCATTGAATACGATCCGTCAATTATCACATACACCGGTGTATCTAACTGGTATACGGGTATTGAAGCCGTAACTACCGGTAATCCTTCGGCAGGTCATATTACCTTTGTATGGGCAGCCGATTTGAATGGAATCAACATTGCCGATGGTAATTTCTTTGATATTAATTTTGATTGGATAGCTTCCGATGTAATCCAGACCCAGGTTAACTGGAGCGATAATCCGACTCCACGTGAATTTGCCGATTACGACGGAAACATCTTTGTGCCTGTTTACAACAACGGTACGGAAACCGGACCCGACGGTATATCTGAAATCGGATCTTCATCTATCAAGGTATTTCCGAACCCGGCAACGAATGTTGTTAATATTGAATTTGCTAACAATATAAGTAATATCCGTGTTGTAAACAATTTAGGAATGACAGTTTATTCCGAAAATGTTTTAAACAACAAAACTGTAATCCTGAATACCTCCAGCTACAGTTCCGGTAATTATGTCATCTGTTTTATTACCAAAGATGGCAAGGTATTTACAAAAAAAGTCTTTATTGGGAGGTAATTGTTTTTTAACAATTAGTTTTGGAAGGGGTCTCATTCGAGACCCCTTTTTTTATACCATTCCTAATCATGTTACCCTATACAGTGATTCAAATGCGGTTGATCAGATATATAACTATTGGTAAAACAGAAAATTATGAAATCAAAATTCAGAAACTTTAAAGTAACAATCAAAGCATGGCTGACTGTTAAACAGCTCAAAAGGCAAGAATTGTTTTAACAAATTTTTAGTATACGTATCATTGCAATTTTTCATATTTTTGCCTTTTATTACAAAAATTGTTTCATGTCATTAAATTTTGAAAAATTTCAGGGCGAAGGATTAACTTACGACGATGTGTTGTTGGTTCCGGCATACTCGGAAGTCCTTCCGCGTGAGGTGGATATAAGCACCTTGTTTACCAAAAATATCAGATTGAATATTCCGATAGTCAGCGCCGCCATGGACACCGTAACAGAATCTACGATGGCCATTGCCATGGCTCAGGAAGGCGGAATAGGAGTGCTTCATAAAAATATGAGTATCGAAGCCCAGGCTAATGAAGTGCGCAAGGTGAAACGTGCAGAAAACGGTATGATTCTCGATCCCATTACGCTCGACGAAAACGCTTTGGTTTCCGATGCCTTGAATATCATGAAGGAGTTTAAAATCGGAGGGATACCTGTCATTCGAAAGACGAGGGAATTGGTGGGAATTGTTACCAATCGCGATTTACGCTTCGAACGCAATCCTAACCGGCCCATTGCCGAGGTAATGACGAAAGAGAATCTCATTACAACCAATGAATTTACCGATTTTGAAAAAGCTGCCGACATACTTCAGGAATACAAAATTGAAAAGCTTCCGGTAATAGATAAAAACAACAAACTTATCGGGCTGATTACTTATAAAGACATTATCAAGATAAAAGCCCGTCCTAATGCCTGTAAGGATACGCGGGGACGATTGCGGGTAGCTGCTGCCGTTGGTGTAACCCACGATACAATGGAACGGGTTTCGGCTTTGGTTAAAAACGAGGTGGATGCCATAGTCATTGACACCGCTCATGGACATTCCATTGGTGTGATAGAAATGGCAAAACGGGTCAAAAAACAATATCCCGGAGTTGAATTAATTGTTGGAAACATAGCTACAGGAAAAGCTGCACAAGATTTAGCCAAAATTGGCGTGGATGGTGTGAAAGTCGGGATAGGTCCAGGCTCTATTTGTACCACCCGCATCATTGCCGGAATTGGAATACCACAACTTTCCGCCATTTACGAAGTTTCCGAGGCTCTGAAAGGAAGCGGAATTCCTATAATTGCTGACGGAGGTATCCGTTATACCGGCGACATTGTTAAAGCCATCGCAGCCGGCGCTTATACTATCATGGCTGGTTCCCTTTTTGCCGGTGTGGAAGAATCGCCAGGCGAAACCATTATTTTTGAAGGAAGAAAATTTAAAACCTATCGAGGAATGGGCTCTATCGAAGCGATGCAAAAAGGTTCGAAAGACCGTTATTTCCAGGATGCAGAAGACGATATCAAAAAATTAGTTCCCGAAGGCATTGTTGGCAGGGTTCCTTACAAAGGCACTCTTTCGGAGGTCATCCACCAGATGGTCGGAGGTTTACGTGCAGGCATGGGCTATACCGGTTCGCCCGATATTGACCATCTTCAACAGGCCAAATTTATCAAAATTTCTTCGGCTGCTGTTGTCGAAAGTCATCCGCACGACATTACCATCACCAGCGAAGCTCCTAACTATAGCCGGTAAATTCCGGAGTAAATTATTAATTATAAATTGCTAACAGTTAAAAATATAATTTCACAAATTACGTTTATTAATAATCAAATAATTACACCAATTATGACATCCTTTATGTTCTCAAACAAAAAAACTTACTTGTTTTCTGTTTTACTGTTTTTGATTTTATGCCCGACCATATCAGTTTTTGCCCAGGACAATTCAGATGAAGTATTGATTACCATTGGAAACAATAAAGTTTCTAAGACGGAATTTTTGAATGTCTATCAAAAAAACAACGTTAAAGGCGATGCGATGGATCGCAAATCGCTGGAAGAATATCTTGACTTGTACATCAATTTCCGGCTTAAGGTAAAAGAGGCAGAGGAATTGGGACTGGATACGATGAAATCATTTACTGATGAACTGAATGGATATCGCAAGCAGTTAGCCCAGCCCTATCTGATTGACGAAGATGTTAATAAAGCATTACTTGATGAAGCATACGCAAGAAAACAGGAAGATATTCGCGCAAGCCATATCCTGGTTAAAGTTGACCGTAACGCTTCGCCCAAAGATACCCTTGAAGCCTACCAGAAAATATTAAAAATACGTAAACGCATTCTTGCCGGTGAAGATTTTGGAACCGTGGCAGCCGAAATTTCCGACGACATATCGGCTAAAGACCGCACCTACGAAGGTCGTACCATCAAAGGAAATCGTGGCGATTTGGGTTATTTTACCGTATTCGACATGGTTTATCCTTTCGAAAGCGGAGCTTATAAAACATCCAAAGGCGATATTTCCATGCCGGTTCGTTCGGATTTTGGATATCATTTAGTTAAAATTACCGACCGCAAGCCTGCTATGGGGAAAGTTCAGGTAGCTCATATCCTGCTTATATTTCCTAAAAATGCAAATGCTCAGGATTCGGCCCGACTTAGCGCCAAAGCCGATTCTATTTATCAGTTAGCTATCCATGGAAGTGATTTTGCCGAACTTGCTAAAGCTTCTTCCGATGATAAAGGCACGGCTTCTAAAGGTGGAGTTATTCCGTGGTTTACTGCCAATAAAATTATTCCCGAATATGTTTACCAGATCAGCCTTCTGAAAAATAAGAGCGATATTACAAAACCCTTTTCCACTCAATACGGATGGCATATCGTTAAACTTCTCGACAGAAAAGAAATTCCAAGCTTTGAAGAGTCAAAAACAGAAATCAAACAGGCTTTAGCCAAGAGCGACCGTAGCCTTAAGAGCAAAGAATCCCTGATTAACAAAATAAAAACGGAATACTTTTTTACCGAAATACCCAAAGCTAAAACAGATTTTTATAGTGTGATTGATACCAACTTTTTCCATGGAAAATGGGACGTTGAAAAGGCCAAATTGCTGAATAAAAATTTGTTTGTTCTTGGTGAAAAAACATATACCCAACAGGATTTTACTGATTATTTAGCTAAATACCAGAGAGAAATGCCCAAGTTAGATATTCAGACTCTGGTTGACAATAGATATAAAAATTTTGTAGACGAAAAATGTATGTCGTACGAAGACAGCCAGCTTGAAAATAAATATCCCGATTTTCGTTCGCTGATGAAAGAATACCGCGATGGCATCCTGCTTTTTAATCTTACCGACCAGAAAATTTGGTCAAAAGCTGTTAAAGACACCCTTGGACTCGAGGATTTTTATGGTAAAACCAAAACAAACTATATGTGGGGCGAACGTCTTGACGCATCTGTGTATACAATTAAAGATGTAAAAGGCAAGACAACTAAAAAAGTACGTAAACTCATTGATAAGGGAACCTCGGAAGAAGATATCCTCAAAGCAATCAACGTTGATTCGACTAATGTTTTGTCCATCGATCATAAAAAATTCAGTAAAGGCGACAATCCATTAATAGATAACATTAAATGGGAGAAATCCATAACCGAAAATAAGGTTAACGGCGATACCACCGTTTTTGTAGTTGTTCACGGCCAGGTTGCTCCCGAGCCTAAACTCCTGAACGAAGTCCGCGGACTGATTACCGCCGATTATCAAACCTATCTCGAAAAAGAATGGATTAAAACCCTACGGGAAAAATATCCTGTAGCCGTCAATAAACAAGTGTTTGAAACGCTGATAAAACAATAATGTCGTTTGAAAAAGATAGTTATCATATTGCTGGTTTTATTTAGCTCATGCAGTTATCTTCATAAGTCAAAAAAAGGAGATGCGGTGGCTAAAGCTTATGATAAATATCTTTACATTTCTGATCTTAAAGGTATAGTGCCTCCCGGAACCAATAAAAGGGACAGCCTGTCCATAACTAAAAACTTTATTGATAACTGGATTCGCCAGCAGATACTTATTCATCAGGCAGAAAATAACCTTTCGGAAGATCAGAAAGACTTTACCGAACAGCTTGAAAATTATCGTAATTCGTTGGTTATTTTCCAGTACGAAACCGAGTTGATCAAGCAGAAATTGGATACTATCGTTTCGAAACAGGAAATTGAAAAATATTATAAGGATAATCAGGTAAATTTTATACTTCGCCAGAATATAGTACAGGCAAGCTGGGTAAAGTTAAAGCCTGGCTCCAAAGGCGATGCTAAACTGAAAAAGCTCTTAACTTCCAATCGCGACAACGACCGGAATAAATTAGAAGAATTTTGTCAGGAAAATGCCTCTGATTTTTCGTTAGACGACGAAAAATGGATGGCCTTTGACGAGCTGGCCAAAATAATACCCATTAAAACCACCGATCAGGAAGCGTTGGTAAAGAAAAATAACATTTTAGAACTGAAGGACTCGTTAGCTATTTATTATGTGAAGTTCAGAGATTTTAAAACCAAGGAAAACGTTTCGCCTTTAAATTTTGAAGAAAAAAATATCCGTGAAATTATTTTGAACAAACGCCGTTTACAATTAATAGAGAAAATGCAAAATGAAGTCTTTGAAAAAGCATCGAAACAAAACGATTTCGTAATTTATTAACATGTTTATCAAGAAGTTTTCTTTCTTAGGGCAGCAAGACTTCAAATCTTTAAAAACAAATTATTTACTGATGAAATATCCATAAGGGCTATGCCAATACAAACCGAAATGATATTTTATGGATATTCCATTTGCCCAATAAAAAATAAAATTAATAACAAATGAAAAAAATCATTCTTGTTGTATTTTCAATAGTATTATCCTCTGTAACCCTGGTAAAAGCTCAGGAACAGGTGGTGGATGAGGTTGTAGCCGTGGTGGGAAGTAAAATAATATTAAAATCAGATATTGAAGGACAGTATGTTCAGTATAAAATGCAGGGCAACATTGGAAATGCTTCTGCAATGAAATGCCAGTTTCTGGAAAGTATTTTATTTGAGAAATTATTGCTGACCCAGGCCGAACTTGATAGCGTTCAGGTTACCGACAATCAGGTAGAATCCTCAATGAACCAACGTTTCAGATATTATATCAGTCAGTTCGGATCGCAGCAAAAATTGGAAGAGTTTTATCAAAAGCCCATTTTGGAAATCAAAGAAGAGATCCGGTCGCTGGTAAAAGATCAATTAATGGCCGAACAGGTTCAATCGAAAATCACGGAAAATATCAAAATCACGCCATCGGAAATAAAGGCTTTTTATAACAGAATGCCCGACGACAGCATTCCTTTTATTGATACTGAATACGAAATCGGGCAAATTGTTAAACAACCGCCGGTTAGCGCCGAAGCGTTAAGCGAAGCCAAAGAAAAACTAACGAACCTACGCCAGAGGATTGTTAAAGGCGAAAGCTTTTCCACTCTTGCCATACTCTATTCCGAAGATCCCGGCTCGGCCAAAAAAGGCGGAGAGTTGGGCATGTTTAGCCGTGGGGAAATGTATCCCGAATTTGAAGCCGTTGCTTTTGGTTTAAAACCCAACCAGGTTTCAGATATTATTAAAACAAAAGCCGGTTTGCATACCCTTCAGCTTATTGAACGTAAAGGCGATTATGTGAATGTTCGCCATATCCTTATCCAACCCAAAGTTTCACCTTTCGATTTGGCGAAAGCCTCGGCATACCTCGATAGTATAGCCGGTGTTATCAAGCACGATTCTATATCTTTCGAAAAAGCAGCCCTGAAATATTCGGACGATCCGGGTAAAATAAATGGAGCCTTGATGGTTAACCCTCAAACCAATACTTCCCGCTTTGAAGCAAAACAACTCGATCCTAAAGTGTTTTTTGTAGTTGATAAGATGAAAGTCGGAGAGATATCCAAAGCTGTTCCCATGACAACGGAAGAAGGTAAGCAGGCCTTCCAGTTGCTTTATCTAAAAGTTAGAACCGATCCTCATAAAGCTAACCTGAAAGATGATTATAATAAAATTCAAAACTGGGCTTTGGAAGAAAAAAAAGGTAAAGCTATTGATGATTGGATTACATCCAAAACCGATAAAACTTACATCAGTATTATTGATGAGTTTAAAAATTGCAATTTTCAACATAAATGGATAACCAATTAATTTATAAAGGCATTAGAATAAATATTGCTCTTTAAAACCCTGAACCGGAAATTTGAAATCTGACACTATGAATTATTCCTCCGACGTAGAAGCCATTGACGCATTTGTAGAAAAATATAAACTGTTAAAAAAAGAAGTAAATAAAGTTATCATCGGGCAGGATGAGGTAGTAAAAAACCTTTTGATATGTATTTTCAGTAAGGGACATGGACTGTTGGTCGGTGTACCGGGGCTTGCCAAGACGTTGATGGTAAATACCATTTCCAAGGTATTGGGATTAAGCTATAGCCGTATCCAGTTTACCCCCGACCTGATGCCAAGTGATATTGTGGGTACAGAGATTCTGGACGAAACCCGTAAATTCCGTTTCATCAAAGGACCCATCTTTGCCAACATTATCCTTGCCGATGAAATCAACCGTACGCCGCCCAAAACCCAATCGGCACTGCTGGAAGCCATGCAGGAAAAAGCGGTTACCGTAGCAGGAAATACCTATCCGTTGTCGGAACCTTTTTTCGTGCTTGCCACCCAAAACCCGATAGAGCAGGAGGGAACCTATCCGTTGCCCGAAGCCCAGCTCGACCGGTTTATGTTCAACATCTGGCTCGATTATCCTTCGTTTGACGAGGAAATAAATATCGTGAAACTTACCACCGCCCGCCAGGAAAATAATCTTAATATAATTCTTACCTCGGAGGAGATATTATATTACCAGAACCTTATTCAGAAGATACCGGTTGCCGATAATGTATTTCAATACGCCGTAAAACTGGCTTCCAAAACCCGTCCGGGAACTAAAGAAGCCCATCGTTTTGCCAACGATTACCTTACCTGGGGAGCCGGTCCGCGTGCTTCGCAGTATCTGATTATCGGGGCTAAATGCAATGCCGTGATCAACGGGAAGTATTCGCCGGATATCGAAGATGTTAAAGCTGTAGCCGTTTCTGTTCTTCGCCATCGTATTGTTCGCAACTACAAAGCCGAAGCCGATGGCATCAAGGTGGAAAAGATTATTGAAGAATTGGTAAAATAATTTCCGGGATATTCCGGGCACCCTCAAGTTGTGCCTTAGCGCCTTGTTCAAATGCCTGTGCATCTTGTTGGGATAGGTTAGCGCCTTGTGAAAATGGATGAGCATGTGAGACTGTCCAAAACGGTGGAGGAAGACTGCCTCCACGGGGCAAGTATTATTCAATATCACTTTTCTTTTTTTCATACTCCAAAGCAAATAATATTATGAGTAATTTTGTTGAGGGAAAAAAATTAAATTCAGGAAAGCTATAACGATGTATGAAGTAAATCCCGAAGCGGAAAGAAAAGAAATTATCCGGCGCTACCGTAATTTAATAAGGGCATGGAAATCAAATATTAATGTTAAGGACGAGCGAATAATCCGAAAAGCTTTTAACTTAGCCTTAGAAGCTCATAAGGATATGCGGCGAAAAAGCGGCGAACCTTATATTTACCATCCCATAGAAGTTGCCCGCATTGTTGCAGGTGATCTGGGTTTGGGTGAAACATCCATTATTTGTGCCTTGCTGCATGATGTAGTTGAAGATACGGAATATATGTTGGATGATATCCGAACCATGTTTAATGATAAGATTGCCCAAATAACGGATGGACTTACCAAAATAAAGGGAATCACCGACGATCCTTCGCCTTCGCGGCAAGCCGAAAATTTTAAAAAAATACTTCTTACCCTTTCCATTGATGTCCGCGTTATTCTTATAAAACTTGCCGACCGTTTGCATAATATGCGTACGCTTGACTCCATGCCTCCTGAAAAACAATTAAAAATAGCTTCTGAAACCTCTTTTTTATACGCTCCGCTTGCACACCGCCTGGGATTATATGCTATTAAAAGTGAACTGGAAGACCTTGCCTTAAAATATACAGAACCGGAAATTTACAATACACTGTCGGAAAAACTGAAAAGTAGTGAACTCGAGCGGCATCGTTTTATTTCCAAATTTATCTATCCTATAAAAAAAGAACTGGCAGATAAAGGTATTGATGCAGAAATCATTTCAAGGGAAAAATCCATTTTTTCTATCTGGAAAAAGATGCAAATCAAAGAAATTCCTTTTGAAGAAGTCTATGATATTTTCGCTATCCGCATTGTGCTCAATACCCCCTTCAGTTATTCAAAAGATCAGGAGAAAGACGCCTGCTGGCAAATTTATACCATCGTTACCAAGTTTTACAGTCCCAAACATAACCGCCTCCGCGACTGGATTTCCACTCCTAAAGCTAATGGTTATGAATCGTTGCATACTACCGTGATGAGCCATACAGGACGCTGGGTTGAAGTTCAGATTCGCACACGACGCATGGACGAAATTGCCGAAAAAGGCTGGGCAGCTCACTGGAAATATAAAGAAGCGGGCAGTACCGATAGCGGACTGGATAAATGGCTGAACCGTATACGCGAGCTATTACAATCTTCCGAATCGAATGCGCTCGATTTTTTAGATGATTTTAAGCTGAATCTTTTTTCGGAAGAAATCTTTATTTTTACGCCCAAGGGAGATTTGCGAACTCTGCCTTCCAATTCCACGGCTTTGGATTTTGCCTACAGCATCCATTCACAAATTGGCAATAAATGTATCGGCGCCAAGGTAAATCATAAGCTGGTACCGCTGAGTCACTTGCTCCGTAGTGGCGACCAGGTGGAGATTATCACTTCTAAAAACCAGAAACCCAAAGAAAACTGGATCGATTATGTAGCCACGGCAAGAGCAAAAAGTAAAATTAAAGAAGCCCTTCGCGAAGAGAAAAAATTACAGATTTCAGCAGGAAAGGAAATATTAGAACAAATTTTTAATGAGCTTCATCTTGAATTTATCAAATCGAATATAACCCGCTTTCAGGAATATAATCATTTATCCACAATTTCCGATCTATACTATAAAGTCGCTAAGTCGGAAATCGGAATCAAAGAATTGAAAAGTTGCTGCCACGAACATGACCGGAGTGGCTGGTTAAGTTATATTCGCCGCCCTTTTACTAAATCGAAACCCGCCGAACAAGATCTATCAACATCCGAAATACTTCCCACAAAGATTGCCGGAAATCCCGAAGATTTACTTCTAAAGGGAAATCTGGATAAATTGGAGTATAAAATAGCCACTTGCTGTAATCCCATTCCGGGCGACGATGTAATAGGTATAGTGGAAACCAATCGTTTCATCAATATCCATCGCACTAACTGCCAGCAAGCCATACAACTCATGGCAAGATACGGTAACCGCATTGTTAAAGCAAAATGGACGCAACAACAATCCATTTCTTTTCTTACGGGTATAAAAATAACCGGAATTGATAAACTTGGATTTATCAACGACATCACTAAAGTAATCACAGAAAATTTGAATTTAAATATGAGATCAATCCATTTCGACAGCAATGACGGCGTTACCGAAGGCGTGGTGATGTTTTATGTTAATAATACAAAAGAACTTAATGATGTAATTCTTTCCATAAAAAAAATCAATGGAATTTCAAAAGTAGCGAGGGTGAATTAAAATTGTTAATCCTGATAAGCAGATCTTTTTTATTTCCAAAATTCGATTAATCATGAAAACCATAGAAAAAATTACTTACGAAACCGTTAAAAAGATTTTCACCGAGTATTTATTTAAAAATGGTCATCGAAAAACACCCGAACGATTTGCTATTTTAAAGGAAATTTATTCTACAAATGGACATTTTGATGTCGAAAAACTTCATACCAAATTAACGGATAAAAAATACATGGTGAGCCGCGCTACGGTATATAATACCATTGAATTACTGCTTAGAAGCAAATTAATAATCAAACACCAGTTTGGTAATAACAGCTCACAGTTTGAACGTTCCTACAAATACAGTCAGCACGATCATGTGCTATGTCTTGATACCGGAGAACTTCTGGAGTTTTGCGATCCAAGAATCCATGAGATTCAGGAATCAATTGCTAAAATTTACAATATGGAAATAACGCATCATTCGCTAACGTTTTATGGCAGGTGCAAAGACAATAAATAACAAAAAGGATGAAACTCAGTTGGATTGTAGTTATAAAAACGTATGGCTATAATTTTAAGACAAGTGGGTTCAGTTCAAAAAAATAATAAAAATTATCTATAAATGAAAATTGACATTTTACTCGGATTACAATGGGGCGACGAAGGCAAGGGCAAAGCTGTTGACGTTTTAACCCCTAATTATGATATTATTGCACGCTTTCAGGGAGGTCCCAATGCTGGTCACACGCTTGAAATAGACGGGAATAAACATGTTCTTCATACGATTCCATCGGGTATTTTTCATAAAAATACTCCTAACCTTATCGGTAATGGCGTTATTATTGATCCCGTTCTGCTGATAAATGAAATTGAAGGACTTAAAACTAAAAATATTGATGCAACAATCAATCTATTAATTTCAAATAAAGCCCACCTTATTCTACCGACTCACCGGTTGCTGGATGCCGCCTATGAAGCATCCAAAGGTTTAGCTAAAATAGGTTCCACCCTCAAGGGTATAGGACCGACGTATACTGATAAAACAGCTAGGAATGGACTCCGTGTCGGCAATATTTTACAGTCCGATTTCAAAAGCCAATACTCCCAGCTAAAAGAAACTCATTTCCATTTAATCAAAGATTTTTTAAAATTCGATTGCTCAGGCTATCTGCTCGACCAAATGACTTTTAATGAGTATGAAGGTAAATGGTTTGATGCTGTTGAAAAAATGAAATCGTTAAAATTAATTGACAGCGAATATTATATAAATGAGCAGTTGGTCTTAGGCAAAACAGTTCTGGCTGAAGGCGCCCAAGGGACCATGCTTGATATTGATTTTGGTTCTTATCCGTTTGTTACCTCAAGCAGTACTATTTCTGCTGGTGTATGCTCGGGGTTAGGAATTCCTCCCCGTAAAGTCGGAAATACGTTCGGAATAGTAAAGGCTTATTGTACGCGCGTTGGCAGCGGACCTTTCCCCACGGAACTTAATGACAAATCCGGTGAACAATTAAGGGACTATGGAAAAGAATTCGGCTCCACCACCGGACGTCCCCGACGCTGTGGCTGGCTCGATTTGGTAGCCCTGAAATATTCGCTTATGCTTAATGGCGTTACTAATCTTATACTTACTAAAGCTGACGTACTCAACTCGTTCGACGAAATAAAAATTTGTACTGCTTACAAAATTGATGGCAAATTAACCCATCAGGTTCCATTCGATACTGCTGCTATCATCGAACCCGTATATACAGTTCTTAAAGGATGGAATTGTGATCTTACTAAAGTAAGTTCTTTCAACCAGTTACCCATCGAATTACTAAATTATATTAAATTTATTGAAAATGAAGTAAACATCCCGTTTTCGATTGTTTCGGTAGGTCCTGATAGGAATCAAACCTTGATTAAAAATTCTGATTAATAATTATCTGTTTCTTTTTCTTTTGCATTTTCTACACCTAAGCTTTTAAAATGGTGGTTTTGTTTTGTGTGTTAAAATCATTTGTAACAAAAAACTTTTATTTTGTAACAAAAACCAACGAAACACCGTCGTAGAGAAAAAGAGAAATATAATAATCTTAAAAAACAGATACCCATGAACTCATTAATTAAAAAATCAATCAAAGTCATGCTGGCAGTAACAATGCTGTTGGCATTATCCTGTAATTTACATGCTCAGGAAAATATAATTAAGCAATCCCGTGATTTGCCGTCGTTTAATTCTATTGAAGTTGGAGGCGCCTTTACGGTTATCCTTTCGCAGGGAAATGAACAATCGGTAGTTGTGGAAACCGATGAAGAAAATATAGATAAGGTAATTACAGAAGTTAATGGTAATGTTCTTGAAATTCACTCTCGTAACATTCACAATTCTTCAAAACTTACAATTTATGTTAACTGTATAAACATTAATCGTATCGAAGCCAGTGGCGCCAGTAAAGTAATTGGAGAAAAAACGATTAATGCAACCCAACTTTCGATTGAAGCCAGCGGAGCTGCCGATGTAAAACTTATCTTAAATGCAAGTGATTTACAAACTGACATTTCGGGAGCAGCTACCGTAAAACTTGAAGGTAAAGCGACCAATCATTCCTCTGAAGTCAGTGGAGCCGCTAACTTGCGAACTGCAGATTTAGAAACATCTAAAACAAATATAGAAGTTAGCGGGGCGGCTAATGCTAAAGTCAACGCCAAAGATGAATTGATAGCCGAAGTAACCGGTGCCGGAAATTTATCTTCGGTGGGTGAACCTGCAGTTAAAAAAATTAATAAAGACGGTACTATCGAAATCCAAATGCAAAAAATGAAAGAAGATCTAAAAGGTCTTGAAAATCTTAAAGACCTCGAAAATCTGAAACATTTGGAAGAATTAAAAGATTTGGAACATGCTAAAGTAATAAGGGAATATTCCGACGATTCCACCAAGGTTACCGTTAAAATAATTGATGAAGATGCAGATGAGGGCGATTCTGATAATGATGAGTCTTCCGAAATTTATATAAACCATAATAATAGGGTTCGCATCCATGACGGAAATGTAGAGTTCCATCATAATCATGGCAAATTTAATGGTCATTGGGCTGGTTTGGGCCTTGGAATCAATGGATATCTTACCAGTGATGGTAAATTAGACATGCCGACAGAATATAAATATCTCGACTTGCATTATGAAAAATCGGTGAATGTAGATATTAATTTTTTTGAACAGAATATCAATCTTATAAGGAAACATTTAGGCCTGGTAACCGGACTTGGATTAACATTCAATAACTACCGGTTCGATAATAACGTTATTTTAGTTCCCGATAGCTCTAAGATTTTTGGATATTACGATAATTCAAAAGAAAGCTATAAAAAAAGTAAATTATTGGTAACTTATTTAACTCTTCCACTGCTTCTTGAATATCAGACAAACAATAACTCAGACATCAATAGTTTTCATTTCACTGCCGGCGTTATTGGTGGCATCCGTATAGGTTCTCATACCAAAAACATGTATGATGGCGATAAGAAAACCAAAAATCGCGATGATTTTTATTTAAATCCTTTTAAACTTGATGCCACAGCACGTATTGGCTGGGGAGTGCTGAATCTTTATGGAAATTATTCACTTACCACCTTGTTTAAAAATGATAAAGGGCCTGAATTATATCCATATAGCATTGGAATTTCGTTCGATATTGACAACTGGTAAATCATTTTATATCTTCAGGGAAAAACCACTCATAATTTTGAGTGGTTTTTTTATTTTGGTATCCTAAAAATTATTTAATTTAGCAACCCCGAATTTAAAAATAAATTTCTATGTCAGGACATAATAAATGGTCAACAATCAAGCGTAAAAAAGGTGCCATTGACGCCAAAAGGTCAAAGATGTTTTCAAAATTAATTAAAGATATTACTATCGCTGTAAAAGAAGGTGGTCCCGATCCCGATGGAAATCCACGTTTACGTTTAGCGATTGCGAATGCCAAAGGAGTAAGTATGCCTAAGGACAACATCCAGCGTGCTATTAGTAAAGGCGCCGATAAAGATGCTGCATCTTTTCAGGAAACCACTTATGAAGGATATGCCCCTAATGGAATTGCAATTTTTATTGAGTGTACTACCGACAATCTCCAACGAACAGTAAGTAATATCCGTTCCTATTTCAATAAATATGGAGGTAATCTTGGAACCAATGGTTCACTCAGTTTTTTATTCGATCGTAAGGGTGTTTTTATTATTCCTAAAGGAACAATTGACCCTGATGAATTTGAAATGGAAATAATAGATGCCGGAGCAGAAGATATTTCTCTTGAAGATGATACATTTACAGTTACTACGGCCATGGAAGATTTTGGTTCAATGATGCGAAAACTGGAAGAACTGAAAATTGAACCCGAAAGCGCTTCTTTACAGCGAATACCAAAAGAAACAACAAAATTAGATTTAGAAGCTTCAAAAAAAGTAATAAAACTCATCGATTTCTTTGAAGAAGACGATGATGTTCAAAATGTTTATCATAACATGGAAATTACTGATGAATTAATGGATGCTCTAAATCAATAATTATCCTTAGTTTAAAATAAAAAAGGAGAGATGCTTAGTCTCTCCTTTTTTATTTAGCACATCTTTTTTTAGCATCTTCCAGTTACAATATTGTATGTATCCTGTGCAATAACCAATTCTTCGTTTGTGCTAATTGACATTACTTTAACTTTTGAATCAGGTTTTGAAAGGATAGAGTCGCTTCCTTTTAAAGCTGAATTTTTTTCATTATCAAACTCAACTCCCAGATATTCCATATTTTCACACACTCCCGAACGCACGTGCCAATCATTTTCACCAACTCCACCGGTAAATATAATTAAATCAACACCACCCATAGCAGCAGTATATGCTCCGATATATTTTTTAATCTGGTAACAATACATTTTTCTGGCAATTATAGCTCTTTCGTTCCCATTATCAGCAGCAGTTTCTATATCCCGCATATCAGAAGAGACTCCTGAAATTCCTAACATTCCACTTTTTTTATTGATTAAATCGTTAACAGCACTTATTGATAATTTTTCCTTATCCATAAGGAACAATAGAACTCCCAAATCAAGGTCGCCAGCGCGTGTTCCCATATACAAACCTTCTACCGGTGTAAATCCCATGGAGGTATCTACCGATTTACCTTTTTGAATAGCTGCTACCGAGGCGCCATTGCCTAAATGGCAAGTGATTATATTAACTTTTTCCCAATCAATTTCTAAAATCTTGCACGCTTTTTGGGCAACATATTTATGACTGGTACCGTGAAAACCAAACTTACGGATTCTATATTTTTCATAATATTCATACGGTAATCCATAGAGATAGGCATAAGCTGGCATGGTTTGATGAAACGAAGTGTCAAAGATTGCAACTTGTTTTATTCCGGGGAGTATTGTCTCCATCGAAGTAATACCCTTAAGATTTGCAGGATTATGCAAAGGAGCTAATTCAATACACTTTTCTATATCCTTTTTTACCGTTTCGGTAATAAGTACGCTTGTCTTGAAATTTTCGCCACCATGAGCCACCCGATGCCCTACGGCGTTGATTTCATTAACATCTTTTATTACACCATGTTGCGGATGAACCAAAGCTTCTAATATTAAACTTATACCAATGGTATGATCGGCTATATCCCTAACTATTCTGTATTCTGCTTTACCTTGAGGCTTATGTGTTAAAATACCATCGTTTATTCCAATACGTTCAATTAAACCTTTAGCTAATAAATTAGCATCTTTTTCCATGTCGAGCAACTGGTACTTAATGGATGAACTACCACAATTTAAGACTAATATTTTCATGTTTTTGTATTATATTGAATTTTACTGATTTATTTTTATTTTTGTATTGTTTTGATTGAGCTTTAATGTATACTTGCTGCCTGGCTGGCCGTAATGGCAACCATATTAATAATATCGCTGATTGAACAACCTCTTGACAAATCATTTATTGGAGCAGCCATTCCTTGTAAAATGGGTCCTATAGCCTCGGCACCAGCCAGGCGTTGTACTAATTTGTAAGCAATATTACCTGTTTCAAGAGTTGGGAAAATGAGTACATTTGCTTTACCCGCAACGCTACTACCCGGAGCTTTACTTAAACCTACTGATTCTACAATAGCGGCATCTACCTGGAGTTCACCATCAACTACTAAGGTGGGATCTAATTCATGCACGATCTCAGTTGCACGAATAACCTTGTCGCACATAGCATGCTTGGCGCTTCCCTTTGTTGAAAAACTCAACATTGCAACTCTGGGGTTAATTCCAGCTATGTTTTTTGCAGTTTTTGCTGTAATTACTGCTATTTCTGCAAGTTCTCTGTCAGTTGGGTCTGGATGTACAGCACAATCGGCAAAAACAAGAATATCGTTTTCCACATATGGATTGTTCTTAAAAATCATAATAAACGCTCCAGAAACAACACTTATCCCCGGTTGAGTTTTAATGATTTGAAAGGCCGGACGTAGTACATTTCCAGTAGAATTCATAGCTCCTGCTACTTCACCATCAGCGTCTCCGTTCTTAATAAGTAAGGTAGCTAAGTATAACGGATTTTCAACCAATTTATATGCTTCTTCTTTTGTCAGGCCTTTGCTTTTTCGGAGATCAAACAATAAATTAGCATAATAATCTTTCTTTTCATGATTTACAGGATCAATGATGGTGGCTTTAGGTATGTTAATTAAATTCCATTCCTTAGCTTTTTTTTAAAATTTCTTCATTGTTGCCCAATAAAATAATTTTTGCTAACCCCTCCTGTAATATGTGGTCGGTAGCCATCAGAGTACGTTCTTCCATTCCTTCCGCTAAAACAATTCTCTTCAAATTTTTCTTTGTATTAGAACGGATGTTTTCCATTAAACCCATGGTATATTGTGCTTTAAATATTGATAATATGTTTATTAAAATAAAGCGCAAAATTATTACTAATTTTTGAGTCGGGGTGAAAAAAAATAAATTTTTACAGTTTAGCTTCACTAAAAAATAATACGTACGTTTTGTTTCGGTAATTTTGCAGAATTAATTACAACAAAAAGACATATTATTTTGATGCAAACTGATAATTTACAGGATACCACTTTGTTTTCCAATTCATTTCTTCAAAATAATGATTCTTTGGCTATCAAAGTAATACCATATAATTCTCAATTATCATTAAAAGAAATTGATTCCTTAATAAATATATCTGCTAAAGATACTGTTACCTCCATTTTCCCATATCCATCTCATTATCTTGTTACAGAGGGAAATCCGATAATTAAATTCTATACAAAGTCTATTTTTTCGCCACATCTGTTGTCCCCCAAAAGCATGCAAGTTCATGAAATAAATTCTTCGGGAGGGGATTGGATTTTTGGAATTTTTCTTCTTTGCTTTATTTTACTATCTTGGATAAGAATATTTTACAAAAAAAGACTCAATTTAATTTTTAAAACATTTATTTCACAACGAACAATAAACCTCCTTTTAAGAGATGGTACTTTGTTTAATGAGAGGATTTCCTTGGCCTTATCGTTCATTTTTTTTTCAACGATTTCCATGTTTGCGTATTGCATTTATCAATTGACAACAAGTGCTGAATTTAAACCAACTCAGGGATTAATTATTTATGGTCAAATTTTTTTATTAATTTTTGCTTTTATAGCATTTAAGATGGTTTTGGTAAATATTATCGGAAACGTTTTTAATAACAAAATAAAATCTTTTGAATATCAAATTAATGATTTAATTTTTCTCCATGTACTTGGCGTGGTTTTACTTCCCATTATTTTATTCTACAGCTATTTGCATACACTAAACCTTTTGTATGTGGCCATAACCATTACGTTTTTGTGGTATATTTATAAATTATTGAGAGATTTGTTTATTGGTATTACACACTCAAAATTTTCTCTTTTCTATTTATTTTTGTACTTTTGCACCGTCGAAATTTTGCCGCTGTTAGTTTTAATAAAATTGGCTATGAAGTATTAGTAAAGAGAATATTTCCAAATCATTAAGACTAAAAGATTAAATTTTATGGAAAAGAAAGAGCAGAAACTAAAAATTAAAAACATCCTTGTTTCTCAACCGCAACCTGTTGATTTTGAGAAATCACCCTTTAGCGAGATTGCTAAAAAATATAATGTCAATTTTGAGTTTAATAAATTCATTAAAATAGATGGCATTACATCTAGCGATTTTCGAAAGGATAATAAAATTACAATATTAGATTATACTGCCGTTATTTTTAATAGTAAAAATGCCGTAGACCATTTTTTTAGACTTTGTAAGGAAATGCGTATTGAAATTCCTGATGCTATGAAATATTTTTGCATATCGGAATCGACGGCTTACTATCTTCAAAAATATGTTCAATTCCGTAAACGTAAAATTTTTCATGGAAAAGAGGATCTAAATCAATTAATTGAGATAATTAAAAAACATCGCGAAGAGAATTTTTTGTTTCCTTGTTCCGATATCCATAATGATAAATTACCTCAGCTCTTGGATGAATCTGAAATAAAATATACAAAAGCTATAATGTATAGAACTGTTCCAAGCAATTTATCTGGTGTTGATATATATCAATACGACATGCTAGTATTTTTCAGTCCTGCCGGTATTGATTCTTTGTTTATTAATTTTCCCGATTTTAAGCAAGGTAATATTGCTATTGCAGCCATGGGGCCAACTACCTCAAAAGCCGTAAAAGATTCTGGTTTAACTCTTAATATTTCGGCTCCAACAATTACTGCCCCATCAATTTCGATGGCAATAGAGGAATATTTACAAAAAATCAATAAAAAATAAGTTTTGTTATATTACACCATATCATAAATATATAATCATACGTGCCTATGCAAACCTTCAAAAAAAATGAACGTTTGTATAATAATAAACTTATTGATAATCTATTTACTAACGGTTCTTATTTTTATATTTCACCCTTTAAAATTATTTGGCTTTCCACTGATTTTCAATCAGCCTATCCTGCAAAACTTCTGATTAGTATTCCCAAACATAATGTGCATAATGCTGTCGATAGAAACTACATGAAGCGTATTATTAGAGAATCATACCGAAAAAATAAATTGCAATGGTATGATTATTTGATTAGTAAAAATCGAAAATGTGTGTTTGCGCTGGTATTTACGAGTAAAATATTAATTCCATATAACCAGATAGAAGCTACAATTTTACTAATTTTACAGCGTTTAATTCAAGAACATGAAAAAAATGCTGGGTAAAATACTAATCCTTGTTATTCGATTTTATCAATTAGTAATTTCTCCCTATTTGATGCCTTCATGTCGTTATTCTCCGAGTTGTTCTGTTTATGGTATTACTGCTATTAAAAAATATGGCCCCTTTAAAGGAGGATGGCTTACCATAAAAAGAATTCTTTCATGTAATCCTTGGGGAGGAAGCGGATATGATCCAGTACCTTAATAAATTAAGTTAATCATCTTATTACTTATGAAATAAAAAATATGGATTACATGCATGAAGTTAAAATTTCAGATATATAAAATCCATAAAACCTTCAAAAATATTAACGAATGAAGAATATAAAGTTTAAATATTTTCAGATACAATTATTGGCCTTTTTGATCTTTATTTTTATAAACATATCGTTTGCAGGACTGGGGCAAAATTCTAGTAATACTAATTTTGAGGCTGCCAAAAACTTAGAAATTTTCTCTACGCTTTTTAAAGAATTGAATATTAATTATGTAGATGAAATTAAACCTGCAGAATTAATTCAGGATGGAATTGACAATATGCTAGAATCACTTGATCCCTATACAAACTATATTCCCGAATCCGAAATAGAAGATTATGAATTTATGACCACTGGACAATACGGAGGTATTGGCGCTCTTATTCATAAAAATGGCGATTATGTTGTGATTTCCGAGCCGTACGAAAATTTTCCGGCAGCCAAAGCAGGTTTAATCCCTGGTGATAAAATTTTAGAAATCAATGGAAAATCAGCGAAGGGGAAATCCGTAAATGATGTAAGCGATATTTTAAAAGGACAACCAGGAACAACTTGTACTTTAAAAATTGAACGATTTGGACAAAAACAACCTATTGAAAAAACAGTTATACGTCAAAAAATAACGATAGATAATATTCCTTATTTTGGCATGCTTAACGATAAAGTTGGCTATATTCGTTTATCCGGATTTACTCAGGATGCAAGCAAAGAAGTGAAAAATGCGTTTTTAAAGCTCAAAGAATCTAATCAGCTAAATGGTATCATTTTAGACTTACGCGGAAATGGAGGTGGTTTAATGAACGAAGCTATAAATATAGTCAACCTGTTTGTTGAAAAGGGTGAAGTAGTAGTAAGCACGAAAGGAAAATTAGAAGATAAGAACAAGACCTATCGAACCATGGTTCCGCCATTGGATAAAGATATTCCTTTAATAGTATTAGTCAATCAGGGGAGTGCTTCAGCATCCGAAATTGTGGCCGGTGCTATTCAGGACTTGGATCGTGGAGTTATCGTTGGACAGCGAACCTTTGGTAAAGGATTAGTTCAAAATGTTGTACCTCTTTGCTATAATACCCGTTTAAAAGTTACTGTTGCAAAGTATTATATACCAAGTGACAGATGTATTCAGGCAATAGATTATTCCCATAAAAATGGCAATGGTAATTTTGAAAAAATTCCTGATTCTTTAATACGTGCCTTTAAAACAAAAAAAGGACGTACCGTTTATGATGGAGGCGGAATAGATCCGGATATTAAATTAGAACCCACTCAATACAGTAACATATCATTTAGCTTAACTAATAAATTTTTAATTTTCGATTTTGCCACCAAATTTTATTACGAAAATCCAACGATATCTTCTGCAAAAGATTTTGAAATAAACGATAGCATATTCAACAATTTTGTAAGCTATATTTCTGATAAAGATTATGACTATACCACTAAAAGCGAAGAGGAACTTGATAAATGGAAAAAAACTGCGGAAAAAGAAAACTATTTCGATGAAATTAAACCCGAATTCGAAATACTTCGGAACAAAATGATGCATAATAAAAAAGATGATCTTGTAAAGTATAAATCTGAAATTGAAAATCTACTAAAAGCTGAAATTACTACAAGATATTATTTCCAGAAAGGACGAATACAGTCAACTCTTACAACTGACAATGAAATACAAAAAGCCATAGAAATAATTGGAAATCAGCAAATATACAATTCTATTTTAAATGGCACTATACAAAAGGCTGACAATTCAAAATAAGATGTCTTGGAATACTACCTCATTAAGGTATAATAGCTATCTTGGTGCCCTTGCCTTGATGCTAATTGCCATGCCATTATCAAATTATTTGATGAGTGTTTCTCAATTTCTGCTGGCAGGAATTTGGTTATGGGATTGTTCGTCAACCGGATTTTCTGAAAAATTTACGAAGTTTTTTAAAAATAAAGTAGCTTTAGTTATTACTTCCTTTTTTTTACTTCATCTCATTGGTTTAATTTATACAACTGATTTTAATTATGGGTTTAAGGACATACGAACAAAACTTCCTCTTTTAATTATTCCATTTATTCTTTCAACATTACCACAAATCAAAAAATGTGAGTTTTATTTTCTTATAATTATTTTTATTGCTGCCGTTTTTATTGGAACTTGTTGGAGTACAATTATATTATATACTCAACCAATAACAGATGCTCGAGAAATTACACCTTTTCTTTCTCATATTCGATTTAGTATGAATATCTGCCTGGCAATCTTTTTTTTGTTTTTTTTTATTTACCAAAAAAATTATTTTACAACTTCTTATAAAATTCTTTTTGGCATTTTATCACTTTGGTTCATTTTATTTCTCTTTATCCTCGAATCGTTAACAGGAATTATAATTTTGCTAACGGTTAGCCTATTATTATCATTATACTTTATTTTTAAATTAAAGAACATCTATTTCAAATCAAGCATACTCATTATTACTTTAGGTGTCATTTTATTGGTTGTATTTTATGTAAAAGATGCTATAAATAACTATCTAAATGTTATTCCAGTTTCAATAGAGCATCTTGATAAATACACCGCTCTGGGGAATCCATATACACATGATACCATTAATTTTGGTAAAGAAAATGGCAAATATGTTGGGTTATACCTTTCCGAAAGCGAACTACGTGATGCTTGGAATAAACGTAGTAATTATAATTATAATGGAAGAGATTCTAAAAATCAGCTTATTAAATACACATTAATTCGATTTTTAAATTCAAAAGGATATAGAAAAGATGCAGACGGAGTAAATAAATTGACTCCCCAAGAAGTACATTATATTGAATCAGGAGTTGCTAATGCTGAATATCTTAATAAAATTGGTTTTAAAACTAGAATTTATCAGGCTATAATGGGGTATCAATCCTATAAAGCTGGCGGCAATCCAAGCGGAAATTCATTATTCCAACGAGTTGAATATTGGAAAGCTTCAATTTATTTAATAAAACACAATTTTTTAATTGGTGTTGGTACTGGAGACATGAATATTGCTTTTTCACAAGCCTATGAAAAATTGCAATCATCTCTTGATCCTCAATTCCGACGGCGTTCTCATAATCAATATCTTTCTGTTTTTGTTGATTTTGGAATTATTGGTTTTGTCTGGTTTATTTTTAGCCTTTTTTATCCGCCAATAAAACTTCAAAAGTTTCATAATTTTTTCTATATAATTTTTTTTCTTACGCTAATTTTATCTATGTTTGTCGAAGATACCATCGAATCTCAGGCAGGATTAACATTTTTTGCTTTTTTTAATTCTTTTTTGCTTTTTTGTCATAAAAATGAATGATTTTAGCTTACATTTAAACACTTAAACAAAGTTAAGCCAATATGCGAAAATTGAACTTTAATTGTATTGTAAACGAGTATAATTCCATAGAGGAGTTGAGCAATGACGATAAACTCCTTTTAAATGACGCAAAACAAGTAGCTGAATTTGCATATGCACCATACTCAAATTATTATGTCGGAGCAGCAGCAAAATTAGAAAATGGAATAATTATTAAAGGAAATAATCAAGAAAATGCTGCTTATCCTTCCGGTTTGTGTGCCGAAAGAATCGTTGCTTTTTCAGCTTCTTCGCAATATCCGGATGTGCCTATAATTTCTATAGCTATTTCAGCCAGAGCAAAAGATTTTATCGTGAATTCTCCTGTTACTCCATGTGGCTCTTGTAGACAAGTTTTTGCCGAGCTTCAAAATCGCTACAAAAAACATATACGGTTTATTTTAAGCGGCGAAATCGGTAAAATATTTATTATAGAAGGTATTGAAAATCTTCTTCCATTTATGTTTGAAGCTGAAAATTTAAAAAAATAGTTCTCATTTTATAAAAAATTGTCATGCTAAAAGTTCTTATAATTGATGATGAAACAAAGTCAAGGGAAACCATCAAGGATATGCTTGAAATTTTTTGTCATGGAATTGATGTTATTGCACAAGCCGATAGTGTTAAAACAGGAATCTCAGCTATCAAACAATATAATCCCGATCTTGTATTATTAGATATCCGAATGCCTGATGGTACAGGTTTTGACTTATTGCGACAAATAGGGCCTGTTAATTTTAAACTCATTTTTATTACAGCTTATGAAGAATATGCAATCAAAGCATTTAAATTTAGCGCACTCGATTATATTTTAAAGCCAATTGATCCGGTAGAACTTATAGAGGCTATTGACAAATCGAAAAAAATGATAACAAATGATAGCCTTAACATACAGTTAAATTCGTTCTTGTCCAATATTGATGCCTCATCAAAAGAAACAAAAAAAATCGCTCTTAAATCAATGGATAGCATTAATCTGGTCGAGGTAAATGAAATTGTCAGATGTGAGTCTAATGGAAATTACACTAGTTTTCATATGACTGATGGGGAGGAAATCGTTGTTTCAAAAACGATGAAAGAATTTGCTGATATTCTCGATGACCATGATTTTTTTCGAGTTCATCAGTCTCATATTATTAATCTGCGTCATTTAAAATGCTTTATAAAAAATGAAGATACATGTATTATGAGGGATAACTCAAAAGTACCGGTATCATTTCGTAAACGAGATGAGCTAATAAAATTTTTTAAAAAATATTAAATTTTTTATCAATTCTTACGAATACTCGAGAAACCCCTACGAATACTCGAGAAACCCCTACGCTTAATAAATCTTCCCAATTAATAAAAAATATATTTTTACTATTGCACACGATTTAATAATGGATTTTTTATTAAATGGTTGAAATTATAATGTTCGTTTTTTATTTAATTTTATCATTTAATCATATTTATTGCTAAATCATTTTTTAATACCCCTTCCAATACATCCACAATCAGAGTCCCGAAAAAATAACCACAACCATCCATATCTCTCAAATATTTCGGGACTCTTTTTTTAATCTTTTCATTTTATTCTCAATTTATTTATAATTTTGAAATAAATTTATAAATCAGATGACCGATACTCCGAATTTAAATTTTCAACTTTTTGATGATCCGCTGAAGTTGTATAATTCAATGTTACTGGACATTAAAAAAGCACAAAAATATATTTATATTGAGACTTATCGCTGGGCTAATGATAATGTTGGATTAAAATTCAGGGATGCCCTTATAACCAAAGCAGGTGAAGGTTTGGAAATTAAAATATTAGTAGATTCATGGGCTACTACTCTTCCAAATACTTTTTTTACAAACATAATTAATGCGGGTGGTGAAATTCGTTTTTTTAAGAAAATAAAATTTTCATTTGATTTTTTTACCAAAAATCATAGACGGAATCACAGAAAACTTTTACTAATTGATGATAATATATCATACATGGGCTCGGCAAATTTTACAGCTTATTCCTTAAATTGGCGTGAATTAGTAATTCGGTTAAACGATAGCATAACTGAAAAATTTAAAAGATCGTTTCTCGAAAGTTATAAAATATATAACAAATACATCTTCAATAAGTTTTCTTTCAAAAAAACGATCCGGCATAATGGCTTTGAAATCATTCAGGATTTGCCTTCAATTTATCGCCAACAAATAAAAAAGAAATTCCAATTATTAATTCAAAATGCCAAAAAAGAGGCTACCATTGAAACTCCCTATTTTTTACCAGGTTATAAATTACGTAAATCATTAATTGAAGCAGCTCAGCGAGGAGTAGTTGTAAACATTATTGTACCTGAACATTCTGATGTAAAAATCGTTGACATTCTAAGAAGTTTATATTTAGGCCTATTGTACGAACACGGCGTTAATATATATTTATATTTTCCTTACAACTTACACGCCAAATGTTTAATGATTGATAACGAAACATTTGAAATTGGTTCACCAAATTTTGACTACAGGAGCTTTCGGTATATGTATGAAATTGCATTGGTTGGTAAAGAACCAGCAATTATTAGTAAGCTAAATGAACACATTGCTGGAACAATGCTCCATTGTAAACATTTTAATTATACTGCATGGCAAAACAGGCCACTCATTGAAAAAATTTTTGCTCGTCTTTTAATTCCATTAAGGCATTTATTTTAAAAAAAATTCCTTTTGCTTTATAGCAAAAGGAATTTCCGATTCATCCGATCAATAATATTACGAAATTTCAATAATTTTTGATGGATTTTGAGCTTCTTCTTTCTTTGGAAGGATTACCTTTAATATTCCATTCTTATATTCGGCATTTATTTTTTCGGCATCAATTTCTTTGGGTAAAGTAAATGATCTGCTGAATGCTCCATACATGAATTCTTTACGGGTGTAGTTTTTTTCTTCTTCCACTTTTTCGTTTTCTTTTTCGGACGAAATAGTTAAAATGTTGTTTTCCAAATTGATTTTAAAATCGTCTTTTTCTAAACCCGGAATGGCTATTTCCAACAAATAAGAATCTTTTTTCTCAATGATATTGGTTGATGGCATAGTATTTAATCCTTTCCAAATCATTGGATTAAATTCTTTTTCAAACAAATTATCAAAAATGTCTGAAAAAAACGGCTGATTTTTCCATTTAACAAGTGTCATAATTCGGTCCTCCTATTTTTAAATTAATTTATTTTTAATTCTCCTTTTGCAATTATCGTTCCAAGAGAATTTTTATCGAAATTTGAACCAAAATATGTCATATTGGCATTGTTATTTCGAAATGTTTTTGAAAATATCAGCCATTATGTCATTATATTATAAAAAAACCGGAATTGAAAAATTCCGGTTTAGATTTGATTTTTTTTCAGTTTTACCCGCAATGGAAATATTGATTGACCAAATTCATGATTTTATCCTTATTATTTAAAGTGTCCTTTCTTAGCTCCCTGTCGTTATATGCTTTTAATTTAGAGATAATTCCATGAATTAATCCTGGTGTAAATACATCATATTTCAAATAGATGTCTTTTTGCTTTTCCAAACATTCGGCGGATTCTGCACATGAATCTGGTAAATGATTTAATTTGCTTAAAGTGTCTTTATATTCGTCATGAAAAATATTTACATCGACGTAAGTCTTTTTTGCAAAATCGAGCGCATTTTCCATTTGAAGTCCATGACGTGCAGCAACAGTTAATCCGGCAAGTAACAGATAAATATCTGCAGAACCATCAGGGCATCTGAACTCAACTGTTTGTTTGTAAGATAGATCTTCGGCAATATTTGTTTCATTTGGATTGGCATCTAAACTCATGTTGTTGACTCCTGACCAGCCCAGAGGAACCCTAACAAGAACAGATCGGTTTCTGTCCCCCCAGCAAATATTTGTTGGCGCTTCCTGATGAGGCACAAGCCTGAAATAAGAAGTCGGGTTTGTATTTCCAAAAGCAGTAAGTGAAGGGGCAAGGTCTAAATATCCGGCAATAGCACGTTTGGCTACATCACTGAGGACGCCATTTTCAACCATAACGTTGCGATTATCTTTAACTAATTTAGTGTGAATATGTAACCCGCTTCCAGCTTTACCAACAGTAATTTTGGGAGCAAATGTTATTGAAACCCCATATTTATAAGCTAACGTCCTAAGTATCCATTTGGCAATCACAAGTTGATCGGCCGCATCTTCTAATTTGGTAGGTAAAAATTCAATCTCGTTTTGTTCATAATCCAAATTATTATAACAGAAATTACCTACTTCTGAATGTCCATATTTAATTTTACCTCCCGTTTGAGCTATGGCATGCATGGCTTCGGTACGCAAATGTTCAAATTTATTGAACGGAGCTGATTCCTGGTAGCCACGTTGATCTTCGGTTGGAAAAAGATTATTTTGCTCACTAATAATATAATATTCCAATTCGCCCATTACTTCAAATGAAAATCCAGTTTCACGTTGTAACACTTCATGTGCTTTACGAAGAATATATTGTGGAGAACTGGCCAAAGGCATTCCATCTTTATTATAAAAAGAACAAAGAATATCAAGCGTCGGTATTGATGTAAACGGATTTAAAAAAGCAGTTTTATATCGTGGTATTACATATAAATCGCTCGAACCAGCTTCAATATGGGAAAAAAGACTTGACCCATCAACGCGTTCACCTGAGGTAAGAATATTTTCCAGATGTGTTTTGCTATGAATGACAAAATTTAGTGTCTTCAAGCGACCATCGCCACCCACATATCTGAAATTAACCATTTCAATTTTATTGTCTTCAATATATTTTATAAGGTCGGCTTTCGTAAAATCTTCGGCGGGTTTGTTTAAATATCTAACCAGCAGATTGGGACTCATTTCAATTAATTTATTCATTATCATTGTATTTATGGATTTTGCTTTCTTTAATTTGGGGTTACAAATGTAGAAACTTTTTTAAATATTACTCTTTATACGTAAGCTGGATTTGCTTTAAGAAAATTAGGGTTAAAAATTCCCATATTGAAATCTTTGCGTACTTTTGATGGCAAATTATCAAGCATGAATTGGAACGAAATTATTTTCTTTTCCCTTTTTATTTCAATAATATTTGGAGTATTATGGTTGGATTTGAGTGTAATCGGTAAAAAAAGCCATATTTTACCCTTTAGAGAAGCCCTTGGTTGGACACTGCTGTGGGTATTTTTAGGACTATTGTTTTTTTTATTTATAAAAACTCATGGAGATTTAATACATGGAAGGGATATTAATAAGGATGGAATTGTCAATATTGATGATTTAAGACAATTGCAAATCCGATATGACCACCCAATAAATTTTGACGGCTTGAATTATGAAGAAGCGCTCAAGGTGTATCGCCATAACATGTCACTCGAATATATTACGGGCTATCTGCTTGAATATGCATTGTCTGTTGACAATGTGTTTGTCATGATATTAATATTTTTATCTTTCGGAGTTAAGGAGATTTATTATAAACGGGTTTTGTTTTGGGGAATCATTGGGGCTATTATTATGAGGTTTGTTTTTATCTTTTTGAGCGCAACCCTTATACATAAGTTTTCCTGGATTTTATATGTTTTTGGTGGGTTTCTTGTATTTACCGGAATCCAAATGTTTATCGAAAGAAATAAAAAAGCAAAAATTGATACGGATAACCATCCAGCAGTTAAATTTGTTTCAAAGTATTTTTCTGTTTATAAGGGTGATTCGGGAAAGAAGTTTTGGTTAAGGGAAAACAATAAATTTTATTTTACGCCCTTATTTATTGTTTTATTGGTAATTGAATTTTCAGATGTTATTTTTGCCTTTGATTCCGTTCCGGCTATCTTTTCAGTTACTCAGGATCCTTACGTGGTTTTCTTTTCCAACATTTTTGCTATTCTCGGTTTGCGGTCATTATTCTTCTTGGTGGTTCACGTAATACATCTCTTTGAATACCTTAAAATAGGGCTTTCTGTATTGCTTGTTTTTATCGGAACGAAGATGTTTCTTCACAATTGGCTCGAAGAAATTGGATTTACAACGGCTCATTCCCTTTATATCATTTTACTGATACTTTCACTAAGCATTATTGCCTCGCTTCTGTTTCCCTCAAAAGAAAAGAACAGGGTTGAAATCTGATCTTGCCGTTACTAAATGGCTAATTACTTTTTACTCAAATATGCTTCAAGCAGTTTTTGAGCTGCAATATAGGAACTTGTTTTGCCAGATAATACGTCGCCTTCGAGCTGAATCAACAATCTTCTGATGTTCTGATTTTGATAAAAGCTATCGCGAAGATTTTGATCTATAAAATCATACGTTATCTGTTTGAGTTGTTCGGTGCGTTTTTGATAGAAATACCCGTTATCTTTTGTGAACCGGACATATTCCTCAATGATTTTCCAGGTTTCAATGATTTTATTCTTATACCTTGCGGAACATATCTCTACCACCGGTTCCCAACCCGAAGGAGGCAGAGGGAAAAGCCTCAACGCATTAAGATATTCTGATTTGGCAAGGTTAGCTTTTGTAATGTTATCGCCATCGGCTTTATTAATAATAATGGCATCGGCCATTTCCATTATGCCTCGTTTAATTCCCTGGAGTTCGTCTCCCGCACCGGCAAGCATCAGCAGGAGAAAAAAATCGACCATGGAAAAAACAGCCGTTTCGGATTGTCCGACGCCAACGGTTTCAATGAAAATAGTATCGAAACCGGCAGCTTCGCATAAGATAATGGTTTCCCTGGTCTTGCGGGCTACCCCGCCTAAAGAACCTGCCGCGGGTGAAGGGCGTATAAATGCATTGGGATCGGTGGCCAATTCCTCCATGCGGGTTTTGTCGCCAAGGATGCTCCCTTTGGTTCGCTGACTGCTTGGATCAATGGCTAAAACCGCCAATTTATGACCAGCTTCTGTAAGGTGTTTTCCCAACGCTTCAATAAATGTACTCTTCCCAACTCCCGGAACTCCGGTAATGCCAATCCTGACCGAATTTCCCGAAAAGGGCAAGCAGCGTTCTATGATCTGTTGAGCCATTTCGGTATGCTCCGGCAACGAACTTTCGATTAACGTGATTGACTGGCTAAGGACGGTTCTGTTTCCTCCCCGTATTTCGTTTACAAACTTATCAACGGTAAGCAATTGCTTACGGTTAGCCCTCAGTTGCTTGATGGCATATTTATTAATCGAACCTGGTTGTTCAATCCCCTCCTGAACTTTGAGTGCAGACCTGGAAAACTTATCGGATTTTGTCATTAAAAAGCGCTTTACTTCTTAGCAAAAATAATAAAAGAAATCTGGTCGTACCACAAAGTTGAAGAAAAACTTTAAACAAGCCAACAAGCAACAACTTAGTAAAACCGTAAACCATTAACAGATTTTCTATACTTTTGTGCGCAAATAAATCCACTATTTGAACCCTCTTAAACAACTTGCCGGACAAACAGCCATTTACGGCCTGCCAACTATCTTAGGCCGGTTGTTAAATTATTTATTAGTCCCGTTATACACGTATCAGTTTGCTACTTCCGAGTATGGTGTGGTAACCGAAATGTATGCCTATGTTTCGCTTTTTGCAGTAATACTGACCTATGGCATGGAAACCGCATTTTTCAGATATTCACAAACTGAGGACGATAAAGGAAAGGTATATGGTACTTCTGTCCTTTCGCTTATTATCACTTCCGCCGTTTTTATTACTATTTCCATAATTTTTGCCCGCCCGGTGGCCAGCCGGATGGGATATGCCGAACATACGGAATATATCCGATGGTTTGTCCTGGTATTGGCTTTTGATGCCCTGAGCGCCATACCTTTTGCCAGGCTACGCGAGCTTAATAAAGCCGGACAATTTGCGCTTATCAAGTCCGTCAATATTGTAATTAATTTAGGCCTTAACCTGTTCTTCATTCTTTTATGTCCCTACCTTCTTAAATCATCCGGAAACGGGTTTATTTTAAAGCTTATCCATTTTGTTTATAACCCTGAAGTTGGCGTCGGGTATATTTTTATTTCCAATTTAATAGCCAGCGGAGTTACCCTGCTTCTTTTATTGCCCGTAATCCTTGATATCAAGCTTACGTTTAACAAACCGTTATGGAAACGAATGATCAAATATGCCCTGCCCATCATGATTTTCGGGATGGCGGGGATTGTCAATGAAACGTTCGACCGTATATTATTAAAACATTTACTGCCGGGTTCCGATATGAAATACAACATGTCGCAACTGGGGATATACGGAGCCTGTTACAAGATTTCCATCCTTATGACATTGTTTATCCAGACGTTTAAATACGCCGCCGAACCCTTCTTTTTTAATCAAAGCAAAAACACCAATGCCAAGTTGCTTTATGCGCAGGTGATGAAGTATTTTGTAATGGTTTGTTGTTTTATCTTCCTTGCCGTGATGATGTATATTGATGTGGTAATGTTTTTTGTGGGCAGGGAATATCGCGTGGGACAACCGGTAGTGCCCATCCTGCTACTCGCCAATTTGTTTCTGGGTGTGTTTTATAATTTATCCATCTGGTATAAACTTACAGGGCAAACCATCTGGGGAGCCTATATCTCCATTTTCGGAGCCATACTCACACTCATCCTGAATTTCTGGCTGGTTCCCATTATCGGTTATATGGGTGCGGCATGGGCTACGTTTATTTGCTACGGTTCCATGATGGTTGCTTCCTACATCGTAGGTCAGAAATACTATCCGATCAATTATAACGTAAAGAAACTCCTTGGCTTTTTCGGCCTTTCCATACTATTCTACTTCGTAAGCATCCTTATGCATTTCGAGAATCACATCCTCCATCTGACAATAAATACCTTGATCCTTCTCCTTTACGTTTTTATTCTTTTTATGATCGAAAAGCCAAAGAGGCTTTTTGTTGGTAAATCCTGAAAAGGGGTAGATTAATTGGGTTAAGGCAGATTGATAGGATTGAAGAGATTGATTAGATTGTGCATAAAAACCTAAAAATCCCGTCATCTTATCTTTCTTTCGACAGGATTACAGGATTTCATCAGGATGCACATAATCATAAAATCAGCGGAAACCGTCGAAACCATATTATCCATGTTCTATTAATAAGGGTTTGCTGAAAAAACCACGAAGTGGTTAAACATTAATAGCCCCGAGTACTCGGGATAAAAATATTCTGCAAATCAAGTACCCCGAATGACTATCATTGAACCCTTTCCGAGTTCCTGACGATAAAATGGATTCAAACCCCGAATTGCATTCGGGGCTATTGGTATTAAATCCTTTTAGGATTTTAAAGAGTGAATGTTTCCCTTGCGTAAGAGTGAGCCGTTCCCTTGCGTAAGAGTGAATGGCTCCCTTGCCTGAGAGGGAACATTTCCCTTGCGTAATACAAAGAGGCTCCCTTTTGCCGGGAGAGCCTCCTTCCGTTTTTTACCGGGTTACATTTAATACATAATCAAAAACATAGGTTCGCGCTTCACTAAGCAATCTTGCCGAAGGCGAATACTGTGTACATACGCTCAGTTTGTAATCGCCGTCGGGTAGGGTGGCAGGGACTACAAAGGTAAGTTTGGATGGATCGTTTACCAGCAGCGAGGTTGGCGGAATGGCAATCACCGCCGAAGTTTGCTGGTTGATAAGATGGATGCCTACATCCGGATCGCTGCCATCAATTTTTATACGGCTACCGCTAAGGTTTACTCCTCCGCCAGGGGTAAGACGGCTGTTGACCGCGCCGGTGGTTACATCGGTTACCGAATTTGCAAATAAGCCGGAAGCGGCCATTCCTCTTACGTTTACAGAGGTAGCTTTTACAGCTTCGCGAACTTCGGCTGTAGGTGTGGCATTCACCGTCAGGCTGTGCTGCGATGAATCCCAGGTGGCATTATCGCCGATAAAAACACCGTTTACCGTAAGGTTGAAATACCCAAGGCCAAATTTTACGGAAGCGCCGTTAGTTAATTCATTAATGGCAACTTCTTTAACAAGCTCGATGGAAGCTTTGATGGTGGTCGCACTAAGGTCGGTACGACGTGTAAGAACTAATTTTATTAAGTCGTCTTCGTTGAGCGACTTGCTGGTTACTACGCGGCCGAAACGGTCGTCTTTACGTTCAGTTAGCATTAAATCGTGAAGTTCGACGATTACGCTGTTCTTTTCTGTTAGAGCCATAATTCGTTTTTTTTTAAAGATTTGATAGATTAATTACCTGATTTAAGTCATGATGATGAATTTTTATGGATACATAATTTAAAAATAATATTTCAATTGAAATAACTACTTTTTTCAAAAAAGCTACTTTATCGTCAAAAAAAAGCCGATGGTAAAAAGAAAAAATTTACTTTTGCATTTTAAAATACCAATTGAGGATTTAAAATGGACGACGGACCTGCGAGTACAAGGAAATTAATTCATAACGAATAAAGAAGGAGACTCGCTTTTAGCTTTCATCCTTCTAATTAACTAAAGGAGGATGCAAAGATGACCTCACAATCAACGATATATTTAAGTCATCTCATCGGCAATAAAGTATTGTCCGAAGAAAATAAGCCTATAGGCAGATTGCTCGATTTGGTGGTGGACATGAATTTTGCCCTTCCCAAAGTAATTGCGGCTAAGGTAAAACTGGGCAAATTACCCATAATTATTGATATTGAACATCTCAAGATCAATAAACAAAACGGTAAATATACCATTACCTGCCGCCATATCGAGGAATTTAAAATTGAAACCGATCATACCCTTTTCCTGACCAAGCACATGCTCGACAAACAAATTGTCGACATCGACGGGCGCAAGTTGGAACGAGTCAACGATCTGCGATTGGCCGTGCTTTCGGCAGGTATCTTTGTGGTAGCGGTTGATGTCGGAATCGAGGGGCTATTGCGTCGCCTGACCGTGGCCAAAACAATCAACCGGTTATTAAAACCTTTTGGAAAATCCATTCCCGGGAAATTTATCCTTTGGGACGATGTAGCCACCATCAGTGGGTCGCAGGAAGGAATAAAGCTGTCGAAGGAATATTCCAAGCTCGAGAAACTGCACCCTTCCGACCTGGCCGATATTATAGAAGACCTTGACCGTAAATCACAGGTGGCCGTTTTTGCTTCCCTTAACGAAGAAAAGGCTGCCGATGTGCTTGAGGAATTGGAGACAGAGGCTCAGATAAACGTGCTCGAAAGCCTGTCGAAAGAAAAAGCTGCCGATGTGCTCGAAAAGATGCCCGCCGATGAAGTAGCCGACATCCTCGACGACCTGGAAGAAGAAAAGGCGGAAGAACTGCTGGGCGAAATGGAAAATACGGCATCCCAGGAAGTACGCGAACTGATGGATTATCCCGAAAATACGGTGGGTAGCCTTATGTCCACCGATTTCTTTTCGTTTAAGGAAAGCATGACCGTTGACGAGACCCTTCGCGAATTACGAAGACTAAAACCCGAACCCGATTCCATTTATTATCTTTATGTTCTGGATAAGGATGAACATCTGATAGCTACTGTTTCTTTACGCGACCTTATTATTGCCGAACCCAATATAAAATTAAGCCAGATAATGAACCGCGAGGTCATCAAGATTATTGATACCGATAAAATTGATTCATTAGCCGAACTTATAACCAAATATAATTTGATTGCCCTTCCGGTAGTCAATAAAGAACTAAAGATGGAAGGTATGGTTATCATCGACGATGTGGTATATACTTTATTGAAGACAAGAAAGAAAAAAACATTACGGGAAGAATAAGGAAGAATAAGAATGATAGCTTTAAAGGCAAAAAAGAAAAGTTTTTGGAGAAACATCGGTATTTTTCTGGCGATCTTAGGTCCGGGCATCATTACAGGAAGCGTTGATAACGATGCTGGCGGAATCACTACGTATTCCGTAGCCGGGGCGCATTATGGTTATGCCCTCCTCTGGACACTGATTCCGGCTTTCGTTGTCCTTTTGGTAGTTCAGGAAATGAATGCCCGTATGGGCATCGTAACCGGAAAAGGGCTTGCCGATTTGATTCGTGAAAATGCCGGAGTAAAAATCACTTTCTTTATTTTTATTGGCTTACTTATAGCAGATATTGGTAATACAACCACTGAATTTGCCGGTGTTGCCGGGAGTATGCAGGTGTTTGGGATAAGCAAATATATTTCTGTTCCCATTGCGGGAATAGCGGTATGGCTATTAGTAGTAAAAGGGAATTACCGAAGTACCGAAAAAATATTCTTAATTTTCAGCCTCTTTCTATTATCCTATGTAATTTCGGCTGTAATAGGTAAACCCAATTGGTCTGAAATTGGCACTGCAATAATCAAACCAACCATGCAGTTCAATTTTACATACATTTCTATTGTCATTGGCATTATCGGTACTACCATTGCACCGTGGATGCAGTTCTATATGCAATCGGCTGTTATTGAGAAAAGATTAAATATTGAAGATTATAAATATACGCTTGCTGATGTCGTTATCGGTTGTATTGCAACAATTGCCGTTGCCTTTTTTATTATGGTTGCCTGTGGTGCAACGTTATTTCCCAATCACGTTGAGATATCGGAAGCCAAGGATGCAGCCATGTCGCTCAAACCGTTAGCGGGATCACTTGCTTCCGCAGTGTTTGCTTTCGGATTATTTATCGCTTCTGTTTTTTCGGCAACTATTTTACCTGTTGCTACGGCTTTCTATGTCTGTGAAGCTTTTGGTTTTGAAGCAGGCATTGATAAAAAATGGAACGAAGCGCCTAAGTTTTACTGGCTTTATACGATAATCCTTATTGTGTCGATGGGAATCATACTTATTCCCAACGCCCCGCTTATTGCGATCACGCTTTGGTCTCAGATTTTAAATGGATTATTACTGCCGGTTGTTTTGGTCTGCATGATTTTATTGGTTAACAATAAGGAAATCATGGGAAAATATGTTAATAAACCTGTAAACAATGTCATCGGTTGGTCTACGGTAATCATTCTTATTTCATTAACAGTAGTATTATTGATTTTATCGTTTATTCGGTAGTAAATACAAATGGCTACCGAATAAAATTTTTACATAATTTTGTTCTACCAAATTCTAATTCATGACAATTAAAATTGTAAATCACTCTCAAAATAATTTGCCCTCATACGAAACCATTGCCTCCGCCGGTATGGATTTAAGAGCCAACCTTGAAGAACCCGTTTTATTAAAACCTTTGCAGCGAGCCATGATTCCGACAGGATTATTTATTGAACTTCCTGTAGGTTATGAAGCGCAGATTCGGCCCCGTAGCGGTTTAGCAGCCAAATGTGGTATTACTGTTCTAAACTCACCGGGAACTATTGATGCCGATTACCGTGGTGAGATAAAAATAATTTTGATCAACCTGTCTCAGGACGACTATACGATAAAAAACGGGGAAAGGATTGCACAAATGATTATTTCGTCTCACGAAAAAGCTGAATGGATAAAGGTTGAAAAATTGAATGATAGTGAACGTGGCGACGGAGGCTTCGGACACACAGGCACAAAATAAATTATTGCTACTTGAGTTATTAGATAAAGGAATTTTTGTACTAATTATGAATAAACGTAATATTATTCTGTTTTTTATAGCCATTACTGTTTTTTTTGCAGGGTGCAAAGTCGGCGAAAAAAAACCAAATGCAGCCAAGCAAAAAGAAATATCATCCAAATTAGTGCAAAAAAATCAATTGCTTGCCGTTTCGTATTTTTATGATGCACTAAAAGAACAGAATATTGAAAATTTTGACAAAGCTTCGGAATTGTTTCAAAAATGTTTAGCGCTTGATCCAAACAATGATGTTGCAATGTATGAATTGGCAAGGATATACAGCCTTAAAAATGATTTCAAATCTTCACTTCCATTAATCGAAGAAGCCGCCTCCATTAATTCAAAAAACAAATGGTATCAAATATTCCTTGGAGATGTTTATCTAAAAAATGAAAAATATTCAGATGCCATCCGGATTTATAATAAATTAATAAAGAATGAACCCGATAATGTTGATTATTATGATAATCTTGCTTCGGTTTACATCTATCAGGGCAAACTAAACGATGCCATAGAAGTTTACGATCAACTGGAAGGGAAAGTTGGCGTTACCGAAGAAGTTTCTGCGCAAAAACAGAAAATCTATCTTTACCTGAAAAAACCCGATAAAGCGGCAGAAGAAATTAAAAAGCTTATTCTTTTAAATCCTGATGAAAGTCGTTACTACTCCATGCTGGCAGAATTATATATAAGCAATAACATGCCTCAAAAAGCGCTGGAAGCTTATCAAAAAGTTCTTGAAATTGAGCCCGAAAATCCATATATTCATGTTTCACTTGCGGATTTTTACCGTAAACAAGGGGATACAACCAAATCTTTTTCTGAATTGAAACTCGGGTTTCAAAATCCCAAGCTTGATATTGATACTAAAATTCAAATTCTGCTTACCTACTATTCTTTTACCGATATTTATACAAAACTTAAAGATGAGGCATTTACGCTTGGCAAAATCATGCTCGAAGCACACCCTACGGAACCTAAAGCACATGCAATTTATGCTGATTTTCTGGCTCGTCAGGAGCGTTTTAATGAAGCCCGTAACGAATTTCGCATAAGTTTTCAATTAGATAGCAGTAAATATTTAGTGATGGAACAATTGCTTCGGCTTGATGCTCAACTTGAAGATTATCTTTCGCTTAGCAATGACAGCAAAAAAGCCATTGATCTTTTCAGCAATCAACCAATGGTTTATTTATTCAATGGTGTAGCAAATTACCAGCTGAAAAATTACGATCAAGCTGTAAAAAGCCTTTCTGAAGGTGTAAAATGGGTTGTAGACGATACACTCACTCTTTCCGACTTTTATGTTTATCTGGGTGATGTTTATAATCAATTGAAAAATTATCCTTCTTCCGATGACGCTTATGATAAAGCTCTAAAATTAAGACCTGATAATGCTTATGTATTAAATAATTATAGCTATTATCTTTCGCTGCGAGACGAAAAACTGGATGAAGCTGAAAAAATGGCAAAACGGGCAAGTGAACTTAATCCAAATAGCTTTTCCAATCAGGATACTTACGGTTGGGTTTTATACAAGCTTGGAAAATTGCATGATGCACAAAATTTAGTCAGAAGTGCTCTTGAAAATGGCGGTAATAATGATGCCATAATTCTTGAACATTACGGTGATATTTTATATAAGCTTGGTGAAACTGCGGAAGCATTGGAATACTGGCAAAAAGCTAAAAAAGCCGGTAAAGGATCTGACTTGCTTGAAAAGAAAATAATTGATAAAAAATTGTATGAATAAACCTTTCCTGCCTTCATTTTTATTATTTTTTTCTGGACTTTTGTTGCTTTTTTCCTGTAATCCAACACGAAAAATTATAAAAGAACCTCTTAAAGAACAAGGGTCTGATTATATATTCCAGAATCTAAAAAAGAATGAATTATCTTTTAATTATTTAACAGCAAGTTTTTCTGCCAATTATATAGCCGACAAAAAGAAAATTTCCCTGAACGGTCAAATCCGTATTGTTAAGGATAGTGCTATATGGATTTCCCTGTCGCCGGCTTTAGGAATTGAAATGGCTCGTGTACTCATAACTCCTGATTCTGTAAAATTTATGAACCGCATGGATAACACATTTTTTCTTAGCGACTTTCAGTACATGGACAAATTTATAAATAATGCCATTGATTTTGATATGCTCCAAGCTATGATCATCGGGAATGATCTTTGTTATTATGAAAATAATAAATTTAAGGCAAGTATTGAAAATAAGCAATATAAATTAAGTACCATTGGACGTCAAAAATTAAAACGCTATATTCGTCATAAAAATGAAGCATTAATTGTCCTGATCCAAAATATTTGGATAAATCCGGATAATTTTAAAATACAGAAAATAAACGTAAAGGAGATAAAAGCAGAAAATAAAAAACTGGAAGCCGACTTTTCGGATTTTTTACAAGTTGACAACCAACTTTTCCCCACCAGAATTACTTATACTATTGAAGCAGAAAAAAATATAAATATTGGATTGCGCTATACTAAGGTTAAAATTAACGAACCTCATAAAATTTCTTTCCGGATTCCTGATAATTACACCCAAATTAAATAATTTAGCCTTTCAAATAGAAAGCCTCTCATGAATTATTCTTTACATAGAAAATTTGCTTTATCTGCCTGTTATACAATTTTTTTTATTATTACATTTTGTCTTTCCTCCCTTGTCTATGCGCAATCCAAAAATGAAAAAGAGAAACTTCAGCAAAAGAAGTCAAAAATAGAAAAGGAAATAAAATATACGAATAAGTTACTCGAAGAAACTAAAAAAAACAAAAAGTTATCCTTAAATCGTTTGGTAATACTAAACAATAAAATCAGTAAACGGCAGGAGCTTATTTCAACCATTGGTACAGAATTACAGGGAATTGACAACCAAATAGAAATTAATTCATTGTCGATTAAACGATCTTTCCAAGAGCTAAAGGATCTGAAGGATGAATATGCCAAAATGATTTATTATGCTTATAAAAACAGAAATTATTACAATCGCATTATTTTTGTTTTTGCATCAAAAAGTTTTAATCAGGCTTTTCAGCGAATCAAATACTTTCAGCAATACAGCTCTTATCGCAAAACCCAGGCAAAACTTATCCAAAACGCTCAACAGCAATTAAATTCTAAAATTTCAATACTCAACGACCAAAAAAAACAAAAGCTATCGCTTCTGCAATCGCACGAAAGGGAAAAAATACAACTTTCGACCGAAAAGGAAGAACAAAATCAAAGTATAAAACAGCTTTCACAAAAGGAGCGAAAATTACTTGCCACTCTTCGCGAAAACGAAAAAGCTGCCCGGCAATTACAAACTGCTATTCAAAATTTGATAGCCGAGGAAATCCGAAAATCAAATGTTAATGCTAAAAAAACCGGCAAGAAAACTTCATCAACTACCCTTACCTATACCCATGACGAAATTGCATTATCCAACACATTTTCAGCAAATAAGGGAAGGCTACCATGGCCATCAGAAAAGGGGATTATATCATCATCTTATGGAGAGCACAATCATCCGGTGCTTAAAGGGATAAAAACTAAAAATAACGGTGTCAATATTACGACTAATGCAGGATCGCATGCAAGAGCTATATTTGAAGGAACAGTAACAAGCATTCTATCAATACCAAACTTCAATCACGTAGTTATATTGAAACATGGCGAATTTCTTACGGTTTATTCTAATCTTTCTGAAGTTTATGTTAAAAAGGGAGAAAAAGTGTCCACAAAACAAGCTTTAGGTGTTGTTAACACCGATAACGAAACATCAAAAACCGAACTTCATTTTGAAATTTGGAAGGGTAAAACGACGCAGGACCCTGCGCAGTGGATTTCCCGTTAATTTTTGTTAATACCCAAATTGGAAGAAAAAATTATTTACTTTTGTAAAACATAATAACGACACAATGGGAAAACTTGGTGTAACGGAAATTTTATTAATACTTATTGTAATAGTATTATTATTTGGCGGGAAAAAAATACCTGAATTAATGCGTGGTTTGGGAAAAGGAATTAAGGAATTTAAAGATGCCTCCAAAGGTGAAGAAAAAGAAAACCCTGACAAAGGTAAAGAATCATAATTCACAATAACAATTAGCATGTAATTATTACATATTTTGCCACTATTTTTTTGGTAAAATTTTAAATTAAATTTTTGATTGTGCTGATTTTTATTTTTAAAATATTATTTTTGTAAGCTGAAAAGGCAATAAATTAGTGTTTTTTCAGTTTTTTTAAAGTTGCTTCCTTTGCTTTATCATACAGTGGATTATGATGAAGCATGAATCATTTAGAATAATTAACATTCATATATAGTATTGACTGATGAATAATCTGAAAATATTTACTTTACTTATTGCTTTATTTTCTACTGCTTTTATTTATGCTTTTCCAACCCAACCGGTTGATGACACGACCAAAATCAATCAGGAATTTGTACCCGACGATCCTATTGTAGCAATGCTTGATAGTCTGGTAAATTATCAATACTTTGAGAATTCGACCTTTACTACCGATATCTCTAAATTAAACATTTACAATTTTCCTCCCAATTTTATTCCGACTTACAGCGATTCCATTTATTTTGATCGCATTGCTGCTTTAAATGCCAAATCGCCTATCGGATTGGTATACAATCAGGATGTTAAAACATTTATTGATTTATATGCCGTTAGAAAAAAAGCGTTGACAGCCCGTATTTTAGGTTTAGCTCAAATATATTTTCCTTTATTTGAAGAACAACTTGACAGATTTGATATGCCCCTTGAATTAAAATATCTGGCGGTTATTGAATCAGCTTTGATTCCTCGAGCAAAATCCAAAGTTGGAGCTTCTGGTTTATGGCAATTTATGTATGGAACCGGCAAAATGTACGATTTAAAAGTTTCCTCATTTGTTGATGATCGGCGCGATCCATACAAAGCAACTATTGCCGCTTGCCGCCATATGAAAGATTTGTACAAAACCTATAACGACTGGTTATTGGTTTTAGCAGCGTATAATTCCGGAGCCGGTAATGTAAATAAAGCTATTCGCCGTTCGGGAGGAAAAATGGATTTTTGGCAAATAAAGCCATACCTTCCCAAGGAAACCCAAGGTTATGTTCCGGCTTTTATAGCAGTAAATTATGTGCTTAATTATGCGGCAGAACATAATATATATCCAGTTGAACCGGCATTTATGCATTATGAAATAGATACTGTAGCTGTAAAAGACGTAGTTTCTTTTGATCAAATATCTGAAAAATTAGGCATTCCCATTGCCGATATTGAATTTCTAAACCCTTCCTATCAGCGGGGCATTATACCTTCCACCAAAGGCGAAACGTATTACCTTAGGTTACCCCAAAAATATGTAGCTGATTTTATAAATAATGAAACAGCTCTATATCAATATACTACATCTAAGGGTATTGAAAGAGATAAATTGCTTTCATTATTGAAAAATGCACCGGCATCTGAACGTACATTTTACAAAGTAAAAAATGGTGAAACCCTAACAACAATTTCCCGAAAATTAAATTGTTCGGTTAGTGATCTAAAAAGATGGAATCATATACGTAAGAATACCGTTCGAAATGGAACCCGCTTGATTGTGTATTCTCAAGTTAATACTTCTGAAGCGCTGTCTTTAAATAAGCAGCCCAACGAACTGGAGACTGAAAATTCAAGTCCCGAAAAAACAATTTATCATAAAGTGGAAGTTGGCGAGCATCTTGCCATCATTGCTTCCCGTTATCATTGTTCAGTTAAAGACTTAATTGTTTGGAATGATCTGAAAGAAACTACTATCCAACCCGGACAAAAGCTTATTGTTTCCGGACCGATACCTCTTGATAAAGAACAAAAAATCGTAAAAAAGACGACAGCAAAAGAACCCAAACAAGAAAAATCGAAGTTTGTTTACTATACTGTTCAAGCCGGAGATACGTTATGGGGAATAGCTAATAAATATAATGGCGTAACGGTAAATCAAATCAAAAAAATTAATAACATTGACAATTCCAATCAATTAAAACCTGGTCAGAAAATTAAGGTTCCCTTGGCAGGTTAGAAAAGAATATACTTCTCATAAAAAATCCGATAATTTTAAAATTATCGGATTTTTTTATTTCCGATGGGTAGCTATACCTTATCCGTAAAAAAAGTTTCAATTTTTGTGGATGCAGTCAATTTTTGTTTTAATTTTGCCATTTGGTTAATCCAAATGATTAAACCAATTAACTAAATTTAAAATGCAGGAAAAAGACACTAATACCGAAACATTAATTCTTGAAGCAGCTAAAAAAGTATTTGTTTTAAAAGGATTTGACGGCGCACGTATGCAGGAAATTGCCGATGAAGCAGGTATAAATAAGGCATTGCTTCACTATTACTTTCGCAAAAAAGAAAAACTTTTTGAAGCCGTTTTTAATGAAGCTTTTTCAAAATTTGTTCCTAAAATATGGAAAATTCAACGTTCCGATCAAACCGTATTTGAAAAGATTGAAGAAGCTGCGGAGCAGTATATTAACTTGTTTAAAGAAAATCCCCACTTGCCGATTTTTGTTTTACACGAATTAAGCCGCGACTCAGAATATGTAGTTAATTTACTCAAAATAAACGGTGTTATGCCACCACTCATCGTTTCACAAATTCAAAAAGAAATTGATGAAGGCAAGATTGAAGATATCCCGCCTTTACAGATTTTAGTTAATCTATTGTCAATGTGTATTTTTCCATTTGCGGCACGACCAATTATTTTGGGCATTTTACTAAATAATGACGTTCAGGCATTTGATGCATTTATTGAACAACGCAAAAAAGAAATTCCAAGATTTATTATAAAAGCAATATCCAAAAAATGAAACGATACTTATTAATAATCTGGCTTTTATCAGCGAGTATGATTTATGGACAGATTCCCGGAAACCTTTCGCTTGACTATTGTTACCAGAAAGCGATGGCAAATTTTCCATTGATAAAACAACGGCAATTGTTAAAGGATGTCAGCCAATTAAAGATAAAAACGCTGGATAACACTTTTCTCCCCCAGGCATTTATTAATGGTCAGGCTACGTATCAATCGGATGTTACATCGCTACCTATTAAACTGCCTAATGTAAATATTGAAGGCTTAAGTAAAGATCAATACAAAGTTAGCCTCGATCTTTCACAAACCATTTACGATGGTGGAAATGTTTCTAAACAAAAAAAATTGGAAAACCTGTCTATTGAAACTGATGAACAAAATCTTGATGCAGAGCTTTATAAATTAAAAGACCGTGTTAATCAGTTGTATTTCGGTATCATTCTTATCCAGGAAAGTGAAAAGCAGGTTGACGTGATAAAAAAGGATATCGAAAATAAGTTAGCTAAAATTGAATCTGGTGTAAAAAATGGCATTACGCTGGAATCGAATGCCGATGTATTAAAAGCAGAAATTATCAAACTTGACCAGCAACTGATTGAACTTTCGGAAAATAAAAAATCAAGTTTTGAAATGCTTGCCGAGTTGATGGGTGAAGTCATAAATGAGACCGCGGTTTTAAACCTTCCGGTAAGTCCGGAAATAAAATCATTATTTGAAAATAAACGGCTTGAAATGAAGGCTTTTGATTTGCAACTTAAAAAAACAGATGCTCTTAAAGATCTGGTTTCGGTAAAAACCATGCCCCGATTCTCTGCTTTCGGGCAGGCTGGCTACGGACGTCCGGGTTTAAATATGCTTAAAAATGAGTTTAAAGAATATTATATGGTTGGTGCTAAGTTAAGCTGGAATATCTGGAACTGGAATCAAAACCATACCGATCGTAAGATTATTGATATACAAAAAGATATCATCAATTCACAAAAAGATATTTTTGAAAAGAATCTAAAAATATCAGCAGAAAAGCAAATGGGGGACATCCGCAAGCTCCAGTCGTTGATCGAAAAGGATAATGAACTCATTGAATTACGCGACAAAATTGTGAAAACCTATTCGTCTCAATTAGATAACGGAATAATTACTTCTACCGAATACCTAACCGAAGTAAACAATCAACTTCAGGCAAGATTAACAATGGAATCACATAAAATTCAACTTATTCAAGCTAAAATCAATTATTTAACATTAACCGGGATTTATTAATTCTCAAAACAATATAACTTTATGAAATTAAGGTATTTAATTCCAATCGTAGGATTACTGGCAACTGCCTGTAACAACGACAAAAATAAATCGGACGCTTACGGCACTTTTGAAGCAACTGAAGTTACCATTTCGTCGGAAGCCAATGGAAAAATCATTAGTTTTTGTATTGAAGAAGGCCAGAGACTGCCTGCCGATACGGTAATCGGGCAAATTGATACGCTTGATTTATCCCTAAAACGCCAGGCTTTAATAGCTCAACGTAAAGCTATTGCAACAAAACAGGAAAATATTTCATCGCAAATTGATGTTCAGCAACAACAAAAGGAAAATCTTTTGATTGAAAAAAACCGGATTGTTAATCTGCTGAAGGATAAAGCGGCTACTCCCAAACAATTAGACGATATTAATGCGAGTATTCGTTTGGTTGACAAACAAATGCTGTCCATTCAAACGCAAAGTAAAAGTATTCCTGATGAAATGGAAAGTTTAACCAAACAGATTGCCCAGCTTACCGAAAGCATCCGTAAATGTACCATACGCAACCCCATTTCCGGTGAAATATTAACTAAATATTCTGAACCGATGGAAATGACCTCCATAGGCAAGGCACTTTACAAAATTGCCGATATGAATCAGGTTTTCCTTCGCGTTTATGTGGATGGTACACAATTGCCAACTATCAAACTCGGACAAAAAGTCGAGGTGCTGGTTGACAAGGATAAAAAGGACAATCGCAAATTGGAAGGAACCATAAGCTGGGTATCGCAAACAGCTGAATTTACGCCCAAAATAATCCAGACCAAGGAAGAAAGGGTAAATCTGGTTTATGCTGTCAAAGTTCTGGTTAAAAACGATGGCACGTTGAAAATTGGAATGCCCGGCGAAGTAAATTTTAAATAGTCCCAAGTGTCTGAAAAATAAAAAGGATACATCAAAAATTAAAGCATGAATATCATTTCCGTAGAGATCGATAAACTAAGCAAAAACTATGGCAAGGTAAAAGCCTTGCAGGATATATCGTTTAGCGTAAACAAAGGGGAATTGTTTGGTTTTATTGGACCCGACGGAGCAGGAAAAACCACGCTTTTCAGAATTTTAACCACATTACTCATTCCTGATCAGGGATTTGCAAGTGTCGAGCAACTTGATGTAGTAAAGGATTTTAAAAAAATACGGCGCAAGGTTGGATACATGCCCGGAAAATTTTCACTTTATCAGGACTTAACGGTAGAAGAAAATCTGAAATTTTTTGCTTCTATTTTTCAAACCACTATTGCTGAAAACTACCATCTTATCAAAGATATCTACCAACAGATTGAGCCTTTTAAGAATCGTCTTGCTGGCAAATTATCGGGCGGGATGAAGCAAAAATTAGCGCTTTCGTGTGCTTTAATTCATAAACCTGATGTATTGTTTTTGGACGAACCGACCACCGGCGTGGATGCTGTTTCGCGTAAAGAATTCTGGGAAATGCTTCGAAAGCTGAAAGAAAGTGGAATAACTATTCTTGTATCAACTCCATATATGGATGAAGCATCACTGTGCGATCGCGTTGCCTTGATGCAAAAAGGTTCAATCATGAGCATCGACACGCCTTCAAATATAATTGAACAATTTGACCTCAAAATTTTCGCCATCAAATCTGAAGATATGTACCACCTCATCAAAGATCTTCGGGAATATCCCGATGCCAGAAGCGTTTTTCTTTTCGGTCAGTATATCCATTATACAGACAAGTCAGTTGAATTTGTTGAAACTAAAATTCAAAAATACTTGTTTGAAAAAGGACATAAAAACATTGAAATTGTGCCAATTAAAGCAAATATTGAAGATTGCTTTATGGAACTGATGAGTAAAAATGAAAATATTAACTGATACCTGTGATGAATTCCGAAAAACCTATCATCATCGTAAAAGATCTGGTCAAGAAATTTGATAGTTTCATTGCCAACGATCACCTGACTTTTGAAGTAAAACAAGGTGAAATATTTGGTTTTTTGGGAGCCAATGGCGCCGGAAAAACCACTGCTATCCGGATTCTTTGCGGGTTATCGTCGCCCACATCCGGACAAATCAGCGTTGCCGGTTTTGACGCCTATCATCAAGCTGACAAAATCAAAAAAAATATTGGTTACATGAGCCAGAAATTTTCGCTTTATGAAGACCTGACGGTGGTGGAAAATATCCGGTTATATGGCGGCATTTATGGTATTTCGCGTAAAGAGATCAGCGTGCGAACACAGGATCTGGTCGAAAAATTAGGAATTGCAGCTGTTCAAAATAAATTGATCAAAGATTTGCCCTTAGGCTGGCGACAAAAACTTGCTTTTTCGGTTGCTGTGTTTCATCATCCCAAAATTGTTTTCCTTGACGAACCTACCGGCGGAGTTGATCCCATTACGCGACGGCAATTTTGGGATATGATTTACGAAGCCGCCCACGAAGGCATAACCATTTTTGTTACAACTCACTATATGGATGAAGCCGAATATTGCGACCGTGTTTCAATAATGGTGGACGGTAAAATCGTAGCGCTGGATACTCCTGCAAACCTGAAAACAACTTTCGGGGTACAATCAATAAACGAAGTATTTCTCAAATTAGCCCGTAATTAGCCAATGAAAGGTTTTATCATAAAGGAATTCTACCACATCTTTAGGGATTTTCGAACATTAATCATCCTTTTTGGAATCCCTGTCGTTCAATTAATGCTTTTTGGCTTTGTGGTTACCAATGAAATCAAGGATGCTAAAATTGCTATCTATGACCAGTCGAAAGACCAGGTAACTCAAAAGATTACCCAAAAACTACTTTCTTCAGGCTATTTTCTTTTAGATAAAAACATCAAAAATTATTCAGAAATAGAAAGTTGTTTTAAAGAAGGAAACATAAAGGAAGTTATTGTTTTTGAATCCGATTTTGCCCGGAAACTCGAAAAAGAAGGCAAGGCAAACGTGCAACTTATAGCCGATGCTTCCGATCCCAACACTGCCAATCTGTTGGTAAATTACACCCGTGCCATCATCAATAATTATGTTGCTGAGATGGCGCCCCAGGCTAAAATACCGCTTCAAATTATTCCACAGGTGCGTATGCAATATAATCCAAATCTGAAGGGCGTTTTTATGTTTGTTCCGGGCATTATGGCTATGTTGCTGATGCTTATCTCGGCCATGCTCACTTCCATTTCCATTACCCGCGAAAAGGAATTGGGCACCATGGAAATTCTGTTAGTTTCTCCATTGCGTCCTATCCAGATTATCGTCGGGAAAGTTTTACCTTATGTTCTTCTATCATTTGTTAATGCGGTAATTATCTTATTAATAGGAAATTTTATTTTTGAAGTTCCCATACAGGGTAGTATTATTTTATTGCTTGCCGAAAGTGTTCTTTTTATCATGGTTGCACTTTCCCTTGGGATTCTCATTTCAACCCTTACCAACAGTCAGCAGGTTGCCATGATGATCTCGCTGGTAGCTCTTATGCTGCCAACGATTCTGTTATCGGGTTTTATTTTTCCTGTCGAAAATATGCCGGTTATTCTTCAGGCGCTTTGCCAGTTTATGCCGCCCAAATGGTTCATTACTATTATCAAAAGCATTATGCTGAAAGGTGTTGGTCTTGGTTATATCTGGAAAGAAACGCTGGTTCTGGTAATCATGATGTCGGTATTTATTTTGTTGAGTGTACGTAAGTTTAAAGTAAGATTGGAATAAAATGAAAACCATACTCTTCCTCCTTCAAAAGGAATTTATCCAGATATTCAGAAATAAGGCAATGATCCCAATCATTTTCTTTGTTCCAATTTTCCAATTGATCATCCTTGTTCATGCGGCTACCTTTGAAATGAAAAACATCAGGCTGTATGTGGTTGATAATGATTTATCATCAACTTCACGGCAAATGGTAAGCAAATTTGAGGGTTCGCCATTTTTTAAAATTAAAGGGCGTTCATTTTCATCCGAAATGGCCGAAGAAGAATTAAAACACGGACAGGCCGATATTATACTACAGATTCCTGAAGGTTTTGAAAAAAATCTGGTTAAAGAAGGCAAAGATGAAGTACAATTAATAATAAATGCCATCAACGGAACTACTGCCGGATTAACTTATGCTTATGCCACCAATGTCATCGCCGACTATAACCGCCAGATTATGGTGAAATCCGTGGGTATGTCTCCTGAAGGTATTTCTAAAACCATTGCCATTACTCAATCGTTCTGGTACAATCCCGAATTAAATTATAAAACTTTTATGGTCCCCGGAATTTTGGTTTTGCTGGTAACCATTATCAGCTTAATGCTTTCGAGTATGAATGTGGTTCGTGAAAAAGAAATAGGAACCATCGAGCAAATCAACGTTACGCCCATACGGAAATATCAGTTTATTATGGGAAAACTTCTGCCTACATGGGTAATTGCCATGTTCGAACTTGCTTTTGGATTGACTTTAGGGAAATTGTTATTCAATATTCCGATGATTGGTAACCTATGGCTGATATTTATGGTAGCTTCGGTATATATTGTGGTTATTCTGGCCATGGGATTATTGGTTTCCACCATCACCAACACCCAGCAGCAGGCCATGTTTATTTCATTTTTCTTTATGATGATTTTTATTTTGATGGGCGGACTCTTTACATCTATCGAAAATATGCCCGTGTGGGCGCAATATCTTGATAAGCTGAATCCTGTGGCATATTTTATCAAAATTATCCGCATGGTTTTGCTCAAGGGTTCTTCGTTTGCAGACTTTAAAAATGAATTCTTTTCTCTGGTGATTTATGCCATAGTTATGTTCAGTCTTGCGGTCAGGCGTTACCGAAAAACCGTTTAAAAAATTTTGTTTATCTTTGCAAAGTGTTAAAAAACAAGTTGAATATTGATGTGATTATTCACTATTTTTTTAAAACAGGGAAATAGTTTTTTCACCTGCCTTTTCGTACTTGCATTTTTTAACTTAAAAGAGTATTCACCAAAATAAAAAAAATGATTGTTAAGAGAATCCTGTTATTGCTCCTGCCTCTTGTATTCTTTTTACCTTCTTGTCATAAAGCCATTAAAAAGCAACAACTTAGCAATGCTGAAAGTAAAGCTGTTATTGCAAAAATAAAACAAAAAGGAAAAATTATAGCCTCCACCGATTTTAACTCCATCAACTATTTTCTTTACCGTGGAGAGCCTATGGGCTATCAATACGAACTATTACAAGCTTTTGCCAATTATCTGGGTGTAAAATTAGAAATCGTAGTCAATAACGATTTGCAAAAAAGCTTTGAATGTTTGGATAACGGAGTATGCGATATGATCGCAATGGATTTAACCAAAACGATGAGTCGAAGTAAAATCGTTGATTTTTCAGTACCCATCATTCATGCACGGCAAATGCTTGTCCAGCGTAAATACAGCCATAAATCAAAGACCGAACCCATCCGTAATCCTATTAACCTGGCTCATAAAATAATATACGTTCAAAAGGGTTCTGCTTTTGCCGAACGTTTAAAAAACCTTCAGCAGGAAATCGGCGATACCATTCAGATAGTGGAAGACCCCGTAAGTAGTGTTGAAGAACTGGTATTACTGGTAGCCAAAGGTAAAATAGATTATACCATTTGCGACGAACATTTAGCCGGTGTGTATGAACGTAATTATCCTGAATTGGATATTAAAACCCCCGTGAGCTTTCAGCAAAATCTGGGATGGGCTGTCAAAAAGGGTTCCAACGAATTATTGAAAGCCTTAAATAACTGGTTGGCTAATTATAAGGGTTCAAAGGAATATATGCTTACCTACTCGCGGTATTTCGATAATCCACGTTCTGTCGAATTTGCCCAGTCGGAATTCAATACGCTGGAAAAAGGCATTATTTCCCGTTACGACCGCTTGATTCAGAAATACAGCACACACATTGGCTGGGACTGGCGCCTGCTGGCTTCGCTCATCTATCAGGAATCCGGATTTCAGCCAAGGGCAACTTCCCGTGGCGGAGCCGTTGGACTGATGCAATTAGTGCCCAATACTGCCAAAAAATATTCGGTTTCAGGCAAATCCTCTCCCGATTTCCAAATTAATGCAGGAGTTAAATATCTGAAACTGCTCGACAAAGAATTTCTGTCTTCAGTTCACGATCAAAATGAACGTACCAAATTTGTTCTGGCTTCCTACAATGTGGGCATCAATCATGTACAGGATGCGCAGCGACTGGCAAAGAAATACAAAAAAGATCCCAATTTATGGACCAATAATGTTGACTGGTTTATGATTCAGATATCAAATCCGCAGATCTGTAAGGATTCCGTTGTTCTTTATGGAACCTGCCATGGCAAGGAAACCTACAACTTTGTGAACGAGGTATTTGAAAGATATTATCATTACAAAAATGTAACTGATAAATAAAATTCTGTTTCATCCGTAATTAATTTGTCTTTTTAAGGTCGGATGGAACTCGCTGTGAATCTTCATCCGTATTTGCGTTTAGCGAACATGCTCGTTTCATGACATTCTGATCAATGAATTTCTAAATTTTTATTGGATACAGATAAAACGAAAAGATAATCAAGCGCGTTTTCCAATCGGGAATTTTATTACATTTGCCATGCCAGGATGCTGGTATCACTAACGTTACAACACGCAGTTATTAATCATCAATTTTTGAATCATGATTCTCCGTTTTTTCCAAATCCTGTTTTTATTACTTTCCGTTAGCCTTTCCCAAACCTTTGCTCAGCCTTTAAAAACGGATCAAAAGGCAAACCGGAAACTTATCCGCATCGAACTAAACGGTAACGGCTGGAAAGCGGTTACCGATAATGGCAGCATTTTTATCACACCGTATACCGAAACCATATGGGAAGTCAGGTATTCGCCCGATGGTAGCGGCGTCAGCGATTCTTCCAATGCCGTTGTTATGAAGCCATTGAATGTTGCCAAAAAAATATCCTCAATCGCTGGTGCGCAATTGCTCGAAAGTGGTGGAATGAATGTTTTTGTTCATAACAATCCCTTTTATCTTGCATTTATTTACAAAGGAGATACCCTGCTTCGCGAATCCACCGGATTTAATGTTGATAAGAATGAAAGCAGCGTTTCTTTTAAGATAAGCTCCAATGAAGCCATTTATGGAACCGGCGAACGTGCCCTCGCCATGAACCGGCGGGGTTACCAGCTTTCGTTGTATAACCGCCCGTCGTATGGTTATCAGATGGGTACTACCAGCCTGAATTATTCCATTCCTATGGTGCTTTCATCGAAAAAATATGCCGTGCTTTGGGATAATCCACAAAAAGGATTTGTAGATATTGGCAAAGCGCAAGCCGACGTACTCGAATGGAATGCCATAGGCGGTACAGCCCGGTATTTTGTGATTGCTGCCGGGGATTATCCCGGACTGATGAAGTCGTATACCGATCTTACCGGTCGTCAGCCCTTGCTTCCCCGCTGGGCTTTAGGCAATCTGCAAAGCCGCATGGCTTATCGCAATCAGCAGGAAACCGATAGCATTGTATCGCTGATGCAGAAACATGATTTTCCGATAGATGCCATAATTCTTGATTTTTATTGGTTTGGCGACAGCATTAAAGGACATCTCGGCACCCTGGACTGGTATAAAAATGCCTGGCCTCACCCACAGGAAATGATCGCCAAATTTCGTCGGCAGGGCATAAAAACTATTCTTATTACTGAACCTTACGTTATTGATACCGTGAAAACCTATGCCGATGCCGATTCAAAAAAGATATTCGTAACCGACAGCTTGGGCAACACTTACGTGGATAAATATTTCTATTTCGGACATGGTAGCCTCATTGATATTTTTAAGCCCGAAGCGAGGGAATGGTTTTGGGAAAAATACCAGAAGCAAATAAACATGGGCGTGGCAGCCTGGTGGGGCGATCTGGGTGAACCCGAAAGTCATCCGTCGGACATCTTTCATGTGAACGGAAAAGCAGATGCTGTCCATAATATTTACGGGCATAACTGGGATAAGATGCTTGCGGACAAATACGCCGAAAATTATCCGCATACACGGCTTTTTCACCTTCAGCGTTCCGGTTTTGCCGGTTCGCAGCGATTCTCGGCTTTCCCCTGGACAGGCGATGTGCCGCGAAGCTGGGGGGGACTGCAGGCACAATTGCCACTGTTACTTACCATGGGCATGAACGGGCTTGGCTATATCCATTCCGACGCCGGCGGCTTCGCTATGGGCGAAAAGGATGATGAATTATACACCCGCTGGCTGCAATTTGCAACATTTACCCCAATTTTACGTCCTCACGGTTCGGGTATTCCCAGCGAGCCTGTCTTTTTCAGCATGGAAACTCAGCGAATTGTCCGGAATAGCATGAAACTACGCTATGCCATGTTGCCCTATAACTATACTCTTGCCTGGCAAAATTCCGAAAACGGCGCCCCGCTGATGCGTCCTTTGTTTTATTATTTTCCCGACGATAGTATTGCAAGAAGTGTCGAAAATGAATACTTCTGGGGCGAAAACATCCTTGTAGCTCCCGTGATCGAAAAAGGATTGAAGATGCAGAAAATATACCTCCCGTCCGGCCAATGGTATGATTTTAATTCAGGCAAACGTTATTCCGGGAACCAGTGGATAAACTATCCCCTGACAATGGAATACATTCCGCTTTTTGTTAAAGCCGGTAGTTTTATTCCGATGACCACTCCGCTGAAAACAACCGACAATTATACCTCGGATGAATTTATTGTACGTTATTATCCCGAAGGTAAATCCCAGTTTATTCAATACGAGGATGATGGTTGGGACAAGCTGGCAATGAAAGAAGGAAACTATGAACTCATCAGCTACAATGGAAATCAAACCAAAGGACATATTGTCATTAACCTTTCAAAAAAAGGAAGTTGGAATGGTATGCCAAAAACCCGGCGGATGACTTTTGAAGTTTGGAACAATGACCTGCCGAAGAAAGTGCTTATCAACGGGAAAGAAATCCCAAAGTCAAAATCTGGAAAAGATAGTAAGAGTTTCTATCAGATAGAAGATAAACAGTTGAAAATACATTTCGTATGGGATGGCAAGCCACAAAAGGTTGAAATTATCAATTAGCGGCAAGTCTTTGGCAATTTCGTAATTATAATTTTAAAATATTCATAAATGCCACGTTGTATCATTGCGTTGATTTTCTTGTTTTCCAGCTTTTATTCTTATGGAAACTACGATTTCAATGCCAATTGCCGGCGGGCATATTCCAGCATCCTAAGCCTGAAATTTACCGAGGGCAAGGCTCTTCTTCATCGCGAAAAGCTGTTAAATCCTCAGAATGACCTTCCTTATTACATTGAAAATTACGTTGATTTTCTCACTGTTTTTATCGGTGAAGAAAAGGCAACTTTTGAGAAATTAAAACCCAACAAGGCTCTCAGGATCGAACGGCTGGAAAGTGGAGACAAAAATTCACCGTATTACCGCTATTGCCTTGCCGAAGTTTACCTGCAATGGGCTTTTGTGCGGATAAAATTCGGAGAATACCTGACGGCAGGCTACGAAATAAACAAAGCTTACCGTCTGCTTGAGAAAAATCATCAGCAGTATCCCGGTTTTGTGCCCAACGACGTCAGCCTTGGTTTGCTGCACACGCTTATCGGAACCATACCCGACAATTACCAGTGGGTAATCAAAACATTATCGTTTAAAGGTTCGGTAAGTCAGGGCACATCGGAACTTACACGTGTGTTGGCACTTTCTGAAAAAAATCCAGAGTATACCTATCTGAAACCCGAAGCCATGTTTTTTCTTTCATTCATCAATCTGAATCTACAAAATGATAAATCGGAAGCCCTGAAACTCTACCGGCGATTCAATTCGGCTGAAAACCAGAAAACATACGCATCCAATCCTTTGCTTATCTATAGTGTGGCAAGCATCGCCATGCGAACGGGAAATAACGATGAAGCCATCAGAATTTTACTTTCGCGACCCAACGACAGCGCTTATTATCCCTTTTATTACCTCGAATACCTGACCGGTCTGGCTAAGCTCAACCGTCTGGAAGCGGGTGCCGGGAAGCATTTTCTCAATTTCCTTTTAAAGTTTAAGGGTACCAATTATATTAAATCGGCCTATCAGAAATTAGCCTGGTCGTACCTGATTGCCGGAGATATTAATTCGTATAAACGAAACAGTAACCGTGCGTTGAACTACGGAAACACTTTGGTGGATGAAGATAAATCGGCCGAAAAAGAAGCCAGATCGGGCGAAATACCCAACATCCCTTTGCTCAAAAGCCGTTTGCTTTTTGATGGCGGTTATTATGACAAAGCGTTGGATCAGTTGACAGAAAACCGTAAGCAAATGGTAACGAAAAAGGACGTTCTTGAATATACCTACCGTCAGGGACGTATCTTCCATGAATGGGGCAAAACCAAACAGGCCATAGACTGTTACGAGGAAACGCTTAAAAACGGAAAAAAAGACAAATGGTATTTTGCTGCCAATGCGGCGCTCCAGTTAGGACTGATTTATGAAAAAACCGGAAACCGGACGAAAGCTACGGAATATTACAACCAATGTCTTTCGCTTAATCCAAATGAATACAGCAACAGCATTCATCAAAAAGCAAAAGCAGGGTTAAGCAGACTGAAATAGGATATTCAGGGTTTGCCGAAAAAGCCATAATGCTATGTTTTTATCGGATGAACAGCTGTTTTTACAAAAGAACTGCAGGAAAAATAGAATTCATCATACAATTTCCGTGCACTTGTAAAATGCTATCCTGAAATTTGTTATTTATAAAAATTCTGAAATGGTTTTAAAAAAGCTTTTCAGCAAATCCGGTTTAGCAGTTTTAGCCTTGTACCTTATCGGGGAAAGCTCCGTATCTCTTGCTTAAGAGAACCGTATCTTTTGCTTAAGAGAACCGTATCTTTTGCTTAAGAGAACCGTATCTTTTGTTCAGGAGAACCGTATCTCTTAAATAAAAGCTCCGGAGCATTTTTTAGTCCCGATTATCTAACCTTATTTAGTCGTCCCCAATTGGAGCATCAATTTCTATTTTGCCAGTATTTTATCTGCTATAATATTGGCATAATGGTTCCATTTGCCGCCAAAGGCATGTCCAACGGGTAGTTGCATCACATCATAAGAATGATTCCCGGGCAAATATTTGCAAAGCGATTCTTTGCTGTTATCGCAGATGATCAAAAGCTTTGATGTATCGGTTTTCCCCAGCTCCGGAATCACGGCTACCATCTGGTCGTGGCGGTAATTATAATCGGGACTGACCCAGAAACTGGCTTCATTGGAAGCAGCAATCATGGCATAACGAATGACTTTCGCCTTATACTCTTTATCCAAAGCATTATAGATAAAAGGCATGATCTCAGCGCCCAACGAATAACCGGCCAAAATCACCTTTTTCTTATGCCATACATGGGAGAAATTCCGGATTACCCGTTGAATATCCATGGCTACCTGCTTCGGCGTTTTCCGTTCGATAAAATAAGGAACCGTGCTGAATCCCACCACAGGAATGCCACGATGGGAACATACTGCGGCAATCTCGGTTGTAAAATCCATCCAGCCGCCATCGCCGGGAATCAGGATGACAAAATAATCCGAACGGGAACTATCGTTAGGATACATGGATAAACTCAGATCCATAAGGTCATCTTTACGGAACATACTATCGTTGCCATAAATTGCTTTGATTTCTTTTGACTGGTTCTTGGAAGAATGGAGCAGGTAAAATTCCTTACCATAAGTGGATTGGGAATAGGCCATACCGGCTTCCACTAAAATCAGGCAGGTTATAATTATTCGTTTTATCATCATTCAGTTATTATTTTACACCTAATCTGTTTGCCACCACATCGCTCATCTGGTCGTACTTTTTGGAAAACATGTGCCCATACTTTACCCTGACAACCTCATAAGGAACTTTATCAGGCAGAACTTTACAGATGGAATGTTTGTATTTATCACAAAATACCAGCACTTTGTCCGGAGGGACTTTGTTAAGTTCCGGCAATACCGGCTTGCTGTAAGCCGGATTGTAATAATACACCGGGCTTACTTTAAAATCAGCAAGATTCGACGGGGCTATCATCATCACTTTTTCAACATTTTTTTGAAATGCCGTATCCATTTTGTTATACACAAACGGGAGAATTTCGGCACCAAAGGAATAACCACCAAGGATCACTTTTTGTTTTTTCCAGGCATGAGAAAAGTTTTTGATTACCCGTTCCAGATCGCGGGCAATCTGTGCCGGGCTTTTGGTATCGGAAAAATAAGGAATAGTGTTGAACCCAACCACCGGGATTCCCTTTTTAGCCAGCGAAGCCGACAGGGTATCAATAAAATCGCGCCAGCCGCCATCGCCCGAAATCATGATGATAAAATAGTCGGTTTGGGATTGGGGACTTTTGTAATACAACAGCGGTAAATCCGCCAAATCGTCCTTTGCAAAGGCAGAATCCATAGCAAATTCTCTTTTGATCTCGGCCGATTGCCGGGTTTTAATCCGGTGTGAGTCAATTATTAGCCACGTAATTATCAGCAAAATAATGACGATACCGGGGATAATTATAAATTTTTTCATACTTTTGATTTTTCCGGGTAAATTTACAATTTTTATTTTAAACGTATGAATTTTAAAGTTATCACCTCTCGCATCAGTGGCAAAATGATTTTCCAGGTTGCCCTGGCATTGATTCCCATAGCTTTCAGCGTTTATTTTATCAAGCATAACGGTAACGAGCTAAAACTCTCCTTCGATTTGCTTGCAACCAGCCGTTTAGGTTGGTTCCTGACCGGAATTGCGGTATCGGCGCTTTATCTTATTATTCACGGCAATATGTATATGGCCAGCTTCCGGACTCTGCATTCCAATGTCTCCTTTTTCAATGCATTGATCCTTTCGCTTAAGCGAAATTTCATCAGCGTTTTTCTCCCGGCAGGCGGAATTACTTCCTTAGCCTTTTTCACTTCCGACATCGAAAAGCAGGGAGTAACCAAAACCCGCATCCATTTAGCGTCTACCGTGTATGGCATTTCCGGTTTTGTTTCGCTGGTGCTCATTGCCATTCCGGCAATTATCATTCTTTTTTTGGCACATAACCTTACGGGAACCGTACTTTTTGCATTCATCGCATTAATCATCATCGTAGGTGCATTGATTTTTGCCCTGCGTCCATTTATAAAAGGCGGCGTTATTTTCCGGTTAATTTCGAAATATCAGCCTAAACTGGTGTTTTTTTATGAAGAATTAAAGGAACAGGAATATTCGGCAAAGGGGTTCCTCGAAACAATATTCTTTTCCTTTCTCATCGAGTTGTGCGGCATTGCCCATTTGTATATTGCCATGAAGGCTCTGGGGATAGATGCCACCTTGCAGATAGCCCTGCTGGGCTATGTGGTGGCAACGCTGATGTATGCCGTTTCGCCTTTCATGCGTGGACTGGGAGCCGTGGAAATTTCATTAACGGTGGTATTGCTGAGCTATGGCGTATCGCAGGTTGACGCCATTTCCGTCTCGTTGCTCTATCGTTTCTTTGAGTTCTGGCTGCCGCTGCTTATCGGTGCCCTGAGTTTTGTGTATAAACGCGATAACCTGTTCCTGCGTATCTTTCCCGCTTTTCTGATACTGATCCTTGGCATCGTCAATATCTTTTCGGTGCTGACGCCTGCCGTGTCCGAACGCCTGGCTTTTCTTGAGGATTTTCTGCCTGCCGATGCCATCTATTTTTCCAATTTCTCCGTCATCATTGCCGGGATACTGCTGATTGTGCTGTCGGCCTATTTAGTGCGCGGATTGAGGAATGCCTGGTGGCTGTCGCTGGTCATAGCGGCACTGTCGGTGGTGGGACATCTTACCAAAGCCATCGACTACGAAGAAGCCTTTTTTGGATTATTTGTCGTGGCAACGCTTATTTATACGCGCAAGAATTATATTGTTCATAACGACAAACGCCTTTTCCATAATTCAATATTCATATTGCTTGCGGGCTTAGGTTTTATCCTGTTTTACGGCATCTTTGGCTTCTACTTAGTCGACGAATGGCATTACGGGCTCAACTTCAGCTTCCGGCAATCGGTCTATTACCTTTTTAACACGGCCTTTTTGTTTAACAATGGCGACCTTTCGCCTCAAACCGAGTTTGCCCATTGGTTCACCTATTCCCTGAACTTCTGCGGGGGCGGCTATATCATTTTCTTTTTGTTTATTTTGCTTAAGCCATCCAACTATCGCCATCAGGAAGAGGAAAATGAACGGAAAACAGCCGGAGATCTGGTGAAGCAATATGGCGCTTCCGCCCTTGATTATTTCAAAACGTATCGTGATAAACACCTTTACCTAGGGCAAAACCACGAGTGGTTTATCTCCTTCCGCATTTCGGGCGACTATGCCGTGGTGCTCGAAAATCCGGTTTGCCGGGATAAATCCTTACTGCCCGGATGCATCGGCGAATTTGATGATTACTGTGCCGAAAACGGGTTGAAGACTTTGTATTACCGTGTGGATGAAGGAGACCTGCCTTGCTACCAGCAACTGAATAAAAAATCGCTTCTTCTCGGGCAGGAAGGAATCATCGATCTGGATGTTTTTAAATTGGAAGGCGGCGACATGAAACCTATACGCAATGCCATCAATAAGCTGAACAAGGAAGGATACACCTGCAAGGTAGTAACTCCGCCGCTGAAGGAAGGTTTGCTTCAGAAGCTGAAAGCTGTTTCCGACGAATGGCTGCAGGCCTTTGAGAAAAAAGAAGCGGTGTTCTCGCAGGGCACATGGAATTCCAAAGAATTGAAAAAACAGGTTGTGCTTATCGTGGAAGATCCCGAAGAAAGGGTGGCGGGATTTTTAAATATTGTACCCGATTATGCTAAGGACGAAGGAACTTACGATCTGATCCGCAGGGTGAAAGATGTCCCCGGAGGTGTGCTGGATGTGCTGATGGTAACCATGATTGACTATTTCCGAAACGAAAACAAGAAATACCTTAACTTGGGCATGGCTCCGCTGTCGGGTATCGAAAAAGGGAAAAACCTGCCCGAAAAGACGATCAAGTTTGCTTACGAGAACCTGAAACCGTTTGGACACTTCAAAGGGCTGCGCTTTTTCAAGGAAAAATACGCTACCGTCTGGAAAAACAAATTCCTGGTTTATAGCAACGACTACGATCTGCTGGCTACACCTATCGCCATCAGCAAGGTGTCGAAGGAATAAGTGAAAATGGGTGAGCGCCTGTGCAAAATGGGTGAGCGCCTGCACAAAATGGATTAGCGCCTGCGCAAAATGCTTTAGCGCCTGCGCAAAATGGATTAGCGCCTACCAAAAATGGATTAGCACCTGCGCAAAATAGATTAGCGCCTGCGCAAAATGGATTAGCGCCTGCACAAAATAGATTAGCGCCTACCCAAAAATCATTAGCGCCTACCCAAAAATCATTAGCGCCTGCACAAAATGGATTAGCGCCTGCACAAAATGGATTAGCGCCTGCACAAAATAGATTAGCGCCTACCAAAAATGGATTAGCGCCTGCGCAAAATGAATTAGCGCCTACCCAAAAATCATTAGCGCCTGCGCAAAATGCATTAGCGCCTGCCTAAAAATGATTAGCACCTTGAGATGAACGATGGAACACGAATGACGCGGATCAGACGGATTATAGCGTAAAATGGAACACAGATGACACAGATTAAACGGATTAAAGCGGATTTATTTTTTGCTCTGCGGTTCTCTGCTGTGGCTTTGCTGTTCTCGGCGGGTTGATTAGGTAATGATAAACCGGGTCTCTTTTTTTACCGCAGAGGGCCGCAGAGAAGGCGCGGAGAGCCGCAGAGGGATTTTTTATAAATAAAACGCGTCTGGATACTTTGGATATTAAAATTTAATATATTTGGGGCATTGAAAAAGTATGATTTAAAACACGATTTGAGGTTAAGTAATTGGACAAGTAAAATGTCGTATATCAAAAAAGAATAGGACGCGGATTCCACGGAAAAAAACAGATAAACACGAATTGTGCAGATTGAATGGATTATGCAGATTGATATAATCCGTGTTCTGTTTTTAAGGTTTTTAACTTTAATTATACGACAATTTATAGATTCTATTGCTTAATATTTTAATTTCGGAAGCACTAGTGATGCGTTAACTTTTTAAAATTAGTTGTAAATAATTGATATAAAAACAAATATAATCGTTCTTTGATTTTTTGATTTGAATTGACCTGTAGTTTTGCACTTTTTTAAGTGCATGATTATGAATTCAGGTAAGTATGTATTTGCCCAGCTTTTACAATTTGTCAACAGGTATGAGTTTGAAAAATGTGTAAATCGGTATAATGGTGATCACAGGATCAGAAATTTGAATTGTTGGAACCAGTTTTTACAACTTTTCTTTGGTCAACTGACTTCTCTTAATTCATTACGTGATATTTGTTTATGTCTGAAAGTTCACAAGAAGAAGCTCTATCATTTGGGTATTAAGCAACATGTTGAACAATCAACTTTATCGCGGGCAAATGAAAATCGTAATTGGCACATATTTGCTGATTTTGGAGAGTATCTGATAAAACTGGTAAGACCTCTTTATCAAGATACCCCAATCCCCAATATCGATATTGACAATGATGTGTTTGCTTTAGATTCGACGACGATATCGCTTAGCATCAAGTTGTTCCAATGGGCACATGGAAAATACTCACGGGGTGCAATAAAAGTCCATACCTTGCTTGATTTGCGGGGAAGCATACCGACCTTTATCCTTATTACCGATGGTAAATACCATGACAGCAACGCACTTGATGAGATCATTCCAATCCCTAATGCTATTTATTTGATGGATAAGGCTTATGTCGATTTTCTCGCATTGTACAATATCCATAAAGTAGGGGCATATTTTGTAACCAGAGCAAAAATATCGCTCAATTATATTGAAATCGAAAGAAACTTCAATATTGATGACTCATCGGGGTTAAGAAGTGATAAAACCATCAAACTTAATGGGTATAAGTCTAAAAAACTTTACCCGGAGAACTTTCGGCTTGTTGAATATTACGACCAAGAAAAAGCCTTATTGCTCGTGTTTTTAACCAACAATTTTGACATATCAGCCCTTGAAGTTGCACGTTTATACAAAAATCGATGGCAAATAGAAGTGTTTTTCAAATGGATAAAGCAGAATCTCACCATCAAAAGATTATGGGGGCACTCAGAAAATGCAGTAAACATTCATATATGGGTGGCTATCTGCACTTATCTGATTGTAGCATATATCAAGCATTCACTCAAAACCAACTTGTCGGTTTACGAAATAATGCAAATTTTGGGAATATCTGCTTTCGATAAAACTTCAGTTAAGGAACTGCTTACCGAGGTACAAGTCAATCAAAATGTGAAAGAACAATACGATTTATTTTGTGATTAATTTTAACGCATCAGTAGTGTTTCGGAAGCATTTTACGGATAAGTATTTCAGATATTAATTCAATACTACAAAGACATTATGAAAGTTAAAATAATTTATTCAGTAATTCTATTTACCATTATTGCTGGTTGTTCAAGACACATAATAACACCATTTATAGGATATCATCAAATAGAATCAAGAACCCATATAAACTCATTCAAGCAGATTGATTTTTCAAAAGCAAAGGATATAGCACTGACCGTTAACAACGATTTTAAGCTTTCACTTGCAGATTCTGTTCTTCAATGCGAAGATTCATCATTAACCAATTATCAGGTTTTTAAATTCAAAACAGTTTTCTCAGGGTTGCATCGAATAAACGTAATAACCTATGCTTTTGGCAATGTTGATCAACTTTTTGTTTTTATGCCGCAAATAAAGGTTTTTGATGAAAATTTACATCCCATAGAAATTAAAATGGATTCGAGTGCACAAAACCAACCTTCTTCATTTATCAGAAGAGCCTGGATATTTGAGCAAGTCATACCAAAAGAATATTATCTGATTATTTATTCTGACAACAATAAATTAGGATACCCGGTTTGCTCCTATGATAATTACATTCCAGTGGGGAATATATATATTAAAAACCATGTTATAATTAATAGTACTTTGTTCGGGGAATTCAGAATCAGGATTGAGAATCTTTGATGAAAAGAAAAAAGGTGAAAGACATGGATCCGGCGGATTATAACGTAAAATGAAACGCAGATGACGCGGATTAAACGGATTGTAACGGATTTTTTTTGATTTGGTGTTCTCAGCGGGTTGATTAGGTAACGGCAAACCGGGTACTCTTTTTTTACCGCGGAGGAACGCGAAGAAGGCACGGAGGGCCGCAGAGAGAAAAATGTGTTGGGATAATTTGGATATTAAAATTTAATATATTTGGGCATTGAAAAAAATAAAAATTTAAAGATAAGGAGAGGGAAGGAATTAATAACCAATTGCGAAATAATTGCCGTATGGTGGTTATGCAGACGTTACCGCCAAGTGTAGAAAAACAGAACCGACAGAACCAAAATAGAAAGTAAACCATTGTGAAAGGACATAAAAACAAAATATTGAAAAGACAAGAAAGCCAACATTCAAGTCCTCCTGATATTTTTTATCGGATTTTTTTTAATAATATTATTACCTTTGTAAATTATGACAGCAGTATTAGGAATATTAAATAAACAGGCAGTTGCCATTGCGGCCGACAGTGCCGTAACAGTTGGCGGACCTGAAAACCATAAAATTTTCAATAGGGCAAATAAAGTTTTTACATTATCGAAAAGACATCCGGTTGGCATTATGCTATACAATTCGGCTTCTTTTATGGCAATTCCCTGGGAAACCATTATTAAAATTTATAGGGATAAACTTGGCGAAACCTCATTTCCAACATTAAAGGAGTATCAGAATAACTTCCTTGAATTTCTTGCCTCCAAGAATTATTTTGCTAACGAAGAAATGCAGAGGAATTATTTTGCCAGTTTCGCAGTTAATATTGTTGATTCCATAATAAACGAGATAGCTAAGAAGAACCGAGGACTATTTGACAATCCAACAGAGGAAAATAAACAACAGGTTATTTCGTTATTGGAACAGCAACTAAATTCTTTGAAAGGATTATGGCAACCAAATACGAATACCTGTCCTAATTTTGAGACATACACCTTTGAAAGTTTCAAACTTTTTGCTGATGTAGTTTTTGAACAGATAATAACCAGTCGTTTTACAGAACGAATTCTTTTAAAAAACAGCCTGCCCGTAGACCATACAGGCAGGCTGAAGCCTTTTCAACAGGCAGGCAGCATTACTTTGCCGGCTGTTCAGGTTCATCATCCCCTTCGGGTTCATCGCTGTTGCGGGTTCCGCCAAAACCGGCAACAATGGTATCGAAAACAAACCTTGAACGCATAGCGGCATCGCTTTTAAAGATGTTTTGCCCTTCTTTGCAGATGGCAATTACTTCGGTATAAATAGCATTGAATTCTGTCTGCTGTGCGGCAGTAAGCTGAATGGATTTTTCTTTTTCCGATTCCTGGGCAACATTGGCATCAAGCAGTTCTTTTCCGAAGCTACTGATTTCGTCCATCCGTATCGCCGGGATACCTTGTGCAATGATATCGTCGCGATATTGCAGGATGTTGGTAGTAAAAGCATTTACAAACTGGATGGCGGCTTCCTGATTGTATTCCCGTGTTTTTTTCATAAAGGCATCATAACCAAGCGTCCTTTTCAGGGTAGCAAGCATGGTTTTATCGTTGCGGTAAGCATTGGTGAGGCTGGTGAAGAAAGAAACAAGTTTACCCCTTGCATCATCAACGATTTCCACAACGGTACGTGTAGCATTACGCTGTGCAGAACGGATGTCCACGGCAACCAGGCTGATGCCGGCTTCGATACGTTTTTTAAGAAGACTTCCATATTCGGAAGTGAAGAGCATGTTGTATTCCTTAAACCTGTCTATAAGTTCGAGGAAAAATCCGCAAATGATCAGAGAAGCCTGAAGCATTACGAAATTGGAATAACGATAGTTTTTTTTCATAATGGTTAAGATTTAATTGATAAATGAGGCCATAAAGTTACTAAAAAAATATTTTCTAAAATCAAAATATTTTCTAAACCAATTAAAAAAATGATGGAATACCTGATTTTTTTCATCAATTGCAGGCAAAAGCGGATAAAACTGCGGCTAAGGCCGGAAAAGAAGAACTGTTTTTTCAGCGTTGGACTAAGCCTGCGAGAGTAAAAAAATGGAACGAAAAGATTGTAGTGGTTATTACCCATTTGACTTCGTCCGATTTTTTTACTTTTGTACCATGTTTTCACAAAGAAGGCATTTAACTTTATGTACCAGAATTTACGTCCTGACGACGTAGAAAAAGTGAGGAAACTCACGGAAACAATACAACGGAACAACGACATCTGTTGGATACTTTGCGATTATCTGAACAATAATCCATGCCTGATCACAAAAGAATTTCTGACTAACGTTTTTACAGTACATTATCATTCAGGTTGATAACAAATTCAAATCTTCATTAGTCAATGCAAATTTATCAATTTGTTTTTGAATTCGCTTCACAATTCCAAGTTTTCTTTTTTGATCCAGAAACAGGTAGCCTTCAGGATTGTGATAAGGTGTGCCCTTGACAACCATATTCCAGATTATAACGGCGAGCTTTCTTGCTGTAGCACTGATTGCAGAGGCCCTTCCTTTTCGGAAATTTATTCGTTGAAAGAAGTCACGTAAGGGTGTCGAATCCTTTAAATTACCAATTGCATTGGCTGCATTGCGCAAAGCAATTTTAAGCCGGTTACTTCCCTTTGGGACTTTACTTGACAGGACTTTTCCCCCACTTACTTTGTTGTTGGGGGCAAGCCGTAACCAAGAACAAAAGTGTTTAGCAGACGGAAATTTCCTAATCCCTTCAATACCCACTTCACTCATCAACGCCAATACGGTTGAATAACTCATGCCCTCAATGGCAAGTAAGTCAGTCCCTTCAAACATTTGGTAGGATTTCAGGTTCAGGTCAATGTTTTGCGGAGTGTTTTTGTTAATCCTTTTGTAAGGCTTGGGATCAAGATGGTGCTGGCGTTTTTTATCATCAGAGTTAATAATTTCTTCCAGCATTTTATCTATTTCCACATCACACTGCTGGATTTTCTTTTGTAAATGGTCATACGTATCCAGTTCCTGACCAAGGGCAAACAAATAGTCTTTTCGCCCATTGCTTTGCAAGGCTTTAGCAATTTCTTCTTCGCTTTTGCGGCAGTTTCCATGTCGCAGAGATGCAAGTTTCTCACAATTGGTTTCACCTTCGCATATTGTCCTAATAATTAGCAACCCGGTCAACCCGCAAATATCATTTACCACCACATCCAAGCGCAAGTTTAGCAAACGAAGGTTCTTCTGCATTTTTTTAGATGTAGCCGCAGCCTGATGAAGCAGATTGGCTCTTTGCCGGCAATAAGTGCGAAGTTCCTCTGTTTTTCCTTCGGGCAAAAAACTGCTTGTGAGCAAGCCCAGACTGTGCAACTTTTGTATCCACTGGCAGTCTTTTATATCTGTTTTTTTGCCTTTAATGTTTTTGGTGAATTTTCCATTACACAAAATCACATGAAAACCTTTGGAGATTAGCACCGCATAAAGATTTTGCCAATAAGTCCCCGTACTTTCCATGGCAATGGTTTTGACCTGTTTTTCTTTGAGCCAGTCGGACATTTCAAACAGATTCTCATTAAATACACCAAATTCACGAACATCTTTCTCCTGTTGTCCTATAGCCACCCAGTGTGAACGGCTACCTACATCAATCCCGGCAGCATAAGGGTTGACAATTTCCATTGAAATTTTTTCTTCTTCCATATCCTTTAGTTTTTTAAAAATGCTCTTAGGAGATGTGCTTTTGGCAGAGTAAATATTCTGAACGGGGTTGCCGAAGATTCGACACCACCACTGAAATCATCGCAAACATCTCAACCAGAATGACGCTCGTACTCGTGGTAACAGTTCTTAAATCGGCCTTGCAAAGAGCATTTGTTTTACTACAAAGATATATTGATTCCCGCTTCTTACGTTAGCAGACGAAATCATTTTTGCTGAAAAAGGGGGAATGATGGAGAACGTCAACAGTGGCGGCGTCCTGTCGGAAGAAATGGCATATTTTGCACTGTTGACAGGTTTGTGCGGACTTGACACCGAAAACAACGAACGGGACAAGCAGTTGGCAGATGATTATTTTCGTCGGGCTGTCAAAAAACTGGATACAAAATCATACATTGAAAATCCGTACTATCGGAACATCCAGATTCCGGAAGTAAAGTTCGGCGATTGGGAATTGAAGTACGAAAGATACAAACCTTACGAAGCGTTTATTTACGATGATCTTATTGTGGAGGCGGATTTTAAAGAAATTCCGCGTGTCGGTTTTTTCAATGAAGAATTTCGGTTTCCGGCTGTTATGGAGAATGATCATGAATGGATGGCCATCAAGCCCAATGAAATTGAAACGATGCAACCAGCAATTGATGTTATCGAAGGTAAGGTCGTTACGTTCGGACTCGGACTTGGGTATTTTACCTATATGGCTTCCCTCAAAGAGAGGGTGCAAAGCATTACGGTTGTCGAACGGGACAACGAAGTCATCCAGCTTTTTGAACGTTACCTGTTTCCGCAATTTCAGCATAAAGAAAAAGTGGAGATAATTTCCGGTGATGCTTTTGAATATGCCGAAAAACAGATGCCGGACGCAACTTTCGATTACGCATTTGTTGATTTATGGCACGATGTATCGGATGGTCTTGATATGTATCTCAAGATGAAAAAAATGGAACGTTTCAGTTGCCAAACGAAATTCCTGTATTGGATTGAAGATTCGTTGCTTTCCGGCTATCGTTGGCAGATTTTCGATTGGGTAACTAAAAACGCACGAACCGATAATTCGATTGTAAAATGTTTAAGTAAACCGTTTCTGCAAAAACTCGCGGCAACAAAAACCCCGGTTTAATTATAGGCAGGCAAATGGGAATATTTTTTACCATATCGTATTATTTGAATTTAGAAATCAGGAGCAATAGGTATTTTTGATGCTGACCGGGGGCTTCACACATTGACAGGAATTTTGTAACGGGGATTTTGCTACTTTTACACCTTTAAATTATCCATGCAATGGCGTATAAAAGTCTGCAACATTTTATTAAAACGCTTGAAGAACAAGGCGAACTGGTCCGGATCAACGAATACGTTTCGCCACATCTCGAAATAGCCGAGATTACCGACCGCATTAGCAAAAGCGGAGGTAAAGCCCTGCTGTTTGAAAACAACGGAACCAGTTTTCCATTACTTATCAATGCCTTTGGTTCCGAAAAGAGGATGTGCTTGGCGCTGGGCGTAAGTCGGCTCGATGAGATAGGGGAGGAGATGGAAGCATTGTTTGATAAAGTGCTTCAGCCCAAGGAAAAACTGCTCGACAAATTGATGCTTGTGCCAGTGTTTATCAATCTGAATTCGTATCTACCGAAGGTTCTTAAAGGCAGAGGCGCCTGTCAGGAGGTGGTGATGGACAAGCCGGACCTGGATCGGCTTCCGGTACTTACGTGCTGGAAGCAGGACGGCGGGCCTTTTATCACGCTACCGGTAGTGCATACCAAGGATCCGGTTACGGGAATTCGCAACGTGGGCATGTATCGTATGCAGGTGTTTGAAAAGAGCGAAACGGGCATGCACTGGCATCTGCATAAAAATTCGGCACGCCATTTTAACGAATACAAACGTTTAGGACTGCGCATGCCGGTGAGTGTTACCCTTGGCGGCGATCCGGCGTATACCTATGCTGCCACGGCTCCCTTGCCCGATGGTGTGGATGAATATCTCCTTGCCGGATTTCTGCGCAAGAAAAAGGTAGCGATGGTGAAATGTCTGACTAACGATCTGGAAGTTCCGGCTGATGCTGATTTTGTAATCGAAGGTTATGTCGATCCGCAGGAAAATTTTGCGTTGGAAGGCCCATTTGGCGACCACACCGGTTATTATTCGCTGCCGGATTATTACCCGCGTTTTCATGTTACCTGCATCACACATCGCAGGGATGCCGTTTATCCGGCGACCATCGTCGGCATTCCGCCACAGGAAGATGCGTGGCTGGGCAAGGCTACCGAGCGCATTTTTGTAAAGCCCATCAAAATGAGCATGCTTCCCGAAATGGTGGATATGGATATGCCGACGGAAGGTGTTTTTCATAATATTGTCATTGTTAAAATTAAGAAAACGTATGCCGGGCAGGCTATCAAGGTGATGAATGCCCTGTGGGGCGCCGGACAGATGATGTTCAATAAAGTGATGATTGTAGTTGACGGCGAAGCCGATGTTCACGATTACCAAAACATCGCTGAAATTGTTTCCCAAAAGGTAAATCTGCCTGCTGATGTTTATTTCACCAAAGGGCCGTCGGACGTACTCGACCATTCGAGCCGGCATTTTACTTTTGGTGGAAAAATGGGAATTGACGCCACCACCAAGCTACCTGGTGAAAACGAAAAGCTTGTTGCCAAAGCTGAAAATCATCATTTTATTACGGATAAGTTAAAAGCGGCTTTTCCTGAAGTTACAGCCATTAATGAGAATCTGATTTCTGAAGGAATTTCCGTACTTATTGTTTCGTTGTTGAAAAACAAGAAAAAACAGGTAAGAACATTGCACAATGCCCTTGCATCGTCCGGTTATCTGACGGATATTCGTTATGTGATTTATACCGATCCGGCATTGGATGTGAACCGGATTGGCGATGTGGTTTGGCAGGTTGCCAATAATATTGACCCGCAAAACGATTGTTTTTTTGCTGATGCCGAATTTTGCCTTGCCATCGACGGGACGCGTAAGACTAAGGAATGGGATGATTTTGAACGCGGTTGGCCCAACGTGATTGTGGCGGATGATGAAACCATCCGTTCGGTGGACGAAAAATGGGAAAAACTCGGTTTAGGGAAATTCATCCCTTCGCCTTCGCTCACTTATAAAAAACTACTTTTCGGAGGCAACGCCGTGGTTGACGAATAGTTATTTGCGGTCGAAGAAAGGATTTTTGGAATAAGCGGCCAGTGGAATTCCGAAAATCATTTTTACCTCTTCGCCCAGGAGTTTCATTTCCATTGTAGCAAGGCCAATTGAATACATGATGCGGTTATCCACGCGGTTATCGGCGGCAACGGAAACTGCCGAGCCAACGGCTATGCCTAAATCCACCTGGTTGAAAACGCAGGTGCATTCGGGATGTTCATCTTTTCCCGCACAGGTTTTAAATCCGCACAGCCCGCAGTTGAGTCCTACCGACATCGCTTTGGTTCCGATCAGTACAATGGCTTTTGCCAGAAGGATATTGTTGCCATCGCGGATTAAAAAGTCAACGGCGTTTTTTTTGCCGATTTCAATCATTTTGTCTGAAATACGTTTGATGTCGTCGCCGGTGGCAATGACTATTTCGATGCTGTTGCGTCCACGTCCTTTGGGAGCCGTACGGGCTGCAACTGCCATTTTTCGAGCAGTTTCCATCAGCGATTCACCGATGATGTTATTTTCTGTAATTAATGCCATGATAGAAAAAATTGGAAACGTCAAAAGTATAAAAAAGCCGGTTGGAAGTATTTTCCAAACCGGCTTATGGTCTCCTCGGGGGGGCTCGAACCCCCGACCCATTGATTAAGAGTCAATTGCTCTACCAACTGAGCTACGAAGAGTCGTTTTTTTCGGACTGCAAAGATATAAATTTTTCTAAAAGATAAACGGTTGTGCTGATTATTCTTTGAAGAAAACATTGCCGGATTTATCGTTGTGCGGATATATCTTCCGTTAAAATCCGGGGAAAAGTGTTTTTCTATATCTTTGGAAAAAAATTACAAACCCTATGAGAAGGATAAATCAGTTTTTGTTGTTTGCCATATTTGTTTTATTGACAAACTTTTTGCCTCAGCCGTCGCAGGCACAGAAAAAAATCACGGTAGCTTTTTACAATACCGAAAACATGTTCGATACCATTGACGACCCGCATAAAAATGATAATGATTATCTGCCGGGCGCCAAGCTGCAATGGGACAGCAAAAAATATTTTAAAAAAATTGAAAACATCGGCAAAGCGCTCAGTTCGTTCGATTCGTCATCGGTAAAGTTGCCGACGCTTATCGGTTTGTCGGAAGTGGAAAACGAAACGGTGTTGAATGATTTAATCAAACGTACAAATCTTAAAAAGGGTGGTTATAAAATTGTTCATGAAAAAAGCCCGGATATACGCGGAATAGATGTAGCGCTTTTGTACCGGGCTAAATATTTTAAATATATTTCGCATAAAGCCATAGCTATCAACTTCCCTGATGATAAAAACGATAAAACGCGTGATATCCTTTATGTAAAAGGGATAGTCGGGAAATCGGATACCTTGAATCTCTTTATTAATCACTGGCCGTCGCGATTTGGCGGGCAGGAACAATCGGATCCCAAGCGGCAATATGTAGCCTCGGTTTTACGGCATTATTCCGATTCTTTGCTTAGCCGCAATCCGAAAGCATATATCCTGATAGAAGGCGATCTGAATGATGAACCTAACAATCAAAGCATTGCTACCGTGCTGAATGCCCAGAAACCCGGAGACAAAATCTATTCCCAGAAATTATATAACCTTTTGTATAAAAAGTTTGAAAAAGGCGAAGGTACCATTTATTACAAGGATTGGGATGTGTTTGATCAGATCATTGTCAGCGGCAACTTTTTGAATAAAGGTAAAAAAGGCTTGCAAATCAACGAAAAAGACGTGCATATTTTTAAACCCGAATGGATGCTTTACAAGAATAAAAAGGGAGAATGGGTTCCCAACCGTACCGAATCGGGCGGAAAATATTTTGGCGGCTACAGCGACCATCTGCCAGTGTACGTAAATATTATCGCCAAATAAAATCAATTGCCCAACAATACGGTTTCGGGACTATTCCCGTCGAAGAATAAAGCCGGATTTTCGAGCAATTCTTTCACTTTGATCAGAAAACTTGCCGATTCTCTGCCGTCGATCACGCGGTGGTCGTACGAAAGAGCGATGTACATCATGGGTGCAATGATTATCTGATTATTAAGTGCGATAGGCCGTTGCTGAATGGTATGCATCCCGAGGATGGCGCTTTGCGGAGGATTCAGGATGGGCGTGGAAAGCAACGAACCGAAAATGCCGCCGTTGGTGATGGTAAAAGTTCCTCCGGACATTTCTTCGAGCGTAAGTTTATTTTCGCGTGCCTTGGAAGCCAGTTGTTTGATTTTTAATTCTATTTCTAAAACCGACATGGCTTCGCTGTTGCGGATTACTGGAACGACCAAACCTTTGGGTGCGCTGACAGCTATTCCGACATCAATAAATTTATGATAAACCATTTCATCGCCATCTATCATGGAATTTACCTGAGGATATTCGGCTAAAGCCATCGTTACGGCTTTGGCAAAAAAGGAAACCAAACCGAGCGATGAACCGTATTTTTGTTTAAAGCGTTCTCCGACAGCCTTCTTTATTTCAAGAATTGCACTCATATTTACCTCGTTGAAAGTGGTGAGCATGGCTGTTTCGTTCTTTACGGCTACCAGTCGTTTCGAGAGTTTCAACCGGAGCTGCGACATTTGCCTGCGTTCCGTTTCCCTTGAGCCAGAAACAATTTCAATTTTTGAAACCAGAGGTTTATTTTCCGGCTTCTTTTCTGCTGTCGCCATCAGCACTTCTTTCTTTCCGATTCTCAGATTCTGCAAAATCTCGTCTTCCGATACATGTTTCTCGTCCATTATTTTTTTTGCCAAGGGCGATACATGAATGTGCGGAATATTTTCGGTTGCTTTTGGCAGAACTTCATTTTCTTGTTTATTTTTCTGAGGATTAGGCGCTACCTGACTAATTTCGACAGTTGCTTCATCCGGTTTTTGTTTGGCCGAAGAATCAATGGTGCAAATAATGCTGCCTACGGCGATAGTTTCGCCTTCCGCAACCAAAAGTGTAACCAACCCATCGTCGGAAGCATTGACGGTAAATGTGGCTTTGTCGGAATCAATTTCGGCCAACTCCTGATCTTTTTCCACCCGGTCGCCGTCTTTTACCAGCCAGGTCATCAATTGTACTTCGGTGATGGATTCACCAGGGCTGGGAACTTTTATTTCTATTTTCATAAACCATTCAATTTTAAATTCTTTTATTAACTATTTTTTTCTACCCAATGCCATTCGTCGGGGGTGCAGGCCATCTTACAACTTTCGTCCCGGTGATCACAGGTACATTCATCCAACGCTTTTTCAATAATTTTACGTTGCTGCAGCGCATGTAGCTTGCCCGAACCCGTTGCCGGGCTTCCGCTTTCGGGACGGGCAACCAGCATCATATCCACCGATTTAATATGGCGTAGCAGAAATCCCCAGGCGCCCATATTTGCAGGTTCTTCCTGTACCCACAGAAACGTTTTTGCTTTATCATATTTTTTTATGAGCATATTAAATTGCCTTTCGGGAAAAGGGTAGAGCTGTTCAATCCGGATCAACGCCGTATTTTGACGGTTGATTTTTATTTTTTCGTCCAATAATTCATAATAAATTTTCCCGGAACAAAAAACAACTCTTTGAATTTCATCTGGCATAGCCAATTCATCATCAATGATTTCCTGAAATTTTCCATGAGTAAAATCGCTGAGCGGTGAAATACATTTTGGATGCCGCAGCAGGCTTTTTGGTGTAAAAACTACCAGGGGCTTTCGGAAATTCCGATGCACTTGCCGTCGCAGCACATGGAAGAAATTTGCCGGTGTTGTGCAATTGACAACTTGTATGTTAAGATTAGCACAACTGCTCAGGAAACGTTCCGGACGGGCGCTGGAATGTTCGGGACCCTGCCCTTCGTAACCATGAGGAAGCAGAAGCACGAGTCCGTTCATCACCTTCCATTTTTCTTCGGCGCTGCTGATGTATTGATCAATAATTATTTGTGCACCATTCATAAAATCACCATATTGTGCTTCCCAGAGGGTAAGCGCTCCCGGCGAAGCAAGGGCATAACCGTATTCAAAACCGAGCACGCCATATTCCGACAACAACGAATTATAGATCTGAAATCGAGCCTGATTTTCCGAAAGGTGATTCAAAGGCGCGTACTTTTCTTCCGAATCCTCTACGGTGAGCATGGCATGGCGATGCGAAAAAGTGCCCCGTTGCGAATCCTGGCCGCTGAGGCGAACGGGAATATTTTCATAAAGAAGTGAACCATAAGCTAAAAGCTCAGCCATAGCCCAGTCAGTCATTTGTTTATCAAAAATCATGGAATGCCGCTCCTGTTGTAAACGGACGATTTTCCGGTAAAAAGGTTTGCCGGGAGGCAATTCCGTTATTTTTCCGGCAATCAGAAGGATGTTTTTTTCATCCACATAAGTTGGCGGCGAAATCTCAAAATCTTCAGCTTCGGCTTTGACGATGCCAGCCCATTTTTCTTCAAAAAAAGAATACGTCTTTGTTTTTTCGGTAAGTTCGGATTCCTCAAGACTTTTGTCGAGCTGGTATATAAATTCCTTTTCGAGAGCCGAAGCTTCTTCTAACGTAATAGTATGATCGGCAATAAGTTTTTCGATATAAATCTGCAACGGATTGGGATGCTTTTCGATGAGTTGATAAAGCGTAGGTTGGGTAAAACGGGGTTCATCGCCTTCGTTATGCCCGTATTTACGGTATCCTAATAAATCCACGAAAACATCTTTATGAAATTGCTGGCGGAATTCAACGGCTAAATTGACAGCATAAACTACTTCTTCCACATCGTCGGCATTCACATGCAGGATAGGCGATTGAATGATTTTGGCGATGTCGGTGCAGTAAATGCTCGAACGCCCGTCGAGATAATTGGTGGTAAAACCGAGCTGGTTGTTTACGACCAAATGGATAGTTCCACCGGTGCGGAAGCCTTCCAGTTCCGACATCTGAAGCACTTCGTAAATTATTCCCTGTCCGGCTACCGAAGCATCGCCGTGGATAAGTATGGGAACGATTTTAGAATAATCATTTTTATAATCCGAATCGGCATAGGCTCGTACAATACCTTCAACTACAGGATTTACAGCTTCGAGATGCGAAGGATTGGGCGTAAGCATTAGATGAATTTTTTGGCCCGACAAAGTGGAACGACTGTTTGAAAATCCAAGATGATATTTTACGTCGCCAAGCAAAGTGGCATCTTCCATTTCTTTTCCTTCAAATTCACTGAAAATGTCCTTGAACGGTTTGTGCAGGATGTTTGCCAGCACATTCAGCCTGCCACGGTGAGGCATTCCAATAACCACTTCACGGATATTTAGTTGCGAACCTTTTTCGATGATTGCTTCCAAAGCCGGAATCAGCGCTTCGCAGCCCTCGAGGGAAAAACTTTTTTGTCCGGGAAAACGTTTATGAAGGAAACTTTCAAAGTTAACGGATTGATTAAGTTTGTTTAAAATGTTTTTTTTGACTGATGCCGAAAATTTAGGAAGGTTTTTGCTTCCTTCCATTTTTGCTTTAAGCCATGTCTCAATTTCTTTGTTACGAATATAAGCGAATTCAATTCCAAGCGATTGGCAATAGGTGAGCCGGAGATGTTCGATAATGTCGCTGAGTTTGGCCGGGCCTATGCCTATTTCATTTCCGGCAAGGAATTTTTTATTGAGATCGGAAGGTAACAGCCCGAAATTTTCCGGATCAAGGGTTGGGCTGTGTTTCCGGCGTGTACGCACGGGATTGGTTTTGGTAAACAAATGCCCACGCTCGCGATAGCCGTTGATGAGATTAATTACCTTAAATTCATCGTTATACTGTAATTGTTCATTTTTAGTTGCTAAGGAGTTGGCTTCCGAAAACTCAAATCCTTCAAAAAAAGCCCGCCAGCTGGCATCCACGGTTTCGGGATTTTTTTTGAATTGTTGATAAATATCTTCAATGTAATTACTTCCGGCATTTCCGAGAAAGGAAAAATTTTCCATAGGTATTTTGAATTAATCGTATACAAACGTAAGCAAAGTTCCTTTGATAATAACACCCGTTACGGAAAAGGGTTTGTGTAAAATAAAAAAATCCTTCCGGTTTGCGGAAGGATTTTTTTGTTGCTATTAGATAACTATCTCTTTTTATTCAGGATGGATAGCTTCTGATGGGCAAACGTCGGCACATGAACCACAATCGGTACACATTTCGGGATCAATTTTATAAATATCTCCTTCGGAGATAGCTTCTACCGGACATTCGTCAATGCATGTACCGCAAGCAACGCAATCTTCACTGATTTTATAAGCCATGGCTAAAAATTTTATTAGTAATTTATCATTGAATAATGGCGCAAATATACAACTAAATTTAAAAACCTAACTTTAGATAAAAATTAATACTTCCCGGTTACACATTTTTTACTATACTTTTCGATGGAGTAGCTCTAAACCAACGTGGTATGGTATCAACCAAAATGATCACCGAGAGCGTAAGAATGATCAAGGTCATCGCCAGGTTGATAATTCCCAGTACGCAGGTTTCAGGATTATACATTTGCGGAATATAAATGCCGGTCATGTTCTTGATGCAGGCGGTAATGGTTGTAATCCCTACAAAAGCCATGGGAATGATGGTAACCCAGGCATATTTTGCTTTTCCGCGGTTGATGATATAGGAAGTGCCGATGGCAAGCGCCACGGTGGCAAGCAACTGATTTGCCGCTCCAAACATTGGCCAGATGCTTGTTATGCTTCCGTTATAAATTAAATATCCCCAGGAAAATACGATTAAAAAGCTGGCTAACAGATTGCCAGGTAGCCAGTGTGTTCGGCCAAAAGGTTTGTAAACTTTTCCAAGCATTTCCTGAAGCACAAAACGAGCAATACGGGTTCCGGCATCAATGGTAGTTAAAATGAACAACGCTTCAAACATGATGGCAAAGTGATACCAATACGACATTAAGCCTTTTAATCCGGGAATGGAAGAAAATATCTGAGCCATACCTACCGCCAGAGAAACGGCGCCTCCGGTACGCCCGGCTATTTTTTCACCCACTTCGGCTGACAAAGCCGGTAAGTCGGAGGTGGTAAATCCCATCTGATGCAACTGAGGTAAAATACTTGCTATTTTTTCTTTTGGAACATTAATAAGAAAATAATCGAGCGGGAATAAACTGGAAGCTGCAATCAGAGCCAAAATACTTACCATTCCTTCAGCAAGCATCGATCCAACAGCTATCGTCTTGATATGCGATTCTTTCGAGATCATTTTGGGCGTGGTGCCTGAACTTACCAGAGAATGAAATCCGGAAATTGCCCCGCAGGCAATGGTGATAAACAAATAGGGAAACAAAGCGCCGGGAATAATTGGTCCTCCGCCATGAATAAAAGGGGTGAAGGCCGGCATCTTGAGATTTGGAGCTACGATAATAATTCCGATGGCAAGCATGGCAATCACGGTAAGTTTCATGATGGAACTCAGATAATCACGCGGTGAAAGTAAAAGCCAAACCGGTAAAACAGATGCAAAAAAGCCGTAGCCGCAAAGCAACAGTGTGAGTGTTTTATGGTCGAACGTAAACCAGGGGGCGATGGAAGAACCCGGAACATAGCGTCCGTAAATTACGGCGAGCGAAAGTAAAATGACTCCAAAAATCGTGGCTTCGACGGTTTTACCTTTTCGTATCTGAAACATCCATACACCCATCAGCATCGCTATGGGAATGGTTGCTGCTATGGTAAAGGTTCCCCAGGAACTTTCGGCAAGTGCATTGATGACCACCAATCCCAAACCGGCAAGAACCAAAACGAGTATCAGCAAGATGGCGATGGAAGTGGTGGTTCCGCTCACTTTGCTTATTTCCGTTCGGGCTATTTCGGCTAAGGATTTACCATCGTGATGTATGGATGCGGTAAGGATGATAAAATCGTGAACCGCGCCGGCAAATACCGCGCCGACCAGCATCCAGATAAAACCGGGAAAATAACCAAACTGTACGGCAAGCACCGGACCTACCAGCGGACCGGCTCCGGCTATGGCGGCAAAGTGATGCCCGAACAGCACCCACTTGCTCATGGGATAATAATTTTGACCATCGTATAAACGATTAGCCGGCGTCAACCGGAGATCGTCGGCGGTGGCTATTTTGGCAGCTATAAAACCAAAGTAAAAACGGTAAGCGAGGGCAAAAAACGCCAAAGCTCCTATTACCAAAGGCATTGCATTCATGAAAGTAAGTTTAAATGAATTGGACTATACATTTTTTAATGAGATAACGGCAGACGATTGCTCATCTGTTATTCATCATTACATATACGATTTAATTTCGGCGGCGTGCTCTTTTTCTTCTTCTATGATCTGCTGGATGAGTTTTACGGCGTCTTTCTTGGTCTTTTTTAATAATTCAGTGTAAAAATCAACACTTTCCAGTTCGAATTGATAGGCAATTTCGAGGGCTTGTTTGGCCGAATTAATTTTTTTTGCCTTTTCAGCGCCAGAATCTTTTTTCTGAAAAATATGAGTATCGGCAAGATGATTCATATAATCTGCTTCTTCTTCCTGATTAAACTCGAAACTCTCCGGCTCAAAATGACTGGCAATATTCTGAAAAGCAGCAATATGGCTTATCTCTTTGGCTGCAAGTTCTATAAAGAGTTTTTTGATCGGCTCGTTATCGGAAATGGCTTTGGCTCCGAGAGTATAAAATTCATGACCGTTTTCCTCGATACGGATAGCGATGTCTATTATTTCTTGTCCTGTATAATACATGGTATTCTCCTGTTTTGGTTTATATCGGTCAAAAATATAAAATGTTTTTAATTTTCTGTACCGAACCTCCGATTTTTTTGATAAAAGTTTTTGAAAATCATTATAAATTACTGATTGTTTTTATTTTTGTAGAAATTTAAAATGGATGAAGGTATCAACTAAAATTTTTAGAATTATATTTTTCGTCGTCCTGAGCGTAACTATCGTTTTGCAACTTGCTGTTCAATATGAAATTATAATTATTCCTTCAATTTATTTGCTTATTTTCCGATGGTTGTCAATTTCAGCTTTGGTATGGTATGCCTTGCGACGGCGATCGCTTACCACCTGGATTTTGATAAGTATGGTGTTGGGGGCGGAGTTTGGACACGATGTTCCCGGTGTAGCCGTTAACCTTCAGATAGTGAGCAAAATTTTTCTGAATCTGATCAAAACCATTATCGCTCCCTTGCTTTTTGCCACACTGGTGGTAGGTATTGCCGGTCATTCCAATTTGAAACAGGTAGGACGGATGGGCTGGAAATCCATATTGTATTTCGAAATTGTATCAACGCTTGCCTTGTTCATCGGATTGGCGGCTATCAATATCAGCAAAGCGGGAATAGGAGTCGTTTTGCCGCAGGTTGCCGATAGTACCATTGCGCATGGGATAACAAAGCAAACAACAAGCGAAATGATTTTGCATATTTTTCCGGAAAATATTGCCAAATCCATCTACGAAGGGCAGGTTTTGCAGATAGTGATATTCAGCATTATTTTTGGAATAGCCGTAGCCATGCTTGGCGAAAAGAACCGCCAGCCGATGTTGCGTTTTACCGAAAGTCTTTCGGAAACTATGTTTAAATTTACCAATCTGGTGATGTATCTGGCTCCGCTTGCCGTTTTTGCTGCCATCGCTTATACTGTTGGACATTTGGGATTGGATATTCTGTACAATCTTTTCAAACTTCTGGCTACGCTTTATGTAGCATTGATTTGTTTTTTACTCCTTGTTTTGTTGCCTGTAATTTTGTTTTTAAAAATTCCGATAAAAAACTTTATCCGGGCTATTTCCGAGCCGGCGTCCATAGCGTTTGCCACTACCAGTTCCGAGTCAGCATTGCCACGGGCGATGGAAGCCATGGAACGTTTTGGAGTACCGCGTAAGATTGTGGCTTTTGTAATTCCTACCGGATATAGTTTTAACCTTGACGGGACTACGCTTTATCTTTCGCTGGCTACTATTTTTGTGGCGCAGGTTGCCGGAATACATTTACCGTTTAGTCAGCAATTGTTCATTGTGTTTACGCTGATGCTTACCAGCAAAGGGGTTGCCGGGGTTCCAAGGGCATCGTTGGTTATCTTGTTAGGAACGGCTGCCAATTTCGGACTTCCTATCCTTCCTATTTTTATTATTCTCGGAATAGATGAATTGATGGATATGGCAAGGACTGCTGTAAATGTTATCGGAAATTGTCTTGCCACGGTGGTGATTGCTCGCTGGGAAGGCGAATTCGACGACGCGGCAGCCTGTAATTTTCATCTTGAAGCTTAGGACTTCTCGATGGTTTTAACATCCAACGCATCGCGCAAGCCGTTTCCTATAAGCATAAAAGCCAAAACCATAAGCATTATGGCTATGCCGGGCAAAAGGGCCAGATAGGCATAATGCAATATAATGTAAGCATAGTTTTCTTTGAGCATGGTTCCCCACGAAGGCATGGGCGGCTGCACACCTATGCCGAGGAAACTCAGTCCGGCTTCAATAAGTATGGCAGAAGCAAAATTGGCTGCCGATATTACGATGACGGGACCCATCACATTAGGCAAAATATGCCTGAATATAATCCTGAAATTGCGAAAACCTAAGGCTTTTCCGGCTTCTACAAATTCTTTTTCGCGTAAGCTCATCATTTGCCCGCGCACCACACGTGCCACTTCTACCCACATGGTCAAGCCTACGGCGATAAATACCTGCCAGAAGCCTTTGCCCAGAGCAAACGTGATGGCGATGACCAGCAGCAGGGTCGGAATAGACCAGACCACATTGATAAACCACATGATCAGGTTATCAATCCAGCCGCGAAAAAAGCCGGCAAGGGCTCCGAGCAGAATGCCAATGACCAGCGAAATGAATACGGAAATAAATCCTACCGAAAGGCTTACGCGCGTGCCTATCATCAGTTGGCTGAGCACGTCTCTTCCGTAACGGTCGGTGCCTAATAAAAACCGCTTTTGAACGATATTTTTTTGAACAATGGTTTGTTGCAATTCCGAAATGGGTTGGTTCTGAAGCCGGTTATCCACATCATAAAAAGTCAGCCGGTTGCCTACGACCTTGATTCCGGGACGGCTGATGGAAACGGGAAACACCACATCGGCAAGACTGAACGTTTTTTCCAATCCTTTATATTTTTCTGACCCGGTGAATTCCTCCACCACAATGTCGGCTCCGCGGAAATAATACCGGCTAAGCGGAATAAACGTATAATTGCTTGTTTTTCCGTAAAGCAGGGTGTGAAACATGCTGGTGTTTTGTGCGGTTTCATTTTTCCTAACTTTAAGCATTGCAACACTAAACCCGGGCTTTTTGGTGGTTAACTCTAAGTATTGCTGGTTGGCGTAGGGGGAATGGTCGGGAGTGATAAGGTATCCCAGCACAGAGATAACTACGGCAATAGCTATCATAACCATCGAACCGACAGCAAGCTTGTCTTTCAATAACCTTCGCCAGGCTAATTTAGACAGCGAGCCGGCACTTTCGTATTGTTTTTTCCGCAGGAACAAGATGTTTGATTATTAGTAAAAGTTGTAGTTTAATATGATTTATCGCCGCCAAGCAGGCTTCCCAGTATGCTGCCGCCTATGCCTGCCACACCACGGCTTTCGTCGCGGTTCGACCAGCGTGCAGCATTGATAACCCTGTCGGCAAGCCGGCTGAATGGCAAGCTTTGCAGATAAACCAGCCCCGGACCGGTGAGTTGAGCCAGGAATAACCCTTCGCCTCCAAACATGGCATTTTTAAAACCACCTACAAACTGGATGTCGTAATCCACTGTGGGAGCCATGGCCACCAGGCAACCGGTATCCACACGCAGTTTTTCACCCGGAGCAAGCGTTCGTGGGATGATGGTTCCACCGGCATGGATAAAGGCTCTTCCATAGCCGCTCAGCCGCTGAAGGATGAATCCTTCGCCCCCGAACAAGCCGGCACCCATGCGTTTGGTAAAAGCAACATCTATATCGATGCCATTAGCCGCACATAAAAAAGCATCCTTCTGGCAAATAAATGTTCCGCCAAGCCGGTCCAGTTCCAGAAGTATTATTTTGCCCGGATAAGGCGCACCGAAAGCCACATGTTGTTTGCCATGACCGGTATTGAGGAATGTGCTTATAAAAAAGCCGTCGCCCGAAAGCATACGCCTAAACCCTTTAAAGATACCGCCTCCCGTTCCCGTTTGCATGGCAATGCCTTCTTCCATATACATCATAGCGCCCACTTCGGCACGTACGCCCTCATTGGGGTCGAGCTCGATTTCAACGATTTGCATATCGTCACCAAAAATCTTGTAATCAATTATATCAGCCATCGTTTGTACTGTTTTTGAATTCAGCGCAAAGCTAAGAAAAATACTTCTTTAAAGGATAGTATGTATTAATCTGAAAAAAATTAGCGGCAGTGATTTTTATTACCGATAAAAGTATTATTTTTGCAGACCTAATAAACGGTGGACATAGCTCAGTTGGTTAGAGCGTCGGATTGTGGTTCCGAAGGTCGTGGGTTCGAGCCCCATTTTCCACCCGCCGGTTAAGCCCTGTCAATTTTAATGACGGGGCTTTTTTTATTTTGAAAAGTTGCGATGGATGGCGTGGGCTGATAAACTGTTTCTTTTTTCTGCCGGATATAATAAAAATGCCCTTCCCGGTTACCACATTAGGTATGGGAAAAAATGTTACGTGGTATGGACGAAAACCACATGATGTTTTTGCTAAAACCACACGTGGTTTGGGGTGAAACCACACGTCATTTTTGACAAAACCACACGTTGTTTTTAACGAAACCACACGTTGTTTTTTTAATCGCTCAATAAGCAATAAAATCAGCTTACTTTAGTAATGCTCGCATCTTTCAATGCCTTTTTAATCCGGTCACCCGGACGATAGTTAACATTTACTTTTTAATACTGCCTACCGACAAATCGGAAGCATTCGTTTCGCCCTTGCTGCTGATGGAAGGATAAAAGGTGCCCAGCCTTTCCAGACGAATAATCTTACCCTGCGCCAGCTTATCCTGTATGATGTTTTCAATGGCAATGATAACACCCCGGATATCGGGTTCGGATAAGGAACTGAACTTTTCGACTTCCTTTACGATGTCGTCCATCGTAGCTTCTCCGTCGTACACTATCTGTAAATAAAACTTTTTGGGACCGCCTCCTGCTACGCCGGGTTTCCCTTTTTCAATTACTTTAACTTTGAAAGCCATAATAAAATACTTTTAAGGATTACTATTTTGATTAATTAAAAGAAATTTCAATAGAAGCTTTATTAATTGTTGGCATCTTCTACACGTGAAAAGCGTGCCAAACCTTGCTTTAGTCGTTGTAAATCAAATTGTTTATTTTTATAATGCAAATTTAATATTTTTTATAATTCCGTTTACCAAATAAGCAAACATTTTTTTAAATTTTTTTTAGCTAAGTGCCGGAAGAGGCAGGGATTACCGTCCTGAACAAAGTGTATTCGCAGGGTATACCGGACAACATTGTGTCATTATCCGGCGAGGGTAATTTACCGGAGATTTGAATCAATACAGGTGAAAAAGAAAATCAGTCCTGGGGAAGCTCTTCAAACTGCTGATTGCGCAGTTGAGGCACAAAACCGGCTTCGCGTATGGCTTGTTGTATTCCCTGGGCATCAAAGCGGTAGTCGGCTCCGGCCACGGATACCACGTTTTCCTCTATCATGATGGAACCAAAATCATTGGCTCCGGCATGGAGACAAAGTTGCCCTACCTCTTTGCCAACGGTAAGCCAGGAAGCCTGGATATTACTGATGTTTGGCAGCATCAGACGGCTCACGGCTATCATCCGGATGTATTCGTCGGCGGTAACCTTGCCGGTGATGCCAAACTGTTTACGAAGCACGGTGTTTTCGTCCTGGAAAGGCCAGGGGATAAACGAGAGGAACCCCACGACGTTTTCCGGTTTTTCGGTTTGCACCTGACGTATGGCTGTAAGATGTTCCATGCGTTCGGCTATGGTTTCGATATGCCCGAACATCATGGTGGCAGAGGTTGTTAATCCTAAACGATGAGCTTCCCGCATCACGTCGAGCCATTCCTTTACCGAACATTTACGTGGCGAAATGATCTGGCGTACACGGTCGGATAGTACTTCTGCGCCGGCTCCCGGCAGACTGTCCAACCCGGCTTCCATTAATTGTTCAAGAACTTCGGAATACTTCATCGAACCCAATTTTGCCAGGTGAACTATTTCGGGAGGCCCCAAAGCGTGTAACTTCAGGTCGGGATAACGTTGTTTTAACTCACGGAACAACGTAGCGTAAAAGTCGATGCCTAATCCGGGATGCATGCCGCCCTGCAACAGGAGCTGGCTTCCGCCAAGGCGATAGAGTTCATCTATTTTTTCCTCATACTGTTCCATCGTAGTGATATATGCCCCGGCATGGTTTTTACCCCGGTAAAAATTGCAAAACTGGCAACCCGATACGCAGACGTTGGTAATATTTACATTGCGGTCGATGAGCCAGGTAACTTTTCTGCCGGGATGAAGCGTTGTACGTATAGCGTTGGCAATAAACATCAATTCGGCTAACGGAGCATTGCAGAAAAGCAACTCTCCTTCGTCGGCCGATAAAAAATCCCCATTCAGGGCTTTGGAATATAATGGATCAAAATTCACCGCAGAGGTTGGTTTAAGCGGCAAAAGTACAAAATATCATTCCGCCATTCACCGTTAAACTCTTTTCAGCTATCTTTGCTGAAATTTTATTACATATTATGAATAAATCAACTGATAAAGAACATCTGATAAATGTAGGTATTACTCACGGCGATATCAACGGAGTGGGCTATGAAATTATCATCAAAACATTGATGGATAACCGCATTCTCGATCTGTTTACACCCATTGTTTATGGTTGCCCCAAAGTAGCTTCCTTCCACCGGAAAGCATTAAACATCGTTGATTTTAACTTCAATACCATCCATAAAGCTGAAGCCGCCATTCCCAAACGCTCTAACATTATATCCATTTACGAGCAGGATGCAAAAATAGATATAGGCACTTCCACACCCATAGCCGGCGAATTGGCTTATCTTGCATTGGAGGCGGCAGTCAATGATTTGAAGGATGGCCATATTGATGTTTTGGTAACTGCGCCCATCAATAAAAAGAATATACAATCGCCACTGTTTGATTTTCCAGGGCATACCGAATATCTTGCCCAGAAGTTCAACGTCAAAGATTACTTAATGCTTATGGTATGCGACAGCCTTCGCATTGGCGTTGTTACCGGACATATTCCATTGCATGAAGTTCCCTTGAAATTAACCGCCGAATTGATCCTGAAAAAGGTAAAAATATTAAACGATTCGTTGATAAAAGATTTTAATGTTCAAAAGCCTAAGATTGCGTTGTTGGGGCTGAATCCTCATGCCGGAGATAACGGTTTGCTGGGTTTGGAAGAAGAGCAGATTATTATTCCTGCGGTCAATCAGGCAATGAATAAAGGAATGCTTGTGTATGGTCCCTATCCGGCCGATGGCTTTTTTGGTTCGTCGGCATACACTCAATTTGATGGTATCTTAGCCATGTATCACGATCAGGGAATGTTGCCATTCAAAACGCTTGCTTTCGATTCGGGAGTTAACTTTACTGCCGGACTGCCTGTAGTACGTACTTCGCCTGCCCATGGAACGGCGTATGATATCGCCGGTAAGGATCTGGCTTCGCCCGATTCCTTTCGCGCTGCCATTTTCCTTGCCTGCGATATTTACCGCAACCGGCAGATGTTTGCCGAACTGAATGCAAATCCGTTAAAAACCGGCGGGTTGACTTCCGAAAAATCAGAAGGGTAGGGGAATAAATGATTGAAGATTTTAGATTGCAGATTTTTTAGATTTTAAATAATGTCTGCTCAATAGAAAAGCATAGCTTGTGTGATGATAAAAAATTATACAATAAATCAAATAGCCGGTATTGTTGATGGAAAATTAGTTTCCAACAGTAGTTCATCTCATGCGATCAAAGATTTGCTGATAGATAGCCGAATGCTTGCTTCTCCGGCTACAACGCTCTTTTTCGCATTGATGAGCCCGAGGAACGACGGCCATAAATATATTGACGGACTTTCTCAAAAAGGAGTCAGGAATTTTGTTATATCTCAAAAGGATTTTCCTACAGAAAGTTATCCCCAGGCAAACTTTATTTTTGTTTCCGATACGCTTGTCGCTTTGCAAAAGTTAAGTGCCGCACGCCGCCAGCAATTCGATATTCCGGTGATAGGCATCACGGGCAGCAACGGTAAAACCATTGTTAAGGAATGGTTGTACCAATTGCTATCGCCCGAATATAACCTGGTGAGAAGCCCCAAGAGCTATAATTCCCAGATTGGTGTTCCGTTATCGGTTTGGCAGATGAATGAGCAGAACCAGTTAGCCATTTTTGAGGCTGGTATTTCGCAACCCGGCGAAATGCAAAAACTGCAGGCAGTCATTCAGCCTACCATTGGCATTTTTACCAATATTGGTAATGCACATGACGAAAATTTTACGGGTATCAGACAAAAATTGAATGAAAAATTTCAATTGTTTGGCGGCGTTAATTTGCTCATCTGCCGCAATGATATTCCGGAGATAAACGAATATCTTCGTCAATTCTCTCAGCAGAAATCTATGTTTACCTGGGGTAAAAATCCCGGCGGTAACCTTTGGTTGAAGAATATTCGCAAATCAAAAGGGCATTCGTTGCTGACGCTCGACTATCAGGATAAAGAACTAAAACTCTTTATCCCGTTTACCGATACGGCATCCATCGAAAATTCCGTTCATTGTTGCGCTATGATGTTGGTGCTTGGCTATGCTCGCGAAGTAATAGCTCAGCGTATCAACCGGCTACAGCCTGTTGCCATGCGTCTGGAACTGAAAGAAGGAATAAATAACTGCTCCATCATCAACGATAGTTACAGTTCGGATATTTATTCTCTTAATATTGCCCTCGATTTCCTTAATCAGCAAAAGCAACACGCAAAGAAAACTGTTATTCTCTCTGACATCCTGCAAAGCGGTAAAAAAGAAAAGGAATTGTATTCCGAAATAGCTTCCCTGCTTGCCAAAAAACATGTGAACAGGATTATTGGCATAGGCGAAGCCATCTCGCATCAGGCACATCAATTCAAAATGGAAAAGACGTTTTATCCGTCAACCCATGATTTCCTGAATAGTTTTCAACCGGCTTTATTTTACGATGAAACCATACTGCTTAAAGGTGCTCGTATTTTTGAATTTGAAAAAATTGGCCGTTTGCTTCAGCAGAAAGCTCACGAAACCATACTTGAAATCAATCTGAATGCTTTGATTGATAATCTGAATTATTTTCGGTCTAAGCTCAATCCTTCCACCAAACTGATGGCGATGGTTAAAGCTTTTTCTTACGGAAGCGGGAGTTTTGAGATTGCCAATACACTTCAGTTTCATCATGCCGATTATTTAACGGTTGCTTATGCCGACGAAGGCGTGGAACTTCGCAAAGGAGGAATTACGTTACCGATTATGGTAATGAACCCGGAGGAACAAAGTTTTGATGAAATGATTCAGCATAAGCTGGAACCTGAAATTTATAACTTCAGAGTGTTGCGCCTGTTGGAAGAAGCGTTGCAACGAAGCAATACTAAAAACTTTCCGGTTCATATCAAGCTGGATACCGGTATGCACCGTTTAGGCTTTGAAGAAAGCGAACTTGAAGAATTAGTAAACCGTTTGACGAAACTCGATAATATCCGTGTACAATCGGCATTCTCGCATCTTGCCACTGCCGATGAACCCGAACAGGATGAATTTACACGTCTGCAACTTGAACGATTTACCCGCATGAGCAATTATCTGAAAAAAAACATTCCTTATCCTTTTTTACTGCATGTGCTTAATTCTGTTGGTATCACTCGATTCCCCGAAGCACAGTTTGACATGGTTCGGTTGGGCATTGGTTTGTATGGCATTGCTACGGCTAAAGCCGACGAGGATAAATTGAAGAATGTAACAACGCTTAAAACAATTATTTCGCAGATAAAACATATCCTCGCAGGCGATTCGGTAGGATATAGCCGAAAGTGGATAGCAGCTAAAGATAGCGTAATTGCTACCATTCCCATAGGTTATGCCGATGGGCTGAGTCGCAAACTGGGTAATGGCAAAGGTAAAGTAATGATTAATGGTAATGCTTTGCCAATTATTGGTAATATCTGTATGGATATGTGTATGGTGGATATCACGGGTTTTGAAGCCATCGAAGGAGATGAGGTAATTATTTTTGGCGATGATTTTCCGATAACCCGACTTGCTGATGCCCTCGAAACCATTCCTTATGAAATTCTTACCGGCATTTCGCGAAGAGTAAAACGTATTTATTACCAGGAATAGATTTCTTTTTAAAAGAGTATATATTTGCAGTTTTAAAAAACAAGAGAAAGACGGGATATTTATAAATGAATGTTGAAGAATTTTTTAAACTATTTATGGATGAACTCAAGCAAAACGAGAATCTTCATCCATATTATAAATTTTTAAGCAAAACCTCAGATTTTGAATTTCGTAAAGCATATTTTTGCCAGCGTTTGCAATATATTTACGATCATATTGATGATAAAAAAGCTAAAATATGGGATTGTGGCTGTGGTTATGGTACAACTGCCATTTTCCTTTCATTAAATGGAATATCAACTTATGGGTCGACGCTTGAATTTTATTACAAGGAAATCCCGCAAAGGCTCGAATATTGGAAACAATTTGGCGATGTTTCGCTTTTTTCCTACAGTTATGAAGATGTATTCGACACCGAACAATCCACAGCTTCTATTTATGATATTATAATTCTTCAGGATACGCTTCATCATATTGAACCGCTCAATAAAGCCTTAAAAATATTTAATAATGTGCTTAAACCTTCCGGGAAAATTATACTTATTGAAGAAAATGGAAGCAATATCATACAAAACGCAAAGCTTTTTTTAAGAAGAGGTTGTAAAAAGGTTATTACTCTTCACGATGAAAAACTTAAAAAAGATATCCTGATTGGAAATGAAAATATCCGAAGTTTAAAACAATGGAAAAAATATCTGGAGGAAGAAACTTTTAAAGTTATTGATGATCAAACCCAGTACATTCGCTTTTTTCCACCAGTTAGTTTAAATACTACAAATTTTGAAGAACAAATAAATAAAGAGCAAATATTATGGAAGAAATATCCGCTATTGCGTGATTACTTTTTCTTCGGGCTGAATTTTATTGTTAAAAAGCAAAATTAAGTTTTCCATTAAATGAACATTGCTGTTAACACACAATTATTAATCAAAGACCATCTGGAAGGTTTGGGTTGGTTTGAGTACGAAACGCTTAAAAGAATTACCGTTCAACATCCTGAACACAATTTCCTTTTTATTTTTGGTAAACCCTATGATAAAAGTTTTATTTTTTCTGATAATGTAAGAGTGATAACAGTACCTATTCCATATAATCATCCTGTTTTCTGGTTTTACCATTTTGAATTTAGAATCCCAGGTATTTTAAAAAGAAATAAAATTGATTTGTTTTTTTCACCCGACGGCTGGATTTCATTAAAAACAAAGGTGAAAACGGTTAACGTTATTCATGATTTGAATTTTGAATATTATCCCAAGAGCCTGTCGTTTGCTTACCGGCATTATTATAAGTATTATTTTCCGCGATGGGCTTCCAAGGCGGCAAGAATAGCTACTGTTTCCGAAAATTCAAAGAATGATTTAATTAAATTATACAATATTAATCCCCAAAAGATTGATGTTGTTTATAGTGCGGCTAAAGAATCGTTAAACCCGATAGCTGAAGAATTAAAAACGTTAATAAGAAACAAATATTCGGATGGAAAGGAATATTTTGTCTTTGTAGGAGCGATGATTCAACGGAAGAATTTAATTAATCTTTTCGGAGCTTTTGATTTATTTAAAAAGAATAATCCAAACGACATTAAATTAATCATTGTTGGGGCAAAGAAATGGTGGAATCCGAAGATAAGAGAGTCTTATGAACAGATGCAGTTTAAAAATGAAGTGATATTTACCGGCAGAGTTTCTCAAGAGGTTCTGAATAATCTTATTGCTTCTGCCATGGCATTAACTTATGTTTCGTATTTTGAAGGTTTTGGAGTTCCTTTGATTGAAGCTATGTGTTGTGAAACGCCTGTGATAACTTCCGACAGGACAAGTTTACCCGAAATTGCCGGAGATGCAGCCTTATTTGTCGATCCTTTTTCGATTGATTCTATTGCCGAGGCTATGCTTAAAATTTATAAAGATAAAAATATACGGAAGGAATTAGTATTAAAAGGAAATATAAGAAAAAACCATTTCTCATGGCAAAAAACTGCCGATAAGTTATGGGATTGCATCGAAAAATCATTTTAGCAAGATTAACTAATAAATTTGCATTTATAAAAGACACCATTATGAAGGGATGTTCGTTTTTACTGCGAAAAAATGATAGATAGATTAAGACCGTTGCAAAATAAAGCGAGAGTGAATTTTCTTGTTTTTTTACTGAAGATATTTAGTTTTATACCATTAAAATGTTTTTTTTGCCGTTTTTTATTCTCCTTATCTCTATAATATTGCTGTAAATGAGGAATTTTCTCCTCATTTTTAGCATTGGGACATAATGATCCCAGGTGAACGGTATAAGTTGTATGCAATAGCTTCCATCAGATGTTGGGTATGCATTTTTGACAACCCCACATAACGGGCTACTCCTCCACCAAACCATCGTTTTATTGACCCAAATGTCCGTTCTACTTTATACCGGGTTTTACTCACTATTTTGTTGAATTGTATTTCTCTTTCTGTTAACTTTCTATTTTTGGCTGCTTTATTCATTATATGATTACGAAGTCGTTTCTGCTGTAATATTGTATCGTTCTTTTTACTTTTATATCCTTTGTCTGCTTTTACCCAAGTCCTTTCCGTTAATTCACATGTATCCAATACCTGCTCCAAATTGCTTATTTCATTCACATTAGCCGAGGTGGTAAGTACTCCCAAGATTAACCCATTGACATCAGTAATCGTATGTTTTTTATATCCAAACCGGAGCTTCCCGGCTTTTTTTACCCATCTGCCTTCGGAATCAACTCCTGGCTGGGTCTTCTTTATCAATTTAAATTGTGAGGCTTCTTTTTCTCTTTCTTCCTCCTTTGGCTCTTGCTGACGATCTTCTACTATTTCATATTCCGTTTTCCCCTTTGGCTTTCTTGGACTATCGGTAATACTCGCATCTACAATGACTCCTCCCTTAACCAGTATTTTCTTTTTCTCTAATTGTTTATTCATCGCTTTGAATAATTTTTCGTACACATTCTTTTGGGTAAGTTCGGTACGAAAACGACTGATAACACTATGATCGGGACATTTGTCATCTATACTTAATCCTACAAAACGACTGAAGGATATTCTGTCATTTACCTGGTCTTCTACTTCATAATCACTCAAATTATACCAGGTCTCCAAAAGACATATTTTAAAAAGTAATAGCCCTTCATAAGCCGGACGTCCACTTACACTTTCTCCTTTTTGATAGTGCTTATTGATAATATTGGAAATAAGTCGCCAATCGATCAATGTATTTACCTGATCAAAAAATTCTGTCTTTACTTTCCTTCTTTCTGCTGCTAAATCAGCAAAGCCTATGTGTTTCTCATTTTTCATGCTACAAATATAACAAATTCATTGTTATAAATAACACTAATCTAATATTTTATACGCATTTTTGCCTTGCAATGGTCTTAGATTTTCAAATGGTCATTTTTACTGCGAAAAAATGATAGATAGATTTCCAAATAATCATTTTTAACATGTCAAAACGTACAAAAATTTTGGATTATTAGCTTAACACATTAAGATATTTAAAGATCCTTTCGATAAGAAAGCATAATAAAGCTCACAGGGCAGTTTATTTTAATTTGTGTATGATTATATATTATAATATTTTTGCCTGTTAATTCTAAGATTTTACATTTGATGAAATAAACCCCATGTTCGGGATGAATTTTTTTTTCATTTTTTCATAAAACATTTACGAATGAAAGCGTTATCCATACTAATACCCGCATATAATGAAGCCTGCACCATCAGATTTATTCTTGATAAAGTATTAAATGTACAATTAATCGAAAATATTGAAAAGGAAATCATTATTATTAATGATTGTTCCAAGGATAATACACGGCAGATTATTGAGGAATACATTGAATTACATCCTCAATCGGATATTAAATTATATAATCAAACGATAAATCAGGGTAAAGGAGCTGCTATACATCGGGGAATTAAGGAGGCAACAGGAGATTATATTATAGTGCAGGATGCCGATATGGAATATGATCCCGAAGAATATAATGTTTTATTAAAACCAATTACCGATGGTTTTGCCGATGTGGTATATGGTTCGCGGTTTATGGGAGGTAAACCACATCGTATTTTATTTTTCTGGCATACTATCGGAAACCGTTTTCTTACCTTTCTATCCAATTTGTTTACCAATCTTAATCTTTCTGATATGGAAACCTGCTATAAATTATTCCGATCAGAGATTATTAAACCAATTCATTTTAAAGAAAAACGTTTTGGTTTTGAACCAGAAGTTACAGCAAAGATTTCTCACATTAAAAAAATAAGAATATACGAAGTGGGAATATCCTATTATGGTCGTACGTATGATGAAGGGAAAAAAATTGGTATGACTGACGGATTTAGGGCTATTATTTGTATTTTTAAATATGGATTATTTTGCAAAAAATAAATATGAATAAATATATTCGGTTTCGATTAAAATGAATGTCATCATCTTACTTGCTTTTGTTTATTATTGATAATAAACTATAATGATGTATTTTTAAGCGATTTGGATTATTCGTATGCCCTAAATAAATAAAGTATGGAACAATAAAACTTCCATTTTTTGCGGATTATTTAGGAATATTCTTAAACAATACTTATGGGAATTTGAATATAGCTTGCATAGCCCATGTATCATGACACTTATTCTAATCAGCATTTATAAGAAATTCAATATCCGAAAAGTTCGGATATTGAATTTCAATTGTATATTCCAAAAAGACAGCATGATTTACGTTTATGTTTACATGCTTTTTTTATAAAAAAAATTTGAAGATCGTAGCTTTATAAAATGCTTGTAAATGAAAAATTTGCTTATTCAAAAGAAACATTAAGATCGTCAATATAAAGATCTCGTTTATTTGGATTCCAAACATAAATTTTTAATTCATCTTTAATATCCAAATTAGCCGGTAAATCAAATAATGCTTTAACTTCTGTCCATTCTTTTGCCTTTGAAACCCCATTTAATGCTGAATTTTTCCAAAATTTAGATTGACCGTTATTGTTTATATCTACAACTATTGACGCATCAGGATTAGGCAGTAAAGAATAAACCCATATAGTTACAATAACTTTTTTAGGTGTACTTTTCAATATGTTTTCAAAAACAGATTGAAATCCATAACTAAAAGTATTTGCAGTATCCAATTTGCTTGCATAAATACCAGAATGTGCAAATCCTTTTACTACAGATGAAGAGTTAGTCCAAAATTTGGCATTTTCCATATCATTGGTGAACTCATTTGCTTTTTTCCCTGTTTTGCTACACGAAAACAAGATCACAGCCATAACTGCAAATAATAATATTTTTTTCATTTTTTAAAAAATTAAAGGTTTAAGAATTAAGTTTCAATTATGTGTATTTATTTTAAATTATTTATTGATTTATAACATTGTATTTATAGTGATAAATGTTGTTGTTCTTAAATTTAAAAGCAAATAATGTTTTTATTAAAAATTTATTTTTTTAAATTTTGGCAAAATTAATAAAAACGATGAATTGCAAATTTTAATTTTTTAAAATTATTATGAAATATTAAGCTTTAATATAAATATTAATAGATTAAAGTTTAAAATCAGGGCTTATTATTTTTTATTTTATGATTATTGTTTGTAAAAGACTGTATAATTAAAAAAATAAATAAATTTGCCAATATATTATACGTTTACTTTGATTATAAAAAATAATAAGCATAATGATGGAACGCAGGCAATATGTAATTAGTTATTAAATATTTTATGATAAATTAAGAGCTTAATTTTCAATCTTAAATTCAAATAATAAAAGGATTATTTAATTTAGTATAAAAATGAAAGATAAATTTTTAAATATGTTTAATAAAATGAAACAATGCAGGATTTCATTTATAGCAATAATTTTAATTTTAATTGTTTCTATTTGGTATGGAATAAATTTAAATAAATGGGGAAAAAACGATGTAATCAATAATGATGCTTGTATTTATTATGCTTACTTGCCTGCAACCTTTATTTATCACGACCTTACTTTTGAATTTGATAGAAATCTTCCTGCTAATTTTGAAGGTAGAATCTGGACTTATAATGCACCAAATGGAAGGCAAGTACTAAAAATGTCGTGTGGTAATGCTATATGTTGGCTTCCATTTTTTGGAATGGCACATTTATATGCTACATTATCCGATAATTATGCGGCCGATGGTTATTCTATGCCATATAGTCTTTTTATCTTTATTTCCTCCCTATTTTATCTCTGTCTTGGATTGTTTTTTCTTAGTAAGATGTTACTAAAATATTTTCATGACTTTACAGTAGGTTTTGTGTTATTACTTATTGTATTAGCTACTAATCTTTTGAATTATATAATTCAGGAACCAGGGATATCGCATATTAATAATTTTGGACTTATTTGTACTTTCCTTTATATTAGTATTAAATGGCTTGATAATCCAACTTATTGGCGTTCCCTTTTAATGGGCCTTGTTGCAGGTTTAATTACCCTAATTCGCCCAACTAATATTATTGTTATACTTCTCCCAATATTAATAGGTATTTCAAATTGGCATGATATTTTAGCAAGAATAACATTTTTCAAGAAGAATATTATAAAAATATTAATAATTGGAATTGCGGCTTTTATTGTATTTCTTCCGCAGTTATTGTATTGGAAATATATTACCGGTCAATATTTGTATTATTCTTATCAGGATCAGGGATTGTTATTTAGCCATCCACATATTATTGACGGACTATTTAGTTATCGAAAGGGCTGGTTATTATATACACCATTGATGATTTTTGCCATACCAGGCTTTTTTATACTAAAAAAATATGTTCGTGGATTTGCATTTGCATTTGTTATATTTATGTCGATAAATATTTATCTGATTTATAGTTGGTGGTGTTGGTGGTATGGTGGAAGCTTTGGCTCAAGGCCAATGATTGATAGTTATGGTTTAATGGCTTTTCCTTTAGCCGCTCTGATTGAATATGCTTTTTTTCGCAAGATATGGTTAAAAGTGATTATGGGATTAGTGTTCTTATTTATATTGTTTCTCAACCAATATCAGTTATATCAATATCGTATCGGTATTCTTCATTGGGAAAGCATGAGCCGAAAAGCATATTGGAGTATCTTTTTAACAAGAAAAGTGCCTGCAGATTATCAAAATATGTTGAAAAATCCCAATGTTGATCAGGCTAAAAATGGATTAGAAGAATATTAATTTTTTTACAAATCAAAACTAAAAATATTCATATTATCTATAAAAATTTTTGGTGTTCAAATGAAACTCTATAAAAATAAATAAAAATTGCAAATAGAAAATTTTTTATATGTTTATGAATGTTTATTATGATAAAATTGCCAAATAACTCAATATTTATAGTCGATTAAACTAATTTTGTGGTTGGTTCTAATTTGATTTTTTTAAAAACATTTTCAGATGAAACAAATTATTTCATGGTTGAAATATTTACCATTACTCATCATCCCATTGCTGGTTATTATTTATCAGCAAAATATAACTGAAAATAGTTATTACAGCGATCCGGATTTTGCATATATTTTTAATGGATTAAATATAAATATACTTAAACTTCCATTATATTCAGATCATCCCGGAGTGCCCTTAACAATGTTTTCCGCCATTGGAATACGGATTATATACTGGTTTTCGGGTAGCTCAATGGATATACAAACCGATTTGCTCACGAATCCCGCTTATTATGAAATGCGTTTGCAATTCATGTTGTTTTTATTAATAATTGCTGTTACTATTTTCACTGGTTATTATATTTATAAAATAACTAAAAATATTTTTTTAGGAATTATATCGCAGTCTATTCCTTTTTTATTTAGTACTTCGTTAGCTATTTCTTCGTCAAATTTTATGCCCGATGCAATGCTTGTCATTATATTGCATCTTTTTTTCATATTAATCGTTCAATATGTTTTTAAAGTAATAAACAAAGAGGATACAACCAAGGAAAAATGGTTATTTCCCATTCTTTGCGGGCTGGCATTATCGGTTAAAATAATAATTCTTCCAATACTTGTTTTGCCAATTATTCTTATAGGAATAAATTTTAAAAAAATACTTCATTTCTCAGGTATTACCCTTTTAAGTTTTATCGTATTTACATTGCCGATTATAAAACAATATCCGAATATGCTTCGATGGTTCTTGTCATTATTTACCCATTCAGGAATTTATGGTAAAGGGAGCGCAACCATTATTAATCCGGAAACTTATTTTAAAAATATCTTTTTCATTATTACCCATAATTATTTGATGACAATTTTAATGATGTTGTCACTCATTTTATTATTATTTTTTTATTACCTGAAAAGAAATAGAAAATTTCCAATTAATGATATTTTCTATAAATTATTTATTGCTTCATTAATAGCTCAATTATTAAGTATTCTTATCGTTTCCAAAACTTTTGACGGGAAAAGTTATTATTTAATAGTTACCTATTCTTTAACCGGATTATCGTTTGTTGTTTCGGCTATTATTCTTATTATATATTTAAATATTTCTAAATTAAACATAGCAGCAGTTTTAACTTGCTTTTTGGCTTTTACAATACTGGCAAATATTAAAAATTATAAAGATGATTTTTTAAGTAAATCAATGACCCAAAACGAATGTATAGAACTTCAACAATTTCTTGATAGCCACGCTAATTATAATGTTATTACAAATAATGCATACAGTTTAAATAAAAACAAAGCTCTTATATTTGGTCTTGCTTTTTCAAGAGTACATGAGGAAAAGTTAATACAACTTTATCCGAATGCTTATTTTTACAATGTAATTCCCGGGAAATTTACAAATTGGTTTAGAGAAGTACCCACAGAAGAGATATTTAAAAATGGCAAAGCGCTTTTAGTGGATAATTATCTTAGCGAAGAAGAAAAGACAAATTTTCAAAATAACGGGTATACTATAAAATTGTTATTTTCTAACAGGATAAAAGCTGTATATGAATTGAATGAATCAAATATTCCTCCCAATAAGGCTATTTATGAAGCATTAATTAAAGACAGAATAAAATCAATATACAATGATGAAAAATGGCTGAACACAATTAAAGAAAAAGCTCTAAAAAAAGGAATATCACTGGATAGCATGGTATATTTGGATGCTAAATGGATGATTGATACTTATGGAAAATAGGTCTATTGTTTTTAATATGAGGTGATTTATAATTATTGTTTCATTTTTTTGTTAATACTTCGTCGTTGTATTTTTTTTCAATTTCTTTAACTATAACTTCGTCCAGGCTTACCTTTAATTTTTTAGCTTCCTGTTCATAGAGCTCTTTTTTTGATCGATCATTGAGTATTTGCAATTTATAATATGTCATCCACTCTGTTTTAGTGTGTTGGGTTGTTTTGGTAAAGTTTTCTGTAAAAACATATTCAGCATTTTTTCTTATCCATTCTTCAGTAGGAATATTTTTAACATGAGCTTCCCTAACCAAGTTTTTAAACCATGGATCAACTCTTCTGATTGCATTTTCGTTAACTAATATATTATCTTCAAAATAATTTGGATAATAAAGCTTATATAAGTTTTCAGTAAAATTCCAGAAAGCCATGTGTAAAAAACGCTCTGTACACATGGCAAATATAACGTCTTGTTTTTCAATCTCTTTTTTTAGATCTAATTTTTCTACTTTAGTTTCTTTTTTACAGTAATCCGGAAAAACTTCAGCATTATAGCACCAGAAACTATGATCATTTGTAAACAGATTTAAAATTTTCCCCTCACCAAGCAATTGAAAATAAAAACTATCACCAATTACTAATACTGATGGTTTAGTTTTTGTTTTATTATTTAAAAAAGTAATTTCAGGATAAGCCATTTTATAAGTTGGTATTTGATAAAGGAGATTCATAGATTTTCCTAAATCATAATCTACTCCCTGAAGAGAATCTGTATATTTAATATTTTTTATGATAATATCTGGCATGTTAATATTGCGGCAATTCTCAATAAATTTTGATAGAGAATCCATTGCAAGTATTGCCCCATATGTGCTCCAGTGAATGCCATATTGAGGAAAAAGAGGATATTTCGATGTGCTTTTCATGGCCATGAACCATGAATTCATATCAATAAATCTTACTTTATACTTGTTGCAACACTCAATATAATATTTATAATTTGTAATTACATTTTTTTCAGGGTGGTATCTGTCAGGAATAAATTCGGGGAAAAAACTTGCTTTTCCGGGTTCAAATATGGGAATAAAATCAATGTTAAAGTTTTTCTTTAAATAATCCTGAAGAAATTTTATTTGGCGAACTTTTCGTTCGATTGGTGTTTTTCCGATAAATAAATAACCATTATATTCTAAAATATAATCTTCCTCAAACATATAGTTCTTTTTACCAGTTACAACACCCTCAGCATTGGCTTTTTTAAAAAGGACAAAATCCAGAGTATTATGAAGTTTTACTAAGAATTCGTGAAATCCAATATTTTCCTCAAGGTATTTATTATATTGTTGTTGATACTTTTCAGAAAACCAGTCTGCAGTGGAAAACACAGGCTTTTCCATGGGTGTAAAAGCTCCACCTAATTGATTTAATTTTATTATAGGATATATTTTCTGAAGAACAGGAAGAAGTAAAACAATAAAAATCAGTATAAATAAAAAGAATTTAATTTTTTTCATCCGGCTATTAATTATTAAAAACGGAAATAAATAAATGGATTAAATCCTGATGAATTAATGGAACTGATGCTTACAACCAGTAATAATAAAGCAATACCCGTAAAAACAAAATAGGTAGCAACTTTATGTGCCGGTTCATAAATATGAATCTGCCATTTTTCCATGCCTTTAATGATACCCCAAAATGAAAAGAGTACTGCAAAAATTAAAATGAACCAAAATTTTTGGCTTATTTCGATATCGCTGGTTTGGAAATTAAAACTGAACATTTTACCAAGGAACTTCCATGCTAATGAAAGATTTTCGGATCGGAAAAACACCCAACCTATCATCGTAATCAGAAAAGTAAATAATGTAGCGGGTAATTTCCCGATTTTCTGGAGCACTTTTAAAAGAAAAACCCTGTCAAGGATAAGGAAAAGTCCATGATAGGCGCCCCAAAAAATAAAAGTCCATGCTGCGCCATGCCAAAAACCTGAAATAAGAAAAACAAAGCAGAGATTAAAATACATGCGTTGTTTCGAAACCCTGTTACCGCCCAAAGGAATATATAAATAATCCCGCATCCAACGGCTAAGCGTCATGTGCCAGCGACGCCAGAATTCGGTAATGCTTTGGGAAATATATGGATTGTTAAAGTTTTCGGGAAAAACAAAACCCATCATTCGCGCCATACCTATCGCCATATCGGAATATCCTGAGAAATCAAAATAAATCTGAAAGGTGTAGGCTAAAATTCCAATCCATGAAAGTGATGTGGTAAGTTGTTCGGGAGCAAGTGCAAATATTTGATCGGCAGTTTCGCCCATCACATTGGCAATTAAGACTTTTTTTGCCAACCCAATAATAAAACGGAAAAATCCGACAAGCCGGTTATCAATATTTTCCTTGGTTTCACGATTCAATATCTGATCGGCTATTTCATTAAACCGTATGATGGGACCGGAAATAAGTTGGGGGAAAAATAAAATATACAAGGCATAATCGGTAATGTGCTTTAATGGAGGTTTGTCATTTCGATAAACATCAATCAAATAACTCATTTCATGAAACGTAAAAAAGGATATACCGATAGGTAGAATGACTTTTGTCCATTCAAATGGACCTATTCCGAATTGAGTTAGGGTATAATTAATATTTTCGATAAAAAAGTTGGCATATTTAAAATAAGCCAGCAAACCAATATTTACCGAAAGAGCAAGTGTAAGAAGCATTTTCTTTCGTTTACCGGACGATCGAAAAATATATTTTGCGAAAAAGAAATCAGCAACAAGTGAAAAAAGAACAATTAAAACATATACCGGAGCTCCCCAAGTGTAAAAGAACAGACTGGCAATGACCAACCAGATATTTTTTAACTTCTTTGGAACAAGATAGTAAACTAATAGAACAATTGGAAAAAAGTATAGTAGAAAGAGACTGCTGCTAAAAACCATATTAATAATTACAATAAAAAGCTAATAATTACACGATTAAGAAGTATCTGTTGTTTAAAAATAGATGAAAATATGTAAAATTTATTGGCAAAAATAATGAAAAATATTAATGTTCATGATAATTAAATGGTGATAATTATAGTTTCTTTTTCATAAAATATTTGGGGCCGGTTATTGATTTTATCAATAATTCAGGAAAGATAAAAACCGATAATTTCAAATGCGTTTAACTAAATTCCACGTAAAAAGAGGATTATGATAAGCATAAATGTTCAGCTTAGAAAATAACTCCATATTAAATAATCAAAACTTATCATTTGCTACAACATTCTTTGTCTTTTGGGTTTCCTCAAATTTACTGCAATCCGTTTCTACCGTAAGTTCATCATAAGGTCTTTCGAAATCATCCATGGGAACTTTCAGCGATTTATCGGCATAAATCTTTTTCATATAAATAGCCCAGATGGGCAAGGCCATGGTTGCGCCTTGTCCTAAAAGTATAGAACGAAAATGAACTGAACGGTCTTCATTGCCTACCCAAACGCCTGTTACTAAACTCGGAGTTAAACCCATAAACCAGCCATCGGAATTATTTTGAGTGGTTCCGGTTTTTCCGGCAATCGGATTGGTTAATCCGTATTTATAACGAATTCGGGCGCCGGTTCCGCTTTCAACCACACCTTTTAATAATCCGAGCATAAGATAAGCTGTTTGTTCGTTCATGGCTTCTTCTTGTTTGGGAACAAACTTGGAAATCACATTGCCGTTTTTATCTTCAATACGGGTAATGAAAATGGGCTCGGTATAAATACCTTTGTTGGCATAAGTAGACATGGCTCCAACCATTTCGGATAACTTAAGATCGGCGGTGCCAAGACAAATGGAATAGACGGGATCGATATGGCTTTTTACACCCATTTTTTGAGCTACTTTTATTACCGCTTCCGGTCCATATTGTTTGATAAGAAAAGCCGACACCCAGTTGACAGAATTAGCTAAAGCCCATTTAAGTGTTACCATTTCGCCTTCGCGGTCGTGATCTGAATTCTGGGGCGCCCAGGTGCTTCCATCATATAATTCAACGGTTTGTTGGACATTGGGTACTTTGGAGCAGGGTGAATATTCTCCTTCCTGCATGGCAACAGTATATACGAAGGGCTTAAAGGTTGAACCCACTTGGCGTCGGCCCTGCATCACATGGTCGTACTGAAAATTTGTATAATCAATGCCACCGACATAAGCCCTGACGAAACCGGTTTGAGGTTCCATTGACATTAATCCCGATTGTAAGAAGTATTTATAATATCGTATGGAATCCCATGGCGACATAACGGTGTCGCGACTGCCCCTCCATGTAAAAACACGCATTGGAGTTGGTTTATTGAAATTTTCCCGGATTTCATCGTTGGACAATCCGGCTTTTTTAAGCAACCGGTAACGATCGGTGCGACGCATAGCGTCGGCCATTATTTTATCAATGACTGGTTTGCCTAAACGTGCATCAAAAGGTGCATCTTTTACACCTTTCCAGTGTTTGAAAAAAGCTGGCTGAAGTTCATTTTTTAGGTGTTCGCTAACGGCTTCCTCGGCATATTGTTGCATTTTGGAATTGATAGTAGAATAGAATTTCAGACCATCTTTATAGATGTCGTATTTTGATCCGTCAGGTTTGGGATTTTTATTGATCCATCCGAAAAGAGGATTGGTAGCCCATTGAATTGAATCATAATGATAATCCTGGGCATCCTCATAATCATCTTTATCTGGTTTGGAAGCATACAATATTTTCCGAAGGTATTCGCGGAAATAAGTTGCCAGTCCGGAGGTGTGGTCTTCCAGTTGATAATGCCGCATATCCAAAGGGATGACACGCAGGGAATCGTATTGTTCCTGTGTGAGAAAGTTATGTTTCATCATTTGATGTAATACAACTTCTCTTCTTTTGATTGCTCTTTCGGGATTACGAACGGGATTGTACCATGAGGGCGCTTTTAAGATTCCGACAAGTAAAGCAGCTTCTTCAACGTTGAGCGAATCGGGGGATTTATTAAAATAAGTCTTGGCTGCCGATTTCACACCAAAGGAAAGGCTCCCAAAATCAACGGTGTTGAAATACATGGCAAGGATTTCCTTTTTGGTATAGTTTCGCTCAAGTTTGGTTGCAACCACCCATTCTTTAAGTTTGATAAGAACGGTTTCGAAAAACGTACGATCAGGCTTCCGGGGGAACAAATTTTTTGCAAGCTGCTGGGTAATAGTGCTACCTCCACCTTTATTATTGCCAGAAACCAATCCCCAGATTACACGGAAAACAGCTTTGGGATCTACGCCGGAATGATTGTAAAAACGTGAGTCTTCAGTGGCGATCAATGCGTTTAATAAGTTGGGCGATAAATCGGAATAATGGGAGTTGGAACGGTTTTCGATATAATATTTGCCTAATAATTCCTGGTCGGCAGAAATAACTTCGGAAGCAAGATTGCTTTTGGGATTTTCCAGTTCCTCGAACGAGGGCATAAACCCCAGCAGACCGTAAGAAATGGCAGTGAATAATAAAGCAATAAAAATTAAAACTACACAATAAGATATCCAAAAACGTTTTTTCCAGTAGCTAAAATCTTTTGTCTTTGTCATGATTAATAATCAGTGTTTTATAAATTATTGTTTTTCTATTCGTAACCCAATATCTTTGATGCCTGTTAAATTTTTTTGCCGCATTGCCTGCTGAAAACGAAATTTATACACTCCTTTCAATGGGAACCGGACTCCTTTTTTAAAAAGGATACGATTGTCTTTAATTTTTCCCATGCCCTTTCCGAGCCATTTTCCGTCGGGTGCGGCAAGTATGCATTCTATGGTATCCTTGCTTACCTTTTGATTGGGATATTCTGTTTCCAGAAAAAATAAGATATTGCTGTATCTATAGTCTGTAGTATTGCGCAGATTTATATGCAAATTGTTTACTGAACTTATATCGGAAATGGTAACTGTGAGAACTTTGATGTCGTTGATATCCCAACCTTTTTCTTTTACTGCAACGCTGTCGTCGAAGATGCGGTTTGAATCGCAGGACATAAAGGGCGCAATTAAAACCAAAAGGATCAATAATTTTATTTTTCTGATTATCATCATATACCGATAAAAATATAAACGTAAGTTATTTATCGAAGCGGTTAAGATCATCCTGCCCGACTCCATTTTCAAATTCTGTTTTCTGTTCTTTTATCATGGCAAAATCTTCCAGTTTGTCAGGAAAAATTCCTTTGGTATTATTTTTAATAATTTCGGATACTTTATCAATGGGAATGGCAAGCATGTTTGACTGGTCGTTGAGATAAGCATACCACATCATTTTTTTAAAAATATCTGTTTTTTGATGATTGGCTTCTCCTTTTTTGGTTTTCAGAACAATATCGCTGTTCGGAAATTCTTTTAACGCATCCTGGTAGGTGGCATATTCGTAGTTGAGGCAGCATTTAAGTTTGCCGCATTGACCTGCTAATTTCTGAGGGTTCAGCGAAAGTTGTTGAACACGGGCAGCATTCGTAGTAACAGAATTAAAGTTTGTGAGCCAAGTGCAGCAACAAAGTTCTCTTCCACAGGAGCCTAAGCCTCCCAAACGGCTGGCTTCCTGTCTTACGCCGATTTGTCGCATCTCTATCCTGGTTTTAAAATTATCGGCCAACAGCTTAATTAGTTCTCTAAAATCAATCCTTTCGTCGGCTGTGTAATAAAAAATGGCTTTGGTATCATCGCCCTGATATTCCACATCGTTGATTTTCATTTTAAGATTTAATTTCGCAGCGATTTCCCTGGCTTTGTACATGGTGGGATTTTCTTTTTCTACCGATGTTATCCATTTTTCGATATCGGTTGTCCGGGCTTTGCGATATACTTTCTTAAAATCTTTTGTATTATAATTTATTCCACGACGTTTCAACTGAAAACGGACCACATCGCCCGTGGCGGAAATAATTCCTATGTCATGTCCGGGAGAAGCTTCTACGGCGACAATATCACCTACATGCAAATCCATATCAGGCGTTATCCTGAAAAAATCTTTCCGGTTGTTTTTGAACCGAATTTCCACACAGTCAAATAAAGCTTTGCTTTCGGGTAGCGTAATGTTTTTTAGCCAATCATAAACATCTAACTTGCACATTCCGTGGCTGAAAGCTGATTCATTTTTTTGATAAATTTTAATATGATGGCTGCATCCTCTGGATAAAAAGGGATTGGTGTCTATATCATCTTGATTCTTGTCCATTTCAATATTCTTTAAGTGCAAAAGTAAACTTTTTTGAGATGGCTTTATTGTTTGCCTCTGCCGATTTTCAATAATTTGCTGCAAATAAGCGATAAATCCAGGAAAAGAACCGAAGCATTGGCATTGCGTTCGATGTGAAATATGGCTTTGTTGAATTCATCCGTAAACTGCAAAGCATTGCTCGAATTAATAAAAGCCGAAAATTTGGCGATGAATTCCATCTCTTCACCTTCGAGTTTGATAGTTGTTGGTGGAGTATATTGATAAAGCAGGCAATGGCGGATGGTTCGTAATCCATAGTTGAGAAAAGCTTTTTGTTTTTCCCTGCTAAATTTTGAAATTTCGGATATGATTTCAAGGTTTGGAGCTATTTTATTCTGGAAACAATGTCTCATCCACTGACGAAACAGGATAAAATTTTTCTTTTCGGTTTCGCTGTCGTTTAATAAGTTAATGGCTTCAATATAATTGCCGTTGGCCTGGTTGATGATTTGTTTTAATTCAACAGGGTCTGATTCATAATGCTGATGTAATTCCTGATATAGATCGTTATTGGTAATTTTTGGAATTTTTACTAACTGCGTTCTCGACAAAATGGTATTGATGATAATGTCCTGATTTTCGGAAATCAGTATAAAAAGTGTTTTTTCGGGTGGTTCTTCCAGAATTTTAAGGATTTTAGGAGCGGCTGAATGAAATAGCTTTTCCACCATCCAGATAATCATAATCTTGTATTCCGATTCAAAAGATTTATAACTAAGCGTTTTGATGATGTTGTTGCAATCGTCGGCATTGATGATGCCTTGTTTTTTCTCGATATCAATTTTTTCGTACCAATCGGTGAGATTAATATAGCCGTTGTTTTCGAGAACCAGTTCACGCCAGGATTTTAAAAATTCCTTGCTGGTGGGCTTGTCGGATGAATCTTTTGTTTTGGATACCGGGTAAACAAAATGCAAATCCGGATGAATAAGTTTGTTGAATTTGATGCAGGATGGACAATGTCCGCAGGAATCGTCTTCCTGCCGGTTCTGACAATTAATATACTGAGCATAAGCTAAAGCAAGGGAGAGCTTGCCACTTCCTTCCGGACCCAAAAACAACTGGGCATGGCTCACCCGCTGACTGCTTACGGTTTGAATTAATCGTTTTTTAACATTTTCCTGACCAATAACCTGCTTGAATAGCATAAAGATAGCTTAGAAATAGATTTTTTCCAAAAGTAAAGAAATTTTCCAATGGTCTAAGCTCCCTGGAAAGAAACTGTATTTTTGGGGGCACAAAGTTTTGCTGTGACGAACTCACGGTTCAATCGTGCAATATTTGTAACCTTAATCAATTTAGGACATTCCGCTTCGCAGGCATAAGTATTCGTACAGTTTCCGAAGCCTAATTTATCCATAGTATCCACCATGTTCTGAACTCTTTCCATTGCTTCGGGTAATCCCTGGGGCAGGAAGGCGAGGTGGGAAACCTTTGCAGAAACAAACAACATGGCGGAAGCATTTTTACAGGCAGCAACGCAGGCGCCGCAACCGATACATGCAGCGGCATCCATGGCAAAGTCGGCTTTGTATTTGGGAATAGGGGTGGAGTTGGAATCGGGAGTGCCACCGGTATTGACAGATATATAACCACCGGATTGAATTATACTATCAAAAGCGGTGCGGTCAACCATCAGATCTTTGATTACCGGAAAGGCTCTGGCGCGCCAGGGTTCCACAACAATGGTAGCTCCATCCTTAAATTTGCGCATATGCAACTGGCAGGTAGTGATGGCATCGTCGGGACCATGCGGGCGCCCGTTGATATACAAACTACACATACCGCAAATGCCTTCGCGGCAATCGTGATCAAAAGCGACGGGCTCTTCATCTCTGAGAATCAACTGTTCGTTCAGGATGTCGAGCATTTCGAGAAAGGATGTGCTCGACGAAATGTCCGACAGCTTATATTTTACAAACTTTCCTTTTGATTTGGCATCTTTCTGCCGCCAGATTTTTAACGTAAAGTCCATGGCTAATTTTATTTATAGTTACGTTGTTTTACTTCAATATTTTCGTAAATCAAAGGTTCTTTATTCAATAAAGGTTCTTTCCCTTCGCCCTGGTATTCCCAGGCAGCGGTGTACATAAAATCGTCGTCGTTGCGAAAAGCTTCACCTTCGTGGGTTTGATATTCTTCGCGGAAATGCCCTCCGCAGCTTTCGTTGCGGTGAAGAGCATCTTTGGCTAATAATTCACCCAGTTCCAGAAAATCGGCTACACGACCGGCCTTTTCCAGTTCAGTGTTCATCGCATTGAGATCACCGGGGATTTTAACATCATTCAAAAAAGCTTCCCTTATTTTTATGATTTTTTCGATGCCTTGTTTCAAACCGGCTTCCGTACGTCCCATGCCTACGTGCTCCCACATTGCTTTTCCCAATTCTTTATAAAAATGGTCAACGGTGTGGCTTCCACGGATATTTAACAGTTTTTCCAGATGGCTTTTAACCTCGTTTTCGGCTTCAACAAATTCGGACAAACCGGTTGATAATCGCGGAGTATGTATTTCTTTGGCAAGATAGTTTTGGATGGAATAGGGAAGCACAAAATAGCCGTCGGCAAGTCCCTGCATCAGGGCCGAAGCCCCGAGACGGTTCGCGCCATGATCCGAAAAATTGGCTTCTCCGATAACAAACAACCCGGTAATATTCGACATCAATTCATAATCGACCCAAAGACCGCCCATGGTATAATGAACTGCCGGATAAATCATCATCGGGTTGGCATAGGGATTTTCATCCACTATTTTTTCGTACATCTGGAAAAGATTGCCGTAGCGTTCCTCTATCACGTTTTTGCCCAGCCTTTGAATAGATTCCTTAAAATCGAGATAAACGGCAAAACCTGTTTCGCCCACGCCGTAGCCGGCATCGCAACGTTCCTTGGCTGCCCTCGAAGCCACGTCGCGGGGGACGAGGTTGCCATAAGCCGGGTATCTTCTTTCGAGATAATAATCACGGTTTTCTTCGGGAATATCGTTTGGATTTAATTGTTTTTTTCGAATTTGTTCGGCGTCGTTTTTATTTTTCGGAACCCAGATACGACCGTCGTTGCGGAGGCTTTCGCTCATCAGCGTCAGCTTGGACTGCGATTCTCCATGCACGGGTATACAGGTAGGATGTATCTGTGTAAAACAAGGGTTGGCAAAGCACGCTCCTTTTTTATAGGCTTTCCAGATGGCGCTGGTGTTTGATCCCATAGCATTGGTGGAAAGGAAGAAAACATTTCCGTAACCACCCGTAGCCAACACCACCGCATGTCCGAAATGGCGTTCCAGTTCACCGGTGATAAGATTTCGGGTAATGATGCCGCGCGCCTTGCCATCAATCATTACCAATTCCTGCATTTCATGGCGGTTATACATCGTTACGCTACCTTTATGTATCTGGCGGCTCAAGGCTCCGTAAGCACCTAATAAAAGCTGCTGACCCGTTTGTCCGCGGGCAAAAAATGTTCGCGAAACCAAAGCGCCTCCAAAGGAACGATTATCCAACAACCCGCCATAATCGCGGGCAAAAGGGACTCCCTGTGCCACGCATTGATCAATGATGTTGTTGCTGACTTCGGCAAGCCGGTATACGTTGGCTTCGCGCGAACGGTAATCGCCTCCTTTGATGGTGTCGTAAAAAAGCCGGTAGATGCTGTCGCCGTCGTTCTGGTAATTTTTTGCAGCATTGATTCCTCCCTGAGCGGCAATACTGTGAGCGCGGCGAGGGCTGTCCTGGTAACAGAATACCTTCACATTAAAGCCTAATTCGCCAAGGCTTGCCGCCGCCGAAGCTCCGGCAAGACCGGTTCCTACGACGATAATATCTAATTTTCGTTTGTTGGCAGGATTTACCAAATTGATGTGCGACTTATAATCAAGCCATTTATCGGTCAATCTGCCGGATGGGATTTTGGGGTTTAACTCTGCCATTTTGGTTGATAGTTAGTTGATAGGAAAAAATAGTAAAATGGTTTATTCCACAGGATAATAAATTTTAGTGAGCCATTTTGCCGGGTCTTTTTCGGTAGCCGGGTCGGTGATGTATTCTTCCCAGGGAGCGCCAGTTATTTTCAAACTATTGGCCGTAATGAATTTGTTCGCTGCCTGATGAGCAATTTCAGTTCCTTCATACAAACCATAATAGTCAACTACGACCACTTTACCGGCTTTCAGTTCTCCGGTTTTTATTCTGCCTTCCGGTTTTGTCTTTGTTATGGCGGGTATGCAGGCTTCCATGTCGAATACATTCCCCTGCCAGCTATGGTAAATAACAAAAGGAGGCTGAGTGAATGAAATATTGGATTTTTTCATGAATTCCATAATCTCGCCATACATTTGCCCGATTTTCTGGCTGATGGTTGCCACGGAACAGGTGTCGGCTATGCCGAAGTATGGAGTTGTTTTGATTTTTGAAATTTCAACTTTCAGGGGCAACATGCTTTCGCAAATGGTTTTCATGGAGTGCAGACCCTGTTCAAACTGTTTACCGACCATCGTTTTCATTAATAATCCCAGATAACGGTTGATGGGATTGTTTCCTAAATCGCCATCCATCTGCCAGGTTACCTTTGTTCCGCCATCCACTTTGTCGAAAAAGAATTTGGATAATGATTTTTCATTTTCCATAAAAATCATTTCCATGCAAATGGAATCGTAAGCTGCACAGGCTGTAATGGTAAGGCTGCCTGTGCCCACATTCGTATTTTTGCTATTCCATTTATAACTGGCGCCAACACCCATCGGACAGTTGTTGTAGGTAAGTTTCATGGAAGTATCAATTTTGTGCCAGGGCGACCATTTTTCCCAGTTTTTCAGGTAATTCACCTGGTTATATGCCACTTCGGGAGAAGCTTTGATGAATAATGAACGTTCGATCCGCATTTTGTGCGGAAGCATGAATCCGATGATAGCCAGCAAAACAATGATGCCTGCAATAATAATCAGTACGCGTATAAATGTTTTCATAAATCAGTGTTTTAAAATTTTATTCAAACTTACAAAAAATTATTTTATCCTGATGAAAAAGAACAAAAATGATATTTTTTTGGAGAATTATTTTTATGGAAACAAACAACGCCTAAAGCTCGGAGTGACTAAATTGCCTGAAGTTTTTATCCGCCTTTCAAGTATTTCTGGCACTTTAGCTCACTTCAGTCGCCTTCCATACCAAAGCCGTAATTCTTTATCTTTGCCCCAAAATTTCTCAGGCACGGAGCAATCTTTTTCCCGGATTATTGTTTGGAAGGATTGCCTGCTGTTTGATAAAAAAAGGATATAATGAAAGTTTTCAAGTTTGGCGGGGCAAGCGTTAAAAATGCCGAAGCTGTAAAAAATGTGGGAGAAATCCTTAAAAGATATCCCAACCAGCAAATCATGGTGGTGGTTTCGGCTATGGGCAAAACCACCAATGCTCTTGAGGAGTTAACGCGGCTTTATCATGAACGAAACAAGGGCTGGAAAGAAGTTCTGGAAAATATTCGCCGTTTTCATTTCGAAATCGTTGCCGGACTTTTTCAGAATACTTCGCTTGTCAATCGGGAATTAGGCGCATGGTTCGACGCTTTGGAAAAACTTCTTGAAAAAAGACCGTCGAAAAACTATGATTATGAATACGGACGGATAGTGACTTTCGGGGAATTATTTTCTACCTGTATTGTCAATTGTTATCTTAACGAGAATCAGGTTCCTTCGCACTGGTTTGACGCACGGAAAGTGATACGAACCAATGCTTCGTACCGCGATGGCTGGGTGGACTGGAAACTGACCGAAAACATGATCAAGGAAGAAGTTCTTCATCACTTTCAGGATACGGCTAACGAAAAAATCGGGTTGACCCAGGGATTTATCAGCAGTACTACCAAAAACCGGACGACGACACTTGGGCGTGAAGGTTCCGATTATACGGCGGCTCTGTTTGCTTATTTCCTCGATGCCGAAGAAGTGATCATCTGGAAAGATGTGCCCGGACTGCTCAATGCCGATCCGAAGTTTTTTCCCGAAGCCCGGAAATTAGATAGCATTTCGTATCGCGATGCCATTGAATTAGCCTATTATGGCGCCAGTATCATCCATCCCAAGACCATTAAACCACTTCAGAACAAGGAAATCCCTTTACGGATAAAATCGTTTATCGCTCCCAGCGATGAAGGTTCCGTTATTTGCGGCAACATCCAGTCCGAGACCCGCATCCCTTGTTATCTCTTTAAAACAAATCAGTTGTTGATTTCTATTTCTCCTAAAGATTTCTCATTTATTGCCGAAGAAAATCTTTATGCCATTTTTGGAATATTTGCCCGCTACCATGTGAAAATAAACCTGATGCAAAATTCGGCGATCAGCTTTTCGGTTTGTACCGATAATGATCCTAAAAATGCCCAGGCTGTCATCAAATCGTTGCAACGGAAATTCAATGTAAGGTACAATCAGAATCTGGAGCTGATTACCATCCGGAATTATAACCAGGAAACCATAGCCAAAGTGGTTCACGGACGAAAAATTATCCTCGAGCAAAAGAGCAGGCTTACGGCACAGATTATAGTAAGTTTTGAATAAGTACCTAAAATGCCTGAAGTGATCTAAAGCGCCTAACGTTTTGATCCACTTTAAAAGTACTTTAGGCACTCCAAACTTTAGCTCACTTTAGGCACTTCTTTTTATCACTTTCCTTCCAATTCCACCAAAGCAGTTTTTCTTTCTCCCGCTGGTGTTCCTCCGTTTCTGCATAATAAACGGCACAGCGGAATACATACAACAGGCATCTGTCCTGTACCATTCCAGCCTTTTGGTTCGATAGTTCGAAAAGTTTTTCCGGCGATTTGCCTTTTAAATCGTCAACACTGCGGATATTAATATTCAACAGGTCGTTGGCAATGGATTTTCCTACACCGGGGATTTGCTGCAAATCTTTTAGTTGTTCGTCTTTGGTTATATAAAATAAAGATAATCGAAATTAGTATTGGTTTAATGATATTTCTAAGGAATTACAAAATATACTCAATATTTCTTAGGTATAAAATTTTACTTGGAAGGAAATAATAATTTTAAAATGATTATCTGATATCTTACCTAAATAGTTTATTAATGAAAAATTACTCTGAGGCCTTTTGCGAAGAATTCAGCGATTCTCTGCGGTTTTAATCTTAATTTACCACAGAGAATATGCAAAGCCTGTTTTGTTGTAGACATAACGTATAATACTAAAAATTATTAACATTTTCCGTTATTAATATTTGTTTTATAATTTTGGGCAGGAAAATGGATAGTCATTAATTTAAATAAGCCATCACACTGACAAATTCTCAGAAATTGCTAATGTGATGGCTAAACAGTGTAAGCCTTAACAGCCGCTGGTAATGAAGATGCTGTAGTTTATAAATTTATAATATTATTAATTTTTTGATGATATTTTTTTCTTTTCCTATTAAATAAATAAAATAAATTCCGCTTTGTAAATTTTCTCTTTCAATGATAAATTTTCCTGAAACATTGTTTTTATATTCTCTTACTACTTTTCCTGTTAGATCTATAATTCGAATATTGTAATATTTATTTTCAGTTTCATTTATAGATAATGTAGTATATTGATCAAAAGGATTAGGATTGATATTAAGTTGTAAATGATTACTTATTTCATTTATTCCTGCCATAAAGTTTGACTTTTTGTTAGAAAATGCCATATTTGTACTACCTCTATCAATAATACATCCATTGGTTTTTTTAACTCCGATCATGTAATAAAATGAATTTGTAACATTTATATCATTATAACTGTGAAAACTTGCAGAAATTGAATCATACAAAACCAAACTATGAGCGTCAGGACCTCTATATATATAAAATTTACTCGGGACAAATGCACCGCTTTCATCAATATAATCATCCCAGTTTAATCCCATTGTTGTTCCATTTACAGCTATCGTCAGATTAATTGTTTTATGAAAATGGCTTAATGAAGATTCGTAGCCACAAGTATCAACAACTGATATTTTATATTTATCACCATGAGATCCTGGTTTGGAAGTAGTATCAATGAAATAAGAGGGCTGATTATAGGGAACAATACCAATTAAACTATATTCGTCTAATCCGGTTTCTTTATATATTTTGAAATTTATTATTCCAGAATTAAAAGGTTTTTCCCATATTATTTTATTTTTTTCTACTGTTGTATCAATAGTAACAAGGCATATTTCTTCGTTTCCAAAAACAGGAGGAATGGTTACGGCTATGGGATTAAATATTAATTTCCCATTTTTTTCTTCTGAATTAAAAGTGCGTATACAACGAACACTTTTATCATTTGTTTTATTATATACGTCACTACTACATCCGCAGCATAAGGAGCCAGATTCAAACCAATAGAAACATGCGTAATCACCGTCGAATTCTGTAGAACTCCAATATCCACCGTATCCGCCATGATCATCAGCAAATGGACCAAAATACATCCTGTTTTGATAAAGATAAGTAAGTTGGTCTTTAGAAGGTAAGTACCAATCAGAATACCCGTTAATAATTGCAGTATCACATACACTTGCTGCAATAGGTCTTTCTGAGCATGTATTTAAAATTGTAAGAGTATTAGCTGCTCCATCCGTTTCACTTGATGCGTGTGTGGTATAACCGTAACAACCCCATGGATATTTTCCAATATCATGTAGCGGAGCGATTAATCCTTCCCCTGAGTCTTCGTTGTGAAAAACAATTCCACCGTGAAAATAATTGCCGACTTGAATTTGTGTTGTATTTGAAGCTATCCAATATTTTATAGCATTGCTAGTAACAGTATGAGAACTACACAAATCACTTGATGTGATTTGTGCTCTAAAGAATATTTCTCCTGTAGGAGAGTCTGTTGTAATAATTTCAATAGGATTTGTATTTGCTCCTGGAACGTCAGACCAATTTATACTATCAGTACTTTGTTGCCATTGGAAAGAACCTGTAATCCCTGAAACGGATAACACAGCGGTATCTCCAACAAGTAAAGTATAAGAAATTGTTTGGCCTTTTGAATTTTGAGTAAAAAGTGAGCAAAATAAAATTAATAAAGCTGATTTTAAAATAGTACTTATTTTTTCCATTGCATTAAATTTTTAATTTATTAATGAAATATGTTAATTTTACTGTTGACAAAGATAGAAAAAGTATTTAGATATTGAGCAAAATTTTTTAGATCAAATTTCGTACAGCTTTTCCGGCGATTTCCCTTTCAAATCGTCAACACTGCGGATATTAGTATTCCACAGGTCGTTGGCAATGGATTTTCCTACGCCAGGGATTTGCTGCAAATCTTTTAGTTGTTCGTCTTTGGTCATTGTGAAATAAAAGCAGAGAAATTTTAGCTTGTTTTAATTGTTATGTCGGATAAACATGGATCAATAAACCTGGTGAAAGGTTAAATCTATATTTAAATTTTTTTTGATTATTTCAGGATTTCGTCGGCAATCGAATACTTTCATTACATAGACTTCTTTTTCGATAATTTTGTAAATTACCTTATAATTACCCGTTAGCAGATATCTGAATTCTTCATTTTTATGAGTTAACAATTCTTCTGTTTGACCTTTTCTTGCCTGTTTATCTAAATTTTTTACAGAAGAAAGTATTTTACTTCTAATGCTTTTGGCAACTTTAATCGAAACCTTAAATTTATAATAATTGTAAATTAGCTTTGTTTCCTGAAGTGCCTCATTTGTCCAGATAACTTTCATCATCCAATTACCAGTTTTCCGATTCTTTTTCTACTTCCTCCTGAGTATAAATTCTTCCTGATTTTATGTCATCTTCAGCTTTTTCAATACTTGCATAAAATTCTTCAAAAGTCATTGGTTTAACTTCATCTTTCGATACGGCTTGATAAGCCCTGCGGATTTTGTCCATTCTGCTTATAACATTAATATCACTCATTTGAGCAATCCACTCAATTAATTCTAATTTCGTAATCCGTATATCCATGGTCTTAAATGTTAATTCTACTATTTACAAAGATAGAAAAAGTATCCAAATCATGACCGGAATTTTTTTAATCAAATTTCGTACAGTTTTTCCGGTGATTTGCCATTTAAATCCGTTAAGCTACGGCTATTAATATCCCACAGGCCGTTGGCTATGGATTTTCCTACGCCGGGGATTTGCTGCAAATCTTTTAGTTGTTCGTTTTTGGTCATAGAAAACAAAAATAGAAAAATTTTGGTTTGATAGGAGGGATTAGCGGAATTATAAATTCTGCTTCGTTCCGGGCGGACAAACATTTGCTGCTCTGACGGGGTTATAAAGCTATGCTTGACCTTTATAGAAAAATTGCTCCGCATCTTAATGAACCGTCCTGATTTAATCGGGATGGTGTGAGAGGCTCTCCCCGTCAGTTCAGCTGGCGGGTAAAACTGCTTGATTACAAGCAGTTATGGTTTTAATTTTAAATACTCATCAATCAAGTTAATTAATGCCTCGCGATTCCCAGCCAGTAATCTTACATTTTCATCTTTTTCAATTATTTTACAAATTTCTTCTGGGTCAATAAATGGAAATTCTTTAAGTCTTGTTTTAGACGACTTTAAATGATTTGAAATTATCTCTTTGAGTTTCATCCTATTTTCTTCTGGAATATCTAAGAAATCTCTTGTTTCTCTTCGATGTATCAAATCATTCTTTCTTCTCAAATTCAATCGTGAAAGCTCTAAAATCTCTTCAAGAATTTCTCTGTCAGATCTCTTGACTGATGTGTCGCCACTTTGGGATGTTTCAGCATATTTGGAAATAATTCTATTTATTTTTTCTTCTAAATGCGGCCAAAAAACCTTAAATACTTCATTGAATACTTTATCGGTTAATTTATTTTCATTACATTGTCCATTTATATTGGACATAAGTTGTTTAATGTCGTCTTGATTGAATTTAGTTGTTTGAAATGTTGAAAGGGGCCCGGTCAAATCGGGATTGTCTAATTCTATCATTATTGGGCATACTTTACTTTTATCGAGTTTGTTTGAAAGTGCGCCGGCCTCGAACATAATCCACTGACTTTTTAGATTTTCTTTAGTCAATATTATTATTCCGACATTACACTCAGACAACTTTTTTGATATTTCATTTTCCCATTTTGCGCCTTTTTCAATGTCAGAAGGAGTAAAATATGGTTTAATACTCTGAATAACAGTAGGCATCCAATCTTTAAAGATTTCACCTATTTGTTTACTTAATTGTCCTGACCAGCTTATAAAAACATTCATATTATATAATTTTTTATGGCAATTAATTGTTTTTAACTTATTTATACCCCATGAATTTTTCAGGGGAATACATCCATTTTAATGAATAACTCTGAAAAATTCAGGTTTTATTTATAAAGGAAAATTAATTCTGTTAAAAAAAGATCATCATACGGTGATTTTATTTTTTGCAAAATTTTTGTGATAACGAATGCATAACCATAATTATGTCGGTTGTTTCGTAATTAACTATCGTTTTCTGCCTACAAATATAAAAATATTTTAAATATCCAAATTATCTAACGGACTTTTTATTTTGTCGAAACCGTTGGTGCTATGTCTTAAAATTAACCTTTCCAGAGTTATAACCCTTAGCAGATTTTCCAAATTCTCTTCAATCAGCATTTTCAAATCTTCAAATTCTCAAATCTACCAACTGCCAACTGTCTACTGCCTACTGCCTACTGCCTTCCGCCTACTACAATTTCTTTTTCGTCCTTCTTCCCCGCCTTCCTTGTTGCCGAATTCACGATCACCCTTGCCGTTTTGTATTTAGTGTAAATATCCGGGTTTTTGCGGCGGATGGTTTCTGCCAATTTATCCATTTTTATCAGGATGGCATCGGCGGCATCCATTTCTGTATTTAAGTTAATAGTAGCCACTTTTTTATTGCCGATATTCTCGCGGCTTTTGGGTATCAGCTTTTCGAATGTCCTGATCTTTTCTTTCACTGCGGTAAGCATTTCGGGGGTAAGGCCAAAACCCGTCAGTTTATCTGCCATTTCTTCGATGATGCCAATAATCATACGGCAACGGCTGACAAAAAGAGTATCGGCAGTTTCCCGCAAAGCGCTGGGCGTAAAATGGATTCTGTTTATAAGGTCATCATCATTATTAATGGTAGCCCAGCCTTCGGCAAACGACATATATTCGCATACATCATCGGTTATTTCGCCTTTCAGCCTTTTTTTTTCGGGACCCACAGGTGAAATTTTTATATCTGCCGCATCTAACTTTACGTTTATCTCCGTAAGGATACCTTTGAATTGGGTATGTTTGTCCTGGAAACCCGGTACAGCATATAACACCCCGCTGTTTTCATCTGCAACGCCATCTGTCGACATAAACATACGGCACTTGTCAATGGTTATAGCCTTCATTTTTTATAGTTTTAAATGTATAATTATCGTACTAATCAATTAGTTTTCAAATTTTTTGTAAAGCATTGGGGATTTTAACTGATGATTCGGGAATTTTGCCGGCTTACCGTTCATCCGGTAACATTAGCCGGGTAAACAAAAACCGTACTTCGCCGTTCGTAATACTTACCTAAGGGCATCACGACTTTAGTTTGCAACACAAAAACCTTAGCTGACTACTCTCAAACCTTAGTTTGCAACACAAAAACCTTAGCTGACTACTCTCAAACCTTAGTTTGCAACACAAAAACCTTAGCTGACTGCTCTCAAACCTTATCCGGCGACATAAAAACCTTATCCGGCGACCCTCCGGGGGCTTACGGAGTGTTTTACACCTCGCAAATTATGTTTTACGGTAGTCTCTGGAAGAATTTCAGTGCTTACTGGATGTTTTTCATTACTCACTGGAAGGTTTACAGTACTCACTGGATGTTTTTCGGTGTGTAAGTAGACTTTTTAGCGCTTACCGGACGTTTTATACCCCTTACTGGATGTTTTTTTGGCATACTTTGCGTTTTACGGTGCGTACCGGACGTTTTCACAGGCTTACTGTAAACTTTATCAGTGTTCCCAATAGCTTTACAATAATACAAAGAACAAAAAACTATTCTCCCTGCAAACGTTACAGGGGCTACTTTAACAGGCTGGCTTTCTTTTTTTAGTTGATCTATAAATTATGTAACCCTCTTTTTTATCTTATTTTCGGCTCCAAATATAATAAATAATTTTAATTACCAAATATTTGTTTTAAAATAACTTGAATATTTTTAAAAAAGATGGTATTACGCAACTATAATTATTGTAAAACGCGCATAAATTATAAAATATCAACTAATTATGTGCAATCATAAGCAGATGGTTCAGGTGTCAGGTTTTTTTAAATCAAGTTCGATTTTTAACATCAGGTTCACTCCGAAAATTTGAAAATTTAGAAATACTGCCAAAACATCATAGCCAGCAATGCAACGTTAGTGGAATTTGGTGTTTTTGAGATTTGGTGGCAATATTTTACTTTTCAGAGGAGGCACAATAGTAAAAAGGAAAAATATTCGGCGAAGGGGAGAAAATGATATAAATGTAAAACATAAACAAAAAAAGCCACCTAAGAATAAGTGGCTTATGGTTTGTTTCCTTGCTGGATTCCGGTAAACCGGAAGATTTCTCTGCTTAATCCTGTTTTGAATACCCGGAAAGGCTCTAATCAAGAGAGTTGAGATAAATAAAAAAGCCACTTAAAAAGTGGCTTGTGATTTGCTCCCCCTCCTGGACTTGAACCAGGGACCCTCTGATTAACAGTCAGATGCTCTAACCAACTGAGCTAAGGAGGAATGTTTTTTTCTTTCAAAAACTTTGGCAAAAGTAAACAAAGAGATGATATAAACAATATCTTTGCCAAAATTTTTTTATATTCAATAAAACAATATTTCTATGGTAAGTGTACTTGGCATTGGTAATGCGTTGGTTGATGTTTTAATTCGCCTTGATTCGGATGATGTTTTAAAAAAGTATCATTTAGGGAAGGGTAGTATGCAATTGGTTGAGGCTGATTTATCAACGGAAATTTTATCAAATACTACTCAATTTCATCAGGAACATTCTTCGGGAGGTTCGGCGGCAAATACTATTCACGGGCTGGCAAATCTTGGGATAAAAACATCTTTTATAGGTAAAGTCGGTGATGATTCCAAAGGTGAATTTTTTACAAAAGATATGCAAAAAGCAGGAATTGATCCTTTGCTTTTCAAGGGAACGACGAATACCGGTTGTGCGATTGCTCTTATTAGTCCCGATACCGAACGAACTTTTGCGACCTATCTTGGAGCTGCTATAGAGCTTAGTCCGGAAGATCTTAGCCATAAACTTTTTAGTGGTTATGACTATTTCCATATCGAAGGATATTTGGTTCAAAACCAAAAACTGATAGAACAGGCTCTTAAATTAGCGAAAGCAAATCAATTAACGATATCGCTTGATTTAGCCAGCTATAATGTTGTAGAACAGAATCTCGATTTCTTGAAGGAAATGGTAAAGAAATATGTTGATGTCGTTTTTGCTAATGAAGAAGAAGCTCGTTCATTTACCGGAAAAGAACCGGAAGAAGCTATAAATATACTCGCAGAATCCTGCTCAATTGCCGTCGTAAAAACAGGCAAAAACGGATCGTTAGTAAAAGAAAACGAAAATCTTTATCCCATTCAGCCTATAAAAGCGACAAGTTTTGATACTACCGGGGCAGGCGATTTATATGCTTCTGGTTTTCTGTTTGGTTTGTCTCAGGGTTTTTCGTTGGACAAATGTGGCAGTATCGGTTCGGTACTTGCCGGAAAAGTCATCGAAATACTTGGTGCGAAGTTACATAAAAATGCCTGGGAAGAATCAAAATCACTCATTTTAGGCATCTGATTTTAAAACGCTTATTCTTCATAAAAATTCCGGTTCTGTAATTAAGCTTAATCCGATGACCAAATATTTTTTAATTACAGAATTTTAATAACTTTGCAACCTCCATTTTTGTATTTTTTAAACTAAATATTAACCACTCTCATGAAGGTATATCAAACAAACGAAGTAAAAAACATAGCACTTATAGGCGGGGCTAAGTCGGGTAAAACCACTTTGGCAGAAGCCATGCTTTTTGAAGGCGGAATTATAAATCGTCGCGGAACAATCGAGGATAAAAATACTGTATCGGATTACAAGGAAATAGAACTTGAACGTCAGAATTCAGTATATTCGAGTATATTATACACAGAATTCAACGGAAAAAAAATTAATATCATTGATACTCCCGGATTTGATGATTTTATAGGCGAAGTAGTGGCAGCTCTTAAGGTTGTGGATACTGCCGTAATGGTTATCAATGCCCAAAATGGAGTAGAAGTCGGTACCGAAATATCCTGGAGATATACCAATCGCGATCATACCCCCGTAGTATTTGTCGTAAATCAATTGGAACACGAAAAAGCTAATTTTGATGAAGCTATTCGTGAAATGAAAGCCCAGTTTGGTCCTAATGTTACCATTGCACAATATCCCGTACATACAGGTCATGGATTCAACTCAATCATCGACCTGTTGCAAATGAAAATGTTACAATTTCCCGAAGGCGGAGGTAAACCTACTATTGCCGATATACCTGAATCAGAAAAGAAAAAAGCTGAAGACCTTCATAGTATTTTGATTGAAAATGCAGCCGGAAACGATGATGCATTAATGGAAATCTTCTTTGATAAGGGTTCATTAACTGAAGAGGAAATTCAAAAAGGCTTAAAACTTGGAATTATCAACCGTGGAATTTTTCCGGTATTTTGCATTTCTTCCAAATTAAACATGGGTATTAACCGTTTGATGGAATTTATTTGCAATTCAGTACCTTCGGCTAACGAAATGCCATTGACTAAAACTACCGAAGGCAAGGAACTTAAATACAATGTTGCCGAACCAACCTGTGCGTTTGTTTTTAAAACTTCTATCGAATCGCATCTTGGAGAAATATCTTTCTTTAAAGTATACTCCGGTGAGATTACGGAGGGGATGGACATGATTAATGCAAATAAAAACAACAAAGAAAGAATAACACAGTTGTTTGCTTTTGCCGGTAAAAACCGTGAAAAAGTTGAAAAAATCGTAGCCGGCGATATTGGTGCAACCATCAAATTAAAAAGTACGCTTACAAACCATACACTTGATTCTCTGAAAAATTCAGATGATATAATTGAACCAACAATCTTCCCCGAACCCAAATACAGGGTTGCCGTTAAAGCTAAAAATTCGGCTGATGATGAAAAATTAGGGGGCTTGCTCAATGAAATGAACAAGGTTGATCCTACCATATTGCCGGGATATTCTAAAGAATTAAAACAATTGATTTTACAGGGTCAGGGAGAACTTCACCTGAATATTGTTAAGTGGCATCTTGAAAAACTTAACAAAATTGAAGTGGATTATTTATCTCCGAAAATTCCTTATCGTGAAACCATTACTAAAGTGGCAAAATCAATGTATCGTCATAAAAAACAATCGGGCGGTGCCGGTCAGTTTGGTGAAGTTCACATGCTGATACAGCCTTATTCCGAAAATATGGTTCAACCTACCGAATTTCCTATCCGTGGCAAACAGGAAGACGCTTTGCCTTGGGGCGGTAAGTTGCAGTTTTATAATTGTATCGTTGGTGGCGCTATAGACGCTCGTTTTATGCCTGCTATCCTTAAAGGTATCATGGAAAAAATGGAAGAAGGCCCGTTGACAGGCTCTTATGCCCGCGATATTGCCGTTTATATTCATGATGGTAAAATGCATCCGGTGGATTCCAATGAAATTTCCTTCAAATTAGCCGGACGTAATGCTTTTAGAGAAGCGTTTAAAAATGCCGGACCCAAAATCCTTGAACCTATTTACGATGTAGAAGTGATAGTGCCAGAAGATAAAATGGGCGACATCATGACTGACCTTCAGGGACGTCGTGCCGTTATTATGGGTATGGAAAGCGAAGGTAACTATCAGAAAATTAAAGCAAAAGTTCCTTTAGCAGAAATGAATAAATATTCTACCGCAATCAGTTCAATGACCAGCGGAAGAGCTACTTACGGAATGAAGTTTGCCGAATATACACAGGTTCCTATGGATGTTCAGATAGCTTTACTTAAAGCTTACGAAGAACAGGAAGCCGAAGAAGAATAGTTCATTTTTCTTATTTTTAAAGCCCGCCCCTTGAATGGGTTGCGGGCTTTTTTATTTTTTAACCGAAAAAATTTCCCTTTCATTAAACTTTTATACATCAAAATTGTTTACATTTAAAAATAAACTATACAATTAATTTTTTTATCTTTGCAACGTCTATTTTTAATTAATCTAAATAATCCGAAATGGCAAAAGAGGCAAACAATATATTGGAAGAAGTAACCCGCGAAGATTATAAATATGGATTTTATACTGATATAGAAATGGATATGGCTCCAAATGGGCTTAGTGAAGAGATCATCCGTTTTATTTCTGCCAGAAAAAATGAACCGGAATTTTTACTCGAGTTTCGTCTGAATGCCTATCGCAAATGGCTGACGATGCAGGAACCGACATGGGCGCATCTGCACCATCCACCCATTAATTATCAGGATATTATTTATTATGCCGCTCCCAGGCAAACTACCCAGTTGGATGATATTGATAAAGTGGATCCGGAACTTATTAAAACATTTAATAAATTAGGAATATCTCTCGAAGAACAAAAACGACTAACCGGTGTAGCCGTTGATGCCGTGATGGATAGCGTTTCTGTAAAGACTACTTTCAGCGATACCTTATCAAAGCTGGGTATTATTTTTTGTTCGTTCAGCGAGGCTGTCCAGAAACACCCTGATTTGATAAAACAGTATTTAGGTTCAGTAGTACCGCCCGACGATAATTTTTTTGCATCGCTCAACTCCGCCGTATTTACCGATGGTTCTTTTTGTTATATCCCCAAAGGAGTACGTTGTCCCATAGAACTTTCTACCTATTTTCGTATCAATGCCGCCCGAACCGGACAATTTGAACGCACACTTATTGTTGCCGACGAAGGCGCTTACGTAAGTTATATGGAAGGCTGCACGGCCCCACAGCGCGATGAAAATCAGTTGCATGCGGCTATTGTGGAAATTATAGCCATGAAAGATGCCGAAGTGAAATATTCAACGGTTCAAAACTGGTATCCAGGTAATAAAAAAGGTGAAGGTGGCATCTACAATTTCGTTACCAAGCGTGGGATGTGCAAAGGCAATCATTCAAAAATTTCCTGGACTCAGGTTGAAACCGGCTCAGCAATAACCTGGAAATACCCGAGTGTTATTCTTATGGGCGACAATTCTGTCGGGGAATTCTATTCCGTAGCCATTACCAATAATTACCAACAGGCCGATACCGGCTCAAAGATGATACATCTGGGTAAAAATACCCACAGTACCATTATTTCCAAAGGTATTTCAGCAGGATATAGCAATAACAGCTATCGCGGATTGGTTCGAATGACACGAAAAGCAGAAAATGGTCGCAATTTTTCGCAATGCGATTCCCTGCTTCTGGGCGATAAATGCGGCGCTCACACGTTCCCGTATATTAAAGTTGAAAACAAATCGGCCATAGTGGAACACGAGGCTACCACAAGCAAAATATCCGACGAACAGCTATTTTATTGCAATCAGCGAGGGATCAGCACCGAAAGCGCTATTGGATTGATTGTAAATGGCTATGCAAAGGAAGTGCTGAATAAACTTCCCATGGAATTTGCCATTGAAGCTCAAAAACTATTATCCGTCAGCCTTGAAGGCTCGGTTGGCTAAAAAAATAAAAACAATAAATTACGAATAAACCGAAAGCAAATGTTATCAATCAAGAATTTAAAAGTATCAATCAATAATAAAGAAATACTTAAAGGCATTGACCTTGAAGTAAAACCCGGAGAAATTCATGCCATCATGGGACCTAATGGTACAGGCAAAAGCACCCTTGCTTCAGTTATTGCCGGCCGTAGTGAATTTGAAGTAACTTCCGGTGAAATTATTTATAAAGGAAAAAACCTGTTTGATTTGTCGCCTGAGGAGCGCGCCTGTGAAGGCATTTTCCTTGGTTTTCAGTATCCGGTGGAAATTCCGGGCGTAAGCATTACCAATTTTCTGCGAACAGCCGTTAACGAACAGCGTAAATACAAAGGACTTGATCCCCTGCCGGCCAGCGATTTTTTAGCTTTGATGGAAGAAAAGAAAAAATTGGTGGAGATTCAGTCGAATCTAACTAAACGCTCGGTAAATGAAGGTTTTTCGGGAGGCGAAAAAAAGAAAAATGAAATCTTCCAGATGGCAATGCTTGATCCAAACTTGGCTATACTCGATGAAACCGATTCGGGATTGGATATTGATGCACTTCGCATCGTGGCAAATGGGGTAAATAAACTCCATACCAAAGATAATGCGGCTATTCTAATTACTCATTATCAACGATTACTCGATTATATTGTTCCTGATTTTGTTCATGTTCTGTTTGAAGGGCGCATCGTAAAAACCGGTGGCAAAGAACTTGCTCTGGAACTGGAAGAAAAAGGATATGAATGGCTTAAAAACGGATAAAAAATTTCGGGTTATATTTCCTGAAAATAGTTTTATCACAAGAAGTAGAAACCTGAAACCAAGAAAAAATCAGCTATGGAAAGCATTTTGACAGAAAATACATTTAAGGATAAATTAATCAGCTTGTTTGATGATAATTTCCGGGCAAATTTCAAGCATGATACGCCGCATATACATCAACTTCGACGGCAAGCCATAGAAGCTTTTGCTAAAACAGGCTTCCCGCATACACGGCTTGAAGAATGGCGTTCGACCAATCTGGCTAAACCGCTTGCATTGGAATATGTTCAGCATTTTCAACCGTTAGATGAGAAGATAGATATAGAAAAAGTGTTTCAGTGTGAGGTTTACGATCTCGATACCTATGTCTTCAGCCAGTTGAATGGTTGGTATATTTACAAAACATTGCCACTTACCACCTTGCCTAACGGAACCATCGTAGGAAGCCTCGATAAAGCCATGGAAACCTATCCCGAAATTTTTGAAAAGCATTATGCAAAATATGCCGATTTTCGGAACAACGGATTGAACGCCCTCAATACTGCTTTTGCCCAGGATGGTATGTTTATCTACGTGCCCGATGGGGTTGAAGTCCCAAAACCCATTCAGATTATTAATATCATTAATCTGAAAGAAAATATTTTTATCCAGCCCCGCAATCTGATAATTTTGGGTAAAAACAGTAAACTTCAGTTAGTCAACTGCGACCATTCCCTTTTGCACAAAGCAAGCCTCATAAACTCAGTGAGCGAGGTGGTGATAGGCGAAAATGCTGAACTGGATTATTATAAAATGCAAAACAAAGACAATGAATCAACGATGGTTGCTTCCCTGTATTTTCACCAGGAAGCGAACAGCCGCCTGACTTCAAACACCATTACACTTAATGGTGGCATTGTTCGTAACAACACCAGCGTAAAACTCAACGGCCAAGGATGCGAAACGAATCTTTATGGTCTGTATCTGGTAGATAAAGAACAACATATTGATAATCACCTCATGGTTGAGCATGCAAGCCCGAATTGCATGAGTAATCAATTATTTAAGGGCATACTTGATGATCAGGCACAAAGCGTTTTTCATGGACATGTCCTGGTACAAAGAGACGCTCAAAAAACCAATGCCTATCAAAATAATAAAAACATTCTGCTTACCGATAAAGCCAATGCTCAATCGGAACCGCATCTCGAAATTTATGCCGATGATGTGAAATGCAGTCACGGAGCAACCGTCGGTCAGCTTGATCCTGAAGCTATGTTTTATCTTCAACAACGGGGCATTAGCCAGGACAGCGCCCGGATGCTTCTTATGAATGCTTTTGCCGAAGAAGTGATTAATAAGATTTCTATTTTGCCTTTGCGCGAACGCATTGATGAATTGGTGAGTAAGCGATTAAAAGGCGAGCTTACGATATGCGATCAATGTATACTCGATTGCAGCGGAAGAAAACCCGTAAAATTTGACATTGATCTAACAAAATTATCCTAATTTTGGCTTCTTGTTTTAAGCTGAATTCTAAAATCTAAAATTGTAAATGCCAGATATCTTAACTACCCGTTCAGATTTTCCCATCCTGCAACGCCTGGTGTATGACAAACCGCTGGTTTATTTTGATAATGCTGCCACTACTCAAAAACCTCAGTGTGTTATTGATGCGATCAGTAATTATTATTGTACCGAAAATGCCAACGTTCATCGCGGTGTTCATTTTCTCAGCCAGCAGGCAACCCGGGCATTTGAAGGTGTTCGTCAGCAAATCAGGAAATTTATTAATGCCCGGCTAACGGAAGAAATTATTTATACCCGCGGCACTACCGAAGCAATCAACCTGGTTGCTTCGTCTTTTGGAAAAAAATTCATCCGGAAAGGCGACGAAATCCTCATTTCTGCCATGGAACATCATTCCAATATTGTACCATGGCAATTTGTTTGTGAGGAACGCCAGGCTAAGCTCAAAGTGATTCCGATTACCGATAACGGTGAACTGGAGATGGATAAGCTCGATAAACTCATCACCGGAAAAACGAAAATCATTGCCATTACTCATGTGTCGAACACTTTGGGGACGGTTAATCCTGTTAAAGAGATTATTCGGATAGCTCATTCCCATGGAATTCCTGTGTTGGTTGATGGCGCCCAGGCTGTTCCGCATCTGAAGGTTGATGTTCAGGATTTGGATTGCGATTTTTATGCTTTTTCCGGGCACAAGGTTTATGGCCCCATGGGTATTGGTTGCCTTTATGGTAAAGAATCATGGCTCAACAAGCTGCCTCCGTACCAGGGTGGTGGAGAGATGATTGCAAATGTTACCTTTGAGAAAACAACGTATAACAGCCTGCCGTATAAATTTGAAGCCGGAACTCCGAATGTTGCCGATGTGGTGGGCTTTGGAACAGCTTTGGATTATATCAATGCTATTGGGATTGAAAATATTGGCATTTATGAAAATGAATTGCTGAAATATGCCACCGCTGAATTAGAAAAGATTGAAGGTTTGAGAATTATTGGAACGGCTACTGATAAAGCGTCGGTTATATCCTTTGTTCTCGATAAGATTCATCCGTATGATGCCGGTACTATCATGGATCATCTTGGAGTAGCCGTCCGGACAGGTAATCATTGTACGCAACCTATTATTGACAGGTATAAGATTCCTGGTACCATCAGGGCTTCCTTTGCTTTTTATAACACTAAACAAGAAATAGATGTTTTAATTCAGGCTATTTTGAAAGTTAAAGAAATGTTTTTATAATTTTTTAAGGATGAAAATAGAAGAAATTGAAAACCAAATAATATCCGAATTTAACCAGTTCGATAACTGGATGGACCGCTACAATTATCTTATTGAACTTGGAAAATCGTTGCCTTTGATTGATGAAAAATTTAAAACGGATAACAACCTGATTTCGGGTTGCCAGTCGAGGGTGTGGCTGCATGCAGTTTATGAAGATGGTTTAATAAAATTCAGCGCCGACAGCGATGCGGTTATTACCAAGGGCATAATTGCTTTGTTGGTTAGGGTCTTGTCCAATCAATCACCGGACGATATTCTCAAGGCTCCTTTAACTTTTATTGATTCTCTTGAATTAAAAGATCATCTGTCGCCTAACCGCTCCAATGGATTAACATCCATGCTTAAACAGATAAAACTTTATGCATTAGCATTTAAAACAAAAAACGGATAAACAACCTATCTGTCAGCGTTCGAAGAACCTGACAGCGTAAAAACGGGAAAACAAACGATTATGGATAAAAACGAAATAAAAAACGGTGTCATCAACGCACTCAAAACCATTTTCGATCCGGAAATACCGGTAAATGTTTACGACATGGGACTGATTTATGAAATTCGGGTTGAAGATGATGCAACAGTTTATATAAAAATGACGCTTACGGCGCCCAACTGTCCGATAGCCGAAAGTCTTCCCGTGGATATCCACGACAGCGCAAAACTTGTGGAAGGTGTAAAGGATGTGGTCGTTGATCTTGTTTTTGACCCGCCATGGGATACCGACATGATGTCGGAAGCCGCTCAACTTGAATTGGGAATACTCTAAAAGTCCCGTCAATCCTACGGAATTATACCCTGGGATATTAAATTCACGGATTAATCTTACTTTTGCAATCCAAATTGTAAATAATGAATGTTACGCCTGGAAAGCTATTATCTGCTATCAATTTTCCTTCCGATCTCCGGAAGTTGAAAGAGGATGATTTGCCACAGCTAAGCGAAGAAGTGCGTCAGTTTATTATTGATGTTATTTCTGAAAATCCCGGACATCTTGGCTCAAGTCTTGGCGCCGTTGAATTAGCCGTAGCCATTCATTATATTTTTGATACTCCCGATGATAAGCTGGTTTGGGACGTAGGTCATCAGGCCTATGCCCATAAAATTCTTACCGGACGAAGGGATGTTTTTTATTCCAACCGCACCTATAATGGCATAAGTGGATTTCCCCGCATTTGCGAAAGCGAATACGATGCATTTGGTGTAGGACATTCATCTACTTCCATTTCGGCTGCCCTTGGAATGGCTGTGGCTTCCAAACTAAATCATAATACCCGTCGTCAGCATATTGTAGTAATAGGCGATGGCGCCATGACCGGAGGCGAAGCCATGGAGGCGCTGAATAATGCCGGAGTATCAGGAACTAATATTCTTGTTATCCTTAACGATAATGGCATTGCTATTGATAAAAGCGTAGGAGCCCTCAAGGAATATCTTACCGATATTGTTACTTCCCGGACGTATAATAGAATACGCGACAAGATATGGATGCTTACCGGTGGAGGCAGCAAATATGGAAAATATACCCGTGAAATTGTCAAACAGATAGGGAATGCTGTAAAATCATCCATACTGCGAAAAAGCAATATGTTTGAAGCATTAAACTTTCGGTATTTCGGACCGGTGGATGGAAATGATGTTATCCGTCTTACCAAAGTGTTGGGTGATCTTAAAAAATTGCCCGGACCCAAGTTGCTGCATTGCATCACCGTAAAGGGAAAAGGCCTTGCCTTAGCCGAAAGAAATCAAACCAAATATCACGCGCCGGGTTTATTTGATAAAAATACCGGTGAAATCATTGATAATAACTGTCCGGGTAAATTCCCGCCCAAATATCAGACGGTTTTTGGAAGAACCATTATCGAACTGGCTGAAAAAAATCCCAAAATTGTTGGTATCACTCCGGCCATGTCGTCGGGTTGTTCCCTCAATCTGATGATGGAAAAAATGCCTGAGCGTACGTTCGATGTCGGTATAGCCGAACAACATGCCGTTACCTTTGCCGCAGGACTCGCAACCCAGGGATTTCTTCCTTTTTGCAACATTTATTCAACCTTTCTTCAAAGGGCTTACGACCAGCTTATCCATGATGTGGCGTTGCAGAAACTGAATGTCGTTTTTTGCCTCGACAGGGCAGGATTAGTGGGTGAAGATGGGGCAACTCATCATGGTTTTTTCGACCTGGCTATCCTTCGCGATATTCCAAACGTTATCCTTTCGGCTCCGATGAATGAACAGGAACTTCGTAATCTGATGTTCACTGCACAACTTCCCGATAAAGGTACTTTTGTAATCCGGTATCCACGTGGTCGTGGTGTGATGCCCGAATGGAAAACACCGTTGCAGGAACTTCCCATCGGAAAAGGCAGAAAAATTAAAGATGGTGATGGCGTTGCTATTCTTTCTATTGGTCATCCCGGTAATTTTGTGGTTGATGCCTGCCGTTTGCTCGAAAAGGAAGGCATTTCGCCGGCTCATTACGACTTACGCTTCCTGAAACCGCTCGATGAGGAACTTCTGAACGAAGTGTTTAAACGATTTAATAAAATAATTACGGTGGAAGATGGCGTGATTACCGGCGGTATGGGTAGTGCTATCCTTGAATTTATGGCAACAAACCATTATCATGCCGATGTTTGCCGTTTGGGCATACCCGACCGTTTTGTAGAACAGGGTACACGCGAAGAACTCTACAACGAATGTGGCTTCGATGCTAAAGGAATAGCGGAAGCTGTAAGACAAATGCCTTAATTATTTTTCAGCATTTCCACTCTTTTCACAATTGAAGCCTGATGTTCTTCATCGCTAAGGCTCGGATCTTTCAGATCAAAATAAATTTTACAGGGTAATTGTTCGCAGGAACCACAGGTATCGTATTTTTTCTGATTAACCGAACAATTGTACAATGGACATAATCCATCAGTAAAAATTCCTTCCGTCCAGAAAGGTTGTCCTTTAACAGCCTTGCAACCGTCGCAATCTTTTTGATAAAAAGGGCATGTTTCGCAATCGATGCCACAGGGAGATAGTGTCATAAATCTAATATTAAAATCGCTCCAAAAATAAACTTTATAACGTACGAATAAACATTTTTTTTATTTTTAGCAAAAATTTAATACAGATGCCGGCCAGCGACCTTTTCCGGAAGAAATCCATAGCGCATATCCTGCACGATGCTACCGTACAGGAAAGCAAGGATGTTCACCTGCGTAAGAATTTAAATGTACGCGACCTGACGGCGATGGGTATTGCCGCCATTATCGGTGCAGGCATCTTCAGCACCATAGGCACGGCGGCAGCGATATCGGTGCAGGCATCTTCAGCACCATAGGCACGGCGGCAGCCAGCGGGGGACCGGCAGTATCGCTGTTATTTGTGTTTACGGCTATCGCCTGTGGGTTTTCGGCCATGTGTTATGCCCAGTTTGCCGCCACTATCCCCATCAGCGGAAGCGCTTATACCTACGCTTATGCCAGCTTTGGCGAACTGATAGCCTGGATTATCGGCTGGGATCTGATCATGGAATATGCTGTGGGTAATATAGCCGTAGCTATTTCCTGGTCCGATTACTTTACTGCGCTGATGCACGGAATCGGGATTCATATTCCTGAATTCGTTTCGGTAGATTATTTAACGGCTTCCCGTGGCTATCATCTGGCGGTGCAAAGTATGGCCGGAGGAACACCTTTCAACCAGCTTACGGCAAGTCTCCAGGAAGCTTTCCATGCCTGGCAGCATGCGCCCACGATAGGCGGACTGAGGCTGATTGCCGATATCCCGGCTTTCGGTATCGTAATATTTATCACTTACCTGGTGTATGTCGGCATTTATGAAACCAAGGTTGCCAGCAACCTGATGGTAATTCTTAAGCTTGCCGTTCTGATGCTCGTGATTGGCGTAGGCAGTTTGGAGCCCGTTTGCGCCCAATGGTGTGAGTGGTGTGCTGAAAGGCGTTTCCGGTGTTTTCTTTGCCTATATTGGTTTTGATGCCATCAGTACTACCGCCGAAGAATGTAAGAATCCCCGCCGCGACCTGCCCAAAGCCATGATTTATGCTTTAGTCATTACCACCGTTTTATATATTCTCATCAGCCTGGTGCTTACAGGTATGGTCCCCTATAACCAGTTGCAGGTGGGCGACCCGCTGGCGTATGTGTTTCAGCAGTTGCATCTCACCAGGTTGTCGGGAGTCATTGCCGTGAGCGCCGTCATTGCCATGGCAAGCGTACTGCTCGTTTTCCAGGTAGGGCAGCCCCGCATCTGGATGAGCATGAGCCGCGACGGATTGCTGCCTAAAATATTTTCAAGGTTGCATCCACGCTTTAAAACACCAGCGTTTTCCACCGTCATTACCGGGGTGATGGTTGCCGTGCCTTTGCTTTTCCTCAATATTACCGAAGTTACCGACCTTACCAGCATCGGAACCTTGTTTGCATTTATCCTTGTTTCGGGAGGCATTCTCATCATTGATCAACGCAAGGACAACAAGCCTGCCGGCAAAGGTTTCCGTGTGCCGTATTACAGCAGCCGTTATGTTTTACCGCTGATTTGGCTCATCATTATCCTGTCGTTGTTTTATTTTAACAGGGAAGGTATTTCCGGTTTCTTCTCCGTAAAAGTTACTCCCGGCCATTCCTTCTGGGATGTCTTCAAACATAAGATTCCATCCCTTGGCTTTATGGCGATTGCCACCGTTATCTCCGTAATGGCTGTGATTAAACGCTTGTCGCTGATTCCAGTTCTTGGACTATTGACCAATCTTTATCTTATTTCGGAATTAGGCATTACCAACTGGATGCGTTTTCTGATCTGGCTGGTGATCGGGCTGATCCTGTATTTTTCGTATGGTAACAAGCACAGCAAACTGATACGGAATCATTCTTCAGGGGTTTCAAAATTTTGAAATATTTTTTATTGTATATTTGGCAGTGCATTACTAAGTAATTGGACAAATAGAATGTCGTATATCAAAAAAAATAGGACGCGGATTCCACGGAAAAAAACAGATAAACACTGATCATAATACAAACGGATTTAACGCTGATTTTATTCATGCAAGCATGAATAATAAGAACGGATATATCTGAAGATCGTTCTGGCTTGTCGGAATTAAAATCCGTTTTAAAATCAGCTATATCAGCAAAAATCTGTGTTCTATTTTTAAGGTTTTCAAATTCAATGATACGACAATTTATAGTTTCTATTACTTAAGAGATTTTTAGTGATATGGTTTTTAAACAAATAGTGGAGCATAAACGGGGAAAATATACATCCGCTGAGGAGAAAAGTAAACTACCATGATGCATTTCATGAGACAATCATGGCAGAGTATAAATTACCATAGCTATGTTCGTGAGAATACCAAAGCAAAGTATAAATTACCATGGTATTGTTCATGAGAAAACCAAAGCAAAGTATAAACTACCATGACCATGTTCATGAGAATACTAAAGCAAAGTATAAATTACCATGGTATTGTTCATGAGAAAACCAAAGCAAAGTATAAACTACCATGACCATGTTCATGAGAATACTAAAGCAAAGTATAAATTACCATGGCATTGTTTATTAAGAAACCAGTGCAGAGTATAAATTACCATGGTATTGTTTATGAGGAAACCAAAGCAGCGTATAAATTAACAGGAGATAAGACGGTTGGAGGCGGCCGGTAGCCGCTGACGCAGGAACTGAAACAAGCCGAACTGCGGAAAATACTGAATTCACTCGTTCTGCTTATCCATTGCAACTATCCCGATACCTACAAAAGCGCAGTAAGGGAATGGGGATTTCGGAAAGAGAAATATTAATAGAATATATTTTTTGCCAATTCCTATTGGGGCAAGACACTATACTAAGACGCTAACAGATCTGACGATGCTGCCAGGTCTTATAACCTGTCAACGTCTGAAAGACCTGACAGCGTTTTTAATCTGTGTTTTACTAACTCCGGGCTTAAGCCTGGAGTTACAAATCGTAACTGTTTGAAGGACCTTAGTCCGGATGCTTTTATAGGACAACAGTGATAAATAATTTTTAATTTTCCTTATGAAATATGCATACCATGTCAAAAACAATATTAGTTTTGTTGCATGGTTTTTTCGAAAGGAATGAAGTTTAAATAAAAAGCTTCCCCCGTAGAGGCAAAACCGGAATCAATCGCTAAACTAACATAGTATACACCAACAAAGGAGGAAGCGCTGCAAAGATACACAAAATTATAGAACCGTAAAGTATACTGCGATAGCAGAATACTATTTATCATCCACATGTTAGCTGTTTATTCTCCCAAAAGAAGACGGGAGTAGGCTTACCAGACCTTATGGGTGGAGATCACAATAAATTCATAAAAAAATTTTAATTTTTAAGAAATGAAATCAATAAAAACAATAATTAAAACATTAATCTTATTGATTAGTGTTTTTGCATTAAACTCAAGTTTTGCTCAAACATCAAATAATTGGGAATGCGGAACTATTATGCCTGATAATTGTTATGATTATACTGGTAGCTGTATTATGGATCCGACAGGAAGCTGGTTAATTTATAATGATCCTCATACATTTACACCTTATAATGATAATTTGTTGTTACATAATTCCCCAATTAAAACCATTGAGGTGAATTTTAATATTTTTCAAAGATCAGATGGAACAGGTAATTACCAAAATACACCGGAAGATAAAGCCTGGCTAATAAGCATTCTAGAATGGGTAAATTCTTTTTATTCTGCTTATCATCCATCCGATCCTATAGCAGGTGTATAGGAATTACCTAATTACGATTCAAAAATCAGATTTAGTTTAGGAACTTCCGGAAATGAAAGGATATATTTTTATCAGGATGATGATTTATTCTGCTTTGCATCAAATGCAATAACTCCGTTAAAACAAGCCGTAATTAATGCGGACCCATCACGAATGAATCAATTAAACATTTATTTTGTTGGATCAAAATATAATTTCCCGATAACTGATGTACAAATGACAAATGGCGGTTCTGGATATACATCGACGCCAACAGTAGTATTTAGCCCTTCTAGTAATGTGGGAGCACAGGCGACGGCTGTAATTCAAAATGGAAAGGTTGTTGGAGTAAATTGGATAACCCATGGTCATTATTATGGTTGTGAAGTACCAACGGTTACTTTTGTAGGTGGAGGAGGAACTGGTGCAACCGGAAATTGTTTAATTTCTAATGGGCCTTCTGCCATGGCTAGTTTTCCAACATATAATATTGCAAATGATCTTTGGGTTATGATGTTTAATAAAGCAGATCCTCCTATTGTTAGTGATTATGCTAGTGCGGGAACTCTTGGTCATGAATTGGGTCATACCTTAGGACTAGGCCATACATATGATGGAACTCCTAATAATGATGTTTATTATTTAGATGATGTTTTCGGCCTCTGGCCGGGTAATTCTCCGCATATTCCTTGTTGGGGGTGTGATGCATGGGCAAGTTCTACCGATAAAATAACAAACAATCTAATGGGTGGGAATCAGGAATCAGCTTACGAATCGCCTAAACAAGCAGGAATTATGCATCAATCATTGTCTTTGAGAACTACAAGAAAGTATGTTTTGTCGGATACATATATTAATTATAATTACGCTCTCACTAATAGTCAGGAATCATGGGATTTCGATATTAAATTGTATAATAATATTGTTATCGATTCGGGAAAAGTATTAACGATAAAATGCAAATTAACAATGCCCAAGCAAGGGAAAATTATTGTTAAAAGAGGTGGAAAATTAGTTATTGACGGTGGTACTATTACGACAGATTCGAAAAGTGATTTATGGCAAGGCATCGAAGTTTGGGGAAATTCAAGCCTAAGTCAATTGCCTAATTCCAACCAGGGAATAGTAGAGCTGATCAATGGAGCTACCATAGAAAATGCATTGGTTGCGATTAAAGCCTACAAACCAGATCCTTTAGGATCATTGGGTAGTTATATCGCTGGATATAATGGCGGTATTATTCATGCAGCAGGCGCTATCTTTAAAAACAATAAAACAGCTATTGAATATATGCCTTATAGTTATACTAATCATGGTTATTTTACCCAATGTAGTTTTATTACGGATAATGCATTAAACGGTACTAATAGTCCCGACTATTTTGTAAAATTTAATGGGGTCAACGGAATATCTATCAAAGGAAGCTCATTTTCGAATACCCGTCCTGATAATGCCTGCAGTCCACAAACCCGCGGTAGTGGTATTTACGGATCGAGCTCATCATTCAGGGTGGATGAACAATGCCTGAATAATGTTACTCCCTGTACCAGTAGCCAACGTTCGACTTTTGGTAAGTTATATTACGGAATATATGATTTCGATGGAGTTGGAGCTACAGGAAATATTGTGTCAATCAATAACAGTGATTTTAACTGCCAGCGTGGTATTTACTTAAGTGGTTCGACGGGATCGGAAGTACTTTCCAATAATATTACCACGGCGGATATAAGCTTTGGTACAGGACTTCCGGAAAATACCTATGGTTTATATCTTAACGGATCAACGGGATACCATGTGGAAGCTAATGCTTTTGCGGCAACAACAAGAGGTTATTCTAATTATGGTATTATCGTAAATAACTCGGGTACTGCCAATAATTCGATTTACAATAATACATTTTCGGGGCTTAGCAAAGGCATCCAATCCCAGAGTGTTAACCGTGGAGGCACTTCAACCGGTTTGTGTATTAAATGTAATGACTTTACCAATTGTACTTACGATATAAATGTACAGGGTAGCGCTTCTACCGATGGTATTGCCTATTATCAGGGTACTTCTACAGATCCTGCCGGTAATACCTTTTCTACTTCCGCTACCTATTCAATATATAATAGCCCGACCAATAATATTTTATATAAACATCATAATGAAAACTCAACTCCTTTAAAAGTAATTCCATATCCTGTTACAACCAATGTCTTAGTATCTCGAACAGGAGTATCCTATGTTAAATGTCCGTCTACTATCAATAATGGAGGCATCAGCGATAATTTAAGCCTGATGAATGCAGCGGGAAATAATGCAGCTACCACCCAATCCCAGCTTACTACCTTAGTGGACGCCGGCAATACTGCAGCGCTTTCGACGGAAGTTGCAACCAGTACACCATCTGAAGCCATAGAGACTCGTGATGAACTGCTTACGATATCGCCATATCTGAGTAATGATGTGATAAAAACGGCTGTTGAAAAGGAAGACGTATTAACCAACGCCATGATACGCGATGTGTTAGTTGCCAATCCGCAATCGGCAAAATCGGATCAGGTACTGGAAGCTGTGGACAACCGTGTAAATCCTATGCCTGACTATATGATGGATCAGATTATGGAAGGACAAAACACCACAGGAGCCAAGGAAAACCTGGAAGCTCAGTTGAGCGTTTGGCAACACGAACGTAACCGTGCCTTCTTTAACCTCTACCGCAACTATGCTTCTCCCGAAACGGACGACAGTTTGATGCTTTTGCTGGATGGAGAACCCAGCATAGAAGCAAGGTATATGAAGGCGGAAGCCTTTGTTGCCAAAGGAGAAATTGGCAACGCCATTACGGTATTAAATGCCATTCCGTCTGACTTTACATTGAATGATGCCCAACAGGCAGAATACAATGCATGGATAGACTATGCAGGAATACTGCAAACTATTGCCACCAGAGGCGGTAATACGCTTTGGCCTGATTCGACAGAAACAACAAACCTGATGGCTCTTGCCCAAAACGACAACTTAGTTGCCGGAGCATATGCCCGCGACCTGTTGATTGCTGCCGGTAAACTTGCCTATGAGGAACCTATCCTGAACGATGATGGATTGAAGACAGAGATTACCCGGAAGGAGCATAAAGGATTAAGTGCAACCGAAAAAACACTTAACCTGTTTCCCAATCCGGCCAAACACTATGTAACCATAGCATACAGCTTAGAAGAAGAACCGGCAAATGCAACCATTACGATGACAGATGCCACCGGAAGAATGGTAAAACAGTTGCAGATCTCAGCAAAGAAGGATCAGGTAATTCTTCCGCTCAGCGATATGCAACCGGGCACTTATATCATCCAGTTATTCCTAAGCAATAAGGCTATTGCTTCAGAAAAGCTAAGCATTGCCCAATAATTTTAATTATTTTTACGCCGGAGAAAATACGTTCTCCGGCGTATTTTAAATCGCACTTTATGAATAATACGATACGCATAGCAATAATCGTAACAGTTTTTTCTGTTTTTCCGTTATCCAAGGCCTTTGCCCAGCTCTGGCCAAAAAATTATGGGGACTGGTGGAGTTACGTTTATGCAAGAGATATATTAGAAGATTATGATAAAGGATATCTTTTTATAGCAGATCTGTATCCTTCTTTATATAGCGAAGATCCCAATTTTGCATGGTTATTTAAAACTGATATTAATGGAAACGTCATCTGGGATAGGAAAATTGGCAATTGGGCATATGGTACTATGGGAGTAAAAATTAAAAAAACTTCGGATAATGGGCTAATCATAGTTGGTCAATCTACACTTTTAGACCCTTATCCCAATGCTGATCCATGTATTATTAAATTGAATGCTTGTTACGAAATAGAATGGGCAAAAATTTTCTCATTGCCTAATAGTACTAATTTTTGTAGTGACGTTATTCAGCTTGGTAATGGGGATTATGAAGTATTAGTACCGTATTACGGTGATATATTCAAAAACCAGCGAGTTACGTTAGTGCACATGAATTCTTCGGGTGAGGTATTATATCTTAAAACATTTAAAAGGGAAAACCCTTACATTATTAATGAAGATATGTATACTATCTTAAAAATGCCCGATAATACACGTATCCTTACAGGTTATTGTTATTATCCCAATCCTGAAGATTCAATTTTATATTGGCCCAGGTCATATTATATCAATTATGATTCACTATTTAATCGAAACTGGGAAACCGTTTGTGGAACTCAGGATCATTATTATTCTCAAGCGTTTGCTTCAACATTAAGTTCTACGGGAATAGCATATTCTGTAGGAAGACATATCCGAAATGATTCTCCTCAATATACATATCCTTCTCTTTTAAAATTATCTTCTACAGGTATTCCATTAATGTCTACTGATCTGGTTCCTAATTCTCGGGCGGGAATTGCAACAACAATAAATTTTATGGATACTAATGAACTAACATTAGGAATATGTTGGGGAGATGCAAATAATAATTACTTTGTTGAAGTAGTTAAAGCCGATACTCTTGGTAATGTCTCTAAAAGGAAATTTTTGATAAATTCGCAATCCACTCTTAGGGGATCATGCACGACATACGATAATAAATTGCTGGTAATTGGCAGCTTTTATGAAAATAGCACAATAATACCGTATCTTTATAAGCTCACTTCTGATCTGGAATACGATACGTTAAATCCGGCAGTATTTACCTATGATTCCCTGTGTGGTCATCCCATTACCACCTCGGTCATTGATCCCCAATGGGACATCATCGTTGGGATAGACGAACCGGAGAAAAATTTGGAAGCCCAACAATTCCTGCTTTCGCCTAATCCGGCAACAGATAATGTTACCATCACCCTGCCGCAATATACGGTAGAGAAAACCCAAACCGGAGGCTTTACGGTTGTTACCACCACCTACCGCTACAACGACAAGCTGGAACTGGAAATCTACGACCTCAATGGCAGGTTGCAACTTAGCCGTACGTTGCAGAAAGATGAAAAACAACTAACGCTTAACATCTCCTCTTTGCCCGCCGGGGTATATATGGTACGGCTGGTGGCAGATAAGAAACAGGTGGCGGAGACGAAATTAATTGTAACAAAATAGGACCCCACCCTGGCTCTCCCCTCGCGAGGGGAGGGAGGAATACACCGGAAATCAGGAGAATGCCGGATGGGTAGGGTCAAAATAATTAACAAACAATAAAAACATTTAAAAATCAATAATCATGAAAAAATTTTTACTCTTAATTTGTTTCGGTTTGATGTACACCATGGGTGTACAATCACAAAGCTGGGCTCCGATGGGAGCCGTGTGGTACTATAATGTAGTAGATCCTTTTGGACCGGGAATTACCTATGCCCGTTATGAAGTTACCGGCGATACGGTTATTCAGGATAAGAATTGCAGCATTATTACAGGTAATGCATGGGCTGTTTTTCCGGGTAATCTTGATTGTATTTATACTTACGAAGAAAATGGCAAGGTATATATCTGGGATCCGTTCACTTCCCAGTTTTGTCTGATGTATGATTTTTCATTAGCTGCCGGTGAAACCTATCTGTTTTCCTGGAATAACTGTTCATTTAATTGCACCCTGTCTTCAACGGATACGATAATCATCAACGGTTTAAGTCTGAATACGTATAAACTGAATAATTCAGGTTGGATAGAATACACTCAATATATCGGTGGTAATAACACCCTTTTTCCCGATTTTTTCCATTATTGTGATATTGATACGATAATCTATGAGGAACCGATAATTCAGGGATTGCGTTGTTATGATGACCCGGTGATCGGGCACTACGAAACCGGGCTCGCACCCTATTGCGATTATGTGGTAGGAATCGAAAATCCTGAAAAAGAAACGTTGATCAAACTGTCGCCCAACCCAGGCAGCAACACATTGTATATCCAAACGTCATTAAAAGATGCTAAATTTGAGCTATACGATGTCACCGGCAGACTGATAACGCAACAAAACATTAACAAAACTACTACAGTAAACACCTCTGCATTGCATCCCGGAATGTATTTTTACAGGATACTGCAAAACGGGGTAGTGAAAGAAAGCGGGAAGTGGATGAAGGAATAACGTTTGGCTATTGGCTTTTAGTAATTAGCCAATAGTTTTCAGGACAAGACACAAACTCATCCCCCCAACCCCCTTCTCTTGGAAAAAAGAGAAGGGTGAGCAGCCGGTGGATGACTGTTATGGATTCCTCCCTTCGGTCGGAATGACGGCCACAAGATTGTGATAATAAATAAAGTGTGGGCGGCGTAGCCGCCCACACTTCCTCGCCCTTCTTCTCTTTAAGGATGACAGTCATTCCGACCGAAGGGAGGAATCTGCCATAAAGCATTACCATTAGCATCACTAGTCCCATGGTCATTCCGACCAAATGTCCCTCTCTTCCTTCAAGAGAGGGATATAGGGCGAGTTTGTTGGAAAAGGAAAACGGAAGAAGCAGCAAAAATGAGTATACCTAAAAAAACGTTACGAAACTTTTTGCCGGAACTTTGTGCTACCCTACATGGCTGTTAGCTGTTAGCAATTGGCCAATAGCTAAAAGCTAATAGCCAATAGCAATTTATTTCTTTTCTACATTCCCCTAAATACTGAAAATAAAACATTTATTTGACAGAATCGTTAAAATAAAAAAAATATTTTTAATTTTTTTTTACATCTTTATTTTTTGATGTATATTTGGCAGTGCATTATTAAGAGATTTTTAGTGATATGGTTTTTAAACAAATAGTGGAGCATAAACGGGGAAAATATACATCCGGCTGAAGGAAAAAGTAAATTACCATGACGTATTTCATGAGGTGACCAAGGCAAAGTATAAATTACCATGACAATGTTCGTGATGAAACTAAGGGAGAGTATAAATTACCATGGTCTTGTTTATGAAGAAACCAGCGCAGAGTATAAATTATAATAATCCTGTTCATGAGGAAATCAAAGCAGCGTATAAATTAACAGGAGATAAAACAGGAGAATAAAAACATAAGAAAAGAACGTCGCCGGTAGGGTTAAAGAGATAAAGGAGGTAAGGTGGTGAATACAAAGATAAAAATGACCGCAAATTTTTTAATTCACTTAGTATAAACATCAATAAAAATTTAATTATGGATGAGAATGAAATCCCGACTTCTCCGGCGGAACAACCCGGCCCGACCAAGTCAACCGGCAATATCCCTAACCCGGATGCCGATTTTGCCGACCTGAACATGAATGTTGCCCTGACGTGGGAAAACAATGCCGATCTTACGTTGAAATGGATAACTCAGGCGGTTTATAAAACCAAGGCCGAAGCCTTTTCGGCAATGGTAAAGCAACGTAAAACAGTTGGCGGTGGCCGGCAGTCGCTAACCCAGGAACTGAAACAATTAGATGCCGAAATAGACCGGAATATTGCTTACGTCAAAAACAGTCTGAAGGAGAAATATGGCAAAACCGAAGCCTTTGCCTATTATCCTCAGTTTGGTATTGAACATGTTCGCCATTTTTACCTTTTGCCCCGCGATCGTAATCAGCGGAAGCTTTCCCTCGAACTGCTTAAGAATGCGTTGATAACTCATGGCATAGACGGGCAAAAATACGGTTCGGCCTATTGGAATCCGGTTTGTCAGCGGTATAATGAACTGATGACGCAAGCTCAGCATACGGACAGCAGTGTGTCCAATATTGTAGGCGATAAACGTCAGCTGAAAGCCGAACTGCGGAAAGTACTGAATTCACTTGTTTTGCTTATCCATTGCAACTATCCCGATACATACAAAAGCGTATTAAGGGAATGGGGATTTCAGAAAGAGAAATACTAACGGAATATATTTTTTGCCAATCCCTATCGGGGCAAGGCACTATAATAAGACGCTGACAGATCTGACGATGCTGTCAGGTCTATAACCTGTCAGCGTCTGAAAGACCTGATAGCGTTTTAATCTGTGTTTTACTAACTCCGGGCTTAAGCCTGGAGTTACAAATCATAACTGTTTGAAGGATTTTAGTCCGGATGCCGGATAAATGTACATTTATGGGCAATAAAAAAGCCGGCTTAAAAGCCGGCTCGGTAATATCAACGATCATCCATGTTTACTATTCATCGAGATCAGGAATTCCTCGTGATTGGGTATATTCCATTTTTTCTTTCAAACAAAGCTGTCCATAATAAGACGCTGACAGATCTGACGATGCTGTCAGGTCTACAACCTGTCAGCGTCTGAAAGACCTGACAGCGTTTTTAGTCTTTTGAGTTAACTATTCATCGAGATCAGGAATTCCTCGTTGGACTGGGTGTATTTCATTCTTTCTTTCAGAAATTCCATAGCTTCGAGGGGGTTCATATCGGCTAAATGGTTACGAAGTACCCAGATGCGTTGTAAAGCTTCTTTATCAAGCAGCAGATCGTCGCGGCGGGTGCTGGAAGCTACAATATCAATGGCCGGATAGATACGTTTGTTGGACAATTTGCGGTCGAGCTGGAGTTCCATGTTGCCGGTACCTTTGAATTCTTCGAAGATTACTTCGTCCATCTTGGAGCCGGTATCAATCAGAGCCGTGGAAATAATGGTTAATGAACCGCCGTTTTCGATCTGACGGGCAGCGCCGAAGAAACGTTTGGGTTTATGAAGGGCATTGGCTTCCACACCACCCGATAATACTTTACCCGAAGCGGGGGAAACGGTGTTATAGGCTCGTGCAAGCCGGGTGATGGAATCCAAAAGGATAACCACATCGTGGCCGCATTCGGTAAGGCGTTTGGCTTTTTCCAGAACAATATTGGCAATTTTAACGTGGCGTTCGGCAGGTTCATCGAAGGTGGAGGAAATAACTTCGGCTTTTACGCTGCGTGCCATATCCGTAACTTCTTCGGGGCGTTCGTCAATCAAAAGTACGATTAAATAGGCTTCAGGATGATTGTAGGAAATGGCATTGGCAATTTCTTTCAGCAAAACGGTTTTACCGGTTTTAGGCTGGGCTACAATCAAACCGCGTTGACCTTTTCCGATAGGGGTAAAGAGGTCGATGATGCGGGTGGACATGGTTTCGAGAGGATGTCCGGTAAGTTTAAATTTCTTTTCGGGGAAAAGGGGAGTCAGAAAGTCGAATGGAATACGATCACGGACTTCTTCGGGGTTTTTGCCGTTGATGAGTTCGATTTTAATTAACGGAAAATACTTTTCACCGTCTTTGGGCGGGCGTATGCTTCCGCGTATGGTATCGCCGGTTTTCAAACCGAAGAGTTTAATCTGGCTTTGCGAAACATAAATATCGTCGGGCGAATTCAGATAGTTGTAATCGGCTGAACGAAGGAAACCATATCCGTCGGTCATTATTTCCAATACGCCTTCGCTGGAAACAATGCCATCAAAATCTACCAAATCATCTTTGGCTTTTTCAGGATATCTTCCGCGTCCGCCGGGATAATCGCGTTGCCAGGGGCGTTCTTTTTCCGTTTTAACCGGTGGTTTTACGAATGGTTTTTCCGGTTCCTGTTCGGTTTCGGTTTCAATAGCAGGGGCTTCTTCTTCGGTGGAAATAAAAGTTGAGGAAGGTTCCGGCGTATCAATTCCTAAAAAGTCGAGTTTTCCATTATCTCCGTTTTCATCATCAAACGAAAAAATTTTGTCATCTTTAAACGATTCCGAAAGGTTGGGGGCAGGAACAGGAGAAATCTCTAAAGGCTTTTCTTCCTTTTTTTCATCTGGTTTTTTTTCAAATTCGGCAGGTGGGTTGTCTATTCTTCTGCGTTTCATCCGGAAGGGGTTTTTTGATTTTTTTTCAGAATTAAGCACTTCCTTGGAAGGATTCAATGCCTGATAATCCAAAATTTTATAAACCAAATCCTGTTTTTTCAATCCCTCGGTCTTGGGGATATTCAGTTTTTTGGCAATTTCACGTAACTCAGGAACCAACATGGCATTGAGTTCAATAATATCATACATAAAAAGAAAATTAGATTTTAAAAAAATAGTGGTTGATGCCCATGGGCATAAGGTTAATGATTAAAATAAAAAACTACTATTTGAAATATGTTGAACGAAACTTGATTGAGCTTAGTTTAGGGAATTAAACTGCGGCAAATATACAAATAATTCATTCGCCAAAAAAAATATTTTTTCTTGGTAATAAATTTTTAAACCATACAATTTTATACTTTTGCAATCAGAATCCATTAGTATAATTAAAATATAACATAAAATGAAAGAAACTGCTTTTAAGAGTCTTCACGAAGCTATGGGCGCCAAGATGGTTCCATTTGCTGGTTTTTATATGCCCGTTCAATATGAGGGCGTTAATGCCGAACACGAACACGTAAGAAAAGGTGTGGGCGTTTTTGATGTTTCACACATGGGCGAATTTTGGGTAAAAGGTCCTAAAGCTTTGGATTTTGTTCAATGGGTTACCAGCAACGACGCTTCCAAACTTCATGAAGGAAAAGTACAGTATTCCTGTTTCCCTAACGATAAAGGTGGAATAGTGGACGATTTGCTGGTTTATAAAATCAACGACGAAACGTATTTGCTGGTGGTAAACGCTGCCAACATTGATAAGGACTGGGCTTGGGTGAACAAACAAAATAAATTCGGTGCAACACTCTACAATGCTTCCGATGAAATTTCACAGTTAGCCATTCAGGGACCTCTGGCGCTGAAAGCCATGCAGAAACTGACCGATACTCCGATTGTTGATATGGAATATTATACCTTTAAAAAGGTAACTTTTGCCGGAGTAAAAGACGTTATCCTTTCCACCACCGGATATACCGGTGCAGGCGGATGCGAAATTTATTTTGCCAATGAAGATGCTCCCGTGATTTGGAAAGCCGTTTTTGAAGCCGGCGCCGAATTCGACATCAAGCCTATTGGTCTGGGTGCGCGCGACACCTTACGTCTCGAGATGGGTTTCTGCCTTTATGGTAATGATATCAACGATACCACTTCACCTATCGAAGCCGGTTTAGGCTGGATTACCAAGTTCACCGACCAGAAAGAATTTATCAACAAAGCCGAACTGCTCCGTCAGAAAAAAGAAGGCGTAAGCCGCAAACTGGTAGGTTTTGAAATGGTAGACAAAGGTATTCCCCGCCACGAATATGAAATAGTGGATGCCGAAGGAAATAAAATCGGTGAAGTAACTTCCGGGACCATGGGACCATCGGTGAAAAAACCAGTCGGAATGGGCTATGTAAAAACTGCATTTTCAAAGGAAGGAAGCGAAATTTACATTAAAGTTCGCGATAAAGCGTTGAAAGCCGTTGTGGTTAAATTCCCGTTTTACAAGGGTTAAAAAATTATAAATAATCGAATTGTTAAATCTTCCGGGTTTTTGCCAATAAACCATTTGGACTCAAACCTGGAAGGTTTTTTTATAAAGATAATCATTTAAATTCATTTACGGATGAACTGTAATACAATCGAGGTCTGTTTTACTCCGGCATTGTTTCCTTACCGGGCTACCGAAAATAATTTTGTGGTTGTTATTGTTGATATTTTACGGGCAACCACGGCTATTTGTGCCGCTTTCGACAATGGCGTGGCTTCCATCATTCCCGTGGCAGAAATTGAACAAGCCCGCGAACTGAAAAAGCAGGGCTACCTGGTAGCCTCCGAACGCGATGGGAAAAAACTCGATTTTGCCGATTTTGGTAATTCACCCTTTAATTTCAGGACGGAAGCCGTGGTGGGGAAAACCATTGCCTATTGCACCACCAACGGAACACAAGCCATAGCTATGGCACGTTGTGGAAGCAGTATTGTCATCGGTTCGTTCATTAACCTTACGGCATTAACCGGATGGCTGGTTAAACAGGATAAAAATGTGCTTATCCTTTGTTCGGGATGGAAAAATAAGTTTAACATCGAAGATTCCGTTTTTGCCGGGGCGCTTACCGAAAAACTTCTTGCTTCGGGAAGTTTTACCACCGATTGCGATTCGGCTAAAGCTGCCCAGGATCTGTGGCTGCTGGCAAAAGATAATCTGTTGAATTATATCGAAAAGGCAGCCCACCGCCATCGTTTGAAACGTTTAGGGCTGGACGATGTGCTCGAATATTGTTTTACGCCCGACAGCACTCACGTGGTTCCCGTTTGCGATGGCGACAGCATTGTGGATGCCTGCGGTAAAAACCCGGACTGCCATTCAAATCATTAGTCCGGGATCGGTTATAGTTTTAACTTTAGAAACTTGCTTCCGTAATTAATCACGGCTTTGTGCTTTTTCAGCAATTCGCCGCCAATCACCCCATCGATAGCCGGAAACCCTAGCAACGTATAGGTCTGGTTTACGTGCGATAGGTCGAGCACGGCCGTTTGGAATTCATGAATGATTTTTTCGCCTAACTGCAATTCGGATAAAACGGTAATCTCGCTGGGAAGGGTATTGGTTCCAAGCCCTGTCGAAAGTTGTTCGTTGGTTTCAAATTGTTGCTCTTCCTCAGGAATAAATTTTCCGATACGGTTTTTATCGAACACCGTTCGCGAAGCGCCGGTATCAATGAGCAATGTGGCTTCTTTGCCATTAATGGTGGCATGGATAAGCAAATGGCAGCCTTCATCTTCAATTTTGATAATACGGAGAGGTATTTTCGTCTGCATAGATAATATTCCGCAAAGGAAAAAGCGGAAATGTTTTTTAAAAGTTGGGTTTCAGTGCGTATTTCGTATAAAAATCTTCGATATGCTGCACGGCTTCCTCGGCGGTATCCACCAAAGCGAAAATATTCAAATCTTCGGGTTTGACATGCTGCTCTTCGACTAAGCGGTCTTTTATCCAGTCCACTAAGCCCTGCCAATATTTTTTAACCACTAAAACGATGGGAAAATTAACCATTTTATGAGTCTGAATAAGCGTGATGGCTTCAAACATTTCGTCCAGCGTACCAAATCCTCCGGGCATGACGATATATCCCTGCGAATATTTCATAAACATCACTTTGCGGACATAAAAATGGTCAAAAGTCAGCAGTTTGTCGGAATCAATAAAGGGATTAGCCGTTTGTTCAAATGGAAGGGTGATGTTTAACCCTACCGAGCGACCACCGGCAAAATGTGCACCTTTGTTGGCCGCTTCCATGATGCCCGGTCCGCCGCCGGAAATAATACCAAAGCCTTTCTTGGTAAGCAGATAAGCAATTTCTTCCGACAACTTATAATATACATTAGACGGCTTAACCCGCGCGCTACCAAAGATAGTAACACAGGGACCTATGCGGGCCAATTTTTCAAAACCTTCCACAAACTCGGACATTACCCTGAATATTTCCCACGAATCGTAGGATTTTATTTCGTTCCATCCTTTTTGGGTAAAAGCGGCGCGGATTTTTTCTTCTTCACTTAATTCTTCGGTTTCTTTCATCAGAATATCTTTTTAAAATCAAATTTTTATTTCTACAGACCAAGCTCTTCTTTCAGATGCTTTGCCGTATAGCTATGTTTATTTTCAATAATATCTTCGGGCACGCCCTCGCAGACAATAGTTCCGCCGCGTTCGCCGCCCTCGGGTCCTAAATCAATAATATAATCGGCCACTTTGATCACTTCCATGTTGTGTTCGATCACCAGCACGGAGTTGCCTTTATCCACTAAACGGTTAAGAACGTCTAAAAGTACTTTTACATCTTCAAAATGTAAACCGGTAGTCGGTTCGTCGAGGATATAAAGTGTTTTGCCGGTATCACGTCTTGCCAGTTCGGTGGCTAATTTGATGCGCTGGGCTTCGCCTCCCGAAAGGGTGGTGGATTGTTGTCCGAGGGTGATATATCCCAGGCCGACTTCTTTCAGCGTTTTAATTTTCTGAAGGATAAACGGAATATTTTCGAAAAATTCCACCGCCTGGTCAATGGTCATATCGAGCACATCGCTGATGGATTTTCCTTTATATCTCACTTCGAGTGTTTCGCGGTTGTAACGTTTGCCGTTGCAGGTTTTGCAGGCAACATGCACATCGGGCAGGAAATTCATTTCGATGATGCGCAATCCGGCGCCACCGCAGGTTTCGCACCGTCCGCCTTTGACATTGAAAGAAAAACGTCCGGGTTTATATCCGCGTATCTTTGATTCGGGCAACGAATGAAACAGCTTACGGATATCGTCGAATACGCTGGTATAGGTTGCCGGATTCGAGCGAGGAGTGCGTCCGATGGGTGACTGGTCTATTTCTATTACTTTGTCAATGTTTTCTAACCCAATGATTTTTTCGAAAGGTAAAGGTTTGGCTTCCGCCCGGTAAAAATGTTTGCTCAGTATCGGGTAGAGTGTTTCGTTGATAAGCGTAGATTTTCCGCTTCCGGAAACGCCCGTAATGCAAACAAAGATGCCCAAGGGAAGCGTCATCGTAACATTCTTCAGGTTATTTCCTTTGGCTCCTTTTAAAATAAGATAATTGCCATTGGGTTTGCGCCGAAGATGAGGTACGGCTATTTCTTTTTTCCCGTTAAGGTATTTACAGGTTAAAGTATTAAGACCAAGCAACTCTTTAGGAGTGCCGATGGCAACCACTTTTCCGCCGTGTACGCCGGCGCCCGGTCCGATATCCACTACATAATCGGCGGACAGTATGGTTTCCTTATCATGTTCCACCACGATGACCGAATTGCCGATGTCGCGTAAATTTTTAAGCGCCTGAATCAACCGGAGGTTATCGCGCTGATGCAAGCCAATGCTTGGCTCGTCGAGGATGTAAAGCACGTTGACCAATTGGGAACCTATCTGCGTAGCAAGGCGTATCCGTTGCGATTCGCCACCCGACAGGCTGCGGGAAACGCGGTTGAGTGTAAGATAGTCCAATCCTACATCGAGCAGGAACTGGGTACGGTTGCGTATTTCCCGGATGATTTCATGGGCAATACGCGCTTTCCGGTCTTCAATCCGGTCCTCAATGTCTTTGAACCATTCATAAAAGTTGACGAGATCCATTTCCGACAGTTCGGCAATATTTTTCCCGGCTATCCTGAAATGCAGGGATTCTTTCTTAAGCCTGTTTCCGTTGCATTCGGGACATTTCAGTGTATTCATGAAACTGTTAACCCATTTCTGAATGGACTGGGAATCGGAAATGGCATTCTGGTTGAGGATAAAATTGACGATGCCTTCAAAATTTAAGGAATAGGAACTGGTAACGCCGAGGTAGTCGTTTTTAACTTTAAAAACCTCATCCGAACCATAAAGAATGGTGTTTATGGCTTCGTCCGACAGGTCTTTTATCGGGGTATCGAGGGTGAAGTCGTACTTTATACCAATGGCTTCTATTTGTTTAAAAATCCAGTTGCTTTTATATTCACCTATGGGAGCAATCCCTCCTTTTTTAATTGATTTTTCGGGGAAAGGCAGTATCTTGTCGAGGTCGATTTCGGTGATATATCCCAGCCCGTTGCATTTGGGACAAGCGCCGTAAGGTGAGTTGAATGAAAAAGAATTGGGTTCGGGTTCCTGATACGAAATGCCCGAGGTGGGGCAGATGAGCAGGCGGCTGAAATGCTTTGCCTCGTTGCTTTGGATATCCACAACCATAAGGCTTCCCTTGCCCTGACGCAGGGCTGCCTGAACGGAATCGGCTATGCGTTTCTGGTTATCCTCGTTGACGGTTATTTTATCAATCACCACTTCGATATCGTGCGTTTTGTAACGGTCGAGTTGCATACCGAAGGTTATTTCCTGCAATTCGCCATCAATGCGGACTTTCAGGAATCCCTGTTTGCGTATTTGTTCAAAAAGCTCGCGATAATGTCCTTTACGCCCTTTAATCAGGGGAGCAAGTAAAATGATGCCTTTGCCGAGGTATTTTGTTGAAATCAGTTCAACAATCTGGTTTTCGGTATACCTTACCATCTTTTCGCCGGTAACGTAGGAATAGGCATCGCCGATGCGGGCAAACAGCAGACGAAGAAAATCGTAGATCTCGGTGATGGTACCGACGGTTGAGCGCGGGTTTTTGTTGATAGATTTTTGCTCGATGGAGATCACGGGACTTAAGCCGGTAATCTTATCCACATCGGGGCGCTCCAGGTCGCCGATAAACTGGCGGGCATAAGCCGAAAAGGTTTCCATGTAACGGCGCTGTCCCTCGGCATAAATGGTGTCGAAAGCCAGCGACGATTTGCCGCTTCCGCTAAGCCCGGTGATGACCACTAATTTGTTGCGGGGGATGATCACATCAATATTCTTGAGGTTGTGAACCCTTGCACCGTAAACTTCAAGGGTGTCGCCGTCGAATTTGACAGGCATTTCCGAAGGAGTATCTGCCGTTTTTGTATCCGTTATGAATTGATTAACTTCCAAATGTCGTTGTATTTTGTTATGGTTTTTAGCGACTGCAAATTTCATCAGAATTTCGTTACCGGGAACATTTTTGATTTAAGATTTTTGATTGGCAAATGATGAAAACCTGTCAGCGTGCATAGCACCTGACAGCGTTGAGTTGAAATAAATAATTTGGTTTGACGCTGACAGGTCTAACGACGCTGTCAGGTCATTTAGTATTGTATACGATGGAGCCAGTATTATTTTTAACGGCACAAGTTGTATTCACGACGGAGAATTTTGTATACCCGTGAACGGGTATAAGATACCCGTGAATAGATTTTGTATACTTGTGAACGGCTAAAAGATACCCGTGAATGGATTTTGTATACTCGTGAACGGGTAAAAGATACTCGTGAATAGATTTTGTATACTCGTGAATGGATTTTGTATACACGTGAACGGCTAAAAGATACCCGTGAATGGGTTTTGTATACACGTGAACGGCTAAAAGATACTTGTGAATGGGTTTTGTATAGTTGACGGCGGGTAAGATACTGCCGGGGACTTAAAAGTAAAAAAAGAAGAATTTTTATGCCGGAAGGACAGTTATTTTTCAAAAAGAATATCTGGAAACACTGTTGTCTGATAAAAGTATTCAGACTAAAGTCATTCAGGCAGTTACGATTTATAACTCCAGGCTTAAGCCTGGAGTTAGTAAAACACGTTGAATATTGGGCTTTAGCCCTTCAAGGAAATTTTTTATCGGACAATAATGATCTGAAAATAAAAATAGTGTACTTTAGCAGATGAAATGATGAGACAGGGTGTAAGACCGTTGCAAAATAAAGCGAGAGTGAATTTTCTTGTTTTTTTACTGAAGATATTTAGTTTTATACCATTAAAATGTTTTTTTTGCCGTTTTTTATTCTCCTTATCTCTATAATATTGCTGTAAATGAGGAATTTTCTCCTCATTTTTAGCATTGGGACATAATGATCCCAGGTGAACGGTATAAGTTGTATGCAATAGCTTCCATCAGATGTTGGGTATGCATTTTTGACAACCCCACATAACGGGCTACTCCTCCACCAAACCATCGTTTTATTGACCCAAATGTCCGTTCTACTTTATACCGGGTTTTACTCACTATTTTGTTGAATTGTATTTCTCTTTCTGTTAACTTTCTATTTTTGGCTGCTTTATTCATTATATGATTACGAAGTCGTTTCTGCTGTAATATTGTATCGTTCTTTTTACTTTTATATCCTTTGTCTGCTTTTACCCAAGTCCTTTCCGTTAATTCACATGTATCCAATACCTGCTCCAAATTGCTTATTTCATTCACATTAGCCGAGGTGGTAAGTACTCCCAAGATTAACCCATTGACATCAGTAATCGTATGTTTTTTATATCCAAACCGGAGCTTCCCGGCTTTTTTTACCCATCTGCCTTCGGAATCAACTCCTGGCTGGGTCTTCTTTATCAATTTAAATTGTGAGGCTTCTTTTTCTCTTTCTTCCTCCTTTGGCTCTTGCTGACGATCTTCTACTATTTCATATTCCGTTTTCCCCTTTGGCTTTCTTGGACTATCGGTAATACTCGCATCTACAATGACTCCTCCCTTAACCAGTATTTTCTTTTTCTCTAATTGTTTATTCATCGCTTTGAATAATTTTTCGTACACATTCTTTTGGGTAAGTTCGGTACGAAAACGACTGATAACACTATGATCGGGACATTTGTCATCTATACTTAATCCTACAAAACGACTGAAGGATATTCTGTCATTTACCTGGTCTTCTACTTCATAATCACTCAAATTATACCAGGTCTCCAAAAGACATATTTTAAAAAGTAATAGCCCTTCATAAGCCGGACGTCCACTTACACTTTCTCCTTTTTGATAGTGCTTATTGATAATATTGGAAATAAGTCGCCAATCGATCAATGTATTTACCTGATCAAAAAATTCTGTCTTTACTTTCCTTCTTTCTGCTGCTAAATCAGCAAAGCCTATGTGTTTCTCATTTTTCATGCTACAAATATAACAAATTCATTGTTATAAATAACACTAATCTAATATTTTATACGCATTTTTGCCTTGCAATGGTCTTGGTGTTTTGATTGCAGATTTTTTGTACCCGGATATGTGTTTTGGCTGGAAGGGAGGCAAGTTTTGGGCGAAGATGGATGTGTTTTTATAACACAAAGGACACGAAGGATTGCGCAAAGGGGCACGAAGAAAGATATGGAAAATAACTTAAAACGGGGAAGATTTTGTAATAATTATCTTTGGATTAATAAATAAAAGAAAGGATAACTACTTAGAAAATAACTGCCATAAGGGGGTATGCAAACCTTGGCAGCAATTCATTTAATAAAAAACATGAAAACACCTTTTCAAAGATTTCGGAGTGATAAAAAATACTTAATAGCCTTAATTCCTGCTGTGGCTTTAATATACTGTTGGATAAAACATTTTACTCTTCTTCCATTCACAAAACCAGAATCATTTTATTATATTTTTAGTACAATTGCTCAAAGCTATGGAGCAATTCTCGGATTGACTGGTGCATATACAATATTTTTGATTAATTCAATTGATTCAAGAATCTTTTCCATTGGTCAAATCTTATTAAAAGATATTCGAGCTAAGAATAAAGATGAAATATTATGCCAAGCTAAATTGGATGATTACTTAGAAAATGATATCAAAATTTCTATTTTAAAGGATAACAAAAATTTTCAAGGAGATCGGGCTGAGTTTATTGGGCTCAAAATATATCGTAAGATCCTCGTCATTAATGGTATTTATATCGCTATTGTTTTAAGTATAATTGTTGCTTTTAGTATTGTTTTATTACCTTACTCAGAATCTTTTATTTCCTCTCATAAGGAGTGCGGAATGGATCTGATAGTTTTTATTATTTTACTATCTATATTTAGTTTGATAGAGACAATAATCTTTATAAAAGATGTAGTAAAAAATGCAACAGATATATAAATGAAATGCCGCTAACGAGCCGTCAACCGACAATGCGTTAGCAGTGGTTTTCGGTGTGCATCTTTCCGCTCAGACAGCTTATCGGCTTAACAGGAAATCGCCCGAAATCCGCCCCTGCGTGTAGCTTCCTACGTTATCGTTCATACTTAGAAAAAAACAGAGATGGTACAATTTGAGACTATAGACAGAGACAATAATGTTTGTCAATTTCAATACTCCTTTGAGTACGATGAATTAAACAAAATGAATGTAGAATTCAGCGTTTTTTCTATTCCAAAGAATTCGTTAAGATGGTTCTCTTATACATTCAAAATTATTGACAACAATATTGCAAAAGGGGAAATGATGACAAAGAATGGGTGTGAAGAATTTGGTGGAAAAGGAATCCCTGAAAAAATAATAGAGATAGCATCTTTAATATTAAAAAGGAAGATTATTTCAAGTCCTACAATTTTTGAAGCGGGTAACTTTTTAATAGGTCCATCAAAAAAGGCTTGGGAAAGGCTTGTTAAAAATAATGAAAACGCATCACTTAATGAAAATAAACACTATTTTGAACTAAATTATATTTCTAACAATTTAATAAAAGAAATAAAATAAGAATAGTTAAATTACATTTTCCCCGACTCGGCAAATGTTTTGCCGCTCGGAACAAAGCAGTCCCGGGTACTCGGGATGTAATTCTGCGTAATGAAACTGTCGGAAGGGTATATTTAATGCATAACTTGAAAAATATCATACCTTATGAAAACAGAAAATTACAAATTTTCTAACGTTCCGAGCGGAATTGCAAATTCCGCTCAGCGGGGGCAGTAACGGTGGATAAAGAAATGTCCACAAAATCCTGCATGCTGCATACACTCAACGTTGTCAATTTTTACCAAAAAAAATACCACCAGGAAGTTCCCATTGCGAGAACTTTGTATTATCTTTGCATCGAAATCCGATAGAAAAGAATGGAAAGAATATTTGCAAAAGGTACTTTACGTGATTATTGGGAGAAGCATCCTGATTCGGAGCAATATTTGAAAACATGGTACGACACAGCCATGAGTTCGGTATGGAAAACTCCGAATGACGTAAAACTCACTTATGCAACAGCCAGTATTCTTAAGGAAAGCCGGGTTGTTTTTAACATAAAAAGAAACACTTACCGGTTGGTTGTTAAATTCAACTTTGAGAAACAGTGGGCTTTCATTCGATTCATTGGAACTCATGCTGAATATGACAGAATTGATGCAAATTTAATTTAATACAGAAAGCCATGAATATCGTACCATTGAAAACAAACAAGGACTATGAGAACGCTTTGAAAAGAATGGAACTTCTTTTCGATGCACCAGCGGGAACACCAGAAAGCGACGAAGCAGATATTTTGGCGTTAGTTATCGACGACTATGAAAGAAAGCACTTCCCGATTGAAGCGCCAGACCCCATTGAAGCCATTAAAATAAGAATGGAAGAAATGCATTTAAAACAATCGGACTTAGTTAATGAAATTGGAGGAAAAAGCAGAGTATCGGAAATATTGAATAGAAAAAGAAAATTGACAGTGGATATGATTAGAAATCTAACTTCTAAGCTTAACCTGTCTGCAAATATTCTTGTGAAAGACTACCAGCTGAGCAGAAGAAAAAGTACAGTTGCCAACAGCAACTAAACCTAATCCGGGCTGATTTGCAGATAAGAAAGTATTTTCCATTTCAGCATAACCGTTAATGAGGGACAGATGAGGGCACGTAACTCCCAGCCTCTTTTTAGCGGCAAACTGTTAGCAATTATTTAATAAAAAACCTGCCATTATGATAACAAAAAAAGAAAATGCAAAGAACAGACAGTTTAAAGGAGTGTCGTTTGATGTTTTGGCTGTCGGACAAAAATCTATGGTTACCCGGATGAATTATAAGGCGGGCGACAATGTCCCGTTCCATTCGCATCCCAACGAGCAAAGCGGGTATGTGATTTCGGGGAAGTACCGGATAAAATATCAAAACATAAACGAGATCCTTGATCCGGGCGACAGCTATTCGATACCCGAAAATATTGAACATTCGTGGGAGGTGATCGAAGCCGGAGAGGTCATTGATGTATTTACTCCGCCACGACAGGATTATTTATAGATTTTAAAGAAAACAACAACGATGTCGCAACTATTTCCAAAACCCATCGTCGATTTGCCCGAAGCGGATATACCCATCAGGGGAATCAGGGCATTTCTCTCGCAGGGATCGAAACATCAAATTGTGTTTATGGAGTTTTCCGAGGACGCCGACCTGCCGGAACATTCCCATGAAAGTCAGTGGGGCGTAGTGCTTGAAGGCAGGATTGATCTGATTATTGACGGAGTAAAACACACATTTGTCAAAGGGGACAGCTATTTTATACCCAAAGACGTTAAACATTCGGGTAAAATTTATGCGGGCTATGCAGATGTAACTTTTTTTAATCAGGTTGACAGATATAAAGAGAAAACCAGATAAGATGCAGACACAATTTCGTGATGGTGCACGGTGCATAGCCCGAAACCGTTGGTTTCAATAATTATTATGCTACATTTGCCGGTTCAGATTTAAATAATCGTTTGTAAACAGAGGACAGGCAGCCCGGGAGTGGTGCAGGATAACCCGGTATGATACTGAATCTGGATACTTTATTATTGGCTTTTTAATCATTATCATTAAAGAAATCGTTGTATGGAACCGGAAAAATTCAAGGTGTATAACTATCGTTGGATTGTGCTTTGTGCGTATATGTTTATTGTGGCTGTAAACCAACTTTTATGGATCACTTTTGCGCCCATCACTGCCGATACCACGAGGTATTATAATGTTACCGACCTTCAGATTGGTATTCTTTCCATGTGCTTTATGATAGTATACATTGTCGCATCCATTCCTGCCTCATGGATCATTGATACTTATGGTATCCGTATAGGCGTAGGAATAGGTGCGGTACTTACCGGGGTATTCGGGTTGTTGCGCGGATGGGTAACCAACGATTACAACCTGTTACTGCTGTCGCAAATCGGCATTGCCATCGGCCAACCATTTCTTTTGAATGCCATCACCAAAATTTCCGCCCGGTGGTTTCCCATCGAAGAAAGAGCCACGGCCTCGGGCCTCGGGACCCTGGCGATGTACATCGGTATCTTAATTGGGATTTTACTGACGCCTTTTCTCACCAAGGGTCATGGCATCAGTGGGATGTTATTCATCTATGGAGTTATTTCAATTATCGCTGCGCTTATCTTTCTATTACTGGTAAGGGAGCGTCCCCGCACGGCCCCATGTCGTCCCGACCAGGAAGAACGGTCTCTTGTTTTGGACGGACTGAAAGATACACTGCACAACAAAGGTTTTTACCTGTTGATGCTTATCTTTTTTATTGGATTGGGAGTATTCAACAGTGTAACAACGTGGATAGAGGATATTCTCAGGCCAAGAGGCTTTTCAACCACGCAAGCCGGAATTACGGGCGGTCTTATGATTTTGGGCGGAATTTTTGGTGCGCTTGTTATGCCCATGCTTTCGGACTATTTCAAAAAAAGAAAACTATTTATCATTGTCGCCCTCATCGGCGCTATCATCGGTCTTGCAGGCATAACTTTTGCTACCAGTTACTGGCTGCTTCTTTCTTCTGGAATAATCTTAGGATTCTTCCTGCTGAGCGCCGGTCCCATTGGATTCCAGTATGGTGCCGAGATAACCTTTCCCGCTTCGGAAGGCACTTCCAATGGTTTGCTTTTGCTTATGGGACAGATATCCGGAATCGCTTTTATCTTTGCCCTGGATAGTTTTAAAACGCCCTTGACAGGTTCGATGACCATGCCACTGATAGTGCTTATCGTTTTAATGCTATTCAGTCTTGTTCTGTCCACACGGCTCAGGGAGTCGCCATTGATGATCAAGCAAAAGAATTAAAAATAGCAGAACTTCTCAGAAAAAACGGGAAGTAAAACACCGGTTTAAGTCAAACAGCCATCAGCATCCGTATAAAAATTCGAGGGCAGGCAATAAAAATAATTCCGGCTATTCTTGTAATTGCTGAATTTTATTTATCTTTGACCGGGATAAAATCAACAGCCATTGAAAATAGTAAGAAAATATAAAATAATTTCTGTCCTTTTTCTTGCATCACTTTTTTTGATGTATGCAAAACAACGTTCCTTTGTTAATGGCATGGGGATAAAGGCTCCCGTAGATTTAAGCTATGCCATTAATCTTGAAATTATTCCGGCTCATTGTTTTTCTCATCAAATGGATAACCTGTCGGTTTATCCGATGGTGATAAAAAATGTTTTCATGGATAAAATAAACCTCAGTAATTTACTAAGCGGGGTTAACATTAAAACTTTTTATAGCGCTTTTATTAATGGCACAAGCGCTTCTTCATCCTTACGTCTATATTTTATTTGCAACCTTCGGATTTGATTTTTTAAACCACTATATTATTTCTGTTTTTAATTATTGTTAGGCCCGGCTTGTCAGATTGTATCTGAAAGTTAAGCTTATACTTTATTACTATACAGTTTGTGTTTAAATTTTATGTAGTTTAAAAATCAATTTTTTATGGAAACAAATCAAAGTGTTCAACAAGATATAAACGATAAAAAGACTAATGAAAAAGGAGGCGGTTTAACTCATTTTTTTCTGCTGTTTATAGGGTTTATCGTAGCTCTTATTGCTATTGCAAAATTAATCATGTGGATTATTAATTAATCGTGCGATTTAAACTGCCAGGCAGAACTGTCTGGCAGTTTTGTTTGTATGTTTTTTAAAAAAGACGGCATCCATTTAAAATATCTTTACCATCATTTTTCAGCATCCTCCTTTATGTTGTATGGTAATGTAGAATGAAAAAATAGTAAACTTCCGAAGAAGTAGAAATTTATCCTAAATTTGCTTCCCCTGCCATCAGAAAGGGATTTATCAGTTTTAAGTACTATCATCAAAAGACTTCATTTTTTAACAATGTTAACATTAATTTAATTTTTAATAGAATTAAAGTGTTCATATTTGTACAGCCAACAATTGAAAATGAACAGTAAAATTCATTTGATTAATGATCAGATTGATTTAATAAAAATTATATCAGCTATTTAATAATCTTTGGCATCAATATTGGTAACCAAGCGGACATTAACCCAAAAATATTATTCATGAGAACAATTTATGCGATTCTTTTCCTTTGGATTCTAACCACAGGATTTGCGAACAAGTCCAGGGCAGGTGAAGAGCCCGGTAGTGGAGCCAAACGTTATACCATCAGCGGTAATATCAGAGACAAAAGTACCGGTGAAGAACTGCTGGGAGCAACTGTCTATGTCAAAGAGCAACATACCGGAACTACTTCCAATCTATACGGGTTTTATTCCCTGAGCCTCGAACCAGGGATTTATGTCGTAACTTATTCCTATATGGGTTATGTGCCGGTACAAAAAAACATCCAGCTTTCGGGAAATACGACGGTAAATGTAGAACTGGAATCAAAAAATGAAACCCTGAAAGAAACGGTGATTACCGCCGTAAAAAAGAATGAGAATGTTACTAAAACGGAGATGAGCGTGGTGAAGATGGACGTAAAAACCATCAACAAAATACCGGCGCTCATGGGCGAGGTGGATATCATCAAAGCGATACAGTTTTTGCCCGGCGTGCAATCCACCAGCGAGGGCACTTCAGGATTCAGTGTCCGCGGGGGAAGCGCCGACCAGAATCTGATTCAATTGGACGAAGCTACCGTTTATAATGCTTCCCACCTGATGGGCTTTTTCTCGGTATTCAACAACGATGCCATCAAGGATGTCCAGATTTATAAAGGCGATATTCCGGCTTCCTCGGGTGGAAGGCTCGCTTCGCTGCTCGACGTGCGAATGAAGGATGGAAACTCCAAGAAGTTTTCTGCTACAGGTGGTATAGGAACTATTTCCAGCCGGTTAACTCTGGAAGGACCCATAAAAACCGATCAATGTTCGTTTATTCTTGCCGGACGGCGCACCTACGCCGACATCTTTCTTCCCTTAGCAAGCGACAAGGATTTGCGGAACAATAAACTCTATTTCTACGATTTGAATGCCAAACTCAATTACCGTCTCGATGACAATAACCGTATTTTCGTCTCCGGGTATTTCGGGCGCGATATTTTTAAGAATCAGATGATCGAGATGTCGAACGGGAATGCCACCTCTACCTTGCGCTGGAACCATCTGTTTTCAAAAAAATTGTTTGCAAACTTTACCCTGCTTTACAGCAATTATGAATATGACATGGAAACGCCTAAAGACGGCGGCGATGCGTTCATCTGGAAATCGAACCTGCAGGATTATAGCCTGAAAGCCGACTTTAATTATTATATCAACACCAATAATACGCTCAAGTTCGGTATCACCGGTACGCATCACACCTTCGATCAGGGTAAAGTAGCCGGGAAAGGTTCGGAAAGCTCCATTGTTGACTATATTCTTCCCAAGAATTATGCGCTTGAATACGGATTGTATATCAGTAACGAACAAACCATCGCTTCCCGTTTAACGCTGAAATATGGGTTACGGTATTCTCTCTTCCAAAACATTGGTAAAGCCGAATATTATCTTTACGACAAGAGCAACCCGGAAGAATACCTTGTTACCGATACAGTTAATCAGCCCGGAGGCAAGATTTATAAAACTTTTTCGGGGCTGGAACCACGCCTTGGCATAACTTATACGCTCAATGAAGTTTCCTCGATAAAAGCAAGTTATTCGCGTACCAATCAATACATTCACCTGGCGCAAAATTCCACGGCAGGCACTCCGCTCGATATCTGGTTTCCATCATCGCCCAACGTCAAGCCGCAGGTAGCCGACCAGGTAGCCATAGGATATTTCCGTAATTTTAAAGACAACATGTATGAATTCTCTGCTGAAACGTATTATAAAAAAATGGATCATGCCATTGATTTTAAAGATCATGCTGAATTGTTGCTGAACCAGAAAATGGAAGGAGAACTCCGGTTTGGAAAAGCATGGTCGTATGGATTAGAGTTGCTTGTCAGAAAAAATGAAGGCAAACTCAACGGCTGGATAAGCTATACCTATTCCAGAACCATGCGTAAAATCAAAGAAATCAATAACGGCAAAGAGTTTGCCGCACCTTACGATAAACCTCACAATATTTCCATCGTCCTGAATTATGAACTGAACAAACGTTCGCAAGTTTCAGCCAACTGGGTTTATGCTACCGGCGCTCCGGTTACCTTCCCTGTGGGCAGAGCCGTTATCGGAGGCAAAATTGTTCCCATCTATTCCGACCGCAACGCATACCGCATGCCCGATTATCACCGCCTCGATATCTCCTATACATTGAAAGGCAAAGACAAGCCTAACAAAAAATGGTTTGGCGAATGGAATTTCTCGATTTATAATGCATATGGACGCAAGAATGCCTGGGCAATCAATTTTGTGCAGGATGAAGACAATCCTAACGAAACCTATGCCGAAAAAGTTTACCTTTTTTCCGTCATTCCATCCGTTACCTACAACTTTCATTTTTAAAAATATATAAACAGCACTGATTATGAAACGAATAATTTTATACTTTGCCGCAATCCTTGGAATGGTAACGGCATGCACCGAAAAAATTGATGTAAAACTCGATAAAACCTATACCCGCCTGGTAGTGGAAGGAAGTATAACCACCGATACCATGGCTCATACCGTTACACTTACCAAAACAGCCGATTATTTTGCCAATCAGATACCGCCAGCGGTAACCGGAGCAAAGGTAACCGTTACCGACGGCGACATCACCGATACGTTAAGAGAAACCAGCCCTGGCGTTTATCAAACCCGTCCCGATTATTTTGGAGTTGCAGGGCATACTTATGTTTTAACTATTAAACTGCCTGAGTCCATTAATGGAAATACAGAATATTCTGCATCGTCCTATCTCCCGGCAGTTGCTTCGCTCGATTCCATTGGGTTCGAATTCCATAAAAAATATTTTGCCAACATTGATTTCTGGGAAGTAAAAGTATTTGCTTTTGACCCGCCAAACGAGAATTATTACATGTTCAAAACATTTAATAACAACCGCCTGCTTACCGATACCATCAATAAATTTACCATTTCCGACGACAGATTGTTTAATGGAAATTTCGTCAACGGATTTGGAGTGGTTTGGCTTAGTCAGGACAGAACAGACTATCAACTTGCCTCCAGCGATACCGTTAAAGTAATGATAGCGGGCATTACCAAAGAATATTACCATTTTATTATGGATGTTCAAACCGAAACTGGTTTCCAACTTCCGCTCTTCAGCGGACCGCCGGCTAATGTGAAAGGCAATATCAGCAATGGCGGCATCGGATTTTTTGCCGCCTATGCCACCAAATATAAATCAAGGATACTCAGGCTATAAATACAGTAGAAATAATAATTTTTAAAAAAAGGCATCTTCTTGAAAAATATTGGATGTCTTTTTTTTATTTGAATACCATTAATTAAAAAAATTTAGTAAGTTTGAACCCTAAATTAACTGACATGGAACTAACACCCATTAATGCCATTTCGCCCGTTGACGGACGGTATCGCAAAAACGTAGAAGGCTTATCCTATTACTTTTCGGAAGCTGCTTTTATCAATTACAGGGTATTTGTTGAAATTGAATATTTTATCGCTTTATGCGAAATACCTCTTCCTCAACTCATCAGCTTTGAGAAAAAGAATTATGAAATCCTGCGTGCTGTGTCGCGTAATTTTACCTTCCGCGATGCCGAGGATGTAAAGGAAATTGAAAAAGTTACCAATCATGATGTAAAAGCTGTGGAATATTACCTGAAAAAGAAATTCGACCAGCTGGGATTTTCCAAATACAAGGAATTTATCCATTTCGGACTTACTTCGCAGGATATCAATAATACTGCTGTGCCTTATGCACTTAAATTAGCCTGCGATGATGTATTGCATCCTTTATGCGATGAATTATTGAACAGGCTTACCATAAAATCCAAAGAATGGAAAAATATTCCGATGCTTGCCCGCACGCATGGGCAGCCGGCATCGCCTACCTGGTTAGGCAAGGAAATCCTGGTTTTTGTGGAGCGACTTAAACAGCAGAATAAAATGCTGAAACAAATACCCTTTTCGGCTAAATTGGGAGGTGCAACAGGTAATTTCAATGCACATCTGGTAGCCTATCCAAATATCGACTGGGTAAGTTTTGCAGATAATTTTGTGAAAAACCGCCTTGGATTGGAACGGCTTAAGGTTACTACCCAGATAGAACATTACGATAACCTTGCCGCTTTTTTTGATTGCCTGAAACGTATCAACACCATACTGATTGATTTAAACCGCGATATGTGGTTATACATTTCGATGGGTTATTTTAAACAGGAAATCAAACCCGGCGAAGTCGGCTCTTCGGCCATGCCTCATAAAATAAATCCCATTGATTTCGAAAATTCTGAAGGTAACCTTGGCATTGCCAATGCCCTTTTTGAATTTCTCTCGCGTAAACTTCCCATCTCACGCCTGCAACGCGACCTGACCGATTCCACCGTTTTGCGGAATATCGGAGTGCCAATAGCTCATACAATTATTGCCGTCAAATCGCTTTCCGCAGGATTGAGCAAGCTTACCGTAAATACCGAAGCCATACGTGCCGATCTGGAAAATAATCCTGCCGTCGTTGCGGAAGCCATACAAACCATTTTACGACGCGAAAATTATCCTCATCCTTACGAGACGCTTAAAAACCTAACACGGGTGAACCAAAAAATTACGAGGGAAGATATTGTAACCTTTATTGATTCCCTTCAGGTTAGCAAACAAGTCAAAGATGAATTAAAAGCCATTACGCCATTAAATTATACGGGAGTAAAATTTTTCTGATCCTGTATCTTACTATTTTGAAATAATATTCAAACACTTACGTTAATTGACCAATACTCAACTTACCTAATCATTTCGTTAAATGAAAGAAATAAAAAGAATATTGCGTTATCTGAACGGATATTGGAACCATGCATCCATAAGCATAGCATTTAATATGCTGTCCGTCATTTTTTCGCTTTTTACGGTTACCATGGCTATTCCTTTTCTGCAAATACTCTTTAACCGGTCGCCTCTGGTAACTACCCTTGAACCTTTTAGCTGGCGGACTTCAGTTATTACGCATAACTTTTACTATTATCTGAGCATGATTATCCAGAATAACGGAAAAACTCAGGCTTTGGGATTGGTTTGTATAGCAGTGATTGTGATGACGTTTTTTAAAACATGGTTTAAATATATATCCATGTATAATTTAGCACCCATCCGTAACGGCATTGTCAGAGACTTACGCAACCAGATTTACCAGAAAGTGCTCGTTTTACCATTATCCTATTATTCGGAAGAGAAAAAAGGCGATATCATGTCGCGTATGACCAACGATGTGAAGGAAATAGAATGGTCTATTCTCAGTTCGCTCGAAGTATTATTTCGCGATCCCGTTACCATTCTCATGTTTCTCATCACCCTTGTCATTCTCAGCCCAGCCTTGTCGGCTTTTGTGTTTGTCATTTTGCCGATAACCAGCCTCATCATTGGCAGATTAGGTAAAAATCTGAGAAAAACTTCTCAAGCCGGCCAGGAAAAAGTCAGCGAACTGCTTACCATTATTGAAGAAACATTAACAGGCATCCGTATTATCAAGGCTTTTAATGCTGAAGAACGTTCTAACGAAAAATTTACGGGTGTTAACACGATCTATACCGGTTTGATGAACAAAATGTATCGCCGGACTTATTTAGCCACGCCTTTGACCGAGTTTTTAGGCACGGCAATCGTCATTGTTACCATGTGGTATGGCAGTACCCTGGTTTTAAATAATGTAGGCTTCATCAGTCCCGAAGTGCTTATTAGCTATTTGCTGATTTTTGCTCAAATTATTTCTCCGGCAAAAGCCTTTTCCACTGCACGCTATAACATTAAAAAGGGATTGGCATCCTCCGAAAGGGTGGATGAAATTCTCAAGGCAGAAACAAATATCATTGAAAAACCGGATGCAAAGCCCATCACTAATTTTAAAGACACGATTGAATATCGCAACGTATCATTTAAATACGAGAAGGAATTTGTATTGAAAAATGTCAATATAAAAGTTGAAAAAGGAAAAACCATAGCCTTGGTTGGTCAGTCGGGTTCGGGAAAATCCACACTTGTTGATCTGCTTCCGCGATATTATGATGTTTCTGAAGGCGATATTTTAATTGATGGAATTTCCGTAGAAGATTATAAGATTGCCGACCTTCGCGGATTAATGGGAAATGTAAACCAGGAGCCGATTTTATTCAACGATACTATTTTCAACAACATCGCTTTTGGATACCCGGCAGCAACCATGGAACAGGTGGTGGAAGCGGCTAAAATTGCCAATGCCGATGAATTCATCCGGAATACCGAGCATGGCTACGAAACCAATATCGGTGATCGTGGCACCAAACTTTCGGGCGGGCAACGGCAACGCATATCCATTGCCAGAGCCGTTCTGAAAAATCCTCCTATACTTATCCTTGATGAAGCGACCTCAGCCTTAGATACTGAATCGGAAAAATTAGTCCAGGATGCCCTTTCGCAGGTAATGCAAAACAGAACTTCCATCGTAATTGCTCACCGGCTTTCGACGGTGAGGAATGCCGATGAAATATGTGTACTCCATGATGGCGAAATCGTTGAAAGAGGAAAACATGAAGATTTAATCCAGATGAATGGCGTTTATAAAAAGCTGCACAGCATGCAGATGTTTGCCTGATAATAAAATTTAACATGAAGATTAGTGGATTTTCGATGGTGAAAAATGCGGATAAACTTTATTATCCCATCAAACAAGCCATAATGTCGGTTTTGCCGATCGTTGACGAATTTATAATTGCACTCGGCGACTGCGATCCCGACGATCGTACCCGGCAATTAATCGAAAGCATTGGTAGTGACAAGGTAAAAATCGTTGATACCGTGTGGGATATTGAAAAATATCCCCGGGGTATGGAAAATGCCCATCAGACCGATATTGCCAAAAGCCATTGTTCGGGCGACTGGCTGATTTATCTGCAAGCCGATGAGGTAATTCATGAAAAATACCTGCCTGAAATCCGGTCGAAGTGCGAGAAATACCTCAACGACAAAGAAGTGGAAGGCATGATATTCAAGTATAAACATTTCTGGGGCGATTATCAGCATTACCAGAAAGTCCATGGCTGGTATAAACATGAAATACGTATTGTACGCAATTTGCCCGATACTCATTCCTGGGAATCGGCACAAAGTTTTCGCCGCATCCCCAACTTTGACGGATTGAGCTACCGCCAGCAAAAAAACACCTACAAACTTAAAGTTATTGAATTAGACGCCTATATTTATCATTACGGATGGGTGCGTCCGCCTCAATTGATGAAAATAAAAAACAAATCGCTCACTACTATTCATAACGGAAAAGCTGCAGTAGAAGAAATGGATAAGAAGAATAAATTTGCCTTTGATTACGGCCCGATGAACCTTCTGCCGGCATTTACCGATACCCATCCTTTAGTCATGAAAGAATGGATTGCCCAATTTAACTGGAATGATCAGTTGCAACCATCTGGAAAACCGCCCGAGTACCGTGAGCCTCACCGTCACGAGCAATTGAAATACCGCCTGTTTACTATCCTGAAAAACATCATTCCGGGCTGTGGAGAATTAGGTGAGTTTAAAAATTACATTCTTCTGAAAGGCCGGTAGACAAAGCTAAATTACCGGGAAACATTAGTTTTCTGTAATCCATTGATTGCTTTCTACATAAATAATTTCCTTTTGGAGAAAGGGCTCGGTCGAACAAACGGCTAATTTATAATTGTCGTTAAACGGAAGAAGGTCGATAAACATTTCAATTTTTTCGGAAGCCTGAAACAAGACAAAACCATCGTTTTTGTCCCGAGAACTCGGGATAACGGTAAAAGAATTCAGAGGCTGAGTGAGCCCGGTGCCTATGGCTTTTAAATAGCTTTCTTTTAATGCCCAAAGGGTATAGAAATAATCCTGTTGATCCGATGCCGATTTATTTACCAGATCGTTGATTTCGGTTGGCGAGAAAAAACGTGTGGCAACGTCCATTTTGGTATTTCGTATTTTCTGAACATCAATTCCCACCGGTTTGCCCGAAAAAGCCGCTACCACCCATTCGCCGGAATGAGAAATATTAAAAAAATAGCCTTCGGGATAGTTTAATCCGGGTTTACCATGATCGTTATTTTGAATAACAAGATCTTGCGGATGAATTCCGGTTTTGGTTGATAGAATTTTCCTGACAAGCTGTTCACCGATGAGTGTTTGCTGTGCCGCATTCGTATGGGTATAACTCAAAATTTTCTTTCTGCTTTCATCGGGCAACCCGGCAAGCAATTGCTCTTTGTGTTTCAAAAAACAGTTTGCATCCAGCATTTTGAAAGCATATACTTCAACCATCTCAATACAGTTTAAGATTTAAATTCCGAAGTTTTGGCGCTAATTTTGCCGTGGAAGCAACGATAAGCAAAGTCATCGTTCCGCCAAAGACGACAGAGGTAATCAAACCCATCAGTCGGGCAGCCAGACCCGATTCAAAAGAACCAATTTCGTTGGACGAGCCAACAAAAATGCTGTTTACCGCCGCTACTCTGCCCCGCATGGCATCGGGCGTAAGCATTTGCATGATGGTAGAACGAATCACAACGCTAATATTATCAAATAATCCGCTGAAAGCGAGTAAAGCGAAGGAAAGGTAAAAGTTTCGCGATAAGGCAAATAAAATAATACATATCCCAAAACCGGCAGCGCTCATCAGCAAATTATGTCCTGCATGGCGCAACGGTGGCCGGTATGCCAGCATTACTGACATAATGATAGCGCCTATGGCCGGCGCTGCCCGCAGAAAGCCCAATCCCTCGGGACCAATATGCAAAACTTCGGAGGCAAATGCTGGCAACACGGCTACTGCCCCGCCAAATAATACGGCAAACATATCCAGAGCCATAGCTCCAAAAATTATCTGATTGGAAAAAACAAAACGTACGCCTACCGAAAGGCTTTGCACTAACGATTCGTCCTTTTTAACCGGAAGCATAGGCCTGCTACGTACACGGGTATAAAATAACAAAGCCACGGCTACTCCTGCCACTACCGTTAAATAGGCGGCATGTACCGATGCAAAACCATAAATCAATCCTCCTACCGCCGGGCCGGTTACCGCCGATATTTGCCAAACGGCGCTGTTCCATGTGGAAGAGTTGGGATACAGTTTTTTGGGAACCAACTGCGCCATAAATGCCATTTGCGCCGGATAAAAAAATGACCTGGCTACGCCCGTAAAAAAAATGATGACATAAATGGGAAAGATGCCGAAAAGGGGATATAATATTTTAAAATGCCAGGCAAATATCAGCAACAAAATGGCACAGAGCAAATATATGCCATTAGTAATAATAATGATTGTGCGACGGTTAAACCGGTCGGCTACATAACCCGAAATAATAGCAAAACCCAAAAACGGAATGGCTTCGGCCAGCCCGATAAACCCTAATTGTAAAACATCGCCCGTAATCTGATAAACCTGCCAACCAACGATAACCGACTGCATTTGTATGGAAAAATTAAGCAAAAAACGGGCTAACAAAAAACCACGAAAGTCTTTTATTCTCATCACAGCAAAAGCATCGTTCGATGGTATCAGCGGTCTCAATATTCAGTATTAAAATAGAAATGCAAAAGTATACATTAGAACCATGCCCATCGCCATTACGGCAATAATTTCATAAATTTTGAGAATCCAATATCTTCCCGTTCTTCCAAATTTCCGTTTTCATCAGGTTTCCGTAGGCATCCCAATAAAGCCATTTTCCGTCTTTTCTGGGAATAAAATCGGGATATCGTCCACTGAACATAGACAACTCTTCCCATTCTCCGCCGCAATAATTGCCTTCCATTTGCTTTTGGCCGTTCTCGTACCAATAGTGCCACAAACCGGTCATCTTATTCTTCCGCCATTGTCCTTCAAACTTCTTCTGGCCATTTTCGTACCATTCGGTGTGCATACCCCAGCGCGAATCATAAAAGAATAACTGCCGGCTGCGCTTTTGTCCGTTGAAATACCAGCGTTGTGTCCAGCCCAGGCGTTTATCCTGAACAAACTGATGCTGCTCCCATATCCGGTTGCTGTCTTTATACCACAGCGTCCAAAGGCTGTCCATCTTGCCATTACTGCGAAAGCCTGTGTATTTCAACCTGCCACTTTCCCAATAGCCGATTTCCTTGGTCATGGTTATATTCTGATGGCTGATGCCATAAATATTAACCAATTTTACCCTGCCTCCGGGGTATTTTTCAATTACTATTTCCTTGTGCTTATCGGGCAAACAAGCGGTAGTCAGAAGAATAAGCAGCAATAACAGTCCTTGACGTGGCATGTGGTTATTTTTTTAAAGATTATCCGGTTTCAAATTTATAATAAAATCTTAAATTTGTACAATTCTACGAGTTATTTTTTAAGGTTAATATTCAGAATATGGACAGTAAGAGTTTCTTTTTTACCCGCAAGTTTTATTTTACCGATACCCCTTTCGTCAACCTGATGAAAAAGCGAATTTATCATGTGCTGCTGATTTCGAGCGCTTACGATACTTTTGTGCTGGAAGGTGATGGACGAATTGATGAGCAGATTTTTAACGAATATGTCTCCCTGAGCCTGCGTTACCCGCCTCAGTTTATTAAAGCGTCTACCGAAGAAAAAGCCTTTGAAGCTCTTGAGGACATTACTATTGACCTTATCATAACCATGCAAAACGTGGGAGAATCATCTACCTTTAAATTGATTGAGAGAATAAAAGCCAAATATCCCAACAAACCGGTGGTTGTGCTTACCCCTTTTTCGAGGGAAGCGGCCATTAAAATGACCGAAGACAAGCTGAAAAATGTGGATTATGTCTTTTGCTGGCTCGGGAATACTGATCTTTTGCTCGCCATCATCAAGCTGATAGAGGATAAGATGAACGTTGAGCATGATGTGATGCAGGTGGGTGTTCAGACCATTATTCTGGTGGAAGATTCCATACGGTTTTATTCCAGTTACCTCCCCAATATTTACAAACTCATCTTTAATCAGTCGCGGGAATTCATGACCGAAGGATTGAATGAGCACCAGCAAATGCTTCGTATGCGAGGCCGGCCCAAAATCCTTCTTGCACGAAACTACGAGGAAGCCATTAATTTATATCAGAAATACAAAAACAACCTTTTAGGCATCATTTCGGATATGTCGTACACCCGCAATGGCATAGAAGATAAACAAGCCGGACGTAAATTAGTGGAAATGATTCGCCAGGATGATGAATTCACGCCCATCCTTCTGCAATCGTCCGATGCCGGAAATGAAGCCATAGCCAAAGAGTTAAAGGTAGGTTTCATTAATAAAAATTCCAAAACCTTATCCCTTGAGCTTCGCGAATATATCATGGAATATTTTGCCTTCGGCAATTTTGTGTTTATCGATCCGGCTACCGGCGAAACCATTGCTTCGGTTCCCGACCTGAAATCCCTGCAGCAAATCATCTTCGATATACCTGATGAATCGCTTACCTACCATATTGAACGTAATCATATCTCCAAATGGTTACGTGCCCGTGCCTTGTTTCCGTTAGCCGAACTCTTCCGGGATTTCCGTCCCGATGATTTTACCGATCTGGATGAAATCCGCCGTTTCCTTTTCGATTCCATTGCCAACTACCGGCTGAATAAATCGCGGGGCATCATCGCCGAGTTCAATCGCGAAAGCTTCGACGAATACTTCAGCTTTACCCGTATTGGCGATGGTTCCATCGGAGGCAAAGCCCGCGGTCTGGCTTTTCTGGATACGCTCATCAAGCAAAAGCGCCTGTTCGATAAATATAACGACGTCATCATCACCATCCCGCGCACCGTGGTGCTGTGCACCGATATCTTTGATGAATTTATGCTTGATAACGACTTGTACAAAATTGCTTTGTCCGACATTTCCAACGAGGAAATATTGAATCATTTCATCAATGCCCGTTTGCCTTTCCGTGTACACGAAGACTTAGCCACCCTGATTTCGGTAACCAACTATCCCATTGCCGTCCGTTCGTCGAGCCTGCTCGAGGATTCGCATTACCAACCTTTTGCCGGAATATATTCAACATACATGGTAGCTTATAACGAGGAAGATGAACGCGTGATGAACGAACAATTGGGCATTGCCATCAAAAGTGTATATGCTTCGGCTTTTTTTAAGGACAGCAAAGCCTATATGGCGGCGACTTCCAATGTGATAGACGAGGAAAAGATGGCCATCGTACTCCAGGAAGTCTGTGGTAACAAGTACGATCACCGGTTCTATCCTTCCTTTTCAGGTGTTGCCCGTTCCATCAATTTTTATCCTATCGAACAGGAAAAACCCGAAGACGGCATCGTAAGCATTGCCCTTGGCTTAGGCAAATACATCGTGGATGGCGGCGTTTCGCTACGTTTTTCGCCAAAGTATCCTAAAAAGATACTACAACTTGCTTCTCCCGAAATGGCTTTGCGCGAAACACAAAAATATTTTGATGTGCTCGACCTTCGCAAAAGCAGTTTTTACCCATCAGTGGACGACGGAGTAAACATCATGAACCTAAACATCAATGAAGCGGTAATCGATAATTCGCTTAAGCATATTGCCTCCACTTTCGATTACGAAAACCATTGCCTCCGCGAAGGCTTTCAGGATAATGGCCGTCCCATCATTACTTTTTCCAATATTTTAAATCATAATGTATTTCCTTTGGCCGAAATACTGAAAGAAGTGTTGGAGGTGGGACAAAGTGAAATGGGCAAACCTGTGGAAATTGAATTTGCGGTTAACCTTCACCGTCCTAAAGGAAAACCTAAAATATTTAATCTTTTGCAGATACGCCCGATAGTCGAAAACTTTGAAACGATTGATGTACCGCTCGAAAATATCCCATGGAAGGATACCATCATCTATGCCAATACCGCCCTGGGTAACGGGATAATGAACGATATTACTGATTTTGTGTATGTGAAGCCCGAAGCGTTTAATCCGGCGCAGAATCACGAAACGGCTCATCGGGTAGGTCGTCTCAACGATGAATTCCTGAAATGGAAGAGAAATTATGTGCTTGTCGGTCCCGGGCGCTGGGGCTCCAACGATCCCTGGCTTGGCATACCTGTGAAATGGCCGCAGATTTCGGCTGCCCGTGTCATTGTTGAGTCAGGACTCAGTCATTATCGCATCGATCCCAGTCAGGGAACACACTTTTTCCAGAACCTGACTTCCTTCCGCGTAGGATATTTTACCATCAATCCGTTTATCAACGACGGCTTTTACGACCTGGAATACCTCGCAAAGTTTACACCCGTTTTTGAGGACGATGTCCTGCGTCATATCCGTTTTCTCAAACCCATGAAAATTATGATAGACGGCAAAAAAAGCAAGGGCGTGATTATGAAACTTTAGATAGGATAATTAAACAAAAATTAAATAAAATGAAAGTAATAGCAATTAACGGAAGTCCGAATAAAGAAGGAAACACTTTTCATGCGTTGAGCATGGTTGGCGACGAACTTAAAGCCGCCGGTATTGAGTTCGAGATTCTTCATATCGGCCATAAGCTGATCCACGGCTGTATAGCCTGTGGAAAATGCAGCGTAAACAAGGATGAAAAATGCATCATTAAAACCGATGACCTTAACCAGTGGATTCAGCAGATAAAAGTAGCCGATGGCTTAATCATCGGCTCGCCGGTATATTATTCGGGCATACCGGGCACGATGAAGAGTTTTCTCGACCGCTTGTTCTTTGTTGCCGGATCCAACGGTAATCTGTTGCGCCATAAAGTGGGTGCAGCCGTTGTGGCAGTCCGGAGGACGGGCGGTTCGTCCACCCTCGACGGGCTGAACCATTACCTCAGCTATTCCGAAATGATCATTGCCACGTCCAATTACTGGAACGTTATTCATGGCACGGCTCCCGGCGAAGTCGTTAAGGATGGCGAAGGCCGGCAGATTATGCGCGTGCTGGGGAAAAATATGGCATGGCTGCTCAGGATGAAGGAAGCTTCGGCGGTTGAACCTTTCTCAAAAGAGAAGAAAGAATTTACCAACTTTATCCGGTAAGGAAGAACTGTCGTTGCATTAACTGAATCGAAGGATGAACGATTAAAACCTTTTCACTTTTCATTTGTTCACATAGTCCTATTACTATATAACTATGAAAGTTGCCGTCTTTAGTACCAAACCCTACGACAAGGAATTCCTTGACAAGGCCAATGTTGAAAATAAGCACGAACTGGTTTATTTCGAATCGTCGCTCAAGCAAAAAACGGCACGGTTGGCCGAGAACTATGATGCGGTATGTGTGTTTGTCAACGATGCACTGACCAGGGAAGTGATCGAAAACCTGGCGAGCTTAAAGGTAAAACTTATCGTGTTGCGTTGTGCCGGCTTCAATAACGTTGATATCGAGAGCGCCTGCAACAACAATATAAAAGTCCTCAGGGTTCCGGCATATTCCCCAACGGCTATTGCAGAACATGCGGTAGCATTGATTCTTACCCTGAACAGGAAAACACATAAAGCCTATAACCGGGTTCGTGAAGGAAACTTTTCCATCGAAAGGCTCATCGGGTTTGAACTCTCCGGTAAAACTGTCGGTGTTGTCGGAACTGGCAGGATCGGAGCCGCATTTGCCACCATAATGAAAGGTTTTGGCTGCCAGATAGTGGCTTTCGATAACTATCCTAACGAGGCGCTTAAGGATATTGTAAGTTATCATTCCCTGGATGAGGTGTTCAAAATGTCGGATATCCTGTCGCTGCATTGTCCGCTAACGCCCGAAACATTCCATCTTATCAATAAAGATTCGCTGAGCCTGATGAAACATGGAGTTATGCTTATCAATACAAGCCGCGGTAAACTCATTGATACGGAAGCAGCCATTGAAGCATTGAAGGAAGGCCGTTTGGGCTATCTTGGAATTGATGTCTATGAACAGGAAGAAAAACTTTTTTATAAAAACTTATCGGAAATTATCATCCTTGATGATAAAATATCGCGCTTAATGACATTTCCCAACGTTTTGATTACGGCACATCAGGCCTATTTTACCGATGTTGCCCTGGCTCAGATTGCACAAACCACCATTCAAAACCTGAGCGACTTTGAAAACAACGCGATCAACCCCCAGAATCAGGTTTGTATTACAATGATTAAGTAATAAATGTCTTAAGTTTGGAGCGCCTGAAGTTTTAGTTAACCTTTGCTGAAAAACTTCTTTTCATACATTTCTTTTATAAAAATACCTGTGGGTAACCTCGCAACATAGCGAAGCGATCTGATGAACGGGTAAATAATTTTATTACGGATAGTCCGCTGATTCCCATCGGCTGCCATAGTAACATTTTTTAAAAAAAACAGTGAAATTTTTAATTTTATTTATTTTTTTTATAATTTTACAACTGGAATTTTCAGGCATACAGAAAGTAACCTTAGGCTGGCGTTTTTTATAGGAATAGCAATACCTGCCTTTCGTAAGAGCATCGACAGATTGAGCCCTGAAATTATCGTTGAATTCGGCGGACAACATGCTTACGATCCTTATCGTAAAATGTTTTGATTGACAGAGTGATTTATCGTTATTAATTATTGAAAAGATTTCGTGATACTTAAAAAGTGATTGATAAAAAAAGATTAAGAATTCATGGACAACTACTAACTCAATATATAAATCCTATTCGTTAAATTACAAACATTAAAACAAAAAAACTATGGCAGTAACATTTAAAGCAGTGGCAAAAAAGAACCCTGCAAAGCAAACTGAACCGGCCAAATATTTTGCTCTGGCAGTAAACAGCGGTTCAATCAACCTGCGGCAATTGGCAAAGATGATCACGGAGCGATCAACAGTTAAATCTGCGGACACCATGGCAGTGCTTGAAGGACTGTTAGAAGTGGTACCTTCGGCATTGGCCGATGGAAAAATTGTACGGTTGGGCGATTTCGGATCGTTCAGCCTGGGTATTAAGAGTGAAGGGGTAGAAGATGAATCTAAATTGTATGCTAAACACATCAACAAGACGGTTATTCATTTTCGTCCTGGCGCTGAATTTCAGAATGCAATGAACAATCTTGAATTCACCCGTATTTAAATGCCCGGCTCATCAGTGATGACTTTTCAACTCATCACTGATGAGTTTTTAAAAGATCAGGACAAATTTTAAAAAGATCAGGACGAATTAATAAAAAGATCAGGACAAATTAACAAACTTATCAGGACGATTTTAGAAAGAGATCAGGACGAGTTTAAAAACGGGTAAGGATGAGTTTGCAAACTGGTATAGATGTATTCTTCACTGCCCGGTGAACAATAAAATTATTGCTAAATATCTGTATGTTTAAAATTTCTTATATTTGCAGGAAGATAAGTGCCTAAAGTGAGCTAAAGTTAGGAGTGACTGAAGTACATTTACTACAATTATTAGTGACCTTATGAATAAATTGATACTCATTGGAAACGGATTTGACCTTGCTCATGGATTAAAAACCAGGTATAGCGATTTTATATTATGGTATTTAAATAAGGCCATAAACTCATTAATTGAAAAACGTATATATAAGGACAAATTACTAGAACTTTCATTTTTACGTAATTATCGATTTGAATCGTCCATTAAACTCGATTCAATTAATAAGTTTAAAGAATTTTTAAGCGGTTATAGTATCAATTATAAATATAAATTTCAATTTTTTAAAGATATTATTTTAGCAGACAAAGATTATGGTTGGGTAGATATTGAATCGGAATATTATTCAGCACTAATAAAAATATTTAAAAAATTAGAGGCAAAAAATTTAGATAAAGACCCTGATACTGACAAAGAACTTCAAGACTTAAATACCTGTTTTGATTTAATTAAAGAGGAATTGAAAGAATATTTATTAACCATTGATAGTGATCAAAAAATAGATAAAGAAATTAGTGAACAATTTTCTAATATATTAAGACCATTGTCATCAGCCGAAGATATAGCAGACAGAAGGCAAATGCTTTTTTTGAATTTCAATTATACCTCTACTGTAGAGTTGTATATAAAGAATAGTTTAAATAATTGTCAAATAAACTACATTCATGGTAAATTAAACGATGAAAATAATCCAATCATTTTTGGATATGGTGATGAAATGGACACTTATTATTCAAAAATTGAACGGTTAAATGACAATAATTTTTTAAACCATTTCAAATCATTCGGCTATTTTAAAACGAATAATTATCAGAATTTTAGTGGATTTATCGATTCTGAAAAATTTGCCGTTTATATTATGGGACATTCCTGTGGACTTTCTGATAGAATTTTGCTAAATAGTATTTTTGAACATCCCAATTGCATGTCGATTAAAATATATTATTACCAAAAAGATGATGCCAAAAATGATTTCTTTGAAAAAACTCAGGAGATTTCCCGGCATTTTAAGGCAGAAGGTAAAAACAATATGCGGAATATGATTGTGCCATTTCCGAATTGTGTTCCATTGAAAAAATATAAAAAAAGTTAAGGTAGGGCAGTATTTGTAATACCGTACACCGAAACCACAAGCAAGGTTTATCGGATTAAGCACGCACTACAAACTTTAGGCGCTAAATATTATTTTGATATGCCAGGTATTTTATAATTTGTCCCGATAGGGACATGATATTGGTAGAAAGATTTACCACATCTCAATAAAAAGTGCCATAGGCACGAAATAATCGTTCAATATTCTATCGGTTTGAAGATATATCGTTCATCATATTTTACGTCAAAGGCATTTAAAAATTCCTTGTATTCTTCGAGAAATGTTTTTTTCTTGTGGTGCTCCTCTTGCCTTTGTATATATTGAATAACTTGAGGAACTTGTGACTTGCCATAAGAAAAAGCGCCATAACCTTCTTGCCATGAAAATTTGCTTCTTATAAATTTCCTGTTGTTTATCCATTGAGATGAATCGCCTTTAATATCCTGCAATAAATCAGATAATGACTGCGATGGTCTCATTCCAAATAAAATATGTATGTGGTCGGGCATACCATTTATAGCAAGCAATTTATGCTCGTGATTTTGAACAATGCCTGTAATGTATTTGTACAGTTCATCTTTCCACTGTTTGCCTAAGAGGCATTCACAGTTTTGCACTGTAAAAACCGTCTGAATGTGAATTTGTGTATAGGTATTTGCCATTTTCTTTATGTTTCGTCCCTGACGGGACTTGGGATTAGTACATTGTTTTATTTTCCTACCAATATCATGTTCCTAACGGAACGAATACGGTACTCCGGATGGTAAAGTTAATTATTTCCGGCATATCAAAATATTATTTAGCCAATATTTAGGCAACTTTAGGCACTAACAGAATTATTATTATTTTTACCCCGGCTGAGCGGTATTTGTAATACCGTACAATGAAACCACAAGAAAGATTGATCTAATGTTGTACTTTTGTCAGTAGAACCAATAGAATTACCATGAAAACAGAAAAAGATAGTATACTGACCCTTGATCAGTTTAAAGACAAGCATTACGGTAAACCCGGGACAACTAAGCGCGACCAGCTTGAAGCAGGGTACGAGGATTTTAAATTGGGAGCATTAATCCACGAAGCCCGGCTCGAAAAAGGCCTGACACAGGAAGAACTTGCCGAAAAAGTGGGAACGACAAAGTCGTACATATCAAAGATCGAAAACGATATTAAGGAAGTTCGGGTTTCAACACTTAAAAAAATTGTTGAACTCGGTTTGGGTGGACATTTACAACTTTCCATTAAGCTTTAGTTTACTTTTTCATTATTTTAAACCCCAAGGGTTTCCAAAACCCTTGGGGTTTTTCTATATTGCGACTTCGCTCAACTTTATAAACCTTATAAACCTTATAAACTTTATAAACCTTATAAACTTTAATCACTAATAAAATTATTATTACTTTTACCCCCTGATTGCCTGTGGTTAGTTTCCCCACAGGCAAATTTATGGCTAAATCACCCGCTTATTAAGTAAAACCTGTGTTTCAATGAAGAAATCATTTGCTCTCTTTTTTCTGAATCTTTTAATTTCGTTAGCCTTATGGGCACAGCCCCCGGCAGGATACTACAATGCTGCCAACGGGCTTACTGGTACGCCATTGCAGCAAGCGCTCCATAACATTATCGATAATCATACGGTAGTCAGCTATACTCCCGGAGTATGGAATGCATTTTACACCACCGACGTGCGATCCGATGGTAAAGTATGGGATATGTATTCGGATATCCCCGGTGGAACGCCTCCATATGAATATACTCTGGGAAGCGGTCAGTGCGGAACTGCTTCCGAAGAAGGCGATTGCTACAGCCGCGAGCATTCCTTTCCCAAAAGCTGGTTCAACGATCAGCCGCCCATGAACACCGACCTTTTCCATATCTATCCCGTGGATCAGTACGTAAACAACAGGCACAATAATTTTCCTTACGGAGAAGTAAATAATCCTACCTGGACATCGCTTAACGGAAGCAAGTTTGGTCCCTGTTCGATAAGCGGATATTCCGGTTCCGTTTTTGAACCCATCGATGAATATAAAGGCGACTTTGCCCGCACCTACTTTTACATGGCAGTTCGTTATTATGGCGAGGATGCAGGCTGGCTCGGAAGTCAGATGGTCAACGGATCGCAGCTTAAACCCTGGGCATTAACCATGATGTTGCAATGGGCGCAGCAGGATCCGGTTTCGCCTAAAGAAATAGCCCGTAACAATGCCGTTTATGCCATACAAAACAACCGTAATCCTTTTATTGATCATCCCGAATATGCCGATGCCATCTGGGGCAATGGTTCCGGGGTAAAACCCGAACCTACGAATTATCCGTCCGGTTTCACCACGCATAATATCCGGCTGCACTGGACCGATGCTGTCGGCATTGTGTTACCCGATGGTTACCTCATCCGTATGAGCGCTACAGGCTATAACAATATTGTTGACCCTGTAGATGGTACGGCGGTTGCCAACGATCTTACCAACCAAAACGTTGCTTATGGCATACAGGAAGTCGTATTCGGGAATCTGAATCCTAACTCGACGTATTATTTCAAAATTTATTCCTACGTTTTCACCGATACCGGAATTGATTATAAAACTGACGGCGTCATCCCTCAGACGAAGCAAACCACACAGCCCTGATACGTATTTGCCGGATGAATTGACAAAAAAGGAGTGTTACACTTATGGTAACACTCCTTTTCGTTTATATTAGTTCATCGAACTACTCGAAGAAAGCTGAAATTTCAACCCGGCGGTTAAGCTTTCTGCCTTCAGGAGTTTTGTTATCGGCCACTGGTTTGTTCTGTCCATAGCCAATAATAGCTATCCTTTTGGTATCTATTTTCTTGCCGACAAGATACTTTTTAACGGATTTAGCCATATTTTCCGATAATAAATCGTTGGTTGCCGAAGTACCTGAATTATCGGTATGCCCGGCGATCAGCAATTTCATCGTAGTATTGGCATTAAGCATTTTCACCAATTCATTTAAATAGGCGTATGAAGATTCTTTCAGTACCGATTTCCGGGTAACAAATGAAATTTTAACCGGAGCCTTGTTAAGCAGATTTTGTTCGCTTTCGGAAGCCACAGGACAGCCGGAATTTTCAGGAGAACCTTTTAAATTGGGACATTTATCAATGTCGTCGGGAGTGCCGTCTTCGTCGGCATCGTGTATTTCCGGGCAACCGTTATTAGCTTGTATGCCCGGCACATCGGGACACGAATCCAATTTATCAATCACACCGTCGCCATCGCGGTCGGGGCAACCATTGAACTGAGCCAATCCGGCAATATCAGAACATGAATCCGATTTATCAATCACACCGTCGCCATCGGTATCGGGGCAACCATTAAACTGAGCCAATCCGGCAATATCGGGACAAGAATCCGATTTATCGATCACACCATCGCCATCCGTATCCGGACAGCCATTGTACTGAGCCAATCCAGAAACATCGGGACACGAATCCAGCTTATCAATGATGCCGTCGCCATCGGTATCGGGGCAACCACTATATTGAGCCAAACCGGCAACATCGGGACACGAATCCATTTTGTCAATGATGCCATCTCCGTCACGATCGGGACATCCCTCGAATTGGGGTAATCCGGCTTCGTCAGGACACAAATCAAGCTTATCGGGCACTCCGTCATTGTCGCGGTCGGGACACCCGTTAAACTGCGCTAAACCGGGTTCGTCCGGACATTCATCTTTGCGATCGGCTACACCGTCTTTATCCCGGTCGAAGATATTCCGGCCAAACTTTGCACGGCCAAAGGTGAGGTTGCAACCAATATGAATATTGAAATTCTTGGCTTGCTTGTAGGCAAACATTCCATATAAATTATCGGTGGTCGCATAAAACTGTACAGCCCCCAGATTTATCGAACCTCCCAATCCGATATTCATCTGGTTTCCGTTGATGATGGAATAACTTGCGGCCATATTCAGCATTTTGCCAAATTGCCGGTTATATAATAACGAATAGCTGGGATGCAGTTTTTTATCAAAATAATCGCTCCGGAACAATAAGCCTACCCGGTCCTTCGGACTCAGGAAGTACGTTCCCGACAAATAAATTTTTGTAACCAGGGGCGCTTTATAGCTATTGCGGGTTGAATCAATGTTAAAGGTCGTTCGTATGGAATCAAGGAGCTTTTCAAATTTATCAGCCGAATCATTTTTATTGAAAAAGTTGTTGATGTCAATACCTTTAAATGTATACTGGTTGGAACCGGACGAAGAATAATTTTTAGGATTGGATTTCCACCGGATACTTCCCAAATCGACCACGCTTGCCGAAAAGGCAAAATGCTTGTTCAGCTTATACGAAGCACCAAAATCCATGGCAAAGCCCTTATTGTCGAAATTAAACTTATAATCGTTTTCGGGTACATTGGCGTTGATAAGCAGATCGGATTTCAGCGTGATGTCATAAAAATTATTATTGGTAGAATCAGTCGACAACATGGTTACATTTGTCTTCTTGGTGTTTATATTGGCAATGCCGACTAAGAATTTGGGTCTGATTCCGACGGATAATTTATCGTTGATCTGGCGCGACATTCCCAAAGCTATTTCTGCATATACATTGGAATTGATCTTAAAACCACCGACATCCTGTTCTCCTTTATTAATATACGGAGTATTTCCGTAAGCTATAAAGTTAAAAAAATCCTTGGGGTATCCGAAATAAACCGATGATTTAACGTTGGCGCTCAAATTAAAATAATTCTTCCGGACTTTAAATCCAAAAGAAAGTATCTCATAATTGGCCTGAACGTTCAGATAATTCATGTCTTTCAGTTTTTTCACCATATTATCAACATCCAGATACAGCGAATCGTCAATACCTTTTTTAATCAAATCCTTATAGGTAAAACCGGAATTGCTTAATCCTAAATAAATAGAGGAAACTCCCAGACCAACATACGATTTGCAATCGGGTATCAGAGCCGGATTGGCATAATTGGTTTGAGGTATACTTTGCAGGTTGTAAATGGTTAAATCTCTTTGAGCAGTGGCAACTGTGGGCAACATGACAGCCCATAGGATTAGTAAAGAAAATCCTACGATATATTTTGTGTAATATTTCGATTTCATTTTTGTGTCAATTTAAGAGTTAATACTTTAACGTGTGATTTGAATGTTAGAAATTTGCTCTTAATTTAGCAGCAGTTGCCAGTTTGATGCTAAGAGATTGGGAAGAATAAATTTTTCCAACCTGTCCATTGGTCGTTGACAATTCTCCGCGAACGATAATCATTTTGGTGTTTTTCAAATGATCTACCCGGTTTTTGAGTAATTCCACTACCGTTGTTTTAGTCGTTGGAGTAGTAACCTCGTGAGTTGCCGGATTAATTGTTCCGCCCATGATTACATTCTGGTCAGTTCCCATCAGCGAATCGAGGCGTTGGTATGCCGCATCGCAAAAATAAGCCTGAATCTTTGCCGTAATGGGGAATCCGTTTATCGTTTTAACGAAAAACTTTATGGATTCCAGCATGTTTACATCCGGGAATTCAAAATTCAAGGTATCCTGCAAAACCAGACGGGATATCGAACCATTCAAAGGAAGTTCAACTTTCACTTTTACCTTAAACCGGCTGGTATCAAGCACAAAATTTGTTACCGTGGAATCATTCAACGGATTGGTAATACCCGCCATTTTATAGGTAATTTTAGTAGGCGAAATATTTAAAGCGCCCCAAATATTAGTGTTATCCTCATTCAGATTCAATACAGTAGGAACACTTTCCCCAACATGTGCCGCCGATGGCGAATTAATATTGATGTGATATGGGTTTTCATAAAAAAAGTTCACATTGTAAGGAGCGGTAACATCGGAATGTGACGCAAATTTATTGACATTAATTTGAATAGGCAAACCATAGGAGTTATCAATAGTAAATCCAAGATTCAGATCCGGAAAATTAAGATTACCAAACTGGTTGTTCTTAAAGAATCCAAGGTTAAATATACTGTCGCCGGGCAAAGCCAAATCATATTGTTGCAAATAGCCGAACATCTTGGAAAATTTAATATTATCGAGTGAACCATTGAAATTTACAGTACCGATGACGGGTTCTAAATTAGGATTGGATACTTCAACCGTATATACCACTTGCAGCCTGTTCATTTGATTGGCATCTGAGTTGTCAAATGTAATTTTATAGCCCGTTAAATCGAACATGTATATTTCCTGAGCTCCCAGTTGTAGATTCAGTTCAAGTGCGGAACCATTCTTAACTATATTTGGAATAGTTATTTTGATGGTAATATCCTGAGTAATACCGGTAGTAGAAATGTCGAAATTTATTTTTCCCGATTTAATAAACATACTGTCTAATCGCTGGCGTTTGGGTGTTTGAAACGGATAGTAAAACATGGTATCTTGAATAGCCAACGTACTACCCGGATTAGAGATGTTAAATTCTTCTTTAATTTCAGGAAACGTTTGATTCAAAATAGGCATAGCATTTTCAGCCGATTGTGAAAAAAGTTCCGATTCGTATACTATGGTAAGAAATCCGGTACTGTCTTCATGAAGAAGCCCCGTAGTATCTTTGATAATATCCTTCAGGGTAAGTTTTGAATCTAAAATAGGCGTGGTAAATTCAGGATGCCAGTTGGTTTGTGTCTTCGAGAACTTATCAAAATCATCTTTCATACACGAAGTCAACAGCAAACCACCAAGCAACAACCATACACAGAATGGTCGCAATCTGTTAAATGATTTAGTTTTCAGCAGAGTAAATTTTTCCATATTTTTGAAATTTGGTTTTAAACTAATTTTGTGAATTGTTACCAAAAATAAATAAACAAAAAAAACCCGTACTCAGGGAGCCAGGTTTTTCTTGTTTTATCCATAAAGCTTGTATTTAGTTTATTAATGCAAGTGCAAGGGTAAATAAGTTGTCAGAGGAGGTATCTGAGCTCCAATCCAATCATCGCATTGATTACTAACTGTTCCATTAGCGTCGCAGCCAAAATTAACTTTAGCAGAAACACTTTGCGCTAGGTTGTTTTCGTCAGTCCAATCAATTTTCATATTCATGATCCCCGTTTTCACATAATCGCAATCTGAAGGTTTTTCCAAATTGGTTTCTGTATAAAGTTTGAAAGTTTTGCTATTGCTTGTAGTTCCATAGGTCTGGGGAGAGGTATATGAACCTGGAAGTTCAAAAGAATAGCCATCAGTAGTTACTCCGACGTTCATTGAAGTGGCATAAAGTATAATGCCGCTATTGCTTTTGGTAATTTGCCCATTTTGTAACGTAACATTCATCGTATTGTTTCCGGTATTTGTTATGGCATAATTTCCAGCCACAGCATTACCAAGAGCATGATAATTTACAAAATTTAAAGTAAATACCGAATTGGTAGCAGAATATTTCCCGGTCATAATTCCATTAATACTTCCACTATGGTTAGCTACACCGGTAAAATCCATAGTGTAAGTTTTGGGATAAGTAACGGTATCGGCAGGAGTAACGGTTACATGAATTCCTTCGAGTGTAAAATCGTACACAACGCTGTCCTTTTGGTATTTTGCAATTTTATCTGCATAATTATACAAATCGGAGTAGATTTGAAAGGCAGTTAGAACATCCTGAGTAGCAAGAGTGTCTAAATTGCTAACATCAAGTGGGTTGTCCGTGCTTTCGCAATTGGTAAGTGTAAAAGCAAGAGCAATCAAGCTAAAAAAAAGAGTGATTTTTTTCATAGTTTGGTGTTTTTAATTATTAATTAATGGATTAAATTCTAATTTTTTAAATAAAATTAATTACATGGTGCAAATATAGTATAAATAATTGATTTATACAAAATTTTTATCAAAATTTATTGCTTTTATTTTACCTGATAATTTAAAAGTGAATTTTCGTATCCAACAATCAGGTTCAGGCTTTCGTTTTCTGTTAAACTACCTGTAACAAAAGGCGTTTCTCCTAAAAATTTAATATCTGGGCTGATTCTGCCATTTTTATCAAATAAATAAATTTCCTGATTATACTCGTCAAAAACACCAAGTATATTTCCTATTTTAGGAATATAATTTATTACAGGCTCGACATTTACTTCAAAATCAAATGGGAAATCAAATATTTGCTTTCCGTTTTTATTGAAAATAAACAATTGGTCCTTATCAACAAAAAGAAAATCATTGGATTTATCACCGTCAAAATCATTGTAAAGGAAATAATGACTAAATGAAAATTTCTGAAATGATTTCTTAACTGTTTTTTCCCATGGATTGATATACAAGATATTTCCTGCAGTATCGGTAGTAATTATCGGGGATAAATTATTGGTTTTATTTACATAATATTGGGCATTGGACGATTTTCCTTCCAGCGTATTAACCATAATTTCCGTCTTACCATTAAGGTCGGTAATGAGAAGTTTCTCTTCGTTATTGGTGAACAGAAGATGGGATTTTCCACGGTAGGTAAACGGCAAAACCTGTTTATTGATTAAAAAGCCGGATACCGGAGAAGCCCATTTTTTGTTCAGGTTTCCGTCAATGTCGTAGTTGTAAATTTTATGATTTTGGGAAGCTATAATAAACTGACAATTTCCTTTTGATTCGTTGCCAATTAAAGAAATGCCATTGGTAGCTTCCGATTTAAATTTAACCGGAAAACCTTCAGCAATTTTACCGTCAAAGTCAATTTTATAGAAATAATTTTGTGTGCTAAAAACATATTGCTGCTTTCTTGTTTTTGCATTATTTACGGAATAAACGGGACTGTTGTTTTTTTCTTTCAATTTAATTTTCCATTCAATCTCACCATCCTTGTCAATTTGATACATATTGTTAGCATAATCAAAAGCAATGATTTTTATTGAATTCCTGGCAATATCCTTAAAAATAAAAGGTGAGCCCATCAGTTTAGCATCAAGCGGAACCTGCCAAAGCGCCGAAAATTCTTCCTTTTGTCTCGATTTATATTTTATACATCCTGTGGTATAAAACCAATTTCCGGAAGATTTGAATTGTATGGCAAAACCATTAAAATTCGAAAAGATTCCATAATTGCTCTCAAAATTAGCAGCATTATAATTATTCAGGTAACTTTTTATAAAATTGAGCGAGGAACCAACGTTAGAATAAAAAAGAATATTGGATTTTTCATCAATGTTGTCGGTAAACGATTTATATTGTGGACTTTTTTCAAGTGTTTTACCCGATTTGTAATAGTTTACAAAGTTTTTTATGGACGACACACTGTTTCCGAAAACAATTGTATTGCCAATTATTGTAAAATAATTGTCGCTTAATTTTTGGAACAAAGGTCCAAAAAACAGAGGAAGGACATCGGGAACATTAAAATGCCTGATTTTATATCCATTATAATCCTGCACTTCGCCTTCGCTTGCCGATAATCTGTTTATGGCTTTCGAAAATTCCAAAAGCGAGAGGTTTTTGCTTACGCTATCGCTGGTTTGGATAAGGACGAATGTGTTTTCTTTTACATCCTGCCCCGATTCGATTACAGCCAAAGCGACTTCCGAACCTACAAGGTTAACAAAACTTTTTTCAAAATCCATATAATAAGCTTTATTTAAAGAATTTATACGTATTTTGTAGGGAATAATTCGGCCAGTTTTTTGTAAAAAAGATTTGTAGCTGCTAAAGTAACTTTGAAAATCAGAAAAGGTAAAATCAAGGAAGAAATTGGTATTTTCGGGCAAAATAGCAGCTAATTTACTTTTCCTCGGTTGTTGATTCGAAAACAATTTTAAAAATTGATTATACTTCTCATTAACAGATGAAAAACCGGAAAACAAAAGTTTATCTTCCTTTACCATCAAGTCCAATTCAACCCATTGTGCAAAAGAAGAAAGAAGCCCTATATTCGTTTTATGAACAGGAAGGGTTTGATTTTGAATGATTTTTGCTAAATATTTATAATTTAAATAAATATTGGCATCCGTTTTTTTTCCGGCCGTAGCCAGAAGTTGCTTAAATGATTTATCATCGTCAATGGCGCTTTTAGATTCCAGTTGACTTATGGTCGCCTGGACAATATTCGGATTGAAACTAAAAACAAGCACCCCCTTGTGAACAGCATAAGAAAAAACATGATCATAACCCTTTATAATTACTTTGTATATTGTTGTTCCATCGAATTTTATGGGAATAAAAGCGGATGTGTTTGCCGATATTTCCTGAATCAGGCTGCGAATATAAATTTGCTGACGATTCGAATTTATATTTATGGAAAACAGAAAATCGCAACCCCCTTTAATATTGGGATGAATGGAAAGGTATAAAGGATTTTTTTTAAATAATTCCTTCAATTTTGCATTACGAGCCGAAGCCGAATCCACGAAACGGATTTCTTTATTAATATCAGCCATTTGCTCAATTCCAAGCAGTTCCTTCCAAATTACAGATTGCGAAAGATGATCCCATGTTTGCTGGGGCGAATGCGTGATAATAATCACGGCTGCATTTTGAGGTATGGCTTTTATTACAGGTGCATACGGCTGTTTGACATGGTTATAGAACAATATAACCGATAAGCAGCCAACGATAATTAAAGCGCCTGAAAGGGTAAATAATATTATTTTATTTTTTTTTATCATCGTTGCTATCACCAATTTTTTTCAAAAGTAAAAATTCAAATTTAAAAAAAGATTATTTCATTGAAAATTAATTAACACTGAATTGTTAATTAAAAATAAGTCGTTCGTAAACCATTGAAATTATAATATTTACCAAAAATATATTACCATAATAAACATCTGGATTCAAAAATAAATTTTACGGCGAAAAAATAAAACATATATTTGCTTTGAAAAATCAGCGTGTCGAATTGGAGACTTGCTTAATAAACTAATTTTCATGAGGATAAAATCTCATCATTTATATAAAGTATTATCATTCTGTTGGATATTCTTGATCCCTTCATTTTCGTTTTCCCAGGGTAACATAGCATCTGGTCGTTTTTTTAATGATTGGTCAATCAACATGAATGCCGGAACGACTCTTTTCTTTGGGGATATTAATGAATATTTGATCTCGCGTTATCAATCGGAATGGCAATTGGCTTATGGAATAACGCTATCAAAACAGATAACTCCGGTTTTTGGTTTACGTGGTCAGTTACTGAACGGAAAAATTTCCGGTACTAAATTGAAATTTAAAGACGGTTCTCCAGCTAATTTAAAGTTTAATGCCGATTTTTTTGAATACAATGTCAATGTTACGCTCAACTTCAATCACTTATTTTTTCCTGATAATCAACAAAGTTTGGTTTCCGTGTATGGCTTTATCGGGGTGGGCATGTCAAACTGGTCAACGAAATTACGAAATATTGAAACTAACACTATTGTGGCAAGCAACGGCCAAAAAGGAAAAGGATTAAAAAAGCTAACCAATGAAGGAATGATGCCGGCAGGTCTGGGGCTGGATATTCACCTCAGCAGAAAATGGAATCTGACGGTGGAATCCGGTTTTAGGATGGTTAATTCCGACAAACTTGATGCTGCTATCGGAGGCTTTAAATACGATATGTATAATTATTCGTCCTTGGGAATAACTTATATGTTAAGTCCTTCGGGTTTTAAAAAAAAACTAAAAAAAACAGATGTGTCGATTTTGGAATTTACCAAAGAAAAACCTGTCCCATTGGCATATCCTCCGTTAAAAATAAAATGTGAGCTACCAAAGCAGATATTACCTGGAAGCTTGTTTGATGTACATATAAAAGTATTGAAAAGCGAAATGAAAGGCTCGGGTGAACTTCATCTGAACGTGCCCAAAGGTATTTCATGGACAGGTTATTGCAATACAAAAGCATTATTTGATTCTAAAAACCAATTTATTGCCGTTAAATGGGACGAACTGCCATCCGATGCTGCACTGCTGATCCTTTTTACCCTGAAACCCGATACATCTCTCAGGGGAGATGTTGAAATTGCCGGTAAATTCTTTTATAAATCGGATGCTTCTGATAAAATAGAGCCTTTTAGCAGCACGGTTTCCATTAAAGAAAATCAGCCAAAAGAAGCTATCAAAACTTCATCTGTATCCAGGACTGATTCAACAATTAACCGGGAAGTAAAACCGGCTGATCTGAAAAGGAATATTGCTGATAAAAAAACGACGGTAAACAAACCAGGAATAGAATACCGGGTGCAAATCTATGCTGAAAGAAAAAAGATGACCTCTGCCGAAGCGCTCGCCCGCAAATTCAATATCCTGGAACCCATCAGTGAAGACTTTTATAGAGGCTATTATATTTACAGCACAGGTTCTTATTCCACCAATACCGAAGCTGTAAAACAAATGAAAAAAATCCGTTTACAGAATAAAGTGCATGATGCTTTTGTAGTAAAATTCAGGGATGGGAAACGGATAAATCCGTAACGCAATTCGGGATTGCCGGAAAATACAAAGCGGGAGAAAAACTAATTTAGTAATTCTCCCGCTTTGTATTTTCCGGCACGGTTTATAAATTTTTAAGTATAAAATCCGTCATCCGTTGATACAAATGAAGCCGGGTATAACCACCAACAATATTATGGTTTTTGTTGGGATAGAACTGCATTTCGAACTGTTTATTGTTTTTTACCAGGGCAGAAATCAAATCCATTGAATTCTGGATATGCACATTGTCATCCGCTGTGCCATGAACCAGTAAAAATTTTCCTTTTAGATCCTTTACATGATTGATGGGCGAATTGTCGTCGTAGCCCGAAGGGTTTTCCTGAGGAGTACGCATAAAACGTTCGGTGTAGATATTGTCGTAATAGCGCCAGTTGGTAACCGGAGCCACGGCAATTGCCATTTTAAACACATCGGCGCCCTTGGTAATGCACGAAGTGGACATAAAACCACCATAACTCCAGCCCCAGATTCCGATGCGAGAAGCGTCTATATATTTTAATTGACCAAGGTACAATGCTGCGTCTATCTGATCGGTGGTTTCGTATTTACCAAGTTGCTGGTAGGTGCATTTTTTAAATTCTTCGCCTCTGGCTCCGGTACCGCGATTATCAACCGAAACAGAAATATATCCTTTTTGTGCCAGCATCTGGTACCATACAAAATCGTAGTATCCCCAGCGGTTTTCAACGGTTTGTGAACCCGGACCTCCATAAACGTTCATCAATACGGGGTATTTTTTGGTGGAATCGAAATCGGAAGGTTTAATCATGTAGGCATTTAACTCCATGCCGTCAGCCGCTTTGATTTTAAAAAACTCAAGCTTACCAAAGGAATATTCTTTCATCTTATCAGCAAGGCCTTTATTATCTTCCAATACTTTGATCTGATTTCCCTTGATGGTAAACAATGTATAAACCGGAGGGGTGGCAACATCGGAAAAGGTATTGATATAATATTTGAAATTGGCGCTAAAATCAACGTCGTTGTTCCCTTCGCGGGTGGTAAGTTTTACTTTTCTTTTTCCGCTAAGGTGAATAGCATATACATCGCAGTTTAATGGCGAATTTTGATCCGAGACATAATAAACCATTCCTTTTTTCTGATCAACTCCTTTGATCTCGGTTACTTCCCAGTTGCCTCTGGTGAGCTGACGTATACAATTGCCCTGTAAATCGTAAAGATAAATATGGCGATAGCCGTCGCTTTCGTTGGTAAGGATAAAGTGTTTATTGTCGTTCAGAAAAATCAGATTATCATTAATTTCGATATAGTATTTATTTTCTTCGGTATAAATAACATGAGTCTTGCCACTTTGTGCATCGGCGAGTAGCAGTTCAAGTTTGTTCTGATGGCGGTTCATGCGGTAAATGCACAGCACGTTGGCATCCTGAGTCCATTTTATGCGCGGGATATACTGATCGGTTTCGTCTCCAATATCCATTTTAGTGATGGTTTTCGTATTGATGTCGTACACAAAAATGTTGACAACGGAATTGGCTTCACCGGCTTTGGGATATTTATATTGATGTTCCTTAGGATATAATTCGCCCCACATCTGCATATCGTATTCTTTTACTTTGCTTTCGTCGAAGCGGTAGAAAGCAATTTTGCTACCATCGGGCGACCAGGCAAAACCTTTTGAGAATTCAAATTCTTCCTCATAAACCCAATCGGTGGCTCCATTGATGATGTTACGGTCCAAACCATCGGTGGTTATTTGTTCTTCGGAATGGGTGGCTAAATCCTTAAGAAATAAATTATTCTCTCTTACAAAAGCCACTTTGGAACCGTCGGGCGAAAAGTCGGCCAGACGTTGTTTCCCTTTATCGGAAAGAGCAGTGAGCTTTTGAGTGGCAATGTCCCAGACAAAATAATTGGATTTGGAAGAGCGGCGATAAATAGCTTCCGTTTCGGAGGGTAGCAATAGTTTCGTTTCGTCGTTGCTAAATTGGTAACTTTCAATTCTCAAAGGTTCTTTTTGTCCTTCGGCAATTAATTGTTTACCGGCAACCAGCATTTTTTCTTTGGTTCCGGTTTTATAAAGATAACTATTGATGGTGTCGTTTTCGAGCACGGAATAATGTTCACCATCCTTCATCGGATTGATTTCGTTGAGAAATTTTGGCGAAAATGTCCGGTTTCCCCAAATGTTTTCTAATTTAATTTCCTTGGCATTCGTTTGCGAAAAAATGCCTGCCGGAAAGCAAATAACAAACAGACAGACGAAAGCGATTAATAAGCGTTTTTTCATTTTGGTAATGATTTAAAAGGTATAACGATTTTGAATTATTCGAAACAAGGCTTCAAAGGTATAAATTAATCAAAAGTGGAGGCCTTTGATACGAGTATTTTTATATTTTTGCAAATTATTGGGATGTTAGCTCAGTCGGTTCAGAGCGCATGCTTCACACGTATGAGGTCAACAGTTCGAATCTGTTACATCCCACTTTTTTAGTTGATAGTTGTTTGTTGATGGTTGTTAGCTGTTAATCGTTGATAGTTGATTGTATCATTGAATAAAATCTCCAATCTAAAATCTGCAATCTGAAATTAAAAAAATTCCCCGGGATGTTAGCTCAGTCGGTTCAGAGCATCGCCTTGACAGGGCGGGGGTCAGCGGTTCGAGTCCGCTACATCCCACTTCTTTCTTTTTAGTTGATAGTTGTTTGTTGATGGTTGTTAGCTGTTAGCTGTTAGCCGTTGGCTGTTAGTAGTTGATTGTTGATTGTATCATTGAATAAAATCCTCAATCTGCCTCCTGATTACTACTTACTGCCTACTGCCTTTTTCTGAACCACATTAGGCACATTAGGACACATAGAATTTATTCGTTTACTGTCTCCTGCCTACTGATTAATACCTACTACCTACTACTTACTACAATCTGCAATCTAAAATCTTAAATTCCCTACTCCGCCAGTTCCAAAGCTATTTTAACCATATCAGTGAAAGCCGTTTGCCGTTCTTCGGCGGTGGCATGTTGACCGGTAACAATGTTGTCGCTTACGGTAAGTATAGATAAGGCTTTGACGTTTAACCGGGCAGCGAGGGTGTACAGGGCAGCAGTCTCCATTTCCACGGCTAATACCCCGTATTTCATCCAAACATAATAGGGGTTTTTCAGATCATCGTCGAAATAAAAGATATCGGAGGTAAGCACATTGCCTACTCTTGTCGCGATATTGTTCTTTTCGGCGAAAGCCATTGCTTTTTTCAGCAGCCCGTAATCGGCTATGGGCGAATAATCCATCCCGCCGAAGAGAAGTTTGTTCATGCTTGAGTCGGTGCAGGCAGCCATAGCTATCACTACTTCCTTAACATTAATACCTTCCTGCAGTGAGCCGCAGGTACCTATGCGGATGAGCTGTTTAGCCTGATAGTCGCGTATGAGTTCGTTCACGTAGATGGAATGCGAAGGCACGCCCATCCCCGTTCCCTGCACCGAAACGGGTTTGCCGTTATAGATCCCGGTATATCCGAGCATTCCACGCACTTTGTTGTGGCAATGCATATTTTCCAGGAAAGTTTCGGCTATGAATTTTGCCCGTAAAGGGTCGCCGGGTAATAATACTGTTGGGGCTATTTCTCCGGGGGCGGCTTCAAGATGGATACTCATGAGTTAACGATTTTTTTAATAAATGGAATAATGATAGCTGTTAGCTATTGGCTGTTAGCTTTTGGCTAATAGCCAATAGCAAACCGCCGACAAAAGTAAAAAGTAAATCGTAAAATGCAAATAGTTTCGGGAACTTATAAAAATGACGCACCTTTTAAGGGTTTGTTATATTGTAATCCAGAAATTAGAAGAGTATGATAATGAAAAAAAACAGTAAAGCAACAAAGCCCGGTGATATTCGTTTTTTTTAAAATACAAATAAATGAAAGGAATTATTTTTGATTTTAACGGAACACTGGTCTGGGATGCCGCCTATCACGAACAAGCCTGGAACATCTTTTTCCGCGATATCCGTCAAACGCCGCTCACCCGCAACGCCATGAATCTTCATGTGTTTGGCCGGACCAACAAAGCCATCGTGGAATACCTGCTTGGCCGCCAAGCCACCGATGCCGAAGTAACGGAAATAGCCGACAAAAAGGAGGAAATCTACCGCAATATCGCCTCTGCCGACCCTCAAAACTACCGTTTAGCGCCCGGGGTAACCGGATTATTAAACGAACTGAAACATCGTCGCATCCCGCGAACCATTGCCACCGCATCTGAAAAAGCAAATGTGGATTTCTTTATCCGCTACTTTCATCTCGAAAACTGGTTCGATACGGATAAAATCATTTACGACGATTTTACGTTCCCTGGCAAACCGGCTCCGGATATTTTCCTCCGGGCAGCCCAGGCCATAGGTGTTCCGCCCCGGGATTGCATCGTTATGGAAGATTCCCTTTCGGGGATACAGGCTGCCCAACAGGCAAATATCGGTAGAATAATCGCGGTGAATACCAACAACTACCGCAGCGAACTGGAGAAAATGAACAACATCTTCCAGATCATTGATTCTTTCGATGAATTCGATCTTCTGAAGGCTTTTGCCAAATAAAACCTTCTAGCGTGCAAAGCACCTGGAAGAGTTGAAGAGACTGAAACTCTTCCAAGTCCTACGGACTTTGGAAGGTTTTCGTAATTCGTAATTTGTAATTCGTAATTGATTTAGGTGCAAAGTCCCAATACCCGGAAAGACGTATAGTGATATCAAAATTTTACAGATTATACGGACAGGTGAAAAATTTCATGTAAATTTGTAAAAAAATAACGATATGCAGCTAACTGTTGATTTACCTTTTGACCAATTGATGAATTTGATTAAACATTTGCCGGCAAATCAAATTGCAAAACTCAAATCTGAGTTGGATGATGCATTTATTGATAGCAAGGCCAGGGATGAGAAAACGGAATTCCAAAAGTTTTTATTGATGGGGCCGGTAATGTCGGATGAGCAATACAAACAATTTAAGGAAAACAGAAAAAGATTTAATCAATGGAGAAAAAATTGATTTGTCTGGATACATCTGTATTGATCGATTACTTTAGAAAAAAGAATAAAGCAAATTCGTTTTTCTATAAGTTATCAAATGATTATGATTTGTTTGCTGTTTCAACGATTACTGAATACGAAATTTATTTTGGAAGTAATGTTGATCAGGATTTATATTGGAATGATTTCTTTAGTAAAATTATTTCACTGCCATATAATTCTCAAGCCAACAAAGTTGCCATAAGTGTTGACAGAGAACTACGAAAAAAAAAGATGCAACTTGATATACCTGATTTAATGATAGCCGGGACAGCAATAGCAAATCATTTGGAATTGGCGACATTAAATCCAAAACATTTTGAGCGTATTGCTAATCTGAAAATTATAACCCCAAAATAAATCCATAATATTCTTTTCAAATCCTATCCAAATAGGTACACAAATCTTATTTTTTAAGAATTTTCCAGTGTAACTGGGAAGGGTAGGACAATAATCTAAAACCTTCCAGTGTGCAAAGCCCCGAGTACTCAGGGAAAGAGTTAAAAAAACTAAAACTCTTCCAAGTCCTACGGACTTTGAAAGGTTTCCATAAATCGTAATTCGTAATTCGTAATTGCTTTAAGTGCGAAGTCTCGATACCCGGGAGAAGAGTAAAAAAATCCCGCCAATCCCTGCAGGTTATCCGGAAGTTTTGTATTTTTGATTTCTTAATTCATTTATCATGAACAAACGTATCCGTAATTTCACCCTCGGTCTGGTCATCGTTTTCATTTCCGGAAATGCTCTTTTTGCTCAGGAAAAAGAAGCTTCTGCTAATGAAGAAATCAAAACTCTTCAGAAAAAGATAGAGAACCTTCAGCACGACTTCGACGTGCTGAATAAAGGGATAGACGACCTGCAATGGTACAATAAAGTGGGCGATGTGGCTTATATCGACAAGGTTTTTATTACCGGTCCGCCACCGGCTAAGGTCAAAAATCCTACCGCCATGGGCGCTCATAACCCGGTGAAGTTTTATACATACATTTTTATTCCCAAAGGTATCGATCCCGATAAAAAATATCCGCTGCTAATTTTACCTCACGGCGGTGTTCATGCCGACTTTACCACCTATCATGCTCATATCATCCGCGAACTGATGGCACAGCAGTACATCGTGGTTGCGCCCGAATACCGCGGGAGTACGGGCTATGGTAAAAGTTTTTATGAAAAAATAGATTACGGCGGGCTGGAGATAGAAGATGTTCATGCTGCCCGCAACTACATGACGGAGAATTACGAGATGGTGGATAAAAACCGGGTGGGGATTATCGGATGGAGCCATGGCGGGTTGATTGCCCTGATGGATGTGTTTGAACATCCCGACGATTACCAGGTATGCTTTGCCGGAGTGCCGGTAAGCGATCTGATAGCGCGCCTTGGCTATTACGATGAGGAATACCGCAAGGAATTTTCAGCCGATTATCACATTGGTAAGACGGTGAACGAGGATGTGGAAGAATACAAACGCCGTTCCCCAGCCTGGAATGCAGCCAAGCTCCGCACGCCTTTATTGATCCATACCAATACCATTGACGATGATGTGAATGTGCTGGAAGTGGAACACCTCATCCAGGCATTAAAGGCAGAGAATAAAAAGTTTGAATACGAAATCTTTCAGAATGTAGAAGGCGGACACTCTTTCGACCGCATCGATACACGCGTCGCCAAAGAAATCCGCCTTAAAATCTATCGTTTCCTCGACAAATACCTTGATCCGCCAAGGAAACTCAAAAGCATACGCGATATCGACCGTGCTGCTTACCGGCCAAAGAAAAACGAATGATCAAACCACAATCTCGCCGCTTAAATACGTAAGCGCTTTGCCGGATATTTCTATTCTGCCATCCACATAACGGCACTTCAAAAAACCGCCTCTTTCCGAAAGTTGTGCAGCCGTCAGATTATCTTTGCCCAAAACGTTTCTCCAATAGGGGACAAGCGTTGTATGTGCCGAGCCGGTTACCGGATCTTCGGCTATGCCCGATTGAGGAGCAAAAAACCTCGACACAAAATCCACATCCCTGCCCCTTGCCGTAACAATAATGCCTCTTGCTTCAATGGCGGAAACTTTTGCAAAATCACAACGGATATTCCTGATCTGATCTTCGTTTTCAAAAACAAGCATATAATCGGTTTTGCCTTTGAAAGTTTCCACGGGTTGCTGGTCGAAACAAGCGCTAAGTTCTTCCTGTGCATCCACTTTTTGAAGGGAATCTTCGGGGAAATTCAGGGTGAGGTATTCGTCATCTTTTTTCACCGATAGTTTACCACTCTTCGACTGAAAAGAGATAAACTCTCCTTTAAAATTTTCATGGTTAAAAAGCACATGTCCCGAAGCAAGGGTAGCATGACCGCATAAATCTACCTCCACTTCGGGAGTGAACCAGCGAATGTGGTATTCGTTATTTTTGTTAATGATAAATGCCGTTTCTGCCACATTATTTTCCATGGCAATTTTCTGCATCAGTTCATCGGCAAGCCATTCTTCGTGCAGAAGACAAACGCAGGCCGGATTGCCGGTAAACAAACGTCCGGCAAAAGCATCTACCTGATACATTTTGATCTTCATGATGCCGGAAATTAAATTAGCAAAAGTGTAGTTCGGTAAGGCAATGATGTATTTTCTGCCAGGTACGTTCGATGTCGTTATCCAAACCTACTGAAAAACGGATCAATCCTTCGGATAAGCCCATCTTTTTCTGAAATTCTTCCGGGACTTCACTCGAAGTGCTTTTGCCGGAATTGCTGAACAGCGTTTTAAAATAACCAAGACTTACGGCAAGGTAACCTATGCCTTCGGCTTCCATCATTTCCATCAGCTCGTTGGCACGGTCGGAAGTACCAAGATCAATGGCAATCATACCGCCAAAACCAAAATCGGGATTCATTATCTTTTTCATGGTTTCATGGCCTTTATTTTCGGGCAAACCGGGATAAATAAGTTTCATTCCGACTTCCTTAAATTTGTTGGACAGAAACATGGCATTGTGGCTGTGCTGCTTCATGCGGATATGAAGGGTATGCAGGTTTTTGAGTATGCTCGACGAACGCATGGGATCAAGAACTGGACCCAATAGCATGGCGGTTCCGCCATTCACATCTATCAGCGAATTGATAAATTCATTGGTGGAGCAAATAGCGCCGGCAACGCAATCGTTTTTGCCGTTGATAAATTTGGTCATACTGTAAACCACGATATGAGCGCCAAGACGGGCAGGAGCAACAATCATGGGTGTAAATGTATTATCAACCATCAGTTTTATTCCCTTTTCGTTGGCAATCTGAGCCAGGACTGGAATATCCGAAATCTGCAAAAGCGGATTGGTCATGGTTTCGGTATAAATAAGCTTGGTGTTGGGACGTATGGCTTCTTTTACGGCTTTCAGATCGGTAATGTCAACAAAGGTGGAAGCGATGTTGAATTTTGCCAGGTAATTTTTGATAAAAGCAAAAGTTCCGCCATAAGTGGTCATGCTGGCGACGATATGGTCGCCGGAATTGCAAAGCTGAAGCAGTGCGCAGGTGATAGCTGCCATGCCCGATGCGGTAACCCAGCCGGCTTCGGTGCCTTCCATGGCTGCCAAAGCATCGGAAAGGTATTTGTTGCTTGGGTTCCAATGACGCGAATAAAGGTAGCATCCGCCTTCTCCCTGGAAAGTATCCGTCATGGATTTTGCCTGCATAAACGTGTAGGTAGCTGAATCGGTAACGGATGGGTTTACATCTCCAAATTCTCCAAACTGGAGCAAATCCTGAATATTACTTGCCGGATCGTATTTCATAATTCAAAAGTTTAAGGTTAATGAAAAAGTTTTGTTTTGCAAAAATATCATATTTTCCGTTTATTAAAGCAAATCATGACGGTTAATACTTTATTTGGTTGATATTTTTAAAATTTGTTACTTTGAAGCGATTTTAACTAACAATTCGTAAGTAAAAACACTCAAATAATGATTCATCACTTTCATCTTGATAGTCTGGACAAAAAAATCCTGGCTATTCTTACTGCCGATGCCCGCATTCCTTATCTGGAAGTGGCGCGACAATGCAAAGTTTCGGGAGCCGCTATTCACCAGCGTATCCAAAAAATGACCGAAGCCGGAGTAATTTCCGGTACACAGTTTAATCTCAGCAACAAAGGTCTAGGCTACCTTACCTGCGCTTTCATCGGTATCCAGATCAATCTTACCACCACCCGCACCCATGTGGAGGTTTTTGAAAAAATCAGACAGGTGCCCGAGATTGTTGAATGCCATCACATCACCGGCAAATATTCGCTTTTGCTTAAAATTTATGCCCACGACAACGAGCATTTGAAAAAGATCATCATCGAAAAGATACAATCCATACCCGAAATCATCTTCACCGAAACGTTTATTTCGTTGGAAGAAGGATTTATCAGGCAGTTACCCGTTGGTTGACGACTGGTTTATCCGTTGATCCTTCAAAATAATTAGCAATCATTTTATAAAAAGTCATAATTTCGCATTCTCAAAATATCATACCTATGAATTACGATGTATTAGTTATAGGCAGCGGACCGGGAGGTTATGTAGCTGCCATCCGTGCGGCACAGTTAGGAATGCAGGTTGCTGTTGTTGAAAAGGCTGAATTAGGTGGAATCTGTCTGAACTGGGGTTGTATTCCCACCAAAGCTTTGCTGAAAAGCGCCCAGATTTTTGAACACGTTAAACATGCTGCCGACTTTGGCATTTCTGTTTCCGGAGAAGTGAATCCCGATTTTGAAGCCATCGTCCGTCGTAGCCGTGGAGTTGCCGACACCATGAGCAAAGGCATACAATATCTTTTCAAAAAAAATAAGATAGAACACATCAAGGGTTATGGAGAAATAAAACCTGGGAAAGTGGTTGAAGTTACCGATGAGGAAGGCAAAGTTACGGAATATACTGCCAACCATATCATTCTTGCTACCGGAGCCCGCTCGCGCCAGTTGCCCAACCTGCCACAGGACGGCAAACGTATCATTGGCTACCGCGAAGCGATGACACTACCCAAGCAGCCTAAATCAATGGTTGTGGTCGGTTCGGGAGCCATCGGTTCGGAATTTGCCTGGTTTTATCAAACCATCGGAACTCAGGTAACGCTTGTGGAATTTCTACCCAATGCCGTTCCGCTGGAAGATGAAGAGGTTTCCAAACAACTGGAACGTTCGTTTCGTAAAATCGGGATGAAGGTGATGACGTCTTCTTCCGTAGAATCGGTGGATACTTCCGGCGAACTCTGCAAAGTGCATATCCAAACTAAAAAAGGCGAAGAAGTGGTGGAAGCTGAGATTGTTCTTTCTGCTGTTGGAATTGCTACCAATATTGAAGGTATTGGATTAGAAGAAGTGGGCATAAAAACTGAAAAAGGAAAAATATTGATTGATGAATTTTATCGTACCAGCGTGGAAGGTTATTATGCCATCGGCGATATCGTTCCCGGACCGGCTTTGGCACACGTGGCTTCCCACGAAGGAATTACCTGTGTCGAAAATATCGCAGGCCTGCATCCCGAACCCATAGATTATAAAAATATCCCTGGTTGCACATATACGCATCCCGAAATTGCGTCCGTCGGTTATACCGAAAAACAAGCCATAGAAGCCGGTTATGAAATCAAAGTGGGCAAATTTCCGTTCACTGCTTCCGGTAAAGCTACCGCTTCCGGCACAAGGGACGGTTTTGTAAAAGTCATTTTCGATGCTAACTATGGTGAATGGTTAGGCGCTCACATGATAGGCGAAAACGTTACCGAAATGATAGCCGAGGCTGTGGTTGCCCGTAAGCTGGAAACCACCGGAAAAGAAATTCTTGAAGCTGTTCATCCACATCCTACGATGAGCGAAGCCGTAATGGAAGCCGTGGCAGCAGCCTACGGGGAAGTAATTCATTTATAAATTAAGAATCTGCTGAAATGGAAATCATCAAAACCGCAATTCCCGATGTTCTCATCATTAAACCCAGCGTTTTTAAGGACGACAGAGGCTATTTTTTTGAATCCTACAACAAGGAAAAATTTCTGAAAAACGGCATCGACCAGAACTTTGTTCAGGATAATGAATCCAAATCCCAGAAAGGAGTATTGAGAGGCTTGCATTTTCAGAATCCGCCTTTTGCCCAGGGAAAACTTGTGCGCGTGATGAAAGGAGCCGTGCTCGACGTGGCTGTGGACATCCGCAAAGGCTCTCCCTGGTATGGCAAATGGGTTTCCATCGAACTGAACGAAGACAACAAATGGATGTACTGGATTCCGTCCGGTTTTGCCCACGGGTTTCATACGCTGGCAGATAATACCGTGTTTTTTTACAAATGTACCAACGTTTACCATAAAGCTTCCGAAGGCAGTATCCGCTGGGACGACCCCGACCTGAATATCAACTGGGGCGCTCATAATCCTATCCTTTCGGATAAAGACAAGGTTTCGCCCTTGTTCAGGGATTTTATCAGTCAATTCTAAGGATGAAAGGCAAAAACGGATAGTTATTTCTTCTTTTTGCTTTTCCCTTCGATATAAGTCATAAACTTTTCACCGTCCTGCGACATCTCAAATTTCGTATTTACGCATTCATTGCCAAGCAACGTATAGGTCAGCCGGAAAACGGGAACATTTGGAATTTTGTCGCTTGTCAGTACGATGGATTGGTCAGCGTAGGTTATTGAATAATTTATCGTGTGTCCTTCGTTGTCGAAATAGATTGCTTTTGATGGATTCCCCGTATCGTCCGGATAAACGATCATCAAGTCATCGTGAATAACTTCCGGCTTATTTCCGGTTGCCGGGTATTCGGAGTGGCTTTTCCGTACAAGAATTTTATTATCGAGTTCAGTTTTAAAAGAAAAGGTTCCGCCACCCTGGCCAGGTTGTCCGCTGCCTTCGCCCACCCATTCGCCGGTTAGCCGTTCCCATTTGTTCCAGGATGAATTTTGTTGTCCGAAGCAAACCGTAAAAAATCCGAAGAATGCTATGGTCAGGAGTAATCTTGATTTCATCGTTGTCGTTTTTTTAATGTAAATCTGATATTTTATACCCTTCATATACCTCATACTGTCCACAGCCTAATCCTCCGTTCATAAAGAAAGAATATATACTATCGTTCCATAATCGCAATCCATAATGATACGTACTAAAGCATCCGACAGAATCAAGATAAACCTCCCGGCCAAGCACCATTAAGGTCGAATCTGTTTTACCGTAATTAATCTTTATTATGGTATCGTTTTCCCGGCTATACGGCTCACCACATTCTGGAAAGCCATAACTGCTAATCCATTCATGAACCTGATATTTGCCAATATATTTATCCCGGGGATCCGGTGATTTGTGATCATCTTTTTTACAGGATATCAGCAGAAAAATACCAAAGATCAGTATGCTGATTATTATTCGACAGGATTTCATTTTTAATAATTTATCTTTTAAAAATTCCGGTTTGCAAGTCCTTTTATAATAGCTGCAGATAATGCAATCTTTGTTGTTAGAATTATGCCAAACTTTACGACTTCCATGTGAATTTCTATTTATCAGCTACAATGTTATTTTAATTTGTAGATATCATAATTCTGATCCGAAGAGATTAATGGATAATAATCAATGGTATTGGCAAATGACTTTTTGTTAATTATAAGATATGACGCCCCTAATTCCTTAAGCCGATTTAATTCTTCTTTATTTATAGCATCATTTTCAACTGTCCATCCTTTTCTGTGTGCAAAATATATTTCCTGCGGAGATTGACTCCCGTTTATCACAATCAATTCATTTTTACCAATATTTTTATCAGTAAGGCCTTCCAACGATAATTTATACCGTTCGCCATTCTTAATAAAAAAATCATGTTGCTGATTTGCGATTCCTTCCAGCGAAATCAAAATCAGAGGTACATACAAATATTTAGCCGGAAATTTTGAAAGCCCGTACCCGGCAGCCAATGCCATAACTGGCGTAAACGGGATGATATAATACGTATGCAATGGAAATACGGAACCTGTTTTAAGAATAAAGATGAAGAAGCTGATTGTAATTATAAGAATACCTGTTTTTAAATAGAAGTCTTTGCTTTTGAATATAAAAAATAATCCTCCGACAACGAAGGCTAAAGCAATGTACGAACACAACGAACTAAAATAAAACTTTTCAAAAAAGTCAGGTAAAAGTGGAATAATCTCTTTGGACCCTTCAATCAGTCCTTTTGGAAAATACAATTGATAATGATAGGTCTCTAATAAATAGGGCACCCAATAAAAATACCATAAACCAACGATAATTAGGCTTAGCGTTGTTAATATCAGCACTATTAATTTTCTATTGACAGGAATTTCCTTAACAATTAGTATAATTGAAATGACAGAGACTAAACTTAGCGCAGGAATCTTACAAAGCATGCCTAATGTTGTAAACAGGAAAAACAGAAATAGCTTCCCAAAAGTTCCTGTGGTTAAATACATGTAACCGTAAAATAATCCGATGATGACTAACGATACACTAAACGTATCAGGCATAATTTTCCGGGAATAAGCAAACCAAATAGAAGATAAAAGAACGATGGAAGCATTGAATGCTACTTTTTTGTTACAGACTTTTTCAACCAGCAAGTAAAAGAAATACGTTCCGAAACTTGAAGCGATGAGATTAATCAGTCTGCCATACCAATGCGAATAACCAAATACAAGGGATACCAGGTAAATTAAATAATTATAAAATGGAAATTCAGAACCAATAATTCCCGTCTGGTTTCCTGCCATATCTATTTGCGGATAAAGCATATTGGCATTGCCTTCCAGAAAATTCCGGGCAATCATATTCGTTAACGATTGTCTCCAGTTATGTCCGATTTCCAAAGGAGCATTTGTTATTCCGATTAACCGGAGAATGAAAAAAAACAGTATCCAGAATCTGATGTCTGTTAAAATTGATTTTATTTGTTCTTTACGAGTCATAAATTGTAGCTAATTTCAATTTACATTCCAAATAAAATTATTATTTAATTATTAACCACCAACCGTATCTATTTTAAATGCTTTTGGAGTTTATCTGGAGACATTTACCCGATTAAAAATGTGGCTTATTTTTTCGTTTCTTTTTCCCAGACTATCTTGAAAGTTTGATTTCACGAAGCATTACCTGTGGTTTTTTATGAACTCTTCGTAGTCGCTAACTTCTCCCTTTTCTATTTCCTGTATTCCCTGCAGGATGTCATCTTTTTGATGTTGAGGAAGGGTCTCCCAAAAATCTGTTTGAGATTTCGTTTTAAATATCTTTTTTATTGACGCTAAAATGCCCGGATTGTCTGTCTCAAGGATCAATCGCATGAGTTCGAGTTTTTCCGCTTGAATATTCATAACAATTTTTTTCACAAAAATAATAAATAAAATTTTAATAAAAACAACCGGGTTGCTTATCCTATACCATGCAATAGATAAAACTATAGATAATGCAGGTTCTGATGCGGTTCCTGGCAGTAAAATACCGGATATCGGTACTACCCCGCTGAGCGGAATTTGCAATTCCGCTCGGAACGTTAGAAAATTTGTAATTTTCTGTTTTCATAAGGTATGATATTTTTTAAGTTATGCATTAAATATACCCTGCCAACGGTTTCATTATGCAGAATTACATCCCGAGTACTCTGGACTGCTTTGTTCCGAGAGGCAAAACATTTGCCGCTTAGTCGGGATTCATGTGTTATTAATTTATTGGGCACATGAAATATCCATAAAATTCCAATTCTGTTTTAATCGCAGATATTTCCACCATTTAATTGGAAACTATCTTATCTTGATAATCTTCCTTACAACTCTTCCTTCATTGCTTTGCAACATAATTTGGTAAAGTCCCAGTGCTTGCGTACCAATTTTAAAGCGTAGCCAATGAGAGCCTTGTTCAAGATTGCTATCAATTAATGTATTTAAAAGTTGTCCCTGCATCGACATTAATGTAAGCTTAACACGACCAGGTTTGATCAAGGTAAAGTTTACATTGCAAGCATCAGTAACAGGATTCGGATAAATATGCAGATCAAAAGCTTCTGGCAGAGGAGTTGGTTCAATGCCTACCGGTTGATTAAACTTTTCCGTCATCACATAATGAAGAAATTCCCGGGCATCGCTGGTATCCATGTAATACAGCGGAAAACTAAGCAGGATGCTTTTAAAGTCGTCACCCATATATTCGATTCCTACAGGCTTGTTTTTCATTTTTCCGAGATTACTGTTCGAATTATATTTAGAATCGAGGCGGTAAATCACGTTGGCTTCGGGTAAAGGTGAAAAAACCTCAAGATTGAATATCTGACCTGGATAATGCAGATCCATATATTTTAACGTGTCAACATTCAGGGTGTCGTAACCGGGAAAAACGGCATTTGCCCGGAACATCATACATAAATATGCCCGGTTGACACTATCCACCTTAAAAAATTGATGGAATAATTCTGTTTCTGGTGTTTTTAATGGGTATACATTGCTGTTCATCCAGAATCGTGTCGGGTTGAATCCTGCAAAAAGCAGGTTGCCGCCGTTAGCAATAAAATCCGAGATATCCTGTTTTACCTGATTATCCATAACTTCAAAATAAGAAGTATTGGACATCCAAAGAATAGAATGATAACGCGACAGTATGACAGGGTTAACTTTATGGGTTGCATTGATGTCGTACCATACAAAAGGAATGGTATTCAGCGCTGCCTGATAAAATGCAAAAACGCTGTCGGGAGTGGTTTCTGATCCTTTCAGGTTGGCTAATACCAACAATGTATCGCTGAAATTATACCGGATACCTGTCACCTCTTGCGAAAATCCGCTCTCCTGCAGTGAATCGTTCACCGTAGTCAATACATAATAATATTGTTTGTTCGGTTCTACCGTCAGATCATGATAAATGGAATCGGAAACCGTGGTTGGAGAAATCTTCTGGTATTGACTACCGGTGGTATCCGAACGGTAGATGTTGTATCCTATTATGTGGGAATTGTTTGTAGGTTTCCATCGCAGGGTAACATCAGCTTTGGTTGGATGTGCGTTCAGGTTACAAGGGGAAGGAAAAAACTGCTGTTCTGTCAATGCAGCAAGTATTCCACTGGTAATTTTTGTAAGGTAGGGGACATTACAGTTGCCAAGGGTATCCGCTGGTGAATGAATATATGGACATAAGCTGACTTCCCAACAACTTAAGGAAGGAAATCCTTCATACCAAAAGGAATAAGAATCGGTCCCTTCTCTCAAATCTATTCCGAATGATACTGACAGATCGGTATACCGTTCGATAGCTTCTGCAGCTACATGGCCAGCCCATTCATAGTTGGGATAATCATCAATAACCATTTCATTTAGATTATCCGGATTGTAAGAGATCATATCCATTGCGTACATACACCGGATATCCTTTTCTTCGAATAGCGCTTTTTGGGCAATATATTGAGAGCCTAACAATCCGAATTCCTCTGCTGCAAAAAGCATAAACTGTATGGTTGTTTCCGGATGAAAATTCATTTTGGCCATTACCCGTGCCATTTCGAGCGTTGCAGCAGTACCTGTGCCATTGTCATCTACCCCGGGAGCATCATTATAAGGATCATCAAAACTGAACGAATCATAATGTCCCCCGATCACATAAATCTCATCCGGGGCAGAGGAGCCATGGAGGGTGCATACGATGTTATATTGCCATGAAGTGTCTATATAAATGTTGCGTATGTTCAACACTGTGTAGAATGAATCAAGTTTTACATCCGTATAGCCATAGGAAAGAAACTTATTCATTAGCCAGATGGCAACATCTTTATGGTTTTCGTTTAAGGCACATCGCGACCCCCAATTCTGCAATTGCCATAGGGTTTTATGTAGTGTATCGGCATTCACTTCAGCAACCAGAGATGTTATCAATGGATTGTTTACCCTGGCAGGCTGACTGAGGGCAAAAGGTGTTTCCGAAAAACGGGTGCGCGAAACAGCATGACCCGGTTGCTCATCAAGGACCTGCGAATAAAGCAATCCCGGATTAATGATAAACAGTGCAAAACATAATAAGAATAGAAGACGACTCTTGGTTTTCATGACGTGTGATTTGATTAAAATTTTTGCTTGTATTTTTTGTTTAATTATCGTTTTGAATTATTTTTTATAATCGTTGGTAACCATTGCACAACTACCTTCATTTTGGTTCTTCCCTATTTAGTAATTGGTTTCTTTATTTGTTAATCTATAAATAATTATTATAAAATTCTTTTTCATTTCCATTCATTCCGATTTTCGCTTTTTCTGGCAGTAAAGTACTGGATAATCGGCACTGCTCAGCCCGTGGCTCTCCCCGTCAGCTCAGCTGGCGGGGCTGGCTAGCCGACTATGCAGCGTTATTTTTTATTTTCTGTTTTTAACATAATTCTGAATGACCTGTTTATTGTCCAATTAGGGCAGTCATAATCATAACCGTAAATATAAATCGAATTCTTTGAATATTGTCTGATACTGTCAATAATATAGAACTCAGGAATGAAGTCAATGCTTTCAAGGTTGAAGCCACTGCCTTTACTTATTATTATTGCTTTATTGGGATAACCATAACAATGGCTGCTCCCAAAAGGCGGTGTCAATTCAAATAGAACAATGGCGTCAAGTATATTGTCATTATTAAGATTAATAAATTCTGCCGTGTCAAACTTAACATCGTATTTAAACTCACCTTTTTTATTATATTCTTTACTCTCACTATAATCTTTTGGAATATTGCCTTCAAAGTAAAAGTCCTTTTTTTTGTAATAAGCATATAAAAGTTGCTTTGTTTTTGCCAGGGTTAATGGCGGTTTAATGCTGTTGTCCGACATTAGGACTTTAAAATTGTCAACTACAATTGTAGAATCTAAAGGCGGCAAATGATAATCATTCGGATTGTCAGATAATGACTTATCTGCTTTTTGAAAAGTATTGGCCAAAGTATCTGCCTTATTAATATTTGCCTTATCAAGTTTAAGGTTTCCGTTGCAATTGAACAGAAAAGGCATTACGATTATTGTCAATATTTGAAGAATTCTATTCATTTTTTATAATGCTGCATAACGATCGTATAACCCCCATTATGGCAGTTATTCCCTATTTAAATTTATATCTATTTTCATCTTCGTGCCCCTTTGTGCCATCCTTCGTGCCCCTTTGTGTTATAAAAAACCCATCCATCTTCTCCCAAACTCCGCTTTCCTTCTATCCAAAACACATATCCAGACATAAAAAATCAAAAATCAGAACACCCTGTCCCTTCATTCCATCTGCTAAAGTACACTCTTTTTCCGCCTGACTATCTAATTTTTTTATTTTTTTTTCAAAAATATTTTTAACAGCATATCGAAATTAAAAAATATCTCGTACCTTAGCGGCGTAAACTAATAAAATCTAATGCTATGAGTACAATTTCAGAATCGGGAATTGCCTCAAACCTGGGCAATTTTCAAACCCTTACCGGCTTTTGCCAAAGTTTCGGTATAAAATACAAACCAGCCAATCCGCTGATCAGTTTAGATGCATTGAATGGTTGTCATCAACTGGCATCAGAAAGTGTGGATGCCGTCAGCGCAGCCAAGCCTCCTGCCGATCGTGCCTCCGACGATCGTGAAATCGTTTTCTCCCCATTGAACGACATCGTTACTGCTTCGTTCAACTCTCTTCGTTCCTGTGGCGCTTCGCTCCAGGTGATAGCCGATATTCGTCCTGTGGTTAATAAGCTCCTTGGACGTCGTTCTTCGGTATCCAAAGGGGAAACACCTCCCGTTAATCCGGAAGAGCCGGGCGCTACGTCTCCCAAAGTCATCTCCGCCTCACAGCAAAGCTTCGACAGCAAGATTGAGTTCATGGGAGCCTATATTGAGGCGCTGAAAAACGAACCCAAATACACCCCCAACGAAGAAGAACTGAAGATCACAAGTCTTACCGCTTTGCTCGAAAATATGAAAGCAGCCAATAAAGCCGTGATTGACAAGTCGACTCCCCTTGTTGCCGCCCGTAGCCGTCGCAACCAGCTATTCAACGATCCCGATACCGGCCTGGTAGCCATTGCCAACCTGGTTAAGAAATACGTTAAATCCGTTTACAAACCCAACAGCATCGAATTCAAAAAGGTTAGCGCCCTTAATTTTAGGAAAATATCCTGAAAATAGATTTTAAACGACTGCTTTTTCAGGATTTATTCCTGTTGAAGGAATACGAATAACTTCTTTAATGGTATGCCCGTCGTCGTGAATACTATTGCCTCCGTCGTGAATACAACTGCCTCCGTCGAAAGTAATATTAGCTCCGTCGTAAATACAACTTGCTCCGTCAAAAATAATATTACCTCCGTCATGTGTACAACTTGCTTCGTCGAAAGTATTATTGCCCCCGTCGTAAATACAACTTGCTTCGTCGAAAGTAATATTTGCTTCGTCGTGTGTATAACTTACTTCGTCGAAAGTATTATTGCCTCCGTCGTGAATACTATTGCCTCCGTCGTAAGTACTATTAGCTCCGTCGTGAATACAACTGCCTCTGTCGAAAGTAATATTAGTTCCGTCACAAATGTAACTTGTTCCGTCATAAAATAATACAATTCCCGTGTATCATATTGATACAAAGCCCACAGCTCAACAATAAAACAATTCAACAATAAAACAATAGAACAATTCGACTGATACAAAGCCCACAGCTCAACAATAAAGCAATTCAAAAATAGAACAATCCAACAATCCGTAATTCGTAATTCGTAATTTGTAATTCGTAATTCCAAAATGTATCCTATTCGGACTAAGCCTCCAACTCAACAATAAAGCAATTCAACAATAGAACAATTAAACAATTCAACAATCTCATCGCCTTAAACCATCTAAACACAGACAAATACTCCCTTTTTGCAGATTTTAACAATTATACCTAAAATCCAGAACCGATTTTTATTTAATTTTGACCACTCTTTATACAATTACGAATTACGAATTACGAATTACGAATTAAAAGAAAAGATATTCCATGTTTAAAGAAACAAATCAAAGCCGTTCTGTATTTGCAAAAGTCGGTAATGATATTTACTATTTTTAAAACATGGAATGTCTATCAATCCCGAAAAGGTCGGGACTAAGCCTACGGCTTAGCTATCAACAAACAACTAACAAACAACTATCAACAAACAACTAACAACTATCCACCCATGAATCGTTTAACTTTACTATTAATGACTATTTTATTTACATCGGCGGCTTTTGCTCAGCAGCCCCAGGAACAGCCGAAAAAGGATGACTTCAAATACCTTGTCGAACAGTTTGCCGACCTTAAAATCATGCGTTACCAGGTTCCCGGATTCGAAAATCTTGGCCTGAGACAGAAGGAACTGGTTTATTACCTGAGCCAGGCTGCCCTCTGCGGACGCGACATCATTTTTGATCAGAATTATAAGAACAACCTTTTGGTTCGACGTACCCTCGAAGCCATAGTGGATAGCTACAAAGGCCAGCGCAAATCGAAAGGATTCGAGGATTTTATGGTTTATACCAAAAGAGTTTGGTTCTCCAATGGTATTCATCATCATTATTCCTCCGATAAAATAATGCCGGCTTTTACCCAGGAGTATTTTTCATTTCTTGTCCGTAGTTCGGCTAAGGATAAACTGCCCATGAAGCCCGGACAGGATATTCACCAGTTTATTGATGAGGTTTCATCCATTATTTTCGATACGGATGTGGCTCCCAAAAAAGTGAACCTCGATGCAAGCAAGGACCTCGTGTTGAATTCTGCCGTTAACTTTTACGATGGCGTCAACGAAAAGGAAGTGGAAGCATTTTATGCACCGCTTAGTAAACCCAACGATCCCAAACCTATTTCCCTTGGTTTGAATTCTAAATTGGTAAAAGAAAATGGTAAGATTGTCGAAAAAACATATAAAATTGACGGATTATATTCCAAAGCTATCGAGCAGATTGTTTTTTGGCTCGACAAAGCTGCCAAAGTTGCCGAAAACCCTCTGCAGAGCATTTATATAAATACGCTGATCAAGTACTATAAAACCGGCGACCTGAAGGACTGGGATGCCTATAACGTCCTTTGGGTAAAAGATATGAAGAGTAAAGTAGACTTCGTGAATGGTTTTATCGAAAACTACGAAGATCCCCTGGGAAGGAAAGCTACCTGGGAAGCCATGGTAAACTTTAAGGATATGGAAGCAACCAAACGTGCGACCACCATCAGCACCAATGCCCAATGGTTTGAGGATAATTCTCCCGTTGACCCTCGTTTTAAGAAAAAAGAAGTCAAAGGCGTTTCCGCTAAGGTTATTACCGCTGCTCAGTTGGGTGGCGAATGCTATCCCAGCACTCCCATCGGGATCAACCTGCCCAATGCCGACTGGATTCGTAAGGATTACGGCTCCAAATCGGTAACCATCGAAAATATTACTTATGCCTACAACCAGGCCGCTTTGGGCAATGGCTTCCTCGAAGAGTTTGCCTATTCACCCGAAGAAATTGAATTAGCCAAGAAATATGGTTCTTTAGCCGACAACCTTCATACCGATTTGCACGAATGCCTCGGACACGGTTCGGGACAGTTGCTACCTAACGTCAAGGGCGATGAACTGAAGAATTATTCTTCAACGTTGGAGGAAGCCCGTGCCGATCTTTTTGCCCTGTATTATCTGATGGATCCCAAGATGGTTGAACTGGGACTCATCCCCAGTCTGGATGCCGCCAAAGCCGAATATAACAGCTACATCCGTAACGGACTGATGACCCAGATTACCCGTATTGCATTGGGTAAAGATATTGAAGAAGCTCACATGCGCAACCGCCAGTTGATTGCCAAATGGTGCTTCGAAAAAGGACAGCCCGAAAACGTGATCGAAAAAGTGAGCCGCGATGGTAAAACGTATATTAAAATAAACGATTATCAAAAACTGCGCACCCTCTTCGGAAAACTGCTTGCCGAAATGCAACGTGTAAAATCAGAAGGCGACTATCAGGCCGGTAAGGATTTGGTGGAAAATTATGGAGTAAAGGTTGATACTGTTCTCCACAAGGAAATACTCGAGCGTTTTAAGAAACTCAATATTGCTCCTTACGGCGGATTTATCAATCCGGTGTTTACTCCGGTAATGGAGGACGACAAGATTGTGGATATTAAAATTGAATATCCTACCGATTTTGTAAAACAGATGATGGATTATTCCAAAAAATATTCCTTCCTGCCTACGTATAATTAAAATTAAAAAGACCCATGGAAAGTCCCGGTAATTAATCGGGACTTTTTTTATTTGCATGAAGACTGTACTTTTGTCCCCGGTTTCGGATTTCCCGTTGATCCGGAAGAAATTATTATGCGAACAATAGGATTATTAATAGCCTCCAACATTTTTATGACTTTTGCCTGGTATGGGCATCTGAAATTCCGCGACGTGGCGTTGTGGAAAGTAATACTGATAAGTTGGGGCATCGCCTTTTTTGAATATTGCCTGATGGTTCCCGCCAACCGTATCGGCTACGGAACGTTTACTGCCGTACAGCTTAAAACTATACAGGAAGTCATCACCCTGGCCGTTTTTTCCATTTTTTCGATTCTTTATTTAAAGGAATCTTTTCAGTGGAATTATCTTGTTGGGTTTTGTTTTATTATCTTAGCCGTCTTTTTTATTTTTCATAAATGGTAAAAACGATGAAATATCCATAAGGGCTATGCTTATACCAACCGATAATGATATTTTATGGATATTCCATCTGACCAATAAATTAAAAATTAATAACAGATGAAAAAAATATTCACCCGGACTATCCTTCTTGTCTCCTTTGTGAGCCTGTTTACCGATATCGCCAGTGAAATGTTGTATCCTGTCATGCCGGTATATCTGAAATCCATCGGGTTTTCCTTTATTCTCATTGGACTCCTCGAAGGGGTGGCAGAAGCCACTGCCGGAATCAGCAAGGGATATTTCGGTAATCTTTCCGATAGAATAGGGCTCAGGCTACCTTTCGTAAAGTGGGGCTATTTTTTGAGTGCTATCTCCAAGCCCATGCTTGCTGTCTCCCGGTTTCCGTTATGGGTGTTTTTTGCCCGCACCACCGACCGCTTTGGCAAAGGAATTCGTACCAGCGCCCGCGATGCGATGTTGAGCGATGAGACAAGCCCCGAAAATAAAGGGAAAGTCTTTGGGTTTCACCGTGCCATGGATACGGTAGGCGCTGCTATTGGTCCTGTGGTTGCGTTGATTTACCTGTATTTTCATCCCGGACAATATGTGTGGTTGTTCCTTATCGCTTTTCTGCCGGGTCTTTTTGCCATTTCCTTCACTTTTTTGATAAAAGAAAAAAAACAGATTGCAACAATCGGTGTCGAAAAAAAACATGTTGGTTTTTTAAGTTATTTTAAATACTGGAAAATCGCTTCGCCGGCATATAAAAGAGTGGTTATCGGATTGCTTGCTTTTACCCTGTTCAATAGTTCCGATGCCTTTCTGCTTCTGGCGCTCAAAAGCAGTGGTTTTTCCGATACCCACATGATAGGAGTCTATATTTTTTATAATCTCATTTATGCTTTACTTTCGTTTCCCATTGGCATACTTGCCGATAGGGTAGGGCTGAAAAAAATTCTGATTACGGGATTAATTATTTTTGCCGGAGTGTATTTCTTTATGGGATTTGCTCATACGCTCCTCGTTTTCCTTTTATTATTTTTCTTTTATGCCGTTTATGCTGCTTCCACCGAAGGAGTTTCCAAGGCATTGCTATCCAATCTGGCAAAAAAAGAGGAAACGGCAACCGCTATTGGTTTTTATAATAGTTTTGCAAGTATTTGTACTTTAGTCGCCAGTGCTTTGGCAGGGGTTTTGTGGGAATTCATTGGCTATAAAGCCATGTTTATGATTTCGGGCTTGGGCGTGGCATTGGTAGCCATTTATCTTATTTTTGCAAAAGTGAAACCCGCGATGGGCAGTAATTAAAATTTATAACGATCAGAATAATGAACACACTTTATCCGCTGAAATTTAAACCTATTTTTAAAGATAAAATCTGGGGCGGCAACCGGATACAAACCGTTTTAGGAAAAGACTTTTCGCCTTTGCCAAACTGTGGCGAGGTATGGGTTGTGTCCGATTATCAGGGCAATCATTCCGTTGTGGAAAATGGCTTTCTTGCCGGAAACGAACTGACGGAATTGATAGAAGTTTATATGAGCGACCTTGTGGGCGATAAAGTCTATGAGAAGTTTCATAATGAATTTCCTTTGCTGATCAAATTTATTGATTCCAACGATTATCTTTCCATCCAGGTTCATCCTGACGATGAATTGGCCCAAAAAAAGGACATTGGTTCCGGCAAAACGGAAATGTGGTACATTTTGCATGCCGAAAAAAATGCCCAACTCATCAGTGGTTTTAACCAGAAAATGAACCGCAACACCTATCTGGAACATTTTAAAAATAAAACGCTTACTGATATTTTAAACTATGAAAACGTTTCTGCCGGGGATGCGTTTTATTTACCGGCAGGCCGGGTTCATGCCCTCGGTCCGGGAATATTGCTCACTGAAATACAGCAAACATCGGATAACACCTTTCGGATTTACGATTGGGACAGAGTGGACGCTCAGGGAAAATCCCGCGAACTTCATACGACTCTTGCTCTTGAAGCCATGGATTTTAATGTTTACGATAATTACCGGACCAACTATTTACACAAAGTTAACCAGACCGCTACTATAATAAAATCACCATATTTTACAACAAATATGCTTCAATTTAACCAGTCCATCGCCAAGGATTTTAGCGAGTTGGATTCCTTTGTGGTGTATGTTTGTGTGGAGGGCAGTTGTGGATTGCTTTATAATGAAGGAATTATTGATTTGCATTTAGGTGATGCCGTTCTTATTCCTGCCGAAATTAAAAATGTTGTTCTACAAACAGCTAAGGAAGCAAAACTCCTCGAAGTGTATATTCTTTAAATTTTTTTTTGTCGTTACATTGATTTTCCTAATTTTGGCGGCTCATAGCGTTAAATCATACTATCTAATTTTATCAATATATTAACATGAAAAAAATAACTCTTCTTACACTGATTCTGTTTGTTAATCTTTTGGCATTCACGCAGGAAAAAATTGAAAAATCGTACAAATTACCCGGAGTAAATATCAAAACACCTGAAGGGCAAACATTTAATACGTCAAACATCAGCAACAACGGAAAGCCTGTAATTATCAGTTTCTGGGCAACATGGTGTACCAATTGCGTTAAAGAACTGAATTCTATTTCTGAAGTTTATGGTGATTGGCAAAAGGAAACCGGTGTTAAATTAGTGGCTATTTCTATTGACGATGCCCGTAATTCGTCGAAAGTGATGCCTTTTGTTAATGGAAGAAATTGGGACTACGAGGTTTATCTGGATGTAAATAAAGATTTTTATCGCGCCATGCACGTTGGGAATGTACCTTTTACAGTTTTGCTCAACGGTAAAGGCGAAATCGTATGGCAACATACTTCCTACGAAGAAGGCGGCGAAGTGCAATTATTCGATTTGGTAAAGAAATTAGCTGCCGGTCAGGATATTAAATAACTTAAACTCTGCCAACACCTTAGTCCATTTTTTATTTATGTTGTTGAAATTTTAATAATTTATGAAAAAATTTACCCGCTATTTTTATTTAATGTTTCTGCTCATTTTACCTGGATTCATTTTTGCCCAGGATATTATTTCTTCGGGTCAGGTACATGGCGACTTCCAGATGGATGCCCAAAATTACCAACCCGATAAAGATTTGGGTATCACCGATTCCACTATTAATGGTAAAAATCTGGGAATGAATGCGTATATGAACCTGATTTATACCAACGGTAATTTCACGGCTGGCGTTCGTTATGAAACGTATATGCATCCTTTGGGAGGTTTTGATAAACGCTATGAAGGAAGTGGCTTTCCTTACCGATTCTTGAATTATAAAAAAGATGAACTGGATATAACCGTAGGAAATTTTTACGAACAATTTGGTAGCGGATTAATTTTACGAACCTATCAGGAATGGAATCTGGGTTACGACAACTCCTTGGATGGGATAAGGGTGAAATACAATCCCTTTAAAGGTGTGTCGGTTAAGGGAATCATTGGAACTCAACGGTTTTATTGGGATAAATATACTCCGAATAGCCGGGGTATCGTACGTGGCGTGGATGCTGAATTCAATTTGAATGATATTATTAAAGGTGGTGAAACCTGTAAAACAAAAGTTATACTGGGAGGAAGTTTCGTAAGCAAATATCAAAAGGACGATCCAACTTTTAAATATGAATTGCCTGAAAATGTGGCTGCTTTTGCCGGACGTATAAACATTTCAAGGGGAGGCGCCAGCTTGATGTCGGAATATGCCTATAAAATCAACGATCCTACCGCTGTAAATAATTATATCTACCGCGATGGACAAGCATTATTGGTATCGGCTTCGTATTCGCAAAAAGGTTTGGGAGTTACCCTCACCGGAAAACGCATTGATAACATGAGTTTTAAATCAAGTCGTACGGAACTCAATCAATCTTTGGATATTAATTTTTTACCACCTATCTCAAAACAATACAGTTATGCGCTTTCGGCTATGTATCCCTATGCAAGCCAACCAAATGGCGAAATAGGATTGGAAGGAACTCTCGACTATTTTATTGGTAAAGGAACGCTTTTTGGTGGCAAAAACGGGACGAATATCTCGTTGAATTATTCCAAAATTAATGCTATTGATAAGTATAAAATAAACGATACCACTGAAATAAATGCGAAGGGCACAAAAGGTTATAATTCTGATTTCTTTACTTTCGGAAAAGATAGATATTATGAGGATTTTGCTTTTGAAATTACTCATAAATTTGGAAATAACTTTAAAACGGTGTTTTCGTATATGAATGTTGCATACAATATTCAGGTGCTTCAGGGACATGGCGATATGGTTTATGCAAATATCGGAATAGCTGATTTAACCTATAAATTTAACACAAAGAATTCATTACGTTTGGAAATGCAATACCTCGATACCAAGCAGGACTTTGGAAACTGGACAATGGCTATGCTTGAATACGATATTGCTCCCAAATGGTTTTTTGCAGTAAGCGACCAATTTAATACCAATATGCCGGAAGAAAAAAAGGAAACCGGTGGAAAGGAGTTGAATTATTATAATATAGCTACCGGATATAATCTGGGCACAACACGTATAGCTCTTTCCTATGGTCGATCCCGCGAAGGCTTGCTTTGTGTTGGAGGTATTTGCCGCCAGGTTCCTGCATCCAGTGGTTTTACGCTCTCGATTTCCAGCAGTTTTTAAAGAACTTTCAATAAGTTTTAAATCTCAAATTGTTTAAATTTTTTGAATCAGATAATCATGAAATATCCGTAAGGACAATGTGCAAACAAACCGAAAATGATATTTTATGGATATTCCATTTGACCAATAAAAAATAAAATTAATAACAAATGAAAAAAATCATCCTTTATTTAATTATAATTTTTACTCCCGTAGCCTTTTTCTCGTGCGATAAAATTGATTCGCCTTACCTTCGTAATAAAGGTACAACGCAGACAGATACCACCAGTAAAAGTATCCATAAAAAAATATTACTCGAAGATTTTACCGGTCATTATTGTCCCAATTGCCCTGCAGCACATGAAGTTGCTATGGAACTGAAGGATCAATACGGTGATTCTCTTATTATTATTTCCATTCATGCCGGAAATCTGGCAACCCCGTCCGCTGGTAACTATGCTTATGATTTTCGTACAGCCACAAGCAATCAACTGAATACTGATTTTGGGGTTCCGTACAATCCCATAGGAATGATTAATCGCAAAATTAACGGCGGAAATATTTTGGTAGATTATGGTAATTGGACATCTGTTGTTGGTGCTATGATAAATGATACAGCTATTGTATCGTTAAAAATTACCAACACATACAACAGTTCAACAAAACAACTGGATGTGAAAGTTGAAAGTAAATTTCTGGCAACCGACGGAATTAATTATAAATTGTGTGTTTATCTAACCGAAGATAGCATTGTTGCTTATCAGAAATATGCCAATCCGGCAACGGGACATGTCGAAGATGTTCCTGATTATGTGCACCGGCATGTTTTAAGGGATGCCATTAACAGTACCTATGGCGATTTGATTTCAGAGGAAGCTTTGGAAGCAAATAAAACCTACACTGCTAATTTAGCTGCGTATACGCTGAAACCGGAATGGGTGGCTAAACACTGCTCAGTTGTCGCATTTATTTATAATGTGGATACTAAAGAAGTAATTCAGGCTGAAGAAGCTCCCGTAATTCAAAGCCAGAAATAATTTCTGGATTTCTTTTCAAAATAGTAAATGCTTGCTATCAAAAAAGAACTTGCTATCAGGCTTCCTAAAATGATAGGGATGGAGGAGGTATTTCCTAACTCTTCGGCTTTAGCTTGAATTAACCCGGTTTGCGACAGATATGAAACGACGACCGTTGTTCCGTTATTTACAAAATGAACAAAAATAGGAACCCACAACGATCCTGTCCAGTAACATAAATATCCAAACAAAATGCCGAGCATTAATCGTGGAATAAAGCCGTAGAATTGAAGGTGGAAGGCGCTAAAAATGATAGCAGAAACAACAATAGCCCAATGAATGTTTTTCATCCAACTTTTTAATAAACGTAATAAAACTCCACGGAAAACCAGTTCTTCGCCTATCGCCGGCAAAATAGCTATCATCAGCATATTGACGGCAAATCCTTCTCCGTTTTTTACGTTAAGAAAGGCATCGGTAAGCTGCGTTGCGTTTTTTTCAGAATTTTTCATCCAGTTTTCGATACCTGCCATTCCATGAGGTAGTTTCATCATTGAATTGATTTCGGAAAAATAATTTATCAATGGCAAAGCCAGGAACATAAGTATCCCGGCAGTAAACAACGTATATATTTTGGGTTTGACTGAAATGCTCAGATAAGATGATGGCTTATCGCTGATTATCCATGCAAAAATTATCGGCGGAAAGATAAACATCCCGAACTGATTGATAATTTGTAAATATTTAAGAAGACTAATTGACAGAGGATTAGATAAATTAGCCATTTCTCCCAAATTGTTTAGAATTCCCATTCCGAAGAATGGTACACCTATTAATAAGCCAAGAAACAAAGTAAACATGAGCGAGGCTAAAGTAATAAAAATGAAACAAATTAGCTGAGAATATGGTGGATAGCGACGCAGAAAATCAAAGGGTTTCATTAAGTTTTCTTTAGGTAAAATGTGCGTAAATTTACATAATTTTGCATTCATGGTAAAAATTGGGAATGTGGAATGGGATGGTTTCCCATTGTTTTTAGCTCCGATGGAAGATATTACTGACCCGCCTTTTCGCAGGTTGTGTAAAAATTTTGGCGCCGATATGGTTTATACTGAGTTTATTTCATCCGAAGGATTGATACGTGATGCTGATAAAAGTGTCTGTAAACTCAATTTATCTGATGAAGAACGTCCGGTGGGCATACAAATTTTTGGTAATAATATCGAAAGCATGAAACAGGCTGCGGTACTTGCCGAGCAGGCAAATCCCGATCTGATAGACATCAATTTCGGTTGTCCGGTTAAAAAAGTGGCTTCCAAAGGAGCTGGCGCCGGTCTGCTGAATGATTTGCCCAAAATGATAGCCATGACCGATGCCGTAGTAAAAGCCACAAGTTTGCCTGTAACGGTTAAAACCCGCTTGGGTTGGGATCAGAAAAATAAAAATATTGTCGAAATTGCAGAACGGCTACAGGATGTTGGAATTAAAGCAATTACAATTCATGGACGAACACGGGATCAGCTTTACAAAGGCGAAGCCGACTGGACATTGATTGGCGAAGTAAAAAATAATCCCCGTATGATTATTCCTGTTATCGGCAATGGGGATGTGGATTCTCCGCAAAAGGCAATGAAAATGAAAGATATGTTTGGAGTGGATTGCATTATGATTGGCCGCGCGGCAATTGGCAATCCGTGGATATTTGCAGCCATCAAAAAATATTTACTGAATAATGAGCAACTTCCTGATGTTGAGATTGTTGAACGTATTAAAACCTGCAAACTTCATTTTATTCAATCGGTTGAATGGAAAGGTGAACGTAGGGGCGTTTTCGAAATGCGGAAACATTATTCAGGTTATTTCAAAGGGATACCCGATTTTAAAAAAAATAAAATGAAAATTCTTTCTTTGGGGAAACCCGAAGAGATTTTAAAATTATTCGATGATTTATTAGAAACAACAGAAGTATAATATTTTATATCTTTTTTGTTTTTTTAAAAATTAAAAAAAAATTAAATGTTATTTAAGTATAAAATTATTATTGTATATTAGCGTGATAATTTTAAATCTGCAGGTATGGACGGTCCTTTTACGATTTTCATCCTCGAAGATGATCTGATTTTTGCCAAAATCATGGCTTATCATCTGTCATTAAATCCTGATTATGAAGTAGAAGTATTTCAGGATGGAAAGAGCTTATTGGCAAATCTTTATAAAAACCCATCTGTAATTACGTTAGATTATAACCTTCCCGGAATGACAGGTTTGGAGGTTTTAACTAAAATCCGTGAATTCAACCCCGATCTACCGGTTGTTATTGTTTCGGGACAACAGGATATTTCAACTGCTATCGAATTGTTAAAAAAAGGCGTTTACGATTATATTATTAAGGATCAGGATACAAAAGACCGGCTATGGAATATTACAAAAAACATCAGGGAAAATCTTCAGCTAAAACAAAAAATATCCATCCTTGAGGAAGAAATCGGCAAGAAATATGAATATCAAAATCTAATCAAAGGAGATAGTCCGCCCATTCACAGGATTTTTACTTTGATTGAAAAAGCGGTACGAACAAATATTACCGTTTCCATAACTGGTGAAACGGGAACAGGTAAGGAGCTGGTAGCCAAAGCTATACATTATAATTCTTCGCGGAAAAAAATGCCGTTTGTGGCGGTAAACGTAACAGCCATTCCCAGGGAATTGATTGAAAGCGAAATGTTTGGCTACGAAAAAGGCGCTTTTACCGGAGCCAACGCCCGCCGGATCGGAAAATTTGAAGAGGCAAATAAAGGTACTTTATTTCTGGACGAAATAGCCGACATGGACCTCAATATGCAGGCCAAACTCCTGAGGGCTTTGCAGGAAGACGAAGTAATACGCATTGGTAGCAATCAGATTATTAAGTTGGATGTGCGGGTAATTGTGGCAACCAATAAAAATCTTGCCGAAGAAGTAAAAAAGAAAAAATTTCGCGAAGACCTTTATTATCGCTTGCTGGGTTTACCTATCGAATTGCCGCCGCTCAGAGAAAGAGGTCATGATATTTTTCTGTTAGCCAGATTTTTTGTTGATGAATTTTGTCGCAAAAATAAAATGAACAAGCTAACCATCACATCTGAAGCTCTTAATAAACTAAAAAAATATCCATGGCCGGGAAATGTCAGGGAACTTAAAGCAATCATGGAATTAGCTGCTGTAATGACAAATTCGGATGTTATAGACAAAGATGATATAAACTTTTCCTCTTCCAACACACTAAACGATTTTCTTCTTGACGAAACGACATTGGAAGAATATAATGTGCGTATTATCAAACATTTTCTCGAAAAATACGATAATAAAGTCCGGGTTGTTTCTAAAAAACTCGGTATTGGTAAAACCACTCTTTACCGGATGATGCAAAACAAAATGTTATAGCTGAAATAGCTCGCAAATGTCTTTTTCCGGAGGCAATAAATACGTTGAAAAATCTAATGTATTTGCCGTAAGTATATTGGATTCAGAATCATCAATAAAAAGACATTCATTGGGAATCAGTTGGCTATTTGATAGAACGTAATTGAAAATATCCTTATCGGGTTTTTTCATTCCCATTTCAAACGAAAAATAAGCTTTTTCAAAAATGTGGGAAAAGTTGTCAAAACCATAAGTATTTTTAAAATGGTGTAAATAAAAATCGTAATGTATTTTATTAGTATTACTTAACAAAAAAGTACGGTACTGATTTTTCAGATTTAGCAATAAATTGACTCTTTTAGCTGGAATGTTCAAAATCATACTATTCCAGGCAGCATCAATTTGATTATCATCTATTTCAGATGGAAGGAATGTTTTTAATTCAGTTCTGAATTCCTGCGGGCTTAGGATTCCCTTTTCAAATCTGTCAAATAGTTGAACCTGTGAAATTTGAGAATACATTCTGGAAAAATCAGATATGCCTAATTTTTTAAATGAATTAGCTGCTGCTTGAAAATCAATGTCTATAACCACTCCGCCAAAGTCGAAAATGATATTTTTTATTCCTGTTAGATTAATCATAATGGTTTTTTAAAATGTTTTGTTTTTTCAAATACAAAATTGTAAATTTGCAGTCATAAATCCAAATGAGATTTTAGTATTATTTAGGGCCTATAGCTCAGTTGGTTAGAGCACCTGACTCATAATCAGGTGGTCCCTGGTTCAAGTCCAGGTGGGCCCACAAAATTCAAAAATTACTCCAGCCTGTCGCTGGAGTTTTTTATTTAGCTAAAAAGCGATACTTAAATCTTGGTCTTTTTCTAAGGTTTTAAATGTTATCTCCACCAATTTTTCAAAAGATTTTATAAGCAGTTTAATTCAAAAAAATCAGACCATTTTTTCTGTTTTTATACGAATACTCGAAAAACCACTACGAATACTCGGAAAAGTGCTACGCTTACTAAATCTCCCCAAATTTATTATTTGTTTATTTCAACTTTGCAAAAAAAGTTTGAATAATGAAAACCTTGTTTTCCTTTCCCAAATTCAAATCGCATCCTGTTTTGCTGAATAAATTTTATAAATGTAAAAGATGCGGGTTTATAACTTCAAAAAAGAGGATATGTCCGGTTTGTGAAAAGGATGGATATTTGATAAAAATCAAATAGGTAATTTAAAATCAGATTATTTTGCCCATTATAAAATAATAAGTTTGTTTTCTGTTTTTTTTTCTCTCTCTCTTCTCCCCGGAACCAATAAACTGGTTCCGGTTTTTTATTGTACGATTATGTTATATCATTGATTTATTGTAATAAAAGTATTTATGGATAAAGCTAACACTTAAAATATTTGCATTAGAGAGTCTAAATACCTTAAAATTTTTGTATGTTTGTCAAATAATCAATAAATTATTTAATATGAAAAAATTACTTCTCATTTTATCTGTCATTTTTATATCTGTTAATACTTTTTCGCAGAATGAACAAAATAGTTCTACGAAAATTACAGGTAAGTTTAGTTCAGGTATTGATGTTTTTACAGATATTTGGCAAGGTGTACCCGACAGTATTTCGGTAAAACCTTTTAATTTAGGTACGAGTTTATATGTCTTGTATGGCGACCAAATAGGTAAAAGTAACCTTAGTTATGCAATAGGCTTAGGCGTAACTGCGCATAATCTTAAGAGCAATGCGTTGATTAAGGTTGATACTGCTAATGTTTCTAAATTTTACAAAATTCCATCTAAAGTTAACGGAGAAAGCATAAGCTATAAACGAAATAAGTTGTCGGTTGTTTATCTTGATATCCCAATGGAACTTAGGTATAAAACCAAGAATGACATGAAATTCGCTTTGGGATTTAAGTTGGGATTTTTGGTCGGAAGCCATACCAAATATAAGGGAGATGATCTGGACGGAGGAACCGAGTCGCATAAGATTAAACAAAGCGATGTAAAAAATCTTGAAAGTATGAATTATGGAGTTACTGGCAGGATAGGTTATAAATGGATCAATCTTACCGGCTATTATTCTTTAGCTAAGTTATTCAAAAAAGATAAGGGTCCGGATGTGTATCCGATATCAATAGGAATAGCGCTTCGTCCATTTTAGAGCAAAAGAAAAATTCCAAACATTACAACAACTCCCGTAAGAAAGCCTGCATATATTTGGGCTGGCTTATGGGAGTTTGATTTTAATCGTGCAAAACCAACCAGTCCGCATAACAAAATAACTGCCGAAATTAAATAAAAAATATTGAGGTTGTATTTATAAGCTATTCCGATATACGCTCCGAGCAAACCACCCATAGCCATGCAGTGGATGCTTATTTTCCAAAAAAAGTTGATAATTAGTATTATAACATTTGAACACAGGGCACCGAACATGAAAACCGGAATAACCGGCGACCAGTGAATTTGACGAAGAAGATAGAAACTTAAGTAATAAAAAAAAGCCGAAAACAATAATGGATAGATTCTTTCTTCCTTTGTGTCCATTTCAGGCGATTTAATCCATCCTTTTTTTAAGAAAATATAAGCAAATGTCATTGGAAAAATGGCTGTGAAAAGGAGCACCATCCCAACCAGCAATAGCTTGCCCCACAATGGGATGAGATATAAAACGCCAAAATGCATAAAAAAAAGGGTGATTATAAAAAAGGTAGGAATAAACACCGGATGAAAAATATAGGATGTTATTTTAGCAATTCGAGTTTCCATTGGTAAAGATTTTGGTTATCAATAATAATTGGCCGTATTCGTTTTTAAGGGAAAAATAAATAATATGCAGGTTAAAAACCGGATTACCCATGCTATGCAAGCTCTTTACGAAGGCGGGCCACAGGAATATTAAGTTGTTCGCGATATTTGGCAACCGTTCGGCGGGCAATATTATACCCTTTTTCTTTCAGGATATTGGTAAGGTGATCGTCTGTCAGTGGCTTATCCTTATTTTCAATCTCGATGCAGTTGGACAGAATTTTTTTTATTTCACGGGTAGATACTTCTTCACCGCTATCGGTTTGCATAGATTCCGAAAAAAAACTTTTCAATAAAAATGTTCCGAAAGGAGTTTGAACATATTTACTATTGGCAACCCTGGAAATGGTAGAAATGTCAAGGTTTACCTTTAAGGCAATATCTTTAAGAATCATTGGCTTAAGCTTAGTCTCATCGCCTTCCAGAAAATAATCTTTCTGGTAATCCAGAATAGCTTTCATCGTAGTGTACAAAGTGTTTTGCCGTTGTTTGATAGCATCTATAAACCATCGTGCCGAATCAATTTTTTGTTTAATAAACTGGGCTGCTTCCTTATGAGAACTATTTTGTTTGTTTTCCGAATAGGTTTCCATCATTTCCTGATAGGATTTATTGAGGCGTAATTCGGGGACATTGCGTGAATTGAGTATTAGTTCCAATTCACCTTCTTTGTTTACCAAAATAAAATCGGGGATGATGTACTGATTACTTCTTGATGTATCGCCAAAAGAATTTCCTGGTTTTGGATTACATTTTAAAATTTCGTTGATAGCTGCTTTTAGTGATTTTTCGGGAATTCCTATTTTTTTTATAATCTTGTCGTAGTGTTTTTTTGTAAATTCATTAAAATAACGTTCGATAATCAAGATCGCTGTTTGTGAGGCCGGGGAAGCATCCATTCTTTTAAGTTGCAAAAGGATGCATTCTTTCAGGTTGCGGGCTGCTATACCTGGAGGATCGAGTTGCTGAACGATTTTGAGCATTTCAAGAATTTCATCTTTTTTAACAGATAAATTCTGAGTAAAAGCTAAGTCGTCAACCATAGCGGAAATATCGCGCCGGAGATAACCTGCCTCGTCAATGTTGCCGATGATCGTGGTTGCAATGGAGTTTTCTTTTTCGGAAAGTACCAGTAAACCTAATTGTTGTAATAAAAAATCGTGGAACGATGTGCTGGACTCAAAGGGTATATCTCTTTGCTCATCATCGGAGGAAGAATTGAACGTATTGAGTTTGTAAGAAGGTGTTTCATCATCATCCATGTAATCGGTGATGTCAAATTCATCTTTATCAGGATCGGTGTCTTCAGCTAAATCATTTGTAGCGGTTTCATTCGCCAATTCTTGTTCCGATTGCAGAATGTCTTCATTTTCATTTAGTTCTTCCAATGCAGGATTTTCTTCAATTTCTTGTTTAATGCGTTGTTCCAGTGCCATAGAAGGTATTTGAATCAGTTTCATCAGCAGTATTTGCTGTGGAGAAAGCTTCTGAAGTAATTTCTGTTCTAATCTCTGGTTTAGCATGGCTTATAAACAAACAAATTTTTCTGGTTACAAATGAATGCCTAAAGATAATACATTTAATTTATCGCAGGTTGAAAAAAATTAAAATTCGGCATTCTGAGGTGTACGCGGGAAAGGAATAACATCGCGGATATTTGACATTCCGGTAACAAATAAGATTAATCGTTCGAAGCCTAATCCAAAGCCGCTATGAGGTGCCGATCCGAATTTACGTGTTTCGAGATACCACCATACATCCTTTTCGGGAATATGCAACTCCTGGATACGGTTTAAAAGCTTTTCATAGTTTTCTTCTCTTTGTGATCCTCCGATGATTTCTCCGATTTTTGGGAACAGGACATCCATTGCTCTGACGGTTTTGTTATCGTCATTTTGTTTCATGTAAAAAGCTTTTATATCCTTCGGATAATCGGTTAAAATGACTGGTTTTGAAAAATGCTTTTCTACCAGGTATCGTTCGTGTTCCGATTGCAGGTCAATGCCCCAGGAAACTGGGAATTCAAACTCCTGACCGGATGCCATTAAAATTTCGACAGCTTCGGTATAAGATAAGCGCTTAAATTCATTATTTAAAATAACGTTTAGCCGTTCAATCAATTCGTTGTCATACATTTTGTTAAGAAACTCAAGATCAGCTTTGCAATTTTCAAGAGCATAACGGATCAGATATTTCAGGAAATCTTCAGCCAAATCCATGTTGTCGGTAATATCACAGAATGCTATTTCTGGTTCTATCATCCAGAATTCGGCTAAATGGCGAGGAGTGTTAGAATTTTCGGCACGAAATGTAGGTCCGAAGGTATAGACAGACGACAAGGCAAGTGCGCCCAATTCGGCTTCCAACTGGCCCGAAACGGTAAGATTGGTCATTTTTCCGAAAAAATCGTTGGAAAAATCTACATTACCATCATCTTTTAGCGGCGGATTTTTGGGATCAAGCGCTGTAACACGAAACATGGCTCCGGCGCCTTCGGCATCCGAACCTGTAATAATAGGTGTATGAAGGTAATAAAAACCGTTATCGTTAAAGTATTTATGGATAGCAAATGCCATGGCATGACGGACGCGCAACACTGCGCCAAAGGTATTGGTGCGTGGACGAAGGTGGGCTATTTCGCGAAGGAATTCCAACGTATGACCTTTTTTCTGCAAGGGATAGGATTCGGGGTCGGCAGTTCCATAAACAATAATGGACAATGCCTGAATTTCCACATGTTGTTCCTGTCCAAGCGATTCAACCAATTTGCCGGTAACCGAAAGGCAAGAGCCTGTAGTTATTTGTTTTAATAATTCTTCTTCAAAATCGGATACATTAACCACTATCTGAATGCTATGCACAATCGAACCATCGTTCAAAGCAATAAAGGCTATTTTTTTATTTCCTCGTTTGGTGCGAACCCATCCTTTTACTGTTACTTCTCCACCGATCTTTTCCTGGCAATTATCGGTCAGTAAATCTTTAATTTTAATACGTTTTAAGCGTTCCATTTCGTCTGTTTCAAATTATTATGCAAAAAAACGATTTTTTCCGCTTTTAATCAACTCTTTATTAAAAATATTATCAACTTTTATGGCTACCAGTCAATTGTTATTAACTTTGCGAGGTTAATTTCTTAAAATAAACCAATTTTGGATATACTACCCCTTACCTCGTGGTTGGAAAACTATAATCAACCGTTGATAATCAGCGGTCCGTGCAGCGCTGAAACTGAGGAACAAGTGCTTGCAACGGCAAAGGAATTGGCTAAAATAAAACAAGTCAAGATATTCAGGGCTGGGATATGGAAACCACGAACCCGTCCCAGTCAATTTGAGGGCGTGGGAAGCAAAGGACTGGATTGGTTAAAGCGGGTGCGGCAGGAAACGGGTTTGCTTACGGCTGTTGAGGTTGCCACGCCACAACATGTGGTTGAAGCCATCGAAAGCGGAGTTGACATTTTATGGATAGGCGCACGTACGGTTGTAAATCCATTTTCGGTACAGGAAATTGCCGATTCGTTACAAGGTATTGATATTCCGGTGATGATAAAGAATCCGGTAAATCCGGATTTAAAACTCTGGATGGGAACGATTGAACGATGCTACAGGGCGGGAATCCGGAAAATAATTGCCGTTCACCGTGGTTTTTTTTATTTTGAAAAAACGCCTTACCGTAATGCTCCGATGTGGGAAATCCCCATCGAATTGAAACGGCTGATCCCCAACTTGCCTATCATTTGTGATCCAAGCCACATATGTGGGAAAATGGAGTTGATTTACAATATAGCCCAAAAAGCGTTAGATCTCGAAATGGATGGTTTAATGGTTGAAGTTCATGATCATCCCGAAAAGGCGCTAACGGATGCCCGGCAGCAAATCACACCGTATCAGCTTTACGAACTTCTTACAAAACTTGTTATTCGTAAAACTTCAGGAAGTCATGAATTTGAAAATAAGCTGGAAGGGCTTCGCCGCGAAATTGATAAACTGGATGACGAACTGATAACCATCCTTTCGCGCAGAATGGAAATAGTTAAAGAAATTGGCGAATACAAAAAAGAAAATGATATAACTATTCTTCAGATAAAACGTTGGAGCGAAATCATTCGCTACCGGCTTGAAAATGCTTCCCGTGCCGGATTAAATCGCGATTTTTTAATCAGGCTTTTTGAGCTTGTTCATAAAGAAGCCATACAGATACAATCGGAAATCATGGAAAATGGCAAGCTTTCCGACAGGTAAAACCTCCGTTAAAACTTGGGCGAAAATGTTGAATAATTTACGGGTTGTTTCTCAAACTTTGCAAAGAATTTATTTTTTGATTCATTCGAACCTAATATAGCATAAAAATTATAAACCGTATTTCCCTGTAGTCCTAAAACAAGGGTATCGCGAATAATAAGTTGTGTGCTATCCGCACGCTGAATCCAAAAGTTGGAAGACTGACCGGTAATTTTTGAAATTCTCCAGACGGAATTCGTATCAAACCTTAGGGTTGCCATGCTATTACTGTAAGATCTTAATGGCATGTATAATATAAAAGTATCTGGTGGATTGATAATGTCCTGAGCATTTGAATAAATTGGAATGTTATTTTCTTCATCACCATCTTTGCTGCATGCTATAAAGGCAATGGATAGAGCAACTACACAAAACCAAATAAATTTCTTCATTTCAGGTGATTTTATAAATTAATATTCAATCAATTACTTCCGTGACAGTTTTTAAATTTTTTACCACTTCCACAGGGGCAAGGATCATTTCGACCAACTTTTTTCTCAACATGAACAGGTTGAGTAATCTGTTGTTCGGAAGTGCGATTGGCGGCTGCGAGCATATCCGAACGTCCTTCTTGTAATTTTTCACGATCCTGATGGCGTGGTATTTGTGCTTCCTTAACATCTCCAGCTTCTTCCATTGGAAGATTCCCTCTGATAATGAATGAGGAAACATCTTTATTTATTTTCTGAACCAAGACCTTGAAAAGTTGGAAGGATTCAAATTTATAAATCAGCAACGGATCCTTTTGTTCGTAAGTTGCAGCTTGTACCGATTGTTTCAATTCGTCCATTTCACGAAGGTGATCTTTCCAGGAATCATCAATAACACCCAGCGTAATTCCTTTTTCAATGGCTAAAATAACCTCCTTACCTTTATCTTCATAAGCTTTTTTCAGATTTGCTATCACCTGCATCGTTTTTATGCCATCGGTAATAGGAATAGCGATGTTTTCGTATTGATGCTGATGTTCATATACTTCTTTGATAATGGGTGCCGTTTTCTGAGCTATGGCAGCCGATTTTTCTTTATAAGTTTTGAATACTTGAGTAAAAAGTGCATCCGTAATTTCTTCTTTATTGCCCGACAGAAATTCTTTTTCTGATACAGGGCTATCTGTAATTAATGTTTTTAGAAGGGCTAATTTAAATTCTCCGAAACTGCGTTGTTCATGATAATCGCTGACTATCTGTTCGCAAACATCATAAATCATATTAGAAATGTCAACGGCAAGACGTTCGCCGTAAAGAGCATGACGGCGTTTTTTGTAAATGACTTCGCGCTGGGAATTCATTACGTCGTCATATTCGAGCAGTCGTTTACGAATGCCGAAGTTATTTTCCTCCACTTTCCGTTGGGCTCTTTCAATGGATTTGGTAATCATAGAATGCTGAATAACTTCGCCTTCTTTTAAACCAAGCCTGTCCATGATTTTTGCAATACGTTCGGAACCAAACATACGCATCAGGTCATCTTCGAGAGAAACAAAAAACTGGGAACTTCCCGGATCGCCCTGTCGTCCGGAACGGCCACGAAGCTGGCGGTCGACCCGGCGTGATTCATGACGTTCGGTGCCAAATATAGCTAAACCGCCGGCTTCTCTTACTCCGGGACCTAATTTTATATCGGTACCACGACCAGCCATGTTGGTAGCAATGGTAATGTTGCCAGGTTTCCCGGCATCTGCCACGATCTGAGCTTCTTTTTGATGTAGTTTGGCGTTCAGTACATTGTGGGGGACATTTTTGCGTTTGAGCATACGGCTCAACAACTCTGAAGTTTCAACGGAGGTAGTACCTACAAGTACAGGCCTTCCAATGGCAATACATTTTTCGATTTCATCAATCACTGCATTGAACTTTTCGCGTTTGGTTTTGAAAACCAAATCCTGGCGGTCGTCGCGTATTACCGGACGATTGGTGGGAATTACCACTACATCTAATTTATAAATGTCCCAAAGTTCGCCGGCTTCCGTTTCAGCAGTACCAGTCATCCCTGCTAATTTCTGGTACATACGGAAATAATTCTGCAGGGTGATGGTGGCATATGTTTGTGTGGCGGCTTCCACTTTTACATTTTCCTTGGCTTCAATAGCCTGGTGAAGTCCGTCGGAATAACGTCTGCCTTCGAGTATACGTCCGGTTTGCTCATCAACAATTTTTACTTTGTTGTCCATTACCACGTATTCCACATTATTTTCAAAAAGGGTATACGCTTTTAATAATTGGTGAACGGTGTGAACTCTTTCCGATTTTGTTGAATAATCTATCAATAACTGATTTTTCTTTTCGAGTTTCTGAGCTTCAGTTAGCGTATTTTTTTCCATTTCAGCAATTTCCGCACCAATGTCGGGCAGAATATAAAAATTGGGTTCTTCGTAAGAAGCGGTTATCAGATCAATCCCCTTTTCGCTTATATCAACGGTATTATTTTTTTCGTCAATTACAAAAAACAACTCATCATCAATGATGTGCATGTTTTTTTGTTGTTCTGCGAGATAAAAGTTTTCTGTTTTTTGCATTAATGCTCTCATGCCGGGTTCGCTAAGGAACTTAATGAGCGCATTATATTTTGGCAAACCTCTGAAAGCCCTGAATAACTGTTCGCCACCTTTTTTTTCCTGTTCGGGAGTTGGTGTGCCGCTAAGAAGTTTTTTAGCTTCAGCCAGTAACTGGTTAACTAATCGTTTTTGGGCCTCATAGAGTTTGAGTATTTGAGGCTTTAGTGCATCAAATTCCTGTTTATCTCCTTTTGGTGTGGGTCCAGAAATGATTAAAGGAGTACGGGCGTCATCAATTAAAACGGAGTCTACTTCATCTACAATGGTATAATTATGTGGACGTTGCACAAGTTCTTCAGGGTTACGAGTCATATTATCGCGCAGATAATCGAAGCCAAATTCGTTGTTGGTGCCAAACGTAATATCGGCAAGATAGGCCTTGCGGCGTTCTTCGGAATTAGGTTCATGTCTGTCGATGCAATCCACTTTTAAGCCATGAAATTCATACAAAACGCCCATCCATTCAGAGTCGCGTTTGGCAAGATAATCGTTAACGGTAACGATATGTACACCTTTTCCCGGTAAAGCATTTAAATAAACCGGCAGGGTTGCTACCAGAGTTTTCCCTTCTCCGGTTGCCATTTCTGCAATTTTGCCTTGGTGCAACACAATACCGCCAATAAGCTGAACATCGTAGTGTACCATATCCCAGGTAATCATATTTCCACCGGCTAACCAGGTGTTTTTCCATAAAGCTTTGTCGCCAACAATAGTTACATGATCGCGTTTGGCGGCAATATCCTTATCCATTTCGGTAGCCGTAACTTCTACGATTTCATTTTCCTTGAAACGCTTAGCCGTTTCTTTCATCACGGCAAAAGCTTCGGGTAAGATTTCATTTAATATTTCCTGCGATTTTTTATAACTTTCCTTTTCGAGCTTATCAATGGTTTGGTAAAGATGTTCTTTTTCATCTATTCCCATTTCAGATTCAGCTTCTATGCGATTTTTTAGTTCGGAAATCTGATTTTCTTCGCTGGCTATATAATTTGTAATTTTTTCTTTGAATTCAAGGGTTTTGGCACGAAGCTGATCATTGCTGAGATTGGAAATTATCTTGTAGGCTTCATGTATTTTGTCCAGAATAGGCATGATTTCTTTAACATCACGTTCTGATTTAGTGCCAAGTAATTTTTTTAAAAAACTAACCATGGTATAGGTAAATTATAAATAATGAGTTTTCAATAAATAAAAGCAAAATTAACTCAAATTCTGATAACAGAATAATAATTCTATAAAAAAGGAAGTGTGAAAATGTAAGTGAATAAAGTTTAAAAGGCTGATGTTAGCAAAACATATAAGTCTTTAACATCAGCCAGATACGGTTAATACTCGTCTTCATGAAAGAAGAAATCCTCTTTGGAAGGATAATCAGGCCATAGGTCTTCGATGCTTTCGTAGATTTCACCTTCATCTTCGATTTCCATTAAATTTTCGATAACCTCCATAGGCGCACCTGAACGAATACTGAAATCAATAAGCTCATCTTTGGTTGCAGGCCAGGGAGCATCTTCAAGTTTTGAAGCTAATTCTAAGGTCCAATACATGTTAAGAAGATTTAAGTGTTAATATTATGCAAAAGTAATTTTTTTTAACAAAATTCCAAATAAAAAGTCATGGAAGTTTAAATTATAATATTTTATAAATATTCCGTTGATTTCCAATAAATTTCAGGAACTTTGAGATCATGGGAAACCTTTCGGGATAATACGAACAAGTAATCAGATAAACGGTTAAGAAATTTGATAATATTTTTATCTATTTCAAAGTCCGTTGATAATTTTAACGTTATTCTTTCGGCACGACGGCAAACGCAACGCGCAATATGGCAAAAGGACACAATTACATGTCCGCCAGGAAGAATAAAAGAGTGTAATTCAGGAAGATTGTCATTCATTTCATCAATTTCCTGTTCTAAAAGTAAAATGTCATTTTCTGAAATCCCGGAAAATGGTTTTGTCATTGAATTATTTTCGTCGGCAAGCATAGCCTCGGCTGCAAACAATAACTCCTCAATGTGAAGCAAGATGCTTCTTGTTTTTTCATCAGTCAGATAGTCGCGGATTAGTCCAATATAGGCATTTAATTCATCTATAGTACCATAAGCTTCAATCCGGGGGTGATATTTAGGAACCCGGCTACCTCCAATCAGCGATGTCATGCCGGCATCACCGGTTTTGGTGTATATTTTTCCTTCCTGGTTCATAGAATCACGATTAGTTATTATTGAAATGATAAAACGAAACGGTACGCGGGTTTTTATTTATCTCATCGGAAGTAATCTGACCATCAATCAGACGGATGATCCTGTGAGCGTGCTGGGCGATATCTTCTTCATGGGTAACCACAATAATGGTATTCCCGGCTTTGTGAATATCTTCAAGCAATCCCATGATTTCGATGGATGTTTTGGTGTCGAGATTACCTGTGGGTTCGTCGGCAAGAATAATAGAGGGCTCGTTAACCAAGGCTCGTGCAACGGCTACCCTCTGGCGTTGTCCCCCAGATAATTCATTGGGTTTATGTAAAATACGATCCGATAAGTTGACATTTTTCAATGCCTGGGTTGCCCTTTCGATACGTTTGGCTTTTCCAATACCGGCATAAATCTGAGGTAGCATAACATTGTCAAGCGCCGATGAACGTGGCAACAGGTTAAACGTTTGAAAAATAAATCCTATTTCTTTGTTTCGGATTTCTGCTAACTGGTTATCGTTTAAGTTACTTACTTTCTGATCGTTTAAAATATATTCTCCGCTTGAAGGAGTATCCAGACAGCCTAAGATATTCATCAAAGTGGATTTTCCGCTACCCGAAGGACCCATCAGCGCAACGAATTCATTTTTATGAATGGATAATGAGATGGAACGAAGCGCACGAACGACTTCGGTACCGATTTTATAATTTTTGATAATATTTGTCAATCTGATTATTTCCTTTTCCATAGCCGAAAAAATATAGTTTTTGTCAATAAATGGCCTGCCTGCTGACAGGCTGAAATTTTTACCGGATTTACGGAGCAAATTCCATTAACGAACAAACGTACGTAAATGTTTTAAAATATGCAATCAAAAAATAAAATTTTCCGAATTTTCAGAAAAATTGCACCAAACGCTTTATCGGGATTAGTGACGAATGATAAAATCCTGTTTGCATAATTCTTTTTTAAAGAAAATAATACCCATAAAGAACAGATCAATAGACAAGGTAACTTTTGAGTTAGCAATGATGTGATTCCAGGCTTCTTCCATTCCTTCCGACCAGTGAATATCATCAAAAATTAAAACAGAATTGTTAGTAGTCAGGGGTAAACACTGCTCAAAATAATTTATAGTGGGTTCTTTTCTATGGTTACCATCAATAAAAGCAAAATCAACTGTTTTGATTTTTTTAAGAATTACCGGCAGTAGCGAATCAAAATTTCCAATATTCAGTTCAATATTTTTTAGTCTGAGTTTGTTAAAGTTTTCCTGGGCTTTTTCGGCAGTGTTTGCACAGCCTTCGATACAAAATAACTTGCTTTGAGGAGAAGCCAATGCCTGGTAGATTGTACTAATGCCGAGCGAAGTTCCTATTTCGAGAATAGTTTGTGGCTCAAAGTGTTTTACAAGACGATAAAGCAGTTGGCCATATTTAGGCGCAATGGCCGAATTTTTTGCGATTTCTGATATTTTTTTAAAGGAAGAAGTATAGTTTTTATTTCCCGATTTAGCACCGAAATCAACTACTTCTATCGAACTGTGATTATTTAGCATTTCCTGACGCGTCGCTTCGGCTTTTAAATATTCAGGATAAGCAAATTCATTTTCGATAACGCGCGTAATGAGTTCAAAAACAAAGGGAGAGTGAATGTGATACTTGGATTTAGCTTTTGTAAGATATTTTAAGTAGCGCATTATTAACCGTAAAGATTTCCACATATTGCGTTCCTCCGCATTTAGGTAGCTAAGTTAGTAAAAAATACTAACGCCGGACTTTTTTGTTATTGTTTTTTTTTATTCTTTTACCGAAAATTTAAAAATGCTTAAAAAATTTCTTTCCAATGTAACGGATTTTATGTCGTTGGTAAAATTTGCCCATACGCTGTTTGCTTTACCTTTTGCCTGTATGGGCTACTTTGTGGCAGTGAATTCGGAGGGGCAATCGTTTAGCGCCCGGCTACTTGTTTTGGTTTTGCTCTGTATGTTATTTGCGCGGAATGCAGCCATGGGGTTTAACCGTTATACTGACCGTTTTATTGATAAATCGAATCCGCGAACGGCTTTACGTGAAATTCCGGCAGCCGTTATCCGTCCGAATTCAGCGCTGTTTTTTGTGATTATTAATTCGCTGTTATTTATAGTAACCACATTTTTCATCAACCGCCTTTGTTTTTTCCTTTCACCCATAGCTTTGACGGTAATATTAGGTTATAGTTTTACCAAGCGTTTTATGTCGTTTTCACATTTAGTGTTGGGTTTAGGGCTTTCGCTTGCACCCATTGGAGCTTATCTGGCAGTAACGGGTAAATTTGCGATGATTCCGATATTTATTTCATTTATTGTTTTGTTTTGGGTTTCAGGATTTGATATCATTTATGCCCTACAGGATTATGATTTTGATCTTAAACGCAAACTGAAATCGGTTCCGGTATGGTTAGGAAAGAAAAATGCACTTCTTCTTTCGGCCTTTTTTCATCTTATTTCTGTGGTGTTTGTCGTACTTTTCGGATGGGTTGGTAACTTCGGAATATATTACTGGATAGGCGCCCTGATATTTACTTTATTAATCGTTTATCAGCATCTATTGGTTAAACCCAATGATTTAAGCAAGTTGAACCTTGCCTTTTTTACATTGAATGGCATTGCCAGCCTGCTTTATGCCGTGTTTGCCATAGTTGATTTTTATTTCTAAAAAATCAAAAATGAATTTTGTGGTAATCGAAATACTGGCTATCGCGGAAAAGTTTGATTCTTTCAGCTAATAAATTAAATATTTTCAGATCATTCTGCTCAAACCAAAGGATGGCTTGCGGTTTATCCTGGCAAGCATCGGCAAAACGAGCCAGCAAATTATAGTTATGGTTTATCAGCCAATCATAAGCCTTGGGATCTTCGTCGATGGCGCTGTCGAGAGCTGCCAATTGCTGGAATCCATTTTTCATCAGCCAGGCCGAAGCTTCATTGCTGCCACGAATAGCGGAAGACAAGGCAGCAAGCTCGGGATAACCATTAGCAAGCAGCCATTTGTAAAATTCATCCTTTCCACTGATGGATTCGCCAAAGGCAAGGAGTATTTTTACATCATAGTTTTCCATTTTTTGAGATCAAGGGATTGAAACAGTAGTTAATAATAAACTTCAGTATTAATGCCTAAGGCTTTTACTTTATCGGCTATTGCCTGAAGCTCGGATTCGGGAATTTTATCAAGCTGACCCGAAGGGGTAGGGCGGTCAATAGGATAGATCATGACAAGCCGCGGGCTAATCTGTTCAATATGATGAAGCCAGGCTGCAATTTCTTCATCGGTAGTATTATCAATGATGGTTTCTCCCACTTTTCCGCGTACAAACAGTGACTGAATAATCAGGTCGCCATTGAACTGTTTCAGGTTTTCGACAGTATGAGCCAACGTGGTTTTAATCATCGGCCTGTTAATCTGCTGAAAGGTTTCTTCCAATCCCGCGTCCAGCTTCATCACATTATTGTCCACCATGAAAAGTGCATTAAAAATGTCGTGGTTGTCGAGCGTGGTAGAATTGGTAAGCACCGTTAGTTTTGCTTTGGGAAAATGTTCGTCGCGCAGGAAAAGGCAATCCTGGATGATGCCGGCAAAGTCTGGGTGCATGGTTGGCTCGCCATTGCCTGCAAAAGTGATGTTGTCGGGCGTAACACCCTGTTCTTTCAAACCGATAAGATGTTGTTCCAATGAGTTTTTAATGACTTCGCGGGTATACCAGTTAATGGGTTGGGAAGGATCTACGCGAGTCCAGCCACATTCGCAATACACGCAGTTGAACGTGCAAAATTTATGGGTAAAAGGGAGTAAATTTATGCCGAGTGAAATGCCAAATCTCCGGCTTTTAACCGGTCCGAAAATAATTTCATCAAAAAGGAATCCTGCCATGTTCTGAATTTTCGGCAAAGATAGAGGAAAAATCTGTTTGAAGATTGCTGGCTTTTCCAGGTTTCCACCGGAAGGTTTTTCTTAGTTTACACTTCCTAAATTATCTATTAGAAATTTTTTGTGGATTTTTTTGATTTTAGTATGCCAGTTCATTAGTTATTTCTCATTTCTGTGGAAAATGTCAAAAAAATAGCCCATGCTTTTATAACATGGGCTATTTGGAATAAAGAGTTTTGAGAATTATGGGTTTCTTTTCTTATACGCAGCAACTCCATCGTCGAGGAATTTAATAAATTCGTCAATGTTGAGGTTATAAGCCCTTGGAGCGACTAATTTTTCGCCTTTGGAATCAAGTAGTACATAGTATGGCTGAGCATTTACATTGAAATGGGTGATCTGGAAATCGGCAAACTTTTTTCCGATAGATGTTTTCATCTTGCCGTCGTAGCTCGATTTTACCCATTCCTTTTCGGGAAGTTCGGTCTTGTCGTCCACATAAAGGGCCACGATGATGAAGTTGTTTCTGAGCCGCTGTAGCACTCTCGGGTCGGACCATACGTTGGCTTCCATTTCGCGGCAATTAACGCAACCGTGGCCTGTAAAATCAACGAAAATGGGTTTGTTTTCCTTTTGGGAACAGGCCAGCGCCTGATCATAGTCGAAATAGCCTTCCAGTCCGTGGGGTAGATGCAAAAATTCCTTGTATTTTGGCGTATCGCAAAGAGAAGTATTTGCAGTTTGACCGTTGGATGACATTTTTACGTTATCGCGGATAATGGTATTCAGATCGAAATCGAGGGATTGTTGTGGTGGAATATATCCCGAAAGGACTTTTAACGGAGCGCCAAACATGCCGGGTATCATATAAACAACAAAGGCAAACGTAATGATAGCAAGGATAAGCCGGGGAACGCCGATGTGTTTGCCGTCGCTGTCGTGGGCAAATTTTAGTTTTCCCAACAGATAGAATCCGCACAGGGTAAAGATAACGATCCAGAGCGAAAGATAGACTTCACGGTCGAGGATATGCCAGTGGTATGTCTGATCGGCTATGCTAAGGAATTTTAATCCTAATGCCAATTCAATAAATGCAAGGACAACTTTAACGGAGTTGAGCCAGCCCCCCGATTTGGGTAAATTGCTTAGCCATGAAGGGAAGAAAGCAAAAAGAGTGAAGGGTAAAGCAAAGGCTAATGAAAAGCCGAACATCCCGATGATGGGTTGTAATATCTGTCCTCCGGCTGAAGCAACTAAAATAGCTCCGACGATAGGTCCGGTACACGAAAACGAAACGAGAACGAGGGTAAAAGCCATAAAAAATGCTCCGACGATGCCGCCTTTATCGGCTTTGCTGTCGGCTTTATTGACCATCCAACTCGGCATAGTAATTTCAAACATACCAAAAAAGGAAGCGGCAAATACCATAAAAATAATAAAAAACAAAATATTAGGTAGCCAGTGTGTGCTGAGGAAGTTGGCAAAGTTGGCGCCGAGGGTAACGGCTACCACTGTTCCGATGATGGTATAAATGGCTATAATGGAAAATCCGTAAACCAATGCCTGTAACCTTGCTTTTGCCTTGTTGCTGCTATCGTGCATAAAAAAGGTAACCGTCATGGGGATCATTGGAAAGACACAGGGGGTGAGTATTGCTAACAAGCCGGCCAGAAAGGATAAAAAGAAAACTAACCATAGCGATTTGTTAGCCGTTGACATCACGCTGCTATCGGCAGATGCCGCAACGGGAGCCGGTTTCACCGTATCCTTTGTTACCTTGCCCGTATCTTTGGTGGTAGCAGTAGCGGCGGCTGTATCGGCGGGTGCAACGTTTGCTACAGTGGCGGTAGCGCCGGGATTAATTTTAAATTCAAAATCCACATCATTTGGAGGCAGGCATTGCTTGTCGTCGCAACTCATAAATTCGTACGTCCCTTTGACAGAGAATGGCTTTTGGCTCAGTATTTTGATTTTCTGCTTAAAAACCGCTTTGTCCTTAAAATATTTTAAAACCATTTTAAAGTTTGGATCAAACTCGGATATGGCTTTGGGTTCGGTTACTTTTCCTATCCGTTTATAATCTTTACTGTCTGTAAACGTGAAAGTAGTTGCCGGAGGACTCATGGGAATGTGCTGTGAATACAAATGCCAGTTCCTTTCGATCTTAGCCGTAAAAGTCAATTCAACCTGGTCGGCTCCAATCATTTTCTGGCTATAGCTCCATTTTACAGGTTCCAGCACCTGCGAAAAAGCGGTAATGCTGATAAATAATAATGCACTGAAAATTGAAAAATACTTTAATCTCTTGGAATTCATATCGTAAAATAATTTGGGTTTGTTTTTCTCGGTGGCAAAAGTAATGTAAAAATGTAGCTATGTCAATACCAGCCTGAATTTTTTAGAAAATTTTTACCTGATAAATTTGTTTTGTGTGCGAATCAACACGGAAACGATTATCTGTACGATGCCCGATAACCCATACGATGTCGTTGTCCGAAACTAAAAGCCAGGTGTTTTCTTTTTCAGGAATGGAAAATTTTTGGTCAATAAAATAATCACTGATTTTTTTGCGGGTTTTCATCCCGAAAGGAATAAACCAATCGCCTTTTTGCCAGCGTCGCAAGGTTAGCGGAAAGGATAGCTTATGAACATCGAAGCTGGCAATAGTCTTATTTTTTGGAATTTCATAACCCGGAGCCATTTCAAATTCTGTAACTTTCAGTCTTGCTATTAAATTTCTGTTCTCGACAGGTTCAATAATTAACTGATCACGGTCTTTTACCAGCCGGTGGGTTGCCGAAAAAAAATGTTTTCCGCTTAAGCCATCCAATGCTGCAATGATGTGTCTTGTATCTTGAAAATTAAATCCATATGGCTGAAGAAATTCAAATAAATAGGTCTGTATCGGATTTAGGTTTTTAAGTCCGGCAATAGAAATAATTGTTTTTCCATCTTCCTGGGTTACGATTTTCTGCTTTTCGCTTTCGATGGTTTGCCGGTAAACTATTTCAGTTTCCCGTAACCGGGCAATATCCTGATTGATAAAATTACGGCTGTCCGGGTTTATGGTGTCGAGCAGGGGAATTAAATGATGTCTGATTTTATTTCTCAGGTATTTATCATTCAGGTTGGAACTGTCTTCCCGGTAGGATAAGCGCTGGTCGGTGACATATTTCTGAATATCGTTGCGGTAACAAAACATCAGCGGACGAATCAAATGGTTTTGCTTTGGCAGTATCCCGTGTAGACCGGCAATACCTGTTCCGCGAAGGAGATTGATAAAAAATGTTTCAACCTGGTCATCAAGGTGATGAGCCACAGCGATGTAATCGTAATTTTCATTACGTCGTAATTCTTCAAACCAATCATACCGCAATTGCCGGGCAGCCATCTGAATGGAAATTCCATGAGAAGCGACAAATTGTTTAGTTTCAAATGTTGTGCAATAAAAGGGCACGTTATAGGTGCTGGCTAATTCAGAAACAAATTTTTTATCTCCGTCCGACTCTTTACCTCTCAAGTGAAAATTACAATGAGCTATGGCAAATTCAAATTGCGCCTGATGAAAAAGATTGCATAATACCACCGAATCCATGCCGCCGCTCACGGCAAGCAAAATCCGTTGATGCGGGAGGAACAAGTGTTCATTTTCGATGAATCTCAGAAAATCGTTAAGCATAGCTGCAAAAATATAAAAACTGCACCATTTGTTGGGAAAAAAGAAAACCCTTCCCGAAAACAGGAAGGGCATTCAACAAAATATTAATGAATTAAACAGTGGCTATTTTATTTCCCAGGTATCTCCACTGTTGAGCAGATCGTCGACGCATTTTATTTTAGAGGTTGCTTTTGCCTGACTGATTTGTTCTTCTACCATGTCGTCGTAGGTAGGATACATGGCCGAACGGATAACTCCCAAAGCCACCGGATAAAGAGGCAGCGACATTTTGGCAAGCATCAGGTGAATACCGGGATCTTGCTGATACATATCATGTACAAGCAAATCGTCTTCGGTAATACCGTTTACGCCCAATTGAACGACTTCGAGCCGGGTATCTTTAAGCATGATGCCTTTGTCCTTGTTTTTACCAAAAATCATAGGCTCGCCATTCTTCAGAATAAGCATATGGTCGTCGCGGAATTCTTTGTTTGTTATTTGTTCGTGGGCTTTATCGGCAAAAATTACACAGTTTTGAAGTACTTCCACTATGGAAGTTCCGTCGTGTTTGGCGGCTTCAAACATTACTTCTGTCATTAGTCTGGGATTGATATCAACCACACGTGCAAAGAATGTTCCCTGGGCGCCAAGTACTAATTCTCCCGGATTAAAAGGATGTTCAATCGTTCCCTGAGGCGATGTTTTGGTAATGGTTCCCATGGGGGTAGTCGGTGAATATTGGCCTTTGGTCAAGCCATAAATTTGATTGTTGAATAACAGAATATTCACATCCAGATTACGGCGGATAATATGAATAAAATGATTTCCGCCGATAGCCATGGAATCGCCGTCGCCGGTAGTTACCCAAACGCTCAGGTGTGGATTGGCTACTTTAACGCCGGTAGCAATGGCTGCTGCCCTGCCATGGATGCCATGGATTCCATAAGTATTTACATAATACGGAAAACGGGATGAACAACCAATACCCGAAACCAACATAAAATTCTCTTTACGATAACCAATTTTAGGAAATACATTGGCTACCGACGATAAAATGGCGTGTGCTCCACAACCGGGACACCATTTCACCATTTGGTCGCTGACAAAATCTTCTTTGGTAAGTTCAACCTTCGACCTTTCAATGGTCATATTTGATACTTCTAACATGGTTATTTATCCTCCAAAAGTTTAGTAAAAGTAGAAGTTAATTCATTTAATGTAAACGGTGTTGATTGCACCTTGCAATATTGTGAATAGTTAAATTCCGGAAGTTTCATCCGCAGATAATTCACAAATTGGCCACTGTTTTGTTCGCAGACAATAATTTTCTTAAAGCCGGCAAATACTTCGGCGGTATTTTTAGGTAAAGGCATGATATAATTAAAATGGGCATGGCTTACTTTTTTGCCTTGAGCTTGCATTTCTTCAACGCCGACCTGTACACCTCCAAGTGTACCGCCCCAGCTTACCACTAATAAATCGCCCGTGGGTTCGCCAAGTATTTTTTGTTTCGGGATGGTATCAGCTACTTTTTGAACTTTCGCTTCCCGTAAATCAACCATTAACTGATGATTGGCCGGATCAGTGGAAACATTTCCGAAGATGTTTTCTTTTTCCAATCCGCCTACGCGATGGCGCAATCCTTCGGTACCGGGTAGCGCCCATTGGCGAACCAATGTTTCCGGATTACGGCGATATGGTTTATAATCAGGGTCGTTTGCTTTTGCTATCGGAGGATTAATGGCTGGTAAATCGGCAACTTTAGGAATCCGGAAAAGTTGCGATCCATTTCCCAGATAACCATCGGTTAATAAAATAACCGGTGTCATGTGTTCCATGGCAATCTTGGCTGCATAATAAGCATAGTAAAAACAGTTTGCCGAGGTAGAGGCAGCCATGACTACTACCGGACATTCTCCATTGCGTCCAAATAAAGCCTGGTATAAATCGGACTGCTCCGACTTGGTGGGCAATCCGGTGGATGGTCCGCCACGTTGTACATCTACAATTACCAAGGGTAATTCGGTCATCACAGCCAAACCGATGGCTTCACTTTTCAGCGATAAACCGGGACCGGAAGTGGTAGTGAGTGCTAAGGAACCTGTATAACTTGCGCCTATGGCAGAACAAATGCCGGCAATTTCGTCTTCAGCCTGAAAAACTTTTGTTCCTAACGATTTGTGCTTGGCTAATTCAATCAATATATCTGTTGCAGGAGTGATGGGATAAGAACCCAAATAAATCGGACGTCCCGAACGTTCGGAAGCTGCCAGAAAGCCCCATGCTGTGGCGATGTTGCCAGTGATATTGCGATATTTTCCTTTTTCAAGTGTTGCTTTGGATACCTGATAGGTTGAAGCCAGGGCTTCCACCGTGTCGGCATAATTATATCCGGCTTGTAAAACAATTTTATTCGATTGAATTAACTGCGGCTTTTTTTTGAATTTTGATTCAAAAAAACTAAAAGCATGGTCAAATTTCCAGTTAAAGATATAATACATAATCCCCAATGCAAACATATTGCGGCTTTTATCGGCAGATTTGCTATCGAGGTTTGATGATTTTAAACTTTCGCGGGTCAGGGTTGAAATAGGAGGTTTAACTAAATTGTAGGTGTCCATACTTCCATCTTCCAATGGATTAGTCTGATATCCGGCTTTTTGATAAATAGCTTCCTCAAAAGTGTCGGCATCTACAATGATGGTGGCGCCAGGTTTAACCCATTTCAGGTTTGAACGCAAAGAAGCAGGATTCATGGCTACCAATACATCGCATTGGTCGCCCGTTGTTTCAATTTTTTTTCTTCCGATATGAACCTGGTATCCGGAAACACCGGCAATTGTATTATGCGGCGCCCGGATTTCGGCAGGATAATCGGGAAACGTAGCAAGATCAAGGCCGGCTAATGCTGCGGTATCGGAAAATAATGTTCCGGTAAGTTGCATGCCATCCCCAGAATCGCCAACAAACTTCACAACAACGTCTTCTTTGTCTATAACGTTGATATTTTTTTTGGTCATAATTGGTGGTTTTTGATATTTTACGGCAAAATTAATAGTTTTATTAGTCCTATAAGTATTTTTTTAAAAAAATATCAGAAAAACACGTAAAAGCCATGAGACAGACAGGTTTGTTTTTATTAAATTGATATTTTATACTGTTTTAGTTCGAGGGATGTTGCATTTAGCTATTTTTGCAGTAAAATAGAAAAAATGCTAACTGCTGAAAAACCAGATATTAGAAACTTATCCCTCGACGAAATACAGATTTTCTTTACACAAAATAATGAAAAACCTTTCCGTGCCCGTCAGTTATACGAATGGTTATGGAAAAAAGCCGCTGGTTCATTCGACCAAATGACAAATTTATCGAAACCGATTAGAGAAAAGCTGATCGAAAATTTTACTTTTCATACGGCAAAACCTGATAAAATTGTCAAAAGCAGCGACGGAACTATTAAAATTCTGTTCCGTCTTTTTGACGATAACCAGGTTGAGGGTGTGTTGATACCTTCCAAAAACCGGGTAACGGCATGTATTTCATCGCAGGTTGGCTGTGCTTTGGGTTGCAAATTTTGTGCTACCGGGCAGCTGGGTTTTACACGCAATCTCCATTTGGGCGAAATATTCGATCAGGTTACTACCATGGCAAGGCTGGCGGTTGAGAATTATCAAACATCGCTTAGCCATATTGTGTATATGGGCATGGGCGAACCACTGCTAAATTATACCAATGTGTTGAAATCCATCGAAATGATCACTTCTGCCAACGGATTGGGAATGTCGCCTCAACGGATTACCGTTTCTACGGTTGGGTTGCCCAAAATGATTAAACAACTTGCCGATGATGGTGTAAAATTCAACCTGGCTTTATCTCTTCACTTTGCCGATAATATGAAACGCAGCGCTTTTATGCCAATTAATATTCAGAATACGATTCCTCAAATAACAGAAGCGCTCAAATATTATCATTCTAAAACTGGCGACCGTCTTTCGATTGAATATATTTTGTTTAACAATCGCAATGATTCCCTTTCCGATGCCAGGCTGCTTGCTGAATTTTGCCGGAATTTTCCTGTAAAAGTTAATATTATTGAATATAATATGGTGAAAAATACGGATTTTCAGAAAACGGACGAAGCAAAGCAAACAGCATTCATCGAATTTCTTGAAAATAAAAACATGGTTGTAAACCTTAGAAGGAGCCGGGGAAAAGATATTGCGGCAGCTTGTGGACAATTGGCCGGAGAATCAGTAGAATAGTTTCGTGTATTAAATTTATTTCAACTGAAGGGCTTGAAAATAGGATGTGATTTTTTTGAAAAGCAGGAATAGTTATCAATTTGATATTGTATATTTGTTAAAAATTTTGTCGTTTTAACTTTTATAAAAATTAAAGCTTTTTTATGGAATCAAAAACTTTTTCAGTCTCGGGAAATATTGTGGATGTGGTTGGTAAACGTATTTTCCAGGGAACCATTGGGATAAAAGATGGGAAGATCAGTAATATAACTGAAGAAAAAACCAGCAGCGCCGACTATATTTTACCCGGATTTATTGATGCACATGTGCATATCGAAAGCTCCATGTTGATTCCTTCGGAATTTGCTCGTCTTGCAGTCGTGCATGGTACGGTTGCTACGGTTTCCGACCCTCACGAAATAGCCAATGTGCTGGGAATTGACGGGGTTAAATTCATGATAAACAATGGTAAAAAGGTTCCTTTTAAATTTTTCTTTGGCGCGCCATCATGCGTTCCTGCTACTCCTTTCGAGACTTCAGGCGCCAGCATCGGAATAAAAGAAGTGAACGAACTGCTTGCCATGGAAGATATTAATTATCTGTCGGAGATGATGAATGTTCCCGGAGTTTTATTTAAGGATGCAGCGGTAGTTGAAAAATTAAATTTAGCTAAGAAATATAATAAACCGGTGGACGGCCATGCTCCAGGACTAAAAGGAAAGGACACTTTAACTTACGCTCAGGCTGGTATAAGCACAGACCATGAATGCTTTACAGTTGAAGAAGCCACCGACAAAATTAAAGCCGGGATGAAAATATTAATCCGCGAAGGAAGCGCCGCCAAAAATTTTGATGCACTGGTTGGTTTAATAGAACATTATCCCGAATCCATTATGTTTTGTTCCGACGATAAACATCCAAACGATTTGGTGGACGGACATATCAATTTACTTGTAAAGCGCGCTATAGCTTTAGGTTATGATCCAATTACCGTTTTGCGGATAGTGTCGTATAATGCGGTTAAACACTATCATTTAAATGTGGGGCTGATTCAACCAGGTGATGACGCAGATTTTATTATTGCCGACGATTTTAAAAATCTGGAAATAAAAGCTACGTATATAAAAGGTCAAAAAGTTGCCGAAAATGGAAAAACAGCCATCAATTCCATCGCCGAAATCCCGATAAATGCTTTTAACGCCACCCCAATTACCGCAAGTGATATTGCTGTGAAAGCAAAAGGAAAAACGATAAAAGTTCAAAAAGCCATTGATGGTCAGCTTATAACCGAACTTTTGACTGTCAAGGCAAAAGTCAGGGATGGAAATGTGGAGAGCGATATAGAAAATGACATTTTGAAAATGGTGGTTTTGAACCGTTACCAGCCATCGACTCCTGCCATTGGCTTTATTCATAATTTTGGTTTGAAACGTGGTGCGATAGCCTCAACCGTGGCGCACGACAGTCACAATATTATTTCCATAGGAACTTCGGACGAAGAAATAGCAAAAGTAGTTAACGTATTGATAAACAGCAAAGGAGGTATTTGTGCAATGTATAACAATGAAATACAGTTACTTAAGCTATCAGTGGCGGGTTTAATGTCTGATAATGATGGATATAACGTTGCTTCGCAATACAATTTGCTTGATAAAACAGCCAAAAAACTTGGTTGTCAGCTTGTTGCACCATTTATGACCCTATCTTTTATGGCTTTACTCGTAATTCCGTCTATTAAGTTGAGTGACAAGGGGTTATTCGATGGAAATAGGTTTGAATTCACAAATTTGTTTGCAGATTAGAGAAAAAATATTTTTTTTATGAAAATTTTTGAAAATTTTTTCATATTTTTGTAACACAACTATCAATTCTGTATTATATTTGTAAAAATTTTAAATTTGAGAGATGAAAAAATTAGAATTAGACGTTAACAAATTAGATGCAGCAGCCAGCAGGCTCCGCTCTATGGCGCATCCGATGCGCATTGCTATCCTTGAAATGTTAAATGACAAGGAAAAGATGAATGTAACTGAAATTTACAAACATCTGAACATTGAACAAGCAGCAGCTTCACATCACCTTAACATTTTGAAAAATAAAGGTGTTTTGATTTCAAGGCGTGCTGGGAAACAGATTTTTTATGCAATTAAGAATGAAGCTTTAACAGAAATCATTCAGTGCATAAACAAGTGCAGCGAGTAGTTTAGACTGACTGGCTTTACCAATGCCAGTCTTCTACAACATCCCAGTTAGCACGAATTTCTATTAATTTGGGATACAGCAATACTTTTTCAGGTTGAATTTTCTGAAGAATGTTGCCTGTATCCCATTTTTTATTGGAATTGGCATCTTCGATAACCTTCAGTTGGTATTTTGCCGGGGCTAGATATTCGTATTTTAGTTTTTCGCTACTTGTTATTATTCGTTCGTCAATGAGCTCGTTTTTTTCGGTTAATAGCTGAACGATATATTGTTTGCCTTTCGTTTCCATAACAACATTCATGGTCAACGTGCCGTAATCGGAAAAAGGACGCGTTTGAAAAGTTAGAACGGTAGAATCGTTGTTCTGGCCATAAAAATCTGTGAAAGATTTTGCCGGGATATACATTTTGTAATTGCTATTTTCTTTAAACGAATGAACGATATTGATTTTACGTTTAACAGAATCTGCAAAAAACAATTCAGGTTTAAGCGTATCCTTATTTTCGATTAAACGAATTTCCGGTGGTTTGGAATTTATTACCGGTTGAGAACAAATCAATTGCATAGGATGACGAAAATCATAAACATTGGATGAGTTTACATTTAAATTCAAAGATATTGGCGGATACTTTTCTTTATTTGCCTTTAAGTTTCGGCCACGAATATTGGAGGTTAATGATAGTTTAACTGTATCCAATATCTTATCATTGTCTTTTATTTGAAGTTCAAGCGAATCGGACGTAATGCCTTTTAACCAGCATGTTAATGTATCATGTTCATTATCAAATTCATCAATTTTCCAGTCGGAAGGAAGGGACGGTTTTAAAACTATAATTTCCGGATTCTTGACCGGATATTTGAATCCAAAATTAATCTGTCCTTTTTTAATCTGAGTTGCTTTCAAAAACTTTTGTATCGAATCTGCCTGTTGAAACAAAACCAAATGTTGGGGCGGAATACTTTCGCCAATCCGGTGAAGGCTGTCCTTTTTCTGAATAGAATCAGATTTGGCTATTTTGACAGTATCCATTTGATTTTTGGATGGCGGATTTAATTGAATTGCATTTTCCGCGAAAGCGACTTTTTCGGTCGGAAGATCATAAATATAATTGCCATTCAAATCTTTCAATGCAAACAAACGGTATTTTCCCTGGCGAAGATTCGTAAATTCGAAATCACCTTTTTCGGATGTTTTGGTAATATAATATGGTTTTTCTTTATATAATGCTGAATCTTCAGGATTTTTATAAAGCAAAACTAAAATGTCTTTTTCGGATGTCATTGAAAAAGCATCGAGCACATTTCCGCTAAACCGTAATGAGTCTACGAATTTATCGGTGGAAAAAACAAACTGAAAATCAGGTATTGAATTATTTTCGGTGATATCCTGTATGGAATTTCCGAAATATAACGAGTAGGTTGTGCTGTCTTTTAATTTTTCATCAAAGCGAATATTTATGGATCTGCCTTTTGCTTTAACATCCGGCTGTTTTTCGAGCGGCGGAGAAATGATGAATTGTTTGGTAATATCTTTAAGCGAGACAAACTCATTGAAGTTAAGGCGTATGTCATTTCCTTTAAAACCAGATGAATGATTTTCGGGTAACGAACTTTTTAAGGAAGGTGGGGTAATATCCTTTGGCCCGCCGGAAGGTGGAACGGGTGTGGCACAGGAATATACCAACCACGACATAAACGCAATGGCCACAAAAGATAATAACTGGCGTATTTTCAATTGGATGATGATTTTTAATGATTTGACTTTGCAAAGGTGCAAAAAAATCAAGTTTTTAGAAAGAATAATTTTTAGAAAGGATATTTCGGTTGGCATCTTAGGTTTTCACGATTTCCTTTGTATTTTTGAAAATATATTTAAATAAAGGAATGAGTATAGCTTATTTATTGATTGGCGGTAATTTAAACGACAGGAAAGCAATGCTGGCGAAATCGGTATTGATGATTGAGCAGCAAATAGGGAAACTTATTAATGCATCTTCCATATATGAAACGGAACCCTGGGGATTTGAAACGGGAAATTCATTTCTGAACCAGGTTTTGAAGGTTGAAACCGGATTAAGCCCTCAACAGCTATTGAATGAGATTTTTATAATTGAAAAATCGCTGGGCCGGGTCAGAAAAAGTTTGCATTTTGAATCAAGAGTAATAGATATTGATATCCTTTTTTATGATGATGAAATTATTTATGAGGAAAATCTTGAGATTCCCCATCCTTTATTACATTGCCGACGATTTACCCTTGAACCATTGGCGGAAATTGCCGGCGATATGATGCATCCGGTTTTATTAAAAACAATAGACACGCTTTTAAATGAATGTGATGATCCGCTTAAAGTGATTAAATTCAAGTAATAACATAATTTGATGAAGTATAATTTTATAAGTATCGAAGGAAATATTGGAGCCGGAAAAACCAGTCTTGCCACAAAAATAGCAAACCAATTCAATGCAAGCTTAATCCTTGAACAATTTGAGGACAATTCCTTTCTACCAAAATTTTATAAAAATCCTGAACAGTACGCTTTTCCTCTCGAACTTTCCTTCCTTGCCGAACGTTACCAGCAATTAAAAAATCATCTGACCAAACAGGATCTGTTTAAAAACTTCACCATCGCTGATTATTTTATAAATAAGTCGCTGATTTTTGCACAGAAAAACCTGCAGATGGATGAGTTTATTCTGTATTCAAAACTTTTTTATATTATTAATGCCGCTCTCCCAAAACCAGATTTGCTTGTTTATCTGTATGTTGATATTAATCGCTTGAAAAACAATATTCAACAAAGGGGCCGTTCGTATGAACAGGATATTCCGCCTTCCTATCTCGAAAAAATCCAGTCAGGCTACCTCGATTATATTAAACATCAGCAGGATATGCGGATTTTGATTATTGATTCAAATCGATTGGATTTTGTTAAAAATGAAGACGATTACCGGTTGCTCGTAGATGTGATCGATAGGGATTATGCAATAGGTATTCATAAAATAAGCCTTCCGGACTGATGTTCTGGATTAAACGGATTGGTTTTGTGATAATTTATACCAGATACCATTTTCGGCAAAACGCATTTCCACAATTTTCAGCAAAATAAGATCGATCAGGATTTTTTCTGCTTTTTTTCTGTAAATGCCTAAATCCTTGCAAATTTTCGACAAGGTAACTTCCGAATGTTCGGTTAAGAATTGAAGCAATAATTTTTCGGTTAGGGAATATTTGAGATACACGCCGGCAGTTTCCTTCTGTCGCTGCCAAACTTTGAGCAAGATACTGTTTGCCAAAAAATTCTGGTCATTCACACGAATATAAACCAGCCATTTGTCTTCTTTGGTTTTAGCAAAATGAGGCGACATTTCGCTTTTAGGAATGATAATCTCGAGAACGGTTTTTTCATTGGCATGCCATTCCTTGCAGGTAAAAGGGACTTCCGGTTTGGTATACATTTTTGCCGCGGCTTCTACCATGTAATATTCTTCCTCCGAACGTACACCGGCAATTACACCATTATCTTTAACTCCAATCAGCAATCTTCCGCCATCGGTATTGGCAAAAGCCACCAGTGAACGGGCAATCTTTTGCGAGTCGCTGATTTCGAACTTGAAATCCAATTGCTGATGTTCACCTTGTTCGATGAGTTTCTGAATATATCCCTGCATGGTTTATAAGTCATTGATATTTATTGTCTAATGAGAAAAATAATATAGCAGATCTATTTGCAATGAATTAGCAATATTGTATTGAAATTCAGATAATAAATAGCAGAAACAGCAATTGAAAAGATAAAGAGTGCAATGAATCTGATCAGTGCACTCTTTACCGGAATTATTTATTTGGTAAATTTTTTCAGATAATCTTTAAAAGCATCTTTATGGACACAGCAATCCATCATTTTTAACTTAACATAGTCTTCGTGAAAGAAATAATAACCGAAATTTTTATTAAGCTCTTTTCCTCCGGTACGTGAACCTGAACCTGAATCTTTTACCAAAAACCAGGTTTTTCCATCTTTTTCCATATAACCCACGATGTGTATTCCGTGGTCATCGGTTGTGGTTTGGTTGCTGAAACGGAACTGACGGGCGTTATCGTCAATGTAATCGGAAGGGATATCAAATGCGGGAACGATGGCTGCATTGGCTTCGCGGGCAAGGAAACCTGCTTCCGAAACATCGCCACCAATGCAAACGGTATATCCTTTTTTGATTGCATTTTTAATGACTTTCATAAAATCTTCGAGTGGTACATTGTAATAATCTTTGTTGTGCCACCAGTTATCCGGAACTTCATATTCCACTTTATTCCAAAAAGGCTGTTGCATATAGGATAGCACATCAATATAATCATCAAGATTCAGTTTCAATACGTCGGCAAGATATTCTTTGGGAGTCATCACTTTACCGTTGACGGTGATTGTTGTGGGTGGTTCGCCCATATAGTGTTTCATAATACTTTTGATGGTAGCAACCACTTCTTCCTCATTCCAGGCGTTGGTTTCTTTTACCGTTTTCAGGTAAGCACTCATTTCGCCGAACATTTTTTCGTGCGACTGGAATACCTGTCCGGGCTTCAGCCCGGTAAAATCATCGTAAGGAATTATACCATAAAGCTTCCATATTTTTGTTACTGCATTTCCTTCCGAGCCTTCGCTGAAAGCGGAATTGCCTCGTTTTTCAACAAAAGCTTTGGCGCGTTCCACGTATTCCCAATAAACGGTATACATTTCCGACAATTTTACTTTTTGTTTTGTGGTACGGTAGATTTCCGATTCGAAAAAGGAGGTGGAAGAATAGCACCAGCAGGTATTTGTATTGCCCTGTGATACAGGATCATTATGCCAAAAGGATTTAAACTGGTCTTTGGAAGAAGGAATATCCAGTCCGGCAATATCTACTTTAAACGTTTTGGCAGGTGGTGCAACTTCGTCTTTTTTCTCAAAGTCATCTATGCCTTTAAGTATAGAGTTTTGAAAATAGCCAGGTTCATAAACTTTGAAGATGCTATTGTTTTTAGGTTGCTGAGCATTGACGGTGAATATTGTTGAAACAATAATTACCGATAGTAAACTGATTTTTTTCATTGGCAAATGGTTTAAATTAGTAAAAATCAAATTTATATTATGATTTTATTGAGATTAAATGAACTCAATGTTATTTTTTGCCGTTATTTTTTCGCAATAATGGCATTGCAATTTTAATTCATTTTTTGATATAACGTTAAACCGGGTTTCGATTTTTTGATGATTGGTGATGCAGTTGGGATTAAAGCATTTCACAAACTTGACAACTTCTGAAGGTATTTCCACCTGTTTTTTTTCAACGACCTTAAAATCCTTAATGATAATCAGGGTGGCGGAAGGCGCTGCCAAAGCAATTTTATTGATTTCTTCGCTTTTAAAGAATTTATTACTGACTTTAATAAGCCCTTTCCGTCCATATTTCTTGCTTTCGAGGTTGGTGCCATAAAGTACCATGTCGTCATAATTTTCCAGACCTAAGATCCGAACGACCTGAAATAAATTTTGTGCGGGTATGTGGTCGATTACGGTTCCGTTTTCGATAGCCGTAACTTTTAATTCTCTAAGTTCTTTTTCCATTGTAATTATTATTGATAAAGTATAAAATTGAATTGATTTAAACTCCCAGAATTGAAGCCATCAGGGCTTCGCGGACATATACCCCGTTGAGGGCTTGTTCAAAATAGTAGGCTTTGGGGTTTGAATCCACATCTTCATTGATTTCGTTAACCCTTGGCAACGGGTGTAAAATTTTAAGATTGGGTTTCGAATTGGCGAGCATTTTATTTCGTAGGATGTATGAATTTTTAACCTTTTCATATTCCATCGGGTCGCTGAAACGTTCACGCTGGATACGTGTCATATAAACAATGTCGGCAGTAGGGATTACGTCTTCCAACTCTGTATATTGATTATATTCCAAATTATTGTTCTTGATAGAATCTTTAACTATGCTTGGGAGCTTTAATTCAACGGGGGAAACCAGGTGAAAGGTCGCATTAAAATTGCACATAGCCATGACTAATGAATGTACGGTGCGTCCATATTTTAGATCGCCTACAAAAGCAATATTCAGGTTGTTGAGCGTGCCCTGGGTTTTGCGGATGGAGTATAAATCGAGCAGGCACTGGGTCGGGTGCTGGTTTGCGCCGTCGCCGGCATTAATTATGGGTACTTTGGAAACTTCCGAGGCAAAACGGGCAGCGCCTTCCCGCGGATGCCGCATAACGATTAAATCGGAATAATTTCCTACCGTTAAAATGGTGTCGCGCAACGATTCACCTTTCTGGGTGCTGGAAGATGAGGAATCAGAAAATCCGATAACGCGTCCTCCCAAACGGTTAACCGCACTTTCAAAACTAAGACGTGTTCGGGTGGAGGGCTCAAAAAACAAGGTTGCAACCACGTATCCTTCCAGTATTTTTTGAGTAGGTTTTTTTTCAAATTCTTCAGCCCGGTCGAGAATTTGAATGTATTCATCCTTGCTGAAATCATTGATTGAGACAAGACTTTTATTTTTCATATAGGTATTTATTTTTAAAAAAGATGCTATAAAAGTAATAAAAAAACAAAAAAAAAGCGACTGAAACAGTCGCCTTTTTAAAAATTATTTTACCAAATGGTATTTTTTAACGAAATCGTCAATGATGTCGTTCAAATCGGGTTTGCCGATTTCCTGCAAATCGTAACCAACTTTTACTGTCGGTTTTGTGATTTTAATAATCCGGTTAAGATCAATAGGAGTGGCAATCACCACAGCGTCACACGGAGTGTTAGCGATGGTTTTTTCCAGGTCATGAACTTGTTGGTCACCATATCCCATAGCAGGTAATAATGTTCCGATATTTGGGTAAATCCGGAATGTTTCGGCCAGTTTTCCAATAACGAATGGGCGTGGGTCAACCAATTCGGCAGCACCGAATTTTTTAGCGGCAACGGTTCCGGCTCCGATTTTCATTTCGCCGTGAGTCAGTGTTGGGCCGTCTTCAACAACCAGCACTTTTTTACCACGGATTAATTCAGGTTTATCAACGGTAACTGGAGATGCGCCATCAATAACCAAAGCTTTGGGATTAATTTTTGCAATATTGTCCCTTACGATTTGGATATTTCCATTATCGGCAGTATCAATTTTATTTATAACGATAGCATCGGCAATACGAGCCATTACTTCGCCGGGATAGTAAGATACTTCTGCTCCTGGACGATGAGGATCAGCAACACAGATGGTTAAATCGGGTTTGTAGAATGGAAAGTCATTATTTCCACCATCCCATAATACTACGTCGCAACCATCGGGATCGTTTTCGGCTGCACGGAGAATAGCTTCATAATCAACACCTGCATAAATAACATTGCCACGAACAACATGGGGTTCATATTCTTCCATTTCTTCGATGGTGCATTTGTGTTTTTTGAGATCGGCAACGGTAGCAAAACGTTGTACTTTTTGTTCGTTTAAATCGCCGTAAGGCATAGGGTGGCGTACAGCAACAACTTTCAGTCCTTTAGCCATCAATAGTTCGATGATACGACGTGAGGTTTGGCTTTTTCCGCAGCCTGTACGGGTAGCTCCTACAGCAATAACCGGTTTGGTACTTTTTACCATGGTTTCGCCAGGTCCTAACAGCATGAAATTAGCTCCAGCAGCATTTACCATAGCGCTAATATTCATTAAGCGTTGATAAGGAACGTCGCTGTATGAGAACACACAATCTTTTACGTCATGTTCCTTTATCATTTTTACAAGGTCATCCTGGGAAACGATAGGAATTCCCTTGGGATATAAATCGGCTCCGGCTAATTCTTTTGGATAAGCCCTTCCGTCAATGTCAGGAATTTGAGCAGCAGTAAAAGCAACAACATTATAAGCGGCATTGCCTCTGAAAAAAGTATTGAAATTGTGGAAATCCCTTCCAGCAGCTCCAATGATGATCACATTTCTTTTATTCATAAAAGTGTCCTCTTTTTAAGTTTGTTAAATATATTGTGATTGTATTAATCTTTTGCAAAGATACTGGTTTAAGTATCTCCAACAAGTTTAAAAAATTTATTTTTTTTTATTTATGAAAAAATTAAGTGCTGAATTCTAATAAACAGTTTGTTATTTAATTATCTTGATTTGCTTAAAATTTGGTTAAATGTTTTTTCTAATTTCTCGCCGGGAGCAGGAGCCGGAAACTGCAGAAAATTTCCTTCGGGATCGATTAAAATATAAAGCGGAAAGGAGTTGATCCCATATTTTTCGGGCAATTCACCCTGGGTGTCATCAAAAAGGAAAGTCCAATCCCAGGTTTTTTTTTTCAAAAAATCCGATAATATTTCCATGGAATTATCTTCGGAAATCGTAACAAAGCAGATGCTGTCGTTGATTTTTGCAGCTATTTTTTGAAGAGTATCCAATTCTTCGATGCATGGCCGGCACCAGCTTGTGTAAAAACTCAGGTACACGTATTTTCCGCGAAAATCATCGAGCGAAAATGTTTTATTTTTTATATCATTGAGCCTGAAATCAGGTGCTGGCTGGCCGGTTTCGAAGCGTTGCAGTTCAAAAATCAGGTTCTGGGCAACAAGCCGGTGTTCAGGGAATTTGCTTGTGTTTTCTATATCGGTAAGTATCTTTAAGACAGCTTTTTTATTAAAATTATCGGATTGGTATAGGCTTCGGATATTTTTTAATAAAACGAATTCACGGAGCGTTTCGTTTTGCAGCAAACTATCTTTTCCGAGGCTATCCATCAGTGCCGGAAGACTTTGCAGATTGTTTATGGTGTAGTCCAAATCGCTGAGACTGATGTTCTGAGATTGGGACAGAAGATATTCCTGAAAAAAATCATTAAAAAAATTCATGTATGCCGGATGGTTGTACAAAACGGGTGAATTCCGAATGTATTTTCTGGCAATTTCTGCCTTTCCCATGAGCCCGAAAATTTCCCTGATAGTAACTGTATTATACTGAATGTATTCTGTAAAGAATTTATTATTAATGGATTGAAAGTGATTTGACAGCTCTTCAAGAAAAGGTTCAACGTTGGATTTGTTGCGTTTGGGGTTGATTGGGTCGAGATTCTTTTGCAGAAAGTCATCGAGTAAAGAATCAGCTTTTCTGATCAGAGAATTTAATCCGGAGGAATCGGAATCGGCAAGGGTAAATTCTAAATTTTGCGGTAGGAGATAGGGATTAAAATTGGGGTAATTTGAAGGCCTTTTTACAGGATGGAATTTTATTTGATACGCATGTCCGGGTTCAAGGTAAAGTTCGGCTTTGGATAATCCGATGGATAACCAGGCAGGAATGGTAGCCGTCAGGTTGAATTGCAGTTTAAATTGTCCTGAAGAATCAATTTGGCTAATTGTCAACGTAGTATCACGATACGAAATTTGATCGCTCCAGGTTTTCAGCCTGATTATTTTCCCGGCGGCATCGGATGCCGTTCCGGTAATGGATGTGTTTTGGGCATGGATAAAAGTTGAGATCAGTAATAAGAAGAAGACAAACAGAGGTTTATAAAACATACTATAATTTTTCAATAGCCAATTCGATGAGCTCCGCTTTGGTAAGCGATTTAAATTGTTCCTTCCTGATTTTTTTATTTGCCGTTGGTTGCAATGCTTTACAGACGAATTCAGCAATATCTTCCACCTTGGCTTCCGAACCTTTTGCCAGCGTTTTTTTACAAAGCGGGCAAGCCGTAACGATCGTATCGGGATGAAATTTCTGAAGTTCATCAAGCACATCTTTTTGGATTGCATATCGTTGCTTTGAATTAATTTGAACATTTCCAAGACTTCCGCCGCAGCAAAGCGCATCAGCTTTTTCGTGTTCGGTGGACATCAGCCCGGCAATGGATTTGATGATCTGGCGAGGTTCTTCATAAATTCCGCTTCCGCGCCCCAGTTCGCAGGGGTCGTGGTATACCACAGTTTTTTCAGAAGGCTTCATGCTGATTTTATTTTCATTCATCAATTGCCAAAGATATTGAGTATGATGAAGCACCTGTATATTAAGATTATAATCTTCTTTGAATACTTTATAGCAAATAGGACAGGAGGTAACCAGGGTTTTTGCTCCGGATTTTTGAATCAGGGTTTTGTTATAATCCATAAGTTGCTGAGCCGCGTCTATTTTGCCGGCCATCATTTGTGGACGTCCGCAACAAACTGTTCCATCGGCATCTAAGAATGAATATTTTACGCCGGTAACATCAAGAATTTCCGTCATGGATTTTTTGATGGAAGGTGTGAGATGAGTCATGCAACCGGCAAAGTAAACCACATCAACGCTTGGTGGCTGAGTTGGAGTTAAATAGCTATACGAATTTGGAGTAAGCGTCTGGGTATCTTTTCGCTTTGCAATTCGTATTGCATTTAGATTAATACCTACCGGACAAATTTCCTGGCATCGGCCACAAAGCAGGCAATCAAAAGCAACATCTTGTTTTACTTCATTTTGACGAACAGAACGAAGAAAATAGATGGATTGGGTGTCGTGGATGCAGGCTGATGTATTTAGTTGGCAGGTATCAATGCAAATCCCGCAGCGGGGACAGGAATTGACTTCTATTTCTGAAAAACTGTTAAAATTCTTTTCGGTTTTTATGCCAAAGTTTCGCAGGAAAATGAGCAATACTTCGGTGGGAATATGCATGTAGCGCGAATAGGGGAGGGTAACGAAAAATGCACCCAACGCAAAAGAATAGGCCCACCAGGCAGGGTAGGCAAGATATTGAACCGGCAGAAAACAGGAAAAAACCCATCCCAGGGAATTGGTCAGAAAACCACCGCCGAGATAATAACCGGCCGTAAAGCTTTCAGCAAGCAGGCGAAGCGGAAAAATAAACCAGAGGGCAGTGAGCGCAAAGCGGTCGAATTCGGTTTGTTTGGTCTTGCGCTGGTAGCCAAACCATTTGGAATGCTGGCGTTTAATAAATGCGAGAACAAGTCCCGAAAGGATAAGCAAAAGCATCAGATCCATCGAAAAACGGAAAAAGCCGGGTACAGTATATATCTCAAAAGGCAATACTTTTTTATCGTGGACAAAAAATTTCAGGAAGATGGGATAATATGGCGGATTGACGTGCCTTCCGCTGTACACCCTCGATTCGATGTTGCCAATAACGATGAGCATAAACCACCCGAAGGCAAAGCTCATGTGCATCCATCCCGAAAGAGCATTCTGTTTGAACATTTTCCGGTGGATCAGGCTTTCAAAGAAAATTTCCCTGATGGATAAAAAGAATTTCCGGCTGAAGATGCCGTTGCGTATTTTCAGTATGTCGGCTTTGGGCAAGGCATTTATCCACCGGGTATATTTTATTCCCAGCACGACTAATAAAAATATCAGTCCTAAGAAAAACGGAAGTACAAATAAATCGAAGGTCATAACTTTAGCTCATCTATTGCACAATTAATCGTTAAAATCAGGTTGCGGGTATTTACTCCGCGGGGGCAAACCAGGAGGCATTTGCCGCAAAACATACATTTCTGGATTTTGGTTTTAACTTCCGAAATTTCACCCCTTTTGATCATCAAATGAAGTTTACGGAAGTTGAAATCGGTAAAATTGCCGGCGCTACAGGTCGCAGTACAGCTTCCGCAGCCAATGCACAGATTGTATGACGGTTCGCGATTAAGGATGAAATGCGACATCCGGTGGTCGTTGGCATCGTAATCAATCTGGCGGTCAGTATTTATGTTATAACCAAAATCAATCATACGCTTTTATTTTAAATAGTTAGCCACTTGTGTAGCCGCAGCACGGGCATCGGCAATGGAATCCTGAATGCTTTTTGGTCCTGTACATGAGCCGGTTACAAACACACCCTGAATATCAGTAAGATTTGTTGACGTATGTTCGTCTTTCGGTGTGATGAATCCGTCGTCGCCAAATGGCAGACCAAGTATTTTTCCGATGGCTTTTGTTCCGCCTGACGGAACGAATCCGGCAAGGAGCACCAATAAATCTACTTTCATTTTCAGTGGTTTACCGGCAAGGGTGTCTTCTACTTTTAATAAAATACTTCCATCGGTATTTTCGTTGGCTTCCGAAAGTCGTCCGCGGATAAAGTTTACGCCCCATTTTTCCTGCGATTCTTTGTAAAGTTCTTCAAAATGACGCCCGAACATCCGCAGATCCATGTAAAAGCAAAAGACTTCCGTTTCAGGCAGCATTTCGCGGATTTCAATAGCCTGTTTTACGCCGGTAACGCAACAAACTTTTGAGCAATAATTGTTTCCGGATTTTTCGTCGCGCGAGCCGACACAATGAATGATTCCTATGCGTTTGGGGACGGCGCCGCCGTGAGTCAGGATTTTCTTACCTTCGGAAAATCGTTTTTCCAGATCGGCAGAGGTAATCACATTTTCGTAAATGCCATAACCGTATTCTTCTTTTCGGTGAGCATCAAACAGATCGAAGCCGGTAGCAACAACAATGGCATCGGCAACGACAAGTTTTCCGTTGCGGAGCAGGATACGAAAATCGTTTATATTTTTTTCAATTTCAATAATATCGGCATCGTTAATCGTTTTCACCTTTCCTTCCATCCGTAGTTCGGAAAAAGTAAGCACTTCCTTTGCCGGCCGGCGATTTGGAAACAACTGGTACCAATCTTGTACGTGTCCACCCGTAGAATGGCTTTTTTCGAGCAAAGTGGCATGATAACCAAGCTCGGCTAACGTTATTGATGCTTCCATTCCGGCGATTCCGCCTCCGATAATTACTACTTTTTTACTCATTGGTAATCATTATTATGCGTTTAACATGGACGGTTTAATGGGTATACCGATATCTTCCCCGTTTTTTCCAAGGTATTTTTTAAAAGGATCGTATGGAATGCCTATTTTATTGAGCAAAGGTTCGGTAGGCACCTGGTGAAGCTGCAATCCCAAATCCCAGGGATCGAAGCCAAGAATCAAACCAGCGACTTCTTCGTAGGTAAATACCGGAATTCCGTGGCCATCCTCGCCATACGTTTTGCCTTCCATTTCGCTGATTACGTATTGCCAGCGGTCGAGAAACATGGGACAACCCGGGCAGTTGGTGATGATCATGTCGGGTTTGTAGGGAGCCATAGACTCAAATTTCTTTTTGGAACAAGCCACCGAGAAACCGCGGTTAGCTTTTACCAGATATTGCCTGAATCCGAAACCGCAGCAATGACGGCGTTCGGGATAGTCTATCACTTCGCCTCCCCAATCCTCCACCATGCCGGTGAGTACGTAAGGATATTCCGCTCCACCCACGCCTTTGCTCGGAAACATTTTGGCATAATGGCAACCGATATGTTCCACAACTTTCAGCGGTTCTCCGGTTGTTTTATTGATGAGACGGTATTTGCCTTTGGCGGCTATTTGTTTGCGGAATTTATAAATAATATCGCTGGCATGAGCCAGGTTTTTAGGAACTTCGAATTCACGTCCCGTGGCTTTTTTCAGATAATCTCTTACCTTTTTCTCTTCTTCCGGAAAATGTTTCCAGGTTTCCATCACTTCGGTGTATAAGCCAAAAGAAGTGATGCAGGAAGGAACCAGGTTTTGATATCCTGCTTCGGTCATCAGTGCAAACTGGCGGGCGACCACCGTCATGGTGGTATCGAAGGGCACAATATCAGAATGATAACCGATGCCGGTACAGGTAGTATGTGCCGGATTTTCATACACGTCCTTTCCGAGCACTTCTTTCATAATTTTCAGAAAAGCCCATTCCGAACCGGGGAAAAAAGTTTGCCGGATACAACTACGGACGTAAAAAAACTTGTCCTCTGCAATTTCTTTCTGATAATCTTTCCAGATTAGCCGTTTACCTTCTACCTTCATTTTTTGTTGTGTCTGTTGTTGTTAGTCGTATAAATGTTCAGGAAATATTCGCTATCCGTTCCGCTATCCAGTTCAAGGCCTAATTCCTTCGCTTTTTTACTCGAAAATTCTTCGATGGTTTCAAAACGTTTATTTCCTCCGGTGATTTCAAAAATCCTGGCTAATTCGTCCAGCGCTTCTTCGGGGATTTTACGGAGAGCGCCGGGTCCATCGCCTTTATAGTTAGCGCCAAGGCGGTTATAAATTTCGAGAAGATGTTGCTGGCTCCATTCCCACATCGGCCCCTGTTCGGGATGAAGTTTAGCTGCAACCAATTCCGGAGAAACGCAATATCCGGTTTTTAGGATGGATTTTCCTATGGTGCGTTTGAGAGCCAATTGTTGCCTGCCTTTTTCGGATTCTACAAAATATCCCAGTTCCTGCGAAAGGGAACGCAAGGCGCAGATGATGAGTCCCGGAACATTTCCCCGGGGGCAACGCGTTTTGCACGACATACATTCGCCACAATACCAAATGGTTTCGCTTTTGAGCAGGGCTTCTATTTTTTCTTCGTCCCGGGTTTGGACAATATCAACGATTTGTCGCGGGTCGTAGTCGTAAAATTCGGCGGCAGGGCATATCGCCGTGCATGTGCCGCAATTAATACAGGCTTTTAACCCTTCCCTGAACCGGACGTCTTCCTGCAACTTGTCGAATAGTTTATTCATTTTATTTATAAAAGCGTATAACGAATAATTTCAGTGATTTATTTCCATTCCTTCGGGAATGAAAGGCCGAATATCGCCTCCGTAGCCATAGATTTCGCGAACGATGGACGAATTTAATGCAGTATATTCAGGATTGCAAAGCAGGAAAATGGTTTCGATGCCGGGATCAATATTTTTATTGATCGTGCCAATGCTCCGTTCAAATTCAAAATCGGCAGCCGTTCGCAATCCGCGTAAAATGTAATTTGCATTCACCAATTTGCAAAAATTGACCGTTAAACCTTTAAAGCTTTGCACACTTACCGTCGGATAACTGCTGAAAACGCGTTCAATCCAGTTGATTCTCTGTTCAAGCGTAAAGTAGTTTTTTTTATCTGCATTTTGCCCGATAGCCACAATAATTTCGTCGAACAAAGGGATGGCACGGAGAATTATAGATTCGTGGCCTCGTGTGATGGGATCGAACGATCCGGGAAAAACGGCAATTTTCTTCATTAAAAATAATTTTAGCAAAAATAACAAAAGTAAAATTAAATCGGCTAATTCAAAATCGGATAAAGATAAGTTTTAAACACCAAGAAATTTTGTCAGTTAGGATTTTTAACTATTTTTGTGAATTGTGTTTTTTTAACCTAAAAATTTTAATCAATTTAAATTCAGTAATATTATGTTTAAAGGACATCCTAAAGGGCTTTATGTTTTGTTTTTTTCCAACATGGGCGAACGCTTTGGTTATTATACCATGTTGGCAATCTTCACTTTATTTTTGCAGGACCATTTTGGCTGGGACGAAACCCGTGCCGCCGGTTTGTATGGTATTTTTCTTGCCGCTATTTATTTTGCACCCATGCTTGGTGGAATTATTGCCGATGCCTGGTTGGGTTATGGCAAAACGGTAACCATAGGCATAATTACCATGGGGGCGGGTTATGCGTTGCTTTCGCAAACGGGCGCTGACCCTACCAGTATGTATATTGCCTTAGCAATTATTGCTCTTGGTGTTGGATTTTTCAAAGGGAACCTGGTCGTAATTGTTGGTAACCTGTATGAAAATTCGAAAATAGGGCATTTGCGGGATTCTGCTTTCAACATTTTTTATATGGGTATAAACATTGGCGCGATGTTCGCTCCCCATGTTGCCCGCTATCTTAAAAATTTGATGATGAGCCATGCAGGCTTCACCTATAATTCGGCTATTCCCAAGATTGCCAATGATGTGATTGCAGGAAACCCGGTTACCAGCGAAAACCTTCAGAAAATACAACAGATGGCCGGAACCACCGACATGGCTTCGCTTACCAGTTTTGCCCACAATTATCTCAATGCATTGGCTCACGGTTACAACTGGGGCTTTGCTGCCGCCGGTATTTCCATGCTCATCTCCATTGTGATTTTCATCGCATTCAAAAAATATTACAAGGAAGCCGATTACATGCAGAAGGATAAAATAAAGACCGGATCGGACGTGGAATTGACTCCCAAACAAACCCGCGACCGTATTCTCGCTTTGCTTCTCGTTTTTGTAATTGTGATTTTCTTCTGGATGGCTTTCCATCAGAATGGTTCTACGCTGACTTTCTTTGCGAAGAATTATACCAACCTGAGTGCAAGCAAATTTACCTTCCTGCTTTTCAATATCCCAAGTTTATTGGCCATTTTTGCGGTAATTCTCGGAGCCGTTGCCATTCTCAATAAAGCAAGTAAGTCAAAGTTTAAAGCCCTTGGAGCCGGTTTTGTCGTGGCGGGCGCGGCTTACCTTGTGTATATGCTTAAAGTAACCAGTGGTGATAAAATTGCCCCGGAACTTTTCCAGTCCTTTAACCCGATGTTTGTCGTATTTCTGACACCGGTTGTCGTTGGATTTTTTGCCTGGTTGCACAACAAACACACCGAACCTTCCGCACCAAGCAAAATTGGCATAGGAATGGTAATAACCGCTATAGGTTTTGCTATTATGATGTACGCTTCCTATACATTGCCCAGCGTGAAGGAGCTTGGCGGAAATGCGATTGATCAATCCATGGCGGTAAGCCCATACTGGTTGATTTCTACCTATTTTACCCTTACCGTTGCCGAATTATTTCTTAGCCCTATGGGGTTATCCTTTGTTTCCAAGGTAGCGCCTCCCAAGTTAAGGGGAACCATGCAGGCCGGCTGGCTCAGCGCTACGGCTATCGGCAACTATTTAGCCGGTTATATCGGACGTTTTTATAAAAACTGGGAACTCTGGCAGTTCTTTTTGTTATTGGTTGTTGTGGCTGCACTTTCGGCTATCATCATGTTTTCGATAATGCACATCATCAAAAGAGCGGCTACTTCGTAAATTATATTTTTTAATTTTTTAATGGGCAGAATCGAATGGTTTTGCCCATTATTTTTGTAAAAAGAGTAAAGCAAAATGAATTTTTCCTGGGGTCATAACCGTCGTTTCAATTCGTATTCCGAATATTTCAAGTTGAAATTCGGAAACCGTATCCAAAAGGTTGCTGTGGATGCCGGGTTTAGCTGCCCCAACCGCGACGGAACGCTGGGCATTGGCGGATGCACCTATTGCAATAATCAGGCGTTTAATCCTTCGTATTGCCTGCCCGAAAAGCCTGTTCGCCGGCAAATTGATGAGGGCATTGAATTCCACCTGAAACGTTACCGTCGCGCCAAGCAATACCTCGCCTATTTCCAGCCCTATTCCAATACCCATGCCCCGCTCGAGAAACTTAAAGAAATCTATGATGAAGCCATCCGCCATCCGCTGGTTTGCGGATTGGTGATCGGAACGCGACCGGATTGCGTGGATGAGGAAAAGCTGGATTATTTAAAAAAACTCTCCGAAACGCATTATGTAATCATCGAATACGGGGTGGAATCGTGCAACGATCAAACCCTCCGGGCCATAAACCGCCTGCATACTTTCGACCAGTCGAAGCAAGCCATACAACTGACCGCTTCCAGGGGAATAATGACGGGCGCTCATTTTATTTTCGGTTTACCCGGCGAAACCCGTGAGGAAATGCTTAACGAAGCAACCCTTATTTCGGCATTGCCGCTGACTACCGTAAAATTCCACCAGCTTCAGATTGTAAAAAATACCCCGATGGCGAAACAATACCAGGACGATCCCGGAGGCTTTCAATTTTTTACCCTTGACGAATACGTTGATTTTATCGTTGATTTTCTCGAAAAACTCAATCCTGCCTTTGTGGTGGAGCGTTTTGCCGGGGAAGTGCCTCCCCGCTTTCTTGCCGGACCTGGCTGGGGATTGATACGCAACGATCAAATTGTACACCGGATTGAACAGCGCCTTGAAGAACGGAATACCTGGCAAGGCAAAAATTTCGGATAATCAGTTTTTATGGTATGGTTTGATACTCGTCTACGTTGATTCCTTTCACAGTTTTAGATTCCTCCCTTCGGTACCAATGACAGATTTATGTAACTGGTACATTTTCTGGTAGTTTAACATTCAGTTCTTTGACAAGTCTGTTTAGTGTTTTTATCTTATTGGCTAACAATTGTTCCTCATAATGGGTAACACCTTGTTCAACAAAATCGACTCCTTTAACCATCAGTCGCCAATATAGTATTGCTATTTTTCGAGCCATCGCTTTTATCGCAATACGGGGACCTTTCCGTCCTCTTAGCCTTCGACCAAAGGAGCCGATTGCAATGTTTTTACTGTTTATCAGGCTTTGTGCGATTGTACGGAAAATCTGGCCTGCTGCCGGGTGCCCTTTCTTTTTGGCATTTTTGTGCATTTTCCCAGAGTTATGCTGGCCCGGGGCCAAACCAAGCCAACTTGTAAAATGCTTTTCTGTGGGCCATTTTTGCAGATCAGGTCCTGTTTCTGCCAATAGCTGCATCCATGTGTAATCGGTAATGCCTGATATTACTGTTGCATCTTTGCCCTCGAACACGTTTAAAAGGTTATTTTCCAGTTTTTCAACACATGGTCTATGATGACGGATTGCTTTTCGTTTTTTTTTTAGATTCTGGCCCTTGCCTGATTGTCCAATCCGATTGATCACCGTATTGATCTGTTTGTCACATTCAGCAATTTGTTGCAAATAGAACATGTATCCATCATATGCCTGTTTTAATGCAAAAAGTCCGGCTTGAGTGTATTTCCCCTCCAAAGCTTTCAACACGAAGTCTTTTTTGGTTTTCAATACACTTTGATGGCACAAGCCCACAAGAACATGTTTATTCCTTTCTCCTTTGAGGATTGCTTCAATTATAGCCATACCACTTGCTCCGTGTATTTGACTCAACACTTCCTTAAGTCTGATATTCATCAAAGTTAAGGCTTTTTGCATGTGATTGATGTGCATGGCCGAGCTTTGAATGTGATCTTCTCTGAGGCGAAGATAACTTCTTAGTTCTTTTATATCGGCATCGACAACCAGACACCTATTTAGCAATCCAAAGCTATGAAGTTCTTGTATCCATTGACAATCTTTAACATCGGTTTTTCGACCGGGAACCTGTTTGGTTTGGTGTCCATCGACAAGCCAAACATCAATACCAGCCTCTTCCAATATCTCATATAAAATAACCCAGTATACCCCGGTGGCCTCCATAGCTACTGTTTTTACCTTATGTTTCAAAAGATAATTCCGAAGCAGAAGAAAATCTTCTGTAAAGGTAGGGTGACTTACGACGGGTTGTCCTTCAACAGAGGTAAATACTTTTTTTGCCCCCACGTCAATTCCAGCAACATTTGTTCTAATCTTTTCCATTATAATAAAATATTAAGTTAAAAGATCTACACCCAAAAGGGTTTTGTTAACTAAACGTTGGCAGGCTACCAATCGGACATTCCTTTGGAGGAAGTACCATACATTATGCCTCAATCTTTTGGAACTATACTCGAAATCAGGTAAATAACACTAAACACAGGACGGTCAAACTGTGTAGATCGTAGCGCTAAGATAGGCAATTTATTCACTGTCATCTTTGCATTATGCCCCTTTTTCTTAGGGGTAGACTCTCGAAATGACGATTGTGCTCGAAAAGAAGAAGGGGAGTGAGTGTGGGCGGCGCAGCCGCCCACACTCACTCCATAACCACCATCTTGTGGGTCAGTCATTCCGACCGAAGGGAGGAATCTCTAACCAAGCCATTTTCGGTTTTGAAAAGTCCCGACCGGCTAAAGGAAGAAACCTCTAATCAAGCCACTTTCGGTTTTGAAAAGTCCCAACCGACCGAAGGGAGGAATCTCCGGCAAAGCCATTTCGGTTTGTCTGGACATTGTCCTTATGGAGACTTCTCCGGAAACAGGTTGGGGAAAGCGGGAAAGTCAACCCCATTTAAAGGATGAGGCACAATGTCTTAGATTTCTCCCTTCGGTTGAAATGACTGTTGTGCTTGAAGAGAATAAGGGTTGGGAGCGTGGACGGCTACGCCGCCCACGCTCCCTCCATAACCACCATTTTGTGGGCCAGTCATTCCGACCGAAGGGAGGAATCTCTAACCAAGCCACTTTCGGTTTTGAAAAGTCCCGGCCGACTGAATGGAGAAACCTCTAACCAAGCCACTTTCGGTTTGTCTGGACATTGTCCTTATGGAGACTTATCTAGAAACAGGTTTGAAAAAAACGGGGAAAAATCAACTCCATTTAAAGGATGAGGCACAATGTCTTAGATTTCTCCCTTCGGTCGAAATGACGGTTGTGCTCGAAAAGAAGAAGGGGAGTGAGCGTGGGCGGCGTAGCCGCCCACGCTCACTCCATAACCACCATCTTGTGGGTTAGTCATTCCGAGAGTCTACCCCTAAGAAAAAGGGGCATAATGCAAAGATGACAGTGAATAAATTGCCTATCTTAGCGCTACGATCTACACAGTTTGACCGTCCTGTGTTTAGTGTTATTTACCTGATTTCGAGTATAGTTCCAAAAGATTGAGGCATAATGTATGGTACTTCCTCCAAAGGAATGTCCGATTGGTAGCCTGCCAACGTTTAGTTAACAAAACCCTTTTGGGTGTAGATCTTTTAACTTAATATTTTATTATAATGGAAAAGATTAGAACAAATGTTGCTGGAATTGACGTGGGGGCAAAAAAAGTATTTACCTCTGTTGAAGGACAACCCGTCGTAAGTCACCCTACCTTTACAGAAGATTTTCTTCTGCTTCGGAATTATCTTTTGAAACATAAGGTAAAAACAGTAGCTATGGAGGCCACCGGGGTATACTGGGTTATCTTATATGAGATATTGGAAGAGGCCGGTATTGATGTTTGGCTTGTCGATGGACACCAAACCAAACAGGTTCCCGGTCGAAAAACCGATGTTAAAGATTGTCAATGGATACAAGAACTTCATAGCTTTGGATTGCTAAATAGGTGCCTGGTTGTCGATGCCGATATAAAAGAACTAAGAAGTTATCTTCGCCTCAGAGAAGATCACATTCAAAGCTCGGCTATGCACATCAACCATATGCAAAAAGCCTTAACATTGATGAATATCAGACTTAAGGAAGTGTTGAGCCAAATACACGGAGCAAGTGGTATGGCTATAATTGAAGCAATCCTCAAGGGAGAAAGGAATAAACATGTTCTTGTGGGCTTGTGCCATCAAAGTGTATTGAAAACCAAAAAAGACTTCGTATTGAAAGCTTTGGAGGGGAAATACACTCAAGCTGGGCTTTTTGCATTAAAACAGGCATATGATGGATACATGTTCTATTTGCAACAAATTGCCGAATGTGACAAACAGATCAATACAGTGATCAATCGGATTGGACAATCAGGCAAGGGCCAGAATCTAAAAAAAAAACGAAAAGCAATCCGTCATCATAGACCATGTGTTGAAAAACTGGAAGAAAACCTTTTAAACGTGTTCGAGGGCAAAGATGCAACAGTAATATCAGGCATTACCGATTACACATGGATGCAGCTATTGGCAGAAACAGGACCTGATCTGCAAAAATGGCCCACAGAAAAGCATTTTACAAGTTGGCTTGGTTTGGCCCCGGGCCAGCATAACTCCGGGAAAATGCACAAAAATGCTAAAAAGAAAGGGCACCCGGTAGCAGGCCAGATTTTCCGTACAATCGCACAAAGCCTGATAAACAGTAAAAACATTGCAATCGGCTCCTTTGGTCGAAGGCTAAGAGGACGGAAAGGTCCCCGTATTGCGATAAAAGCGATGGCTCGAAAATTAGCAATACTATATTGGCGCATGATGGTTAAAGGAGTCGATTTTGTTGAACAAGGTGTCACCCATTATGAGGAACAATTGTTAGCCAATAAGATAAAAACACTAAACAGACTTGTCAAAGAACTGAATGTTAAACTACCAGAAAATGTACCAGTTGCGTAAATCTGTCATTGGTACCGAAGGGAGGAATCTCTAACCAAGCCACTTTCGGTTTTGAAAAGTCCCAACCGACTGAAGGAAGAAACCTCTAATCAAGCCACTTTCGGTTTTGAAAAGTCCCAACCAACCGAAGGGAGGAATCTCTAACCAAGCCATTTTCGGTTTTGAAAAGTCCCGGTTTTGATTTAAAACTGACTAAATGTCATTTGAAGAGGCTTAAACCTAATTTAAAATGTATTTATTTTTATTTAACGAGGGCTTAACCCCATTTAAAATGTACTTAACTTCATTTAATGTGGGCATAACCAGATTTAAAATATCCTTAACTCCATTTAATGAGGACATAACCAGATTTAAAACTGACTAAATGGCATTTGAAGAGGGCTAAACTTCATTTGAAGAGGGCTTAACTTCGTTTAACGAGGACTCAACTTTATTTAACGAGGACTCAACTTCATTTAAAGCGGACTTATTTTGGTAATGAAAGATGAATCGTGAAATGTAAAACAGACTGGCGGGGTAGGACGGAAGAGGCTTTTTACATATCCGGCATTTTTTGGTTTTTTACCCCTTTTTGGTTTCATTCTATTTCGTGGCAGGGCTCTCAACTTTTTTCTTATTTTTGCAGCATGGTAACTAACGAAGAACTTTTCCGCAAAATTATTTCCCATGCCAAAGAGTATGGGTTTGTGTTTCCGTCGAGTGAGATTTACGACGGACTAAGCGCTGTGTATGATTATGGTCAGAACGGTGTAGAACTAAAAAACAACATCAAAAGCTATTGGTGGCGAGCCATGGTTCAGTACCACGAAAATATCGTCGGTCTCGATTCGGCTATCTTTATGCATCCCACCATCTGGAAGGCTTCCGGACATGTGGATGCCTTCAACGATCCGCTGATTGATAATAAAGATTCCAAAAAACGTTATCGTGCCGATGTGCTGGTGGAAGATTTTGTGGCTAAGATTGAAGATAAAATCAATAAAGAAATAGAAAAAGCGGCCAAACGATTTGGTGAAACCTTTGATGCAGCCATGTATCGCAGCACCAATCCCCGCGTAATGGAATATCAGGCAAAGATCGACGCCATCAACCACCGTTTTTATTCTTCGCTGGAGAAAAACGACCTTGCCGACATCAAAGCGCTGATTGAAGAATTAGGAATTGCCTGTCCGGTGAGCGGTACCAAAAACTGGACCGACGTTCGTCAGTTCAATCTGATGTTTGCTACACAGATGGGTTCGGTAAGCGAAGATACAGGAACCATTTATCTGCGTCCCGAGACTGCCCAGGGTATTTTTGTTAACTTTTTAAATGTTCAAAAGAGCGGCCGGATGAAGCTCCCCTTTGGAATAGCACAGATAGGAAAGGCTTTCCGCAACGAGATCGTAGCACGGCAGTTTATCTTCCGTATGCGCGAGTTCGAACAGATGGAAATGCAGTTCTTTGTCCGCCCCGGCGATGAATTAAAATGGTTCGATTACTGGAAAAAGGAACGTCTGCGCTGGCATCTGTCGTTGGGAATGTCCGAAGATAATTATCGTTTCCACGATCATGAAAAATTAGCTCATTATGCCAATGCCGCAACGGATATCGAATATGCTTTTCCGTTTGGATTTAAAGAACTGGAAGGCATTCACAGCCGCACCGATTTCGACTTGTCGGCTCATTCCAAATTCTCGGGTAAAAAGCTTCAGTACTTCGATCCCGAGCTCAACGAAAGTTATACTCCTTACGTCATCGAAACATCCATCGGCCTCGACCGCACTTTCCTTGCCGTATTGAGCCATGCCTATACCGAAGAAAAGCTTGACGATGGCAGCGAGAGGGTTGTTTTGCGCATTCCTCCCGTTTTAGCGCCATTAAAGGCAGCTATACTTCCGTTGACGGCTAAAGATGGGTTGCCCGAAAAGGCACGTGAGATTATGGACGTTATTAAATACGATTACCTGTGCAAGTACGAGGAAAAAGATTCCATCGGACGTCGTTACCGTCGTCAGGATGCCATCGGAACACCTTATTGCATCACCGTTGATCATCAGACTTTGGAAGATAACACGGTTACTATCCGCGAACGCGACACCATGAAGCAGGAACGTATCCCTGTGGAACGTATCTCGGGTATTATCGCCGACAGATTGAAACGAAATAGCTAAACAAAAGCAGGTATTCCTTGTTTTTTGATAAGCGTGATGATTAGATGATAGTTTTTGAGAAACTTTGTGTAATCCTTTGTGGCCTTTGTGTTAAAAAATAAGCTGTCGGTAGCACAACGTTTCACAATGTTCCGCAAAGGAAAACGATTACCAGTCTTTTTTAAGTAATTGGACAAATAAAATGTCGTATATCAAAAAAAAATAGGACGCGGATTTCACGGAAAAAAACAGATAAACACTGATCATAATACAAACAGATTTAACGCTGATTTTATTCATGCAAGCATGAATAATAAGAACGGATATCTGAAAATCATTCCGGCTTGTCGGAGTTAAAATCCGTTTTTAATCCGCTATTTTCAGCAAAAATCCGTGTTCTATTTTTAAGGTTTTCAAATTTAATTATACGACAATTTATAGTTTTTATTACTTAGTAAGGTCAATTGCGATAGTATCCATTTAAATAATTAAAACAATGGAAAATTTTGTTGCTTACAATCCCACCATATTGCATTTTGGCAAAGGGGTGGTTAACGATTTAGGAAAAACCGTTGAACCTTTCGGTAAACGTGTTTTGCTGGTTTATGGAAAAGGTTCGGTAAAGAAAACCGGACTATACGATGAAGTTATCGGTCAGTTAAAGGCTGTGAATACCGAAGTGTTTGAATATTCAGGCATCAAATCCAATCCCGTGATTGAAGATGTGGATGCCGCCGCCGAGGTAGGACGTAAAAATCAGGTTGATGTTATCGTTGCCGTGGGTGGAGGCAGTGTTATTGATTCCGCCAAGATTATTTCGATTACCATTCCTGTTACGCATTCCGGCTGGGATTTTTATTCAGGCAAAGCCAAACCTGCAACGGCTTTACCGGTGATTGCTATCCTTACCTTAGCCGCTACCGGCACCGAGATGAATCCTTTTGCCGTGCAATCCAATCATAAAACAAAGATAAAGGAAGGATTTCATAATTCATTTCTTTATCCCAGGCATTCCTTCCTCGATCCGCAGAACACCGTGAGCGTTCCGCGCAACTATACCGCTTATGGCATAGCCGATTTGATAGCCCATGCGCTGGAAGCCTATTTTGGCGCGGGTGATGCTACACTCAGCGACCGTTTTATCTTTTCTATTATCAACGAAGCCATGGAAAATGGTCCCAAACTGCTCGACAACCTTCATGACTATGATCTGCGGGCTAAAATTATGTATGCCGCCAACACAGCGTTGAATGGTTTCACCATGTACGGTAAAGTAAATGCCGACTGGGGCGTCCATAGTCTGGGACATATCCTTTCGCTGATGTTCGATATTCCTCATGGCGCTTCTCTTTCCATTGCTTATCCTGCATGGATGAAAACGCTTAAAGACCGCATGCCTGAACGTCTGGAACTCTTAGGCAAAAATGTCTTTGGAACTTCTTCGCCTGATGAAACCATCAGCCGTTTCGAAGCCTTCTTCCAGAAAATTGACTGTCCTGTTCATCTTCAGCAGGCAGGGATACTTCCCGACAAGAAGCAGGAGATTTATGATCTGTTTATCCGTAACAACGTAGGAGGAAGCAATTATCAATTAAGCAAGGAAGAGGTAAAACAAATTGTTGACTACCTTTTCTAAATTTGAACCGATTGAAAAAATAAAGGCTGGCCATATGGTCAGCCTTTTTTGTAATCAGGAAGAAAAATTGCCAAACCAGAGCATAAGTTTGCCAAATCCGAGCATGAGTTTGCCAAACCTGAGCATGAGTTTGCCAAACCTGAGCATGAGTTTGCCAAACCAGAGCATAAGTTTGCCAAACCAGAGCATAAGTTTGCCAAGCCTGAGCATGAGTTTGCCAAACCTGAGCATAAGTTTGCCAAATCCGAGCATGAGTTTGCCAAACCTGAGCATGAGTTTGCCAAACCTGAGCATGAGTTTGCCAAACCAGAGCATAAGTTTGCCAAACCAGAGCATAAGTTTGCCAAGCCTGAGCATGAGTTTGCCAAACCTGAGCATGAGTTTGCCAAATCCGAGCATAAGTTTGCCAAACCTGAGCATAAGTTTGCCAAATCTGAGCATAAGTTTGCCGAACCAGAGCATGAGTTTGCCAAACCTGAGCATGAGTTTGCCAAACCTGAGCATGGATTTGATGATGACAGGGTATAAAACAAAAAAGGCTGACACAATGCCAGCCTTTTTTATTTCAATAAAGAGCAATTACTGTATGATAAGCTTTTTGATAAACTGTTTATTGTTATTTTCTATTTTCAGATAATAAGCGCCCTGGCTGAGATGAGTTAGGTTGATGTTGAAAACGGCATTGGTAATGTTGGTTTCTTCAAAAACGGTTTTTCCCAAAGCATTCACAACCTTAACCTTTATCGGTTCATTCACCGGCTGGTTGTAGGTAACTTTGAAAACGCCCTTACCGGGGTTAGGATAAATAGAAATATCGGAACTTTCCGTAACACTGATACCGGTAGTGGCATCAATCAGTCCATCTTTTAATGAAGGCATGAAAACTGTTCCGTTGAAATCGCTGAATTCAACCGGAGTAGGCGTGTTGACGAAGCTTATGCCCGATACATCATTCGCAATGGATTTGAAATGAAGATTTGTCAGAATACCTTCGGCAATATCAATTCCGTTGGTTTCGGCAGCCCATACAAATGTAAGTTGTCCGGCTTTCGGTGCGCCCATCGTTACGTCGTTAATTCCCTGATACCAATCGGTAGCATTGCTGAAAGCAAGTTTTGAAGGATCATACTGAATGGTAAACTGGAAAGAGCCGAGGTTCTGGATGTCGGAAGCATGAACAGGAACGGTTACATCGCTGGTCGCAGGATTAACCGTTTCGATGGAAACCACAGATGAGGAAGGATTAGCAACGACCGATTTTTCACCTTTGGTAGTAAAGGAAGCATTGGCATCGCCATAAAGAATTCCGTTGAAATTATTGGTAATATCATTACCTACCAGGTTGATGGGAGCCGTGTTGAACAGCCAGTCGCCAACAGAGAAGGAAGAAATAACACTTGCAATACGTTTGCGGATTAACAACACGTCGGAAGCGGTTAGTGAACCATTGCTATTTACGTCGCCTGAAGCTAAATAAATACCGGTGAGCGGAGTAATGTTGGCAATATGCTTGCGGAATAACAATACATCGGTAGCGGTAACGCTGGTCCAGGGTAAAGTAGTTGTCGGCTCGATGGTGTAAACGCCGTCGGGCAGCGTGGGGAAAGTATAATCGCCTGTAGCGTTGGTAGTGGTTGTGCCAACTACTGCGCCGGAATTATTTTTCAGTGTCAATGTAAGTCCATGCAAGGGGCTGTTAGCGGTATTCGGATAGGTAACTTTACCCGTAATGGTATGCGTAGTAGCTACGGAAGGCGGGAAGATAATATAATCAATCCAGGCGGCATCGCTACCCGATGAAACGGAATTGTTTTTATAATACGCCCATTTAAAGGTATGAACACCTGCTGTAACAGGGAAACTTACTCTTTCCCATGCTTTTTCACCACTCCACTGTCCTTTTTGAACATTATCAATATAAAAGCCCAGGAAATCATAGGTGGGTTGTGAGGAAACTTTGCGGAAGAAGGAAATGCTGTCGTTACGACCCACATTATAGGATAACGATAGTTGGCTCGAAAGGTTGTTGCCGATCACTCCGGTACGTGCACAATAGGTTCCTTCGATAGGATTGATGTTGCTGATGGTCCAGGGTTGATTTCCGCCCTGTACCCATGAAAACTGGTTGAAATTACCGGTTTCAAAACCATCAAAAATTAAACCGATGATGGCATTAAAGGATTTTTGTGCGGAATAAGCGCCGGAATTGGCAATATAGTTTAACACGATAAGCGAATCCATAGGGGCGGCGGGACTAACCGTTACGTTAAAAACGGCATAATCGGTTTCGCCTATGGCAAGCGTATCGAGACTGTGAGTGGCGTTATTGATAGTGATCAATGGATTGGAACAAAGAAGCGTTCCTATGGTATTTTGGGCAAGATAGCCGCCAATGTTGGTTGTTGCTATCATGATATCGGCGGTTTCGCCAGGATCCAAACCACCATTGCTGTTGCCGGAAGCGTCGGAAATGGACATTCCGCCAACGGTAAGAACAGGTGCATATGCTTTAACCGAGAAATTGCTGATCCAGGTGCTGTCGCCATTGGTAGCAGTTACATTGAAAAGGATATCCATTCCGTTGGGAATATCATTGGTTGCGCTGAATGAAAAAGCATTTTCAATAGTAATCGTATCGTTAACATTAAAATTGCCATAAACCTCGAGACTATCAATCATATTAATGTACGGAGATTCCGTTGAAATTCTGACCGAGACATTGGTTGTAGGCTGATCGCCGATGTTCACCATGGTTAAATTAAGACCGACGGTTTCTCCGGTTTCAAGTTTTCCATCACCATTACCAAGGGTGGCATCGCTGATAGCATGTTCCTGGTAAGTAACCCAGGGTTGGTTGGGCGGAGGACCGGTTTCGAAAGGTGAAGTATAAGCCATACAAACACCGGAGCGGTTATCTGTCCAGACAGGATAAACCTTACGGTTTTGCGACGAAATACCAAGGTAATCGCCCATGTAACTTGAAGCTAAACCGGGGATAGGAGTTGGTGTAAAAGAAACATCGCTTATCTTAAAATCTTCCCAGGTTTGTCCACCGTCTCTTGAGTTGGCAGCATATACTTCACATTTTGTGCTCGACACATTACGGTCGTCATAGAAAATGCAGCTTAACGTTCCTGATGATGCGTCGCAGCAAATCCATGGGAAATAATGTTCTTTGCCTAAACCAGAAGGATCCTGGTTAATTTTAGTTGGAGCCGACCAGGTGGTTCCGTTATCGGTAGATTTATACATGTAAACATCAATATCGTTGCCGGTATTCACACCCGGAGTTCCGATGTTTGACCAAACGATATACAAATTACCACGGTTAGGTCCGTTACTGATATCCACGGTCATGGATGGGAATGAATTAACCCTCATGTTTTTGGAAGTACCGGAAGTACGTATTCCGCGGAGGTTGGTAACAATACGATGAGCGGGGCCAAATGTAACACCGCCATCCATTGATTTGGCAAATCCAATAGCTGTTTCATCGGAAGGCCATGAATCGTAAATAGCCCAGATAGCGTATACTTCGCCGTTAGGTCCGGTATGAAGGTTTACGCCCTGATTATGGCTACCGGCATTAACGGCAGCGCTGACGTTTACCCCCGTTGACCAGGTTAAACCACCATCGCTCGAATGGCTTACTTCAATTTGGTTGTTGTTGCTTCCGCCAAAGGCAGTCCATGCATCATACAGCCGTCCGTCGTAAGGGCTTGAAGTGCTGTTGTCAATCCACAAGTGGTTTTTATCGAGCATGCTGCCGGGATTGGGAGCCACCTGTTTGGCTGTCCATGTTTGTCCACCATTAGTAGAATAAGAAATACCTTGTCCAGAATTGTTGCTAATATATCCAACATACATTCTTCCGGTATTGCTGATGGCTGTTGTCGGGTCGCCCGAATTGCCACCACCGGCTCCCTGTACTTCTCCACCCCAGGTTTCTCCGCCATCGAAGGTAAAGAAATCGTTGGCGCCATAAAGGCTACCTACAGGATTTTGGGTGGAATTGTTGGAGTTGAGTGCATGATTTTTATCGTTAGGATCAACAAACACAGAATTTTCACTTTGTGTTGAATTTACGGTTGTCAAAGGCACATCGGGAGAATCATCAAACAATACCGATTTTGCTTTGATCTTACTGCCGGTATATGTAGCAGGTTCGACTCTCATTTCCGGAGTTACGGGAACTAATCCCAAACGTGCCATATTTTTCCAATAAGCCATGTTATCCACCCGGGTATCTACGGTGATTCTTTTGGGTGGCGCTTTTTTGTTCTTCTTAACCGCTTGTTGGGCAAAGATTATCGAAGAACTCAAAAGCAAGATCATCACCAAAAGGAAGGTTGCTTTTAGTTTTTTCATAATTTGTGTTATTAAGTTAATGATGAGTAATTTATTTTAATTTTTATTTACTCTGTTTATCAAGAGTTCCTTTTGTAAAGATAATGTTTTTTTCAGGCGTTAAAAATAATTCCATTGGACTGAGTAATCAGCCCAATGGAATGAATTAAACTATTTTCCGCCAAGCTGAGCATTTGGCACGTATGAACCGTTGGCATCGCCATAGACAATACCGTTGAAATTTTGAATTTCATTGCTGCTGCCCACGGTGAAAGGAACATTATTGAACATCCAGTCGCCAACAGGAAATGAATTAATAACCGCTGCAATACGTTTGCGGATGAAAAGGACATCGTTAGCCGTGAGGCTTCCCGAAGCATTTACATCGCCCGAAGCAAGGTAAATACCTGTAAGCGGGGTGATGTTGGCAATGTGTTTACGATAGAGCAATACATCGGTAGCCGAAACGCCGTTCCAGGGTTTGGTAGTTGTTACCTCAAAAGTATAGTTTCCTGCGGCAACACCCGTAAATAAATAATTACCACTGGCATCAGTTGTGGTTGTTGCAATGGTATTTCCTGACGAATTTTTCAGATTGATGGTAATTCCGCTCAGTGCTGTATTCGCCGTGTTGGCATAAGTAACCATACCGCTCACGGTTTGTCCTGCTGGGGCTGAAGCCGGGAACAAAATATAATCTATCCATGCACAATCACTTCCATTTGAAACGCTTTGATCCTTCATGTATTCCCATTTAAAGGTATGACTACCTGCGGTAACAGGAAATGCGGCTTTTGTCCAGGCGGTTTCGCCCGACCATTGTCCGATACTGGCATTATCGATATAAAACTTCAGATAATCATATCCGCTTTCGGAAGAGGTTTTTAAATAGAAAGAAATGCTATCGGCATTGTAAGCGTCCATTTGTAACGAAAGTGTAGAATTTTGGTTGTTGGTAATAGTTCCGGATTTAGCGCTATAGATGCCTTCGAAAGGAGCGACATTCGTAACAGCCCAGGGTTGATCTCCGCCCTGAGTCCAGGCAAAATGAGTAAAGTTTCCCGATTCAAAATCTTCGACAATCAAACCGACTTTAAAATTCAGATTGAAATTGTAGGTGAACGGGTTATTGTTGGAAACGCATTGTACATTGAGGTTACCGGAAATTAGATGTCCTATCGGAGTGGAAGGATCAACGGTTAAATTCAATGATGAAGTGGCTTGTCCGCCTGCCGGTATGGTGCCGAAATTGAGTGAACCTGTATTAATTGTGAGGTATGGATCGGTGGAAGTAAAAGCAGCCGTAACATTTGATGCTTCGTATATTCCGTTGTTTTTGATTGTTACTACAACATCTGCGGTTTCACCCGGATCGAGTCTGCCGTTATTGTTTCCGGTTGGATCCTGAATTTGAATGCTGCCTAAGTTCATTGAATAAGCGTTAACGCTAAGGCCCTTGATACAAAAATTGCCTGAATTCTGGAATCCTGACGGGTCGTTATAATTGTACAAATCTTTCCATGTGCCACCTTCTTTGTAGTAGCTTTCGTTAGGATTGGCTGTGGAATTTACGATAGTCCGGTATTTGGCTCCCAGTAAAACGGGAACGTCCGAAGTACGATCGTAAGGCATACCGCCGGTGGAAAGCTGGAGATAAATGTAAAAGTTATTTCCCTGGGTCAGTTGAACCGTGGTTGAAAGGTCAATGGTGTGAAACCCGCGATAATCAATATGTCCTGCGATGGAAGAAAGTTCATTCTGAAGTTCACCTCCATTGAAGTTGCCATAAATTTTAACAGTATAATCCACATTATCCGCGGCAGTAAAAAAACTTACCGATTTTAGCTGATCGTTCGATTGAGCGGTAAAAACGTTAAAAGCTTCGGTGGTATTGGGTTTGGTGTCGCGCCAGCCATGATAGTCGTGATAATAGATATGGTCGTATTGTAAAGGTTCCACATCCCTAAAAGTAACGGCTCCCATATCGGGATTATGTCCGGCATGTTTATCGTAATATGAAATCCAGAAGAAGCCATCGAAGCCCCAGCCGGTTCCCCAACTGTTTTTACAAAGCCATGCTCCTGGCAAAGGAGCCTGAGTTACTTTGTTGTCGTCCCAACCGATGATAGCCACGGAATGATTGGGATCGATGGTGCTGGTGGGTGGCTGGTAATGCGTATAGTCTCCCGACATAAAAGATCCGTCGTAATACATGCAGGTAGCCATTACACCGTAAGTCATGATCTGGTTTTTGAGCAAATTGATATTTTCAAGATTGTCTCCAACGTTATACCATTCAATTTGGCGGGGATAATATTTGTGGTAAGTAGCTCCATCGCGTGCCGGAGGAGAATCGTATGATTGTCCGTCAATATCGCGTACAGCGCCTTCGCCACGCGTCAAATAAGCCGAAGATACGCGGTAATCGCCACCTTGATGTACTTCAAGTCCATTACCTGTGGGTGGAGTAAGATCGTCATTATTGTGTTGATTATAGCCATTCCACCAGTCGAGATGATACTCGGCAAGATTAGGTTCTCCTGTTTCGCCATTGGCAGCCCAGGCTCCGGTCATCATTAAATTTCCTTCCATGGAAGACATGGTTCCGTGAGTCCAGCATGTTCCTCCCTGCTGATTTTTTACGGAAGATACATAATTTGCACCGTTATAATTTCGTAAATCGAAAGAAGCCGGTGGGTTTTGTGCCATCAAAAAAATGGCGCACAAAAGCAATAGATTTGTAAGTAGTAATTTTTTCATTATGAATTGTTTAAATTATTTTTCGATGACTATTTTTTGATTAATTGTTTTTTGACTATCATCAACAGTCAGCATATAAACGCCTTTTGGCTGATTGGATAAATCAATGATTTTAGATAGATTATCGCTAATGGCAACATTTTGTTCTTCATAAATTATCGTGCCAAGTGAATTGAGGATTTTAATAGTTACCGATTCTTTTTTGGAATTAAAATTTAGTGTGAACTTTCCCTTGTTAGGATTGGGATAAACGGTTAAGCCGGTTTGATTGATCTCGTTAACGCCGGATGCCGAACCAATGCTTCCGTTAGCCAATTTAGGGGAGAAAAGATTGCCATTGTAATCGCTGAATTCAATTTGTGTTGGATTGCCAACAAACGAAAGGTTTGAACTTTCGGTGGAGGCAGAAGTGAAATGAATATTGCATAAAATATTATCGGCAGCATTTATTCCATTTACATCGGCAGCCCATACGAAGGTAAGAATGCCGGGAGTTGTATTTCCAACGGTTACATCGGTAATGCCCGGAAGCCAATCGGTGATGTCGGCTAATTTCAATTTATTAGCATCGTATTGAATGCTAAACTGAAAAGCGCCCATATTTTGAATTTCTGCCAGATGAACCGGAACAACGATTTCGCCTTTAACGGCAGATGCCGGTTCGATGGTGATGGAACCTTTTTTTGTAATTTCTGTTGATTTTGCCTGGGTTGGAATAAAAGATGCATTGGCATCACCATAGAGAATTCCATTGAAATTCTGAATTATATCGGTGGTATCCATCGCTATTGCCGTGTTGTTGAAATACCAGTTACCGCTTGGAAAAGAGTTGATGATATTTGCGATACGTTTTCTGATTAATAAAACATCGGCAGCAGTCAAACTTCCGGAAACGTTAACATCGCCGGAGGTCAGATAAATACCTGATAAAAAGGAAATATTGGCAATATGTTTTCTGTAAAGCAAAACGTCGGTAGCTGTAACGCTATTCCATGGTTTGGTAGTAGTTACTGCAAGTGCATAATTTCCGGAAGGAACATCTGGAAATTGATAATTACCCGTAGCATTGGTAATGGAAGTATCCACGACAGTGCCGGCGCTGTTTTTAAGATATACGTTCAATCCGTTGAGAGGACTGTTGGCTGAGTTGGCATAGGTAATGGTACCGCTAATCGTTTTGTTGGTTGCAGAACCAGGAGGCGTAATCCGGCTGTAATACACATCTTGTTCTCCGTTTATGGTGTTACACCAAGCTAAGTTTGCGCTGTAATCATCGGAAATCATGTGATAATAATCACCCATTTTTTGCTGATTGGGCCAGCCCAGATGTGTGTTAAATGGCACGGAAAGTTGTTCATCCGGCGACCAAGTTTCACCTTCATCCAAAGAATAGGAATAATAAAGCTGTGACCAGATGGGATTGGATGGGGAATTACGGGTATCGAGCCAAATCACATCAATACGTCCGTTTGGAGCAACCGACATGGTGCCAAACCATTGATAGGTGGTTGTTCCTAAATTTTTGTTGATTCGCCGGGGTGTACCCCATGTTAATCCTCCGTCGGTGCTTTTGTTAAACATGATATCACAGGGATCGTTATTTGAATTTCGTGCTATTGAAGCCAATACATAAACATTGCCTCTTCCCGGTCCGTAGGATTTATCGACGCCGATAAATGCCTGGCCTAATAAACCTTCAGGATTTACTTCCGACCAGCCTGACATATTACCATCAAGGTTTACCTGGGAAGTAAAATCCCATGTAACCGGAGAATTGGGATTACGGGCGGTGGTGGATTTTGTTACCACAACACTACTGTAATTGCTTGAACCTACCGTATAAAGTTCGCCATCGGGACCAACGGCAAGTGTACCCCAATATGGATCGCCATCCACTTCAACACAATCTTCAAAGCTGGCGCTACCGTTTGTGGAACGGGTAAAATGCCCCGGATAACAGATACTGTAAGAGGATGTCCAGAAGGAATAGTTATTTCCTGTGCCTATGCTTCCGGATTTGTCAACAATCATCCATTGTTTATCGCCGCCCTGTGCCTCTACTCCATTATCCCATTCATTTCCATCATGCTCCATTTTAAAAACTTTGCATGTGTAATCGTTGTTATTTGCCGTAAGGCTGTTGTAGAAAAAGTTTCCAGCCGTATCCGAATCGAGAACCGGGTCGGAGCGAAAAATACCCTGATTGATTACTCCGGGGAAGGTCCATGATGCACCGCCATTATTAGAATAAGCCCAACCGGCCTGCCTGAAATTACTGCTCACATTATCGAACTGTCTCCATCCCATAATCATACGGTTAGGATTGGTGGGATCAATGGCTAAGGACGGTTCATTAGCTGCATCGCCCAGAATATTTTGCCCATTTGCATTCACATTAACCTGTGTTGTAAAAATCTGGCTATTTCTGAAATGGTAGGCTGGAGAAGTTTTTGGATTCACATTGGGAATGTAATTGTCGCCTTTTACTTCCTGGTGCATGGCTTTTTTTTCGGGCTTGGATGTTTTTTGAACCTGAGCATGCGATAGGACTGGCATAAAGAACAATGTCCCTATCAATAAACTTACTAAAGGGTTAATTTTTATCATATTATTTAGTTTTAGCTGGTGATAATTTTATGAATGATGGCTATTGAATAATATTAAAATATTCAATAGCCATCACCAATTGGTTTTATTAAAAAAAACCTTACTTTTTGATAACTAATTTCTTCTGTAGAATTGATTTGTTATCTTCAAGCGACAAAATATAAATTCCATTGGGTTGTTTGCTCAGATCAATAGTCGTTCCTGAAATTTTTCCGGCAGGAATGCTGTTTTCCTGATAAACTATTTTTCCAAAAGCATTGGTGATCTTTATATTAACAGTATTCTGTACATTTTTATCCAATGCAATGGTAAACAGTCCATTACCAGGATTGGGAAATACGGATAATGAAGATGATGCTAATTCGCCAATGCCGGTTGTGCTACCAACGGTTCCGTTAACAAAGTCGGGAACAAACAAATTACCATTGTAATCGCTGAATTCAATTTGTGTAGGATTGTTTACGAATGTTAAAGCGGAAGAAGCGGAAGAAGTGGAAGCAAAATGAATGTTACAAAGTGTAGCTTCATTCATTGAAATTCCATTTACATCGGCAGCCCAAACAAAGGTAATAAATCCTGGAGTATTATTTCCTACAGTAACATCCTGAATTCCATTGTACCAGTTATCTACGCCGGTAAAAGTCAAATTGGAAGGATCGTATTGAACTGTAAATTGGAAAGAACCCATATCCTGAACGCCGTTAAGATTAATCGGAACAATAACGTCGTTTTTAGAAACATCAACAGATGCGATGCTTAAAATGCCCTGATGGTTGATTTCTAATGATTTGGTTGCCGGAACGTATGAGCCGTTAGCATCACCGTAAACAATACCATTGAAATTTTGAGTTACATTGCTGCTACCCACGGTAAAAGGAGCATTGTTGAACATCCAGTCGCCAACCTGGAATGAATTGATAACAGCTGCAATACGTTTGCGGATCAAAAGCACGTCGGCTGCGGACAAACTTCCGGAAGCGTTAACATCGCCTGAGGCAAGATAAATTCCGGTAAGCGGGGTAATGTTGGCAATGTGTTTGCGATAGAGCAATACATCGGTAGCCGAAACGCCGCCCCAAGGTTTTGTTGTTGTTATACCAAAAGTATAGTTGCCGGCAGGAACGGTGGTAAATGAATAGTTACCGCTGGCATTGGTAGTAGTAGTTGCTATAGTAGTTCCTGACGAATTTTTTAAATTGATGGTTATTCCGTTCAATGCCGTGTTGGTGGTATTGGCATAGGTAACCATTCCACTGACTGTTTGTCCTATAGGTGCAGAAGCCGGGAACAAAATATAATCTAACCATGCACAGTCGCTTCCACTTGCCTGGCTTCCGTCTTTCATATATTCCCATTTAAAGGTATGGTTACCGGCGGTAACAGGGAAGGCAGCTTTTGTCCAGGCTACTTCGCCCGACCATTGTCCTACGCTGGTGTTATCAATATAAAATTTAAGATAATCCCAGCCACTTTCGGAAGAAGTTTTATAATAGAAAGAAAGGGTATCGGCATTAGAAACATTCATTTGCAACGAAAGAGTTGAGCTTTGGCTGTTGCTGATGGCGCCCGATTTGGCGCTGTAAGTACCTTCGTAAGGAGCTGAGTTGGTGATTGTCCAGGGTTGGTTTCCGCCCTGAGTCCATGCAAAATGAGTAAAGTTACCCGATTCAAAATCTTCAACAACCAAACCGACTTTGGCAAAAAATGATTTTTGTGCCTGATACTGACCTGAAGTAACCGAATAATTAAGATCTACAACATTGCCGATGGGTGCGGAGGCACTAACCGTAATGCTGAAAGTAGCAGAAGCAGAAGCTCCGGCAGCAATAGTACCAAGGTTTACCGATGGAGTATTTATCGTAATATTACCATTGGAAGAAGTAAGATTGGCAAGGGTTGAAAGAGCTTCGGCAGAACCGGAGTTGGTCGTCTGAATGGTGATATTGGCGGTTTCGCCCGGATCAAGACGTCCGTTATTGTTTCCCTCAGGATCGGTAATGGTCATATTGCCAACCTGCAAAACCGGTGCGTGGGCAATAAGATTGATCGAACTTGACCAGGAATTGGTTCCGTCAGTAGCAGTGATGTTGAAAGGAATAAGATGATTGTCGGGAACATTGGCGGCTACATTGAATCTGAAACCATACGGTTTGGTAATGGTAGTATTCGGAGCAATATTTCCATAGTTTTCGGTGGAATCAACTACGCTTGTGTAAGAATCGGTTGTGGATAAAGTAACAATTACATTATCGGCCTGAACGCTACCAACGTTTTTCATGCCGAGAGAAAGCAAAATGGCTTCGTTATTATCAATTTGTCCGTTGGAATTTCCAAGGGTATCATTAATGGCGTGGGTATCACAGGTAATATAGGAACCGCCATTAGGAATAACAGAAACCGGGAAGGTTTGGGGTAGGCAATTGTTACCGGAAATAATAAGCTGTGCATCACCTACATCGGTAAAAGCCGGATCGATAGTAATGACGGCATTTCCGGTTTCATCGGTAGCAGCTACGCCATGAATAACATTGTTTTTAATTAATACGCAGTTAACATGAGATACGGGTGAACCATTGTTGGTAACCGTAACTGGGAAGGTAGGAACACCGAGTGGTAAAGCGGCCTGATAGGCTGCCTGAACGGTCATAGGTTCTTTGGTCCACATGGCCATTGCCGGATCGCCAAGTACATTGCAATCGTAAAAACACCAGCGCAAAGCGCCTTGTTCCCATTGTCCCGGTGCATTTACCCAGGGAGCAGTCATTGCTCTTGATTCCGAGTGAGCTCTGCCAATACGCAGTAAACCATCGGTATACATAGCATCAACAAATTCACGTTCTAAGTGTATCGATGGACCTTCGGTTTGTCCTTCGTTGAACCATCCAAAACGGGAATTGCCAACAAAAGCGGCTGCAAAATTGCTGATGTTGACCATTTTTTCGGCAATACAATCATCATAATCGAAAGCTCCGCATAAACAACCATGCGTATAAACCAGGGCGTAATTGTGAATCACACCGTTGAGTTGAGAAAAATTAGCATCGGTAATGTCGCTGTTCGACAGTTTCATCACATAAGTTTCGTTGGCGTGTCCTGAATGATGCAGAAAACTTCTTCCCTGATTGAGGTGATTAATCAGATCGGTACTCGACCAAGGCGATACTTCATCATACATTTTTTCAATATTGTTGTCGGGTGTAACGCCGTCGGTGGTGTAGCCGTTATCTTCATGATGTCCGATCAATAATTCGAGATACTGGCTTCCTTCGGTATTTGGGTTATCATATAAATGTTCGCCTGCAAACAGAGGATGAGCCATTTCGCCTAAAACCGGAGTGCTTTGGTAGGAAACCGTTTTATTAATCATGTGGTTGAGTTCGGTAAGATTGCTTGCCGTCATACGGGCAACGGATAATTCTGGTATAAGATCGTCTTCTCCGATTTCGCCCCATTTATTGTCGCCGTCGGTATTCCAGTTACCGTCGAGAGATGAAAAATATAAATCGGAAGGTATGTTAGAATCTTCCTGATTACCACCGGCGGAGGTAACATAGCAATAAAATCCGCGGTAAGGGATCTGATCAACATCTCCTGCAAGAAGAACATGTTCGATACCATGATTTTGATATTCCTGGATGATATAGTTTCTCATTTTTTCGGGAACGTCCTGACCGCTAATGTTGGATGAAATATATTCCTTGGTAACGGTTAATGCTTTGATGCCTCTGATTTTGTACATATCAATCAATGGCTGGAAAGCCGATTGGAATGCTGTTGGGGTGATAATAAGCAATTGATAATCGTCGTTGCGGCTTTTGCGCGAAGGATAGGCATACATGGCTTCGGGGTTTTGGGCTAATTTGCTTACCGATGTCAAAATTTCCTTGCTTGAAGTAATGTTGTTCAAAGCGCTGGCGCTTTTACCTTCGCTTTTGGTGTAAATACGTATGATTACTTTTTTGTAAAAAGTTACAGTTCCGTTCGATGGATTATATTTTACAGGTGTAAAAGCCGATAAACCAAAGGAAAAGCCGTTCATAAACTGTGTGGATAAATGTCCGGTAGAAGTGGAAGGATATTTTGCATTTAACGAATATACCGCTTCGTTTTTAAGAAATTTTCCGGAACTTCCTTCGGAAATTGGACGAACTGCTTGTTGGGGATACATCAGAAATGTACCGTTAATGGTGGTTTCTTCCTGTCCGATAAATTCGATAGATTCGGCGGATTGACCCGGAGGAAGAATCAGGGAAACACTGCAATAAGGCAAAGCCGGCTCGCCTTCCAATCCTGTTACCAACGTATTGGGAAAGGAGATGGTTTGATAATTTCCATGATTGGTAATCTTGTAATCATTGAAATAATATACCTTTTCAATGATTTCAGCTTTTATTATCAGTAAAGAAAATACGAATAAAAGCAGTAGTAACGTTTTTTTCATTTGATATGTATTGATTTGTTAATAAATTAAGATACACGTGTTTAAAAATTTCTAAAAAAAATTTTTAAACACGCGCCCAAATGTAGATAAAAGATTAATAGTGCTCAATATTTTATCAAAAAATCTTAAGAAAAATGAGACATAAAAAAACCGGCTCTGACATTTTGCAGAGCCGGTGGTAAGAAAAATAAAATAGTTGATGCGAAAAATGCAGAATTATTTTTCGATAACGATTTTTTGATTGGTAATCGCTTTGCTGTCGTCCACACTTAACATATAAACTCCCTGTGGCTGGTTGCTGATATCAATAGTTTTGGAAAGATTGCCCGTTACCGGAACTTTTTTCTCTTCCCAAACAACTTTACCCAGTGAGTTGACAATCTTCATATTAACTGATTCATTTTTAGAATTGAATTTTACTACAAAAATTCCTTTTCCGGGATTTGGGAAAATATCCAGTCCGTTTTGGTTAAGTTCGCCGATAGCTGTAGCTGAGCTAACGCTTCCGTTAACAAATTGAGGAGTGAATAAATTACCGTCGTAATCGCCGAATTCAATGCTGGTTGGATTTTCGGTAAATTTCAGATTCGAAGCATCGGTAGAGTTTGAAGTGAACAAAATGTTGCAAAGCAAGCCATCGGTAATATTGATGGGATTCACGTCGGCAGCCCAAACAAATGTTAGTATTCCGGGTGTAGGATTACCCACAGTAACTGATTCAATACCCTGATACCAGTTGGAAACGTCTTTCAATCTTAATTTATTAGCATCATATTGAAGACTGAACTGGAACGAGCCTAAATTCTGAATTCCTGAAACATAAACTGGAACAGCTATTTCACCCTTGACAGCATCCACGGGTTTTATACTGACTACGCCATGTTGTTTCACTTCCAGCGATTTGCCTTTTGTTGGAATGTATGAACCATTGGCATCGCCGTAAACAATTCCGTTGAAGTTTTGAGTAACATTACTGTTGCCTACCGTAAAAGGAAGGTTGTTGAACAACCAGTCGCCTGAAGGAAATGAATTGATAATAATTGCAATACGTTTTCTCATCAAGAGAACATCAGCGGCAGTAAGACTGCCTGATAAGTTTACATCACCGGAAGCAAGATAAATACCAGATAAAAAGGTAATGTTGGCAATGTGTTTTCTGAATAACAATACATCAGAAGCACTAACTCCGCCCCAGGGTTTGGCAGTTGTAACTTCGAGGGTATAATTACCGGCAGGAACGGTAGAAAATGAATAATTTCCCGTAGCATTGGTTGTTGTGGTCCCGACAACGGTTCCTGTACCGTTTTTAAGCTTAACAGTAAGAGCGTTTAATGAGGTGTTGGCGGTGTTGGCATAGGTAATCGTACCGCTGACATTTGCCCCCGTAGGAACAGAGGTGGGAAGTTCGATAAAATCTAACCATGCACAGTCGCTTCCGTTTGATTGGCTGTTGTCTTTCATGTATTCCCATTTAAACGTGTGGTTTCCAGCAGTTACTGGGTAAGCAGTTCTTGACCATGGAGTTTCTCCCGACCATTGACCCATATTCGTGTTATCAATATAAAATTTTAGATAATCCCAGCCGCTTTCAGAAGAAGTTTTGTAATAAAACGAAATGCTATCAGCAGCTGTTACATTGATTTGTAACGACAGGGTTGAGTTTTGGCTATTGGAAATAGTTCCTGATTTTGCACTATATACGCCTTCGTAAGGAAGAGCATTGGTAATGGTCCAAGGTTGAGTACCGCCCTGAATCCAGGTAAAATGGGTGAAGTCGCCGGTTTCAAAGTCTTCAACAATCAAACCAATTTTTTTGGTAAAAAGTTTCTGAGCATTGTATAACCCTGAAGCGATTGAATAATTTAAACTTACCTGTGAATTTATCGGAGCATTAGGACTTACCGTAATATTGAAAATGGCATCCACAGTTTGTCCGATAGCGAGGCTATCAATAGCATAAGTAGCGCTATTGATGGTAATGTTCGGGTCGGAGCATTGGAGCTGAGCCAGAGAATTGGTAATGGGAACTCCGCCGGCATTGGTGGTAGAGATATGAATATCGACTGTTTCGCCAGGATCGAGGCTTCCGTTTCCATTTCCGGTAGGGTCCGAAATAACCATTCCGCCGATAGCAAATTGAGGAGCGTGGACAATGACATTGAAATTGCTTATCCAGGTGCTGTCGCCATCGGTAGACGTAACGGTAAACGGAATGCTTGTACCGTTGGGTACGCCGTCGGGAGCGGTGATAGTAAACGCATTGTTTATTGTAATGGTATCGCTCACCGCGAAATCACCAAAATGTTCGGTACTATCACTGATTTGAATAAAAGGCGAACTTGACGAAATGGTAACGTCTACATTGGTTGTTGGCTGATCGCCGATATTAACCATTGAAAAATTCAAAGGAGCGGTTTCTCCGTTTTTAAGATAGCCGTCGGCATTATTTACTTGGTACGATTGGAAAATAACCCAGGGTTGGTTTGGCGGAGGTCCGGTTTCAAAAGGAGATGAATATGCCATTACCACGCCCGAACGGTTATCGCTCCATACGGGATATACTTTGCGATCCTGAGCTGTAATACCGAGGTAGTCGCCCATATAACTATCGGCTAAACCGGGGATAGGAGTAGGAGTAAAAGAAACATCGCTCACTTTAAAGTCTTCCCAGGTTTGTCCACCGTCTTTGGAGTTAGCCACATATACTTCACATTTTGTGCTTGAAACATTTCGGTCGTCATAAAAAATACAGCTTAACGTTCCGGAAACCGGGTCGCAGCAAATCCATGGGAAATAATGTTCTTTTCCCAAACCTGAAGGATCCTGGTTAATTTTTGAAGGTGTGGACCAGGTAGTTCCGTTGTTGGTTGATTTAATCATGTAAACATCAATGCTGGAGCCAGTATTGACACCCGGTACGCCAATGTTAGCCCAAACTACATACATGGTGCCTCGGTTTGGTCCATTGCTGATATCAACAGTCATGGATGGAAATGAGTTAACGCGTTGATTTTTGCTTGTTCCCGAAGTACGGATACCGCGGATGTTGGTAATAATACGTTGAGCGGTGGTAAATGTAGCACCGCCATCCATTGATTTTGCAAAACCAATAGCTGTTTCGTCGGAAGGCCATGAGTCGTAAACTGCCCAGATAGCATATACTTCGCCGTTAGGTCCGGTGTGAAGGTTTACACCCTGATTATGACTACCGGCATTAATAGCTGCGCTGATGTTTAACCCCGTTGACCAGGTTAAACCACCGTCGCTTGAATGACTAACTTCTATTTGGTTATTATGAGATCCGCCAAAGGCAGTCCAGGCATCATACACATAACCATCATAAGGGCTTGAAGTGCTGTTGTCAATCCACAGGTGGTTTTTGTCGAGCATGCTTCCTGGATTTGGAGCTACTAGTTTTGTTGACCAACTTTGTCCACCATTGGTAGAATACGAAATACCTTGTCCGTAGTTGTTGTGAATATATCCAACATACATTCTTCCGGTATTGCTGATAGCTGTTGTTGGGTCGCCCGAATTGCCGCCACCTGCGCCTTCTACTTCGCCGCCCCAGGTATTACCACCATCAAAAGTGAAAAAGTCGTTGGCGCCATAAAGATTTCCTACGGGATTTTCGGTGGAATTGTTGGAGTTCAAAACATGATTTTTGTCGTTAGGATCGGCAAAAATAGAATTTTCACTCTGCGTCGAATTCACAGTAGTTAAAGGAACATCGGGAGAATCATCGGTGATAACTGATTTCGCCTTGATTTTGCTGCCCGTATAGGTGCCTTTTTCAACAGTAACATCAGGTGCAACCGGTACCAGACCGAGCCGAGCCATATTTTTCCAATAAACCATGTTATCCACTCTGGTGTCCACAGTAATTTTTGGGGGCGGCGTTTTTTTGTTTCCTTTTGTACCCGCTGATTGTGCAAAAAGCATTGTAGTGCCTGAAAGCAGGATGATAAATAAAATAAGTAATTTGTTTAGTTTTTTCATGTTTGATTATTAGTGAGTTATTAAGTGATAAATTGTTTTTTGATACATGGATCAATTAAAAAACTTCTCAAAAGTAAGTAAAAGATTTTATGTTCATCCTTTTTCTTATGGATAATGCAAAAAAAAAACCGCCTCAATCATTTCATGAGGCGGCTTTTAATTAATAAGATACTATTTCTTAAATAGTTGGAAAATTATTTTTCAATTACTATTTTTTGAATAATAACCTTTTGATTATCGTCGGCATATAACATGTAAATTCCTTTGGGCTGCTTGCTCAAATCAATGATTTTGGAGAGGTTACCGGAAATGGTAACATTGTTTTCTTCAAATACCACTTTGCCGAGAGTATTCACAATTTTAATGTTAACCGATTCTTTTTCAGAATTAAATGTTAAGGTAAATTTACCGTTGCTTGGATTTGGATAAATATTCAAACCGTTTTGGCTGAGTTCACCGATACCAGTTACAGAACCAACGCTTCCGTTCACAAATTCGGGAGTGAATAAATTACCTTCATAATCGCTGAATTCAATTTTTGTAGGATTGCTTACGAACGATAGGGCAGAACCATCAACTGAATTGGAAGTGAAGTAGATGTTGCACAATACGTCATCGGAAATATTGATACCGTTAACGTCGGCAGCCCAAACAAATGTGATATATCCCGGAGCGGGAGAACCGATGGTAACATCGTTAATTCCGGCAAACCAGTCGGTAACATCAGCTAACTGTAATTTGGTAGCATCATATTGAACGGTGAACTGGAATGAACCCATATTTTGAATGTCAGAAACACGGATTGGAACAACTACATCGCCTTTGGTTGCATCAACGGTTCCGAGATTCATAAGCCCTTGCTGAGCAATGGTGGATTTGGTTTCGGTAGGTATATATGAACCATTGGCGTCGCCATAAACGATGCCGTTAAAGTTTTGAACAACATTTGACGTACTTACAGTAATTGGAGTATTGTTGAACATCCAGTCGCCGGTTGGGAAAGAATTGCTAACAAAAGCAATACGTTTTCTGATCAACAGAATATCGGCAGCGCTGAGGCTTCCCGAAGCATTTACATCACCGGAAGCTAAGTAAATGCCGGTTAACATGGTAACGTTGGCAACATGTTTGCGATAAAGTAGCACATCAGTAGCTGTAACACCTCCCCAGATTTTGTTGGTAGTAACTTCGAGGGTATAATTACCGGCGGGAACGTTAGCGAAATTATAAGTACCGGTTGCATTGGTAGTAGATGTTCCTACAACAGTTCCGGAAGCGTTCTTCAGATTAACGGTAAGGCCGTTTAATGGAGTGTTAGCCGTGTTGGCATAAGTAACAGCGCCACTAACACTTGCTGCTGGATTTTGTGTGGCTGGGAAGACAATGAAATCTAACCATGAACAATCGCTTCCACTAACGCCACTACCATCTTTCATATATTCCCATTTAAAGGTATGATTTCCGGCGGTAACAGGGAAAGCCACTCTGGTCCATGGGGTTTCACCTGCCCATTTATTAATCATCGTAGCATCGATATAGAATTTAAGATAATCCCATCCGCTTTCGGAGGAAGTTTTCAGATAGAAAGAAATACTGTCGGCTGTAGCCACATTCATCACTAACGATAACTGTGATTTCTGACTATTTCCGATGGCACCTGATTTAGCGCTGTAAACACCTTCGTAAGGATCAACATTAGTAATAGTCCAGGGCTGATTGCCTCCCTGAGTCCATGAAAAATGAGTAAAACCATTTGATTCAAAGTCTTCGACTACCAAACCAACTTTAGTGGTAAATGCTTTGGCAGCAGAATATTGTCCTGAAGTAGCGGTATAGTTTAATTCAACTACCGAACCAATAGGAGCCGTAGGATCAACAGAAATGTTAAAGGTAGCCGTTACCGGAGTTCCGGGAACAACATTACCTAAAGTGAAAGTGCCTGAATTAATGGTAACATAACCACCTGTTGAACCGAGAGTAGCAAGAGTATTGGCTGCTGTGCTACTTCCTGTATTAGTGGTTGTAATGATAATGTCGGCGGTTTCACCCGGATCAAGGCGACCGTTATTATTTCCCGTCGGGTCGGATACCGTCATTGTTCCAACCTGCAAAATCGGAGCATGGGCGGTAACAGTCATCGTTCCCGTCCAGGTATTGGTGCCGTCGGTGGCCGAAATATTGAATAAAATGGAATGATTATCGGGGACATTGTTGGCTGCCGTAAATGCAAATGCATTGGCGATGTAAAGTGAACCGTTAGCAGGAATGTTTCCAAAAGTTTCGGTAGAATCGCTTAAAGTAACATAAGAATCGGCACTGGAAATAGTAACTACGACATTGGTAGCATCTTCCGAACCTACATTTTTCATTCCAAGTGAAAGGTTAACATTTTCACCATAATCCAACTGTCCGTTTCCGTTACCAAGAATGGTATCGTTTATAGCATAAGTATCCTTGATTACATACGCTCCTGTTGGAGGAATAACCTGGATAGTATGATGGAACCGATAATAATTTTCTTTGGTAATGGTGATTTCTACGTTTGTGCCGGGGAGTTGGGCAGGAAAAGTAACTGTAACCGGAACTCCGGTTGCAGTAGCTGTTCCAAGAATTTCGCCATTGGCTGTCAAAGCAATAAAAGCGCCTTCGTTAGCCGTAACTTCAAATGAAGTTAAACCGCTTAATATAACAGGATCGTACTGTACGGTCAGGTTTTGAGGTATTTCGGAATATAAATTTAAGAAAGCATCACAATGAGCGTGGAAAAGATAATAAGTAACTTCTTTATATTCTGAATTATAAGGCCAGCTTGATTGATTGAGAAAATATTTGCCGGCAGCCATTCCAAAGGCAGGTAACATACCTCTTGAAGAAGGAGTAGTTCCATAAGCAGGCATAAAGTTTGGCCACATATTATCATACATTCCCCAAGTATAGGTATCGTTAACAAACGAATAAGATACCTCGGAAGGAGCAACAAAACCTAAAGCTCCGGAATTGTTTCCATTTTTGGTATAACGATGGAAATTTTCACCAAAGCAAGCCGGTGAGTAATTGTATTTTCCGGTCAAACAGTTGATGGAATAAACAAAGGTTAAATCGGTATTGGTTAACTGATTGATATTTGAACTGCTGAAGCCTGGTTCACCCCAGCCATCTTCGTAGCCATGGTCGCGGTGCTGGAGGATAAATGCTCCATTGTTTATGGCTGTAACTACCTGTGCAGGAGTGCCACCAGTGAACCCGCCAAGTCCCTGAGGAGTTGCCGGAATATATCCTAAACCACTAGGTCCAAAATAGTTTACTACCTGGTTGGTATTTGTTGCCGTTGACCATGGGTCGCTGGCGGGATTGCCTTCGTAAACAGCATTGACTCGTACCTGGTCTTTTCCAAGCACATTGTGCCAGAAACCGCCTACGATTTCGGAACAAAGCTGAAACCAGCGTTCGGTTGCCCAACCTAAGGCTGTAATGGGATGATGATAAAAATCGGCGCTGGTTGGCGGGTTACGCTCATAATTTAAACCTTTGCTTACCATTACCTGTAATTGGCTGGCATTATTTGCTGTAATACGTGAGAAAACAATGTCGGGCATCATATCATTATTCACATCGGAATAAATATTATCTGCTACGCAGTAGTTATCCCACAAAGGAGAAGTAATGCTGTTGGTAGCGCTTGAGCCATAATCGCCTAAAAGCAGAACGGCTACCGGCGGTATGGTCCAGGTGTTAAAGGCATTGGTAATGTAATTTTTAATAGCCGTAGATGTGTTTCCGCCAACTTCGGTAAGTGTTTTTATCTGGGTGTTGATGCCCTGGAGTGTACGGAATTCTTTGATGGAATCTGCCCATTGTGCAAATTCAGGGTTGGTAGGAACAATGATCAGGTATTCGCAACCTGCTTCTTTTTGTCCTGCCATTTCAGCGGTACGTTTACCATAATCAATGGTTGGAAGCGATTCCTGATTCAGGATGGCATCCTGAAGAATAGGATCAAACCAACGGCTACGCAAGCGGTCGTCGCCAAAATGTCCGTTTCCGCCTTTATAGCTGATTTCTACTTTTAAATCGCGGTAAACGATCAGGTCTTTTGTTACAGGATTGTACTGAAACGGAGTAATACCAAGCATTACCACGTCTACTCCACGGAGTTGGGTGGGTTCGGAAATCTGTACAAACTTTTCAGGATAAAGAGCGCTTTTGGAGAAATACTTTGAACTTTTAGCGTATTTCAAAGGGCTTTTATCATTATCCCAGGGAATTTTAAATGCCGGAGCCATGTTCACATTGTGAAACGTCTCGGTGCGGCTTGCCAGAATTTTGCAGGTGGCTACGGCTCCCTGAGGAATGGCAATGTAACGGCCATTACCTGGAAGATCGGGCGTGCCTTCATCGTTAGGCAGGAAACAACCGGAAAGCTCAATGTTTTGAAGGTTCTCTCCGTTGATGTTTTTCGTGTTAAGGGCAAATTCCGATATGGAAAAATTGACCTGTACACTTGCATTATCCGATTTCAGGAGCGTAAAGCCTTGCTTGCCCCAGCTATCGGAATACGTATTTACCGAGCGTTGAGCCATTGCCGAAAAGGCAAATAACAAAACGCACACTAAAAACGTGTGTTTGAATAGCGTAATGATTTTTTTCATTGTGTTTTGTTTGTGATTATTAATACTATGGAATTTTTTGGAAACAGTTATAGCCAAAGGATTAAAGATAATTTCCGGGTACAAACATAAACATTTTTTTTAAACGTTAACAATTGTTAAAATTTTTTATAATGAGAAAAATAATTAATGGATGTAAGATGCACAAAAACAGTTTAAACGATAGAGCCCATATGCTTTATTCAGTGGTCATCGCAAATTGTCCCGGATAGTGCGCTCCTTGAGCAAATACCTGCGCATGTAGTTCGGAAGGGTTCGCGCCTTGTGCAGATGCTTGCGCATGTAGTTCGGAGGGGTTAACGCCTTGTGCGGATGCTTGCGCATGTAGTTCGGAGGGGTTAACGCCTTGTGCGGATGCTTGCGCATGTAGTTCGGAGGGGTTAACGCCTTGTGCGGATGCTTGCGCATGTAGTTCGGAAGGATTAGCGCCTTGTACAGATGTTTGCGCATGTAGTTCTAAAGGGTTAGCGCCTTGTGCAGATGCTTGCGCATGTAGTTCAGAGATGTTCGCGCCTTGTACAAAGGGATGGATGAACACCTATTCGAAATTAATGTGCGGCTTAATTAGTCAATGCTTTCCTTTATTGTTCTGAAACTTGCTAATGAGCTTTCTATATTTTCAATAATTTCATCTATCAAAGTATCGGGTTCGGGAAGATTTTCCAGGTCAATCATATTATCGTCTTTCAGCCAAGTAATGTCAAGGTTTGTTTTATCTCTTGCCATTATTTCATCATAACTATATTTGCGCCAACGACCCTGAAGATTATTGTCATTCCATTTTTCCAGCCGTTTACGCCTATCTTTAGCCAAATAACAAGTAACAAAATCTTCCAGATGTTCATATCGCAAAGGATTTTTTTTAGGTGTATGCCGAATATTGGTTCTATAATCATAATACCAAACTTCTTTGGTAACCGGATGCGCATAGGTTTCTTGTTTTTCAAAGAAAAGTACATTTGCTTTTACTCCCTGCGCATAAAAAATTCCAGTAGGCAGGCGTAATATAGTATGCAGGTTTAATTCATTCAGCATTCGTTTCCGTATTGTTTCCCCGGCACCACCTTCAAATAATACATTGTCGGGTAATACTACGGCTGCCCTGCCGTTTTTATCCAACATCGAAATGATATGCTGTAAAAATGCTAGTTGCTTATTGCTGGTAGTTACCCAAAAATCTTCTCTATAGATATAGCCCTCTTTCCCATTGTTTTTCTTATCAATGGTGGGTATGTCACTGCTACTTTTTCCAAACGGGGGATTCGCTAAAACGATCTTTACTTTTTTTATGTTTTTCTCTTTGAGGCTATCGGTTACTTTAATATCCGGTGTGTCGATCAAATCGCCAACACCATGTAGGAAGAGGTTCATCAGACATAAACGGGCAGTCGCTTTTTCAATTTCCCAACCATGAAAAGTATCAAGGCTTATCGTCTTTTTTTCTTTATCTGAAAGAGACTTTTTATGCAGATACTCCAATGCTCCCAAAAAGAAACCACCCGTTCCGCAACTCGGGTCTGAAACAGTCTCTCCTACCTGAGGTTGAATGCATTCCACCATTGCTTTTATAACAGCACGGGGAGTAAAGTATTGACCTGCTCCACTGTTTTCGGCATTCTTTTGCAATAACGATTCGTAAATTTCCCCTTTTATATCAACTTCTTTGTTAGTCCAGTCTTCTTCACCAATCAGGTTGATCAACTTTCTTAATTTAGCTGAATCATTGATTTTATTTTGCGATCCTTCAAATATCTTGTTGAGCATACCTCCCGATTCGGACAGCTTTTTTAATATGTCTTTATATTGTTCCGACAAATCGCCTTTTTCTTTTCCATCCATGCTTTTCCAGTTATAGCCTTCAGGCAGATCGTATTGATCCTTTTTTTCATCGGCCATTTTCAGGAACAACAAGTATGTTAATTGTTCCAGATAATCGCCATAACCCAAGCCGTCGTCTCTGAGTGTGTCGCAAAACGACCATATTTTTGCTACCAATGTATTAGATGTCATGTTTCCGTGTTTTAAATTGTAATTTTTCAATCAATTGTGGGTGTAAGTGATAACTTCCCGTTCTTGCAGACCCAGCAAAAATAATGAGATTTCCTTGTCTGAGAATAGTCATATCACGCTGTGCTTGTGCTCTTTTAATATTAAAAAGAGTTATAATTTCGGGTAAACGTATTCTTCCATTATTGTAAATATAGATAAGTTCATTAGCAAGACGTCGTTTTACAGCATCATTTACAGCATCATTTACAGCATCATTTACAGCATCATTTACAGCATCATTTACAGCATCATTTATTCTATCATTTAATCCTTCATCCAGTTGAATAATGGTTTTAAAAACGGCTCCTTCAATGAACTGTGGATTGTCGTGACCGGAATAAGCTTTTAAATACCGATTGATATTAAGTATTCCTGAGCCCAATTCATCAAACCGTCCCAGTTGCATAAAAAATTTCGCAATGGTTGGATTTTTGGGGAACGGTTTGAAATTATTCACAGAAATAGGCCCTTCGCCATTGGGAACATTAGCATTCTCTGCAATCACTGCGTTTTTTGTAATTACAAATGTGGTAGGATATGCATTGGTATATTCACGGTGTACTAATATATTAGCTACTAATTCTCGGAATATCAAAGTGCGCAAACTCCGACGCTGATCACCCTCCAGATAAAATTTATCGGGCAGGTGCTTGTCCACAAATTCCAACAGCTGATCATAAGCTTCAATCAGGTTAGTTTGAATATACAGTCGGTCATCGTAACGGTTCACGTTTACCCGGCGCACCAGGGCATCGACCTTAAAATGGGGCACCACGCTTCTGATAGCTTCGTCTTTACCCAGTAACAGTATGGCCGCAAGGGTATAACCCTCTTCTCCGGTTTTGAAATCTCTATCCCATAATCCGGCCATTTTCAGCATTTGTTCATCGTTCAGTTCCAACCAGGGATGATTGGCGTTGTAACTGCGGATGAGGTTGCGCACTTTGGGGAAAAGCGATTGCTTAAAATCTTCAAACCGGAAAGCCGGATAAATAATCCCTTCGGTATAATGGTTTCGTTTTCGGTTGTATAGCTCTGCAATTTGATGCGCCCCGCGTACCACAAAGTCTCCATCATTGCTGCGGTCATAAATTTTACCAGCGGTTTGATGTACTTGTGAACTCTCGGGAACCTGAATGTGAATAACATTGAACCCATCAACCAGAACCACTTTGGGAAACAGGATAAACGGCGGGTTTAACTTTTGCGGGTTATTGCTCAGGTTGGCAATGTTGGTAATCATTTCGTTTACCTTCGTTTCGTCAACTCCTGTAATATTCCCATTATCGTCGGCGCCTAAAACAATATCCCCACCCGTGCGGTTAAGCATGGCACAGATGGTTTCGAACAAGTTTTCAGGCAGCTTTTCTTTGGCCTGTTTAAACTCGTTGCGAATACCTTCGCCTTGAGATAGAATATTTTTGATGCGGTTGATGGTCATTATCTAAGCGGCATATCTTTCTTTCAATAGTAATAAAATACCATTATAAAATTCTTTTAACTTTCCATTTCCTAAAAATCTAAAGAGAGGTGCTCTTATTAAATTTAAATTGTTGAATTTATCCTTGTAAAATAAATCAGCTGCTTTGTTTAGCTGAGTAATTAATTCTTCTTCTGTATTAATATTTATATTTGAACTTTTCATTGATTGTAAGAATTGAGAGACCCAATCTTTAAAAAATGCTTCGAGATAATCTGTTTTATATCTTTCTTCAATTCTAAAGACATCATTCCAAGTTTCTGTTTGAGTAGTTTTGGGAATGATATTTATTTGCCAGATTCCTTTCAAATTTGTTAGGTCGGTTTGTTCAATTATTGAACCAGTAAAATCTAAATCAATAACGACTTCGGTTGTATAAGGGTATACAAAGTGCCTTCTACCTCCTGTGTTGTTATAAAAAATGTCTATTTCACGCTTAAACTTTTCATTACATTGATGACAAGCTGGAGCAAGGTTTTTTAGATTAATAGCTATAAGCGGGTATTTGGACTTTGGTGCTATATGATCGTAGTCTTCCCGATAAATTCTATGCATTATTTCAACACCGCAGAATGGGCAAATTTTATGAGACATTGCATTGTACAGTAACTGATAGTGATCTTGCAACTGGAATTCTTTTAATATAAGAGTCTTGGCATACAAATGATCCATTAAATCTTTTAAACTATTATTTCCAAGTAAAAGCTTAATATTTTCTGATTGCATTTCTAAACAAGAGATTGAGGTGTCTTCATAAGTCCTTTCAATATGAATTCCCATTCTTACTAACTTATTGAATTCATATTTTTTATTTGAATCCAAAATTTTGTACGAATTAAAAAAGGCTTTGAATTTTTCCTCCAAATCATTTGTTTTTGCTCGTTTTAATATTTCTAATAAGTTCTTATGCAAATATTGCTCTTTTATAAATCTTGACTTCTCATTTGTTCTTCTGATCGTATAAAAGAAATGATTTAAATATCTATTCAGATTCAGAGCTGGATGGTCTTTTAAATATAGATATTTAGCAAGCATTATTGGTTATTTTGAAGTGTATTTAATCTCGAATATAATGACAAAAGCAATGGTGAGTCTCCTAATTGTTGAATTTTGCTTTTTAGAATAACGGGATCCTTTTCCTTTAAGAGATCATTTATGAAGCCTAATGATTCATTTGAAATAGTTTCATCTAATTGAAAGGCCATTTTCAAAATGTTATTAAAAGAAGATCCATATGTTTCTTGACTAGGAGGAAATACGTCAATCTTGTCTTTATCAAGACGTTTAAAGATATAAACATTCTCGCTTGGTGTATCAGAAACAATAAAAGGTGAATGCGAAGTGACGAAAACATCTTGACTCTTGCCTGAAATAATTTTTTTTAAGGTTGAAACAAAATAGCGCCTCCAAGTTGGATTAAAATGGGTTTCTGGTTCATCTAGCAAAAAAAGAGTATTTGGTTGATCCATCATCAGAAGTGTCCCAAAAATATTGAAGTATTGATGTTCACCATCACTCATATTTAAATAATCGATAATTTGTCCATTTTCGAGTTTTAGTTTAAGTTCCGAATAATTCAATACTTTATCCTTATCTGGAACCGTTGGCATTTTGGTGGTTAATTTTCTTTGTAACCGCTTCCGTTCAATACTTTCTCTTGTTTTTTTATCTACAATTAAATTATTCAATAACTCAAACTTGTAGAGTGCCGTATATAAGTTGTGTGGCGTTTTAAAAAAATCAGTTAATGCTTTTTGAGTTGCATCATTTAGATAATAATCAAGCGTATAGCATTCCGTCTTGCGATCATAGTCTACACATGTCGCACAATTAATCAGTTCTTGTTCCCAATTCTTTAGATCAATTGTTAAGAATACGCCAGTTTTACCATTAACCTTAATCTTGGGTGCAGCAGATTGTTTAGTTTGAATTTTTATTTGAAAACTTTTTAAAGAATCAAGTTTTAGTTCTTTTTTTATTATCGAGATTTCTGCCTCCTTTTCAAAAATAAGATTACTAATGATTATTCCAAGATTTGTACTATAATCCATAAAGTAGAATCGAGGTTCATAATCACTCTCTTCATTTTTTTTAAGAGCTCTTGATGCTGTATGTTCGGCATATTCATCAAAGTAAGAATAAAATGGCATACTTAAGGTTTCATTTTCTCCTGAAGTATATCCAACAATCTTTTCTGGTAAATAATCCGAGATTTCATCTTCATTGAATTCAATTGGACTATCATCTTGTCGGGTGATATATATGTCAAGATCTTTCCTTTTTTCAGATTTTTGATGAAAATCGACATTTATTGATTTACCATTTTTGATAATTGAATATTCCAATTCAAATGTTAAAGGGGCCTTTGTTAAATCTTTTTTGTTAATCTTTCTAAAAATTCTGTCGAGATATAAAAAAGCTTCAGCTATTGATTCTAAATACTGCGACTTTCCAGAGCCATTAACTCCAATAAAGCAATTTGGTTTGTTGCAATTAATTTCTGAGCAATCCTCAAAACGGAGTTCTAAACCATCTAACAAAGGGCGCTGTTCCGATTTTATTATTTTAAATCGTTTAATTTTCATGTCCGAAGTTTAAATTGGATTCTTTGAATTTTTTCGTTATATACAGTCTCAAGTTTGAGTTCATCCAAAAGTTTATATAATTGATCTCTCAATTCCTCATATGTAAGGAAGGTTTTGTTCCTTATATCATCAAATGAAAATTCTTGACCAACAAAATTTTCATTTAATATCTCTTTTAAAGGTTTACTTTTCATTGGCTTATTTACTATTGCTTTATTTAATGCTGATTCTTCAAGATAATTCTTTTTCTCAATCTGAATCTTTTTAATCAGAATTTTGGCTGATTCTTCATTGCTGTTTTGGGAAACCAACTTCCCTTCAAATGCTTTCTTGAGAATGGAATGGCGAATATTTTTTACTTTAGTTATGCCCTCAATAATATTAATCATCAATTTATCAACATTGGAGAATTGTCGTTCCAATTCAAAGACAACGTTGGTCTGAATTGGTAATTCTGGCATTTCAACCTCAATGTTATTAAGCTCATTTAACCGGATACCAGAAACTGTTGTTCCTTTCGAATATTTTATAATATTTTGTTGTAAATACCTGAAATGGTAGTAAATAAACTTAAAATCAACAGAATCATTTTTGCTTTTTATAATTTTTAGATCTTGGTTGATTGCAACATCCAAATTTGATATAATAACAGCACCTGTATTGATTCGAGAAACTAATATCACATTATTTTTATGGGCAATGTTTGCAGAACTGTTGTTTAATCCTTCAATTGTGATTTTATCTTGAGTGCTATTTAAATACATTCCACTAATGTCCTTCACTGATGCCCAAGGAATATTCCCTTTCCAATAAGTATTAACTTTTTTGCTCGGAGTGCCACCACCAATAAAATCATAAATATCGCCCAACTTTAATTTATACCAATTTGCATTTGTTTTCATCCTAATATTTCCTTCAAACGCACTTTTCAGCAACGCCTGTTTATAAACTTCCAGTTGTTTTTGGGCTTTTTTCAACCCCTTTTCGGCATGGTCGAGTTCGCTAAACAGCTCTTCAATCTTGGAAACAATGCGGTGCTGTTCTTCAAGTGGAGGAAGCGGAATGGGTAGTTCTCTTAAAGTTTTTAGATAAACCCCCTTTTGTGCAGTTCCTTTTGCATTATCAGTTAATAGTTTTTGAAATGCTGGCCCTTGAAAAACATACATCAAAAAATGGCCATTAATCAATGGTTTTATAGCGGCAACACTTCGTTGCAATGCAAATCGTTGTTGAATTGGAACCGGAATAATTGCGCTCCTTCCAATCGTTGCAACAATTGTTAATAATACATCTCCTGCCTCAATTCTTGCCCGTTGGTTTTCATATTCGTAGTCTCTCTCAGAAATATATCTAACCTCATCAAACGTAATTTTTCCATTTTCAATATTACGGGCACTTAACATTGGAATTCCAGAATCTTGTTTGCCTGGAGGATTGTGAGAACCATCCGTAATATTCTTTGAAACCAATTCTAAGGTTGTCCAAATCCACCCGTCGGGCAAAGTATGTAATGTGTTTATCGTCTCGCTGTTTCCCATTATAACTTTTCCGGTATTGTATCTTTTTTTATAAAAATACAAATTTAGAATTATATGCTTATGAAAAAGAAAAAAACGGCATTGTTTTCATCAAAATTATCAATTAACCTGTTGGGTTAAAAATATGCTAAATATAAACACAGACACATCTATTTGTAACAAAACAGTTATAAAAGCAGCCTGCCCGAAGCTTATTTTGCGGGCAGGTTAGTTTCTTCTGTATGCAAAAGATAAGCTATGCCGGTTGCCCTTTTTCTTCCCCTTCCCCGGATTCTTTGTTATTGGGGTGTGATTCACCAAATCCGGCAACAATATTTTCGAACACAAACCTGATACGGGTAGCCGGATCGGATTTGAAAATGCGCTGTCCTTCTTTGCAAATGGCAATCGCTTCGGTGTAGATGGCATTAAATTCGGTTTGCTGTTCGGCAGTAAGCTTAACGGATTTTTCTTTTTCCGATTCCTGGGTAACATTGGCAGAGAGCGCCTTGGTTCCAAAGCCAATGATTTCGTCAATCCTTGTTCCGGGTATTCCTTTTGCAATAATATCGGTGCGATAGGGTGTGATGTTGGAAGCAAAAGTATTCACAAACTGGATGGTGGCTTCCTGATTACCTTTCTGCGTTTTTTTCATAAATGCATCGTAACCCAGCGTCGTTTTTAGTTCGGCAAGCATGGCTTTGTCGTACCGGTAGGCATTGGTAAGACTTGTAAAGAAAGAAACGAGCTTGTTTTTTTCATCGCCGGTAATTTCAATAATTGTCCGTGTAGCATTTCGCTGTGCTGCTTTTTTATCGTGCGAAAGCAGGGTAATTCCATCCTCGCAACGTTTCTTCAGAGTATTTCCGTATTCGGGGGTGTAGAGCGTGTTGTTTTTCCTAAAATCTTCGACAGACAGAAGGAAAAAACCGACGATGATCAGGGTAGCCTGAAGCATATCGTAATTTTGATACCGGTAAATTCTTTCCATGGATTAAAAAATTTAGTTAAAAAATAAGGCCATAAAGTTACTAAAATAAATCGGGATGAAAACAAAATATTTTTTATAAGGTTAACAACTAAAGCTGTTTATTCTAAGACAAACTCCATTCCCATCATAATACAAAAGCTAATATCCAAGTTTGTGCAATTAATAATTTTGCTTACAAACAAGGATATTAGCTTTTGACAGAATTCACAAGATATTGCAAAAGAACGTGAAATATCCATAAGAATAATGCTTATACAAACCGAAAATGATATTTTATGGATATTCCATTTGACCAATAAAAATAAAATCAATAACAAATGAAATATATCTTGTTTTGCTGCTGTTGTGTAAATTATTTATGGTTGTTGAAACAGCCTGGACATTTCTTTTACATGAGCCTGATTATACGTCTGGACATAGGCTATGTAAGGGACAAAAATCAACATACCTATTAAAAGACCAATGGCCAATGCTTTAAAGTTTTTATGCTTTAAAACAATATAAAATACCCAAATCAGATTCAGGGTCATAATAATATGACCGATATGCGCAAATAAATAGTCGCCATTCCATGGTAGTACAAACATCGACATTATTCCCAGGAAAAACGTCGGAAGAGATGTAAGAACCAAACAGGTTGCTTTTTTATTGATCAGGAAGACAATAAAGAAACTTAAATACAAGAAACTTGTCGGTGCACAAGAATTGAATGCAACCCAATCTAATACACTTACTTTTAGCTTCCCTAAAAAGAAAAATGTGCTGTTTAATGTTACAACCAGTAACAATATTGCTAAAATAATTCCAATTATTTTTTCTGTTTTTGATAGACTCATTTTTTTTAAAAATTTAATTGTTAATAAATAATGTTTTAATCATAAAATTCCTTTATCAAGGCATCCGGTGGCATATAAAGCTGATGCAAGAATCAACCCATACCATCTTACAGTCTGTTGCTGACATATGCTGTTTTTTAAGACTATAACCAGTACAAACGGAATGTTTTATGGATTGTGAAAATCAATACAAACCGGTATGGCACATCAGATTGCCTTACAAAGACAATGAATTGAATGATAAATAATAAAAATGATAAACCGATTCAAGTAGGATTACTTGAATAAAGAAACCATTAGCTTGTGGTTTATTAAGCTAATTTAAGCTAATATAAGTTTAAGAATAGTTCTCAAAATGCTATTAATTGAAATTTGCGGCAAATATAGGTATTTTTACAAAGGTGATGAAAATATTAAGACCGTTGCAAAATAAAGCGAGAGTGAATTTTCTTGTTTTTTTACTGAAGATATTTAGTTTTATACCATTAAAATGTTTTTTTTGCCGTTTTTTATTCTCCTTATCTCTATAATATTGCTGTAAATGAGGAATTTTCTCCTCATTTTTAGCATTGGGACATAATGATCCCAGGTGAACGGTATAAGTTGTATGCAATAGCTTCCATCAGATGTTGGGTATGCATTTTTGACAACCCCACATAACGGGCTACTCCTCCACCAAACCATCGTTTTATTGACCCAAATGTCCGTTCTACTTTATACCGGGTTTTACTCACTATTTTGTTGAATTGTATTTCTCTTTCTGTTAACTTTCTATTTTTGGCTGCTTTATTCATTATATGATTACGAAGTCGTTTCTGCTGTAATATTGTATCGTTCTTTTTACTTTTATATCCTTTGTCTGCTTTTACCCAAGTCCTTTCCGTTAATTCACATGTATCCAATACCTGCTCCAAATTGCTTATTTCATTCACATTAGCCGAGGTGGTAAGTACTCCCAAGATTAACCCATTGACATCAGTAATCGTATGTTTTTTATATCCAAACCGGAGCTTCCCGGCTTTTTTTACCCATCTGCCTTCGGAATCAACTCCTGGCTGGGTCTTCTTTATCAATTTAAATTGCGAGGCTTCTTTTTCTCTTTCTTCCTCCTTTGGCTCTTGCTGACGATCTTCTACTATTTCATATTCCGTTTTCCCCTTTGGCTTTCTTGGACTATCGGTAATACTCGCATCTACAATGACTCCTCCCTTAACCAGTATTTTCTTTTTCTCTAATTGTTTATTCATCGCTTTGAATAATTTTTCGTACACATTCTTTTGGGTAAGTTCGGTACGAAAACGACTGATAACACTATGATCGGGACATTTGTCATCTATACTTAATCCTACAAAACGACTGAAGGATATTCTGTCATTTACCTGGTCTTCTACTTCATAATCACTCAAATTATACCAGGTCTCCAAAAGACATATTTTAAAAAGTAATAGCCCTTCATAAGCCGGACGTCCACTTACACTTTCTCCTTTTTGATAGTGCTTATTGATAATATTGGAAATAAGTCGCCAATCGATCAATGTATTTACCTGATCAAAAAATTCTGTCTTTACTTTCCTTCTTTCTGCTGCTAAATCAGCAAAGCCTATGTGTTTCTCATTTTTCATGCTACAAATATAACAAATTCATTGTTATAAATAACACTAATCTAATATTTTATACGCATTTTTGCCTTGCAATGGTCTTATATTTTTTATGCGGGAGATATTTATTGGAAAGAAGGCTTTTCAAAAAGTTTTTTGATTAATAAAAAAGCCTGCCCGTAAATCGCATTACAGGCAGGCTGAAACCCGGTTGGGCGGAAAATGTTTTTCCGTCCGGAATTGCATTCCGAGTATTCGGAATCATTCGCGGGTATTTATTTCTTTAGCAGTTCTTTTACGGCAGCTTCAATTTGCTGGTCGCGTCCGGTGGTAACAATTTCCGGCTCGTTAAGTACTTTAATATCGGGTTCCAATTGAGAGTTTTCGCAGAAATTACCATCAGGCATTTTCCATCCTCCCATTGGGATGCCAAATACTAAGGTCGGATCAATTTGAGTTTCCCACCAAACAAATGTTCCGGTTCCCGGAACAGGCATACCTACGGTTTTACCGATATTTTTCAGTTTGTAAGCAACCGGGAAAAGATGCGCATCGGAGTAGTTACTTTCGTTGATAAGCACAATAGAACCTTTAACCCATTTGTCGAGCGGTTCGGAACCGATATATTGTCCGTGAGGAATAATGTCGATGTATTTTTTCCCGTTTAAGAAATCTGAAAGCTGCTCATGAATATTTCCACCGCCGTTAAAACGAGTATCGATAATGATTGCTTCTTTGTCAATACAACGGCCAAGAGCTTCTTCAAACACGGTACGCATGCTGGCATCGTCCATAGAGCGAACATGAATATATCCGATTTTACCTCCCGAAAGTTCATCTACTTCTTTGCGACGATTTTTGACCCAGCGTTGGTAAAGCAACTCGTTTTCTTCGCCCAAAGAAATAGGTTTTAAAGTTTCGTCCCAGCGGGTTTTGGTAGCAGGATCGTAAACCGACAATAACGTTAATTGTCCGGCTTTGTGATTAAGCAATTGGTAAAAATCTAAAGAGTCGGTTACGGCTTGTCCATCAATTTTCTCGATAATACTTCCTGTTTTTATTTTAGAAATGGCATTATCGAGCGGGCCGGCTTGCAAAATTTCGGCAACCTGAAGCCCGTTTCCCGTATAGCTGTAGTTATACAACGCACCTAAAGAGGCAACTTTGTCGGCACCAGGCTTCGATTCGCGATAACGGCATCCGGTGTGCGAAGCGTTAACCTCGCCAAGCATTTCGCTTAACATTTCGGCAAAGTCGTAATTGTTGTTAATGTATGGAAGGAACTTTTTGTACTCAGAATAATAGAAATCCCAATCGGTGCCATGCAAATCTTCTTTGTAGAATTTTTCTTTAAACTCGCGCCACGAGTGATCGAAAATATAGGCACGTTCATCGGAAGCCTTTTTTACCATTTCGCCACCTGTTTTTAATGGTTCGGCTTTGCCGCTTTCCACTTCAACCTTCATCGGTTTACCATCGGCCAGCACAAAAAGGAATTTACCATCGGAAGAAAGCTCGAGACTTCCACCGTTTTCAATTCCCAGTTTAGCCAATTGCTTGGTCTCTTTGGTGCGTGTTTCGGTAACCCATAAGTCGTATCCTTTGTCGAACGAAGTAAGGTAATACAGTTTTTCGCCGTCTTTAGACAGAACGGCATCGCTTAAAGACGAGGTATAAACCGTAAGTTTGTTTTTACGTTCGGTAAGATTACCCCAATCAATAACTACATCTTTTTTAATAGAATCGTTGTCGGCCTTAAGGTCTTTGTCGGCTTTCTTCTTTTTGTCTTCTTTTTTGGCTTTATCTTTATCCTTGTCTTTGTCTTTCTTGTCCTTGTCTTCCTGTTCTTTTAAAAGAGAAAATTCTTCTTTAGAAAGTTTAAAACGGTCGAAAGCAGCTTTAGTAAAAAACATACCGTAAATATCGCCGGTAGCAAGATTGCCACCTTGTTGGCGCATACCTTCCTTGTCGCAAAACCAAATCATCATTTTACCATCCATAGACCATTTAGGATTATAATCGTCGTATCCGCTGAGGGTAAGATTGGTAATTTCGCCGTCTCCGTTAGCTGAAACCAGACCCACTTCGGGAGTAAAAATGCGGTCGGCAGAACCGAATTGAACCAAAAACCATTTACCGTCGGGCGACCATTGGTAATACTGATCGCCATCGGCATAGGAGTAGTTTTTGTCGGCAGGCATAATGGTGCGCGATTTTTTCGAAGCCAGGTTAATTACTTTTAGCGTTGCACGGTTTTCGAGATAGGCTACCTCTTTACCATCGGGCGAAAACGAAGGCTGAAACTCTTCGGCTGGTGTTGCTACAACGGTTTCTTCTTTCAGTACCGTAGAAGCATAAAAATAAGGTTCTTCTTTGCGAGAAATGGTAATGGTGTAAATATTCCAACTTTTGTCTTTTTCGGCTGCAAAAACTAAAGTGCGACCGTCGGGACTAAAACTAACGCTACGTTCCTGCCAGGGAGTGTTGGTAATACGTTTGGTTATACCGCCTTCAACGCTCGATACAAATATTTCGCCTCTGTAAACATAGGCAAATTCTTTACCGTTAGGCGAAAGTTTAGCTTCGCTAAAGCCTTCGTTAACCGGAATAATTTTATCAATTCCGTTACGACCATCGGCGGCAATGGTAATTTTTACCTTTTGCGGTTCGCTGCCCGGTTGAAGAGTATAAACTTCGCCATTGAAACTAAAGCAAAGTGTATTGTTGTTGGCGCGCGACAAAAAACGCACAGGATGTTTGGTGAAATGAGTAATTGCAATGCTTTTTGACGGATCGGTTAACGAACTTTTATAGATATTGAATGATGAAGGTTGTTCGCTCAGGTAATAATAGTCGTTATCGTTAGCATCGAAAACAGGATTGCGATCTTCGCCTTTAAAATGCGTTAGTTGGGTATATTTTTTTGAATTGAAATCATATTCCCAAATGTCGCGCGTAATAGATGACGTATGATGTTTGCGCCAATTGTCTTCATATCCTTTCTGGTCGTGATAAATCAACTTACTTCCGTCGGAACTTAACGTAGCATTAATGGCAGGAATGCTAAGAATTTGCGAAACCTTTCCGCCTGTAACCGGAACGCTGTATAATTCGGGCATTACCGACACCGGAAATTGCGCATTGGTAGCCAAGTCTTGACGAGCAGCCGAAAAAAGAATGGCTTTATCGTCGGCCGTAAAGCTACTTGGAACTTCGGAACTCGAATGGTAGGTAAGTCGTTTGGCTTCGCCTCCGGTGGCAGGCATAACAAATACATCAAAGTTTCCATAGCGGTCGGATGCAAAAGCAATGCTCTTACCATCGTGGCTCCATACCGGATTGTACTCGTAGGTTTCACTCATGGTAAGCGCAGTGGCTGTTCCGCCAGCCGAAGAAATGGAATAAATATCACCTTTGTAGGTGAAAAGAATTGTTTTGCCATCGGGCGAAATAGAGGTGTAGCGTAACCATAGTGGATTATCTTGCGCAAAAACCCCTAAGGCAAGCAACATAAGGCTCGCTGTAAAAAGAATTTTCTTCATAAGAATTTTGTTATGTAATGTGTTAATTTTTAATATTTTTATCGTTGGGTGCTTTATGTCGGTTATCAATATTCTTATTTAAAAAGGCTTCTAAAAATAAAAAAAATAGAAATTCTGATTGTTCGTCAAAGAAAACAAATAATTTTAAGCATAACGTAGTATTTGTCGGAAAAGTTACAGCCAAAAAACTTTTTTTGTTCAAAGTCTGTTTCTTATTGAGTAGCCCCCCTTCAACAAAAAAGAAAACTACCATAAATAACAAATAATTTGTACTTTTATGTCTATGAAGTGCAATTCTTAGTCCGTTGCAGTCAATGGAGTTTTATAAACCCCTTGAGTAGCCTGGATTGAAAATGCAGTGAAAACTTAATTGGGTCAATAGCTACACACTATAGAACCCGAATATGAGACTATATGTTTTTTGCATTTTTGTTTTGCACTTCCTATTTTTTAAACTTAAAAATTAGAAGTTATGAAAAAACAAAAAACACATCTTACAGGTACTAAAAAAAATGTAAATCAGGATACATCAAAAATATTTATGGAAATGCCTATAGTAAATCTCAAAGCAGCAGGGATTGATGTTGGTAGCCGATCTTACTTTGTCTGTGTAGGTCAAGGTTCAAATGATGTTAATGAATTTGGTATTTTTACCTGTAATCTCCATGAAATAGCCACATACCTTAAAAATATGGGGATAGAGACTGTAGCAATGGAATCTACTGGATTTTATTGGAAACAACTCTTTGTATTACTACAAGACTATGGTTTTGAAACAATTCTTGTTAATGCACGGCATATTAAAAATGTTAAAGGAAGAAAAACAGATGTTGTTGATAGTAGATGGATACAACTTTTGCATAGTTTAGGTTTATTATCAGCTAGTTTTCAGCCTGACCTAATTACAGAAGAACTTCGAATTTACACCAGACAACGTCAATACCTTATTCAGCATGCATCGCAGCAAGTATTGAAAATGAATAAAAATCTGACTTTAATGAACTTGCAGCTAAAGCCTATTTTGCGTGATTTGGTTGGGTTAACTGGTCGTAGATTAATTGAATCTATTTTAATAGGAAAAAGAGACCCGATTGAACTTGTTACACTTATACATCCTAATTGCAAGCACTCTCCAGAAGAATTTGTTAAAGCTCTTGAAGGTAATTATCGTGATGAGTATCTATTTGAACTTCAACAAAGCTATGATAGTTACAATCATTTTCAACAACAAATTACTCAGTGTGATGAAAAAATCAATCTTTTGCTTAAACAGAGGGTCAAAATGAAAGAAATTATTCATTTAGATGATTGTTCTCTAACTAAAAATTACAAACCACCAAAGAATATTACTTACAAAAATTGTCCCCCACTACAAATAGCGGAATATGCTTATCACCTTTATGATGTTGATCTACTAAAAATTCCAGGAATAAACACAGGCACAATCTTAACTCTTATTTCCGAAGTTGGTACTGATCTATCAAAATTCAAAACGGCAAAGCACTTTACATCATGGCTTGGATTATCACCAAACAATAAAATAACAGGTGGAAAAGTTATTTCTTCGCACACAGATTCTAAAAAGAATAGGGTAGCATTAGCCTTTCGTGATGCAGCAAATTCAATTGAAAGAATTGTTATCCAAAACCCTTTAAAAGCATTTTTTATTCGAATTGCAGTAAAGAAAGGTCGTTCAGTTGCAATTACTGCAACTGCAAGAAAAATTGCAATAATTGTTTGGAAAATGCTTTCAAATAAAGAAGAATATAGCCCTTTTGTAACTGCTAAAAATGAAGAATTATTCCGTATTAAGAAAATGAAAAACATTCAAAAAGCTATCATTGAGTTTGGAATAAGACAAAACGAATTATCTTTTTAAAGTATAATAATACTTGATTTTTTGCTGCTTTAAATAATAGATTAAAAAGATCTATAGGAATCCTTATATTTGTATTTTATTTGTCACGTTATATATGAGTTTCAATGAGGAAATTAAAATGCAAAACCGTTATAAAGCTTCTTGAAGTTTTACAACGGTCTCATTTTATCAATAATAATAAAAAAGGGGCTCATCAAAGCCCCTTTCAAACAAACTTAATTTACTTATAAAATCAGTTATTCAATTTTTTTATTCAGCTGGTTAGTTTTGGGCAATGACTATTTTCTGTGTGTATGAATGTCCCTCACAATAAATAGTGATAAAGTATAACCCATTATTCAAATTCTGAACGGGTAATGATATTTTTTGCATACCGGTAGTTAGAACGCCATTGTATACTTTTGCTGCCAATTGTCCTGTAGTATTATATAAATTAATGGATACATTACTGTTAGCAGGATTGTTAAAGGAAATGGTTGCTCCGGTTACAGCAGGATTTGGCGAAATGGTAATACCCGGTTTACTATTGTTTTCAGGGATACCTACTTCAGGTGTTTTTTTCAGGATTTTACCGCCGTCACCTACAATATACCCGGTGTTCTCAATTAGTTTAACGTTTCTGTTGGCACTTGCTTTTTTACTGTAGCTTTCGGGAATTTCCGTCCAGTTTTGTCCAAAATCGGTTGATTCAACAATCAATGAAGCCCCACCATCATAACCTGCACCTACGGCAACGCCATACGAGCCAATGAAATCTACACCCTGGAGATAATAAGCGTCGAGAATATAACTGCTATTCCAATATCGTTCCTCCCATGATTGATTGCTGGTTATAGCTGCAATACCGGGGAAAATAGCACCTACCGTTACGCAGGAGTCCTCGTTAAAATTGTAACCATCATTAATAATACCTTCGGTCATAGCACCATTATAATTAATATAAAAGTCACGGAAATCGAGGCTATCGCCACCATTCATCACTTTACCAATTAAATGAGTCATGATAGAGTTTTCGCCATATACAAAGGCGAGATTACCATTCAGAATATGGGCAGCATAAAATCCTCCTCCCCAATAATCAGTACGTAAAATAGTCCAGTTTTCGCCTCCGTCATTTGTCCATAAAATGGTTTGGGCACGACCACCTGCAATCCCTTTTCCGGAAGGTAATATATCTAATCCCAATAAATCGTAGGTCATTCCCGAAACATTTTTCTGCGCCCAGGTTTGTCCGGCATCGATAGATTTTAAGATTAAACCACCGTTTCCAACGATGATAATGTTGTTTTCGTCAATGTAACTTACTGAATTAAGCACGTCGGTAACTCCGGAATTAATGGTTTGCCAGTTTTCGCCGCCATCGGTAGTTCTGATAATAGTTCCGGCATCTCCTACTGCGATACCATTGTTCTGGTTAATAAAGTCGACCGAATAAAGTGCCGATTCTACTCCGGAAGTTTGCGAAAACCAAGTGGATTGTGCATTTACGTTAAAAATACCAATGCCAACCAACATTACAAAAAGTAAAATTTTTCTGATCATTTTTTTATTTTTTAAGTATGAATTTTAAATATATTGACGTGGCAAAAATAGCTTTATCGTTCAGTATAAAACAATCCGTAGTAGCTGGTATTTTTATCTAAGAAAATCCGTATTGGCACGTATTTTTTATTTTTTTACAAAAAATTGATTAATAATGAAATAAGAGTTTTGTAATTTTACAGCGGTTTTATAAAAATCCATATAATAATGAAGTGGCTATTGATTTTTATCATCATATTTTTTTTAAATATCTTTTCAACAGATAGTTATGCAAAACTTCCTTCTCCCGCACAGGACAGCTTGTTATATTTGCTACACTTTGCAAAAGGCGAAAAAAGAGTGGATGTGCTGAATAATTTGTGCTGGAGTTATATTTATACAGATACGCGCAAAGCACTTGATTATGGAAATACTGCATTAACGCTGGCCACGAAGTTGCATTATCCTAAAGGAAAAAATGTGGCTAATAACAGAATAGGTGTTGCGTACGATATTTTAAGTAAATACGACAGCGCACTTTTTTATTATCACAGAGCATTGTCCATCAGCAAGGAAATTAACGATACGAGACAAATAGCTGGCAATATGAGTAATATTGGGCTTACCCATTGGCATATCGGGAATTATAATGATGCCTTAAAATATTATTTTTCTTCTCTGAATTATTTTGAAAGTGCTAAAAACATCAATGGCCTTGCTTCCGCCTATAATAATATAGGAATAATTTACAAGTCATTAAGAAATGATAATAAAGCGCTTCACTTTTTTGATACATCTTATATTTTGTACAAAAAAGGGAACGATGAGTTAGGGATTGGAGCTGTGCTTACAAATATAGGAGATTTATATACCGGCCAAAATAATTATGGTAAAGCGTATGATTTTTTAATGAGATCCATCAATATTAAAGAAAAAAATAAAGATCACTACGGGTTAGCCATAAGCTATAATTTGCTTGGAATACTGTATATTGAAAAAAAAGATTATAATCAGGCGTTTCTTTGCGAACAGAAAGCCATCAGTTACGCCAAAATGGTAAATGATGACAATGAACTGGTATCATCATTATTAAAACTTGCGGTTATTTATATTAAAAAGAAGGATCCTGTAAGGGCAATGAAGTTTAATGTAATGGCCGAAAAGATTGCGAAAAAGATTGAAAGCCAGAAGTTACTTTATGAAACATACCAGAATTATGCCGACATTTATCAGTTAAAAGGGAATATCCCAAAGGCATTTGAATATTATAAAAAGTATAAAGAAACAGAAGACAGCGTGGTTAATAGTCAGCGTTTTAACCAAATATATGAACTTGAATTAAAACATGAAACCGAGAAAAGCAATACGGAGATCGCTTTACTGAACAGGCAAAAGAAAATCCAATCGCTTCAGATTGAACGGCAGAAACTGCTTATAAATAAGAGAAATAATCAAATAATACTGGTGGTTACAAGTTGTTTTATTACGTTGCTTATTTTTTATATCATTTACATAAATTACAGGCACAGGCAAAAAATAAAATTAGAAGAGGCTCTTTATCAACATAAGGAAAAACGTGCAAATGAAGTGATAGAAGCAGAAATTCGCGAACGTAAACGTATGGGCGAAGAACTGCACGACGGGCTCGGACAGATACTTTCGTTGCTGAAACTTACGCTTACCAGTTTGGAAAACAAACAAAAATCATCTTCGGAAAAACAAAAGGAGCTGATTGAAAATGCAGTGGAACTTACAGATAATGCTTTTACTGAACTCCGGAATATTTCGCATAATATGGCTCCAATCTTTTTGAAAGAAAAAGGATTTGCCGCTTCCATCAAAGATTTGCTTGATCATCTCAACCAATCCAATACGTACAAAGTCGGCATGGATATTAGTGGCGTTGATAATCAGCTTGAAAGTTTTCTAGAATTGACCATTTACCGTGTAGTTCAGGAAGCGCTGAACAATATCATTCTTCATGCAAAAGCTACCGAAATAAATTTTCAGCTTTTGCAAAGTGATAAAGAAATTACGTTGATGATAGAAGATAATGGTAGGGGATTTGATATTAATGAAATGGAAAATAAACATGGTATAGGTTTGAGAAATATCCGGTCGCGGATAGAAAATATTGGAGGTAAAGTACATCTGGATTCGGTGATAAACCGGGGTACCATTATTACGATTATTGTTCCTTTTTAAAAAAATAAAAGAATAAGAGTATGAATAAAATACGGTTGCTTTTGGTTGATGATCACCGGTTGATGTTAGATGGATTGATTGCTTTGCTAGAAGACGAAGATTGTATTGAAGAGGTAATAGGAGCGACCAGTGGCAAGGAAGCATTGGAAATAATAGAAGCTAACACGGCAGATGTGTTGATGGCTGATATAAATATGCCGGAAATGAGTGGGGTAGAGTTAACCAGAATTGTTCGTGAAAAGTTTCCCAATACCAAGGTGCTGGCATTGAGTATGTACAATGACAATGTTATGATATCTAAAATGATAGAAGCTGGAGCTTTGGGATACGTTCTAAAAAGCACTAACATTTCCGAGTTGATGGATGCCATTACCACGGTAGCTTCCGGGAAAAGATTTTTATCAAAAGACGTTCAGGAAGTCATTATGAAGGGGATATATAATTCCGGTAGCCCAATTAGTGCTTTGGAACCCAATGTGGTGAAGCTTACGCCTCGTGAAACGGAAATCCTTTCATTGATTGCACGGGAATATTCCAATGAACAAATTGCTGAAAAATTGTTTATAAGTGAACGGACAGTGGAAACTCACCGGAAAAATATTTTTGTTAAAACCAAACAGAAAACCATCGTTGGACTGATAAAATATGCTATTGAAAACGAGCTAATTCAAAATATTTAATTATCATTAAAGAAATATAGCCCCATAGAATGCAATAATAAAAAATTTATACCATGAATATTCCAAATACAGAATCTGTAGCTTTCGGCAACCAAACATTGATGCCGGTTCTTTTTCTTGGGCATGGCAGTCCCATGAATGCCATCGAAGAGAATACTTTTACGGAAGGATGGAGAATGGCAGTGAAGAACCTTCGTAAACCCCGTGCCATCCTTTGCATTTCGGCACATTGGGAAACCAAAGGCTCTTTGGTAACAGCTATGGAAAAACCTCCAACCATTCACGATTTTGGCGGCTTCCCCGATGCATTATTTGCCGTACAATATCCTGCCCCCGGGAGCCCTGCCCTTGCCAGGGAAATCTGCGAGTTAATCAAACAAACCGAAGTAAAACCGGACCTGTTGTGGGGTCTCGATCATGGCACATGGAGCGTGGTTAAACACATGTACCCGGAAGCGGATATCCCTGTAGTGCAATTGAGCCTCGACAGGTTTCAACCACCTCAATACCACTATTCGCTGGCTAAAGAACTTGCGGCGCTTCGCCGGGAAGATGTGCTGATTGTCGGAAGTGGTAATATGGTTCATAATCTCCGCAATATTGACTGGCGAAATCCGGAAAATGGATATGAGTGGGCTATTAATGCTAATGCCCTGTTGAAAAAATACATCGCCGAACACGAGCATGGGAAATTGATAAATTATAATTCCCTGGGCAGGGATATTGCCATGGCTGTGCCTACGCCCGAACATTTTCTGCCCATGTTGTATATCCTTGCTCTGCAACAGGACAACGATAATCTTACTTTTTTTAATGACGAAGTGGTAATGGGGTCTTTGTCCATGACGTCCTTCCGGATTGGTTGATAGTAGTTGATTGTTGTTAGTTGATTGTTGATAGACATTCCAGGTTTTGCTACCTTAAACATTGTTTTGGTTTTTTCAAATATGGGAAGTTATAGATTTACTTTTACTAAACATGGAATGTCTTTCAATCGTCCATTAAATAAAGCTCCCGTTTTCTCAAATATGGGAGGTTATAAATTTTCATTAACTGAACATGGAATGTCTTTATCTTTTATCAGATAAAAAAGGAATCCGTTACCTGATGCCTGTTTTATTTCTACTTTTGCATGTTCTTAAAATTTAGCAATAATGCGAAAAAAAGTTGATTTTTTGGTCATAGGTTCGGGCATAGCCGGCTTGAGTTATGCCTTGAAAGTGGCTAATTATGGTTCGGTTTGCCTGATTACTAAAGCCAAAGCCGAAGATACCGCAACCAAATATGCCCAGGGCGGTATTGCCGCTGTAACATATACTCCCGACACTTACGAAAAACACATCCGCGACACCATGGTCGCCGGCGACGATCTGAGCGACGAAAAGATTGTTCGTCTTACCATCACCGAATCCACCGAAAGGGTAAAAGAATTGATCAACTGGGGCACTGACTTTGATAAGACGGCTACCGGCGAATATGAATTAGGTAAGGAAGGCGGGCATTCCGAGTTCAGGATACTTCATCATAAGGATCAGACAGGGCTTGAAATCGAAAGGGTGCTTTTGAAACAGGTGCGCCAGCATCCCAACATCGAAATATTGGAAAATCATTATACCGTAGATATTATTACCCAGCATCATCTTGGAATAGAAGTTAACCGCCGTACGCCCGATATTACCTGCTATGGCGCGTATATCCTTAATCGCCTGACCCACGAAATAAGCACCATTATTGCCAAAACGACCATGATAGCCACCGGCGGCTGCGGTAATGTTTATCTATCCACCACCAATCCACCTGTTGCTACCGGCGACGGAGTGGCTATGGTTTACCGTGCCAAAGGAACCATTGCCAACATGGAGTTCATCCAGTTTCATCCTACATCCCTTTACAATCCCGGCGAAAAACCATCCTTCCTCATCACCGAAGCGCTACGTGGTTTTGGAGGTATCCTTAAGACTTACGATGGTAAAACGTTTATGGAAAAATATGACGACCGGGGTTCGCTTGCTCCGCGCGATATTGTAGCCCGTGCCATCGACAATGAGCTTAAAATAAGTGGTGAAGATCATGTTTACCTCGATTGCCGTCATCTGGATAAAGAAGAACTGATCGATCATTTTCCTACCATCAATGCCAAATGCCTGAGCCTTGGCATAAACTTTACCAAGGATATGATCCCTGTGGTTCCTGCTGCCCATTACTGTTGTGGTGGAATTAAGGTGGACGAATATTCGCGGAGTTCCATACTGAATTTGTATGCTTCGGGCGAATGTTCCAGCACTGGCTTGCATGGCGCCAACCGTCTTGCTTCAAATTCATTGCTCGAAGCGCTCGTCTTTTCCCATCGTGCCAGTTTAGATGCCGTTGAAAAGATAAAACACATCAACTGGTGCGATGAAGTACCCGACTGGAACGCCGAAGGCATGGTACTGAACGAGGAAATGGTGCTAATAACCCAATCCCTTAAGGAAGTACAAAGCATTATGACCAATTACGTGGGTATTGTCCGCTCCAACCTCCGTTTGAAACGAGCATTCGATCGTCTCGATATCATTTATTTGGAAACCGAAGCCCTTTACCATAAATCCATACTCACGCCTAAACTCTGCGAACTCCGTAATCTGATCAATATCGGCTATCTGATTATCATCATGGCAATGGATCGCAAGGAAAGCCGGGGTTTGCATTATTCGCTTGATTACCCAAGAGCAATCGGGAATAAATAACAATTACGAATTACGATTTACGAATTACGATTTGACAGGGAGTCGTTCCATGTTTATTGAGAGTAAAATAAATTACGAATTACGAATAGCCAACAGCCAATAGCTATTACGATTTGACAGGGAGTCGTTCCATGTTTATTGAAAGTAAAATAAATTACGAATAGCCAACGGCCAATAGCTAACAGCCAACAGCTATTACGAATTACGATTTGACTGGGAGACATTCCATGTTTATTGAGAGTAAAATAAATTACGAATTACGAATAGCCAATAGCCAACAGCTATTACGAATTACGATTTGACTGAGAGACATTCCATGTTTATTGAAAGCAAATCCATCATTCATTATCTTTGCAAATGCTGAGATTAATGTTTAAAGTATCAAAATATGGAATGTCTATCAACCACCAACTAACAACTAACAACTATCAACTATCAACTATAATGCAGCAGACATCTATTTTAGTAATTTACACCGGCGGAACCATCGGAATGATGGAGGATGAAGAATCGGGCTCGTTGCAGCCTTTTAACTTCGAGCATCTTTACGAGCATATCCCCATCCTTAATAAATTTCATTATAAAATAGGATTTCACAGCTTCGATCCTTTGCTTGATTCATCCAACATGAATCCTTCCTTTTGGATAAAGCTGGCCGAAATTATTGAGAAAAACTATCAGAAATACGACGGCTTTGTGGTGCTTCATGGTACTGATACCATGTCGTATACCGCTTCCATGCTTAGTTTCCTGCTCGAAAACCTGAACAAGCCCATTATCTTCACCGGTTCGCAACTTCCCATTGGAATGATACGTACCGATGCCCGCGAAAATTTTATCAACAGCATAGAAATTGCCGCTGCCAATGAAGAGGAAACGCCAATCGTTCCCGAAGTGGCCATTTGTTTCGAAAATAAACTTTACCGTGGCAACCGCACCAGCAAGTATACCGCCGAAAATTTCAATGCGTTTCTTTCGGGCAATTATCCCCTGTTAGCCGAAGTCGGCGTTCACATTAAATACAACCGGAGTCAAATCCTCCGGCCGAATTTTAAAAACCTTAAGGTTCATAAAAACCTGGATACAAATGTGGCTATTCTTAAACTCTTCCCCGGCATTTCGGAAACGGTGGTTAAGTCGCTGCTTCAAACGCCCAGACTCAAAGCGGTGATCCTTGAAACCTTTGGCTCGGGCAATGCGCCTACCGATAAATGGTTTATTGATGCCCTCGAAGAAGCCATCCTTGGCGGAATGATCATTTTTAACGTTACCCAGTGCAAAGGCGGTTCGGTGGAGATTGGAAAATACGAAACCAGTGTGGATTTAGGTAAGATAGGCGTGATCGGCGGTTACGATATCACTACCGAGTCGGCTGTTGCCAAACTGATGTTCCTGCTTGGGCAGGATTTACCCACCGAAGAAACCAAGCGTCTGCTCCAGGTTTCCCTTCGCGGTGAAATGACGGTGTAAAGGATTTTGATATTATTTATCAATAGGGCTTAAACCCAATAGGGTTTTGCCAGGCCCTGTCGGATTTTTGGCAAATTTTAAATTTTAATACCAAGCTACCAGCAATATACCCTTAAAAATTTTATTTCAGAACCAAGGGAATGTTACGTTATCATTAAAAAATAATTTTAGCCTATAGTTGCATGCAACGGGGCATTAAAAAAATAATTTTAGTCTATAGTTACATGCAACTGGGTATTAAAAGAATAATTTTAACCTATAGTTGCATGCGAATGGGCATTAAAAAAATAATTTTAATTCCCAGTTGCCGGTAAAGGGGTTATTAAAAATATTTTTACCTGAAGCATAAACAAACCCCGAAGGTTTAGCAAACCTTCGGGGTTTTTATTATTCCTGGTACGATTTTAAAACTCAATTTTATAGCTGATATTCGGCACTATGATGGCTTCCTGTTCCTTTTCTACCTTGTTGGCAATGTAATTATACCGGTAGCCGTTAAATTCCCTGGTGCCGGTAACATTCAGCAGTTGCAGCGACCAGATGCTTGCATGATGTGCCTTGTTGATCCGGTACGAAACGGTGGTGCTTACGTATAATACATCCGGTTTCTGGTTCGAAAAGGCATGGTATTCGTCGTATACCACATCTTTTTCCTTCAGAGAAACCTGAACATTTACCGGACTGATGTGATCGCCGCCCATGTAGGTAACTTTTCCGTTCAGCCCGAAGATGTTGTTATTCTTCCTGCCTGTTCTCCATTCCTTGCCTGCCAGCAGGTTGATCACAAAGTTTTTGTTGTAACGGGTATTGTATTCCTTGCCGTCGCCGCCTTTGTATTTTGAATCGAAAACGGAAGCCGTAAGCAGATAATAAAAACCATTGTTCAGGTAACGTTCCAGGGTGATATCCACGCCTATGTTGGTTCCTTTTCCTTTGTTTACCAGTGAATCGTTGATAAACCAATTCTTGTCCACGTTGATCAGCGAAAATGAACTGTCGGGTATTACCGGTATGTTATAGAGCATCTGGTAGTACGGTTCTATTTTCAGATGGGTAAACTCACCTATGCTGCAATCGTATCCCAGTACAAAATGATTGGCCTTGGTGAGATCCAGGTCTTTGTTGGGCTGGCTGTAACCATTGGTATGGTAATTACGGGCAAGATAAATGCCGAGCATCTCGAGGCGGCTGTGGTTTCCGTAACCGATGCTAAACGAATGTCCGGGGGCAACCTGCCATTTCATCCCGATACGTGGTTCCACGGAGTAGTGGTCGTTGAGGACAAAATATTGAGTATGTACTCCGGCATTCAGGGTAAGATTACGTGTGATGTCGAATTTGGATTGGGAAAAAGCCTGCAAAAGGAAACTGTTGCCCTGTTCATTTACGGTTTCCACCATAGGAGTTCCTACGGGATCGGAATGCTTGATATCAATATCGTAATTCAGATTTTCTATTGTTATGCCTGTTTTATTGGTATGCTTTGCGCTGAATTTATGGTTGTAACTGGTAGAAAAAGTATATTTCCAGGTATTGTTTTTCAGATTTTCCTTGGGGTTGTATCCGAGGGAAGAATTGATACGTTTTACATCCCATCCCAGTCCGTTACCGGATACTGCTAGGGTGGAAGATAACAATGAGCTTTTACCAATGATCAATTTATTGCTGAAACCCAGCGCACCCATTCCCTGGTTGCTGTTAACCTTTTCTATATCCTGATCGTATTTCCATTTCAGCGGATTGGTTTCGGCTTTTACTTTGGTTTGGTCAAAGGAACCCAGTCCCCACAGGGAGAAAGTTCCGGCTTTTTGGGTTGGAAAGTTCATCTTGAACGAAAGATCCTGATATTTGTTTCCCCCGGCATCGTCAGGTAGTATAGAAGCAATCAGCGAATAAGTGGAATAACGATAGTTGAAAAGATACGATGATTTTCCACCTTTTACGAAGGGCCCTTCCGAAGAGATGTCTGTGCCAATAACACCCAGTTGGAACGTATTTTCGCGTTTTTCGTTGTTCCCGTTACGAAGTTTGATGTCGAATACCCCGGAAAGGGCATTGCCGTATTCGGCGGGGAATGCGCCGGTGTAAAAGTCGGAGTTGGCAAGCATCTGGCTGCTGAGAGCGGTGATTCCGCCTGCTCCAAAAGCAATGACATCGGCAAAATGGCTGGGATTGGAAATTTCCACACCTTCCATTTCCCAAAGCAATCCACGTGGCGTATTTCCCCGGACAATGATGCCGTTGTTGCCTAAGCTGCCGGTAACTCCTGCAAAAGAAGAGGCAAGGCGTGCCGGATCGTCGAACCCGCCGGCGTAACGGGCAGCTTCTTCCACACTCAACTGGCGGGCACTGAGCGTAGCCATAGTATTAATAGCTTGTTCCTTATTAGTATTGGCTTTTATCTCTACCGCTTTCAGTTCCGAAGGGGATTCTTTCAGCCGGATATTCAATACCGTTTCCTTACCAGAGCCTATCATTATTTCTTTCATCATGTAAGGTTCGTAGCCTAAATACGAAACTTTTATGTTGTAACGTCCAACCGGCACCTTTTCTATTCTGAAATTTCCGTTGGCATCGCTTGCAGCGCCCAGCAAAGGCTCGGTATGCAAAATAACAACGGTAGCTCCGGGTAGCGGAAGTTCGTTTGCCTGGTCAATAATGGTTCCTTTTACAGTTTGTGTGATGGTTTGCGCCCGCAGGCCGAGAGCAAGAAGAATTAATAACAAGCCTGTAAGGATGGTGATTAGTGTTTTCCCTCTGTTGTTTAATTTCATCGTTTGGTTTATTTGGTTAATTTTGATGCAAAATTGTATCAGCAGGACGTAGTCTGCAATACTGATTAATCAGTAATTTTTATGACCGAACGTATCCGTGAATTATTCGAAGAATACCTTTCTATACTAAATCTTCAGCAATACGATGAAGCGGATATGGATTACTCGTTGTTAGATTATCATCTGCCGATGTTGAGGCAACTGGATGTGATCAAAGGAAGTTCCATTTCCGTTTATGACCTTTACAAACAGAAACACGTTTTTTTGTCTTCCTCGTTTGGTTCCATTCTGGGGTGGGATACCGAAAAAGCATCAGCAGCAGAAGGCAATACTTATTTTAATGAACGTACCCATCCGCTTGACTTGGAAACAATCATGGAAGTGGGCAATTATTTTTTAAAGCTTTCTTTCCAAATCAATCCTGAAAACAGGAAAGACTATAAATTTATTTCCGATTACCGGGTAATGAAAAACGACGGAGAATATCTGCGGGTAATAGAGCAAACCTTTGCATTGGAACTTGACAAAAAAGGCAGAGTATGGCTGGGTTTATCCATTATTGATATTTCGCCGGACAGCGATATGCATACTCCCGCGCGTTGCCGGGTGATGAACATCCGGACGGGAGAGATTTTTTATTTTCCGCCCGAAACAGAAATACCACTTCCCAGACCCGACCTTACTTCCCGCGAAAAAGAAATACTTCAATTGATTTCGCAGGGATTAATCAGCAAGCAAATTGCCGATAAACTCTATATCAGTGTAAATACGGTGAATACCCACCGGCAGCGGATTATTGAAAAGCTAAATGTGAGCAATACTTTTGAAGCAATAAATTATGCTCACCGGATAGGATTAATTTCAAAAATTTAAGTACAAAAGGACTATAATCTTGCATTAATTTATTTATGGTTAGGATTCGGCAGGTCAGATTTTTCCTTTACATCCTTCCGATTTTTTATTACCTTTGCAATGGATAAAAATTTATTATCATGAATACACGCATCGAAAAGGATACTATGGGAACAGTAGAAGTTCCTGCCGATAAGTATTGGGGGGCACAAACCCAACGTTCAAAAGATAATTTTAAAATCGGCGAAGGCACGATGCCGAAAGAAATCATTACAGCATTTGCCTATCTTAAAAAAGCAGCAGCCATTACAAATAAGGAACTGGGCGTTTTGCCTGCCGAAAAATGTGAACTCATCTGTCGCGTCTGCGACGAAATTCTCGACGGAAAACTCCACGACCAGTTTCCGTTGGTTGTCTGGCAAACGGGTTCGGGCACGCAAAGCAATATGAATCTTAACGAAGTAATTGCCAATCGTGCCCACGTCTTGCATGGTGGCAAACTCGACGATGCCAAAAAGTTTATTCATCCCAACGATGATGTGAACAAATCACAGTCGTCCAACGATACGTTTCCAACGGCTATGTCAATAGCGGCATATACGATGCTTGTCCGTACCACCCTTCCCGGAGTGGAAAAACTGCAACATACTCTTGCAGCAAAATCCGAAGCATTTAAAGATATTGTGAAAACCGGCCGTACCCACCTGATGGACGCCACGCCTCTGACCCTTGGACAGGAATTTTCGGCCTACGCTTCACAGTTGTCACATGCATTGATTTCCATTAAAAATACACTTCCTCACCTTTCGGAATTAGCCCTTGGCGGCACGGCGGTAGGTACCGGACTGAATGCTCCCAAAGGTTACGACGTGCTGGTAGCTAAAAAAATTGCCGAATTTACGGGTTTGTCTTTTATCACTGCACCCAACAAGTTTGAATCGCTGGCTGCCCACGATGCCGTGGTGGAAACTTCCGGAGCCTTGAAAACCCTTGCCGTGAGTCTGTTTAAGATTGCCAACGATACCCGCCTTTTGGCTTCAGGACCTCGTTGCGGAATCGGAGAGCTAAAACTTCCCGAAAACGAACCCGGTTCATCCATCATGCCAGGGAAGGTAAATCCTACGCAGAATGAAGCCCTGAGTATGGTTTGCTGTCAGGTGATCGGAAACGATGTTGCCATCAATGTTGCCGGCACTCATGGCCATTTCCAGTTGAATGTTTTTAAACCGGTGATGATTTATAATCTGCTGATGTCGGCTCGTTTGTTGGGCGATGCCTGTGTTTCGTTCAACGATAACTGTGCCGTGGGAATTGAACCGAACATGCCGTTTATTCAAAAGAATCTCGAAAATTCGCTGATGCTCGTAACGGCATTGAATCCGCATATCGGTTATGAAAATTCGGCAATGATTGCCAAAAAGGCACATAAAGAAGGTTTAACGCTTCGCCAGGCGGCTGTCGGAAGCGGTTTGGTTACCGATGAACAATTTACCGAATGGGTTGATCCCAGGAAAATGGTGTAAAAAAGGGGAGTTTTTACTCCCTTTTTATTTATAATATTGTTCCTGCCATTTGGAGTAGCGGGATTTCATCTCTTTCATTACATTATAAATAGACCCTAACCAGTAGTTTCTAAAACCAACACCGCCTGCTTTACCCGTTAATTCTTCGGTCAGCAGCACTTTTTTAGAACCAATATCAAAGAAAGTAACATAAATATTAGTTACTTCATTAATCTTGTCCAGATTACCCATTAAAAAAACCACTCCTATTCCTTCTTTTTCGATTGGCGAATAGCTTGAAATGATAGATTGAATCTTTTCGGGAGTTAAAATTGTTTTTTTTGCAGGATCATCAGTTAACAAATTCGATTCCTCAGGTAATTTATTTTTTTCTTTTACCACATCTAAATCATTAACAACATCCGGTTTCCTCAAGAAATAACGTAAATCATATTTTTTTGATTCGGTTAATATTACCTGGTTCCATGCATCGAAATAGAAATCTTTTACTCTTTGTACGTCATTAAATCCGATGGAACCAAAAAGTTTTACCTGTGAATAATCCAGCCCAAACCATACAATCTGTTTGGCTGTAAAAATATCCTTTGCCGTTTGTGCATTTGCAGACATGCCTATGCCTGTGAAAAATAAAATGATAAAAATGAACCTTTTCATATAATTATTGATTAATAAATTTTTTATTGTGAAATTTAGAATTGTAGCTTAGCGGTTTAAACGGTTGGTTGGGAAATATTTTCCAGTGGATTGGCATACATTTCAAGAAACATCTGCCAGAATTTACCGGTATCGCCATTTAAAGTATTGCATTGTTTTACCAAATGCCCTTCAAATTTAACTTTATCGGCAACCGAGTAAAAATCGGTATAGCGATGAGCGCCGGCTAAAAGATCGGCGGCAATATAATTGGTAGGCCAAAGCTTATAATTATTATGTATTTGTTTATCAATAAGATTTGCAATAGCCTGAATTTGCTGATTGTCGTTGAGCGAATCATCAATTTTATCCAAATCGTCATTTATAGGCTGGCATACCGCAAGATGAATATGGCCTTTTTGCTGGGTAATTCCGCTGATGATGCTGTGTAAATCTTCGTGAGTAGTTTTTTTATAACCGTTCACCGAAGCGTTGAGTTCCTCCACTTTTAGTTTATCGCAGGGTTCATACTCATACGACATCGATACGGGGACGATGTTTAGTTGTTTAAAATTGCTTTTCAGTTGATGATTTAAACCCATAACCAGCATTTTAAGCAAGCCCGGCTGGGTTTTATCGGCTCCATCCTTTGTCCTGCCGTTGCGTTGAGCTATCCATACCGAAATTTTCCGGTCGTTTATGGAATGCCGTATAAATTCCGACAGGAGTTTTTCCTGATTATACCATTGGCGGCTCGTTCCTTCGTCGCGGTAAACCGTAACCATTTTATTAAGCCTTACCATATCGGCAAGCACAGGAGAAACCATCAGATTGCTGCCCGATGAAATTTCGGTCGTGGGCAATCCTTGTTCGAGTAGTAAAATATTCAGTATGGCCGAATCAAGAAAGATATCACGGTGATTGGAAATAAATAAATACGCCTGATCCGGTTTTATGTTTTCAAAACCGCTAAATGTTAGACCATTGGATGTTTTTTCCAGAATAGCCCGTATCATGGGATACATAAATTTCTTCTGAAATTCAGCTACGGAAGAAATATTTTTCAAATCATCAGTTATTTTTTCAGCCGGCATGTTCGGGAATAAATAATTGGATAATTTCAAAAAAGCCGTATTAGCTGTAATTCTGTTAATTGCAGCTTTTACTTCTTCTTCCGATTCTAAAAATTGATGAATGGATTTAAAATCTTTTTGATAAAGCATAAACAAAAGTAAAAATAATATTGAATTAATAGTTCTAAAGAAGCAAAAATTTTTACTTTTGATACGGAAAACCAAATTCAATGTCCACACTAAACGACATAAAAAAACCTATACAACAGCATCTTACTGAATTTGAAGCGAGATTCAAAATTTCTATGCACAGTTCGGTATCGTTGCTCAATAAAGTTACACAATATATCCTGAAGCGCAAAGGCAAACAAATGCGTCCGATGTTTGTGATGCTGGCCGCCGATATTTGCGGTAAAATCAACGACAGCACTTATCATGCGGCTTCATTGATCGAACTTTTACACACGGCTACCCTGGTTCACGACGATGTGGTGGATGACTCCAACGAACGCAGAGGTTTTTTTTCCATCAATGCTTTATGGAAAAACAAGATTGCCGTTTTGGTTGGCGATTATTTATTATCGAGAGGTTTGCTGCTTTCGATTGAAAACAATGAATTTGAATTGCTTAAGATCGTTTCGGAAGCTACCCGCGAAATGAGCGAAGGCGAACTGTTGCAAATAGAAAAAGCCCGCCGCCTCGACATCAGTGAAGATATTTATTTTGAAATTATCCGGAAAAAAACGGCTTCTCTCATCGCATCCTGTTGTGCATGCGGCGCTTCGTCTGTCAAGGCAAGCCCTGAAGTTGTGGATAAAATGCATCGCTTTGGCGAATATGTGGGTATTGCCTTCCAAATCAAGGACGACCTGTTTGATTATGAAAAAAGTAATGCTACCGGTAAGCCTAACGGCATTGACATCAAGGAACAAAAGATGACACTGCCTCTGATTTTTTTACTCGAAAATTCGAGTTTTTTTGACAAAAAACGCCTTATCCATACAATAAAGCACCATCATCAGAATCCCGAAAAGGTAGCCGAAGTGATTAAAAAAGTAAATCAAAGTGGTGGAATCGAATATGCTTACCGGAAAATGATGGAATATCAAAATAAGGCATTGGATATTCTCAACGAATTTCCCGACAGTCCTTCGAGGCAAGCCATGCAACAACTGGTGATTTTTACCACCGAACGCAGAAGTTAGCCGTTTGTAAAAAATTATCCTTTTTTCAGTGTAAAGGCAAAGGTAGTTCCGACTCCCGGCGTACTTCGAACATTTATTGTTTGGCCGTGAGCTTCAATAATGTGCTTAACGATGGATAAGCCCAGTCCGGTGCCACCTCGTTCGCGTGAACGTGCTTTGTCGGTACGGAAAAAGCGCTCAAACAGGCGGGGAATATCCTTTTTATCAATTCCCACCCCGTTATCGGTTACCTCCACGAGTATGTTTTCGTCCATATCAAAATAGCTGATCTTCGTTTTTCCGGGGTTTTTATCGTTGTAACTGATAGAATTATCAATCAAATTAATAAGTATTTGCCGTATTTTTTCCCTGTCGCCTTCCACCATTACAGCTGGTTCGTAGTTGTCGCCGAAAACGATACTGATATTTTTTTCCTTGGCTTTCATTTCCAGAAATTCTATCACTTCCTTGGTCAGGGCGAGGAGGTCGAATTTGATAATTTTCAGTTTGAGTTCGCCCGATTCGAGATGGGATATTATTTCCAGATCTTTCACAATGGCAATCATACGGTTGATGCTTTTTTCGGTTCGGCGGAGGTATTCCCTGTTGATGGCCGGATCATCCAACCCGCCTTCAAGCAAGGTTAGTACGTATCCTTGGATATTGAAAATCGGAGTTTTTAGTTCGTGCGAAACATTACCGATGAATTCGCGGCGATAGGCTTCCAGCTTTTTAAGTTCTTCTATTTCCCGCGTTTTGTCGGTTGCCCAATCACTTACATCTTTATTTACCAAATCAAGATCAGCTTTAGTGCTGACGTTTATCCTTGATTCTTTAGGCATTTTTAGTTGGTGTATTGTTTTATAGATCAGGCGTATTTTTGCATAAATAAATTTCTGAATGGTTATAAAATAGATCAGGTACGAAAATCCGAAAAGCAAAACGATAACAATCAGCAAAGTCCAAAACACATGATGGATAAGTGGGAAAATAAGCAAATAAGCGGCTGTCAGAAAAATGACAGTCGCGAAAGCATTTATCAATGCGAGATGTTTTGGGGAGGACAGCTTCATGACATCTCTTCGTATTTATAACCCACACCTTTAATGGTTTTGATATTATCAATACCAATTTTTTCGCGGATACGGCGCACATGAACGTCTATGGTTCGGTCGCCAACAATAACGTCGTCGCCCCAAACCCGGGTGAAAATTTCGTCGCGCGTAAAAACTTTGTTGGGTTTTGAAGCCAGCACAAGCAGCAATTCAAACTCTTTTTTGGGCAGTGCAATTTCCTTACCTTCTTTAATCACCAGATATCTTTCCCTGTCGATAACCATTTCTTTGAGCGTAAGGATATTTCCGACCGGTTCATCCATTTTATATCGCTTTAGCAATGCTTTGATGCGGCTTACGAGCACCATCGGTTTGACGGGTTTGGTAATATAATCGTCGGCTCCGGCATCAAAACCGGCAATTTGTGAATAGTCTTCACTTCGTGCCGTCAAAAAGAGGATGATGGTATTGCTTAAACCAGGCAAACTTTTTATTTCGCGGCAAGCTTCCATACCGTCCATTTCGGGCATCATCACATCAAGGATGATCAAATGCGGATTAAGTTCTTTTGCTTTGCTGATGGCTTCTTTGCCATTGCTTGCGGTAAATACCTGATAGCCTTCTTTTCGCAGATTGTAGCCCAGAAATTCAAGCACATCATTTTCATCGTCAACAAGTAAAATCCTATACTTTTCGTTTTCCATGACGTTGGCTAATTTATTATTCATCAATTTATTTTGCAAAAATAGATAATCACAATCATTCTTTTGTTAATTTTGGATTAAATTTTTACCCAACAACACTACTTTTGATAATGACAAAAAAATATTGGTTATTAGCTACTTTATTGATGATTTTTATCTGTCCATTGAGCGCCCAGCGGTTCAACGGAGGACTGATAGGAGGGATGAGCACCAGCGAAATTTCCGGCGACCGCTTTAACGGACCCAGCAAAGTGGGACTTTTTACCGGAGTCTTCGGTAACTTTTATATTTCTGATAAATCATCTATACAGATGGAACTGGAATATATTCAGAAAGGCAGCCGTAAAGTGCCCGATTCCACGGATGTTACTTTTTATTTGCTCCGGATTAATTATGTGGAAATTCCTTTGCTCTACAAATATGATCTGACAAAGAAATTCACGCTTGAAGCAGGCCCGTCGCTGGGATATCTTATTGGTAAATACGAAGAGGTGAATGGTGAAGAACTTACCAATCCGTTTAAGAAATGGGATTTTCAGCTTGCCGTTGGCGGATATTATAATTTAACGAAACATTTGAAATTTAACGTGCGATATACCAATACACTCTTTTTTCCCGTTCGCAACGGAGCATCGGGAACAACATACTGGCTGAGGAAAGGACAATATAACGAGGTGCTGAGTTTTTTGCTGCATTACCAGTTTTAAACAATTACGAATTACGAATTGCGAATTACGAATTACGAGGGACGAGGGACAAGGGACGAATGGCAAATTACGAATTACGAGGGACAAGGGACGAATGGCGAATTACAAATTACGAGGGACGAATTACGAATGGCAAATTACGAGGGACAAAGGACAAATGACGAATGCCAATCAACAATCAACAATCAACCAGCAACTATCAACTAAACCCCAATGGCTGAAAAAATAAAACTTATTGTAGGTGTTACCGGTGCCAGCGGAGCTATTTATGCCAAAGTGTTGTTCGGGGAGTTGGTGCGGCTTAACGAACAGGTGGCTAATTGCAGCGTAGTGTTTTCGGAAAACGGAAAGAAGGTATGGGAATACGAACTGGGTAACGACGATTACCGGAAAATTCCTTTCAGAATATACGAGAGCAACGATTTTTATGCTGCTATGGCTTCGGGTTCGACGGCCTACCATGCCATGATTGTTTGTCCGTGCACCATGGGGACGCTGGGACGTATCGCCTCGGGAGTTTCCAACGATTTGCTTACCCGTGCTGCCGATGTAATTCTAAAGGAAAGAGGGAAACTTATATTAGTTACCCGCGAAATGCCGCTTAACCTGATCCACATCAATAATATGAAAACCGTAACCGAAACCGGTGGCATCATCTGTCCGGCATCGCCAACGTTTTACCATAAACCTGCCACTCTTGAGGAAGCAGCGAAAACGGTAATTGACAGGACACTTCTCTTAGCCGGTTTCCAAACCGATAGTAAAGGCTGGGGCGTCTGAAAGACGGAATACAGGAATGAACGATTAATTCTTTCCGGACAAAAACTATTCGTACAAATAATTTTGTTTGATAATGATGGAAATGCCCATGGAATCGCCATAGGTGTAACGCCGGTTGTTTAAGGTGAAATCGTAGTTAAAGACCGTCTTCACAAGAAATCGGCTGTCGGAACGCTTCAGAAGATCGTATCCGAACTCGACGATGGCGGAGTAATCCGACTTTTCGCTGATGATATTCCGGAACCATAAACCAAAAACCATGGGACTGGTATAATAATTTAACCCGAGCGTGGTGGTGTTGAACTTTAGCTGGTTTTCGTAAATCCCGGCAAACGAAAGACGGTTATATTGCTGGAAGCTGCGGGTTCGTGCCAGGAAACAATTATAATTTGCCTGCAATACATAACGTATAGGCATTTTATTTTTACTGTTATCATCAATGGTATACGACGCAGTGGAATACAAATGATGAGCCGAGAACCCGAGAATAAGATTATTGATAGGATCGGAGGTGTTGCTAAAACCCAGGGTGTAAACCATTCCGGCATCAAAGTCGATGGCATTTAAAAAATTAAGGCGGGAGGGCAGTTCATTGGTGCTGCCATAAATATTCCCCCGTACGGGATCCAGCTGGCTGCTAAAGACCAAATCGTCGGGATCGAGCAATGACTTTTGCATGGAGGAGGCGGTGAGCCCAAACCGGATTTTTTGATATTTGGCTATGCGTACGCCGCTCGAGAGAACCATTCCAATGGTTTGAGTCCTGAAATAACCTTCCTGAGTTTGAAGGGCAAGCAATCCGAATCCGATGGAATTGGAGTGATTGGTATTAGCCGGCGAATAACCTGCATCATAACTTACGCTTAGCGAATGGAAACCTTTGTCCCTGACGTTAAATTTAAATTTGCGGTAATTGGTCCTCAATATCTGTGTCCATTCAGGATCGTTGGAGCGTAACTCGTCGAACCGGTCGTTGTATCCCGCAAAGGCGGGGTTATAGTAGATGGGATTATTATAAAACTGCGAAAAATTGGGATCCTGAGCGAATCCTTTCAGGCAAAAGCTTGTAAGGAAAATTAAAAACAAGATAAAAGTTTTGTTTCTCAATGTTTTTATATAAGACATTTTCAGTATCCTCAGTTAATTCAACCGCCTTAGCAATGGCAAAGGTGTAATGCAATTTACAGGACAAAGGTAAAAAGATTGTTAATAAAACCCGGTTTTGGCACAAAAAGAATCAAATAAAAAGTGGTTCCGGCAGGATTACAGGATTTACAAATAGAATGGTGTATCAGAAAAGAATAGAACGCGGATGACACGAATTACACGGATTCACACTAATGATAATTACTTCGAATTACAAACAGCAATCAACTAAAGAAGTCGGACACGGATTACACGGATAAAACAGAATATCGTATTTACACAAAATTTAATATATTCCTGTAACACAATTTATAAAAACCGCCGGATGACTTGCGAAGTTCGCCGGAATGAATGCGAAAACCGCCGGATAACTTGCGAACATCGCCGGATGACTTGCGAAGGTCACCGGAATGAGTGCGAAAACCCCCGGATGACTTGCGAAGTTCGCCGGAATGAATGCGAAAACCGCCGGATAACATGCGAAGATCGCCGGAATGAATGCGAAACTCGCCGGATGACTTACGAAGTCCGCCGGGATGAATGCGAAGGTCGCCGCAACTGCTCCTATCCCGATATCCGGATTATTGGGGAGTTCCGTTACCGGGTTTGCTGTCCCTTTTATTTTCCAAACCTTCGGCTACCACACTGAAAGCAAATAATTTCTGCGAAACGGGATCATCGTTATAAATGCTTTTCCCCAGGGTGCAGATAGCCATCACTTCGGTATAGATATCGTTAAGTTCGGTTTGCAGTTCCCTAGTAAGTACAGGGCGGCTACCCATGATGCTTTCCTGAGCTACATTCGCCTTGTCGAGCGGGTCGGCATCGGCAACCAAGGCATCAATGGCTTCGGCGTTCATACCCGCCTCTATCAGTTGCTGACGGTAAGGCTCGATATTTTCCTTTATTGCCATCAGGATAGCCGTAATGGCTTCCTGTTTGCCCTTGCTTGCCAGCGCATACCATTTGGTAAAACCAAAAGTCTGAAGTATGGTCTCGAGCAGGGGTTTGTCCTTGGCAAAAACGACTTTAAGGTCGGTATAAAAAGCACGCAAATTTTTAAGGGCGCGATCTACTATGCTTTTTACCTCTTTGGTAGCGTTTTTCTGGACAAAATATTTATCCGTAGAAATTTTCTGAAGGCCCGTTTGAATGCGCGTATCGAGTTTTTCGACATAAACGGCAGTGAGTTTGGATAGCCTTTGAGTGAAAAGGGCTAATACAGGAACAAGATTTTTTAAAATCACCTGGCAAGTAAGCAACATCACCAGATGAGAATAATTGTAATTTGGCTTCATGATACTTAAATTTTAATTGTGATAATTAAGAACAAAATGTTAACACAAAAATAAATAATTTTTTTTACACAAATCAAAGCAAAAAAATATTTTTTTACGCGGGAAGGCGGATATCGTGGCAGTTGGCCGTGGAAAAAGCAAGCGTGGATTGGGTTTTGGGGAGATGGAGAAATTTATTTTTATAGGGATAAAAAGAAGAAAAAAATATATCGGGCATGTTGGATATTTAAAAATAATTATATTTGTGGCGTTAAACTATTCAAGATAATCATAAAATCAGGCAATATGAAACTAAAACTTTACACATTATTTATTCTGCTTTTATGCGGAATGGCAACCTTTTCCCAGGAACAAGTTAGCTGGGCATGGGCAAAAAGTGCTACAGGAAGTAACCTTGATGAAGGAAAAAGCATTGCTACTGATATGGTGGGCAATGTTTATATAACAGGATGTTTCTTAAGTCCCACCCTTACCTTTGGTAATATTACATTAACTAATGGTGGGTTTTATGATATTTATATTGTAAAGTACGACCCCAATGGTAATGTCATTTGGGCTAAAGGTTCTGAAAGTACCGGCTATGATTATGGTACTGGCATAACCACAGATGAAATGGGTAATGTTTATCTTATAGGATACTACAATAGCCCCACCATCACCTTTGGCAATTATACATTAACTAGTTCTGGAGGATCGGATATATGTATTGTCAAGTACGACCCCAATGGCAATGTCCTTTGGGCAAAAAGTGCTAACGGTAGTACTGCTGAGGATTGTGGTACAGGCATCACCACCGATGCAACGGGTAATGTTTATCTTACCGGATACTTTTATAGTCACACCCTTACCTTTGACGATATTACCTTAACTAATAATACCATAGGAGTCTCTGATCTTTTTATTGCCAAATACGATTCTAATGGTAATGTGATTTGGGCAAGACGTGCCGGCGGCAACAGTGAAGATGCAGGAATGAGCATTACCACCGACATAGCGGGAAGTATTTATATTACCGGACATTTTTTCAGTCCCACCATTACCTTTGGTGATATTACCTTAACCAAGACTAACGATTCATATAGAAATGTCTTTATTGCCAAATACAATCCCAATGGGAATGTGATCTGGGCAAAAAATACTGGTGAGGCCTATGGTACAAGCATTACCACCGATGCAGAAAGTAATATTTATATTACTGGAGCCTTCTCTGGTCCAACCATTAGCTTTGGCAATACCACTTTAACAAATAATGGTGTATCAAATGTTTTTATTGCCAAATACGATTCCAGCGGCAATGTGATTTGGGCAAAAAGTGCTGGCGGTTATAATACAGATAATGGTAACGGCATCTCTACCGATGCAACAGATAATGTTTATCTTATTGGAGACTTCACTAGCGAAACCATTAACTTTGGCAATATTACTTTAACAAATAATGGTGCATCAAATGTTTTTATTGCTAAATACGATTCCAGCGGCAATGTGATTTGGGCAAAAAATGTTGGCAGTGGCTATGGTACTGATAATGGTAACAGTATCTCTACTGATGTAGCAGGTAATGCTTATCTTATTGGAAGTTTCACGAGCTTACTAACCTTTAATAATACTACTTTACATAATACAGGTATATTTTCAGATATTTTTATTGCAAAGTTGAAAGGCTATACGATCAGCAACAACAGCCCCATTTGTACTGGAGATACTCTGTTATTATTAGTTTCTTCAGTTCCCGGTGCAAGCTATCTATGGACGGGTCCCAAAGGTTTTATATCTACTGAACAAAATCCACTGATCAGCCAAACTACTCCGGATATGTCCGGGATCTATTATGTTACTATAACCTGTGATGAAATTAGTGAGACCGATTCAACCAATGTAATAATAAAACCCATGCCCCCCATTCCTGAAGCCGGCAATAATGGCCCGGTATGTTCAGGAAATGTTCTGTCATTAACCGCTTCTACCATTCCGGATGCTACTTATCTGTGGACAGGTCCCAACGGATTTACTTCTACTGAACAAAATCCTATAGTCAGCAATAATGCTACAACAATAATGTCGGGAACCTATAATGTAACAGCAACAGTAAACGGCTGTACCAGTCCGGCGGGATCAACTACTGTAATAGTAAATGAAACTCCAGCCACACCAATGGCAGGTAACAATAGTCCGGTTTGTGAAGGTTCCGAGCTTTCATTAACGGCTTCTACTGTTCCGGATGCTACTTACCTTTGGACGGGTCCCAATGGATTTACTTCTGCCGAACAAAATCCTATCATAAGTAATAGCTCCACTGCAACAATGTCGGGGACCTATTCTGTTACCACATCATTTAGTAACGGATGTACAAGCGATGTAAGTTCAACACAGGTTACGGTAAAACCCACACCTTCCGCTCCGCAAGCCGGTAACAATAGTCCCGTATGTTCGGGAAATACCCTTTCATTAACAGCATCCACTGTTACGGGGGCAAGCTATCAGTGGACAGGTCCCAACGGGTTTACTTCTGTTGAACAGAATCCTGTTGTCAGCAACAATTCTACTATAGCAATGTCGGGGACTTATTATGTGACAGCAACAGTAAACGGATGCACCAGTCTTTCGGATTCAACCAATGTTATTGTAAATCTATTACCCGACACACCAACGGCTGGAAACAACGGACCGGTTTGCCTTGGGTCCATGCTTTCCCTTTATGCCTCCACTATTCCCAATGCAAGTTATCATTGGACAGGTCCTTATGGTTTTACTTCCAGCGAACAAAATCCTGTTGTCAGCAATAATGCACAACCATGGATGTCAGGATTATATCATGTAATAGCAACAGATAATAACGGATGTGTAAGCGAGGCAGGTTTAACCAACGTTTCGGTCGTTACTATTCAACCTACACCCGATATCTGTGTCATCAGCATGGATAGTATAACAGGAAATAATATTGTGGTTTGGAACAAACCGGTAACGGAAGCCATCGATCATTTCAATGTATATACCGAGGGAACCCAGGCAGGTGTTTTTGAATTAATAGGAACGGTACCCTATAATTCATTCAGCATTTATACCGATACCTTATCCAACCCGGCACAGCAGGCATACCGTTATAAGATATCCGTTGTAGATACCTGTGGAAATGAATCAGGATTAAGCACTTTTCATAAAAGCATACACTTATCTATCGGCCAGGGAATGGGAACAACCTATAATCTGCTGTGGAGTCATTACGAAGGTTTTACTTATCCAACCTATAACATCTACAGGGGAACAAACCCATCAATTATGACGCTTCTTACGGTAATTTCAAGTACGCTTGATTCGTATACCGATTTAACGCCCCCTGCGGGTTATGTGTATTACCAGATAGAGGCGGTAAATCCCAATCCCTGTTCAATTTTTAAACAGACAAACTATAACTCTGCCCGCTCTAATATTGTTAGTAACAACACAAACGCAGTGCCTGAGTATCCCAATGAAAGCGAAATCAGTATTTATCCCAATCCGGCTAACGATAATCTTACGATAATCATCCCAACGTATTCGGCAGTTAATCACACCACGCTGGAATTGTTCGATATTTATGGAAATCTGTTGAAAAACGTTACCGTTACCGGAAACACAACAACTGTGGATATCTCCGGTTATCCGGCAGGAGTTTATGTTGTCAGGTTTATGGATAGCACAGGCGTTGTGGCGAAAAGAATTATCAAGAGATAAAATCAATAATCCTGACGGGGCTTTAAGCTTCGTCAGGATTTTATAACATACCAACTAACTTAGCTAAGCGGTATTTGCAATGCTGTCCGGAGCATAGCGGAATCAATAATTCCGCAAAGCAAATATAGATTACCGCATAGCGGTTAACGTATTGTAGCAAATTGAAATGAAGATTAATCTGTTCCCCATAGGGGATAAACCAAAGAAAGAGTATAACCTCTACGAGGTATCAAAAACATAAGAAGGCATGATTTCTACGATCCCTGATGCCCTACGGGCAAGGATAAAGCAACGATGCAAATGAAATAAATGCGGCTAAAGCCGGAAAAACAGGAAAAACAATCTTATTCCGTTGGCTGAAACTAACGGCAAACAGCAAATGGATATCGTGGCAGTTGGCCGTGGAAAAAGCAAGCGGGGATTGGGTTTTAAGCAACAAAAGAATTTGTATTATCGGGAAACAAAAAGAAGGAAAAAATATATCGGGTATGTTGGATATTTAAAAATAATCATATTTGTAGCGTTAAACCATTTACGATAATCATAAAATCAGGCAATATGAAATTAAAACTTTACACATTATTTATTCTGCTCTTATGCGGAATGGCAACTTATTCTCAGGAACAAGCCCCCGATTGGGCATGGGCGAAAAGTGCCGAAGGTAACGGCTATGATTGGGTAAATGGTATCATTACCGATGCAATAGGTAATGTTTATATTACAGGGTATTTTGATGGTACAACCATCACCTTTGGTAATACTATTTTAACCAATGCAAATGAAGGGCGTTCTGATATTTTCATTGTTAAATATGCGCCAAATGGTAATGTAATATGGGCTAAAAGAGCTGGTGGTAACGAAAATGATAGGAGTAACAATATCACTACTGATGAAGAAGGGAATGTTTATCTTACAGGATACTTTGGTAGTTCTACTCTCACCTTTGGTACTACAACTTTAACCAATACTGGAGGTACTGACATCTTTATTGTCAAATATACTGCCACTGGCAATGTGGTTTGGGCGAAAAGTGCTGATGGTGGCTATTGTGATGAAGGAACAAGCATTACTACCGATGAAGCAGAAAATGTTTATCTTACAGGATATTTTAAAAGCAATTCCATTACCTTTGGTAATATTACCTTAAATAATTCAGGAAACAATAATACTCATGATATTTTCATTGCTAAATACAACTCGAATGGCAATGAAATTTGGGCGAAAAGTTTTGGTGGTAGCAGTGCTGATTATGGTACAAGCATAACCACTGATAAGACAGGTAATATTTATTTTATTGGTAATTTTTCTAGCTCAACCATCACATTTGGCAATACTACCTTAACACAGGTTGGAGGTGGTGACATCTTTTTTGCTAAATGCGATATCAATGGCAATGTAATTTGGGCAAAAAGTTTTGGTGGTAGCAGTTATGATGGGGGAATAAGTATAATTACAGATGAAATTGGTAGTGTTTATTTTACCGGATCTTTCATGAGCTCTACGGTTATCTTTGACACCACAACCTTAACTAATATCAATGCAGGGTATTATGACATTTTTATTGTTAAATATAATCCAAATGGCAATATGATTTGGGCAAAAAGTGCTGGTGGGGGTGACAATGATGTTAGTAACAGCATTTCTACTGATAAAGTAGGTAATGTTTATCTTACCGGAGATTTCTCTTTTCCTAATATTACTTTTGGCGACATTACTCTAACCAATGCCGGATATGATGACATTTTTATTACAGAATACGATTCCAATGGTAATGTACTTTGGGCAAAAAGAGCAGGCAGTGACAATTTTGATTATGGTAGAAGCATCACCACTGATGCAATGGGTAATATTTATCTTACCGGGGATTTCTGGAGTAATACTATTACCTTTGGTAATACCACTTTAAATAACACAGGATTTTTAGATGTTTTTACTACTCGTTTGAATTTAAACACTGGCAATAATGGTCCGGTTTGTGAAGGTTATCCCCTAAACGTAACTGTTTCTGCCAATCCGGAAGCAACTTTTGTATGGACAGGCCCCAATGGTTTTTCTTCTACAGAACAAAATCCTGTTGTAAGCAATAGTGCCACAACAGCGATGTCAGGAACTTATGATGTAACGGTAACCCTTAATGGAATGAGTGGTACAGGTTCTACCCAAGTTACGGTAAAGCCTATGCCTTCCACTCCTGTAGTCAGCAATAATGGCCCGGTATGTTCAGGAAATGTTCTGTCATTAACCGCTTCTACCATTCCGGATGCTACTTATTTTTGGACAGGGCCCAACGGGTTTACTTCTACTGAACAAAATCCTGTTGTCAGTTATAATTCCACTACAGCGATGTCGGGAACCTATAATGTAACAGCAACAGTAAACGGATGCACCAGTCCGGCGGGATCAACTACTGTAGTAGTAAATGAAACTCCAGCCACACCAATGGCAGGTAACAATGGCCCGATTTGTGAAGGTTCCGAGCTTTCATTAACGGCTTCTTTTGTTCCGGATGCCACTTATCTGTGGACAGGTCCAAACGGATTTACTTCTATCGAACAAAATCCGATAGTCAGCAATAATGCTACAATAATAATGTCGGGAACCTATTCCGTTACCGCTTCACTTAATAATGGATGTATAAGTGATGTAAGTTTAACCCAAGTTACGGTAAAGCCTATGCCTTCCACTCCTATAGCCGGCAATAATGGCCCGGTATGTTCAGGAAATGTTCTGTCATTAACCGCTTCTACCATTCCGGATGCTACTTATCTGTGGACAGGTCCCAACGGATTTACTTCTACTGAACAAAATCCTATAGTCAGCAATAATGCTACAACAATAATGTCGGGAACCTATAATGTAACAGCAACAGTAAACGGCTGTACCAGTCCGGCGGGATCAACTACTGTAATAGTAAATGAAACTCCAGCCACACCAATGGCAGGTAACAATAGTCCGGTTTGTGAAGGTTCCGAACTTTCATTAACTGCTTCTTTTGTTCCGGAAGCCACTTATCTGTGGACAGGTCCCAACGGATTTACTTCTACCGAACAAAATCCTATGGTCAGCAATAATGCTACAACAACAATGTCGGGAACCTATTCCGTTACCGCTTCACTTAGTAATGGATGTACAAGTGATGTAAGTTTAACCCAGGTAACAGTAAATGCCATACCATCCACTCCGGTAGCCGGCAGCAATGGTCCGGTTTGCGAAGGTTCAGCACTTATGCTTAACACTTCTTATGTCTGGAATGCCAGTTATAGCTGGACAGGGCCCAACGGATTTACTTCCAGCGAACAAAATCCTGTGGTTAGTTATCAGGCTACGCCGGCCATGTCGGGTAGTTATTACATAACGGTAACAGTAAACGGATGTTCCAGTCCGGCAGGATCGGTCATCGCAACGGTAAATGCAACTCCAGAAACTCCAATTGCTGAAAATAATGGCCCGGTTTGCCTTGGTTCTATGCTTTCTCTTTCCGCTTCTACTATCCCCAATGCAAGCTACCATTGGACAGGTCCCAATGGCTTTGTTTCCAGCGAACAAAACCCTGATGTAAGCAATAATGCACAGCCGGGTATGTCCGGATTATATTATGTAGCGGTAACCGATAACAATGGGTGTGTAAGCGAGTCAGGTTTAACCAATGTTTCTATCATTGATGTTCAGCCTACACCCAATATTTGTGTTATCAGTGTGGATAGCATAAAAGGAAAGAATCTGGTGGTGTGGGATAAACCGTTAACAGGAGCTATCCATCATTTTAATGTTTTTGTTGAAGGTAATCAAGCCAATGTTTTTGAACATATTGGAACAGTAGATTACAATTCAGTAAGCATTTATATTGATACTTTATCCGCCCCTGCACAACAGGCTTACCGCTATAAAATATCTGCCGTGGATACCTGTGGCAATGAAACGGAACTTAGCGATTATCACAAGAGCATTCATTTATCCATCAGTCAGGGAATGGGAACAACCTTTAATCTGGCATGGAGTCATTACGAAGGTTTTTCTTATTCAACCTATAATATCTACAGAGGAACAACCCCGGCAAGTATGATACTTCTGACCACCGTTTCGAGTACTATTGATTCGTATACCGATTTAACGCCGCCAGCGGGTTATGTTTATTACCAGATAGAAGCGGTAAATCCCAATCCCTGTTCAATTTTTAAACAGACAAACTATAACTCTGCCCGCTCTAATATTGTTAGTAACAACACAAACGCAGTGCCTGAGTATCCCAATGAAAGCGAAATCAGTATTTATCCCAATCCGGCTAACGATAATCTTACGATAATCATCCCAACGTATTCGGCAGTTAATCACACCACGCTGGAATTGTTCGATATTTATGGAAATCTGTTGAAAAACGTTACCGTTACCGGAAACACAACAACTGTGGATATCTCCGGTTATCCGGCAGGAGTTTATGTTGTCAGGTTTATGGATGAAAAAGGAATTGTATCGAAAAGAATTATCAAGAGATAAAATCAATAATCCTGACGGGGCTTTAAGCTTCGTCAGGATTTTATAACATACCAACTAACTTAGCTGAGCGGTATTTGCAATGCTGTCCGGAGCATAGCGGAATCAATAATTCCGTAAGGTAAATATAGATTACCGCGTAGCGGGCGGTGGAAGACTGTTTTAGATTTCTCCCTTCGGTCGAAATGACTGTCATCCTTAAAGAGAAGAAGAGGAAGGAGAGTGGGCGGCGCAGCCGCCCACTCTCCTTCCATTACCATCATATTGTGGCCGTCATTCTGACCGAAGGGAAGAATCCCGGCTGAACGGCATTTGCAATGCTATCCGGAACATAGCGGAATCAATAATTCCGCAAAGCAAATATAAATTACTGCGTAGCGGTTAGCGTATTGTAGCCATTTGTAATGAAGATTAATTGCTTTACAGCATCGCAGAATGTTGGTTTGATGCACATCAATCTCATGATCCGGAATTCAGTTCCTAAGATATAGGGGGTTTGCGCTCCTTAGGAAATTTCATAATTTTTTTATCTCATAGGGTTTAATTTGTACTTTTGGCTGCAAAAAAACTTGTAGCCATTATAGTTAATCAAGCGAAACGAATAAACGAACAACCGGAAATTTAAAAGTGGGGAGTCAGCACGGTAATCACGGACAACAAAAAAATGAAAAAACTTACAATTATCTTGACAATTTTATTTGCAGCAACATTTACAGCAAAGGCTCAGTGGATTCAGGGCGATGGAATATACGGAGGAACCGTCATGGCGCTGGCCGTAAGCGGAGATAATATTTATGCAGGAACCAACAACAGTGTATTTCTGTCTACCAATAATGCAACGAGCTGGAGTCAAACCGCTTTGGATAAAACAGCTGTTCGTTCTCTTCTTACCCTTGGAGATAATCTGTTTGCAGGAACAACCGGTGGCGGAGTTTACCGTTCTACAGATCATGGCGCAAGTTGGACGCAAACTTCTTTGGGCTTTGGCTATTATCCATATGTTTATTGTCTTGCCGCAAAGGGGAATACTATTTTTGCAGGAACGCAGAATAATGGCGTGTATTATTCCACTGATAACGGAACGAACTGGACTCAGACTTCCCTTAATAGCTCTCATGTTACCTCTCTCGAGGTTATCGGAAATAAGATTTTTGCAGGAGTAATCAGTTCAGGAATGAACTCGGATGGTATATACATTTCCGATGATAATGGCTTAACCTGGCATGGCGCTGGTTTGCCCAATTTTAATGTGAATGATTTTACGGTAATCGGCAACAGTATTTTTGCTGCGACAACCGGTAATGGCGTTTATATCTCTAATGATAACGGAGCTACCTGGACGCAAACGTCTCTTAGTTTTTCGAGCAATGATATTTATTGCTTTGCAACCATAGGAAATACGATTTATGTTGGTACCGGATATAATGGCGTTTGGTTTTCGACAGATAACGGTGCAAGCTGGTCGGAAACCGGATTTAATAGAGGGTGGGTTATGTCCCTTGCTGTCAACGGAAATAATATTTACGCGGGAACTAACGATCGTGGGGTTTTTCTCTCCACCGATGCCGGACAAACCTGGACACAGACTCCCTTGAATAATCAATTTGTCGAATCACTTACGGCAGACGAAAGTAATTTGTATGCGGGGACATGGAATTTTACGGGCGGCGTATTTCTCTCTGAAAACGATGGCGCAAACTGGACAGGAACGACCATGTCATATCAGAATGTTATGTCTATGACAAAAAGCGGCAATACTATTTGTGCCGGTACTGACAATTATGGTGTCTATATTTCTACAGATAAAGGAGTAAGCTGGAACATGACCGAATTGAGAAACCAGATTTTTTCCCTTGCCGCCAGCGGAGATACTGTTTTTGCGGGAACAAACAATGGCGTTTATCGCTCTACCAATAATGGCTTATGGTGGACTCAAACCTCACTGAATGATAGAATTATTAATGCATTAGCTATTAATGGAAGCAATGTTTTTGCCGGGACGGGAGGCGTATATCATTCCACGGATAATGGTGTAAGCTGGTCGGCGCCCAGTTTGCAAGGTCATAGTGTACATTCACTTGCCGTATCGGGTGATACTGTTTATGCGGGAACCGAAAGCGGCGTTTACGTTTCCACCAATAATGGCGGAAACTGGACGCAAACTGCCCTTAATAACCAATTTGTTTATGCGCTGGCAACCATTGGAAATTATGTTTTTGCCGGAACGGATATTTACCCACAGGGTTCCGGCGGCGTTTATTTTTCAAGGGATAAAGGAGCGAGCTGGATAGATGTAAATCAGGGATTCAACGTTATTCCAACCGTATATTCATTGTTGATTAACCATAATTTTATCTATGCCGGAACAGCCGGAAACGGAGTCTGGAAGCGTCCTTTATCTGAGATGCCAAATGGTATTAATGATATTCCCGAAAACACTCATTTTTCGGTTTACCCCAATCCTGCTTCTGATGTTATAACTGTAGATATTGACAGAAATATCAAAGCTGATTTTACATTAAACATTTTAAACATAACGGGTTCATCAGTCAAAACAAGGAATTTTAAACAAAATCAACAGCAAATAAATATCGATAACTTACCCAATGGAATTTATATGGTTGAAATAAAAACGAAAGACTGGACCGGAATGCAAAAACTAATTATTCAGAGATAAAGCAGATTGCAAAGGTTTGCAATTAATAAGGAACAAATTTAATGGAGTAAACAAACGTTATCTGATATTTTATTTTGACATTTATATAAATTTAACTTTTAAAAGTTAATATGAATAAGTATTTTTGCCGTGAGTGCGGAAAAGAATTAGGATACATAAATTATGTTGATCCATCTTTAGACTTTACTGGAAGTATAGATAGCTATAAATTCAAAAAATATTTGAAGCATACTTCTCTACCAGATAAGACATATGGTCTTGTATCTGTTTTTGAATGTGCTGATTATAAGATATACAAAAATTATATTATAGATACTGCTAATTCAGGAAGCGTTGAGATAGACGATAAAAATAATGTAAATTTAATTTGGTTTGCAAATAAACAAACAGGGCAATTGTTTAAGCAAGAACAATATGAACAGGATACAGATGGTGTAAAGCTAGTATTGCATTGTAATGAAGAAAAAATACATCCGTTTCCGACAAGTTCCTTTGGCTTTCGTTCTGTTTTATGTGATAAATGTAATAAGTCGATAATTGTGTGATAAAAACCTGTTGAGCGGCATTTCAAATACCACTCTAAGTATAAATATAAAGCAAGTGAAAATTACCAAGCATTGTAGAAAAGAGAACCCATAAACAAATTTACACAACGAGATCAACATCAATGATATGAAAAAGAAACATAGAATCTGGATTTACGCATTCATCGCTTTGGGGCTTACCTTGTTTTTTTATAATTGAATAGATATTCCTTTGATTAAGCATTTGTTTTAAAATGTATGTGCTGATGGCTATCAAAATATCCTGCAATTTTTCTAAAAAATCGCAGCATGTTTTGTTGTCAGCGTATCAACTTCCTTGTACGAAATGCAGTCCCAAACCGGGCAAACGTGTTTACACAGCAGGCAGCCAACGCAACGTTCTTCATCCACGGAAGCTTTTCTCGTTAGGGTGTCGAATTTCATCGCCTGATTTGCACCATCCTGGCATGAAATATAACATTGCCCGCAGCCAATACATTTGGCATCGTCAACCACCGAAACTACCTGGAAACGCGTTTCAAATTCGGAAGGATCAACAATTTTCCGGGCGGCTTTTCCGATAATTTCATCCAGCGATTGGATATTCCGTTCGAGCATAAAATCGCTGAGACCTTCCATCATATCTTCAACAATCCGGTAGCCATATCTTAAAATTCCGGTGGTAACCTGCAGGTTGGTTGCGCCAAGCAACAAAAAATGCAGCGCATCAATCCATGTTTCTATCCCGCCAATGGCGCTGACAGGCAAGCTCAATTCCTTTGAATTATAAAGTTCGGAAATAAAACGCATGGCTACCGGTTTAACCGACGGACCCGAAAATCCTGTTGCGGCCGAATGTCCGTGAATGTTTGGCAGTGGCGTAAAATTGTTGATATCAATATCGCTTATTGCCTTGATGGTATTGATGGCGGAAATAGCATCGGCGCCGCCACTTTTTGCAGCTAAGGCAACCGGAACCATATCGGTAATATTCGGTGTCATCTTTGCCATTACCGGCAGTTTAGTTGCTTTCTTCACTACTTCGGTAAAGGCGGCAACGGCATGAAAATCCTGACCAACCCTATGTCCTGCAAACTTATGCGCCATTTGCGGACACGAAAAATTCAGTTCCAGCATATCGGCGCCGGTATCTTCCGACATCTTTGCCAATTCAGTCCAATCTTCATCCGAATAGCCCATAATGCTCGAAATTAATATCTTTTTAGGATAATTTTTTTTGAGCCAGGCAATATCTTTGAGATTGTCCCCGATGGGCCTGTCGGTGATTTGTTCGGCGTTCTGCAAGCCAACAAATCTTTTATCGTTATAATTATAGGCGTTCAGTCGTGGTGAAGGGACAACGACCTTAAAACTCTTTTCAAGTCCCAGCGTTTTGTAAACAATTCCTCCCCAGCCCGCATCATAAGCTCTTGCGCACATTTCGGCATGGTAGCCCACAGGGGAGGAGGAAAGACAAAACGGATTTTCGAACCTGATACCACAAAAATTGATACTTAAATCTGCTTTGGATTTCATTGGTTGTTCCTCCTGTTTTTTAAATAATTATCAATGCTTTCGGCAGTCTTTTTTCCTTCGCCGACAGCCTGCACCACCGTGGCGCCACCGTTTGATACATCGCCGCATGCAAAAATGCCGGGGATGTTGGTTTCAAAATTTTCGTTCACTTCAACGGTTCCTTTTCCTTTTGTTTTGAGATTTTTGGCAAAGTTTACCACCTCGCAGCCGGGTTTTGTTCCGATAGCCTGAACCACCAGATCAATATTGATAGAGAACTCCGTTCCGCTTATCTGACGGGCATTCCGGGGCGTAAATTTTCCGGGTTCAATCCAGTCAATTTCCATTCCGGTCAATCCGGTTATTGTTTTTTCTTTTGCAGTGATGCCGGTTATTTGGGAGCCAGATTTAAAAATGATGTTCATGATGCGAGCCAGATTGATTTCTTCCCTGTCGGCCGGCAGTTCATCCAGATGTTCGAGCGAAACGAGATATACCTTTTTGGCGCCGGCGGCTTTTGCCGAAACGGCAGAATCAATGGCGACACTTCCGCCACCAATCACAGCTACATTTTTATCTTTCAGAGCTATACTTTTATTATCCGTTTTAATCTGCCGGAGAAACGAAATATAATCGACGGCATTTGAGAAACCATCAAACAGATCCAGTTTAAAAGCCACGGAAAGTCCGGAACTGAGAACAACTGCATCATAGCCTTCTGCCAGCAGGTTTATCGCCGCCTCGTTTGTGTTGACGGCAGATTTGTACTTTATTTCAACACCCTGGCTAAGCAGATTTTTAACATCATAAGCCAGCGCTTCTACGGGCAACCTGAACTCAGGGATATTCCATCTGGGCACTCCGCCGGCATTGTCCTCCCGTTCAAATATGGTAACATCATAATTCCTTTTTGCCAATGCCGAAGCGCAGCCCATGCCAGCCGGACCGCCACCGATGATGGCTATCCTGCCTTTGGTTTTCAAACTTTTATCCAATGGTTCTATGGCAAACTTTTTTCCGTATTCTGAAGCAAAGCGTTGCAATCCACTGATGTTGATCGGATCTTCCAGCGCTTTGATACTGCATTCTTTTTCACATAGTTTTTCGACCGGACAAACAAAGGCACAAACACTTCCGAGAATGTTGTTATTTCTTATGGTCCGGGCAGCGCCTTTGTAATTATAAAATTTTATCTGCCGGATGAATTTTGCCGGATCGGTACCGGCCGGGCATCCTGCACTGCAGGGCGCATCAAAGCAAAGCAAACACCGGTTCGATTCCTTTATAGCCGCTTGAAGGCTTAACGGTTCGCGCATGCTTTTGAATTGTTCGATTTTAACATGATCAATGGGTTGTTTCATGTCTTTTTGCGTTTAATTATAATTGGTCAATCGTTTGTAAAACTAATATAATTCTTTTAAAAATCTTTCCAAAGATAATTATTTTTAAAAACTCTCGTATATTGCACTCCATTTTTCAGATTTATCAGAAATTCACTAAGCTAAAGGAGGATTGCCAATGCACAATCGTATTGTAGGTATTAACGAAAAGTTACCGTTTTTTGAGAGTTTGCCACTCAGTTTCCAGCATCTTACCGCCATGTTTGGAGCCACCATCCTGGTTCCGATCCTGCTGGGTATTAATCCTGATATTGCATTGCTGATGAATGGAATCGGCACTTTAATCTATTCGTGGGTTACAAAAGGAGGAATTCCCGCTTATCTGGGTTCGAGTTTCGCTTTTATTGCTCCTTCGCTGCTAATCATCTCCACACTTGGCGGTTTCAGCCATGCGCAATCGGGTTTTATCTTTTTCGGATTATTTTTCATTATCATTTCTTTGATCGTAAAACGATACGGCATACGATGGATTGATGTGGTTATGCCTCCGGCCGTGATGGGCGCCGTGGTTGCCATCATCGGGCTCGAACTTGCCCCGGTTGCGGCACAACAGGCCGGACTTGCTCCCAGTCCTACAGCCGTTGGACAAGTGGTTGCTCCCTTTGTTGTTTCGTCCAATGTATTGATTGTTTCCATGTTCACCCTGTTTATCGGGATTATCGGCTCCGTAATTTTCAGGGGATTTATGCAGGTGATTCCGATACTGGTAGCCGCAATTGCGGGTTATCTGCTGGCGCTTGCCATGGGCATGGTCGACACGACTACCATAAGAAATGCCGCCTGGTTTGCCCTGCCTGAATTTCAGGCTCCTGTTTTTGATCTTAATGCCATAATTGTCATTGCTCCGGCATGTATTGTTGTTTTTGCAGAACATATCAGCCACTTAATCGTTACCGGGAAAATAACCGGCAAAGACCTGATGAAAGACCCCGGATTGCACCGTTCTCTGCTGGGAGACGGCATCAGTAATGTGTTGTCAGGATTTACCGGTTCAACGCCTAATACTACCTACGGTGAAAATATCGGGGTAATGGCAATTACGCGCGTTTATTCCGTTTGGGTGATCCGGGGAGCGGCACTTCTTGCAATTTTATTCTCCTGCATTGGCAAGGTTGCTGCGGCCATTTCCACCATTCCCTTACCGGTAATGGGTGGTATAACCATGCTTTTGTATGGTGTTATTGCGGTGCAGGGCTTCCGGATGTTTGTGGAACAGAAGGTTGATTTCAGCAAAAACAGCAATATGGTGCTGGGAGCCATTACATTTGTTGTGGGCGTAAGCGGAGCCGGCATTTATATCGGTTCCGTACAACTTAAAGGCATGGCTTTGGCCGCTATCGTTGGTGTAGTGCTGTCGCTGCTTTTCTTTATTTTTGGCAAGATGGGATTGATGAATAAAGACGGATCCGAAGCGTAATACAATTTATTCTATGACAAAAAAGAATAACCCTGACAAGGCTCAAAGCCCAGTCAGGGTTTAATCGCATGTCCTCTAAGTTAATTCAAAATACTTGGTATGCTTCACAATTTTGCCTTCCACCAGGAAGTAAACCGACTCGGCGATGTTGGTTGAATAACCGGCAATACGTTCCATCTGGCTGATGATAAGCATCAGATTTGTAGCTACCACAACGACGTCAGTCTTATTCATCATTTCATCAATGATACGGTTGGAAGTTTGCTGAACTTTATCCTTGAGCGTGGCAGCCGATTCAAAAATGTCGCGGATGAATGTAACATTACGTGTGGTAAGGATGTTGATGCAATCTTTAACCAATATTTCCGACATATTTGCTAAAGTGTCAATATTCAGTTCGACAATCACATCTTTGAATTCACTGATCGCTTCTATTTTTTTGGCAATGGTAACGCCCAAATCGCCGAGACGTTCCAGATCGTTATTTATTTTTAAGGCGGCCATAATCAGCCGGAGGTCGGAGGCTACCGGCTGGCTTAACGCAAAGATACGCTGGCAGAGCTTATCAATTTTAACGTCAAGTACGTCCACCTGGTTATCATTTTCAATGATGCGGCCGGCTAATTCTACATCGCAGTTGAGCAAAGCCTGCATGGTATCGGTAATCTGGCTTTCGACCAATTTACCCATTTTGAGAATACGGTTGTTTAGTTTTTCTAATTCCTGATCGAAATGACGTTCCATAGTATATCAGTATAAATTTAAAAGTTTTACAAAGTTAGTTTAAATGTTTTTTATCCAAAACGGCCGGTAATGTAATCTTCGGTTTGTTTTTTCTCCGGATTGGTAAATATTTTCCGGGTTTTGCCATATTCTATCAGTTCGCCGAGGTAGAAAAAGGCAGTGTAGTTGCTAACCCTGGCGGCCTGTTGCATATTGTGGGTAACAATAACGATGGTATAGTTATCCTTAAGCTGAAAAATAAGTTCTTCAATTTTTGAGGTGGAAATAGGGTCAAGGGCGCTGGCCGGTTCGTCCATCAGGATGATATCAGGGTTGACGGCAAGCGTACGGGCAATGCAAAGCCGTTGCTGCTGTCCACCCGAAAGGCCTAAAGCAGAATCATGAAGACGATCTTTCACCTCATCCCAGATGGCGGCTTGATGCAAAGAAGATTCCACAATTTCATCAAGTTGTTTTTTATCGTGAATACCGTTTATTTTAGGACCGTAGGCAACGTTATCATAAATGGATTTGGCAAAGGGATTGGATTTTTGGAAAACCATGCCTATTTGCTTGCGAAGGTTTACAACATCGATCTGCTTATCGTAAATATTGATTCCATCAATCACCACGTCTCCGGTTATTTTAACCGAAGGGATCAGATCATTCATACGGTTAAGCGTTCGCAGGAAGGTGGATTTTCCGCAACCCGACGGTCCGATAAAGGCAGTAACTTTTCTTTCCGGAATATCTAAAGATATTTCGTTCAGAGCCATTTTACTACCATAGTAAAGCGTCAGGTTTCGTGATTTTATTTTTATATCTTTCATTCTATTTGTTAACGATTTAAATAAATTTTCAGAAATTATACCGCTCTTCTGCGAATACGCGAGCGGATAAGAATAGCCGATAAGTTTAAAATAAAAGTAAGCATTAGCAGAACCAGGGTGGTAGCAAACTGAATAGGCAACGTTTGGTCAACGTTGGTGGATTGGGTCGACATGATGTAGATGTGATAACCCAAAACCATAAACTGGTCGCTGAGGGAAGAAGGTAAAGTGGCAAGATAATAAGCTGCTCCGGTAAAAAGGATGGGAGCAACTTCACCGGCGCCGCGGCTAACGGCAAGTATAGCTCCGGTCATAATACCTGAAATTGAACCGGGTAATACTACTTTGCGGATGGTTTGCCATTTGGTAGCGCCTAAGGCAAGGCTGGCTTCACGCATCTCCCTCGGTACCGTTTTTATGGCTTCTTCCACCGAGACAATAACTACCGGTAACGTTAATAACGACATGGTAAGGCTTGCCCACAGAATATTGGGTTGCGCCCATTTAAGCTGTCCGCCAAGGAATACATTATCCATTCCGGCACCTACAAATTTGATGAAAAATCCCAATCCGAACAATCCGAAGATGATGGATGGAACCACTGCTAAAGTTCTGACCGCAAAACGTATCGTCTTGGCTAAAATCGAATTTTCGCTGGCATATTCTGTAAGATAAATAGCTGTAATGGTTCCAAATGGCACGGCAGCTATCGACATGATAATAACCAATAATGCAGTTCCGAAAATAGCAGGGAAGATGCCTCCTTTGGTCATCCCATCGGTGGGGAATGAAGTCAGAAATTCCCAAGTAAGTTTATCCTTTCCGCCAATGATGATTACAACAAGCATAACCACAATGATGGCGAGAATAAACACTACCGATGAAGCGGTAATTCCGTAGATCAGGCTTCCTTTTAATTTATCTTTTATCTTCATGCTTATTTTCCCTGTATTCTTTTCATCAGCCTGCCTCTGACATAAAACTCGGCGATGGCATTGATAATAAATGTAAAAATAAATAACAATGAACCGATAAGGAACAAAACATTGTAATGATTGTCGCCAAAAACAACTTCCGCCATTTCAGCGCCTATGGTTGCTGCGAGAGTTCGTACCGATTCAAAAGGATTAGCCGACATCAGGGCAGCATTTCCGGTAGCCATCAGTGCAATCATCGTTTCGCCAAAAACACGGCCGATGCCTAAAAGTACGGCCGCAAACACACCCGGAGTTGCCGCCGGAAGGGTAACAAAAAAAGATGTTTGCCAATGGGAAGCTCCCAGGGCAAGGCTGGCTTCTTTATAGGAACCGGGCACGGCTGAGAGGGCATCTTCGGTGATGGTATAGATTACCGGTATGGCGGCCAAACCCATGGCTATACCGCCGACAAAAGAATTCAGCCGGGTTTCGTATCCAAAAACATTTTGTAGGAAAGAAGCCATCACGATTAAAGCGAAAAATCCGATGACTACAGACGGGAAGCCGGCTAACAGTTCGATGGCCGGTTTAATGTATTCGCGCATTCGTTTCGAAGCAAAAGTGGCCGTGAACAAAGCAGCTAAAATTCCTAAAGGAGCCGCAAACAGCATGGAGATAAGCGTTATTTTTAACGTCCCGATAATGAGAGGCCACAATCCAAAACGTGGTTTATCCGACACCGGTTGCCAGTCTTTCCCGCCAAGGGTTTTTAAAGGAGACGATTCTTCATTGCTCTCCACCTGATACGTTCCTGTCTGTGCACTCACGCCTGTTGAATCGCTTTGCGCACTATCGGTTTGCACTCCGTATTGTTCCTGTTTTTCGGCACCACCGTAGGTTTCCTGTTTTTGGGTATCAGCGCTGCCCGTGTATGTGCTTTGTTTTAAATCGCCGCTTTGCACCGTTTCGGTATTCGCTTTGTGTTTTGATTTAAAAATAGGTAACGATTCCCTGAAAACGAAGAAAAATATCAGTACAATGATAGCAATGGATAAGAAAGCAACACCGGTTATCAGCTTTTCGGAAAGAAATTCGGATAAACGGAATTTCTTTTTTAATGATTCTTTGCTAAACGTAAATTTATTGGCTGTATTCAGCAGCGGCTTATTTTCCGAACTATTTTCATCATCCGGAATTTCAGGTAGATATTGAAATTTTTGCTTGTTCTCGTCCATTTTAGTGGTTCAAAATTAAAAAAAATAAGAGATCCGGCAACAAAACGTGCCGGATCCTTTCGTATCATCAAATTTTAAAAGAGAGAAATAATATTGAGAAAAGAATCTCATTTTCTTTTAATAATTTATTTTACAGGGAAATAACCAGTTTCAACCACTAATTTCTGTCCTTCTGGTCCTAATATCCAGTCAATATAAGCTTTCATGGCGCCAGTCGGTCTGTTGCGGACATACATGTACAAATATCTTGAAATCGGATATTGGTTTTTAGCTATGGTCTGAGCGTTGGCTTCGTATGCCGGGCTTTTTGCATCTTTTTTTACTTTGCAGATTTTGATGCCTTCGGCGTAAGCTGCGCCACCGTATCCTATACCGTTTTTATCTTTTTTAACGGCATTTACTACGGCACCTGTTCCGGGCAATGTTTGGCAACTGGGAGCATAATCGGCTTTTACCACATTTTCTTTGAAGAAAACGTAGGTACCCGAACTGTTTTCACGTCCGTATAATTTGATGTCGGCATCAGCGCCACCCACCTGTTTCCAGTTGGTGATTTTACCGGTGTAAATATCGCCTAACTGTTTTAAAGTTAATTCCGATACTTTGTTGTTTGAGTTTAAATAAATGGTGATACCATCTTTTGCACAGGGAATTTCAACGCCAAGGGTATTGTAGCGACCTTTAAGTTTGTCAATTTCCGAACGTTTCATCTGACGGCTTGCATTGCAAATATCGGTAGAACCGTTGATTAAAGCAGATATACCTACTCCTGAACCGCCACCGGTAACCTGGATGGAAATATTGGGATTTTTTTTCATATAGACTTCAGCCCATTTTTGTGCAACGATTACCATGGTATCCGAACCTTTAACCGTAATTTTCTGTACCGGAGCAAAGGCGAAGCCGATTACGGCTACAAGCACTATGGCTATTCCGATTAATCTTTTTCTTGTTTTCATTTTCTTATTTTTTTGTGATTAATAATTTATTTATCAATTAAAATTTAGCCTGAACTCTCAGGGTAAATGTGTTTTGTGAAAAAACATCGTTGTAGTAGTTGTATTTGGTTATCCCGTTTACCGTTCCTTTGTCATAAACCAGATAATTGCCTTTGGAATCTACTGCGTTGGTTTTTTCGTTCATTGGCATTTCGTAAGCAAGGGTAAACCGGATATTATCATTCAGATAATAATTCCAAGCCAAAGTTAAGGTATTATAAGCAATATCAGATACACCGCTTGTTGCTTTTATGTTAGCTTTTGTAATCGTAGAGATAACCGTTTTGGTGGTTTGTGCTCCTGAAGTGGAGTAAAAAGTTTGTGTATTCTTAATATCAGCTACTGCAGCATCATATTTTTTTACACCGATATCATTTTTCGAAATCTGGGTATTGGGATCGTAAAAATCATAACGTAAAGCGAACTGGTTTTTCTTGCCGATATTCTTTACCAGATATACATAACCACCCGAAAATTTGTTGATTTGGTTTGGTTTTTGGCTGTTATCTTTCGTGGTAATATTGCTTATGGTAAGTGTATCGGCTGTGGCGTTTAAGGATGTTGTGCTTGTGGTAGTAGAGCTGGATGTGATGTAGCCCGGAAGAGCATTTTGTCCAAACATATACTCACCTTTGATAGACATACCGCCTAAAACATCGGCGTATAATTGAAATTCAGCGCCAAGCCAGTTGCGTTTTAAAGCGTCGCCCACTTTTACATCGCTTTTATCTAAGGTATAATCGCCTTTGATAGTGGTAGTGGAAGTAGCTTTTAGCTGTCCCAAATAACCGTTTACTCCAAAATCGAGACCTACACCGGTTCCAAGATTTAACGAATAAGTGATTCTGCCCATCAGATCCTTGAAATTATCATAATCTTTATTGGTAACATTCTGAGCCGTATTCACGTTATTGCCGGAAGCGTCCTTAATCGTAAGGCCATCGTTTCCATTTAATAAAGCCACCTGTACTTTTAAAGGAATGAGTTTGGGGCTGTATTCCAACTTGGCGCCGATAGCTCTTTCGCCGGGATACAAGGCTTTGATGATACGCGAACGTTCGGGAACTTCGCGGCTGCTGGATGAATATTCCACTTCGTAATTGGGACGGTTAAATTTACCCATCCATAACTCTACATTCTTTAGCCAGGGAGCATTTGCTACGGCATATGCATCTTTAAGTTCAAAACCACCGGGACCTAATTCGGGTTGAACAACAAATTTAACACCATCGGCAGGTTCGTATTGAAATTTTACTCTTGTACGGCGAACCTGAAACGAGTTGCTCGGATAGGATAATCTGTTTTCAAAATAATCATACTGTGCCTGGATATAACCCGAAATTTTAATCTTGTTCAGTTTAAAAAGATCGCTTTCGTTGGTCAGTACCCGTTCATCAATTCCATTTAACCTGTCTTTTAATTCATCTACTCTTTCTTTTAAGGTGTCGGTAACACTTTGCGAAAAAGAGGGAGCGCCTATTAAAAGTACCCCTGAGAGCATGGTTGCTTTTACAATTTTTGAGATAAAGTTTTTCATGTTTTTTACAATTATTGTTTCGGCAAAAGTAATTTAGCTTTCAGGGATGGATTTTAAGCAAGGTTTAAGTTTGTATGAATTTAATGTTAACATTTTTAATGATTTTCGATATAAAGATACTATTTTTTAGGCTATCGCAACCATTTATAATAGTATTTTTTTCAATTCTGGCTTTTTACTTTCAAGACGGTACGTTGACCAAAAATACTTCATAAAAAAAACGCATATCTCAAAATTTTAACGTAAGTTTGTAACCATATTAATTTAAATGTTGCGCCATGTTTTACTCCAGTAAATATCTTCAGGTAGACGAAAATGATATTACTAAACGATTGGTAAAAATCAATTCCGTAGGTTTGCAGGACATAACTACCCTTCAGGCAATGAAAATCATCCTTGGTTCCATTGACCTTACCACGCTCGAGGGTTCGGATACCAACGAAAGGGTTATCGAACTTTGCCGGAAAGCGAAAACATTCAGCAATCAGGGCGAAAATATACCCAATGTGGCAGCCGTGTGTGTTTATCCGCCTTTTGTAAAACTGGCTAAAAACGAATTAATATCCACGGGCATTCATGTAGCTTCGGTAGCCGGAGCTTTTCCTGCGGGACAGTCGCCACTGCATATTAAAATAACCGAAATCAACTATGCCATCGAGGAAGGCGCCGATGAGATAGATATGGTGATTTCGCGCGGGAAATTTCTGGAAGGAGAATACAATCTTGTTTTTGATGAAATAGCCGCCATACGCGAAGTCTGCAAAGATGTTCACCTGAAAGTAATTCTCGAAACCGGAGAACTGGGCAATTATACCAACATCGCTCTTGCCTCCGCCATAGCTATGGATGCCGGAGCCGATTTTATTAAGACTTCCACCGGGAAAATGAAACCCGCCGCCACGCCCCAGGCCGTGCTTGTGATGGCGGATGCCATCAAAGGATACTACGAAAAAACCGGAAAAATGGTGGGCATTAAAGCTGCCGGTGGCATATCCGAACCCGATGATGCCTTGATTTACCTGATGATTGTTAAGGATATTCTGGGTGAATCCTGGCTTAACAAAGCCTTGTTCCGTTTTGGAGCAAGTCGTCTGGCCGATAAAGTGCTGGCCGAAATTATCGCTTTAAGCCGTTAACGATGCCTTTTTGAAACACGTTCGTTTTCGTACATAACGCATACTCTTTCCGAACATTATTTTTTTTGATTCGTTTTTACATTATTTATAATATCCATTAATACAGTAATTTGTATTTTTGGTACGATTAATGCTTTTCCGGATTGAAATGGTAAGATTATGTTCAGAAATTATTTTAAAATAGCCCTGCGCAACATCCTTAGGCAAAGAATTTATTCTATCATAAATGTGATTGGATTAGCCACCGGATTGTCCATTTTTATCCTGATCATGCTGTTTATAAACGACCAGCGGCAATACGATAAATTCAATAAAAATTACAACCATATCTACCGTCTCGATTATTCGGATTGGAGCCTTTTGGGTACGGCCTACGAGGATGATATTCTCCGTGAATTTCCGCAAGTGCAAAAAGGAACACGGATTGCTTTCAACAATCCCGTGATTAAATACAACGATAAACGCATACGGGTGAATAATTTTCTCTTTGCCGATTCGTCTGTTTTCGACATTTTTTCTTTTCCGTTTATCCTTGGTAATCCTAAAACAGCGCTAACCGATCCTTTTACCATCGTCATTACTGAAAGTACTGCCCGGTTGTTTTTCGGAAACGAAAATCCTATGGGTAAAATGTTGCGTTACAACAATCAGTATAATTTCAGGGTAACCGGCGTAATGAAAGATATCAATCACTTTCACCTTTCGGTCAATGCGTTGGCATCTTTTACCAGTTTGCCGATTTTATCTAATAACAAAGATTTTTTAAAAGCCCGTGGCAATTGGAACTATCCGACATATTTTCTTATTCCCGGCAAGTTTGATATCAAAGCATTTGACCGTAAAATCAATTCGTATTATAAAACACAGGATGAGTGGAAAAATGATGAGCCTCAATTCCACCTGTGCCCGCTAAAAGACATTTATTTCGACTATGAAACCAAGAATGAAATTGGCATCCGGCATGGTTGTATCCAAAAAATACGGATATTCACAATTATTGCCATCTTTATTCTGCTGATTGCCTGTGTTAACTTTATTAATTTATCCACGGCAAGGGCTCCCATGCGGGCGAAGGAAGTGGGCATTCGTAAAGTTGCGGGTTCTTCCAAGGAAAAACTAATCTTACAGTTTCTAATTGAATCAGTAATTATCAGTACGGTGGCTTTTATTATTTCTCTTGGTATAACGGAAGGTCTTTTGTCTTTTTTCAACGACCTGCTGTCTGTAGATTTGCATTCCAATCTTTTGCTTCAACCAGGTATGTTTTTGATGTTGTTTGGCGGAAGTATTCTTGTCGGTATTATCGCCGGGCTTTATCCCGCATTTTATCTTACGGCTTTTCAACCGGTGGAAGTGTTAAAAGGGCAAAAGACCAAAGGGAGCAGTGCAGCTTTTCTGCGTAAGTTATTAATTGTTTTTCAGTTCTCTATTTCCATTGTCCTGATTATCTGTACTATTATTGTTGACCGCCAGTTGGATTATGTGAAAAACAAAAACCTTGGTTTCCAGAAAGAGCATATTGTCTATTTCGGACTCAACCAAAGCATACTTTCCAGGATCGATGTCTTTAAGGCTTCCTTATTGCAATATCCTGATATTAAAAAGTTTTCCACTTCCAATACCATACCGGGGCAAGTAACCTGGGTGGAAGGGCGTGAGGTTGATAAAAAGGATCAGCATTTCAACTTACTTCCTGTTGATCCCGATTTTATTGATCTGATGAAGATTCCGGTTATCCAGGGTAGAAATTTCTCGTGGCAGAACCCTTCGGATACCAACTTTAATATTATTCTAAACGAAGAAGCAGTAAAATATTTCGGAATTCAAAACCCTGTTGGCAAACATCTCGACAACTGGAAGTCTTCGGGTATCATCATTGGGGTGGTAAAAGATTTTAATTATCAATCGCTGCAAGATAATATCGGACCACTGGTCTTGTGCTGGAGGCCTAAATGGAATTTCACCGCATGCATCAGGCTTTCGGGCAACAACATTCCTGAAACTATCAATCATATCAAAAAGGAATGGAATAAACTTTCGCCTGAATTTCCTTTTGAATACTATTTTCTTGATCAATCCTTCGATAAGTTATATAAGTCGGAACAACAATTTGGAAAAATGTTTCAGTATTTTTCCATCATTTCCATCCTCATTGCCTGCCTTGGGTTGTTTGGATTGGCATCGTTCACCGTTTTACAGCGGACAAAGGAAATCGGAATCCGTAAAGTGCATGGCGCTACCGAAGCCACCATTGTGAACTTGCTTACCCGCGATTTTACCAAGCTGGTATTGATTGCCACAGTTATTGCCTGGCCTGTGGCATGGTTTTCTATGGACAAATGGTTGCAGGGTTTTGCTTTCCGCATACAAATACCCATGTGGGCTTTCATCGCCGCTTTTTTGATCGCATGGTTTATTGCTCTTTTCACGGTGAGCTACCATGCCCTGAAGGTGGCTAATACCAATCCTGCTGAAGCGCTTAAGTATGAATAAATGTTTTATTACTGTAAACTTGAATAAAGTAATAGCTAAAACATAACATTTTATTTTAGCCATTACTTTATTCAGAAAAGGGATCACAACTTCCTTTTTATTGAATCTTTTTCTGATTTGTTTATAGAAATTATAACCATCCAAATGTGTTGAGCAAAATTGCAATTTCACTCAACAGGGGAAATTAGTTTCCTTATATCGTATAATAAACGCCTTTGCCATCAATGGCTCCGCTCACCGTGCCACCAGTCCCGTTAGTGTTGATATTAATCGTTATTTCCATGCTAACCGTTTTATCATAATTGGGGCCAGTTATATGCAAACCACCTCCTATTACCATATTGGATGTCGTTCCAAAAGTAGTTCCGCCTGGTTGTAAAGTAAATGTTCCTGCCAGTGAAATATGAGGAGCTCCGTTCACTACGTATGTTTTTCCATTCGACGTAAGGGTATAATCGTTGATTGTTTCCGTCAATCCAATCAGCATCGTACCACCTAAAACAGCTTGGGTGTGGTCGTCAAGTTGCATAGTGCCGGTAACACTTCCCAATACATGAATATTGCCTCCTTCCGTACTTGTTACGGTATTATCCACGGGTATATTTATTGGATAGTATGCTTTTAATGCCTTTGTCTGGGTGTTCCACGACATTCCTGCCTTGAATATTTCTTCAACAAAGGCCTTATTGTCGAAAGAAGAAGCATCTGAATCTTTATCTTTCTTACAACTGAAAATTGGAATTAATGCAGCAATACAAAATAATACGAGTAATTTTTTCATTTTATTTTCGTCAGTTATTATAGTGCTGACACTGCACTTTTAATTGTTATTATTTGTCGTTAAATTAGAATAATCAGAACTTTGTTTAATTCAGCCCCGATTTGTCATTTTATGGGTGTAAAAGTAAATTTTTTTATTTAATAGCATTACGCAGGATAAAGTATTTGATAAATAAATTCATCGTTTTTTTGTTAGGATATTTTAACTTAGCCCGGCCAGGATTTTAACTCCCTTTTCATTCGTGTTTGCGTTTAGCAAACATGCCCGTTTCATAAAAGAACTGGTAAGGCTTTTTTCGTTTGCAAAAACGGAATGTCGTCCATGCAATCTTGCAGATATAATATGATGGACTAAAACCCTGTAGTGTAACATTGTGCTACCGTATATGGCTGTTGGCTAGTGCCAGTTGTTTGTTGATGGTTGTTAGTTGATAGCTAAGCCGGAAGCTTAGTCCCGATCTTTTCGGGATTGATGGTTGTTAGTTGATAGCTAAGTCCGAAACATAGTCTTCCCGATCCTGAGTACTCAAGGGATTAGCAATTGGCTAACGGCTAATGGCTAATAGCCATTTATTTCTTTTCTACATTCCCCTAAATACTGAAAATAAAACATTTATTTGACATAATCGTTAAAATAAAAAAAATACTATTGTCCTATTAATTTTTATATAATCCCATACGGGATTCTGGTTAATTTATAAACAATCTTCTACCCATATTTTATCCCTACGGGATAGTCCCGTTAGGAACTCAATATCGGTAGAAAATGAAAGTAACCCCATCCATTCACAAGTCCCGTACGGGACGTTATATATCAATGATCGCATAACGAATAAAAAAATTTCCCCCGGACAACAATGAAAAAAATATTTTAAATTTTTTTTACATCTTTATTTTTTGATGTATATTTGGCAGTGCATTACTAAGAGATTTTTAGTGATATGGTTTTTAAACAAATAGTGGAGCATAAACGGGTAAAATATACATCCGGCTGAGGGGAAAAGTAAACTACCATGACGCACGACCAAGGCAGAGTATAAATTACCATAGCTGTGTTCGTGAGAATACCAAAGCAAAGTATAAATTACCATAGTATTGTTCATGAGGAAACCAGAATAAAGTATAAACTACCATGACCATGTTTATAAGGAAACCAAAGCAAAGTATAAATAACCATGACCATGTTTATGAGAAAATCAAGGCAAAGTATAAATTACCATGACCATGTTCATGAGAATACTAAAGCAAAGTATAAATTACAATGGCCTTGTTTATGAAGAAACCAGAGCAGAGTATAAATTACCATGGCATTGTTCATTTGGAAACCAAAGCAGAGTATAAATTAACAGGAGATAAAATAAGTTGGCGGTGGCCGGCAGTCGCTGACGCAGGAACTGAAACAAGCCGAACTGCGGAAAATACTGAATTCACTTGTCTTGCTTATCCATTGCAACTATCCCGATACCTACAAAAGCGTATTAAGAGAATGGGGATTTCAGAAAGAGAAATACTAATGGAATATATTTTTTGCCAATCCATACCGGGGCAAGACACTTAGCTGTCCATAATAAGACGCTGACAGATCTGACGATGCTGTCAGGTCTATAACCTGTCAGCGTTTGAAAGACCTGACAGCGTTTTTAATCTGTGTTTTACTAACCCCAGGCTTAAGCCTGGAGTTACAAATCGTAACTGTTTGAAGGACCTTAGTCCGGATGCTTTTATGGAACAACAGTGATAAATATTTTTTATTTTTCTTTATGAAATATGCATACCATATCAAAAACAATATTAGTTTTGTTGCATGGCTTTTTCGAAAGAAGTGAAGTTTAAATAAAAAGCTTCCCCCATAGAAGCAAACCCGAAATTAACAGCTAAATTAACAGAGTATAAACCATACAAAGGAGGAAGCGCTGCAAAAGTAATTGAAATTCCGGGAACATTCGTAACACTGATAATGGATTGCCAAATATTCCGGCGAAGGTTCTTCCGGTAATAACCGGAATTGCTTGACTGCGAAAGTGGTGAAACCAAATAAATTTTATGGACTACACTTTTTGTGCAGTCCTTTTTTAAATCTTAATTAATGTACAAATTTTATGATGAAAAAATCGTTTATTGTTTTTATACTGTTTCTTAGCTTTTCTTTTTTAGCAAAGGCCCAAACGGATTTTGTGCTTTCGTTAACCATGCCCGAAACTGATGATGCCATCTATGATGCCCATGAATTACCGGATGGCTCTTTTTTATTTGCCGGAAGCACAACCGATAATTCCGGTAAAGAAAAACCGATAATGATAAAGACAGATAATAATGGCAATATTCAATTCATCAGGCAATATGATTGTATGGGGGCATTCAAACTTTTAATTGAAAATAACGGGAAACTATATATTATTGGCAATTCAAACGGGGTTCAAAAAATTAATTCAAACAGAATCTTTATATCGGAATTGAATAATGATTGTGATACGGTGGCTCTTACCTCATATTTATTACCCGATAGTTTGGAACTGAATAGAATAAAATGTATTGTTAATACATCCGGTGATTTTATATGCTCAGGATTTTTCTTAAATAAAGAATCTAATTTTGATTATCACATGTATATTTTAAAAGTGAGCCGTGACTTACAAAAAATGCAATTTAAATTATTTAATAATGTCTTATTTTGTTGGGATATGATTGAATCGGCACAACATGATGGGTATTATGCTTTTATTATGTGCTTTTACGATTTACAATTAGTACCATTTATTAATGGTAATATCAGTAACGGCCTTATTAATGATAATTTTATGCTTTATATGGATACAGCTTTCAACATAAATTGGTCTTACCATTTTCCTAATAATAGTTTAAGAAATACGACAACTGTAAAATGGGTATCGGACACTACGCTCATTTATGTTTGTGAGGAATTTATTTTAGATGATTCAGATCGTGGTATTGGAGCATTGATATTTTCACCTCAGGATACTACAATAATTAAAAGTTCATATATTGGTGTTCCGGACACGGCTTCTTTTCCTGCTTTTCGGGAAAGTGTGGTAATAGATAACTCAAATAATATATTTATAGGAGGAATGAAAAATATTGAAATATATAACCCATTTTGGTCGACAAACAAGGACTGGTTTTGCCTCTCAAAGTTCGATAAACAGATGAATCCTATCTGGACAAAATATTATGGAGGGGATGCTTATTATAATCTATGGACAATAAAAGAAACGCAGGATGGCGGTTGCCTGATGCTTGGAATGCGTTATGATTATCTTACCCAGGGTTATGAACATGATATTTATATCGTAAGAGTGGATGAAAATGGAATAGTCACCTCCACCAACGACATGCCTCCGCTAACGGTAAGCGAAGCTATCGTTTATCCCAACCCCGGCAGCACACAACTTACCATAGAAACGGCATTAAAAGACCTTCAATTTGAACTATATAGCAACAACGGGCAAACCGTCGTCAGTCAGCCGGTGAATAACGGAACCACCACCGTTAATACGTCCGCTTTACCGGCAGGTGTCTATTTATATCGCCTTATGAATAAAGAAAAAACAGTGGAAAGCGGAAAATGGGTGAAGGAATAATGTCTGACTATTAGCTGTTAGCTGTTAGCAATTGGCCAACAGCTAATGGCTAAAAGCTAATGGCCAAAAGCAGATACGATAATAAAATTTTAGACATGCTCCCGCAACATTGCAGATACAATAATAATGATTACAAAAGAATCGCCATAGCAAAACGGCATAATTCAATCTGGTTTTGCTCATTATCATCTTCTTCGGTTTTATAATGTTTTTCAACAAATTGTTGGCTATTTTCTCTTTCTGTTTATATTTGTGCATGGAAACGATGAATAAAAAGCTATTACGTTAACTGTGATTTTTTAACCGAAAGTCATGCGAAAAAGCATAAAGCCTACCGCTGAGCGGAATTTATAACTTTGCAAAACGAAAACAGAACGAACTTAAGATAGAATTTAAAAAACAACATAACCGGAACAAAACATGGAATCGGAACCAACGATAAAAACCATAAGCCATTCGGGTCGCCTCGACACCAATACCAGCGCAGACCTTGATCTGGCGCTTCAACCCTTGCTCGAAAGCGGGCAGTTTATCATCCTTGATCTTTCGCAATGTCCCTATATGTCGAGTATAGGCATACGCGTTCTGCTTAAAACCAAGAAAAAACTGCTTACCAAGCAAGGCGATTTATATCTCACCGGGTTAGTGCCTGCCGTATTTCAGGTGATAGAAATGGCCGGGCTGCACAACATTTTTCAGATTAAGGAAAGCCCGGAAGCCGCCCGCAAAGCCATCCGTACGATTCAGGAAAATTCTATGGGAATCATGACATATGTTTCGGAAGGCATTTCGTATGTTTATCATCCGTTAAACGGTAAAGTCCAACCCGCATTGTTATGGAAGGACGATGGCATAGCCAGTTACAATGAATTGGGTTTTTCCATTGGATTTGGCGCTCCCGCCGAATCGGGCGTTGACGATCAGGGGCAATCGGGTTTGTTTGTTACTACCGGCCACTGCGCCGGTTTTATCCCCGATGATCCTCATCATGCAGCCGATTTCAGGGTTTCACCGGAACCGGAAAAAGCAGGCATTATGCTAAAAGAAGCTTTATCCTTCGATAGCCAGCCTTCGGGTTTATTACGGATGAAAGAACCCGGCAAGGTTTCGTTTCAGCAATTAGCCGACGCTTCCGAAACGCTGAAAAAGCAGCTTTCGCCGGAAAAAACCGGATGGATGCTGATGGTGGCTGTCAATCCCAATCCTGCAGAACCAACCATTTCCTTGATATTACCTGCCGGTAAACCGCTGCACGATTTCACCCGGATGGAAGATTTTCAAAAATGGTTTTCGGCCAACGAAAACAACGGACATCTGCCGGGAGTCGTTTTTTCCCTTTCGGAATTACAAAATGCGGATGCAGAAAAACCATTGGTTCAATTGCTCAACGAGAATCTGGCTATTGAAAATATCGTTGATATTCAGCCTTTGCAAAAGCAGGAAAATCTGGAAAATCCTTGGGTATGGGTGTTTTTCTCCAACGATTTATCGGATGCTAAAGCACATCGCCTGGTCATTGAAACCGATCCGGAAATGATTTTTGAACCTTACAAAGCATTTTTGGTGCGACGGCTATATACCGATTCGGCTAAGGTAAAAGTGGACCCGTTGCATGGAGGCTATACGGCGCAGACTTATCAGGTTACCTCCTACGATGCCGAAGGCAGAAAAATGAGGCCAACCGTACTTAAGGTTGCCAACCGTGCCATGATTACTCGCGAATCGGAGCGTTGCAGACAATATGCTCTTCCTTATATTTTTAACAATAGCGCTGTAGTGCTTGGCGCAGAATTTTATGGGGAAACAGGCGCCCTGAGGTATAATTTTGTGGGCATCGGCGGCGAAGCCGCTCAGTTAAAATGGCTGACCCATTATTACAATAATGCAGAGATCGAACTGCTGGAACCGTTATTCGATAAAATATTCCTTCAGATATTAAAACCCTGGTACGGGCAGCCGGTACGAAAAACCATTTTCCCTTTCAAGGATCATGACCCCACCTTCACTTTTTTCCCATATATTTATCAAACGGTCAGTGAATTGTTCTCCATTTCGGCGGATGAAAAATACATTACGATTGAAGAATTTGATCAACCCATCCTGAATCCGTACTGGTTTCTGAAGCATGAATTTGCCAGACGCCGCGATGAGGGTATGGACTATTTCACCGGGATCTGCCATGGCGATCTAAACATGCAAAACATCCTGCTGGATGAAAAAATGAATGTCTATCTCATTGACTTTTCGGAAACTAAACCCCGTTCGGTCATCTCCGACTTTGCCCGTTTGGAAGCCATTTTCCTGGTTGACAATGCTCCGGTGGACAACGAAGCCGATATGAAAGATTATCTACAGTTTATCACCCGGCTCTACGATGTTGAACATCTGAACGAAACTCCCATGGCAAACTATGCAGGCCGGCATCGCGAAAAAGTAGCCAAAAGCACCGCTCTTACCTTGAAAATGAGAAAATATGCTTTCGACTGTGCACAGCAAAATCCCGATCCAATACCTTATTATCTTGCCTTGCTCGAATGGGTGCTTCCTGTCGTTTGCTATGGCATACCCATCCCTCAACGGCGTGTTTCGATGATTGTATCTTCGATATTGTGCCGAAAAGTGATGGATGCTGAAAACGGAAAGACTGCCGAATGAAGTAAAAACCTGATTGACTATTACGCATAAAGCCTTACAATCTAAAGCTGTCGTTAGGATTTTCCTACCATATTACCCCGGCTTTCGGAATCGCTTAGCACGGTTAAAAACATCGGTAAATCTAAATCCAGATACCCCATTTGGAAAGATAAATTCGACGAATCCAAACTTAAATTCCGTCAATCAGAAAAAATTTTTCCGGAAGGGAGAAAATATTAAAAATATTTGTAATTTTGCAGCGCAATTCAAATTTTCTTTTCCGCAAAAAAGATTGTTTGATTATAAAGAAGAGGGGAGAGAACAGGCTCTGTGAACCTCTGGCAACCCTCCTAAAATGGAAATGGTGCCAAAACCTGCCTCTTCCGAAGGTTATCGGAAAGGAATTATAACTTAAACATGAAAAAGATGTCAACATTCCTTTTTTCTTACGTCAGCGGGTTTACCTGTTCAGGTTACTTGTTGCATTATTTTTTCCTGTCGGGGACTTCTATGTGCATGCGATAGCCGGTACCATTGTGGTAACCGGTGTGCTCTGTAGCAATACAGTGATTTCTTGTGTGTATTATAATTAAGTCTAACAGAAAAAAATTTATTCATGAATCAAAATTTTCATTTTGATACTCTGCAGATTCATGCAGGGCATCAGCCGGATTCTGCGACTTTGTCGCGTTCGGTTCCCATTTACCAAACTACCTCCTATGTTTTCAGAAATTCGGAACATGCGGCCAACCTTTTTGCACTGAAGGAGGCTGGTAACATCTATTCGAGGATAACAAATCCTACAACAGATGTGCTGGAACAACGGCTTGCCGCACTGGAAGGCGGAGTAGGTGCATTGGCAACAGCATCGGGACATGCCGCTCAGTTTATTGCCCTTATCAACATTTTACAAAACGGGGATAATTTCATCTCCTCCCCTTACCTTTACGGAGGAACCCATAACCAGTTTAAAGTAACTTTCCGTAATCTGGGGATAAAGGCAAAGTTTACGACCTCGCTCCGTCCCGAAGAGTTTGAACATCTTATTGATGAAAAAACGAAAGCCATTTATCTCGAAACTATAGGAAATCCGGGTTTTGCAGTGCCCGACTTCGAAAAGTTTTCTGCACTTGCCGTAAAATATGGTATTCCGCTTATCGTGGACAATACTTTCGGAGCTGGAGGATACTTTTGCCAGCCGATACGTTATGGTGTCAATATTGTAGTGGCTTCAGCTACCAAATGGATAGGCGGACATGGCAACAGCATGGGTGGCATCATCGTAGATGGTGGTAATTTTAACTGGAATAACGGGAAATTTCCTCAGTTTACCGAACCTTCGGAAGGCTATCATGGGCTTAAGTTCTGGGAAACGTTTGGAAACTCATCCTTTATTGTCCGCGCACGGGTGGAAGCCCTGCGCGACTATGGCCCCTGCCTCAGTCCGTTCAATGCATTCCAGCTTTTGCAAGGACTGGAAACGCTGTCCGTTCGTGGCCGGAAGCATGCCGAAAATACGCTTGCTCTTGCTCAATGGCTCGAAAATAATCCTGAAGTGGAAGAGGTAAGTTATCCCGGCCTTCCCGGGGATCCGGCACATGAAGTGGCTTCCCGTTACCTTCAAAATGGTTTTGGTGGCGTACTTGCCTTTAAGTTGAACGGTTCCGGCCAAAGAACTACTACCCTTGTGGAATCGCTTCAATTAGCCAGCCATCTGGCCAACGTTGGAGATGTCCGTACACTGATTATTCAGCCATCGGCTACCACCCACCAGCAACTCAGCAAAGAAGAACAGTTGCAGGCAGGAGTAACGCCTAATCTTTTGCGGGTTTCGGTTGGCTTGGAACATATTGATGACATCATTGCCGACTTTGAGCAAGCTATTCAAAAAGTTTAATAATATCTTATAATGGGAATATTTAAGCATACAGAACCTTTCTTCCCGGAACTGGGAGGAGAGTTAAAGGAGGTACAGATTGCATACCATACCTACGGAAAAATAAACCAGGCACAGGATAATGTAATATGGATTTGCCATGCACTTACCGCCAATTCTGATGCTATTCTCTGGTGGGATGGGATGGTTGGTCCTGGTAAATTTTATGATCCCGCCAGATATTTTATTATTTGTGCAAATTATCTTGGATCGTGCTACGGAACCACAGGCCCGCTGAGTGTCAACCAGGCAACCGGCAAACCTTGGTTCCGGAGCTTTCCGGAAATTACGGTACGCGATATGGTTCGTGCCCATGAGCTGTTGCGGAAGCATTTGGGTATCGACCATATTCATACTGTAATCGGTGGTTCCATCGGCGGTTTCCAGGCTATGGAATGGGCTATTTGTAATCCGGAACTTTTTTCGCATGTTATTTTGATAGCGTGCAGCGGAAAGTCGAGCCCCTGGGTAATTGCCTTAAACGAATCGCAGCGGTTGTCCATTCTGGCGGATAAGACTTTTATGGACGATGTGCCGGAAGGAGGAATGGATGGTTTGAAAGCCGCACGGTCCATCGCTTTGCTGAGCTACCGGAATGGTACAGCTTATAACAAAACACAATCTGAAGAAACAAATGAGACGACAGGAAACTTCCGGGCATCATCTTACCAACAATATCAGGGGGAAAAGCTTGCCGGGAGGTTCAATGCCTATTCTTATTTTCTTCTTACCAAAGCGATTGATTCGCACAATGTAGCAAGAGGACGAAACAGTTTTTCCGAAGCCTTTGGCAGGATAAAAGCCCGTACACTTGCGGTGGGCATTTCGTCCGACATCCTGTTCCCCGTAGAGGAACAAAAAACTATGGCTGCACTCATTCCCGACGCAGAATATCGTGAAATTAATTCAGACTTCGGACACGACGGCTTTCTGATAGAATCGGCACAGCTTTCTGAGATATTTTTTAATTTTTATAACCAGTAAAATATGAGTTTAAAACAAAATATAGGATTGTTTGGATTTGGGACGGTAGGCGGTGGCTTGTTTCACGTCCTGGAAAAAGGAAAAAATGTGGATGCTGTAATCCGAAAGATTTGCATCCGCGACCCTCAAAAAAAACGCAGCCTGCCCAAAGACAGGTTTACCACGAATCCGGACGACATTCTGGACGATCCGGAAATTAACCTTGTGGTAGAATTGATTGATGATGCGGAGGCAGCGTATTCCATCGTAAAAAAAGCGTTACAAAATGGCAAAAGTGTGGTGTCGGGGAACAAGCGCATGCTCGCCTGTCACCTTGACGAACTCATGCAGCTTCAGGAAGAAAACGGGGTAGCTTTACTTTACGATGCATCTGCCTGCGGCAGCATTCCCATCATCCGGAATCTGGAAGAATATTATGACAACGACCTTCTTAAATCCATAACCGGCATTCTGAACGGCTCGTCAAATTATATTCTTACCCGTATTTTTTCCGATTCCATGGATTACCCGGCAGCCTTACAACAAGCTCAGAAACTTGGTTTTGCCGAAAGCGATCCACGCTTCGATGTGGAAGGTTTCGATACGTTGTATAAATTGGTCATCATCACTTTACATAGCCTTGGTTCATGGGTGCATCCTGACGAAGTGCTGAATTATGGCATTTCCCGTATCGCCAATGCGGATATTCGTTTTGCAAAAGAGAAAGGAATGAAGTTTAAACTCATCGGTCAGGTATTCAAACTGAATGATGACAAATTCACTCTTTTTGTGCTTCCACGGTTAGTAACTCCGGATGAATACATTTACAACGTGGAATATGAATACAATGGCGTTGTAATTGAAGGCGAATGCTACGACAAACAATTTATGTTTGGGAAAGGTGCAGGCGCCTATCCAACCGGTTCGGCCGTCCTATCGGATATTACGGCTCGCATGCATAATTATCGTTACGAGTATAAAAAACACCGTTTTTTCAAACCATTGGAATATTCCACGGATGTGGTGCTGGAAATTTATCTCAGATACAAAGACTTGATTGATTTTAGTTTGTTTGAATTTGAAAACATCAGCGAAAAATACTCGGGACGGGATACCAATTATGTGATTGGAAATATCCGTTTGTCCAACCTGATAAAAATCCGGACGGTTTTGCCAAAACTCGATGTTTTTCTCGCATTTACGGGGAATCTTGTGTAAATATATTCTATGAGAAAGGAAATACGCAGGAAAACAATAGAAAACCATCTTTGACAGAATACAAATTATAAATTATGAAAGTAAAGGAACATCTCGGAAAATCAAATAAAACCTTGTTTTCCTTTGAATTATTACCTCCGCTAAAAGGCGATACCATCGAAAGTATTTATCACGCCATAGATCCGTTGGTGGAGTTCAATCCGGCATTTATCAGCGTAACCTACCACCGTGAAGAGGTGGTTTATAAAAATCGTCCGGACGGTTTGCTCGAACGGAGTGTGGTGAGGAAACGTCCTGGCACGGTGGGCATTTCATCAGCAATTCAATATAAGTACAAAATGGATGTGGTTCCGCACATCATTTGCGGGGGATTCAACAGGGAAGAAACGGAAAATGCCCTTATTGATCTGAATTTTATCGGAATAAACAACGTTTTTGCAGTACGTGGCGACAACCTTTCTTCCGAACAATATTTTACTCCCGAAACTGGCGGTCATGCGCATGCAGACGAATTAGTTGAACAAATTATTAATTTAAACAAAGGCATTTATACTGATGATCAACTTGGAAATTCAACGCCGACCAATTTTTCCATAGGCGTTTCCGGTTATCCTGAAAAGCATATTGAATCGTCAAATATGCAGACAGAACTGAAATATTTGAAAAAAAAGGTGGATGCCGGAGCCGATTATATCATTACTCAAATGTTTTTTGATAATGATAAATTCTTCCGTTTTGTAGATTTGTGCCGGGAAGAAGGAATCAATGTACCTATCATACCGGGGTTGAAGCCAATATCTACCAGGAGGCAACTTACGGTGATTCCGCAAACTTTTTTTGTGGATTTACCACAAAACTTGGTACTTGAAATTGAAAAATGCAAAACCCACGATGAAATAAAGCAGGTTGGTATTGAATGGACTATTTCGCAGGCGAGGGAGTTGCTTAAACATGGTGTTCCTGATTTGCATTTTTTTACGATGGGTAAATCGGAAAGCATCCGGAAGATTGCCGAAGCTATTTTTTGATGTGAATTTAGATATAAGAATGGTTGTTTTGAGAGGACTATTAATAACCTGAATTCGGGTTAAGCGGCGAGAAATAATTGTTGATTATAAGTTTCGGTAGTTTTCTGGTCGGTTTTTTGAATATCAGTTTTGATAGATGGCTTTTTAGGAAAGAAAGAATAGCGCAAGAGTACTCATAATACTGAGTAAAAATCCACTAATGGAACGGTGCCTGGTAAAATAATCTTTTTGTCAGAAACCAGCCGGAAGTATAAATTTGAAAGTGCTACCTTTACCGGGCTCACTTTCTGCCCAAATCTTCCCGCCATGTTTTTCTACAAAATCCTTACAGAGCAACAATCCCAGACCGGTTCCTTTTTCGTTTTGTGTTCCTGTTGTTGAGTTGCTTTCACCTAATTGGAATAATCTTTCCAGCGTATCTTTGGGTATTCCAACTCCGTTATCACTTACGGTTATCATCAGTTCATTTTGTTTATGTTCTGCAGAAATAACGATTTTCCCACCGGAATTTGTAAATTTTATAGCATTTGAGATAAGATTTCTCAATATAGTGCTAATCATGTATTTATCGACTATCGCAGAAATATTCTGTTGTACTTCTTTTGAAATGCTTATTGATTTTTGTTGAGCCGAAGGGATTAACAATTCAGTAACTTCGTTAATCAGGGCTGCGATTTCAATACTTTCTGGGTTAAATTTTATTTTACCGGTTTGCAAACGCGACCATTCTAATAAGTTCGCGAGTAAATCCATAGCCTGCAACGAGGATTTTTGGATAATCCGAGCATATTCATCAATTTCTTCATAGTTTTTTTCCTGAATCTGCTCTACCATGAGATCGCTATATCCAATAATACAATTAAATGGGTTTTTCAGGTCATGTGCGATGATGGAAAAGAACTTGTCTTTTGTGGCATTCAAGTCGCGTAATTCAAATTCGTTTTTTTTCTGATCTGTAATATCCTGATTAACTCCGTATGTTTTAATTGTTTTGCCGCTTTCATCTTTTTGAATGATATAACGAACAACAACATAACGTATTTTTCCGTCGGTACGTACAATACGATGTTCAACCTGATTGGAATAGTTAGGGTCATCAGTAGCCAGAGCTTTGTCAATTTCATCTTTTACCATATTAATGTCTTCGGGATGTACGAATTTGCGGGCATAGTCTTCCGGTGAAATATATTGTCCGCCCTGTTCTTCAACGGTTGTACCATACAATGCGTAAAAACGGTCGTTGTGTAAAAATAAATTGGATTTCACATCGTATTCCCAGTTTGCCAACTTGGCAATGTCCATAGCAAGTGTTAGTTTTGACCGGCTTAACCGCAAAGCTTCTTCCGCTACTTTTTTTTGAGTAATATCTCTTGAAAAACAAGTTACACCGGTAATCTGTTTCTCCATATATATCGGATGTAACGATATCTCAACATACGCATTAGTGCTTTCAGATGGATATTGATCAATGATTGTAAACGTTTCGCCTTGCAATGCCCGGTCATAACGTTCTTTCCATGGAATATAAAGCGAAGGGGGCAAAACAGAGATGTTGTCGCCCATTTTTAATTCTATTTCGTAAATAGTTTTGATATCCTGTTGAAGATTGCTGTTTATCGTTGTGAAGTTATAATTACAGTCCACTGACCATACCCGATCATCGGTGTTTTCAATCAATGCCTGCAGATTTGCCTGGCTTTTCTTCAGTGCTTCTTCTGCTTGTATTCGTTTGGTTATGTCTTCTATCATCCAGATTGATCCTTCATTGGGATTTGCGGGATTTAAAGCTTTACCAATAAACCGACACCAAAACAATGTTCGATCACCTCGCTGTAATTGGTATGTACTATCTGAACGTTTGCCTTTACTCATCGTTTGATAGGCTGTTTTTCCAAGATCTTCATACATTTCGTCGGAAGGATAGATGATTCGGGTAGGAGCATTTTGTAATTGACCGATGGACAGCCGCAGCAATTCTGCAAGGCGGGAATTAGCCCATTCAAAAGTCCGGTTACGAACAAAGGCGATTCCCATCGTGCTGTTCTCTAAAATAAGATTTTGTACTTTACTGATATAGCTAATCTTTCCTTCTGCCAATTTACGTTCTGTAATATCACGATTAACACCACGGTAACCAAGAATTTGCCCTGAAAAATTAAAAAATGGGGCAGCGTTGGTTTCAAGGATGGCAAGCCGACCATCCTTGTGCCTGTTTGTATTTTCAAGACGGACAATAGGCTCCCGATTAGCGAATATTCGTTGGAAAATAGCCGCTATTTTTTCTGATTCTTCAGGAAGAATAAAATCAAAGGGTGTTTTGCCTAAAATTTCTTTTGTGGTATAGCCCAATATATTTTCTACAGAAGGGCTGGAATAGGTGTAAACTCCTCTGGCATCTGTTTCCCAAATCCAGTCGCTTGTTGTTTCTACCAGCGAACGAAAACGGTTTTCACTTTCCCATAAGGCTTCTTCTGATTTTTTATTCTGAGAAATATCTTTGATGCTTGCCAATAAAAGATGTTCTTCGTCATAGTCAAAAGCCGTCAAAGTTATTTCGGCCGGAAAATCCTGCCCATTAGCATGGCGATGAATCCATTCAAAACGGTTAAAACCTGTTTGAAATGCTGTTGATATTTTTTTCTGGGCTGCTTCAAAGGATTCCGTTCCATCTACTTGAAAAGGAGCGGAAAGCTTGGCCGGATGTACATTTATAAAATCTTCTTTCCTTTTGATACCAAATATTTCTAATGCCCGCGAATTGCAATCAATAAACCCGTTTTCGTTTAATAACATAATTGCTATCCCGGAATTTTCATAAACTGCTTTTAGCTTTTTCTTATTTTCCATTAACGTTTCTTCTGCTAGTTTCTGTTCGGTAATATCCTGTATGATTATTCCAAAACCGCAATGATTTTTATCCTTATCATAAATTGATGTAGCCAGGATATTAGCAATATAACGACTTCCGTCTTTGCGAATTTGCCAGCTATTTTCTTCATAGTTGCCTTGCTTTAATGCCGTATCTAAAATTATTTGTGGCTTATGGTTCTTTATATCTTCTTCAGTATAAAATAGGGTGAAAAAAATTCCAATAATTTCTGCGCAGGTATAACCGCTTAACTGCTCGGCTCCACGGTTACAGTTTAGTACCATGCCATTGGAGTCAAGAAGAAGAATAGCATAATCGTCTGCATTCTCAATAAACAACGTTAACAGTTTTAAAATTGTATCATCTGATGCTAAAGCGGGTAAGCCTTTTTTCCCGAGTTGTTTTTTTTCTGATTCCATAATAACATTTTATAAGTTGTCTTTTTTACATGGTATTATTGTTACAACAAATTTACGTAAAAATCGGGAACACCTTGAAGTATTTCCGGATAAAATAAAATGGCAAATTCCCTGCCCCTTTACGATTGTTGCCCCATCAAGATAAAAACAACCTCTTTACTATTTAGTATCCTAATTTTCAGGAGTGCTATCAGGAGGCTTACCACCGGGAAAACGATGTTCGAGTCGTCGTAAATATCCCTGACTTGGAGGCATCTTTTTCTGCATTATAAAAGGAGCCCTCACAATGAAGGCTCCTTTTTAATCAAATAATTACAATCTAATTTTCTCTGTTATTTTACTTAATTATCGCTTTAGTAGTTTCTACGGTGCTACCAGACTCCAGTTTCAATAGATAAACACCAGGTGTTAGTTTTTCTACAGCATTCCAGCTAATCTGATAATTTCTTTTTTTCATCGTTTTATCCAGCAATCTACCATCTTTATAAATAGCTTATCGAATATTTATAAAAATCTTATATTCTAAAGGAAATTCTTAATAAAATCCTTATAACTCCCGTCATATTTTTGTATCGTCTTAAAACGATATGATATGAATGCAACAATTTTATTAGCCACATCACAAACCTTTGAGGCTAATGCCTTAGCAGGATATGTAACTGAAGCTGTTATCGCTCTATTTATACATAATACCTTATTCACCTACTGTTAAAACTTGAAAAATTATGGCTGATTTTTTACTCATCTTAAAGTTTTTTGGAGGTATAATTCTCCTCTTTGCAATTGGAGGCATGATTGGCCATCTTCTCAAAATAGACAAATATTTAGAGAATAAACAACATGAATACAATGAAGATGATCAAATTGAAAACAAATAAAATTTAGAGTCTATGAAAAACAAAAACATTTTTTTCGTGGCGTTTATCACTTTAACCTGCATTACAAGTCTTGTAAATGCACAAATAAGTGAATCAGTTTCCCCATTCAAAACAACCGAAGCATGCAATCGTGAAGGTGTTTATTTATCGGCTAATGACTTTACAAACGGTAAGGTTTCATTTGCACATAATAAAAAAAATAAAAAATACAAGTTCTATTTAAATGAAATCATTCACACATCTTCGATAAAAATAGTTAGTGGTGATACTGTTATTGTGCTAAAAAAGGATTTAATTTTTGGTTATTGTGACAAAAAAAATACGTGCTATCGCTTCTATAACAAAGTCGCATATAAAATTATTAATCCATCAGAAAAAATTTTATTGTATAGCCGTTCATCTCTGGTCGGTGGGATTAAAAACAATCGTACGGTTACAAATTACTTTTTTAGCGTAACTGCGAACTCGTCAATATATCCACTTACTAAATGGAATCTAAAAACGGTTCTCTGCAAGGATGTTTTATTTCATGAGTTGTTAGATATTTATTTCCAAAGTGATAATGAGCTAACAGCGTATGACAGCGCTAATAAAATAACAATTCTGAACCGTATTTATGAAACAAGTAAAAATAAGTTTAACTAAAAAAATGAACATGAAATATCCATAAGGGCTATGCTCATACCAACCGAGAATGATATTTTATGGATATTCCATGTGACCAATAAATTAAAAAATTAATAACACATGAAAACAACTATCGTATTTTTAATGGCAATTACAATTAGCATTAATCTGTTTGCACAACAATCGGTTCAATCCGAAAAAATTCCATTTGACGGTATAGAAACGAACTGGCAAAATGGTAACGATCGTAGAGACTCATCAATATTTAATAAACTGAAATTTTTTACACCCAGCATATTAATGGATGTAGCTTATACTTATTCCTTTAACAATCCAAAAGACAATACTGTTGTGGGTTCTACCGCCTTGGCTCGTAACAACGAAATTCAACTTAATGCTTTACATTTTGGTGGTGATTTTAATTATTACGGAGCAAGAGCAAGATTTATGACACAGTTTGGAACTCGTTCAATTGTTGTTCCTCGCAATGATCTTAGCCCATATCGTGGACAATACCAGTTATCCAATGTTTATCGCTACTTAAGCGAAGCAAATGTGGGTTATCATTTTAACAAATGGTATGGAATCAATGTTGACGCTGGTTTGTTTATGTCGTATATTGGTTTGAATTCTTACTACCAACCCGAAAATTGGGAATATCAAGCTTCATTTACCTCCGATAATACACCTTGGTTTTTTAATGGAATTCGTTTGCAAGTTTTCCCAACAAAACATTTAAAAATTGAAGGATGGCTTATTAATGGCTGGCAAAGTTATGGCGCATTTAATAAAATGCCAGGGTTTGGCGGGAATATAACATGGATGCCCAATAGTAATATAAAATTATTAACTAATGATTATTATGGAACTGATGCAGGTGGACTACCGGACAGAAAACGGTTCCATTCGGACAATAGTTTATTGGTTAGATACCTTAATAAGCCAAAATCAAATAGAATAAGCAGGATGGCATTTTCTTTAACAGGAGATATTGGTTTTGAAAAAGGAGGTGGAGTAAATGGATTCAAAAATGGTGACAGCATCCATGGACCAGCGCAATACTTTGCAAGTGCTATGTTTTATAATCGTATTTGGTTTGCTAAAAACAAATATGCATGGACAATAGGTGGCGGCATAATGACTAATCCTGGACGATATTTGGTGTTATATCCTACAGGACAAGCAAGCCCATTGCCAAATCCTAATAACCCCACTCAAACTGAAGGCGCTTTTCCGTTTAGTGCAAATCCAGGAGATAAATTCAGTGCGTGGGATTGTTCTACTAATTTCGATTGGATGCCAAATCAAAGTATTACGTTTCGTATCGAATTTGTTCATAGAGAATCAAGTGTAGCTTATTTTGCAGGAAGGGGCGGTGTTACATCGCAAACAGGTTACTCTACTACACAATTAGACCCAAACTGGAGGCCCGATCTGGTTAAATCAGAAAACAGAATAATTTTTGCTTTATTATTTAGATTGTAAGTACATGACAAAATCTGATAACAGTTACCAATAATATTAACAAAATGACAATACCCGGTTGGGCGGAAAATGTTTTTCCGTTCAACCGGAATGTAATTCTGCAATCTCCACAAGCAAGTTTTGTATTGGGTGATACAGATACAATTTTGCAATCCCAACATGAATCATATATTTATTTTAAGTAATGATTCGATAACTTTCATAAAAATAAAGGGGCAAATCCCTTGCCCCTTTTACTATTAGTTGCTTCATTTTAGAACTATGTTCTTTATTATTTCACTCAACCACTTTCATTACAGGATTGCAAAAATCGGTTGTGCCTTTCGCTGTAATAGCTGCTACGCGAAACCAATACTTGCAGGCAACGGCAAGCTCCGATATTTCGTAACTGACTTTTGTGCTATAGCCTGCAACAGTCCAGCCAGTTTCGTCTGTGGGTAATGAATCTTTGGCATATTGCCAGATATACGTTTTGGCTCCTTCTGCTGCTTTAGCTATCAGCTTAACGCTTCCCGAATTGGCGCCATCTTCCACTGTTAATTCGGATTTGGTAACCGGAGCGGGTTGTTTGCAGATATCAAAACCACTGCTTAAAATCTTAGTTTCGTCTCCATCGGCAATGCGGTCTACATAATCGGCTAATTTCCGGAATGTCTCGTCGCCAAGCTCTTCTTTGTCGTGCATGGCCGAAACGGCTGTATGCCCACCATCCTGTGCCGCCACATGAGCCGTTTCCAGTCCGTTTACCAGTGTGGTAGCATCGGTTAAGGGTATGTCAGGCGAAGGAAAGGAAGCATTACCTGTCATTCTGCTGATTACATTACGGTAAAATCCGATTTTTTCCGGTACCGAAAACCGGATGAAATTCAATAGTACTTTTGTTTTTTTCATAGTTTTATATTGTTAAAGGTTTATTAATAGTTGATTGTGTTAAGATATTTCTAAATTTATTTATATTCCGGCCGGCATACATCCAAAACTAAGTTGCAGTCTTCCTATGCAAGCCGTAACTTGTTTTAAACAAGTCAGAACTTGCGGTATTTTTATCAGCATTTGCATTATGCAGGCAGAAACTTGTTGTATTCTTCCTTGTTTACGTCCAATGCAAGCAGAAATGTGTTGTGTTTTTTCTTGTTTACATCCAATACGAGCAGGAACTTGTTGCATGTAATCTTGCTTCTGCTCTTTACATGCAAGAACTTGCTGCGAGATTTTATTTTGTACAGCCATAATAAATAGAATTAAGTTATTGCCTACTCTTTTTCAGCTTTTCGGCTTCCGCTGTTTATGATATTGAGAATTACTACTATAATTAACTTGGTTAAATCATATAAAGTAGTATTTTTTTCTTATACATCAGTGATAAAAGGGGCTCCCATGAGCCCCCTTTTCAAACAAACTTAATTTACTTACAAAATCAGTTATTTAATTATCACCATTTTCTTAATCAGTGTTTGGCCACTGTTGGTAACAAAACGTACAAGATAGTTACCAGCGCTGTAACGGGAAGTATTCAGCATGATGGTTTTCTCCTGAGCAATATTTTCAGAATAAACAATCATGCCTAAATAATTCATCATCTGAACTGTGCTGATGTCGTTGGATACTGTGATATTAACAACATCGGTAGCCGGGTTCGGGAATACCTTGATGGATGAAGTTCCGACTTCGGGTATACCGTCTGGTCCGGTTTCCGTACCGTTGTTGTAAACAGGCACAAAGATGTTTCCGTTGTAATCGGCAAATTCACGTGGAGTCGGATTGTCACTCCAGTTAACTTGGGTCTGGATTACATCGGAAGCTATCCAATCAAAATTAATATCAAAGAAATTACCATCGGCAATATTGATTCCTGCAAGATCGGCTGCCCATACAAAAGTAATATGACCTGCCGAAGGATTACCTGTGGTTACGGCATCAATACCCGCATACCAGTTGGATACGCCGGTATACGTCAAGATGGAAGGATCAAATTCAATAGTAAACTGGAATGATCCCATGTTGGTAATATTCTGAGCACGAACCGGAACTACAAATGGACCGGATACCAGCGTAGTTGTATCGGTAATGGTTACAATGGCTGCCGGAACAGAAGCTGCAGCTTGTGATACGGTAACTTGTACCGGGCTTCCGGTGGCTCCAGGAGCTGTTACTGTGATGACGCCTATCCTTGGTGAAATTGAAGTGTTTTCAGTATAAGCTACATTAATAGTACCTGCATTTACTCCATTTCCGCCACTGGTTATCGTTAGCCAATCGTTTCCGGTTGTAACAGCGGCAGTATAATTCATGGTGCCGACGCCAGTGTTAGCTACGACGAAAGTTGTGGTACCCGCATTGGCTGTTACATCCTGGTTAGCTGGGGTAACTGACAAAACAGGCTGAGTCGGGTTACCGCCGGTTATGGAACCATTAATATAGGTCGGAATAAAAATATTACCATCATAATCGGTAAATTCCCGTGGCGTCGGGTTATCGTTCCATGTTAACGGAGAAGTTAACGTAGAACCTAACCATGTAAAGTCAACATTAAAGAAAATACCTTCAGGGATGTTAATGCCTTCAGCATCGGCAGCCCAGACAAAGGTAAGCTTACCAGAAGCAGGATTCCCAATGGTAACGGCGTCGATTCCTGTATACCAGTTAGATGTACCGGTATAAATCATCAATGATGGATCATATTCAATAGTAAACTGGAATGAACCCATATTAACGATGTTGGCAGCATGTACCGGAATAGAAATTGCACCGGCTTGCGCATCGGTAATTGTCCCAATTGTCAGGGTCGGCTGAGGGCCTGGATTAACAACATTCAGCGTTACAGGAATGATAATCGTACCTACGTCAGGATTGGAAGTAAAGGTAATGCTTGCGGTATATACTCCGAGAACAAGTTCGGTAGCATCAAAATGAACCGTTACATTTTGTGAATTACCGGCAGGAATCACTCCATGTTTCGGATCTACCGAAAGCCATGAGCCACCGCCAGGGAATGCCAGTCCGTCCGTTTCACCAGCAAATGAACCTACCAGAGAAGTATTTCCGGTTTCCCGGTCGAGGATACGCAATTCGCCTGCTGAAGTTGTAACATTAAAACCTGCAAGATAAATATTGTCACTTGTCGGATCCCAGGCCATGCCTTGTGCATAACTTGCATTGAATCCGATAGAACCTATCATGGTAGAAGTTCCGGTAGCTTTATCAATTTTATAAGCATTATCGCCGGAAACATCATAACCGTACATCTGACCGTTTCCGTCAACAGTAATATCTATCAACGCAGGAATTCCTGTAGTACCAATTATTGTACTTGCACCCGTAACAGGATCAATAGTGTAAATCGTAGACTCGCTTCCATTGGTAGATGATGCATACAAGGTCCCGTTTGTTTTATCACAGGTTAAGCCTGTTGGAGTATCACCGCTTTGTAAGCCGGCGGATCCAACCGTAGTTACATTACCTGTGGCTACGTCAACTTTCTTTATTTTGCCATCATTGTAATCAATAACATACATAAAGTCGGTATGAAGTTCATCAAATGTACCACCGAAAGGAGCAATAGAAATCGAACTGATAATGGTTGGATCAGCAGGATTATCCGTATCAAATGAGAAAAACTTATTGTTATTAATATCAAATGCATAAGCAGTTGTACTTCTCAATAATTCTTTCAACGAACTGGTTGCTGCTGTATTTTTCTTTACTAAAGGGGCAGGCCCAAAGAATGCCGGTCCGTGTTCAAAATTACCATCACTTGCCGGAATAGAAATCCGCTGCTTGTTATTTATCTGGAAAGTAGCATTCCATTCCAAGTCGCCATCGCCCGGATTACCGATAGTAATTGTCTGATCGGTAGTTTGTCCGGCAGGAACAGTAACGATAAGTGACGATGGATTAATGTTAATAACAGGAGCGGTGAGCACAATGGGTAAGGTAGTGGTTTGATTTCCGGTAATTACAACACCCGTTATGGAGTGGAAGTTGTAACCTGTAGCTTCAGCCGTAACTTTGTAGGTGCCCACCAAAATCTGCGGGAAAGTAAACACACCATCATTTCCTGTAGTGGCAGTATATTCATAACCTGTTTTGGCAGCCGTTATTGTAACATCAGAAACAGCAACACCATCATGAGTCACAGTACCGGTAAGTATACCATCATTACCATTTTCAACAAGGGTAACAGGAATAGTAACCGTACCAACATTAGGATCGGAAGTAAAATTAATGTTTCCTGTCAGCGTGTTGTTTTTCTGAGGAGGGATATAATTTCCATTCAAAGTAACAGTTACTTCCATCGAAGCACCCGCAGGTATAGTACCTGTTTTGGGACTAATGGTCAACCAGTTGATCACTGCTCCAGAAAATGCCAATGCATCTACTTCAGTAGCACTAAAACTTCCTTCGAATTTGGTATTACCATTGGCAGGATCCATAATACGAAGCTCGGCTTCTCCATTGGAATCGTTATAGGCAGCAAGATAAATAAGATTATTTACAGGATCATAACCCATACCTTGTGAATAATTGGCATCAAAACCGATAGAACCAAGTACTGTAGCAACACCGGTGGATTTATCAATTTTATACGCATTATCATCTACGATATCATAACCATACATTTGTCCTTTATTATCAAGGGTAATGTCAATCAGTCCGGGAATACCGGTTGCGCTGATTCCAATCCAGTTGGTCTCTGCTGTTTCCGGATTAATGATATAAATGTACGAATCTGCCAAATCGGTAGAAGCACCATACAAAATACCAGTTGTTTTGTCGAATGAGATTCCTGTCCAGATTTGACCATTATATACAGGAGTAAGATAACCTATATCCTGTATTACTGTACCTGTAGTAACATCCACCTTCAGTAAATGACCAGAATTATATGAATCTACAATATACATAAAATCCTCATGTTCTGCATCGAAAGCGCCTGCGTATGCTTCGCTGATAGGGTTTCCTATATAATTTTCCAGAGATGGATCAGATGTATTAAAGGAGAAAAGTCTGTAATCGTTATCAATATTGAAAGCATAAGCATTTACACCTTTCAGCAAATCGGTAACATTATCAGAAGAAGAGATTTTATGGCTGGATATCGGCGCACGTCCAAGAGATAAGGGCGAGGTACCGTGCGGAAAATTGCCATTGCTTGCCGGGATGGAAAAATCATTCATTTTGTTATCGGTATTTACAATACCATTCCATGTTAACGGACCGTCACCATTATTGGTAATGGTAACCAGAACCGTCATCACTTGTCCAAAATCAATGCTTTCGGCAATAGATGAAACATTCAGGTCCATGGTAGGATTGGTAAGAACAATATTGTGAACCGTTGGTTGCCCATTTCCGGCAACGTATACGGAAGCAGAGTAGGGATTGGAACCTTCTCTGGAAGCTGTAACAGTATAATTACCATACACCATATCAGGAAAAGTATACGTTCCGTCGGCACCGGTTACCATGTTGTATGTGTATACAGGACTTCCTTCGCGAATGGCTTTTACAGGTATTCCTTCCATAGGTGCACCTGCATGTGTTATCGTACCGCTCAACAATCCTATATTGTCGGTAATTTTAAAGGTTACCGGAAGGGCAATATTGCCAATTTCCGGCAAGGGCGACAGGGCAATGTTACCGTTCAGAACAAAATTTTTCTGATTATGGTAAGGAACGTAGTTACCGTCGAGAGTAACGGTTACATCCTGTGATTCACCTGGCGCAATGGTTCCATTTTGGGGTTCCATGCTGAGCCATTGGGGAGTTATACCGGCAAAGGCAAGTCCACAGATTTCACCAGGCAATGCATTTATTAAGCTGGTATTACCGGTAGTTCTATCAAAAATACGCATTTCTGGTCCGGTTACTGCATTATAAGCCGACATATAAATTATATCGGTAGCCGGATCCCAGCAAAATCCCTGGGCATAGTTGGCATCGAATCCGATAGAACCCAACAGTGTGGAGGCTCCGGTTTCTTTGTCAATCTTATAAGCTTGGTCGGAGTCAAGATCATAACCATACATCTGGCCGGTTCCATCAACGGTAATGCTAATTAAACAGGGGATGTTGGTAGCTCCGATACAGGTGTTTGCGCCGGTAACCGGATCAACCCTGTAAATATAAGATTGTGGAGTACTCACTCCCGTTGAAGCGGCATAGATTATGCCCGTGGTTTTATCGCAGGTAAGTCCTGTAGGAGTCTGGTAATCGCTGATAAATATCCGGCCTAACATTCTGTAATTGCCGGTAGTAACATCTATTTTTCTGAGATAGATTCTTACTCCGTCATCCGTCATATTCATGATGTACATCGAATCGGCACTGGCTGCATCGAAGGTTCCGCCAACCGGTGAATTTTCCGATGGAAATATAAGATTTGCAATTACATTAGTATCCGAAGGGTTTTCTGGGTTAAATTTCAGAAAAGTGCTTTTTCCACCGGTACGACTCTCAAATCCGAAAGCAACAGAAGCTCCCGTTAAATCCCTGGAAGAACCAGCAGGTATTTTCGTACCGGTAACAGGTGACTGCAAGATAGAGGTAGCTTCAGTTCCTTTTTTAAACTGACCGTTACTTGCGGGGATGAAAACCTTTTGCTGGCTGGTAGTCTGGAATACTGTACCATTCCATGTTAACATGCCGTCTCCGTTATTTGCGATATGTAAAGTAGCCGTTTTAACCTGTCCGGCAGTAGCAGAATCGTTTATACTTAACGGATCAGTAACCATCACAGGAGCAAGCAGGCTTATGTTCTGGGTAGTGGTTTGTCCACCGGTTACCGTAATACTTGCAGAATAGGGGTTATATCCGTCTTTAGAAGCATAAATATCATAAGTCCCGAATTTAGCAGAAGGGAATGAATAGCTGCCGTCGGCACCCGTAGTTGTGCTATAGATATAAACCGGAGCTTCCTTACGGTAAGCTTTTACAGTAACGCTTTCCACTGGAACATTTCCATGAGAAACGATTCCGTTTAATGTTCCGGCAATTTCGCCAGCAATGGTCATACTGAGCGGAATAACGGGAAAACCCACATTAGGTGTGGACGTGAAATGGATTTCACCGGTAACGGTTAAGTCTTTTTGCTGGGGTAGATAATTTCCGTCGAAGGTAACGGTTACTGTCTGGCTTTGGCCGGCAGGAATGGTATCGGTAGCAGGAGTAATTGTTGCCCAGGGGGCAGAAGTAGAAGAAGCACCCATATCGTAACCTATAATTTTTCCGCTAATACCACCCGTAGGAGCAAAACCTATCAATGTTACTTTGCCGGGGACAATCTTGTCGGACATACACATGTCGAGAACGCCATTTCCGTGCATCACGCCGGTTAATTTTCCGGCTGCGATGTCGTATTGATAAATGCCTCCATTACCTGTAATATCAGATATCCAGAGATAAGGCCCGCCGGGAGTCCAGGAATCATAGGCTAAACCTCTGATGTTCGTTAATCCGGTTAAGCCGTCACTTTTCAGGATGTTTCCGCTACGGTCTACCAGGTATATACTGTGTTCGTCGCTAACCCAGAAATTTCCGGTCTGTGGATCACAGGCTATGCCATTGAGATATGCAATAGGTGTTGATAAACCACCAAGATTTTCATGAGTATTCATGTCTATCTGATAGATGTTGGTGCCATTATTTACTACATAAAAATATTGCCCGTCATAACTCATACCCCACGACCAGCAATTAGTTATAAAGAATTCATCAAGAAGGTTACCATTCTTGTCGTATTTCCGGAATGTTGAAAAATTTTGACGACAGGTATAGATATATTCACCATCGGATTCCAGAAGGTTGTCTCCTGCTGCGTTAAAATTAAATAGAGTATCCCAGAGATTACGTGCAGAGGTACCTTTGCCATTATCAAAATTAATCGTTGCATCCCATGCAAATGGGTTATCGCTATTATTGGTAAGGGTTAATTCGCGGGTGATCGTTTGCCCGGCAGCAACTTCCATGTTAACAGTATCGGGGTTTACCACAAAAAGGCTTCCGATAGCCAACTGAATATCTTTAGTCAGCGTTTGATCAGCCGAAATGGTTACGTTGTCATTATAGGTAATATAACCGTTCTTAACACAAGTAATAGAATAGGTTCCGGGAATAATACCATTTATGGAATAAGTTCCGTCAGAAATCGTAGTAGCAGAGAACATGCCATTGTTTAAACTAATCAGGGCGCCTTCAATAGGAGCACCATTTGAGGCTCTGGTTACCGAACCGGCAATATTACCTGTACCTGCTTCATAAACGCGGATATTGTCAATTCCCCAACCGTTAAGATTAGCAGAATTTTGTCCGTAAGCACGGAAACGGATGTTAAAGGTATGTCCTGTAACCATGGACGTAATATTTATCGAATCGTTTAACCATGCAAAACTGCCGGCAGTATTGTTGTATTGCTTAACCGTTTGCCAGTTTGTTCCGTCATAAACATCTATATCTATATTTTCGAGAGTGGCAGGATCGTAATTATCGAGACTGATGTCGTATTTAAAGATAATATTACCCGTTAAGGTTGTTGCATCCATCGTAGGAGAGACTAAGGAATATTCATAGTTTGTAACTTCAGGGTTATAGGAAAATACGGCTCCGGGAGATGGATTTCCCCAGGCAAGAATACTCCAGTTTCCCTGACTGGGAGAAAATGTCCAATTGTTACTTGTAAAACTATAAGACGACCAGTCTTCCATTAACAGGGAAGGAAGAATTTCCACCATCTGGTAGTCTTTTGTGGTTGTCTGGTTTGCAATAACGGTAGCATTATCAGAGATTGTCGTATAGTTAAATTTTGTGCAGCTAATGGCATAATCCCCTGTTTCCAGCCCGTTGAAATTATACGTTCCGTCGTCAGCCGTAGTAGTGATATGCACCCCTGATTGAGTATTACTTGCTACAACAGATACTCCTTTTACAGGGGTTCCGTTCGATTGTTTGGTAATGGTACCGGCAATATTTCCGGTTCCGGCAGAAGCCTGGTAAATCTGTATGTTATCTATTCTCCACTCGAAATGAGCATCCGTAGAACCAAAGCAACAGAAACGAATCTGGAAAGTATGCCCTACTGCAAGTGATGAGATATTAAATGAATTGGTTATCCATTGATCACCGGTACCTACACTGGAACCACTTCCATAAGCCGTAATTCTTTGCCATCCGCTTCCATCGTTTACTTCAACGACAAGGCTGTCGGTTGTCCATAAGCTTGGGTTTTCCCAATAGTAATCGTATTTAAAAATAAGATTATTACCGGTCAATGCTGTGGCATCCAACAAAGGCGATACCAGTGAGGTATTATAAGCCCCAGATGGTAATGCATAATAATTGAATTCGGCAGATGGTAATGGGTTTCCAAAATTTTGCTGAATTACCCAGCAGGTGGAGGATCCCGGATCAAAAGTCCAGCCTTGGGTGGCAAAACTGTAGGACGACCAGTCCTCGTTCAGCAGAACGGTAGGAACGGACATCTGGAAATCTTTGGTCAATGTTTGATTAAAAGTAATGGTTGCGCTGTCGTTAATTACAGTATATCCGCTTTTTATACAGCTTATGGCATAATTCCCTTCCATAATATTATTGATAGAATAAGTGCCATCGGAAGCCGTAGTAGTCGAAAAGGTTCCGAGTAGTGTATTGTTCAGTGTTACCGTAGCTCCTTCTATAGGAGAACCATTAGATGCCAAAGTTACCGTACCGGCAATATTGCCGTAGCCTATTACATTTCTAACGGAGATATCGTCTAAACCCCAGGAAGAGATTGTTCCTGAACTGGCACCATTGGTACGAAATCTCACTTTAAAAGTATGACTTGCAGCCAATTGTGTAATATTGGTGGTGTCGTATCTCCAGGCAATAGCACCAGCTTGGTTATCATAATGTTTTACCTGTGCCCAGTTGGTACCGTTGAATACTTCTACATCCAAATTTTCAACGGTAGTTGTATTGTTACCAACCAACCGTACACGATAGCTTACTATAACCTGTCCGGAAGCTATATTTCCTTCCAATGGAGTAGAAACCAAAGCATAACTGTAATTGGTAACGCTTGGAACGCCGGTAAATCGTGCATATGAACTATAAAATTTCCAGTTTCCTATGCTAGGGTCAAATGTCCAGCCATGGGTATCAAAACTGCCCGAAGACCAGTCTTCGGTAAACGGAAGAATGGTAGGAGGAAGTATTGCCATCTGAAAATCATGTGTTATCGTTTGGTCAGCAAGTACCGTAACAGTTTCGGTTATAGTTGTAAAGTCTAATTTTTTGCAGGTAACGGTATATTCTCCTGCTTCCAGCCCGTTGAGATTATAAATTCCATTAGCGTCGGTAGTAATCGTACGTGAACCTGCTACTGCATTACTTGCAGTAACCGTTGCACCTTGAATAGGAGTTCCATTGGATGATTGTGTTACCGCACCACTGAGATTACCAACAGGTGTCTGATAAATTTGTATATTGTCCATTCTCCACTTATAATGGGCATCCGTAGAACCAAAGCAACGGAAACGAATTTGAAAATTATTTTCTGCAGCATAGGATGAAATGTTGGCAGAACCTATTATCCACTGATCGCCATCGCCGCCGCCATAAACAGAAAGTCTTTGCCATCCACTTCCATTGTTTATTTCCACAGCCATGCTGTCGGTTGTCCAACCGCCGGGGCTATCTTTATAGTAGTTATATTTTAAAATAAGATTATTCCCGGTCAAAGCCGTAGCATCCAGCGAAGGCGAAACCAACGAGGTATTATAGGCTCCAAATGGTAATGCATAATAATTGAATTCGGCAGTCGGTAAGGGGTTTCCAAAATTTTCCTGAATTACCCAGCAGGTGGAGGATTCCGGATCAAAAGTCCATCCATTGGTGGCAAAACTGTAGGACGACCAGTCCTCGGTAAATGGCAGCGACGTTCTACTGCCGGAAGATTTGTTTTTCTGAGCATAAGTGGAAACACTCATTCCCAGTGCTATTAAGATCAGACAGACCTTAAGAAGCAATAAGCGTACATTTGTTTTCATCATTGCATAAAATTAATGGTTTGTTATTAATAATTAGTTTGGTTTTGTAAAATCATCCGTAAATAATTTTTTAGTCACAAAAAGAGCCAACATGAGGGGTGCTTTTTATTTATTTCGGATACAAAGAAAATCTGAATAAAGCAGGCAGCCTAATTTTGGAGGTTAACAAATGGGGAACAACGCAAGTAATAATGCATACGAGAAAAGTTAAATAAAACACTTGTAAACAGTGTCTTATTTAACAATCATAAAAAATGGGGCGAAAATTTAGGGGAACGAAATAAAAATTCTGGCGATAAATGGTTATTCCGGCTACTGAAAATCCAGAAATCTTCCATCAGATAGTTCTGACGAAATCTTCGATGCTGGTTTCCGGGGGGAGATTTAGCTTTTTCCTTAGGCGGTGACGGAAAACCTTCACACTATCAGCGCTTAAATTGAGGATACGTGCAATTTCCTTGGCCCGGAGGTTGATTTTGATATAAGCACACAAGCGTAACTCGCTTTCTGTCAAATCTGGACAGTTTGTTTTTAGCTTGGAAAAAAAATCCACATGTACTTTTTCGAATAATTCCTTGAACTGTTTCCAGTCTTTATCCAGATTCTGATTTTCTTTGATAACTTTTTTAAGGCTGCTGTAAGAGATATCATCCATTGATTTTGCCTTGAAAAAGTTATCAATCATTGCCGAAATGTCAGACAGGATTTCATTTTTATTAACCAATTGAAGCGAAGAGGTGGTCAATTCTTTGTTTTTCGCTTCTATTTCGGCCTGGTATCTGAGTTTTTCCAAGGTATTTATTTTTTCGTCGGCTTCAATTTTATTTTGTAAATACTTATTTTCCAACCCCTTTAACTTAACAGTTTTATTAATATTTCTGCCGATAACCAACAGGGTAATGATAGATAAAATAAAAAGCAGAATCAGGCTTAAGTATTGCCGTTTTTTTAATTCATATTTCTTTTGAATCAGAGCCGTTTCATATTCTTTTTTCTGAAAATCGTATTTCCATTGCAGTTCGGCTATTTTTTTCCGGGTATCGCCGTTAATAAAACTATCTTTTACCTGGATGTATCTTTTATAGTAATCATACGACAAGGCAACATCCCCCTTCTTTTGTTCATTATCCGACAACGAAAGCAGGGCATTCATTTCTCCGCTTTTCGATCCGATGTTGGCAGAGATATCAAGACTCTTTTTTAAAAAATCGTTCGATAGTTCAAGCTTATTGGCGTCAAGATAGATTATTCCGATATTCAGCAGCGAAGTGCTTAACATCTCCTGATTTTTTATTCGTTTTGAATAATCCAATGCCAGATTATAATACTTAAGCGCTTCGGAGGTGTTCTTTAAATTTTTACATGCATTGCCAAGATTAATAAAGGTGCCATTGATCTGAACGGAATCTTTTAAACGGAGAAATGTTTTTAAGGCATTTTGAAGATACAAATATGCTCTGACATAGTCTTTTTTCCCCATGTAACAATTAGCGATGTTCAGGTTTGCAATAGCTACCGTATGAGGCTGATTGAGTTCGGAAAATATCTTTTTTGACTTTTTCAGGTGAGTGATGGCAATATCATAATTCTCCAAAGATTTATTAATGATTCCCAGTCCATTTAATACCATACCGGTAATCTTTTTATCGTCCAGCCGCTCCGAGATATTCAGCGCATCCGTAAAGTAAATCATTGCCTGATAATAGTTGTCTTTTCTCCAGTAATAATTGGCAATTCCATTTTTTATTTTGGCTGTAAGTGTATCATTATGCAGACGTTCTGAAATTTTATGCACTTGATTATACAATAACAAAGTACTGTCTTCCCTTCCGAGATAAAAATAGCAAACCGATTTATAAAACAGGGCATAGGCATAGGCGTTACTGTCGCCAATTTTTTTCGAAAAATCTATCGCCTGGTTGGAAAGAAGAAGACTTTTATTGATGTCTTTCCAGTAAATCGAATTAATTGAATCGAAAATTTTATTCAATTTTGCTTTTTCGGTTTTATATTTTTCATTTTGGTGATGATGGGACGTAAACCACAGAAGTGCTACTGAAAGTAAAATAACTATCAGTATAGCAATGCTGCTAATCCAAATTACTGGTTTTTTATGGAAATGAAAAGACATGGTGAAAAACATTTACTTGACACGTCAAAATCTGCTAAACTATTTCGAGCGAATTTACAGATAATAGTTATACTTTTTTATTTTGCGGAATTAATTCCACAAAGAGTAAAGGAAGAAAAATAAAATTCCACTAAATGTTTAGCCTTTTATTGTGAATAGAAACTGTAATTTAAGTTAGTATACAGTTGCAAACATCGCTAAAGAAGACCCTTGTAGTAAAATGGTATAATCCAATTCAGTTTTATTTATCATTTTCTCTTCCAATTTTATACTATTTTTCAATAATTTACTGAGCTTTTTCTCTTTCTATTTATATTTGCAAATGGAAATGATGGCTAAAGTGCTATTATATTGGCAATAAAGCTAAAGCGCTTTGGTAGAAAATTTTACTAACTTGAATAAATTATGATTTTGAATTTTTTTACCATAATAACACTTATCAGTGTTTTTCTGACAATAATATTGTCGTTATTCTTCTTTGTTACTAAAAAAGGGTTTAGCAATGAAAACAAAATATTGGCAATACTCTTGTTGATTTTTAACCTTCAAATTATCTATTCGTTTGTAACAAGCAGTTACGCTTTTCAATATTTTTTAGATTGGCATAAATCTATTCTTTTGGTACGACAAACTTCTTTTCTGATCGGACCATTAATATACTTCTATGTCAATTCATTTCTGAAACGAAAAGATATCATCAATTATCGCAGTTCATTTCATTTTTTACCATTTATAGGTGTTCTTTTATTCCTGATAATTTTTTATAGAAATATTAATCATTTTATTATATGGGAATCTATAGTAGACCTATATGACACCATATTAATTCTGGCACACAGCTTTATATATATCGTGCTGTCTGTATTGAGCATGAAATCAATGAACATCAGCTTTCGGGGTTTTTATAAGCGTATTAAAATTTCTTCCCATAATACCTGGCTTCAATTTCTATTATTAGGATTTATAGTCATTTGGATTGTAAATTTGAATTCTTTCGCTATTTTTATGATCATAAGAAAACCTTGGTGGTGTGCATATACGGCAAGTATATTTGCCTTAACATCTTTTCTATTTGCAAACGCAATAATGTTTATTCTCTTGTTAAAACCTGATGCTTATTACATAATTACGAAGTACAAAAACAATAAACTTAAGGAAGATGATAAAAAGGAATATCTACAGAGATTAAGTTCCTATATGGAAACAAATAAGCCCTTCCTCAATCCCGAAATATCACTTGAATCTCTTGCAAATGAAATTTCGGTAAATCCCAGGATCCTTTCACAAGTAATTAATGAAACTTTCCATAAAAATTTTAAAGGCTATATCCTTGAGTTTCGTATTAAGGAAGGCATGCAAATGTTGCAAGATTCAAAGTACAGTAAACTTACAATACTCGAAATTCTTTATAACGTTGGATTTAATTCAAAGTCAGCTTTTAATAATCAGTTTAAATTGTATACAAATTTGACCCCGCAGGAATATCGGTCAAAACATATTGAATAACAAAAAGCCTTTCTGTATTTTTTTTTAAAAAATAGTCCATTTACACGTAAAAGGTCGATAATGGCAATTCTTCGTGCTTGCTTTGTGCAAAATTTTATTAACCTTAATCTTTTATAACATGAAAAATTTAGCACTAACATCAATCGTACTTTTACTGCTTGGTAATACTGTATTTTCGCAACCAATTCCCCCAGATAGTTTGTATCTTGGGCAAACGCCTCCGGGTAGTACCCCAATGGTATTTGAATTACCTGTAAGCAGCGGACTACAACCTGTCGAAAGAATAACCATTACTTCCGATGGCAAAGAAATTTATTATGGCGAACAGGATACCTGGCCACCTGTGATCAAAAGGATAAAATATTTTAAATATGTAAACAATGCTTGGCAAGGTCCTTTTGTAGTTTTTGAGGGGTTTGTTTGTCCAGCACTTTCGGTTAATGATAGTATTATGTATATGCAAAAAGATCTGGATGGTGTCGCATGCACTTATTACTCAACAAGAACTATTACAGGCTGGAGCGTTCCTGTCAGGTTGCTATCAACAAACCAGCAAGTACATTATTTTCAGCAAACTAATTTGAATAATTATTATTTTGCTTCAACTGTACCCAACACTTCAAATAGCGATATTTGCAAATTAATCATTTATAATTCAGATACAATCATACAAGGTTTAGGATTGCCAATAAATACTCCAGACATTGAAAATGATTTTTTCATCGCAAGGGACGAATCGTATATTATTGTTTTCCGGTTAAAATCACCTAACGATTTGTTTATCAGCTATAATAAGGACAACGGCAGTTGGACAAACCCAAAATCACTCGGGACAAAGATAAATACTTCTAACTATGACTGTAGCCCCTTTGTTACTAATGATAATAAATACCTGTTTTTCACTCGAGGTATGTCGTCCTACTATACTTATTGGGTAAAAGTAGACCAGCTTATCGACAGCCTGAAATATACCAATTTTGCACCGTATGTAAAAAATTCAATCCCTGATCAGACAGTTACCGTTGGGCAGTCATTCAATTATACAATTTCCGACAGTACTTTTTTTGATGATGATGGCAACAATACATTAACCTACGGTGCAAAACTTGCCAATGGGAACCCTTTACCGGCATGGTTGACTTTTGACACCATAACACGTACCTTTGATGGTATACCAACTATTGTTCAAACTTTACTTATTAAAGTAACAGCTACTGATACGGCTGGAGCAACTGCTTCAGCAAGATTTAAAATTAAGATAAATCCATTAACTGCAATTAATCAGATAGAGAAACAAGGTATCAGAATTTTCCCCAACCCAACAAATGGGCTAATAAATATATCGTTAGATGCATTATTAGATAAAACGACAATTGTTGAAATAAGCAATTTGGAAGGTCAGGTTATTCTAACAAATACATTCAAAAATAACATTAGTATTGATTTTACGGACAAACCAAAGGGGATATATATAATAAAATTGTTTATTGACAATAAAACTATTATTAGTAAAGTTTGTATAGAATAAGTACAAGTATTGTAGTTTGTTTGATTCGATAGATTAAGAAAATGAGATAAATCTAACGACAGGCAATCAACATTACTTTCATCCCGGCTATCAATCGAAATATGAGTAAACTGCCCTTCCAGTTCAACTGGTGGGGCAGTTTATTTGATACATATTAAGGGATTTAACCAGGCAGAGAGGAAGAGAGTTATCAAAAAATGAGACTACGCAAAACTACAATGTAAGTATAAAACTTGTGGACAGCTCACCCGATTCTACATAAATATTCCCTCTGTGAAGTCTTAATATCTGACGAGACAAGGTCAACCCTATTCCTGAACCATGTTCTTTGGTTGTGAAGAAAGGAATAAAAATCTTCTCAGTTGTATCTTCAGAAATTGGTGGACCATTGTTAGAGATACGGATTATCGGGCGATTTTGTTTTGAAATTTCTACAGATACCCTGATTTTACGGTTCTCCGGAATCTCATCCAGTGCTTCTATAGCATTGTTCAGAATGTTGAGGATGACTTGTGTTAACAGTTTTTTATCACCGGTCAAATCCTTTACGTTGGGCTCAATTTCCAGTTCGAGATTTATCTGCCCGTTTTCCAGTTGTTCTTGCAAAAGAATACAGATGTGCTCGAGCCACTCGCGGATTTGAAATGAAGTAAATTCCGGCTTAGGTATCCGGGTAAGTTTCCGGTAGTTACTCACAAAATTCATCAGTCCGGAGCCACGTTCTTCAATAATATCCAATCCCTGAACCACATTTTCGATGGTCTCCCTGTCAACCCGGTCAGATTGAACAGGTTTTTCTTCTTCAACGAAGAATTTTCGCAGCGTACCGGTGAGTGAAACAATCGGAGCAATGCTGTTCATTATCTCGTGAGTAAGCACCTTGATCAGGTTCTGCCATGATTCAAGCTCCTTTTCGTCAAGTTCCTGCCGGATGTCCTGAAGGGATATCAACTTAGAGACCTTGCCACAATAATGAATCTCTTTTGAACGAATCAGGAGGTTAACCTGCGATTCGCCGGTAAAGCGTTTATAGGTATATGCCTTGCCGGGATGAACTTCTGACAGAATGCTGAAAAGCTCAGGATTTCTCAGCGGAATCAGGTGAAGTGGCGTAAAAGAAGGGATTCCAATATATTCAAACGCTTTTTCGTTCATAACCTCCACTTCATTATTTTGGTTAACAGCCATGAGCCCTGTAGTAGCATGCTGAATAAAGGCCTGATAGTATTTTTCAAGGTATGTATTCTGCATTTTAATTTCACTGATCCGATCATTCAAGCTATTGAGACTTTGATATAAATGACGAAGTGATTTCTGGCGAATAGTGGTTGGAAATTTCAGGGAAGAGTCGTCGTTTCTGATGGCATCGAAAAATAATGCAATATGCCGGTTCGATTGATTTACATTGTTGATGATGGAGAGTGCCGCAAATGGCACCGGTAGAAGAAAAAGTAAATACCATAGGTCTAAATTGTATGCGCTCAGATAGCCCGCAACCAATGCGGATATTACCATAATTATCGTGGCAATAATGGTAGTCAGCGTAATTCGTTTATATCCCATACTTTTTTATTTTTGTGTAGAGTGTGGTACGCGAAATTCCAAGGTTTCGGGCAGTCAGGCTGAGACTCTGACTGTTCTTTTTCAATTCCATTGCGATCATTCGTTTTTCCATTTCTTCCAGCGTTAGTGTTTCCTCTTCGTGAAAAGGATGGTGCAGGTTCAAATTGAGATCACATGAAGTTATGGTGTCATCTTCACATAAAATGACCGCTCTTTCAATGGTGTGTTGCAATTCTCTGATGTTTCCTGGCCATGAATAGCTCTTCAGTCTGTCAATCACTTTAGGGTGAATATTCGTGCAGTTTTTCTTGTATTTCTGACAATATTTACCGACAAAAAAATGAGCCAGGACATCAATGTCTTCAATATGTTGCCGTAAGGGCGGAACTTCTAATGGTATGGTATTGATTCTGTATAAAAGATCCTGCCTGAAGGTTTGTTCACTGATCATCTGGGGCAGATTTTTATTGGTTGTGCTTATCAGTCGGATATCAACCGGGCATTCTTTATTGGATCCTACGGGAATAACCACCCTGTTTTGTAATACATTCAACAGCTTTGATTGAAGCTGTAACGGAAGGTTCCCTATTTCATCCAGCAACAATGTTCCCTTGTTAGCAAGCATGATTTTGCCTGTACGGTCGTCATAAGCATCGGTAAACGAACCTTTGATATGACCGAACATTTCACTTTCAAAGAGTGTTTCTGACATCGCCCCGAGGTCAACGGTAACCAGCAATTCATTGTGCCGTTCCGATAATCGGTGTATCTCTTTGGCGATTAACTCTTTTCCGGTTCCGTTTTCCCCAGTAATCATAATATTGGCATCGGTACATGCAACTTTTCTAACCATGTTAAGTACATTCTGCATCACTTGGGAAACGCCGATAATCATTCGATCATCCCTGTTCAGTTCAGTTTTCAGGTCTTTCTCCCGTTTCCGCAGATCATTAACCGTCAGTTTTGATTTCCGGAGCTTCAGCGCTGACTTCAACGTCGCCAGCAGTTTTTCATTTTCCCATGGTTTGAGAATAAAATCCGCAGCACCTTCGTGGGTGGCTTTTACCGCAGTTTCAATATCCCCGTATGCAGTAAACATTACCACCTCAATATCAGGTCTTCGCTGCTTTATTTCCCTGAGCCAGTATATTCCCTCATTTCCGGAGCTTTCGCCCGATTTGAAATTCATATCGAGAAGCACTACGTCAATGTTTCGGGTTTCAATTTCATGAATCAGGGAATTAGGATTGGAGATGATAAAAACCTCTGAAAACTCAAATTTCAAGAACAGAAGCAAAGCATTCAGAACACCTTTGTTATCATCAACAATAAGTAACCGGCCTTCTTTTGTTTTTATTTCCATAATCACGTTTTTCAAGTCCAAATGTACAGAATATTTACAAGCAACTGTTCAATTTGTGAACAAAAAAATTAGAAGTATTTTATACTTCTCTGTATTTCAGAGTCTATATCCGATTGGCATATATATTGCAACTCATCTGTAAAATTTAAAATTACGACCATGATAAAAACAATTAATCTCACCAAACAATTTAAGTCTGATGAAATTGAAACTACCGCGCTGAACCATGTAAGCATGGAGGTAAAAAAGGGGGAATTCGTTGCCATTATGGGCCCTTCGGGATGCGGAAAATCGACCCTGCTGAACATCCTTGGGATGCTTGATAATCCGAGTGAAGGCACCTATATTTTCAACGATGTTGATGTTTCAAAGTACAAGGAGAGCAAACGAACGCTATACCGGAGAGGCAACATCCAATTCATTTTTCAGAGTTACAACCTGATAGACGAACTTAATGTCTATGATAACGTGGAGCTTCCGCTCCTTTACCTTAAAAAATCCGCTTCGGAACGAAAAGAAAAGGTAATGGATATTCTTGAACGCATGAAGATTGGACACCGTAAAAGACATTTTCCGCAACAATTATCAGGAGGACAGCAACAGCGTGCAGCCATTGCCCGTGCCGTTGTGTCATCTCCGCAACTTATTCTGGCTGATGAGCCTACAGGAAACCTTGATTCCAAAAACGGCATTGAAGTAATGAACATCCTTTCGGAACTGAACAAGCAGGGAACCACCATCGTTATGGTTACCCATTCACAACGGGATGCTGCTTTTGCCCACAGGGTGATCAATTTATTTGATGGTCAAATCGTATACGAAGAAATAGCGCAAAGACAACAGTTACTTTAGTTATGAAGTGGTTCCGGATATTTCTTCTTATTTTTCCATTAGTAATTAATTGTTACGAATCAGTGCATGCACAAAAGTCATGGACGCTTGATCAGTGCATTACCTATGCATGGAATAACAATTTCTCGGTCCGCAATCAGGAACTGGAGGTCAAAATCATCAAAACGGATTACAGGCAGACCATAAATGATCTGTATCCCAATCTCAATTTCCAAACGTCGTACGACAAGTATTTTGGTCGTAGTATTGATCCAAAAACCAATTCGTATATTGATGTAAAATTCTTTAACAATAGTTATGGGTTTTCAACATCGGTTGATCTTTTCAATGGGTTTATGAAGCTCAATACAATCTCCCTGCAGCGATTGAATTTCGAGGCTGAAAAGAATAAATTGCAGCAGGTTAGAAACGAGGTTGCCTTCACAGTTATCAACAATTATTTTGATGTACTGCTTCAACAGGGACTTTCGTCAATTGCGCTGGAGAATTTCAGGCTTTCGCGAAATCAGCTTGATTTTACTACAAAGTTTGTTGAATCAGGCAGGAAACCAGGTACCGACTTGCTTGAAGCAGAAGCTAATCTGGCAGCCGACAGTTTTTTGCTTGTACAATCTTATAATCTACTTGAGCAGGCATTCATAAAGCTGAAATACCAGATGGATTTTCCAGTAGGTAATAACCTGATTATTGACACTCTGGCGCTGTCAATCTTTTCCGGCTCCATTGACACCCTGTCCATGAATGCGTTATATGAAGTTGCAGCTACTGCCTTACCCGACATGGCTTATGCAAGAAATAATCTGCTGGCAGCAAAAAAGGCAGTTCAGGTGAGCAATGGCTCATTTTCGCCCAGACTTGTATTTTCCGCTGGCTGGAATTCACAGTATATGGAAACAAACAACGACTCCCTGGGGAATATCATCCCGTTTTCAGACCAGATATCCAATAATTCCAATGAATATCTCAGTTTGGGGCTTGAAATTCCGCTTTTCTCCAGATTCTCAAAACTAACCTCCCTGAGCAAATCAAAGTTGAAATATCAACAGGCAAAAGTCCAGTATGATGATATTTCCTATAAGTTAAAAACGGAAGTTGAAAAATCCCTTACCGAATGGCGGGCAGCCCGGGCAGAATACGAATCTTCACTAAGTCAGTTGTCCAAGAGTCTGAATGCCTATAAAGCTGCAGAAAAAAAACTGAACAAGGGTATCATCAATATTATTGAATTCTATATTCAAAAAAACAAATGGTTCCAGGCAAAAACCGAAGTTCTGCGAACTGGTTTGCAGGTGCTTTTGAAAGAACGATATATACGGTTTCTTATGACGGGCTCTCTTTTGAGTGGAACTTAATAACCAAAATGAAATATGAATTTACAATCAAAATACTATTGAAATAAGTAAATAATGGAAAATCTGAAAGAGGGAATGGACAGAGTCATCACTGAAAAGCGATGGATTAAGAAAAAATACTGGAAATCTATTATAGGTGGTGTACTTCTGCTTGCCACCGTCGGGTTTTTCATTTTCAGGAATACCACTAGTACCGTTCGGGTTGAAAAGGATCGAATCACTATTGAACCTGTGTTCCGGGGTGTTTTTAATGATTATATCACGAATGACGGAGTAGCGGCTCCGATATCTACTGTTTTTCTCGATGCCTATGAAGGCGGAAAAGTGGAGAATATCCTTCTCGAAGAGGGCAGCGTGTTGCATAAGGGGGATGTCATTATCCGACTGAGCAACAATGATATTTATCTCAATATACTCAACAGCGAGGCACAACTGGCTGAAAAAGCAAACTTCCTCAGGGAAGTCAGGATCAGTATGGAACAGGAAAAGCATTCGCTGGAACGGGAAGTGCTGAATGCCCGGTATGACCTTATTGCCAAAAAAAGGACATGGGAGCAGAATAAGGAATTTTATAAAGACCTTTTGATCTCCCGCGATGAATGGTTGAAATCGGAAGAAAATTATACACTGGCAGATAAGACACTGGAACTCATTTTACTTCGTCAGAAACAGGATTCTACTTTCAGAATGCTACAAATAGATCAGCTCTCGGACAATCTTAAAAACATGCAGACGAATCTTACTATAGTGAAACAGCAGCAGGATTACCTGAATGTAAAATCGCCGGTCGATGGCCAGCTTGGCAGTCTGATGGTGGAAATTGGCCAATCGATTTCTCGCGGGTTCCGGATCGGGCAGATCAATATCCTTACCTCTTTTAAAATCGAAGCAGAAGTGGATGAACATTACATCGACCGCATCCGGACAGGATTGACCGCCTATATCGAAAGACTGAATGATACACTTCAACTGGAAATAAAAAAGGTATATCCAGAGGTACGCAACGGACGATTTAAGATTGACCTGGTATTTACAGGCAAACTTCCGGAGAATATCCGGATCGGGCAATCCTATTTCATAAAACTTCAGTTAGGACAACCTATTGAAGCCATCCAGATTCCACAGGGGAGCTTCTACCAGACAACCGGTGGACAATGGATTTTTGTCGTAGACAGAAGCGGGCAGTTTGCAGTTAAAATAAACATAAAGATCGGTAGGAAAAACCCACAATATTATGAGATAATTGAAGGTCTGTATCCTGGCGACCGGGTGATCGTTTCGGATTATACCATTTTCGGAAACAATGATAGGGTTGAACTGAAATAAATTTAGAATTGATTAATAGAACTGACCAGTTACAAAATCTTTTTCAACTACATGAACCACCATTTAAAATTAGTGATCCGAAGTTTGTTGAAACAACAAACAGGAAGTTTACATCGGGTTTTCGATAAGCCTGGCAGGTGGCTGCCCGTAATCCGGTTGAAGTATTAAAATATGAATTAACATTTATAAAAAATTTACTATGAAAGATTTAAAGTTTGTCCTACAAATATTAAAGCGCAACCCATTCATGCTTATCACGAACGTGATAGGGCTTGGAATAGCATTAGCTACTGTGATTTTCACACTCACATACATACGTTATGAGTTGAGTTATGACAGGCATTTTAAAACCAGGGACAGGGTTGTAAGACTGTACAGCCGGGTTACCGATAATACGAGAACCGAAGTTTATGGCATCTCCTTACGCAAGGCGTATACCCAGCTACCAGGGAAAGTTCCCGAAATTGAGTCTGCTGTTCAGTTATATGGCGGTTGGCAAACATCTGTTCAAAACAAAGAGAACAAAATAGAAAAAGTTGGGATTTTCTACGCTGATCCTGAAATTTTTAAGGTATTTGGACTGTCGCTCAATGCTGGCGACGACAAAACCGCACTGCTTGGGAAAAAGAGTGCGGTGATCACAACTTCTCTAGCCAAAAAACTGTTCCATACAACCAATTGTATCGGAAAATCAATTGAAACGGATGGTGAACAAGTGATGATTACCGGGGTAATGGATGAAATTCCGAAAAACTCACATTTGAGTTTCGATCTGTTGGTTTCCATGTCCACCCTTAATATGAAATGGTTATCTGCGTCTCTCGAATTTCAAACATACTACCTACTTAAACCAAATATTGATTCAAAAGCGGCAGGCACTAAGATTGCCAGTGCATATGATATTCTTATGCAGGATTGGGCCAGGACGTTTTTCGCAAAGGTACAATCGGGGGTTGAGCCTCTGACCGATTTATACCTGCATTCCGCTGCAAGTTTATATATCCCGAATCATGGAAGCACAAAACAAATGCTGATAGTCGGATTGATCACATTGTTTGTCCTGCTCACAGCATTGGTCAGCTATATTAATCTGTTTATTATACAAGGTGAAAAACGCATTACTGAAATTTCAACCCGGACTATGTTTGGCGCCACAAAAGCCAGCATTGCCAAACTGTTTTTTTTAGAAACAGTTATTGTTTTTCTTTTTTCCGCCATCCTGGCATTTCTGATTATCTATAAATCAATGATATACTTATCAAACTTATTACAATCAAAAGTAGATATTCCAGATTTGTTATCATTTAGCGGTATTATTTCTTTTGTGATTGTTTTCATCGTGCTTCTTGTGATTACATCCGGTTATCCTATTCTCTATCTGTCAAGAATGGAATATGCGTTAGGATTGAGGGGAAAAATTTCAAGTACGGGCAACAACAACTGGCTTTCGACAGCATCGGTATTTATACAGTTTACAGTTGCTTCTTTTTTTATCAGTTGTGTTGTTATTATATTATCACAATTAGGATATATGCACAATGTGCCATTGGGGTTTGAAAGGAATAATGTTATCACGATTAGCAATTGCAGTATGCCAATCTCGAATAAGTATAAAAGTGTTAAAACTGAATTGTTGCAGTTACCTTTCGTTTCTGATGTTTCTGGCGGGGAACACTTCATGGGCGAGGGATGTAGCGGACAGTTCATAAGAACCCTGGCTGACGGGGAAAATGGCAACAAAGCCATCAATGAATACCGCGAACAACCAGGCTTTGGAGAACTCATGAAATTTACGCTGATAGACGGACGATTTTTTCGCCAATCCATGGCCGACAGCCAGGCTGTTGTTTTAAACGAATCGGCAATAAAATATCTGGGTTTAAGGCCAAAAGCCGGACAATATGTTTTTTATAAGGATAAACGTGTTGAGGTTATTGGTATCGTGAAGGATTTTTATTATATGACCAATCCGGGCGAACCCATTGCTCCTTTAGTAATTGCAAATTGTCAATGGGGAAGTCCTAATATTTATATCAGAAGCAGTAACAAATTGAACAAAAGTCAATTGACACAAATTAAGTCAATCATACACCGCTTTGATAAAAATTATATTTTTAATCATAGCACGTTGGCGGATATTTTTGATAGGATGTATAAGAAAGAAAACCGGCTTACAGAAATGGTATCCATCGGAGGAGCTGAAGTGGTTATCATCAGCTTGATAAGCTTACTGGCTCTGACCATTCTTAAAGTATCACGCCGTACCAAAGAAATAGGGATTCGTAAAGTGAATGGGAGTTCTGTCGGACAGATACTCTTTGTTCTGCTCAAGGACACACTGATCATTGTTGTCATTGCCATTTTCGTTGCTTCAGTTGGAAGCTATATTGTTATGGACCGATGGCTTGCTGAGTTCGCACTACATATCCATTTACACCTTGGATATTTTTTAATCAGCGCAGTGTTTGTGTTAATCATAGCCATTGTTGCCATAATCTGGCAAGCCTTGAAAGCAGCAACACAGAACCCGGTAGAAGCGATAAAGCATGAGTGAATAAATCCTTTAAAACTACAATCATGATAAAGAATTATTTAAAAACTACAATTGCTCATCTCATTAAAAATAAAACGTATTCGTTAATAAGCATCTTGAGCCTGACCATTGGACTGGCAGTGTGTGTTTTGCTATTATTATATGTTCAGTATGAGTTGAGTTACGACCGGTATCACAAAAATGCTGACAATATTTACAGGTTGTGCAATCCGGAACACCCTTATCATTCGCCTCAAACTGCGAAATTTTTAGCCGATAATATTCCTGAGATAAAAAGCTACACCCGAATTCTACCACGGCAAAATTGTATTGTCGAATATAAAGACAAACGGTTTAAAGAAAACCAGATTGCATATACCGATCCTGCTTTTTTCAAAATATTTTCTTTTCATTTCAAACAGGGAAATCCGGAAAACGCTCTACAACAACCATTAACTATAGTAATCTCCGAAAAAATTGCGCATAAGTATTTTGGAAATGAATATCCAATAGGCAAAGTGTTAAAGTTGAATAATGAAGCCAATTATACCGTTACAGGTGTGATGGAAGATATGCCTCAAAATTCTCATTTTCGTTATGAAATGATTGGAACACTTGCTGGTACTGAAAAGGAAGGCGCAATGAATAATTGGGGATGGCAAAACTTTCTGGTCTATTTTCTGTTCCCCGATCATTTCTCCAAATCTGAAGTTGAGGCAAAATGTAATCAGGTAATGAAGACTATTAAAGCCCCGAACTTTACGCCATCTGAATTTACAATACAGAAAATCAAAGACATTCATCTCTACTCCTCTCATTTTAAAAATGACATTCAACCGCAAAACAGCATTCTGTACGTCCTGATTTTTTCCGCAATTGCTTTTCTGGTTCTACTCATTTCCTGTTTTAATTATATTAACCTGGTTACTGCTAATTTTACCACACGCGCAATGGAAATCGGCATGAGGAAAGTATGTGGGGCATCACGAAATCAGCTCGCCATGCAATATACCTTCGAATCATTAATAGTAGTCGTTATTTCGTTTATATTGTCACTTCTTGTTGCTGGTTTAAGTTTACCGTTATTTAATGAGTTATCAGGAAAAGAATTGTCAATTCAGGCATTGAATAATCGAGATGTTTTCTGGGGCCTTCTTGGAATTCTGTTTGTTGTAGGGATTCTGGCTGGATGCTACCCTGCTTTTATCCTTTCATCTTATAATCCTACCAAAGTGCTTAAATCATCTAAAAGTGGTGGAACATCAAAATTACAATTCAAAAAAATCCTTATAGGCACTCAATTCACCATCGTTATTGTTTTGATAACAATTGCAATTGTAATGTTTCGCCAGATCAGGTTTCTTCAGCACCGCGATTTGGGATTCGATAAAGAACATGTCCTTATATCAGATGTTAATACGTTTGAAAATGAAAGGAAGTATATGACATTAAAACAGACACTTCTTGAACAGAATTTTGTTGTCAGCGTTTCTACAGCCAGCCGTATTCCTTCAGAAAGTCTTAACAATTGGGGAACTGTATTACCACAAGGGCAAAAGGAACCGATAAAGATTACCTATGTCCATGTTCATTTTGATTACTTTAATACATTGGGCATAAAAGCATTAAAGGGACGATTATTTTCAAATATATATAAAACGGATACTAGTGAAGCAGTTATTCTAAATGAAGCAGCTGTAAAAAGTTTGGGAATACAAGGATATCCAATAGGACAAACGATCAAATGTAACTGGCCAAAATCAGATAGAAAAATCATTGGTATTGTCAACGATTTTAATTTTGAGTCGATGTATGAAAAAATTAAACCTACAGTTTTTGTTATTAAATATGATGAGTGCTGGCAACTTATGATTAAAGTGAAGCCATCCGATATATCAAGTTCAATCAGCAAGATCAATGAAATATGCAAAAATTTCTACCCGGATCAGATATTTGATTTTCGTATTTTAGACATACAGCTTGAACAACTCTATCAATCCGATAAAAAGACTTTTCAATTAATGGGATATTTTGCATTACTGGCAATTATTTTAGCCAGCATGGGATTATTTGGTATGGCTACTTTTATTATAACCAGCCGCACAAAAGAAATTGGTATACGTAAGGCAAACGGAGCTACTGTTTTGGAAATAATGCAAATGCTTAATTTAAGTTTTGTGAAATGGATAGTCATAGCATTTGTAATAGCCACACCAATAGCTTATTACTTTATATTCAGATGGTTAGAAAATTTTGCTTACCGAACCACACTCAGCTGGTGGATTTTTACACTGGCTGGTTTTCTAGTTATGTGTATTGCCCTGCTAACAGTGAGCTGGCAAAGCTGGCGGGCGGCAACACGGAATCCTGTGGAGTCTTTGAAATATGAGTAAACTTATGTGAATATAAAACTATTTTCAAATTATTTATACTGGACAACGCCTTCAGCACATAGCTTCACAGTAGACCCACTGTTCAACTAAAGCCATGCCTAAGTTTTGCGACTTGCTAATACTTTTGAGTATTAACTCTGTATATAAGGTACTTATACTCATTTAAAATAAATGCCATTTTTTTGTCCATTAAGCCAAAAGATCACATAAAAAGGGGCTCCAATGAGCCCCTTTTCAAACAAAATTAATTTAACCTGAGTTCGGATTATCACTTCTCCCTTTGCATTTTATTCGCCTATAAGCAATTTGCAGCTTCCGTCTAATTTTTCGGATTCCAGCCTTAAGATATACAATCCTGCCGGAATTTTATCTACAGGAATTTCTACTTCGTGCAGTCCCGGTTCAATATTTACATTCTGGTATATCCGTACCACCATTCTGCCAAACTGGTCGTAAACCGAAAGATTAATATTTTCTTTAGCAGGAAGGTAAAACTTAACCGTGGTCAGGGAAGAAGCCGGATTAGGATAAGCCGTTATCGCCGAAGGATTATTGATAACAGGTTCTTCTATCCCTTCGGGATCGTAAACGAATCCGATGGAATCCAATGCCGGTTGTATTTCGGCATTTGCCATAAAGTTGTTCCATAAAAGTTGACTGCGGTAATTTTCGATCATATCAATAATCGGACCCTGGTCGATGGCAAGATAGGAATCGGCATACCAATTGTCTCCAATATTAAATGCATCACAGAATCCCTGGTTTCCCCAGATGTTCTGCCCCAAATCGCGATAGAAATGTTTGAGGGCAACCATGGAATATTCGGGAGTGTATGGCATGGACGACAAAGCCGCTGTTGGAGTGATGGTTCCGTTATCGTTGTTGGGTTCATGAGCCTGATAGCCACCGGGATCATCGCTGGCGGTAAGTCCCCAGCAGTTTTCGCCATAACCGGCAAACTGGTGAGGATTGGCAATGCAATACGCCCGGTTAATCTGTGTATGGTGTATATTGTTAATAAAGTAATTGGCAAATTGATCTTTTTTATTTCTGGGGTCAAACCCAAGGAAGGAATAATGGGCAAAAAATAAGGGTCCACCTTTATCCGGACCAACGTCTAACTTGATACCGTAATAGGTACGACCATTATGATAAGCGTTGCTGGTAGCCCAGCCGGAAGTCCAATACGCAGGAGGAACAGGATGCGTAGGTGAAGCAATGGCAAGTATGTATACAATCATCGCTTCCATGTAACCATAAATGGGCATATTCATCTGCCAGGCATAATTTGGCGACCAATGCCAATATATAAAGCCGCTATTGTTGCGGGTATACCAGTCCCATTCCACTGCTTCCCAAAGACCGGTAATTTTCTGCACAATCTGTTGCTCATCCGGAGTGTTTTGATTGAAATAATTGCGGGCCGTGAGTAAACCTTCGATCATAAAAGAAGTTTCCACGATGTCACCCCCGTTATCGTAAGTACTAAAAGGAATAATATGCCCGGTGGCTCCATTTATCCAGTGCGGCCATACACCGTGAAAACGGTCGGCATTCTGAAGAAAATTCAGTATTTTGAGCATGCGCTGAACGCCTTGTTCGCGGGTGATGAATCCCCTTTCAATCCCGACAAGGATAGCCATCACGCCAAAGCCGGAACCTCCGGTAGTTACCGTAGTACCCGAAGAATTGCGTTCGCGGGCTAATCCTGAGTTAGGATCGGCATTATCCCAGAAATAGCGGAATGTAGCTTCCTGGGTCATGTCGAGGAGTTCTTCATCGCTCATCACGTGAGTATCTGCCGGCACACTATCGGAAAAAGCGGAAGGCTGGCTTTCATCGTTCATCGCCCGTATTTTATACAACAAGTGCAGATTGGCGCCCTGAGATCCTACAAAATCGGTGTAAATGCTATCGGTTTTTGCAGCTACGCAACGGATATGAAAGGAAGCGCCACTATCGGCAGACTGAAATATTTCGTATCCGCCTAAATGCGGTTCGGTATTGGGTTTCCATGTCAGATAAACATGGCTATCGTAACCTTTGGCATAGAAATTTGCAGGAACGGCTACCGGAGTCGAGATTCCGCTACCAGTAAATACCCTGACATTATCAATGAGTAAGGTATGGTTTATATTATCAGAGGTGTTTTGTGCCCAGCCAACGGTTTTAATCTTGGTAAAATCCACCAGGGGGCTGGAAGAAATAAACTGGCTCACCGGCATTGTTATCCTTGTCCATATTCCGGCAATCAAATCCCCGGAAAATGGAGTCAGCGGAATTTTAGTGGTTCTGGTATTATTAATGTCTTCCATAAATACTTTCGGGAGATTTTCGGAAGAGATGCCTTCGACAGAATAGAGGTAGAAGCACAACGTATCGGTATTGCTTATGTCCTTTGCCGTCCAGTTTAAGCCGGCGGCAATAGCAGCCCAGTCGCCACCCAGAGCCGACGTCCAGTGAAGCCGAAGAGCATTCATGCCCTGCTGAGCAGGAATAGTACTTTCGACCGGAAAACGGGTCAAATCGGTGCCGCTACGTTCCAATGCGCTTGGCGAAGTAAGTTCCATCCAGCTATATTCATAATAACCGGCGGTTGGGCTGTCCTGAAAATACAAATAGGTTTGTCCGGAAGAGATCAGGGAAAATCCTAAAGAAAAGAACAATATGATAATTAAAAAGTTAAATCGTTTCATGTTTTATTGGGGTTTGAAGTTTTTTTACCACGAAGGAGCACAAAGTATAGCGCTAAGGCACACTAAATCTTATTATTATATAATTACACGTCTAATACCATCTTTCAGATGTTTAACATTAAAATTTACCAATAAACCCAATTTGCAGGCGGATAATTTCATATACGTTAAAATTTGAGCCATATGAATATCGCAAAATCCTTCTACCGACTTTATTTCCACAATTACACTATTTTCAACCAATAAATCTACTCTGTAACCAGCATCAAGCTTTACTTCTTTATAAACAAGAGGTAACGCCTTTTGTTTTTCCACCTTTAAACCCGATTGTAACAGTTCAAAATACAAACACTCTTCGTATGCACTTTCAAATAATCCAGGACCTAAAGCGGTATGTACCTGAAACGAACAGTCTAAAATCTTTTTAAAAACATCCTCTATATTCATATTCATTACTTTGTGTCGTACTTTGTGTTCCTTTGTGGCAAAATGGTTTAAAAAATTATAAAATCCGCTTCCTTAACATCCGCAGAGTTAGTCCCGACAAAGACTTTAAAACCGCCGGATTCACAGGTATACTTCATGGCAATGTCATAAAACTTCAGGTCGTCACTGGTAAGTGTAAAAACAACTTCTTTTGCTTCGCCGGGTTTCAGGCTGATTTTCCGGAAACCTTTCAGTTCCTTTAACGGGCGGGTAACGCTGCCAACCATATCGCGTACGTATAGCTGAACCACTTCTTCGCCTTTATATTTTCCGGTATTGGTAACCGTTACAGAAACATGAAACGGTTCATTCATTTTTATTTTTTGTTTATCGAGTTTAATATCTGAATAGCTAAATGTGGTATAGCTCAGCCCAAAGCCAAATGGCCATTGCGGTGTGTTGGGTAAATCGAGATATTTACTGGTATATTTATTGTCAGATTCCATCGGACGGCCGGTATTTTTAGCATTGTAAAACAAAGGAATCTGTCCAATGCTGCGCGGAAATGTAACCGGAAGTTTGCCCGAAGGATTGTAATTGCCAAACAAAACATCAGCGATAGCATCGCCGGCACGGGTTCCCAAAAACCATGTTTCGAGGATGGCAGGAACATTTTTGGCTATCCAGGGAATGGTCAGCGGACGGCCGTTCATCAGCACCACCACAACGGGTTTCCCCGTTTTCTGAATTTCTTTTACCAATTGCTCCTGAACGCCAGGCAATCCAATATCAGAACGACTGGCAGCTTCGCCACTCATCCAGGCGGCTTCGCCCACAGCTACTATTACTACATCCGACTTGCCCGCAAGATCCAACGCTTCCTGAAAATATCCGGTGGAATCGTCGTTGATATTGCAACCTTTGGCATACAAAACTTCCGTGGAAGAAGGCACCAGCGATTTTATTCCTTCGAGCAACGATGTACATTTGGTATAATCGCCCTGAGCGCTCCACGAACCGATTAAATCTTGCTTGTCGTTTGCCAGCGGACCAATCACAGCCAATGTTTTGATGTTTTTTTGCAGTGGAAGCAACTGATGATCATTTTTTAACAGCACTATTGATTTACAAGCAATTTCTTTGGCTACAGCCAAATTTTCCTTTGTCATGATGCTGTTCTTTTCACGTTCTTCGTTGCAGAATTTATAAGGATCGTCGAACAGCCCGAGTTCAAATTTTATCCGAAGGATATGCCGGACGGCTTCATCTATTTGCTGAATGGTAACTTTTTTTTCGGCAAGCGATTTTTCGAGATAATTATAATAAACGGCACCTTGCATATCCATATCTAAGCCTGCATTCAGCGCCAGTTCACCGGCTTCTTTTTCGTTGGCAACAATGCCATGTTTAACCATTTCGTTAACAGATGTATAATCAGAAACCACAAAACCTTTGAATCCCCATTCTTTTCGTAAAATATCGGTCAGCAGAAATTTGTTTCCCGTTGCCGGAACGCCGTTCAGTTCGTTGAACGACGACATCAACGTACCGGCTCCGGCTTCCACGCCGGCATGGTATGGCGGAAGATAAACTTCGCGCAATGTGCGTTCCGACATATCGGTAGTATTATAATCGCGGCCGGACTGAGCGGCGCCATAGGCTGCATAATGTTTTATACAGGCAACCACGGTATTGGTAGCGCCTAACTGATGGTTTTGAAAACCATTTACACGGGCTTTTGCCACCTGCGAACCAAGAAAAGGATCTTCACCGGCGCCTTCCATGATGCGTCCCCAGCGAGGATCGCGGGCAATATCAACCATAGGAGCAAAAGTCCAGTGCAAACCTTCGGCTGAAGCTTCGGTTGCGGCTATCCGCGCCGATTGTTCTATGGCCGTCGTATCCCAGCTTGCCGTTTCGCCTAACGAAATCGGAAAAATGGTTTTATATCCATGGATCACATCATATCCAAAAATCAATGGAATATGCAAACGCGTATTTTCCACGGCTAACTTTTGAAGTTCACGGGTATATTTTGCACCCAACGCATTAAAAACAGAACCTACCCGGCCAGCTTTAATATCATCTTTGTATCCCTGCCGCATCGTCGGTCCGGTAACATCATAATCGCTGGTAAATTGGGTCATCTGACCTATTTTTTCCTTCAGTGTCATCATTTTCAGAAGGGAATCCACTTTCCGGTCAATCGTTGTATTGTTTCCCGGTTTTTTATTTCTGTCAATGGTAAATGAAGCGGCAATAATCACTATTATGATCAAAGTCAATGGTTTGAATAAGCGTTGCATTCGTAAATAATTTTTAAAATTGGTTGAATAATTTTCCCCGTTTTTCATGAGATTGATTCCGAAAATGGAATCCGTTGTATTTTAATTTTCTGAATAAAGAGTAAAAACTCCCGATATATCAACGAATATTCTGTTTTAATACCGGGAGTTCATTCCCCGAACGAATCAGGGTTTAGGATTGATTATTTTTTTACAGAAGGTTTTTCCGCATTAAATAACTGGGTAACTTCATTGGTAGAAAGGGCTTTGCTGAAGATACGCATATCGTCTAAAGCGCCTTTATAAGTGTTTGTTGCCGTTGAATACGTTGACCAACCGGTAGCCGTATTATCCCTGCTGCAGAAAAAGCCCAATGCAAGTTTGGGGTCAATACCTGTTACCGGAGCGCCGGTTCCATCCACTTTGTCGGCAATGGCAAAATCGGTCAAATTCCATTCCGGAGGATTATTTAGGCTGACCTGTAGCATAATAATACCATCAATATAAATAGTCTTAACCTGAGAATTTGCATCGTAAGTCATGACCAACTGATGCCAACTACTTCCAATTAAATTGGTAATGCTTCCAACATATTCAGCTAATGCGCCGGCATGTGTTCCGCTTCCATTAGGGTCAGTCCAGGCTGTGCCGAAATAATGATTATTGGGATCCGGGCTCACTTTATGGCTGGTAGCAAATTTAAGCCAGCCATCGTTAGGGCTAATTTCATTGAAGAAACCTCTTTCGGTTCCCAGGCCAAACATTACTTTACTGGCGGAATAATCAGCCGGATTTACTTTAAACCAAACGCTGATTGTCGTACTTGGATTGATAAATTTAGTGCCGCTTAATTCCACGATGTCGCCATTACCTGCAATGGTTGCTCCTCTGAAATCGGCAGCGCCATTTGCATTTCCAAAACGGTCGGTGGTATACGCCACTTGTTCAAATTCTTTAGTGGCATTGCCTGTAACATCGGTAATATTTCCGTTAAATTGCAGATAGAGTGTCTGGCTCGAAGCCTGAGGCGGAGTATCAAGACCTACACCTTTGGTAAGAAAAGGAACGCTAATTGTAGTCAAAATCTCACCACCGGTAGATTTAACGCCATCAAACGTCAACGTATATTCTGTTCCAGTAATAAGATTATCTGTAGGATGAATAGTAACATTGGGTCCGCTTACGGTAATTTGTGTTGCAACAGACACCGTACCTCTTTTAAGCTGGATCGCTGTCTGGGCTGTCGTCTGATCAACATCCGTAGTAAAAACGATTGCAATATCGTTTATAACATCAACATTGGTTGCCTTGTTTGGGCCATATAAATCAATGGTTCCGCACATAATGCTTTGGATGTCGATGGGAGTAGATTTGCTATCCTTTTTACATCCTGTAAAAATCAAGCCTGTAACTAACAATAGTATACCGGCAATTCTAAAAAAAGTTGTTTTCATATTCCTATTTGTTAAATTAATATAATGATTATTAAATTGTTTTTGGGTTAATGCCAGTTGGGATTTTGAGTTAACGTTCCTCCCGATAATTCTATTTCGCTTTCCGGTATCGGGAATAATTCATTCTTTCCTGGAGCAAATCCGTAGGGTTCGAGGACTTGTGCAGCACGTCCGGTACGAACCAGGTCAAAAAACCGTTGACCTTCCATAGCAAATTCCAGATGGCGTTCATTAAATATTTTGTCGCGCAAAACAGATTGGTCTACAGATGTTTCTTCTGCAACTCCCGCTCTATCGCGCACCAGATTAAGAAATATTAGCGCACTGTCGGATTTTCCTATTTCGTTCAACGCTTCGGCGGCTATTAAAAGCACGTCGGAATAACGTATTTCCCTGATATTATAGCCCCATTCTTCCACGGTAGTTGTTCCCGGAGTCCATACTTTACGGTTATATGTTTCAAATTCAGCAATTGTAGTATGCGTTGCATCCGTCCATGTTGTATCAGCTGTTGCAGGATCACCGTTGATAAGGATACCATCAATGGTTTCTCCAAGAAATATTACAGTACCCAATTTACGTTTGTCTCCCGGTTCAAAACTGTTGATCAAAGCAATGGACGGACGGTTAAATCCCCATCCTTTATTCGGATCTCCGCGTACGCCCTGGGTATTGGCAAATTGATTTCCGCCCTGAGAGAAATCTTCAAACGGAGCGGCGCCAATTTCAAATACCGACTCTTTTCCAAATTGCCCTGCCAGGGAAAACGCATCGGTAAATTCTGTTTCCAAATCATATTGATTCGATTTAATAACCTGAACGGAATAACTGGCCGCTTTTTGATAATCTTTCAGATAAAGATATACTTTTGCCAGCAATGCCTTAGCAGCTCCAGCGGTAGCCCGTCCGATATCATCCTTGGTATATTGATCTTTTTCAGGAAGATTAGCCATCGCAAATTCCAAATCTTTGATAATTACCTCATCATAAATTACTTGTTTCGGCGACCTGACTAATGTATAAGCAGGAGTAGTGGTAACCACCATAGGCACATCTCCAAAAGCACGCACGAGCGTAAAATATGAAAAGGCGCGCAGAAAACGTGCTTCGGCAATATAACGTGTTTTCAGATTTTCATCCATTACAATAGGTGGAATTTTTTCGATAACAATGTTTGCGCGTTTAACCGCCTTGTATAAAGCGCTATACCATGGAAAAATATCTGTAGAAGAAGCTGTAAACTGGAAATTATCGAATAAATTCAACCGGGCAGCGTCGCCGGGGTTGCTTCCTTTGGTAGCTTCATCGGACATAATGTCAAGGATTGGAAATCCTCCCGAATGATAATTCCATTCGCGTAATGCTGTATACGAGGCATTAACGGCCAGTCGTGCATCTTGGGCTGACTTCGGAAATAGAGCACTCGTTTCTGATCCTTGCGGATCTACATCTAAGAAATCTTTTTTGCAAGCGGTAAGTACAATCATAAGTACAATCAATAACTTCCCATTCACTGCAAGTATCTTTTTAAAATTATTATTTTTCATAATTTTCATCGTTATAACATTAAAAATTAACATTAAAGCCAATTGAATAAATAGCAGTTGACGGATAAACGCCCCTATCAATACCTGAGGCAAGCGCATTATCGCTTGAAATTTCCGGGGAATATCCTGAATATTTTGACATTGTAAATACATTATTGCCCCTGATGAACACCCGTGCCTGTTTCACATTAATTCTCGATAAAACACCCGAAGGCAAAGTATAGCCCAATGAAATGGTTCTCAAACGGAAAAAGCTTCCATTTTCAATAAAATAGCTTGAAGGTTCATAGTTAGGTCCACCGGAAGTAGCGCGCGGCTCCGAATTGCTGGTGCCTTCACCATGCCAGCGGTTTTTAACTCTCGCTTCAAAGTTGCCTAAATTGGGGCGGACAGCATTTTTTCCGTTATAAATTTTATTACCACTTTGTCCGTTAAAATCCATTGAAAAATCGAATGCTTTATAATTAAGCTCTATAACAAGACCATACATTAGTTTCGGGATGTACGATCCTAAATAGGTTTTATCCTTTTCGTCAATAACATTATCGGAGGAATTAAGGTTTGCAAATTTAAGATCGCCCACTTGTGCTCCATCAATATGCGGATAGTTTCTCAATTCTTCTTCATTTTGAAAAACACCGATTACCTTGTAACCGTAAAATTCGCCGATAGGTTGACCCACAACCGTACGTGTAACCATTTGCCCGTTACCCAATGAGCCATTGGATATAAAAGATCCGCTTCCGGAAGTAGCACCTAATTTTTTCACTTCATTATATAGCGTAGATCCTACGACTTTAATCATATAATTAAAATCTCCGATTTTTTCCTTGTACGAAACGTTATACTCGAAACCGCGGTTTGAAACTTTTGCCGCATTATAAGTAACTGTTGCATAAGGTCCGTTCCCCATATGTCCGGGCGTGTAAAGAGAAACAAGAATATCGTCAGTCATTTTATTGTAATAATCGAATTCTGCCGAAAGCTTATCTTCCAATAGACCGATTTCCAACCCGGCATCGGTTTGTGTAGTATTTTCCCATTTTAATTTGTTATTACCTGTAACAGCGTATGATGCGCCTTGTTGCAGCGTTTCCGAATATCCGAATACCGCATTTTGACCATTATCCACCAATGAATAATGGGAGTTCTGCCCTATTTTTTCGTTTCCAATAATTCCCCAGCTTGCACGAAGTTTCAATGTACTTACTGGCTTTACCGACGACATAAATTTTTCATTCTTTATATTCCATCCGGCAGCAAATGAAGGGAAATATCCCCAACGATTATCTTTATCAAACTTAGATGAACCATCTATACGATAAGATGTTGTAAAAAGGAAACGTTTATCGAAAGTATAATTTATCCTGAACAAATAAGATTCCATAGCCGTAATTTCACCTCCATTATCTCCAACCAGTGTTTTAGTGTCGCCGGTTTGTATATACCACAACGAAGGATCGTCTCCGATAAGATTTTGTATGGTTTCTGAAGTATATTCGCTTTTATTCTTCTGGGCAGTGATACCAGCCAATACATCAAAATGATGTTTCTTAATGTCTTTATTAAAATTGAGTGTATTTTCCCATAGCCAATTTCTGTATTCCGACATGGCTACCGTAAGCTTATTCATAGCGGCGCTTTGCGTTGGGCTAACATAATATTCCGGAGTAAAACTTTTATCCTTCGTATTATTAATATCAAAACCAAAGCTACTTTTGTAAGTAAACAGCTTAAGCAAACTTATATCCGTAAAAACATTGCCCACCGAACGCAGGTTATTAGTATACGAATTATTATATTCGATGGAAGCCAAAGGATTGCCCGAACCTTGAACTTCGGCAAAACTCCCGTCGGATTTATATGGAACATCCGTCGGATAAGCAAGATATGCCTGATAAATAGCGCCTGCTTCGTTGTTGCGTTTGTCCGGGGATACCGTAAGATCAATGCCAACTTTAATATTATCGGTAAGATTATAAATATTGTTGAGTTTTACCGACAAACGTTCATAATTAGATTTTCTAATTATTCCATCCTGAGTGTAATAACCGATACCAAAATAATAGCTGTATTTTTTGCCACTTCCGGTAACCGAAGCATGATAATTCTGAATAGGCATCATATCCTTAAAAATCTTATCCTGCCAGTCCGTATTGGCTACCCGGTTGATATTATTAAACGTTCCCGGATTTATTTCATTTACCACCTGGGCAAATTCTTTTCCGGTAAGTAAATCAATTTTTTTCTGAAGGTGCTGAAAACTATAATCATACGAAAAATTAACTGCAGTAGGACTTTCCTTTCCGACTTTGCCAATTTTGGTAGTAACAATAATGACTCCGTTGGCTCCCCGGGAACCATAAATAGCGGTTGCAGAAGCATCCTTAAGCACTTCCATTGATTCAATATCATTGTTGCTAAGAAATGAAATGTCGTCGAGAATAACTCCGTCCACTACATAAATAGGGTTTGCATTGTTGAGTGTACCGACTCCCCGGATACGAACCACAGGAGTAGCTCCGGGAGCTCCGGAAGGGTCAGAGACTTGAATTCCGGCGACTTTACCCTGCATTGCCTGAACCGCCGAAGAAGTGGCGATCTTGGAAAGATCTTTCCCTTTCATCGAAGAAACCGAACCGGTTAAATCGCTTTTTCGCTGAACTCCATAGCCAATTACTACTATTTCATCCAGTTTTTGAGACTCAACAGCCATTTGTACATTGATCTCATTGTTGTTAGCGATTTCAATTTCCTGAGTTTTATATCCGATAAACTTGAATACCAGAACCTGATTTTTACCGGTTACGTTGATTTCATATCTGCCATTCACATCGGATACCGCACCAGAGGTTGTTCCTTTCAGAATCACATTTACACCCGGCATGGTAGAACCGTCCTTGGCATCGGTTACCGTTCCGCTGATCTTACGCCCCTGAGCAAAAACCTGCCCCGTACAAAGCATTATCAGCAATAAGAGATACGTAAATTTTCTCATAATTTATAAATTTGGTTATTAAATGTTTTCGGTTTTTATTTGATGTTTATACCCGCGAATCCCATAAAAAAGAATATACAGATAACAAACAAGTGTAATTAAAAATGAATGGTGAATGCCAAAATTATCGGCCATAACGCCCATTAATAAAGGAATTAATGCACCGCCAACAATAGCCATACATAAAATTCCTGAGCCCTGGCTGGTATCTTTTCCCAAACCATCAATGGCAAGGGTAAAAATTGTCGGGAACATGATGGAATTGAACAAACCTACCGCAATGATAGGCCACATGGCAAACTTGCCGGAAGAAATTACGGTAACGGTAACTAAAACAACCACAATACCTGCCATAATAGAAAGCGTACGACCCGGTTTGTTTTTTCCTAAAAGAAAACCTGCAAGATTAATAATTACAAAAATGAGAAATAATGCTGCAAGGGTAGTTTCTTTGGTAAGATACCACGCCAGAAAAAATGCAAACACCATAGTTACAGCATAAAGTATAAATCTGGTATTTTGTTTCTTTATTCCCGTTAAGGAAATGGCGCCAAAAAATCTTCCAATCATTGCTCCGCCCCAATACATTGCCACATATTTAGCGCCTTCCGTTTCGACCAAACCTGCAATATCGTGTTCTTTAAAGAAGCTAATGAGAAAACTGCCAATGGAAACTTCTCCTCCAACGTAAAGGAAAATGGCGATGGCTCCTAAAACTAAATGGGGATATTTCCAGGCGCTTCCGGCTGCTTTTTGCTGGCTCTCCGCTTTGATATTTGGTAATTTGGCAAAAGCAAATACTACGGCTATCAGAAAAAGTGCAATGGCAATTCCAATATAAGGAATTTGCACGGTAGCTGCCTTTTCGGCGGCAACGGTATGATTGGAAAGAATGAGCAATCCTCCGAAAATCGGGGCGATCGTTGTTCCTAATGAATTAAATGCCTGTGTCATATTAAGTCTTCCCGATGCTGTTTCGGGCGCTCCCAAAATAGCGACAAAGGGATTTGCCGCTACCTGAAGTATGGTTATCCCGGTTGCCAAAATAAAAAATCCGGTAAGAAATACTCCGTAACTTATCATCATTGAAGCAGGATAGAACATTAATGCACCTACACCCGTAACGGACAAGCCGAGCACAATTCCTTTTTTATATCCAATTTTGCCAACAAACCAACCAGCAGGGATTGACATCAGGGCATAAGCTCCAAAAAATGTGAACTGGATCAACATTGTTTTGGTATAATTCAGATCGAACAATCCTTTTAAATGAGGAATAAGAATATCGTTCAGGCAGGTGATAAACCCCCACATAAAAAATAAGGATGTCAGAAGTACTAATGCCGATGTGTAATTCGGATTCGAACGAAGAGTCCCTGAAAATTTTTTCGATTCGGTCGCTGTAGTTGTATTTGCTGTCATATAATTCTATTTTGTTTTACGATTATTTTGAATAATATTATTAATTATCAATTAATTATCTAACCATCCGCCGCTGAAACCAGCCTTTTTTAATCCATCAACAATGTACGGGTTTTTTTTGAAAATATTCCAGATCAATCCGGTTTTATAATTTTCTATCATCAACACAATGGGCCCCTGGTCAATTCCAATATAATCGCAATCGAACCAACCTTTTTCATTCTCTTTACCGAAAGTAAACGTAGGATTAAAGGCATCACGGAAGCCGTATTTACCGTAAAGTTTATCTCCGTATAAATCATACATTTCCTTTAACGCAGGAATACAGATTTCGGGGGCAAAAGCCACAGAACCGCCAGCCGCTGTCGGAGCTATGGTGCCATCATCTACCAAATATTTCTGTGCAGCTCCCCGGGCCGAGTAGCCATCAAATGCAACAAATTTATCGCCGATTTTTTTTCTGAAATAACCGGGACCATCACAAGCAGTTAAGCCCCAAACGTTTTCTCCGTAACCTTTGAATTTCTGAGCATTTTCGATGCAATATGCCCTGTTTGCATACGTAGCTCTTCGGGAATTTTCAAAATAATCGATTTCTTTATTTTTCATGTAATTATCCCGTATTCCTTTGAAATCGATAAACATATGGGAGTATTGATGTCCGAAAAGCGGTCCGAAATTCACATGCTCCTGGCCTTTGTAGTTTGCCCAGTTATAATTTTGTGTCCACACATCCCAGCACGAAGAAGGTATGGGATGCGTCGGCGATCCTATAGCCATGATTATCAAAATCATCGCTTCATTATATCCTTTCCACTCCGATTCCAGAAAACCCTGACCCGGATGCCAGCCCATGCTAAGTGCATTGTTTTTGGTTAAAAACCATGCCCAGTCTACACGACGGTAAAGCGAATCCGCTATTCGGCGAATTTCTGTTTCCACAGGATTATTCCTGTCGAAATACGAGTAGCAGGACAAAACTCCGGACATCAACAAACCCGTATCAATGGTAGAAAGTTCCACATCCTGATAACGATAGCCGGTATGTGCATCAAGAAAATGATAGAAAAAGCCTTTGTACCCACCCACATTGGCTGTTGCATCGCTTTGCGGCAGTTGCAATAAGAATTTTAATGTTTTTAATACCCGTTGCGAAGATTTTTTTCGCGAGACCCAACCATGCTCTGTACCAACAATGTATGAGCTTAACCCAAAACCTACCGCAGCAACGCTCGAAAACGATTTTGTAGGAGCCCTGTCGGGAATTAGCCCGGTAACCGGATCGGCTAAATCCCAAAAATAATAAAACGTCCGGCGTTGCAAATCATCCAGCGAAAAATTACCCTGTTTGCCCCCGGAAATCAATGTAAAAGAGGGATAAAAAAGTAAAGGGATAATGATCAATATTTTTCTAAAATATTTCATCCGGTTATAAATTTTGCTTTGTGTTAATAAAACACTAACTTTGTGTAATTTTAACACTATCTCGGCCGTAAAAATAATTCAATTATTTTAATCCACAAAAAAATAATGAATAAAAGTACAAATATTTTTTTAAAATCATCATTTTTAATAAGATTTTTTTCTATTATTGCAATCTTAGTTTGTGTAAGTCCAACACTAAGTACGTAAAGGCTCTTGCGTTTTAAAAACCTAATTATTAACAAATAATTTATTATCAATACTTTACAAAATATTAATGGACACCAATTTAATACCATATATTTCCGTTGACTGTGTAATTTTCGGTTTCGATTTTGAACAACTGAACGTTTTGCTAATTGAAAGAAGCATCGAATTTGAAAATGTAACATACCGGGACTTAAAATTCCCCGGCGATTTAATCGGCTATGCCGAAAACGTTGATGACTCGGCCATCCGGGTATTAAAAGAGCTTACCGGACTGGAAAACATTTACCTTGAACAATTTAATACATTTGGTAATGTAGACAGAATAACCCGTAAAGAAAGAGATATGGTTTGGTTAAATTCCATAAACCATCCCGAAAAAAGAGTAATTTCGATAGCCTATTTTTCGCTGGTAAAAATTGATAGTGAGGAAATTAAACAGGCAAAATTTGCTAAAAACGCCAATTGGTATCCCGTTTCCGGAATCACAGAATTAGCATTTGATCACAAAGAAATTCTTGATAAAGCCTTAGAAGTGCTTAGAAACAAGCTACATACACAACCAATTGGATTTGAATTACTTCCCAATAAATTTACCCTCAGCCAACTTCAAAAGCTTTATGAAGTTATTCTCGGAACTACGTTAGATAAAAGAAATTTCAGAAAAAAAGTTTCAACCATTCCTTTTATTATTCCTCTTGACGAAAAGCAAAAGGGTGTTGCTCATAAACCAGCCCAATTATTCCGCTTTGATCAGAAAAAATATATCCGGTCGAAATCTGAAAAATTTTACCTTGTTTAATTGACAATATGCAACTTATCCACTAACGCTCTGTCTGAAATTTTGCCTACCGGATACATATTCAAACTTTGATCCCAATAAGGTGATTTGCTGTAAAACCAGTTAAGAATTTCCCTGGAATTTTTTGCAAATCGCTGGTCTTTGGCTTTTTTTTCTTCAAATTCCTTTTTCAAAGAGGGATTTTCGGCAAGCAATTGGCGCGCTAATATTTCCAACACATACGTTTCGCCGTACTCCTTTTGTTCAAAAACAGCGTCGAAAAATCCCCAATGGACAAACGAATCGTTAGCTTTGGGTTCCAGAAAATGTGCTATTACCCTTGCTGTCCGTTGGTTCATATCCACAACAACAGAACCCGCCGGATATTCCCGTTTGACTTTTATTTCCTCCTGATCAACGTCCAGTTGATGTCTTCCTTCGTACGAACGTTCGTTCCATTTAGGATTGGAAAATTTATACGTGGTAACTTCTATCGTTTGTGCTTCCTTCAATCGCGAATATTTTATTTCGTGGTTATCAAGGCGTTCAATAACAGAAGTCCATTCCGGAGGAATAATATAGGCTTCGGGCAAACTGGCAAATATTTTAGCTTGTGGATGTTCGAAAAAAGGAATTTTAAAGGTCTTCGGTTTATCGTTGCTGTATTTAAACCATAATCCACCGCTTAAATCACTGGTATCGGCAGAATATTCTACGCCAAGGAAATCCACCATGGTGCTATCGGTATACGTTTGATCAAAGGCAAGAGGAAAAGGTTGTTTCCTGAATTCACGGCTTGCTGCAAATTCATCGGCAGCGGAAATTGTTTTTTTAAGATTTTGATAATCATCATTTAAAACGATAGCTGTTTGTTTTAGCAGCTCGTACGTAGCCGAAACACGCGTTTTATAATCCTTCAGCATATGCGTTTCGATAAGCAATCCGGGACGGTTTTGAACAGAAAGATAACCACTGCAAAGCATGGGAGGCGCCACTCCGGTTTCCAATCCGCTGCGCGGATCGTGCCATTGGCGGAAGGAAATGTATGGGAATATCGGCATATGAGCTTTATCCATTTCCTTTTCAATTTTTTTCAGATAAACATCGCGTGTCCAATCCGTCAGGTTTTTGTCCATGTTACCATAAATTTCCAGCCCATACGTCAAAACATATTGATAATCGGCGCCATCCGTTACGTGACAATCAACCGTAAAATCGGGAAGCCATTCATTAAACAACTTCAGCCATGCCTGCATTTCGGGAGCATCGGCTTTCATAAAATCACGGTTAAGATTCAGGTTTTGAGCCGTAACTCTCCAGCCCATTTCCTTGGGACCATTCTGATTGATACGATTATTCGGTCCAAAACGTTCGTGCCCATCTACATTAAAAATAGGAATAAAAAGAATGGTAACATGATCGAGCAGCTTTTCATATTTTTTGGAAATGGCAATATCCCTGAGCAACATCAAACCTGCATCTTTTCCATCGGGTTCACCGGGATGTATGCAAGCCTGAATGAGCAAAACGGCATTCCCGGAAACTTTGACAGATTTAGAATCAAAATTTCCCTTTTTATCAACAATAAGAAGTGGCAAATCCCTGCCTTGCGGACTTTTACCAAATATTGTGTATTTAATCCACGGTGAATGAGAGGCTAACTGTTTACAATAATCGATGGTGGCCTGATAGTGGGGAGTTTCTTTATAATCCGATTTTTCATAAAATGTCTGCCAATCGGTATTTTGAGCTATAACAGAAAAGGGAAAAAGAAAAAAAAGGATAAACTGGAAAGTATTTTTCATTATCAAATTTAAAATAAGCTATTTATTACCAAAGCAGATGTCGAGATTGCGTGCCATATTCAGAAGCGGCAGATCAACCGGAATGGTTTTCAATTTATCGCTCACCTCTTCTAAAGAAACGGAAGAAATTTCATTTCCCTTCAGCGAAACCATTTTACCGAATTGCTCTTTTACAATCATTTCCACCACCGAAGCGCCATAACGGGTTGCCAGCAAACGATCGGCTGGTGATGGGCTCCCGCCACGTTGCACATAGCCCAAAATGGTTTCACGGGTATCCAACCCCACATTTTTATAAATCAAATCGGCCATGTACTTTGCCGGAGAATCCCATTTTGAAGGAACATCAACACCTTCGGCTACAACTACAATGGAATAATTTTTCTTGTTTTCCACTCGCTTTTTCAGATACTCGCAGATCACTCTTTCATCATATTTTATTTCAGGAATGATGATGAGATCGCCTCCACCGGCAATACCGGAGTATAAAGCCAGCCATCCGGCATGATGCCCCATGGTTTCAATAATCATGATGCGTTTGTGCGAATTGGCTGTGGTATGCAGACGGTCAATGGCTTCGGTAGCAATCAAAACGGCAGAATCGAATCCGAACGAAACATCGGTTCCCCACACATCGTTGTCAATAGTTTTCGGAATTCCAATCACATTCAAACCTTCTTCGGCAAGCAAGGCGGCTGTCCGCTGGGTACCGTTTCCACCAATGCATACCAGCGCATCCAAACCCATTTCCTTGTAATTTTTTTTAATCAGTTGAGGTTTATCAATCTGGCTGTAAATACCTCCTTTTTTCTTGAAGGGTTTCTCCCGCGAAGTTCCAAGGATGGTTCCGCCAAGGGTTAACAGCCCCGAAAGCTGAGGTTCCTCAAGTTCGATATAATCCTTGGTAATCAGCCCCTGGAAACCTGACGATATACCATAAACTTTCATGCCATGTTCAACGATGGCTGTTTTACCAACGCCGCGTATGGCTGCATTTATTCCAGGACAATCCCCACCGGCGGTTAGGATGCCTATTTTCATTCCTTTTCTTGACCTGAACATGTGTATATGGGATTAAATTTTATGGTGTAAAAATAATAAAATTTCGCTAAATTTACTTTTTTCCGTCAACCTTAGTATCTTTGCTTAAAATATACATTTTATATGATTAAATCCATGACTGGCTACGGCAAACAAACCATTGAGTTGCCGGCGAAAAAAATTACTATCGAAATTAAATCGTTAAACAGTAAGACTTTAGATATAAATACTAAAATTTCAAACGGTTATAAAGTAAAAGAATTTGAAATCCGCTCCGAAACAGGTAAAATACTCGAACGTGGTAAAATTGATCTCTCTCTTTCCAGTGAAAATACAAGCGACATCCTGCCTTATTCGTTAAATAAAAACCTGGCCCGGAAATATTATCAGGAATTGAAAGCGCTTTCGGACGAATTGGGTGAAAATGATTTTTCTGATTTTTTGCCGATTATCCTTAAAATGCCCGATGTGCTGGTTACCGAAAAAGAAGATTTAGATGAATCGGAATGGGAAGCCATCAAACAATGCCTGCTCGATACGTTAAACCAACTCGATGAATTCCGGATATTGGAAGGAGAATTACTTAAAAAGGACATCGTCAACCGGATAAACCTGATACTGGAACTTCTTAAAGAGGTAGAACCTTTCGAAATTCAGCGGATCACTCTTCTTAAAAACCGTTTGCATAAAAGCCTTGGTGATATTACCGAAGAAGTAAAGATTGATGAAAACCGTTTTGAACAGGAAATTATTTATTATCTCGAGAAATTAGACATCACCGAAGAGAAAGTCAGGCTTAAAAAACATTGCGATTATTTTCTAGAATCGCTGGAAGAACCGGTATCGCAGGGTAAAAAACTAAGTTTTATCACCCAGGAAATCGGCAGGGAAATTAATACGCTTGGTTCCAAAGCCAATGAGGTAAACATTCAGAAAATTGTTGTGCACATGAAAGATGAACTGGAGAAAATAAAAGAACAACTTGCGAATATTCTTTAAATCATGATACCGGAAGCCAAAGGAAAACTAATCATCTTCAGCGCTCCCAGCGGTGCGGGAAAGACAACCATCGTGAAAAGGTTGCTTGAACATCCCGACCTCTGCCTTGAGTTTTCGATATCGGCTGCCAGCCGTCCCAAACGGGCAAATGAAATCAACGGGAAGGACTATTATTTTATTGCCGCCGAAGAATTCCGGCAGAAAATTGCTGACAACGAATTTGTGGAATGGCAGGAAGTATATCCGGGAAGTTATTACGGAACGCTGAAATCGGAGATGAAACGTATCTGGGATAAAGGGAATAATGTGCTGTTTGATGTGGATGTGCAGGGCGGTTTGAATCTGAAAAAAATATTTGGTAACAATGCACAGGCTTTTTTCATAACTCCTCCTTCGCTTGAGATACTCGCTCAACGGCTGAAGAAACGCGGTACCGAAGATGAAGCAAGCCTTAAAAAGCGATTGGATAAAGCCGAATATGAAATGACTTTTGCGAAAGGCTTCGATCAGATTATTGTAAACGATAACCTGGAAAGAGCCGTGGAAGAAGCCATTCAATCCATCAAAAGTTTTCTGGCGCGGGATGCCGGCAACCCTGATCAGGCATTTTTAAAGAAATAAATCTGGTTTTAAAGCATAAAGATGAAAGAGGCTACCTCAAAGATCGGTTTATTATTTGGCAGTTTTAACCCTATTCATATCGGGCACCTGATTATTGCTAACTATATGGTGGAATTTACCGATCTGGATGAGGTGTGGTTTGTGGTTTCGCCTCATAATCCATTAAAGGAAAAGAAAACCCTCCTCGCCGACCATCATCGCCTGGCGATGGCGCGCATTGCCGTGGAGGAAGACGCCCGTTTTCGCATCTGCGACATCGAATTTAAAATGGAACAACCTTCCTATACCATACGCACCCTGACTTATCTTACCGAAAAATACCCCGGCAAACAATTTGTCCTTATTGCCGGCACCGACGTTTTGCCTACCTTCAATAAATGGAAAAATTACGAACAGATACTCGAAAATTACTATTTATATATCTATCCCCGCCCCGGGATAATGCCGGGACAGCTTATCAGCCATCCACACATTACATTAGTGGACGCCCCGCTGATGGATATTTCCTCCAGTTTTATCCGCAACGCCGTCGGGCAGGGTAAAAATGTGGAATATATGCTACCTCAGCGGGTATGGCAGTATCTTCGCGAGATGCATTTTTACGAGAAATAAGCTATGCCTCTGCCCGTGAATGGGTTTTGGATTTTCATGAACGGATAAAAGATACCCGTGAATGGATTTATGATACCTGTGAATGGATTTCGGATACCCGTGAATGGATTTCGGATACTCGTGAACGGGTTTATGATACTCGTGAACGGGT